>NZ_AXAY01000011.1 GCF_000473045.1 Bradyrhizobium sp. WSM3983 | reverse complement strand
CTGTGCATCGCAGCCTATGGCTTTCTGATCGCCGAGCAGGCGACGATTCCCCCCTCAGGACCACGTTCCGCCCCGTCAGTCCCGGTACCTCGCTTACCCGACGATTATCGACCGAGAGGCTCCGCCCACGCGGCCTGAACGCCACGTCCCGAACTCGATCGCAACCATGCGCGCCCGATTGATCCGCATGCTCATTAAAACCTTGCCGCGATGTCCATGCTGTGGCATCGGCGCAGCATCCAATGGACGACGACGCCCATGACGCAGTAAGACTAATCCGCCCTACGGCAGCGCATTATTTCAGCGGCAGGAAAACGTCCGCGACCGCCTCGTGCTCCGGCACCTCCGGGAACAGGCTCAGCCGCTGGCAATAGATCGGGAAGTCGCGAGCTTCCTCGCCGCTGGCCGGAAGCCAGTCGCGATAGAGATAGAGCGCGGCGGGCTCCAGATTGTCGGTGAAGCCGACGACGCGGAGCACAGCGCAACGTCCGCCGGGGATCTCGCCGGCCTTGATCTGCTCGCCATTCGCCTCGATCGGTTGGTCGGTGCCGACGCAAAGGTCGATGCTGTATTCGTCCTGCTGCGCGGGACGCCCCTCGGAATGCCAGACATTGAAGGTCGGACTTGTCCTGGGGTGCAGGCCGGCAGCCCTGCGCCACGCGATAAACCGCCGGATCGTGTCACCAAGCGCCTCGGGGCTCCCCCGATGCTCCATGATCGCCACCCGCGTGGGGTGCACATCGCGTATCGTCACGTCGTCAGTAGTAAAGTTCTTCCGCATGAGCTTGCTCCTCGCATTGTCGAGAGGCCCGAAGGCCGCAAGCCACGGCTCCCAGTCCGGCGATTTCCGGAACGACGACGGCGATTGCCCGAACCGTTGCCGAAAGGCGCGGGCGAAGGCGTCAGGTGCGTCGTAACCAGCATCCATCGCGATGTCGGTGACATCAAAGGCGTCATTGTAAGCCAGATGATGCGACGCGCGCTTCATACGGGCTAGCTGGACATAGCGATGCACTGATAGCCCGAAGGTCGCCGTGAACTGCCGGTGGAAGTGAAATTTCGAGAAGGCCGCAACGGCGCTCAAGCTGTCCAGGTCCAGATCCGCGTCGAGATGCCGGTCAATATGGTCCAGCACCCGCCGCATCCGGGCCTGATAGTTTTGCAATGCCGCCGTCATCGTCCCTCCTCCGTGGCGGCTTGAGTTAGGCCGGGATGGCCGGGATGCGCTCGACCGATCTTGCGGTTTGCGCGTCATGATCAGAGTTCGGCGAAACCTCGCATGAGATTGGGTGTCGACCAGGACGCCACGCCGGTTCCGGCAAAATCGCGGTCCGTGGTCCAGACGTCTGCCTCGACACTCCAGGCCAGTGCGAGCACATGAGCGTCACGGACCGATCCGTTGCGGCTCGGCACGGAATCGCGAAGCGTCTCCTCGCATCGGGCAGTGACCGGCTCCAACGACGCGACGGGAACGATGGTCAGCAGCTCCACGAGATCGTCGAGCAGATCAAGCAGGTCGGGTCGCTTCACGCCAAGCGCGATGCGCCGGCGCGCTTCCTGGACGACACGATCCGTCGTGACGAGGTCGGCCTTTCCGGCGGCTGTCAGGAGCGCGCCCGAACTTCGGCCGCGAACGGCTGCGACCAGAATGGCCGCGTCGATAACGAGGGTCGTCGAGGGCGGTTTCACGCCTTCCGCTTGCGGGTCAGGGCCTTCACGGCGGTAACCGACCAATCGACCGGATCGACCTCGCCGAATCCCGCCAGTGCCGCATCATCCGCGGCCGCGTCGCGCCCCTTTGCCAGCCGCTCCGCACGTGCCAGCACGGCCGCCAGACGCTCCGGATCGGTCGTCTTGAGCGGGATGAGCAGACCGACCGTACGCTCGCCGGATTTCACAGGCGTCGGCCCCGGCAACGCGCCAATCGCCTCGCCGGAAATCTTCTGCAGATCGCGGATGCTGATATGAGCCATGGGCCATTACATACACCTATACGTAAACTGTCTGCAAGATATCGTGCGACCAACGCGCCATTGGCTCGGCTAAGTCACGGCGTATTATTGCACGAGCTCTTTTGGAGCGCGCTCCGCCGGACCAAGCCTTAGGAATTAAATGCAGCGTCACGGTAACTCCCGTCATTCTGGCGCCGGCTCGGGCGGGTTGGCCGACACCTCGGGCCGCGGTGCGCAGTCCTAGCGCATCAAGCAACGATTTTTTTGGACCGCGATGTCACGTTCGCCGCCCTCAAATCGTCATGACGTCAGAAGCAACACGAAGGAACCCCGCCATGACCGCCAGACTCAATCCCTTTGCCACCGCTCCCTCACTGATGAAGGAGTGGCACCGCAGCGCCCATGCCCTCACATCCGGCTTCGATCCGAGCCTCGCGGAACTCGTGAAGATCCGCGCCTCCCAGATCAATGGCTGCGCCAACTGCATCAATATCCATACCTACATTGCGCGCGACAGCGGCGAATCCGAGCAGCGAATTAGCCTGATCGCGGCGTGGCGCGACGCGCCCTGCTATAGCGAGCGAGAGCGCGCCGCGCTCGGGTGGACCGAGGCGATGACCCGGCTGTCCGAAGCGCACACGCATTCGCGTGCCTACGAAAAGCTAAAGGCTCATTTCACGGAAGAGGAGCAGGTCGCGCTCACACTGACGATCGTCGTCATCAACGGCTGGAACCGCATTGCCGTCGGCTTTGGCGGCTGGGCCGATCCGGCAGCCATCAAGGCGCAGGCGGCGGCAGCTTGAGCGTGAATGCGGAAACCGAGGATGCGGCAGCGATCTTCAAGCTGCTGCATCCCACGCTCGTCCGTGTGGCCTATCGCATGCTCGGCTCGGTCCATGACGCCCAGGACGTGGTCCAAGAGGCCTTTATTCGGTGGATGGCGATCGATCGCAGCGAAGTCCGCGAGCCTGAGGCGTTCATGCGTCGGACAGTCACGCGACTCTGCCTCGATCAGCTCAAATCCGCCCGGCGCCGGCGCGAGATGTATCTCGGCCCGTGGCTTCCCGATCCACTCGTGGAGGAGGAAGGCACGGAGGACATAGCATTGCCGCTGATGTTGGCCCTGGAACGCCTCACTCCACTGGAGCGCGCAGCATTCCTGCTCCACGACGTATTTGGACTCGCCTTTGAGGAGGTTGCATCAACGATCGAACGCGACATCGCGGCTTGCCGCCAGCTCGCGGCACGCGCCCGCGCGCACGTCCGCGAGGCAAGGCCGCGATTTCAGATCGAGAAGAAGCGTGGTCTCGAGATTGCACTGGCCTTCTACGCCGCCTCGCGCAGCGGCGATTTGACGGCCCTCGGCGAAATGCTCGCGGCCGACGTGAGCGTTTATGCCGACGGAGGCGGCAAGCGCCCGGCAGCACTGGAGCCCGTCATCGGCTTCAACGCCGTCATGGAGCTCCAGGCCCGGCTCGCCGCCCTGTTTGGAGTGAACGAGTCCCGACTTGTTCGTGTCGCCTTCATCAATGGACTCCCCGGATTCATCACGCGGGAGGCCGATGGAGAATTCTCGACGACCGCGCTCGATATCGTAAACGGAAAAGTCGCGGCCATCTACGTGGTACGCAATCCAGACAAGCTGAAACACCTGCACTAGCCAACCTCATGGAACGGCGAGCGAAACGCCGCCTTCGCGGAGCAACAACGTTACCCCAGGAGAATGAACGTGAGCAGCGACGAGCAGATTCCCCGAAATGAGCAAGTCGTTCGTGAACTCTACCAGTACATTCAGGAGAATCGAGCGGCGGGTTTCGAATCCATCGTGGCGGCATCGCATGTCGATCACTCAAATGGCCGGAATGGTCCATCGGGATTTGCGAGTGCAGCGGATAGCCTCCACAAGGCGTATTCGGACCTCCGGATCGAGCTGAAGGAGATCATTGCGAGCGACGACATGGTTGCCGTCCAATGGCACGAAACGGGCATCCACACCGGCCAGTTCTTCAATCTCAAACCGACCAACAAGCCGTTTGAATCGACGGGCCTGAACATGTACCGGGTCGTGGACGGCAAGATCGTGGACTCCTGGATTTCCGTCGACCCGCGCACCATTCGCGCCCAACAAGCTGCGCAAAGCGCACTGCAAGGGGGCTGACTTGCTTACAAGCTCATCGCCTAAAACAATGCTCTTTGATTTCAAAGGCAAATTTGCGCGATCCTCGCGCCAATGCCCCCACGTTGCGTTGCCCAGCAACATGCTGAATATGGCGCAATTGCCTCATTTGGGCCCACCCGCTCGTCTTCGAGCTACAGTCGCCTCAACACCGTTCACGATCAGGGAAATTCCGAAGGCGAAACTTGGATCCGCAAGGTCGCGCCATCGCCCGGTAGGTCGGCTCGTCGAGCCGGAGTTTGCCAGGGAACTCCAAGGCGTGTGCCAGCAGCAGTTTTAGCTACTACCGCAGAAACCTCGGCTGCGCCGCGACGTTGTCAACGCTGCTTGTCACTAGAGCCATTTCCGTTCCGAAGGAATCGGGAACGACGCGTTTTCTATACGCGAATCGGCATCCACTTCGCTCGAAAACGCTCTAATCCGGCCATTGGTGGGGCGGCAGTTTTGCTCCGGATCGGGTAGCTTCGCCAATCGGACCTGTTCTCATCGCGGAGGTGCCAGATGAGCCAACAGACCACGCCGCAGGAAGCCAGTCCTGGTCCTGCTGTTCGTCCTGGTCCTGCTGTTCCCATCGCTCACGGGAGAGCAACGGCGAATGGGCTGGATCAGCATTACCTCGTTGCGGGCAACGGCGATCCTATCCTGCTGCTGCATGGGTTCCCGCAGCATTCGCTGATGTGGCGACAACTCATGGCGATGTTGGCGGCCAACCGCTGCGTGATCGCGCCGGACCTTCGCGGCGCCGGAGGCACAACGATCACGCCGGCGGGTTATGACAAGCGAACCATGGCCGCCGATGTGCACGCGCTTCTCAGTCAGCTTGACCTCCATCCGATCGATGTCGTCGGATATGACCATGGTGCCGGCGTCGCTTACCAGCTGGCCGCTCGTTATCCGGATCTGGTGCGGCGCCTCTGCGTCGTTGAATATGCGCTGCCGGGATTCGGCTATGAGGCGTGGATGACGCCGAGACCGGACTGGAATGCCGGCAGCCAATGGCAGCTTGGCTTCTTCACCGTCCCGGATGTCGCCGAGCATTTCATGCGCGGCCGCGAACGGGATCTGCTCACTTGGTTCTTCTGGCATGCCGCCTGCAATCCGTCCGCCGTCATCGCCGAAGACTTCGAGGAATATGCGCGCCAGATTTCGAAGCCCGGCGCGCTGCGCGCCGGCATCAATTATTACGCCGCCGTCTGGCAGGACATGACGGATCACAAGGAGGCCGCCCGGACGAAGCTGAAGATCCCAATCCTCGCGCTCGGCGGGGAATGCAGCTTCGGCGAAAACCTTTTCGAGGCCTGGCAATCCCTCGCCGGCGATGTGCGCTGCGGATTGATCAAGGGCGCCGGCCACTGGCCCGCCGACGAGAATCCGGCCGAGCTGGCGCGTCTCATTTTCGAGTTCATTGGCGATGCGGACCAGCCGGCAACCAAATCAGCATCGGCTTCGAAACCGGATCGCTTCAGCAGCCGGGCACACTGATCGAGGCTCATCATGCGGCACGACATCGTCATCGTCGGCGGCGGATCCGCAGGCTGCGTCCTTGCCAACCGGCTCAGCGAAGATCCGCTGTGCAGTGTTCTACTTCTGGAGGCGGGCGAGATTCCAGCCGCCGGCGCTTATCCCGACATGCTCGCCGACGCCGACCGATTGGGGGGTGGCTCGGCCTATGACTGGGGCTACCGCAGCGAGCCAGGCAGGCTCGGCTATGCGATCGCAGCTCAGAGCGGAAAGGTTCTCGGCGGTGGGTCTGCCATCAACGCCGCGGTCGCGAAGAGGGCGCTTGCCAGTGACTTTGCAAAATGGACAAGGCATGACCTTGTTGGCTGGGAGTTCGCGCAAGCCCTTCAATACTACAAGGCGCTAGAGAACACGTCGACCGGGTCGGAGACCTGGCATGGGCGCTCGGGACCGTTTCCGATCCGCCAAGCTTCACTCGACGATGTCACTAAACCGCTTCGCGCCTTCGTAGAAGCCGCGGTGGCAGCCGGCTTCGATCGAATCGACGACTTCAACGGCCCGGTACAGCACGGCGTCGGCATTGACCCCATGAACGTGATCGATGGGATACGCCAGAATACAGGCATGGCCTATCTTCCCGGCAATGTGCGGGCGCGTCCAAATCTGACTATGCGCGCTGGCGCCCAGGTCGATCGGATCGAGTTCGAACATGGGCACGCGGTACGGATGCGGCTGGTCGACGGATCGGCGATCGAAGCCGGCCAATTCATCCTCTCGGCGGGCGTCTATGGCAGCCCGGTCATCCTGATGCGCTCCGGCATCGGCCCGGCAGGAGATCTCGAAAAGCTCGGGATACATCCGGTTGTGGATCTTCCTGTCGGGAAGCGGCTATGCGACCATCCCTTCTATTACAACACATACGCGCTCGCGGCGGAGGCGGGAGCGATGCATCCGGCCAGAGCCGCCACGATCTGGACACGGTCCGCCGAAGCAATCGATGATGAGCTCGATCTTCAGGTCACCGCGTCGAATTTCAACGGGGCAGAGAGTCCTTCCGGAGTGGGTTTACGCTTGCCGTCGCCGTGACCGCACCGGGATCGGTCGGCCGTGTCGCGCTGCGGAGCCGCGATCCGCTGGTCCCGCCAATCATCGATTACAATCTGCTTTCCGATCCGAGTGATCGCCGTCGTATGATACAGGGTCTGAAGCTGGCGCGACGCGTCGCTCAAACGCCGCCGCTCGCCGCACTCATCGATCACGAGATGATCCCTGGCGCCGGGATCGCGGGTGACGACGCGCTGGCCGCTGCCATCGAAAGGCAGCTCGACACCTTCCATCACGGATGCTGCACAGCGCCGATGGGCGGTGATCGCGATCCAGCTGCTGTGGTCGATCCTGCAGGCGCCGTTCGAGGGGTTGCGAACCTCTCAGTCATCGACGCATCGATCCTTCCAGAGATTCCCTCAACCCCCATCAATCTGACAGTCATCATGCTGGCCGAGCGTCTGGCAGCAGCCGGCTGAAGGATGTTAGCAGGTGCCTGCCCGATAGGGATCGGAAGATATCGAGAGCTGTTGCGGACAATCCAATTCCGACAGCCAGCTAATCAACCCCAGACTATCCCGTGGTACCCCCTACTCCCACTCAATCGTCCCGGCGGCTTGCTGGTCACGTCGTACACCACCCGGTTCACGCCCTTCAAAAAGGAGCGGTGATCGGCGCATCGGCGCCGTTCGAGAGCGCAGTAACGGTGACAGTCCAGCACTGTCACCGTAATGTCTCACGAGTTGCGAAGACTATGAGGCGAGCCCAGCCTTTGCTCGCGCAATGATGCTGTCCCAATTCACCACTCCGCTGGTGGCCAGATCGGTCTTGAAATAGCTGTCGTGGTGGCCGATGTACGCCGGAAGCGCCTTAGGCCCATGGGCACGCCACGCTTGGGCGAACCATTGCTCCAGAAGCTCTGAAGCCATTTCCCCCGGTTCAATCGCCTCGTATTTCTCATCATCGTAAATATCGGAGGGAACGACGACCGTCCGGCCCTTCAGAAACCAGTGCCCCTCCCGGTCAAGAGGTTCGCCGTCGGCATCCATCGCCCACATTGCTACAAACAATTCATCGCTAAACTGTGACGCGTCGTATTCAATCAGCAGGAAGCTCGTCGCGTCTTCCCATGACAGTTCTGCGATCATCTCCATTTCTTGATTCAGTTGAGGCGTGATCTCCTGAAAGTGCCGCCGGACCCGTTCAACGAATTCCTTCTTGTCGTCCTCACCCATGCAATCCCTCCGCTACTATCGATATTGCCTGCTTGCCAGAGTTCGAAGGACGGGTGGAGCAAAGCGATGCCCATCAATCCGACCACGATGGGTTTCGCTTCGCTCTACCCATCCTACGAGCTACTGGCACTAAACTAATTAGTGCACTGTCACCGTAACCCGAGATACATAGCCGAAGTACCGGGATCGGGAATAACCTGCTGAACCCGAGCAATCGCAAAATAGCCGCGCGTCTCGGCTACTTTGCTAGGTTCGTAGTAGATTATCCAGTCACCAATGCAGGCTTCAACGCGACGGAGATACTGACTGGGAAATTGATATTGTTCAGCGGGACTGTCATCGTAGATCGAGTCCGATCGATGGATGAATACCCCAAATCCCATGATTTACGCGTTGCCGCCTCTCCGGAGCGAAGGCAGAGATTGAATAGGCACCGTCCCCTACTCCCACTCAATCGTCCCCGGCGGCTTGCTGGTCACGTCGTACACCACCCGGTTCACGCCCTTCACCTCGTTGATGATGCGCGTGGCGGTCTCGCCCAAGAACTTCATGTCGAACTGGTAGAAATCGGCGGTCATGCCGTCGGTTGAGGTGACGGCGCGCAAGCCCACGACGAAGTCGTAGGTGCGGCCGTCGCCCATGACGCCGACCGTCTTCACCGGGAGCAGCACGGCAAAGGCCTGCCAGATGTCGTCGTAGAGGCCGTGCTTGCGGATCTGGTCGATGTAGACGGCATCGGCCTTGCGCAGGATGTCGAGCTTGTCCTTCGTGATGTCGCCGGGGCAGCGGATGGCGAGGCCGGGGCCCGGGAACGGGTGGCGGCCGACGAAGATTTCGGGGAGGCCGAGCTCGCGCCCCAACTTGCGCACCTCGTCCTTGAACAACTCGCGCAAGGGCTCGACGAGCTTCATGTTCATACGCTCGGGCAAACCGCCGACATTGTGGTGCGACTTGATCGTCACCGAGGGGCCGCCGGTGAAGGAGACGCTCTCGATCACGTCGGGGTAGAGCGTGCCTTGCGCCAGGAAGTCGGCGCCGCCGAGCTTCTTGGCTTCCTGCTCGAACACCTCGATGAAGAGGCGGCCGATGGTCTTGCGCTTGGTTTCGGGATCGGTGACGCCTTCGAGCTCGCCCAAAAACTGCTTGGACGCATCCACGTGCACGAGCGGGATGTTGTAGTGGTGGCGGAACAGTTCGACCACGGTGTTGGCTTCGTCGAGGCGCAGCATGCCGTGATCGACGAACACGCACGTCAGCTGGTCGCCGATCGCTTCGTGAATCAGCACGGCCGCCACGGCTGAATCGACGCCGCCGGAGAGGCCGCAGATCACCTTGCCTCGGCCTATCTGGCTGCGGATCTTCTGGATCTCCTCCTCGCGGAAGGCGCGCATGGTCCAGTCGCCGCTGAGGCCTGCGATCTTGCGCACGAAGTTGCGGATCAGCTTGGCGCCGTCGGGCGTGTGCACCACTTCGGGGTGGAACATCAGGCCGTAATACTTGCGCGTCTCGTCCTGGATGATCGCGAAGGGCGCATTCGCAGAGGTGGCGGCGACCGAGAAGCCCGGCGGCATCTTGGTGATGCGGTCGCCATGGCTCATCCAGACCTGGTTCTTGCCGCCGAGCGACCAGACATCCTCGAACAGCTTGCTGCCGGCCTTGACCTCGACATCGGCACGGCCGAATTCGCGGTGATGGCCGCCCTCGACGGTGCCGCCGAGCTGCTCCGCCATGGTCATCTGGCCGTAGCAGATGCCCATCACGGGCACGCCGGAGGCGAAGATCGCTTGCGGCGCGCGGGGCGAGCCGGCCTCATGGACCGATTCCGGGCCACCGGAGAGAATCACCGCTTTCGGCTTCATCTCCAAAAAGGCCTGTTCGGCCTTGTTGAACGGGACGATCTCGCAATAGACGCCGTCCTCGCGCACGCGACGCGCAATCAGCTGCGTCACCTGGCTGCCGAAGTCGACGATGAGAATCTTGTCGTGCGCCGAGGCCACGGAGAGCGTCGACGCGGAGCGGTCGTTCTGTGCTGCTGTCATGGCAAGCAGATACGCGACCACGCCCCTGCCCGCAACCGCGTGCTGGCGCGCGCCCACATTCTTCTTTGGGCATGGACAAATTGATATAGGTAAGTAATATTGACTTAATTTGTCGGAGAGAGCGCCGTTTCACATCTGCCGCATTGACGGCTCGTGTCTCCGTAGCGACCTCAGCGCTTGCGCGCGCCGGCCTTTCGCACCTTCGTGTCGGACCATGCCAGCGGCCGGCCGGTCCGCGACGGCAGCACGAGCTGCCCGACCGGCTGGCCCGTCTGGTCCACCAGGTCGGAACGCGCCTCGCCGCGCGCGTAGAGATGCGCCTCGCCCCATTGGCGTAGACCGACGACAACAGGAAACAGGTCGCGTCCCCGCTCCGTCAATGCATATTCCTGATACGCGCTGCCATCGGAGGCTGGAACCAGCTCGAGCACGTCAAGCTCCACCAGCTTGTGCAGGCGCGCGCTGAGCATGCCCTTGGCAATGCCGAGGTTCTTCTGAAAATCGCCGAACCGGCGGAGCCCGTCGAAGGCGTCGCGCACGATCAGGAGCGACCACCAGTCTCCGATCGCATCCAATGCCCGGGCCACCGGGCAATCGGCCTTGGCAAAACCGGTCCGCTTCATCCGCAGTTCCCTTCGCAAACTAGTACTAAAATAAGACTAGACAGCGCCGCACGCAACTGGTCCTATTATAGAACTATATTGACCTCGCCGGAGACGACCATGACGAAGGATGACAAGGCGCCAGCCGGGGCAGCGATGGCAGGCGATGCGACCGGACGCGGGCTCTCCGGCGCGATGGCGCTGCTGTTCGCGCTCGCCTGCGGGCTGAGCGTCGCCAACATCTATTTTGCGCAGCCACTGCTCGATGCCATGGCACACGATCTCGGCATCGCGCCCGCGGCGATCGGCATGGTGGTGACGTTCACCCAAATCGGCTACGCCCTCGGCCTGATCCTGCTGGTGCCGCTCGGCGATCTCACCGATCGCCGTCGCCTGATCGTCGGCCAGACCGCGCTGTCGGCGATTGCCCTCATCATCGTCGGCACGGCGTCGCACGCCGCGGTGTTGTTCGCCGGCATGGTGCTGGTCGGGCTGCTGGCTGTGGTCGTGCAGGTGCTCGTCGCCTTCGCCGCGTCGCTGGCGACACCGGACGGGCGCGGCCGCGCCATCGGCACCGTCACGAGCGGCGTGGTTGGGGGGGTCCTGCTCGCCCGTTTCGTCTCGGGCGCGCTTGCCGATATCGGCGGCTGGCGCCTGGTCTATCTGGTCTCGGCCGGCCTGATGCTCGTCATGGCCGCCTTGCTCCTGCGCCTGCTGTCCCGCAGCCCAAAGGCCACGAGGGCCGGATTGTCCTATCCGTCGCTGCTGCGCTCGACGGCCGCGCTGTTCGCCGAGGAACCCATCCTGCGCGAACGGGCGCTGTTCGCGTTCCTGATCTTCGCCGATCTCAACGTGTTCTGGACCTCGATCGTGCTGCCGCTGTCGGCGCCGCCCTTCGCGCTGTCGCACACCACGATCGGACTGCTCGGGATTGCCGGGTTCGCCGGCGCGCTCGCGGCGCGCAACGCCGGACGCCTCGCCGATCTCGGATGGGCCCAACGCACCACCGGATTGTCGCTGATGCTGATGCTCGGCGCCTGGGCGGTGTTCGCCTGCCTGCACGTCTCGCTCTGGTTCGTCGTGGCCGGCGTGATCATGCTCGATCTCGGGCTCCAGGCGGTGCATGTCACCAGCCAGAGCCTGATCATCGCCGCGCGTCCCGACGCGGCAAGCCGGCTGGTCGGGGGCTACATGGTGTTCTACTCGATCGGCAGCGCGGTTGGCGGGCTCGCCTCGACCATGATGTATGCCGTGGCCGGCTGGGACGGCGTCTGCATGCTGGGCGCCGGAATCAGCGCCGCCGCGCTGCTGGTCTGGATCCTCACGGCGAGCCGGACCGAGGCGCCAGCCAGCTGCGCGTCGACGCCCTAGCCGCCCACGCAAAGAGCAAGACTGGGGCAGAAGCATGCGCTAACAGACTGTCAGCATCGTACCAGGACCCCTCCCATGAAGCTCCCGACCTCCCCCTTCACCGTCACCGACTGGAGCAAGGTCGAGGCCACCACGCATCCCGGTGAGACCGGGCAGGCGCTGTGGCGGACGCTGAACATCGGCGACCTCCGGGTGCGGATGGTCGAGTATTCGCCGGGTTATCTCGCCGATCATTGGTGCGACCGCGGCCACGTGCTCTACGTGCTCACGGGCGAGCTCGACAGCGAGCTGCGCGACGGGCGCAAGTTCAAGCTCACGCCTGGCATGAGCTACCAGGTCTCGGACTTTGGCGACGCCGCGCACCGCTCATCGACGGCCGTGGGCGCGACTCTCTTCATCGTGGACTGACGGAACTATCCTTCGGGGCGCGGTGTGCAGCGCAAAATAGCAAAGTACGGGCGGCTCGCTGCGAGCGCGTGCCGCCTTGAACTTGCCCCATTAAATCGGTATATTATCAAGCATCGATCCTTGGCCGAACGACTGGGCCGCTCCGTCTCATTTCAATGGACGAGCACGTTTCAGGTATTTCTCCAAAATCGACCAACCGGGACGATGGGCGCAGCGATGCGCATTTGTCCCCCTGAGTGCATCGTCAATTGAAAGGAAATGACTATGGCAATGGGCACCGTGAAGTGGTTCAACAACCAAAAGGGCTTTGGCTTCATCCAGCCGGATGACGGCGCAAAGGACGTCTTCGTTCACATCAGCGCCGTTGAGCGCGCCGGTCTGAGCACCCTCAACGAGGGCCAGAAGGTCTCCTTCGACATCGTTGCGGACCGCCGCAGCGGCAAGTCCTCGGCCGACAACCTCCGCGCAGGCTAGTTGACCGCGACATTCGCGATCTGACCACGGACGTACCGGCAGATCGTTGAGTTCAGAGACCCCGCGACCGGGCTTCCGGCTCGCGGGGTTTTTGTTTGCCCGATCGTCATTCCGGGGCGCCCGCAGGGCGAGCCCGGAATCCATCCCACGGCGATCCCTGCGGCCTGATGGATTCCGGGCTCTCGCTTCGCGAGCCCCGGAATGACGGGGAGAACTCAGCCCGTCTTCCTCCTCAACACCGAGACGAAGAACCCATCCGTTCCCGTGCGGCGCGGGGTCATCAGCCAGCCTTCGTCCGACTGCAGCGCGGCTTGCGCAAACTCCTCGGCCTTGTCCCAGAGCACGCTTGCGGTCTGCTCCGGCGGCACCACCGCGAACTCAGGATGGCGGCCGACGAACGCCCTCACCTGCTCGCCGTTCTCCACCGGGAGGACCGAACAGGTGATGTAGGCGATGCGCCCGCCCGCCTTGACCAAAGGAACTGCGCGCTCCAGCACCTCGGTCTGGTCCTTGAGGCGGATCTCCAGCGCACCCGGACGCATGCGCCATTTGGCGTCGGGATTGCGGCGCCAGGTTCCGGTTCCCGTACAGGGCGCGTCGATCACGACGAGGTCGGCGGTGGCGCTGATATCGGCCAGCGGATCGGCCTCGCCCTTGGGCGTGCGGACATCGGCATTGTGGACGCCGGCGCGCGACAGGCGCTCGTGAATCGGCGCAAGCTGGCGCTTGTCGCTGTCGGTCGCGATCAACCGGCCCTTGCCCTGCATCTGTGCGGCGAGCGCCAGCGTCTTGCCGCCGGCGCCGGCGCAGAGATCGATCACCTGCTCGCCCGGTTTGGCCGCGGTGAAAAGGGCCGCAAGCTGCGATCCTTCATCCTGAACTTCAACGCCGCCCTTGATGAAATCCTCTTCCGCCTGGATGCCGGGATTGCGCGCATCGGCCGAAAGCTCGATGCGCAGGCCATTTGGCGACCACGGCGTCGGTTTCGCATGAAGATGAGACAACGCCTTCAGCACCTTGTCGCGACTGGACTTTAACGTGTTGACGCGCAGATCGAGCGGCGCCCGGCTCGCCATCGCGACAGCCTCGGCGGCGCGGTCGTCGCCGAACACCTTGGCCAGATGGGAATCGAGCCATTCCGGATAGTCGCCGGCGATCGCGGCCGGCGCATTTTTCAGGGAGCGCGAGGCGAGCGCGGCCTGCTCGGCCTCCGTCAGCGGCTCAGGTGCAAACCGGCTGCCGTCGAATAGAGCGGCCATGGTCGCGGTGTCCATGTTCCGCTCGAGGCGGAGCATGCCGATCAGGCGCGCGCGTGCGGAATCGGCGTCCATCAAATAGGCGCTGGACGAAAACCGGCGCAGCACGTCCCAGACGAGACCGGCAATGGCGGCGCGGTCGCCGGAGCCGGCAAAGCGGTGCGCGGTGCCCCACTCCTTCAGCGCCTTGGCGGCGGGCACGCGGTCCTTCTCGATGGTGTTGATCACTTCGATGGCTGCGGACAGCCGGGCAGCGGGAGTCATTTGAATCTTTCAGATCAGGATTGGCGAGCAAGCGCCTAGATCAGCAACAGAATTTTCAGCGCGAAGTAGATCCACATCGCCAGCAGCACCAGCACGCCGGCGAGCCAGACCGACGAGCGCCGGCCAAGATCGTTCGAGGACACGAACACGCCGGCATGGGCAAAGCGCGTCACCACGAACACCCACGACATCAGCACGATGAAGAGATCGGCATGGCGGAGCGGCAGCGCCAGAGCGATCAGGGCGTAGAACAGCACCGGCAGTTCGAACTGGTTGCGGTAGCAATTGGCGATCTGAGTGGCGCCCTTCGGCCAGTTCGGCTCGCCAAGGGCAATGTCGCGGATCTTGGTCTCGCCTGAGACCAGCGCATTCCGGCGCCCGAACACCATGCCGATCAGCAGCGCGAAGGTGAGCCCGATCTGCACGAAGACCGGCAGCAAAACCATTTGGATAGACATCGGAACTTTCCCGTAAGGCGGAACGCCGCGACCGTCATTAGCCGCGACTGCTGGCGCTGACAATCAACGAGTTGAACCGGCGTTCCCGACCGCGCGACCAACTGCCGATAGTCAAAGCGATTTCGGCCCCTGGAACTCGGCGAGACCCGCAGACGATCATGAACACCCTGTCCAGCCTTTGGAACTGCCCGGCAAGGGCACGTTTGAACTCCGCCTGCGCCTTCCCGCCGAGCCGCATCGCAGCGAGCAGTTCAGCCCCTGGTATCTCGCTGACCGCATCGCTTGCTTGGCAGCGTCGCGCCACAGGACGCCTACACGATCCGTTATCGCGTGCTTTAAACTTTGTTTCATCACAGCTTTTGCGCGCGCGTCATCGTTCCGACGTTTGGCGGGACGATACTTCGTGCATGTCCGAATTTCGCCTCACCCAGATTTCCGACACGCATCTCGGCCGGCGCTTTCCCGGCCTGATCGCAAATTTCCATCGCGTCAGTGAGCACATCGACGCTGACAGGCCTGATCTCGTCATCAACACCGGCGATGTATCCTTCGACGGACCGACCAGCCGCGACGATGTGCAGTTTGCAAAGAGCCTGCACGACGCGCTGCCTGTCGATTGTCGCTATCTTCCGGGCAATCACGACATCGGCGACAATCCGACTGCACTCGGGCCTGCGCCGAAGCCGCCGATCGCGGAAGCGCACCGCCAGCAGTTCCGCGACATCATCGGCGAAGACCATTGGTCCTTCGAGGCTGCCGGCTGGCGTTTCATCGGCCTCAACTCGCTGGTGATGAATTCAGGCCTCGCGTTCGACGCCGAGCAGTTCGACTGGCTGTCCCAGGAAATCGCGCGCGTGAACGGCAAGCCCGTCGCGCTGTTTCTGCACAAGCCGGTGTTTCTCAACCTGCCCGACGATCCCGAACTGCCTGAGACCTCGATCCGCTACGTGCCGCAGCCGGCACGCGCGCGGCTGATCGAGATGTTTGCGCATGTCGATCTCCGCCTCATCGCCAGCGGTCACGTGCACCAGCGTCGCGACTTCATGTTCCGTCACACGCGGCATGTCTGGGCGCCCTCGGCCGGCTTCAAGATCAACGACGCACGCCAGGACCGGATCGCTATCAAGGAGACCGGCCTCGTCGAGTACCGCTTCCGGCCCGACAGTCTCGAAGTCCGACACGTCCGCGCAGCGGGCCAGGTCAACATCGATATCGAAGAGCTGTTTGCCCAGATGGGCGGCGAGCACTAAGCGAGCGCGCTCCGCGCCTCAGGCGACGCTCTTGAGATCCTGCTGGATCGCGGCGAGCAACGACTGCAGCGCTTCGCTGGTCACAGGCACAGCCGCCGGATCATTGGCAGGCACAGTAGTTTTGGCGGGCGCGACCGCCTTGATCGGGCGCTTGGGAAAACGCGGTGGCGGTGCCGGCATCGCGGGTCGCGTCAACGCACCCTCGTCCTCGCTGTGCACGAACTTGCCATGGATGACGTCGTCATGGCGGCCCATGACATACATGGCCGCCCAATAGCCGGCAGCCAAAAGGATTACGCAGAAAATACCGATCTCTAACATCGCAGCACCTAAAATATGCGCGATGATTCAATGCCTTCGCCCGGACGTCAATGAAGCCTCGGTCACACAGGCGGGCTTTGCGGGCAAGTGTTGCCGATCGGTTACCGTTTGTTAACCACCGGTGTCAGCGGTGTGACACCGGTGCAACTATCAGGCGCTCCAAGCCCCCAAGAGGCGCTCCAGGCCCTGCAACTAAGCCTTATCCGGCCCGACCCGGACCAGCTGCTTGCCGAAATTGGCGCCCTTCAGCAGCCCGATGAAGGCGCCGGGAGCGCTCTCCAGACCCTCGGTGACGAACTCCTTGTATTTCACCTTGCCGTCGCGGACCCAGCTGGACATGTCGCGCAGGAAGTCGCCATGGCGTGAGGCGAAGTCGGAGACGATGAAGCCGCGGAAGGTGAGCCGCTTGGTCAGCGTCGCCCGCATCATGGATGCCGCCCATTTCGGCGGTTTGGTCTCGGTGTCGTTGTAATGCGCGATCAGGCCGCAGACCGGCACGCGCGCGAATGGATTGAGCAGCGGGAAGACCGCCTCGAACACGGCACCGCCGACATTCTCGAAATAGACGTCGATGCCTTTCGGGCAGGCGTCCTTCAGCTTCGCGGCCAGATCAGGATCGCGGTGATCGATGCAGGCATCGAAGCCGAGCTCCTTCACCACGTAGTCGCACTTGTCCTTGCCGCCGGCGATGCCGACCGCACGTGCGCCCTTGATCTTCGCGATCTGGCCGACGGCCGAGCCGACCGCACCGGAGGCGCCGGCGACGACGACGGTCTCACCTTCCTGCGGCTTGCCGATGTCGAGCAGGCCCGTGTAGGCGGTCATGCCGGGCATGCCGAGCACACCGATCGAGGTCGAGATCGGACCGAGCTTGGGATCGACCTTGATGAGGCCCTTGCCGTTCGAGATCGCGTGCGTCTGCCAACCGGAACGGATCCGCACGATGTCGCCGACCGCGAAATCAGGATTGTTGGAGGCCGCGACCTCGCTCACCGCCTCGCCTTCCATCACGCCACCGACCGGCACCGGCGCGGCATAAGACGGCCCCTCGCTCATGCGCCCGCGCATATAGGGATCGAGCGACAGCCAGATCGTGCGCAGCAGGACTTCGCCCGCGCCAGGCGCCGGGACAGCGAATTCCTCCAGACGAAAATCGGATGATTTGGGTTCGCCGACGGGACGTGCGGCGAGAACGATGCGCTTGCCTTGGGACATGATGGCTTCCTCCTGACGGGTTGTTGCCCGTCATTTAGGAGAAGCGACGCACAGACGCAAACCTGGACACCCGTCATTCCGGGGCGATGCGAAGCATCGAACTATGGTGCGCTCTTGCGCACCTGAGAATCTCGAGATTCCGGGTTGCGCTTTGCGCCCCCGGAATGACGAGCGAGACTAACCCCCGCCCGGATAGTTCGGCGCTTCGCGCGTAATCGTCACGTCGTGGACGTGGCTTTCGCGCAGGCCGGCGCCGGTGATGCGGACGAAATTCGCCTTCTCATGCAGCTCCTTCATGTCCTTTGCGCCGACATAGCCCATCGCGGCACGGAGGCCACCGGCGAGCTGGTGCATGACGTTGCCGACCGGGCCTTTATAGGGCACCTGGCCTTCGATGCCTTCGGGCACCAGCTTGAGCGCGTCCTTGATGTCTTGCTGGAAGTAGCGATCGGCCGAGCCCCGCGCCATCGCACCGACGGAGCCCATGCCGCGATAGGCCTTGTAGGAGCGGCCCTGCCACAGGAAGACTTCGCCGGGCGTCTCGTCGGTGCCGGCGAGCAGCGAGCCGACCATCGCGATGTCGGCGCCGGCGGCGAGCGCCTTCGCCAGATCGCCGGAGAACTTGATGCCGCCGTCGGCGATGACGGGTGTGTCCGACTTCTTTGCCGCCTCGACCGCGTCCATGATCGCAGTGAGCTGGGGAACGCCGACGCCGGCGACGATGCGCGTGGTGCAGATCGAGCCCGGGCCGATGCCGACCTTGATGCAGTCCGCGCCCGCGTCGATCAGCGCCTGCGTGCCCTCGGCGGTCGCGACGTTGCCGGCAACGACCTGCACGGAGTTGGAGAGACGCTTGATGCGGTTCACCGCATGCAGCACGTGGCGGGAATGGCCGTGCGCGGTGTCGACGACGACGAGGTCGACGCCGGCATCGATCAGCCGCTCGGTGCGCTCGAAGCCGGTGTCGCCGACGGTGGTGGCGGCGGCAACGCGCAGGCGGCCCTGCGCGTCCTTGCAGGCGAGCGGATGGGCGACCGCTTTCTCCATGTCCTTGACGGTGATCAGGCCGACGCAGCGATACTGCTCATCGACCACGAGCAGCTTCTCGATGCGATGCTGGTGCAGCATCCGCCGTGCTTCGTCCTGGCTGACATTCTCGCGCACGGTGACGAGGGCTTCATGCGTCATCAGCTCGGAGACTTTTTGCCGGCGATCGGTCGCGAACCGCACGTCGCGGTTGGTGAGGATGCCGACCAGCTTGCCCGGCGTGGACTTGCCGGCGCCGGTAACAACGGGAATGCCGGAGATGCCGTGATCGCTCATCAGCTTGAGCGCGTCGTCGAGCGTAGCCTCGGGGCTGATGGTGAGCGGGTTCACCACCATGCCCGACTCGTAGCGCTTGACCTGCCGCACCTGGGCGGCCTGCCCCTCCGGGTCGAAGTTGCGGTGGATGACGCCGAGCCCGCCGGCCTGCGCCATGGCGATCGCCATGCGCGCCTCGGTGACGGTGTCCATGGCGGAAGCCATGATCGGGATGTTGAGCGGAATGGCGCGGGTGACGCGGGAGCGGATATCGACCTCGCCCGGCATCACGTCCGACAGGCCCGGCTTCAACAGCACGTCGTCGAACGTAAAGGCTTCGCGGATGCCTTGTTGCACCGTGGCCATGTGCCAACTCCTTCCTGCGGCCCTGCCGCAAATAAGTATGGATGAGCGCCACCCTCGGCGTACCTTGCGGCATCGCCAGAGAATCGGAGCCCATCGGTGGGGTTGACGCGGGTCGATAGCATGCCCGCGTGACGAATCAAAGCAAATCGGACCGCTGGCCAGCCATGCACAGGCTTTTTAGGTCGATTCAGCGGGGGTAGCCCGGCAGCCCACCCCCGTCATTCCGGGGCGCGACGAAGTCGCGAGCCCGGAATCCATCCCACAGCGGTTTCGGGGGCCCAATGGATTCCGGGCTCGCGCCAAGTGGCGCGCCCCGGAATGACGAGCGGGGGACACACCACTTACGCAGGATTTAGGTGCTATGCGTTGATCCGCAATGGTCCCGCCCGAGTCGTGGTGATAAGCCGCAAGTCCGCCTTTCCTTCTGATTTTTATTACCAATCCGTCATGGTCGACAAGCAACGCGTCATCCCGCTGATCGTGGCCACCGCCCTGTTCATGGAGAACATGGACTCCACGGTGATCGCGACCTCGCTGCCGGCGATCGCGGCCGACATCGGCACCAGCCCGTTGACGCTGAAGCTTGCGATCACCTCCTACCTGCTGTCGCTCGCGGTGTTCATCCCGGCGAGCGGCTGGACCGCTGACAGGTTCGGCGCGCGCATGGTGTTCGCGATCGCGGTCGGCGTGTTCATGGTCGGCTCGGTCGGCTGTGCGCTCTCCGGCTCGGTGACCGATTTCGTGTTCGCGCGCATCCTCCAGGGCATGGGCGGAGCGATGATGACGCCGGTCGGGCGCCTCGTGCTGCTGCGCTCGGTCGACAAGAGCGCGCTGGTCAACGCGATGGCCTGGGTGACGGTCCCTGCCCTGATCGGTCCCGTGATCGGCCCGCCGCTCGGCGGCTTCATCACCACCTATGCGTCGTGGCACTGGATCTTCCTGATCAACATCCCGATCGGGCTGCTCGGCATCTTCATGGCGCTGCGCTTCATCGATCCCATCAAGAGCGAAGAGCGGGAGCCGTTCGATCTCTACGGCATGGTGCTTGCGGGCATCGGGCTGGCCGGCATCGCGTTCGGGCTGTCGGTGGCCGGGCTCAATCTGTTGCCCTGGAGCACGGTCGCCGCGCTGGTCGTGGGCGGCTCGATCTCGATGACGCTCTACGTCATTCACGCCCGGCGGACGGGATCGCCGGTGCTGGACTTCTCGCTGCTGACCCTGCCGACGCTGCGCGCCGCCGTGCTCGGCGGCTTCCTGTTCCGGCTCGGCATTGGCGCACTGCCGTTCCTGCTTCCGCTGCTGATGCAGATCGGCTTCGGCCTGTCGCCGTTCCATTCGGGTCTCGTCACCTTTGCCTCCTCGCTCGGCGCGATGGGCATGAAGACGCTGGCGGCGCGGATCATCCGCACCTTCGGCTTCCGCAATTTGATGACGGTGAACGCGATCATCAGCGCGTTCTTCCTCGGCGTCTGCGCGCTGTTCACGGTGACGACGCCGCTGCTGATCATCATGGTGATCCTGGTGGTCGGCGGCTTCTTCCGCTCGCTCGAGTTCACCGCGATCAACACGGTCGCCTATGCCGAGGTCGAGACCGCGCAGATGAGCCGCGCCACCACGCTCGTCAGCGTCAACCAGCAGCTCGCGGTCTCCGCCGGCGTCGCCGTCGGCGCAGCTTCCGTGGAGACGACGATGTGGCTCGGCCATGTCAGCGAGCTCAACGCCACGGTGTTCGCACCGGCGTTCGTCGTGGTCGCACTGACTTCGGCGGCATCGAGCTGGTTCTTCTGGCAGATGCCCGCCGACGCCGGCCACGAGGTCTCCGGCCGCAAGGCCGTGGAGATCGCGAGCCGCAAGGGCGCCGGCAAGGGCGCGGCCAAGGCTGCCGTGAAGGCGGCGACGGAGGATACACAGGACGTGCGGGACCAGCGGCTGGGGTGATCGTTCGATCGAGGCGGCTGCCTGCCTGGATCAGGGCGGACTCTCAGACGCCTCGCGCGACAAAATCGCCCACCCCTCCCTCCCGCCTATACCCTCTCGCCGCCAGGATTTCAGACCACAATACCGGCGGCATCACGCCAGTTCGTTCCGTCTGACCAAATCGGCTTACCCAACGTCTGATCGTAGAATTGAGCGCCGACCCCGACTGTATGAGCGTCGGGTCGATTTGCTGACGTAATGACGCCTCCTTGTTACCTCTATCCTCCAACTATTTTGTGACGTGCGCGCAGCGCGGCGGGCTGTCTGATCAGCAATCAGTTCGCGCTGAACTTGTGTCGTCTTAGAGAGACCGACGCTTCTGCATGAACACCATCAACACGGTGCTCAACGACGGAGGTGTCAGGTACCGGATCGCAAGAAACAGCGAATACAGCAGTCTCGACCCGAAATAATAGGCCGGCTCCGCTTCCCACGGGATGACGAAATGATCGTAATGCGACGAGCCGAAATGCCGGCGAAACGCCTTGACGGTGTTCAATCGATAGACCGCAGGAAACACGTCCTCGCTCTTCCGCTGATCCTGGGCGGACCGGATGAGCCGCGCGTGCAAGCGGTCCGGAATCAGGCGATTCGCGATGGCGATGTATCCATGTCGATTTGGTGTTCGCACGCAGAGCCATCCGCCGGGTGCGAGGACACGGTCGAGCTCGGCAGCCGCCTTCGCCGGCTCCTGAATGTGCTCGAACACGAAATCGGACACGATCACATCGACGGAATGGTCCGGAAGCGGAATTCGCCCGTCAGGACCGATCACAAGCGCCCGGTCGAGCGTCGGGTTGGCCAGGACCGCCTGATCGACATCGGCTCCGATGAGCTCGCGGACCCGGCCTTTCAACGTGACCAGATTGCGCCGATAGGCGACGACGTCGTCGGTCTGCGCGGCGCCTCGTCCGGCCCCGAAATCCAGCACGACTGAATCAGGACGGACCAACGCGCCGATGCGCTGCCAGAACTGGATCGTTCCGTCGATGCGCGAGAATCCGCCGACCGCAATCTCCGGAAAGAAGTATGCTCCGACCTCGTTCGCCAATTTCGTTCCCCTCATGCCACTGTGCGGGGTGTTCTACTGCAGCCATATTGCGCCAATTGTGACAGGCGATGCCTCGCCTGCCGCCGGACGTCAGGAGCAGGACCACTGCGACATCTCATGGCCCCTCATCCCGAGGGCCCGCCAAAGGCGGGCGCAGCCTGGCAAAACGCAACTTATTGACCGCGGAACCCCATCGCGAGCACGTAGCGCTCCGACGAATCCTGCCGGCTTGCCGCGGGCTTGACGTGGCGCACGGTGGCGAAATCGCGCTTGAGCTGGGCGAGCAGATCGGCATCGGCACCGCTCTGGAATGTCTTGGCCAGGAACGCGCCGCCGGGCTTGAGCACATCGCAGGCAAACGCGGCCGCGGTTTCGATCAGGCCGACGATGCGGAGCTGGTCGGTCTTGCGATGGCCGGTGGTGTTCGCGGCCATGTCGGACATCACGATATCGGCGCCGCCGCCGAGCATCGCGGTGAGCTTTTCAGGGGCGTCGTTGTCCATGAAGTCGAGTTGCGCGAAGTCGACGCCCGCAATCTCGGGCATCTCCAGCAGGTCGATCGCGACCACCTTGCCCTTGCCGTCGACCGAGCCGACGCGCTTGGCGGCGATCTGGCTCCAGCCGCCTGGCGCAGCGCCGAGGTCGACCACGGCCATGCCTGGTTTCAGCAGGCGATATTTGTCGTCGATCTCGAGCAGCTTGAACGCCGCGCGCGAGCGATAGCCCGCAGCCTTCGCCTTGACGACATAGGGATCGTTGAGCTGCCGCTCCAGCCACAGCTTCGACGACAATTTGCGCTTGCCGCCGGTCTTGACCTTGGTCTTGACTTGGACGTGCAAGCGGCCGGTGGTGTCTTTCGCCATCTCACCAGCTCCTGAGCGCGCCGTCCTCGCGCATCATCTCGACCAGCATGCCTTCGCGCAGGCCGCGATCGGCGACACGCAGGCGCG
Source organism: Bradyrhizobium sp. WSM3983 (assembly GCF_000473045.1). Classification (GTDB taxonomy): domain Bacteria; phylum Pseudomonadota; class Alphaproteobacteria; order Rhizobiales; family Xanthobacteraceae; genus Bradyrhizobium. The sequence goes on along the minus strand of NZ_AXAY01000011.1, from coordinate 257,032 downwards.
GCAGCGGAAAGGCGCGCCTGATAGCATCGAGGATGGCGCAGCCGGCCAGCACGAGATCGGCGCGTTCGACGCTGATGCAATTGTTGCCGGCGCGCTCCTCGTAGGTCATGCCGAGCAGCTTGTCGATCGTTGCCGTCAGATCGGCATCGTTCATCCAGATGCTGTCGATGCGGCGGCGGTCGTAGCGCGCGAGGTTGAGATGGATGCCGGCGAGCGTCGTCACCGTGCCTGATGTGCCGAGCAGATGCATGTCGGCGAGATCGCGGCCGTGCTCTTCCGCGAACGGCGCGACATGGTTTGCAACCTCCCGCTCCATCGCGGCATAGATCTCCGGCGTCACGTCGCGCCCGCCGAACTGCTCGGCAAGCGTGACCACACCGAACGGAATCGACATCCATGCCTTGATACGTGGTTGCGGATTTTGCGGATCGCGCTCGATCCGCACCAGCTCGGTCGAGCCGCCGCCGATATCGAACAGGATGGCGCCTCTGCCCCGGGGGTCAACCAGCGGCGAGCAGCCGAGCACGGCGAGCGCAGCCTCGGTCTCGCGGTCGATCACCTCGAGCTCGATCCCGGTCTCGGCCGCGACGCGGCTACGAAAACCTTCCGCATTCGAGGCTGCACGGCAGGCTTCGGTCGCGATCAGCCGCAGCCGCTTGGCTTTGCGCTGGTTGATCTTGTCGCGGCAGATGCTGAGCGCGGCGATGGCTCGATCAATCGCGGCCTCGCTGATCGAGCCGGTCGCCGAGACGCCCTCGCCGAGCCGGATGATGCGCGAGAAGGAATCAACCACGCGAAAGCCATCGCTGGTCGGACAGGCGATCAGCAGCCTGCAATTGTTGGTGCCGAGGTCCAGCGCCGCGTAGACGCCGGTTCCCGCTTGCGCGGGGACAGCCGGTTCGGGGGCGAACGCCACCGCCGCCATCGACCCCTCGAGCTCACCGTGCGGCACATGGCCGTCGCGGAGCCGCGTGTGGTCATTCATATAAACTGTCTTTCCGCGGCCGGTCGGGCCGGTCTGGAATTGATTTTTCGCCTGAAACATTAGCAGCGCGGCGGGTATGCGCAACAACGCATCACATGGGACCATGCCCATTCGTGCGTTGTCGTGAACGGGGCGGTGGGTTATCTGAACAGAGTCCGGTCCCCCGCTGCCGCGAAAATGCGCAAACGCCGGCTTTTCAGGTCATTTCCATGCAAGAACACACCAAATCCTCGACGCTCGAAAACGCTATTGCACTGCAAAAATACGGCGTCGGGCAGCCGGTCCGCCGCAAGGAAGACGACACGCTGGTGCGCGGCAAGGGCCGCTACACCGATGATTTCAACCTCCCAGGCCAGGCCTATGCCGTGGTCGTCCGCTCGACCCATGCCCATGGCATGATCCGCGGCATCGGCTCCGACGCCGCCAAGGCGTTGCCGGGCGTGCTGGGCGTGTGGACCGGCCAGGACCTCGATGCTGCCGGCTATGGCCCCTTCACCTGCGGCCTGCCCCTGAAGAACCGTGACGGCTCGCCCCTGCTCCAGACCAACCGCCAGCCACTGGCGACCGATAGGGTCCGCTTCGTCGGCGATCCCGTCGCCTTCGTGGTCGCGGACACCCTGGCCCAGGCCCGTGATGCGGCCGAGGCGGTCGAGCTCGACATCGAGCCGCTGCCGGCGGTGACTGATCCCGAGGAAGCCACCAAGCCCGGCGCGCCCCAGCTCTACGACCACATCCCGAACAACGTCGCGCTCGACTATCACTATGGCGACATGGAGAAGGTGAACGCCGCTTTCGCCGGCGCCGCCCATGTCACCAAGGTCGACATCGAGAACACTCGCGTCGCCGTAGTCTCGATGGAGCCGCGCGTGGGACTTGCTTCCTACGACAAGGCCACCGGGCGCTACACCATCCAGATGCCGACGCAAGGCGTCGCGGGCAACCGCGCCAACCTCGCCAAGAACCTGAAGGTGCCGAACGAGAAGGTGCGCATCCTCACCGCCAATGTCGGCGGCTCCTTCGGCATGAAGAACGTCAACTATCCCGAATACATGTGCATCCTGTACGCGGCGAAGGCACTGGGACGTCCGGTCAAGTGGCTCGACGAGCGCTCCACCAGCTTCCTCTCTGACAGCCACGGCCGTGCGCAAAAGATCCATGCCGAGCTCGCGCTCGATGCCGAGGGACACTTCCTCGCGGCAAAGCTCTCCGGCTACGGCAATCTCGGCGCCTACATCACCGGCGTCGCACCGAGCCCGCTCTCGCTCAACACGGCCAAGAATTTCTCCAGCGTCTACCGCACGCCGCTGATGGCGGTCGACATCAAGACGGTGCTGACCAACACCACGCTGATGGGCGCCTATCGCGGCGCCGGCCGGCCCGAAGCCAACTACTACATGGAGCGGCTGATCGACCGTGCCGCCGACGAGATGGGCATCAACCGGCTGACGATGCGTAAGCGCAATTTCATCAAGCCGAACCAGATGCCCTTCCCGGCCTCCTCGGGCGTCACCTATGACAGCGGCGACTTCCAGGCCGTGTTCACCAAGGCGCTCGAAATCTCAGACCACGAGAATTTTGCCAGGCGCAAGAAGGAGAGCAAGAAGGCCGGCAAGCTGCGCGGCATCGCGGTCGGCTCCTATCTCGAAGTCACCGCGCCGCCGAGCGTCGAGCTCGGCAAGATCGTGTTCGATCCCGATGGCAGCGTGCAGCTGATCACCGGCACGCTCGACTACGGCCAGGGTCACGCGACCCCGTTTGCACAGGTGCTGTGCGCGCAGCTCGGCGTGCCCTTCGAGAGCGTCAAGCTGATGCAGGGGGACAGCGACATCGTCCACACCGGCAGCGGCACCGGCGGCTCGCGCTCGATCACGGCCAGCGGCATGGCGATCGTGGAAGCTTCCAAGCTCGTGATCGAAAAGGGCAAGCGCGCCGCCGCGCATATGCTGGAGGCGTCGGAATCCGACATCGAGTTCGCCGACGGCAGCTTCACCATCGCCGGCACCGACCGCAGCATCGACATCATGGAGCTCGCCAAGCGCCTGCATGACGGCAAGGTGCCGGACGGCGTGCCTGACAGTCTCGACGTCGACCACACCAGCGAGCCGGTGCCGTCGGCCTTCCCGAACGGCTGCCATGTCGCCGAAGTCGAGGTCGATCCGGATACGGGCGTGGTGCAGATCGTGCGTTACAGCGCAGTGAACGACTTTGGCACCGTGATCAATCCGATGCTGGTCGCGGGCCAGCTCCATGGCGGCGTCGTCCAGGGCATCGGCCAGGCGCTGATGGAGCACGTCCGCTACGACGAGAGCGGCCAGCCGATCACGGGCTCGCTGATGGACTATGCCCTGCCCCGCGCCGAGGACGTGCCGTTCATGGAGGTCGGCGACCATCCGGTGCCGGCCAAGAGCAATCCGCTGGGCACCAAGGGCTGCGGCGAAGCCGGCTGCGCCGGCAGCCTGTCAACGGTCGTCAACGCGGTGCTCGACGCGCTGTCGGACTACGGCATCAAGCACATCGACATGCCGTTGACGCCCGAGCGGGTATGGCGCGCGATCCAGGACGCGAAGGGCGCGGCGTAAGGGGACGCGCCGCCGCCGTCACAAGCTCCGCTGTCATCGCCCGGCTTGACCGGGCGAAACCGCCCAGTAGTCCGAGGCAGTCGTGATTCACGGATAGGCCGCGGCGTACTGGATGCCCGCCTTCGCGGGCATGACACCGTCTCTTTGGTGACGGGCTGGCCTCTTCCCTACGCCGCCGCCTGCTCGCGCGGCTGGTAGATCGCGGTGTGCTGGCAATGCGCCAGGGGCGTTGTGCCGTTGGCGACGACCAGCGCGTCGAGCTCGACGAAACGGTGGCCCTTTTTCTCGTAGTTCGCGATCACCTTCGCCCGCGCGACAATCTCGTCGCCGGCTCGTGCGGCCGACAAGAGCTGCATGCGACTGCCGACATGGATCCACGGGCCGAGGATCGTGTTGTCGACCAGCACCCGATTCATGACGCGCTGGATCAGTCCGGGATGGCCGAGCCCTTCGCGCGCGAAAATCGGATCGATCTCTCTGACGTCGGCGAGATAGCCGGTCGCGTCCTGCCCGGCCCAGCAGCGCGGCGTCGTGCCGAGCCATTTGCCGACCTCAAAGATGGCCGGGCTGACCGGCTTGCGCTCGGCGACCGCAGGGACTTCGACATAGTCGCCCAATGACACCACTGGCGCTGCCGTCGGCAGCGACGCCGTTCCGGTGGCGCAAAGCTCGGTGCGGCTGAAGACCTCGATCGTGAGCAGGCCGTTGTGCTCGGTCGCATCGACATCGGCGGTCTCGCCGTCATAGACCGGCTTGATGAAGCGCGCCTCGACCAGCCCGCGCGCGAGGAAATCGCGGCCCCAGCGCGCCACAGGCACGTGCATCATGTAGGCGAAGACGTCGACGCCCGGGACGAGGCCACCGGAAAAGCCGAAGCGGCGCGCCACCGTGTCGTCGTGCATCTTGTTTTCGGACTGTTTTGCGCTGTTGTAGGCCTCGACGCGGTAGGTTTCGAGACGGTTCGGCATGACGGGCCTTCCCTAGATTCTTGTTGTTTCTGGACCGATCGTAGGCCCCAGGGAACACCGGTCAATCCCCTCGCCTTTGCGGCCCGAATGGGGTACCACGCGGCGAATGACTGACACTCCAACCCGCATCTATGTCGACGCCGACGCCTGTCCAGTGAAGGACGAGATCTACCGCGTCGCGAGCCGGCACGGCGTCCCCGTGAGCGTGGTCGCCGGCAACTTTATCCGTGTGCCGCAGGACCCGCTGATCGAGCGCATCGCCGCCGGTGCGGGCATGGACGCGGCCGACGACTGGATCGCGGAGCGGGCCAAGCCGGGCGACGTCGTCATCACCTCCGACATTCCGCTGGCGAGCCGCTGCGTGAAAGCCGGCGCCGACGTGATCGGGCCGAATGGCAAGCCGTTCACGGAAGAGTCAATCGGCATGACGCTGGCGGTGCGCAACCTCATGACGGATCTGCGCTCGGCCGGCGAAGTCACCGGTGGCCCGCGCTCGTTCGCACCGCGCGACCGCTCCACCTTTCTCTCGGCGCTCGACCAGACGCTGCGCCGGATCCAGCGCCGCCGGGCCGACCAGGCCGCAATGAGCCAGAATTCAAGTCAAGGCTGACCATGGCGCCGCCGCTGATCCAACTCAAAGACATCAAGCTGACCTTTGGCGGCACGCCGCTTTTGAGCGGCGTCGAACTCAATGTCGCGCCATCCGAGCGCGTCTGCCTGATCGGCCGCAACGGCTCCGGCAAGTCGACGCTGCTCAAGATCGCGGCCGGCCTTGTCGAGGCCGACGGCGGCACGCGCTTCGTGCAGCCGGGCGCAACCGTGCGCTATCTGCCGCAGGAGCCGGATTTCGGGGACCACAAGTCCACGCTGGCCTATGTCGAGTCCGGGCTCGCGCCCGGTGACGACCACCATCAGGCACGCTACCTGCTCGAGCAGCTCGGCCTGACCGGCGACGAGAACCCGCACAATCTCTCCGGCGGCGAGGCTCGCCGCGCGGCGCTGGCGTATGTGCTCGCGCCCTCGCCCGACATCTTGCTGCTGGACGAGCCGACCAACCATCTCGATCTCTCAACCATCGAATGGCTGGAAAAGGAGCTCGACAGCCGCCGCAGCGCACTGGTGATCATTAGCCACGACCGCCGTTTCCTCACCAATCTCTCGCGCTCCACCGCCTGGCTCGACCGTGGCAAGATCAAGCAGATCGACCGCGGCTTCGCCTCTTTCGAGACCTGGCGCGACGAGGTGCTGGCCGAAGAAGAGCGCGACCAGCACAAGCTCGACCGCAAAATCGTCGACGAGGAGCACTGGCTGCGCCATGGCGTCTCCGGCCGGCGCAAGCGCAACGTCAAACGGCTCGGCAATCTGCATGCCCTGCGCGACCAGCGGCGCAGTTATCGCGGCACGGCCGGCACTGCCAGCCTCGCTGCATCCGAAGCGGAGCAATCCGGCAAGTTGGTGATCGAGGCCAAGGGTGTCACCAAAGCCTATGGTGATCGCACAATCGTGGACAATTTCTCGATCCGCATCCAGCGCGGCGACCGGCTCGGCATCATCGGCCCGAACGGCGCCGGCAAGACCACGCTGGTCAATTTGCTGACCGGCGGCGCGCAGCCTGATTCCGGCACCGTGCGGCTTGGCGCCAATCTGGAGACCGCCACGCTCGACCAGCACCGCGAGAGCCTCGATCCCAAGTCGACGCTGGCCGAGGCGCTGACCGGCGGCCGTGGCGACCAGATCATGGTCGGCGGCAAGCCGAAGCATGTGGTCGGCTACATGAAGGACTTTTTGTTCGCGCAGGAGCAACGCGGCACGCCGGTGGAAGTGCTCTCCGGTGGTGAGCGCGGCCGGCTGATGTTGGCGCGCGCGCTGGCAAAGCCCTCGAACCTGCTGGTGCTGGACGAGCCGACCAACGACCTCGATCTCGAAACGCTCGACGTGCTCGAAGACATGCTCGGCGACTACGAGGGCACTGTCATCCTGATCAGCCATGACCGCGACTTCCTCGATCGCATCGTGACCTCAGTGATCGCGCCGGAGGGCAACGGCAAGTGGACCGAATATGCCGGCGGCTACAGCGACATGCTCACGCAACGCGGCGCCGACCTGAAACGCGAGACGGCGAAGGCGCAAGCCCCGGCCGAAAAGAAAGAGGAGCGCTCCGCGACTCCCGCCTCCACGTCCAAGCGGAAGCTGAGCTTCAACGAGAAGCACGCGCTGGAAACGCTGCCGAAGAGGATGGAGACGTTGCAGGCCGACATTGCCAAGCTGCAGCGCGTGCTCGACGATCACAGTCTGTACGCCAGGGATCGCAAGAAATTCGACGATACCTCCACCGCCATCGCCAAGGCGCATGAAGAACTGTCTGCCGCCGAAGAGCGCTGGCTCGAACTTGAAATGCTTCGCGAAGAAATAGAGCAGGCCTAGCGCGCATTCCGCAAAAGTGGGCACCGGTTTTGCGATCAGAATGCGCGCCAACTAAGAGACTTCCATGACAACGACTCTCGCCGCCAAAATCGCCCGCGAATACGGCACGCCCTGCGCCGTCATCGACATGGACAAGGTCGAGCGCAACATCGCACGGATCCAGAAGGCCTGCGATGACGCAGGCGTCGCCAACCGGCCGCACATTAAGACTCACAAGAACCCGACCATTGCGAAGATGCAGGTCGCGGCCGGTGCCAAAGGCATCACCTGCCAGAAACTCGGCGAGGCCGAGATCATGGCCAATGCTGGCATCGACGACATCCTGATCAGCTATAATCTGCTCGGCGAAGAGAAGATGGCGCGCCTTGGCGCGCTCCAGGCCAAGGCAAATGTGACTGTCACTGTCGATAATCTGACCGTGATCGACGGACTGATCAAAGTGCCCCAACTCTCGGGTCGAGAGCTCCGCGTGGTTGTCGAATGCGACACAGGCCGAAAGCGTGCCGGCGTCGAAACTCCAGCGGAAGCGATCGAGCTAGCACGCGAGTTGTCGGCTTGGCCTGGACTGAAGTTTGCTGGCTTTCTCATGTATCCGACGGAGACGGGATGGCCTGAGGCGCAGCGCTTTTTTGATGAAGCGCTCGCCGGCGTGCGCGCCGTTGGACTCGAACCTGAGATCGTCTCGACCGGCGGCACGCCGAACCTCGTCAATCTCGGCAAGCTGAAAGGCGGCACCGAGCACCGTTTCGGTACCTACATCTACAACGACCGCATGCAGGTCGCGGCCGGCTCCGCCACCTGGGACGACTGCGCGCTGCACATCTATTCGACAGTGGTGAGCCGCGCGGCGCCCGAGCGCGGCATTCTGGACGCCGGCTCGAAGACGCTGACGACGGACACCGGCGGGCTCGACGGCCACGGCCTGATCCTGGAGCACCCCGAAGCCAAGATCGCGCGCTTCGCCGAGGAGCACGGCTTCCTCGACCTCTCCCGCAGCAACACGCGACCGAACGTCGGCGACGTCGTCCGCATCGTGCCCAACCACGTCTGCGTCGTCGTCAACATGATGGACGAGGTCGTGATGGTCCGCGGCCAGGAAATCATCGGCACGTTGCCGGTCGCGGCGCGGGGGAAGCTGAGGTAGGCGAGCTGCCGTAGGGTGGGCAAAGCGAAGCGTGCCCACCAATCGGTGCGGCATGCGCGGGAAGATGGTGGGCACGGCGCGTCGCGCCTTTGCCCACCCTACGATTTCTCGAGCCAACGCAGCACGCCCCTTCCCGCCGCCGCACCGGTCGCAAACGACGCTTGCAGCAGATAGCCGCCGGTCGGCGCTTCCCAGTCCAGCATCTCGCCGGCGGCGAACACGCCGGGCAGTTTGCGCAGCATGAAGCGATCGTCGAGCTCATCGAGGGCAATTCCGCCCGCGGTCGAGATGGCGCGATCGATCGGGGCGACACCGGTGAGCTGAACCGGGATTGCGTTCACGAGATGCGCAAGCTCCGCCGGCGCGAGCGTAGCCAGCGGCCGGCCGGTTGCAATGGCTGCCTCCTGCATCAGGCCGATGCCGACCGGCGACAATTGCGCCGCCTTGCGCAGAAAGTTCGCCAGCGACTGCTTGCCGCGCGTACCTGACAGACGCGTGGTCAGCGCCGCAATGTCGAGATCGGGCCGCAAGGCGATCGTAAGCCGCGCCTGCCCGATCCCCAACACCGCCTCGCGCAATTCCGCCGACAGCGCGTAGATCGCGCCGCCCTCGATGCCGCCGCGGGTGATCATGGCTTCGCCGCGCACCGCGTGCGCGCCGACGGTCAGCGCCACGCCCTTGAGCGGCTGGCCTTCGAAACGATCGCGAAACAATTCGGACCATGCGACCGTGAAGCCGGAATTGGCCGGCCTGAGCCTTGAGACCGCAACGCCCTTCGCAGCGAGACGATCGACCCATGCGCCATCCGAGCCGAGCCGCGGCCAACTCGCGCCACCGAGCGCGAGCACCGTTGCGCTGGCGGCGACGACAATTGGACCATCGGGAGTTTGAAACTCCAGCCGCCCCAGCTCGTCCCATCCGGTCCAGCGATGACGTAAGGCGAATTGCACGCCGGCCGCGTCGAGCCGCCGCAGCCAGGCGCGCAGCAAGGGCGAGGCCTTGAACGTCTTTGGAAACACCCGGCCGCTGCTGCCGACGAAGGTCAGCTGCCCAAGTGCCGCGCTCCAGTCGCGCAGCCCGTCGGGCGGAAACGCCTCGACTGCGGCGCGCAGATGCGGCATCGCTTCCCGATAGCGCGCGAGAAAATCCGGCAGCGGCTCGCTGTGGGTGAGATTGAGCCCGCCCCGCCCGGCCATCAGGAATTTGCGGCCGGCGGACGGCATGGAATCATAGACGGTAACACGGGCACCGCCCGACGCGAGCACCTCCGCCGCCATCAGCCCGGCGGGACCGGCACCGATGACGGCAACGTCACTCAGAGCTTGATCCCCGCCCGTGCCGCGGCTTGTGCCACATACTTCTGCGTCTGCTCAAACGCGCCGGTCAACGCCTTCGCCTTCGACATGTCGCTGATCTCGGCGAAATGCGCGGCGACCGCATCGGGGGTCCAGTCGGACTCCGGCAGGTTGATGCCTTCGCTCTCGAGAATCTTGATCACGGCGAAGGAGCCGGCCCCGGCGCCCATGATGGTGCGGGTCGGCGCGTCCTCGCTCAGCATGTACTCGACCGCCGGTGTGATCGCGTTCGGCTTCATCAGCTGCAGCGCCTGCGGCGGCAGCAGTTCTTCCGTCATGCGGGTTGCCGCGGTCGGCGAGATGATGTTGACGCGGATGTTGGTCTTGCGGCCCTCTTCCGCGAGCACGTTCATCAGGCCGACCATGCCGGATTTCGCCGCGCCGTAATTGGCCTGGCCGAAATTGCCGTAAAGGCCGGAGGACGACGTCGTCAGCACGATGCGACCGTAATTGCGATCGCGCATGCCGGCCCATGCCGCCTTGCAGCAGTAGAAGGTGCCGACGAGGTGCACGTCGAGCACCTTCTGGAAATCGGCAGCTTCCATCTTGCCGAATGATTTGTCGCGCAGGATGCCGGCGTTAGCGCACATCAGATCGACGCTGCCCCATTCCTTGGTGGCGCGCTCGACCATGGCGGTGACCTGCTCGAAATTCGAGACATCGGCGCCGTCGGCCATCGCGGTGCCGCCGGCTTTGCGGATCTCCTCGACCACGGCTTCAGCCGGCGACAGCGAACCGCCGCTGCCGTCACGCGCGCCGCCGAAATCGTTGACCACGACCTTGGCGCCGCGGCTCGCGAGGCCCAGCGCATGCGCCTTTCCGAGACCATTGCCCGCGCCGGTTACGATGGCGACGCGTCCGTCGAATCTGATGGCCATGAGTGTGCTTCCTGGATGTTAGGCGGCGATCTGTCAAAATCGAAAGACTTTTGAGCAGCGATGGATGGCCGGGTCAAGCCCGGCCATGGCGGCCCGGACCTACGCGAAATAGATCAGGCCGAGCCACTCCGCGACCAGCGCGGGCTTGTCCTCGCCCTCGATTTCCACCGTGACGCTGGTGCGGGACTGCAATTCGTTGGGCTTGCGCAGCTTGGCTTCCGCCAGCACGAAGCGGCCGCGGACGCGCTTGCCCGAGCGCACCGGCGAGATGAAGCGCAACTTGTCGAAGCCGTAGTTCACGCCCATCGTGGTGCCCGCAATCGCCGGCATCACTTCGTAGGACATCACCGACATCATCGACATCGTCAGGAAACCGTGCGCGATGGTGGTGCCGAACGCCGTCTCCTTCGCCCTCTCGGGGTCGACATGGATGAACTGGTGATCCTCGGTCACGTCGGCATAGGTGTCGATGCGGGGCTGATCGATCAGGTGCCAGGACGACACGCCGATCTCCTTGCCGACCATGGCCTGATAGGCCTCCAGCGTGATCGGCGGCTTCTTCCAGATTTCGTTCATTTCGCTTCAGGTCTCACTTCTTGTTTTCGGCAGCTCCGGAAAGTCCTCCTCACGGAATTCCCGGCCGCGCAGCGGATCGTCGCGATCGTTGTCGCGTTCAAGCCGTCGTAGCTGCACGCGGCGGATTTTTCCAGAGATCGTCTTCGGCAGCTCGGTGACGATTTCGAGGCGGCGGATGCGCTTGAACGGCGCCAGCCGCGTGTGCAGATGTGTGAAGATGGAGAGCGCCGTCTCCGGCGTCCGCTCGGCGCCCGCGGTCAGCAGCACGAAGGCTTTGGGGATCGCGAGCCGGATCGGGTCCGGGCTCGGCACCACCGCGGCTTCGGCGACGAGTTCATGCTCGAGCAGCACGCTCTCCAGCTCGAACGGGCTGATGCGGTAGTCCGAGGATTTGAACACGTCGTCGGAGCGGCCGACGAAGGTGAGATAGCCGTCCTCGTCAGCGAACACCACGTCGCCGCTGCGATAGAGCTCGCCTTCGGCGCCCGACAGCCTACCGTCGTCGCCTTGATAGCCCTGCATCAGGCCAGCGGGCCGGTCGGCGCCGAGCAGCAACGCCACCTCGCCCTCCTTGGCCGGATGGCCGTCCGCGTCGCTGACCTGCACGCGATAGCCCGGCAGCGGCCGGCCCATCGAGCCGACCTTGATCCTCTGCCCCGGCGAGTTTCCGGCGAGCGCCGTGGTTTCAGTCTGGCCGTAGCCGTCGCGGATGGTGAGGCCCCAGGCAGCCTGCACCTGGTCGATCACTTCAGGGTTGAGCGGCTCGCCGGCGCCGCAGACTTCGCGAAGTGCGACCTTGAACGAAGCCAGGTTCTCCTGAATGAACAGCCGCCACACCGTCGGCGGCGCACAGAGCGTGGTGACGCCGCAGCGGCCGATAGTGGCCAGCAGCCCCTTCGCATCGAAGCGCGGCTGGTTGACCACGAACACGGTCGCGCCCGCATTCCACGGCGCGAAGAAGCAGCTCCAGGCATGCTTGGCCCAACCAGGCGACGAAATATTGAGATGGACGTCGCCGGGCTTCAACCCGATCCAGTACATGGTCGAGAGATGGCCGACCGGGTAACTACGCTGGCTGTGCAGCACGAGCTTTGGCTTTGCCGTCGTTCCCGAGGTGAAATAGAGCAGCATCGGGTCGTCGGCGTTGGTCGGACCGTCGGCCGCAAAACTCTCCAGCGCTTTCGCAGCTTCTCCATAGGCAAGCCAGCCCTCGGCGGCGGCGCCGACAACGATGCGCACGATGTTCTCGGCGCCGAGGCTTGCGAATTTCGCGACTTGATCCTCGGCCGCCACCACTGCCTTCGCCTTGCCGCGATCGAGCCGGTCGCGCAGTTCCTCGGCGGTGAGCAACGTGGTCGCGGGGATCACGACGATGCCGAGCTTCATCGCGGCGAGCATCGTCTCCCATAACGGAACCACATTGCCGAGCAGCAACAAGAGATGATCGCCGCGCTTCAGGCCCTGCGCGCGGAGAAAGTTGGCAACCTGGTTGGAGCGCTTCGAGAGCGCCGCGAAGGACAGTTTTGTCTGCTTGTCCTGGGCGGCATCGACAATCCAGAGCGCGGGCCGGTCCTTGCTCTCCGCATCCGTCGCCAACTCGGCGTCGAACCAGTCGAGCGCCCAGTTGAACGGGACCGGATCGGGCCAGCGGAAACCTTTGACCGCTGTCTCGTAATCCGTGCGGTGAGCGAGAAGAAACGCGCGCGCGTCCTGAAATGTCGTCACTAAGCTTTCCCGGCTAGCTCCCTAACGTGCTTGATAATTCCGGAAAAATCCACCCCGCCCTGCCCCGCCTTGTCGAAGGCCTGGTAAATCTCCTGCGCATGCTGGCCGAGCGGCGTCGCCGCGCCAGCGGCTTTCGCAGCGTCCTGCGCCAGCGTGAGATCCTTTACCATCAGTGCCGAGGCAAAGCCCGGCTTGTAGTCGTTGTTGGCCGGCGAAGTCGGCACCGGGCCCGGAACCGGGCAATAGGTTGTCAGCGACCAGCACTGGCCCGACGAAGTCGAGGCGACGTCGAACAGCGCCTGATGCGAGAGGCCGAGTTTCTCAGCCAACGCAAAGGCCTCGCTGACCGCGATCATCGAAATGCCGAGGATCATGTTGTTGCAGATCTTGGCCGCCTGCCCTGCGCCAGCGCCGCCGCAGTGGACGATCTTCTTGCCCATCTTCTCCAGCACCGGCTTGGCCGCCGCGAACGCGCTCTCCTCGCCGCCGCACATGAAGGTGAGCGTCGCACCCTTGGCACCGCCGGTGCCGCCGGAGACCGGCGCATCGACCGAGAGCACACCGTTCTTGGCGGCGAGCGCATGCGCTTGCCGCGCGCTCTCGACGTCGATGGTGGAGCTATCGATGATCAGCGCGCCTTTGGCCATGGCGGGAACGACCTCGTTCCAGACGCCGAGCACATGCTTGCCGGCCGGCAGCATGGTGACGACGACATCGGCGCCCTTCACCGCCCCCGCAGCACTGTCAGCGATGCCGGCGCCATCTGCCCTGGCCTGATTGCGCGAGGCTTCGACGAGATCGAACGCCACCACCTTGTGACCGGCCTTGACCAGATTCGCGGCCATCGGGCCGCCCATGTTGCCGAGACCGATGAATGCGATCGTGGCCATCTTGGTTTCCTCCGCTTGTAGCGTTGTTAGTTGAACTTCAGCTCGTCGGCGCCGATTTCGGCGAGATATGGCGCAAGCACGTCCGGCGTTACGTCCTCGATTCGCGGCGGCGACCAGGTCGGATTGCGGTCCTTGTCGATCACGGCGGCGCGCACACCCTCACGGAAATCGTCGCTGCGGAAGACCGTCAGCGCGGCGCGGTATTCGCGCACCAGACATTCTTCCAGGCTCGATGCGGTGCGCGCCAGCCGCAGCAGTTTCAGCGTCACCACCATGCCGCGCGGCGATTTCTCATTGAGCGTCTTCAGCGTCGCCAGCGCAAACTCGGAGCCGTCGCGCTTGAGCGCCGCAAAAATGTCTTCCATGCGGTCGAAGCCGAATAGCGCGTCAATGATCGGCTCTTTTGCGGCCACTGGCCCTGCAGTCTCGCCGGTCGCAAAGCCGGTGATGAGCTTGCTGACGTCGGCCGCCGTCGCGCCTTGACGAACCTTCGTCAGCACCTCGCGCAACTCCGGCCATTTGGCCGCAGGCATCACCGCGTCGGCAAACTTCGCATGGATCGCGTCAGGACCATTCATGGTCTGGCCGGTCAAACCAAAATAAGTGCCGATCTCACCGGGCGAGCGCGACAGCAGCCAGGTGCCGCCGACATCGGGGAAGAAGCCGAGTCCGACCTCGGGCATTGCGAGCTTGGTGCGATCCGTAACCACACGATGGCTCGCATGGCCCGACAAGCCGACGCCGCCGCCCATCACCAAGCCATCCATGAACGCGACATAGGGCTTCGGATACTTCGCGATCCGCGCATTCATGACGTATTCCTGGCGCCAGAACCGCGCGCCGAGGTCGCCGCCTTCGCGCGAGCTCTCCCAGAGGCCGCGAATGTCGCCGCCGGCGCAGAGACCGCGCTCGCCCGCGCCTTCCAGGATGATCACCGCGACCTCAGGATCGGTCTCGAACCTTTGCAGCGCTGCGTCGATGCCAATGGACATCTCCAGCGTCATGGCGTTGATCGCCTTGGGACGGTTGAGGCGGATCACGCCCGCCGCGCCCTCGCGGCGAACGATGAGATCGCCCTCTTCCAATGCACTCATCACGCACCCTCGATCAGTTTGCGCGCCACGATGAGCCGCATGATTTCATTGGTGCCTTCGAGGATCTGGTGCACGCGCAAATCGCGCACAATCTTCTCGATGCCGTATTCGCTGAGGTAGCCGTAGCCACCGTGAAGCTGCAGCGCATGGTTGGCGACTTCGAAGCCGACATCGGTGCCGAAGCGCTTTGCCATGGCGCAGAGCATGGTGGCGTCGGCATCCTTCCGGTCGAGCGCCGCCGCGGCGCGCCACAGGAAGGTGCGCGCGGCTTCGAGCTCGGTCGCCATGTCGGCGAGCTTGAATTGAAGGGCCTGGAATTCGTCGAGCCGTTTTCCAAATGCCTTGCGCTCTTTCATGTAGGCGCGCGCCTTGTCGAGTGCGGTCTGCGCGCCGCCGAGCGAGCAGGCCGTGATGTTGAGGCGGCCGCCGTCGAGGCCAGCCATCGCGATCTTGAAGCCAACGCCCTCCTCGCTGAGCCGGTTGGCCACCGGCACGCGGGCGTTCTCGAAGATCACCGCGCGGGTCGGCTGCGCGTTCCAGCCCATCTTGCGCTCATTGGCACCGAAGGAGACGCCCGGCGTCTTACCGTCGATGACGAGCGTCGAGATGCCACCGGGGCCATCGCCGCCAGTCCTGACCATCGCGACCAAGAGATCAGTGCCGCCGGCGCCGGAGATGAATTGCTTCTGGCCGTTGAGAACATAGTGATCACCGTCGCGAACCGCACGGGTGCGCAGCGCCGCCGCATCGGAGCCGGCGCCGGGCTCAGTCAGGCAGTAGCTCGCGATCAGCTCCATGGTGCAGAGCTTCGGCAGCCATGTGTGGCGCTGGGTGTCGCTGCCGAAGGCATCGATCATCCAGCTCGCCATGTTGTGGATGGAGATGAAGGCCGAAGTGGTCGGGCAGCCCGTCGCCAGTGCCTCGAAGATCAGCGCCGCGTCGAACCGCGTCATGGCGGACCCGCCGACATCCTCGCGGATGTAGATGCCGCCCATGCCGAGCGTGGCAGCTTCACGCATCACGTCGACGGGGAAATGCTTCTCCTCGTCCCAGCGCAACGCGTGCGGCGCGATCTTCTCCGCCGCAAACGCCAACGCCATGTCACGAACCGCGACCTGATCCTCGTTCAGAGCGAACTGCATCATCGCCTCGCTCTTGAGAGGATTACTTCATCAGCGGGATCGAGAACTCCGCACCTTCCTTGACGCCGGACGGCCAGCGCGAGGTCACCGTCTTGGTCTTGGTGTAGAAGCGGATCGAGTCCGGGCCGTGCTGGTTGAGATCGCCAAAGCCCGACTTCTTCCAGCCACCGAAGGTGTAATAGGCGATCGGCACCGGGATCGGCACGTTGACGCCGACCATGCCGACGTTGACCTTGGCCGCGAAGTCGCGCGCGGCGTCGCCGTCGCGGGTGAAGATGGCAACGCCGTTGCCGTAATCATGGTCGGACGGCAGCGCCAGCGCTTCCTTGTAGTCGTGCGCGCGCACGACCGAGAGCACGGGGCCAAAGATCTCTTCCTTATAGATCCGCATGTCCTTGGTGACGTTGTCGAACAGCGAACCGCCGAGATAGAAGCCGTTCTCGTAGCCCTGCATCTTGAAGCCGCGGCCGTCAACGGCGAGCGTCGCGCCTTCCCTGATGCCGACGTCGATGTAGCTCTTGACCTTCTCGACCGCCTCGCGCGTGACCAGCGGACCATAATCGGCCGACGGATCGATCGAGGTGCCGATCTTGAGCGACTCGACGCGCGGGATCAGCTTTTCCATCAGCCGGTCGGCGGTGGGCTTGCCGACGGGAACCGCAACCGAGACGGCCATGCAGCGTTCGCCGGCGGAGCCATAGCCCGCGCCGATCAGCGCGTCGACGGCCTGATCCATGTCGGCGTCCGGCATGATGATGGCGTGGTTCTTGGCGCCACCAAAACACTGGCA
The DNA here is from genome assembly GCF_000473045.1 of Bradyrhizobium sp. WSM3983. Taxonomy (GTDB): domain Bacteria; phylum Pseudomonadota; class Alphaproteobacteria; order Rhizobiales; family Xanthobacteraceae; genus Bradyrhizobium. The sequence goes on along the minus strand of NZ_AXAY01000011.1, from coordinate 240,482 downwards.
GCGCTTGCCGGTCTGAGCGGCGCGCTCGTAGATGTACTGCGCGATCGGCGTGGAGCCGACGAAGCCGACGGCCTTGATATCGGGATCGTCGAGGATGGCGTCGACTGCTTCCTTGTCGCCGTTGACGACGTTGAGGATGCCGGCCGGCAGGCCGGCCTCGATCATCAGTTCGGCAAGCATCATCGGCACGCCGGGATCGCGCTCGGACGGCTTGAGGATGAACGCGTTGCCGCAGGCGATCGCGGGCGCGAATTTCCACATCGGGATCATCGCCGGAAAATTGAACGGCGTGATACCGGCGACGACGCCGAGCGGCTGGCGCATGGAATAGATGTCGATGCCGGGGCCAGCGCCCTCGGTGTACTCGCCCTTCATCAGATGCGGGATGCCGCAGGCGAACTCGGCGACCTCGAGGCCGCGCTGGATGTCGCCCTTGGCGTCGGGAACGGTCTTGCCGTGCTCGCGCGCGAGCAATTCGGCGAGCTTGTCGTAGTCGCGCTGCACCAGCTCGACGAATTTCGTCATGACGCGGGCGCGCCGCTGCGGGTTGGTCGCGGCCCACTCGGGCTGTGCTGCGCGCGCGTTCTCGACGGCGGCGCGGACCTCGGCCTTGGATGCCAGCGCGACCTTGGCCTGGACGTCACCGGTCATCGGCTCGAAAACGTCGGCGGTGCGGCCCGAGGTGCCCTTGACCTCCTTGCCACCGATAAAATGTCCGACTGCGCGCATGGGATGAACTCCTTAAGTCCGAGCTTGATCGCTTTGACAAATCCTATCGACCTGCATTTTATAGGATTCAAGTCTGAGATAATGCACCATAGATGTGCGAAAATGCTGGATCAAGGCGCTATCGACTGGGACGACTTTCGCTTCGTGCTGGCCATCGTGCGGGGCGGCTCGGTTTCGGCTGCGGCCAAACAGCTTGGGGTCGACCATGCCACCGTGATCCGCCGTGTGGACCGGCTGGAGAAGCACCTTTCGGCCAAGCTGTTTGACCGGCGCAAGACCGGCTACCTCCTCACAGAGGCCGGCCAGCGTGTCGCCGACAGCGCGGAGGCGATGGAATCGACCATCGTCGCCAACCAGGAACAGGTCGGCGGCTCGGTGGCGCGCCTGACCGGCACGGTGCGGATCGGCGCGCCCGACGGGTTCGGCACCGCCTTCCTGGCGCCGCGGCTGGCAGCCTTCGCCGACCGCTATCCCGATCTCGACCTACAACTTGTAGCCACCGCGCGGTTGTTCAGTCTCTCCAAGCGCGAGGCGGATATCGCGATCAGCCTGACCATGCCCAAAGAAGGCCGCATCGTCGGCCGCAAGCTACTCGACTACCGTCTCGGTCTCTATGCTTCGCCGGCCTATCTCGACCGCTTCCCTAAAATCACCGCGCGCGAAATGCTGCCGCAGCACCGCTTCGTCGGCTACATCGAAGAGCTCCTGTTTACGCCGGAGCTCGACTATCTGCCGCAGGTGTCACCGCGCATTTCCGCGCGCCTCCGCAGCGCCAATCTGATCGCGCAGCTCAACGCCACGCTCGCAGGCTTCGGCATCGCCGTGCTGCCGCATTTCATGGCGAGCGATTATCCGCAGCTCGTGGCCGTGCTCCCTGAGGAGATATCGATCACGCGGACGTTCTGGATGCTGATGCACGCCGACAGTAAGGATCTCGCGCGAATCCGGGCAGTCGCCGATTACATCAGCGAGATTGTGGAGCGCGAGCGGGCGTTGTTTGCGGGGCGATATTGCGCCGCTGTCGCAGGTTAGCTAGCCGAAGGCGTAACCCACCTCTTCCGTTTCCGCGGATAACGACAGTGGCGGGTTACGCTTCGCCAACCCGCCCTACGGCACCTAATTCTGCTTCGCCTTCTTCGCCGCCGTCACCTTCGGCTCACGCTTCGCACCCTCCAGCGCGCTGTCCTTGCCGGCCTTCAGCACCTCGTCCGAGAGCTCGCTCGAGCCTGCAATGCGGGCCAGCAGCATGGTGCCGGCCATGGTCGCCAGCGTGGCGATCGCCTGTTTGCGCGCGGCCTTGCGGGGCAAATTGGGGATGAAGTCGGTCATCATCTCGACCATCTCGTCGAGCTTGCCGGCAAAGGCCTTTCGCGTCTTCGGGCTCTCGCGCGCAATCTCGGCGCCGAGCGCGGGGATCGAGCAGCCATGGCCGGGATTGTCCCGGTGCAGCGCCGAGAGATAGGTCTCGACGATCTGGGCGAGCTGCTTCTCAGGCGCGACCTGATCGGACTGCTTGCGCCAGTGCTCCATCGCGCGGTCCATGGCGTAGCCAAAGGCCTCGATCACCAGCGCCTCGCGGGAATCGAAATGCGCGTAGAAGCCGCCATGGGTCAGGCCCGCCTCATTCATGAGGTCGGCGACGCCGATGCCGTGGGCACCCTTTTCGCGCAGCCGCACCGACGCCTTCTTCACGATGCGGTCGTGGGTTTCCTGCTTGTGTTCCCGAGAATAGCGCATGCGGCTCTCATTGGATGTCAGAGGTCATCTCATAACACGGATATCGCCCGGGCGGCGCATTAATTCCCGGTGAAATTGTTGCCGATCATGGAAAAGGTTGCAGTTGCATGGACTGCGAGGGCCCCCTTACCATCGCGGACGAAGCCTTCGGTGTAACTGGTCTGGCGCCCCAGCTTGATGATTTTGCCTTCGGCCGAGATCAGCCCCGACCGGACCGAAAGCGGACGCAGGAAGGTCATTTTCAGGTCGAGAGTCACCGACGACTGCCCCGCCTCCAGCCGCGTCGAGATCGCACACCCCATGGCGGTGTCGAGGAGCGCGGCGGCGGTAGCCCCGTGCAGGAGGCCGATGGTATTTTCGAGGTCCTCGCGCGGCTCCAGTTCCATCACGATCCGGCCCGGCTCGACCACGGACATGATGAAACCGATCAGCTTTGCGAACGGCGGCGGCGGCAGGCGCCCGTCGCGGATGCCCAGCATGGCGTCCATGCCTGATAGGCCCATCGCCACCTTCGCAACCGGCGCAGGCACCTGCCAGTCGACTACGCGCTCGCGCCGTTGCGCAGGCGAAAACAGGTCGAGTTGAGCTGGTTCGGTCATGGGCTGCCTCTTTGTATGATGTGTGTCATATTATGCTGCGGACTTCACAGTGGCAACAACTCCGGCCCGCCCGCTTGACAAGCCAGGCATTTCGGCCCGGAAGTGATCCCGACGCGCGCGCAATGCGCATGCCCACGAAACCTTCGAGATCCCACGATGGAAATGCTCAACAACCACTGCGGCGTGACGCGCGATGCGCGCGGCGTCGTCCATGTCGCGATTTGCAACGCCGGCCCGCTGAATATTCTGGGCTCGCCCGTAACCGACGCGGTGCGCGAAGGCCTGCAGCAGCTCTCCTCTGACCGGAGCATCCGCGTCGTAGTGCTGCGCGGCCAGAGCGAGAAGAGCATGATCGGCGGCGCTGACATCAAGGAGATGGCGAAGCTCGACCAGAAGTCAGCCGAAGCCTTCATCAGCCGCCTGCGCGATCTCTGCGAGGCCGTGCGCCAATTCCCAGCCCCCATGATCGCGCGCATGCCCGGCTGGTGCCTCGGCGGCGGGCTCGAAGTCGCCGCCGCCTGCGACTTCCGCATCGCCACGCATGATGCGCATTTCGGCATGCCCGAGGTCCGCGTCGGCATTCCCTCGGTGATCCACGCCGCGCTGCTGCCGCGCCTGATCGGCTGGGCCCGCGCGCGCTGGCTGGTGATGACCGCGGAGAATATCGATGCGCCGACGGCGCTGGCCTGGGGCCTGATCGACAAGATCGCGGCGGTCGGCGGACTGGATGCCGAGATCGAGCACCTCGTGAACGCGCTGCTCGAATGCGGCCCGGAGGCGCTGCGGTCGCAGAAGGCCCTGCTGCGGCAATGGGAGGAACTGCCGCTGACGGAGTCGATAAATTTGAGCGTCAAGGTGTTCGGCGAGTCGTTTCTGACCGACGAGCCGACGCGCCTGATGCAGGCGTTTGTGAACCGGAAGCGGTAGGCCTCCTCCAATCGAACGACCAATTCTCATCCGAACCACGACAATTTCTCATGCTGGGCGCGATTGCATTTTTTGCGCTGCATCATATGATGGTTATAATCTTACACGTCATCGCCAGGGAGTCTTGTCATGGCCGAAGCCTCCGATCCCGTCGTCATCGTCTCCGCCGCCCGCACCCCGCTCGGCCGCTTCATGGGCGAGTTGTCACCGCTCGCCGCGCACAAGCTTGGATCGCACGTCATCGGCGCGGCATTGGAACGCGCCAAGCTCGCGCCCGAGAAGGTCGACGAGGTGTTCATGGGCTGCGTGCTGCCCGCCGGCCAGGGCCAGGCACCGGCGCGCCAGGCGGCGCGTAGCGCAGGCCTGCCCGATGCCACCGGCGCGACCACCGTCAACAAGGTCTGCGGGTCCGGCATGAAGGCGACCATGCTGGCGCACGACATCATCCGCGCGGGCTCGGCCGAGATGGTCGTCTCCGGCGGCATGGAGAGCATGAGCAACGCACCTTATCTGCTGGCCAAGGCGCGCGGCGGCTATCGCGCCGGCCATGACCGCATCATCGACCACATGATGATGGACGGCCTCGAGGACGCCTACGAGACCGGCCGCTCCATGGGCGACTTCGGCGAAGCCACGGCGGAGGCCTATCAGTTCACCCGCAAGGATCAGGACGCCTACGCGATGGAAACGCTGAGTCGCGCCCGCCAGGCGGTCGAGGGCGGCGCCTTCAAGGCCGAGATCGCGCCGATCACACTGACCGAGAAGGCAGGCCCGCGCGTGATCGCCAATGACGAACATCCGCTGAAGGTCGATCCGGCCAAGATCCCCGGATTGAAGCCGGCGTTCCGCGCCAATGGCACCATCACGCCGGCCGCCTCCTCCGCCAACGCCGACGGTGCCGCCGCGCTGGTGCTGACGAAACGTTCGCTCGCCGATCGCAACGGCCTGCCTGTTATCGCCGAGATCAAGGGCCACGCCACCCACAGCCAGGAGCCGCAATGGTTCACGACCGCGCCGATCCCGGCGATCCGCAAGCTACTCGACAAGATCGGCTGGAGCGCGGGCGATGTCGACCTTTTCGAGATCAACGAAGCCTTCGCCGTGGTGGCAATGGCGGCGCAGCGCGATCTCGGCATTCCCCGCGAAAAACTCAACATCAACGGCGGCGCCTGCGCGCTCGGCCATCCCATCGGCGCCACCGGCGCGCGGCTGATCGTGACGCTGCTGCATGCGCTGGAGGCCAACAACCTCAAGCGCGGCGTCGCGGCGCTCTGCATCGGCGGTGGCGAGGCTACGGCGATCGCGGTGGAGCGTCTCACGCGCTGACAGCGATTGGCCGAAATTGAGGGAAGTCTGGCATTTTAGACTTTCGGGTCTTATGCCAGACTGCAACGATGACGCGGGTCGCCCAAAACCCGCCAACCTGGATTGAGGGGCAATGATCTCGAACTGGCTTTCGGCCGCGCTTGGCCGTCGCAACATCCATTACGGCTGGGTGATGGTCGGCGTGACCTTCTTCGCCGCGCTGATCAGCGCCGGCACGGTCGGCGCGCCCGGCGTGTTCATCGTTCCGCTCCAGAAGGAGTTCGGCTGGAGCACGGCAGAGATTTCCTCCGCGCTGTCGATCCGCTTCATCCTGTTCGGACTCATGGCGCCGTTCGCGGCCGCTCTCCTCAACCGCTACGGCCTGCGCAATGTCACGCTGACCGCGCAACTCATCGTCGTCTCGGCGCTGGTGGCCTCGCTCGGCATGACGCAGGTCTGGCAGCTCGTGGCGCTGTGGGGCGTGGTGATCGGCATCGGCACCGGCATGACCGCGCTGGTGCTCGGCGCCACAATCTCAACGCGTTGGTTTGCCGCAAGGCGCGGCCTCGTCGTCGGCATCTTGACCGCGAGCGTCGCCACCGGCCAGCTCGTGTTCCTGCCGCTGCTTGCAAGCCTGACCGAGCGCTTCGGCTGGCGGCTCGCGCTCGGCTTCGTCTGCATCATGCTCGGCGTTTCTGCGGCGGCGGTCTTGCTCGTGATGCGCGACCGCCCAAGCGATCTCGGCCTGCGTCCGTTCGGCGACGAAGGCACCGAGCCCCTGCCCGCACCGCCCGTGAACCACGGTTCGATCACGGCCGTTGCGCTCGGCATGCTACGCGACGCCTCGAAGTCGAGCGCTTTCTGGATCTTGTTTGCGACGTTCTTCGTCTGCGGCGCCTCGACCAACGGGCTCGTGCAGGTGCACCTGATCCCGATGTGCCTCGATTTCGGCATCCCGCAGGTGCAAGCGGCGAGCCTGCTGGCGGCGATGGGCATCTTCGACTTCTTCGGCACCATCATGTCGGGCTGGCTGTCGGACCGCTATGACAATCGCTTCCTCCTGTTCTGGTACTACGGCTTGCGCGGGCTTTCGCTGATCTTCCTGCCCTTCAGCGATTTCTCGTTCTATGGCCTGTCGGTCTTCGCAATGTTCTACGGCCTCGATTGGATCGCGACGGTGCCACCGACGGTGCGGCTGACCGCGCAAAAATTCGGGCCCGAACGCGCCAATCTGGTGTTCGGCTGGATCTTTGCCGGCCATCAGCTCGGCGCCGGCACGGCCGCCTTCGGCGCAGGCCTGTCGCGGACGCTGCTGCAGAGCTACCTGCCCGCCTTCTTCGTCGCCGGCGCGCTCTGCGTGTTTGCCTCGCTGATCGTGCTGGCGCTGTCGCGGCAACCAAAACCGCAAGCGAAACCGGCGATAGCCTAGTACCTGATCGTGGTGGTGACGCCGAACACCGCGGCGTCACCGATCCGCGACACGCCGCTCGGATCGTTCGGGTTCGGGATGCCGCCGGAGGGACGCACCACATACTGGAAATAAGGCGCGATCAGCCAACCCGGCTTGATGTGCGCTTCGTAGATGATTTCGAGCAGGGCCTCGCTGCTGCGCACCGGGCTCTGGATGCCGTTGAAAAATTGGCTATCGACATCGAGGCTCCGTGCCGTCCCCGAAATCCGCATATAGGCCAAGCCGATCCCGAAGCGGTCGAGCGGACGGCCGGGCGTAAAGCCGACAAAGCCGATGCCGCCGTCGAGATAGAGATCGATCAGGTTGCGGTCAGGCGGGCTGTAGGCGATGCGGCCGAACGCGGTGACGCCGGGGATCGAGGCCGAAACGGTCTTCTCGGGCTCTCCCCCCGGCGGCCGCCAGAGGGTCTGCTCCACGACGGCATAGATTCCATAATTGCCGCGAAGTTTTGCCGGGATGCCGGATCCGGTCGGGTCCGCGAGCGACAAGCCATCAGCCGTGAAGCGCTGGCTGTCGAAATCGCCGAAATGATACCACCCGCCGGGCGTGAAGTTGCCGGCAAGCGAACTTCCGCCGATATCGAGATGATAGTCGAAGTGAATTTGCCCGATGAGCCAGGGCGGATCGTTGACGCGAAACGCCAGGCCGTGATTGTCGCGGGTCTGCGGATCGCCGTCGCCGGGCCGCGCCGCGCTGCCGTTGAACACCGCACCGAAGACGGTGACGTTGTCCGCGACCTGCGCCTTGACGCGAATGCCGGGCACCGCGATCGGCGGCGCCGGGCCGCCGGCCGGCAGATTGGTGGCCTTGATTGCGGGCCAGCCGAAGGTGCCGTTGATGAAGAGGTCGTCGGTCTCGCTGTCGAAGAACTCGACATCGGCGGCCTGCTGGCCGGCCCTGATGCTCAGGCGATCGTTGAAGAGGCTCTGCTCGAAATAGGCGTTGTAGAGCCGCTGGTCGGGCAGCGCCTCGATCTCGCTGATGGTCGCGAGGTTATGGATGTAGTTCCGCGTCAGCCCGCGGCCGTAGATGATCAAGCCGTTGGCGTAGAAGCGGCCGCCGGTCCAGCCGACCAGCTTGTCGAGATCGGCGTCGACCGAGAGATCGAGCCGGCCGAAATGGATGGCGCCGCGCGAGACTCCGCCCGACACGTTGCCGATGTTGTCGGCGATGTAGGTCGCGCCGAAATTTAGCCCCTTGTTGGCAAGACCGTCATGCCACTCGTTGAACCATTTCGGAAACAGCCAGTCGGCGGCGCTCTCGTCCTTGGCGCCGGCGAATGCGCTGGTGCTCGCGAGAAGCGCAGTCGCGATCACAAGCGAGCTTCGCAACACGAATGTCTGGGCGGTCCCACTCACAACGGATACCGGCTGGCACGCGCTACTTTTTAAAGATGCCAGTGCGCCGCATGAAAAGATAAGCAGCACCGATCGACGAAGCCATCAAGCAGGCAGCCCAGATAAATCCCTCGTCAACATCGGTCAGCGGCAGGCCCTTGGTGTTCATGCCGAAGATGCCGGTGATCAGCGTCGGCGGCAGCAGCAGCGTCGTCACGATCGAGAGCGTGTGGAGGTGGCGGTTGCTCTCCTCCTCGTTCTTGAAGCGCAACTCCTCCTCGAGCAAGCGGCTGCGTTCGCGCAGCTCGACGATGTCGTGGTCGAGACCGTCGAGCCGCTGGGCGAGCTTGCCGGCCTGGATGCGCAAGCCCGGCGACAGATGATCGGTGTTCTTCTGATCAAGCCGATGAAACAGCACGCGCAGCCCGGTCAGCTGGCGGTGCAGCCTGACGCAGGTCCGGCGCAGCCGACCGAGGTCGCGGCGCATCTCCGGCTTCACATTATCGGCCAGAATGCGTTCCTCGATGCCATCGACCTCCTGGCCGAGCTTGTCGGCTATCCGATCGAGCGTGTCGGCGACCTCGTCGACGATCTTTTCCAGCAGATGGGCGACATTGTCGACCCGATAGCCGCCTTCGAGCACGCGCCGCGTCGCGTCCGCCGAGCACAGCGCCTGGTGGCGGCCGGAGACCAGCAGATGCTCGGTCATGGCGAAGCGCAGGAATGCGGTCTCTTCCGTAGCAGCATCGATGTCACGGACGAGATCGGAGAACACGCCGTAGACGCAATGGTCGATGACGTGAAGCTGCTGGAACGTGTCGTTCGACAGCAACAGATCGCGCGCCAGCGGCGGCAGCTGTGATGCCGCGATCCACGGCCGCACGCGACCATCTGTCAAATTGAAATGCAGCCAGAGCCGGCCATCATGGCTGAACTCGATCGGCTGATCGATCGGCAGCGCCTCTGCGCTTCCGTCGCTGTGCAGGCGGAACGCCCAGACCAGGCCGGGAATGGCGGGTTCGGCGTTCGATATCGCGCTGACAAGCTTCGCCGGCTCCGCCATGCCTACCCCCACGTCGATGCAGTCCAAGTCCGGGGGGCTGTTGGCAGCCTCCTCCGGATCTCTTGCGGGTACTCAATTACGGTTTCGTTACAGTTTGATGATGCCGCCCTACTCCGCGGCGAGCCCTGTCGCGGCCATCGCCTCGGCTTCCTTGACGTAGTCGTGCACCACGCGGCCGAACGGCAGCGTCAGGTCGGCGATGTAATGATGCGCGCCGATGCAGCGGCGGACCGGGAAATCCGCGACCGGCGCGTTGACGTGCGGCACCAGATGCAGGCGGCCGGGTCCCATCCAGGAGCCCTTCGGCACGATGTCGATCAGGTTGATCGCGACGAGCTGGCAGACCTCGAGATGGCCGTCGACGCCGGGGATCATTTTCAGATTGATCTGCGTCTTCGACAGCGTGGCGCGGGTGAGATCGCCGTTGCCGGCCATGCTCTCGTGCTTGTAGCCCATCGTCCCCATGGCAACGAGCTGGCCGGCATATTCCAGCGTGCCCGTCAGCGTGTCCTTGACGATCTCGAGCTTGGGATGGGCGTATTTCTTGGGAAAGCCCCAGATCTCGCGGCCCGCAGCGATCGGCGGATCATCGTCCAGATACATCTGCGAGACGAAGTTGACCTCCTCACCGTGCAGCCGCGCCGGGATGACCAGGCCGGATTCGGTGTAGCTGCCGAAGCCGGAGGAGTCCGGCATCTTGATCCATTCGTAATGCACGATCGGCTGGTCGATCGGCTCCAGCGGCTCGGGCAGGCCGGCGCGGATCAGGTCCGGATCGGTCTCGTAGGTGATGACGAGGAATTCGCGGTTGACGAAGCGGTACGGACCGGCCGGATAGCTCGGCCCGGCGGCCGGCATGGACGGAAGCCTCAGCACGTCTTCCCTGCGCATCCTGATCTCCTGTGTGATGTCTGTGATGTCGGCCCGGCAACATCTCGCCCGATGCAAATTGCTAGCCGTCCTCATTGACTGCGATGTGAAGGATTTCCGTCAGCCGCACGACCTGGTGCCATTCCCGTTGCGGTTGACGTGCATGCAGAAGATGCATCGGCGCCGACTTTGTCATCACGCCGTCACCGCCGGCCGCAATCGTCCGATGAAGGCAGGAGGCATCATCATGGACGCCCGCACGTCGCAACCGACCCATCAGACCCACCAGCCGCCCGCGCGGGGCTGGCGGCCCGAGCGCTGCGACCGCGTCGCGCTGGTCCTGCAAGGCGGCGGCGCGCTTGGCGCCTACCAGGCGGGCGTCTATCAGGCGCTGCACGAGGCCGGCATCGAGCCGGACTGGGTCACTGGTGTCTCGATCGGCGCGATCAACTCCGCCATCATTGCCGGCAACAAGCCGGAGAAGCGGCTCGAGGCGCTGCGCATCTTCTGGGAGCGCATCACCAACCGCAAGATCTGGCACTACACGCCGGACGGCGACATCTTCCGCCAGTGGCGCAACCTCACCAGCGCCTGGATGACGTCGGCGATGGGCCAGCCGGGCTTCTTCGCCCCGCACCAGGTCAATCCCTGGCTGAGCCCGGTCGGCGCCAGGACCGCGACCAGCTATTACGACACCGCACCGCTCAAGGAGAGCCTTCTGGAGCTCGTCGATTTCGACCGCATCAACGAGAAGAAGGTTCGCTTCGCGGTCGGCGCGGTCAACGTGCTCTCGGGCAACTTCATCTATTTCGACAACGCCCATGACGAGATCGCGCCGGAGCACATCATGGCCTCCGGCGCCCTGCCGCCGGCGCTACCGATGGTGCGGATCGGCACCGATCATTTCTGGGACGGCGGCATCGTCTCCAACACGCCGCTGCAGCATCTGCTCGACCAGGAGGACGCACTCAATTCGCTGGTGTTCCAGGTCGACCTGTTCAGCGCGCGCGGCGTGCTGCCGCGCTCGATCCAGGACGTGATGGCCCGCCACAAGGATATCATGTATTCCTCGCGCACCCGCCACAACACCGACGTCTATCGCCGCACCCATAATCTCAAGGTGCTGCTCTACAAGGCACTGGCAAAGCTCCCCGAGGAGCAACTGTCCGACGAGGAGCGCCAGCTCAAGACGAGCCTGTGCAACATGCCGGAGATCGCGATCCTGCATCTGATCTACCAGCAGAAAGCCTATGAGGGCGACGCCAAGGACCACGAATTCTCAGGCACCTCGATGCGCGAGCACTGGACCTCAGGCTACGAGGACACCAAGCGCACCCTGAAGCGCCGCGACTGGATCAAGATGCCGGAGGAAGGCATGGGGCTGGTCGTGCACGACGTGCATCGGGAGACGGAGAGCGCGTAGCTCTATCACCCTCGTCATTGCGAGCGCAGCGAAGCAATCCAGAATCCCTCCGCGGTGAGCCTGGATTGCTTCGCTGCGCTCGCAATGATGGTGTTTGACGCTCCGTCGCGTTCATCCAAATTGCGCTTCGGTTTGCAGACACACCTTCGCATTCTCGCGACTCTTCTCGCCCGAGCTTTGCTCTCATCTTCGCACCCTCGTGAAGCAAGGGCGCAGGGAGGCCGGGCGGCAGCTGGCACCCGCAGTCCCGTGTGCAAAAAAGACGCGCACGGGGTGGACGACAGGTGACGCCGGAACGCCCGGCCTTCCCTGCGCGAATGGTTTTACGGCTTATGTCGCACTCTCCCCGGGGAGCGATGCACTATTGCCCCCGTCACCCTGCGGATGACTGATGTGCGGGCCCGGTTGGACCACCCACATCACCACAAGACTTGACGCACAGACTTCGGGAGTCAGGACCACACGATTTTGCTGTCCGCGCACATCCCCGCTCCTCGCTCCGATGACTGGCGTGCGCTCGCCATCGAAGCCGAACGAAGACGCTGTCAGCGCCGTGTCGTGCCACGCTCGCCCTGCTCACGGCACCCCCTTGAAGGAGTTCCGCCCTGCAGTTTGAATGCGCGCCGACGCAGTCGCGGCCACCGCCTCCCTGCCCGCGTCTCGTGACGATCGCGAAACGCCCCTTGTGGCGGGCGGGATAAGCGCAACCTACGCTATATCCGAAATTCGGTAAATAAGAATATTTTTACGCGGAGGGATTGACAGGGTGTTTTGCCCGACGACATTTCCGCTACCGCGGTACCGGCGATGTCGTCGGGCGTCGAATTTACTGCAGCCTTTGCGCATTGCGCCGGTCGCGACCGCTTGCAATCTCCACCGCGCAGCTCGTCAATGGTGCTGACCGTAATTCCCCGGAATTGCTGTTGCGCCCGACCCGGTCTGGGATGCGTCATTCAACCATCCATTTCGAGACAGATCGGCGCCGCAGGAAGTGAATGGCAAATATGTCGTTGTGTGGGAGAAAGTCGGAGACGACTGGAAGCTCGCCACCGACATCTGGAACGACGGCAAATAGCCGTCTTACGGTTGCAGGTCCGCTCCGCGCCGGAAGATAGGGCAACCGCATATGACGTCGGAGCTTTGGGTGCCAAAGCTTCCACGACCTGCTGTGAATGTTCGAATGCGATTGCCGTGCGCCGGAAGGATCGCGGCCGTGCTCGAGGATGGCGCGTTGGATCAAACCGCACCTGTTCATTCACCGTTGTTATTTGCGACGCCGGCGCTATCGTGCGTATGCGGCGCAGCCGCGACATTCATCCGATAATTTCTAGTGACGGGAGAATCGCATGAAATTCATAACCACCTGGAGCGTACCCCAAGGAACCTTCAATGCAGCCGTCGCACGCTTTCTGGAGACCGGTGGCGCGCCACCCGAGGGCGTCAAGATGCTGGGTCGTTGGCATGGCATGAATGGACAGGGATTTGCGATCTCTGAATCCAGTGATCCAAAAGCCATGTATCGTTGGCTTGCGCAATGGTCTGACCTGCTCCCATTGACCGTCACGCCTTGCCTCGAGGACGGAGACGCGGGCGAGGTGATGGCGTCACTCCCCAAACGTTGACCATCAAGCGTTCATCATCGATACACACGTCACTGCCGCCGCCGAAACCGGCGGTAGTGACATGCTCACCATTGATGACGCCCTCACCAGTGATGACGTCGCCGCTAGCGCTCAGACGGGGACCGAAGCTTCCATTGCTCGAGGTGGTCGATCGACGCGTGCCGTTCGTGCTGGCCCATCCAAATCGTGAGGAGAACCAGCGCGCCGGGCGGCGGCGATGTGCCGCCCTTCAGCTCGGCAGTTGTGACTTTGCAGTCCGCGGTGCGACGGCTCGCGATGCGCGGACCGTCACTTCGCCTCCTTGTTCAGTTCGATCGCGACCTCCGACATCCAGGACCCCGGCGCCTCCATCAGGAACGATTGATGATTGGCTTTGGTCTGGATCGTCACCAGCGCAGCCACGGTGTTTCCGTCAATGCGCGCTTCAATCAAGCCGTCCTTGTTGGTGCCGTAGACCTTGCCGCCCTGCCGGTACTCGCTCTCGAACCAGTTGCCCGAGAGCTCGGTCCCGTTCTGATCGATATTCGCGGACAGGACCATCTTGTACGCATCGCTCGCACAACGCAGGTCAAGGCTCACGGAACGTCCGGGCTTGGTGATGGTATACCCCACCTTGCAACGGACCTTCTCACGCGGGCCGTCCGACGGCTTCATCGTGCCGGCGCCCGACCATGTGCCGCCCAGACTGTCGAACACCGGTTCCGCGCGCACGGGGTTGCTCACCAGCACCAGGCAGGCAGCACCTGCGCCGAGACGTGCCGCCAACAAAGAGTTCAGTCGCATTCTGCCAATCCTGATCCATAAAATCCGGGCCCCTCCTAGGCCGAGACCGGCGCAAGATGTTGGCGAAGATGTTGAGAGATGTTGCGGGAAATTGTCCCGGTGTTACCGATATTGCCGTTAGACTTCGTGGCCCAAACGTGGACAATGCGGCCCAAGCGCTTCGCGCGCGCAGTGCACACCAAGATGCGCCAGGGGAAACAAAATGCCGACTGCCTTCCCGTCGCCCGTACCCACCATTCCGACCGCTCCTTTGACCGCCGAAATGCGCGACGCGCTGCGCGCGATCGTGGGCGACAGAGGTTTCATCGAGGACGAGCACGGCAAGCAGCCGTTCGTTACGGACTGGCGCGGCCTGCTGGTCGGCGGGGCCGGCGCCGTCATACGTCCTGGCAGCACCGAGGAAGTCTCGAAAGTGGTTCGGCTTTGCCATGAACACGGCGTCGCGATCGTGCCACAGGGAGGCAACACCGGGCTGATGGGCGCCGCTACGCCCTGGCCTGCGCACACCGGCATCGTGCTGTCCCTCGGCCGCATGAACCGCGTGCTGGACGTCGATCCCGTTGGCTATGCGATGACGGTCGAGGCCGGCTGCGTTTTGCAGACGCTTCAGGAGACCGCGGCCGAACACGACAGGTTCCTGCCGCTCAGCCTTGGCGCCCAGGGCTCCTGCATGATCGGCGGCAATCTCTCGACCAACGCCGGCGGCGTGCAGGTGCTGCGCTATGGCAACGCGCGCAATCTCGTGCTCGGGCTCGAGGTCGTGTTGCCGAACGGCGACGTCTGGAACGGACTACGTGCGCTGAAGAAGGACAACACCGGCTACGACCTAAAACACCTCTTCATGGGCGCCGAGGGGACGCTCGGCATCATCACCAAGGCGGTCCTCAAGCTATGGCCGGCGCCCAAGGACGTCTGCACCGCGTGGCTGGCGATCCGCGATCCGCGCGCGGCGCTGGAGATCCTCTCCGAAGCGCATGCGGCCTCCGAAGACAATGTCGGCTCCTGCGAACTGCTGAGCCGCGCGGCCGTCGACCTTGTGATGCGCCACATTCCCGGCGTCCAGGATCCGCTCAAGGCGGATACGCCGTGGTACCTGCTGCTTGAATGGTCGTCCTCGCGCCCACGGCAGGACGGGGCCGATGGCATGTCGGAGAAGCTGGAGCAGTTTCTCGCCGATCAACTCGAGGCCGGTCGCGTGCTGGACGCGGTGATCGCGCAGACCGTCAGTCAATCGCGCAACATGTGGCGCATCCGCGAAGCCATGGCCGAGGCCTCCCGGGCCGAGGGACCGGGGATCAGCTACGACGTGTCGGTGGCGATCTCCAGGATTCCGGAGTTCATCGACAAGGGGCTCAAGGCCGTGCTCGATATCCTCCCGTCCATTCGCCCCTATCCGCTGGGCCATATCGGTGACGGCAATCTGCATTTTTCGTTCATGGGACCGAAGAACATGGATCAGCCGACGCTGAATCAACACACCGCTGCCATCACCCGCGCCGTGAACGATCTCATCACTTCCATGGGCGGCTCGATCTCGGCCGAGCACGGCATCGGCATCGAAAAGCTCGACGAGCTCAGCCACTACCGCTCGAAGACCGAGCTCGACATCATGCGCACCATCAAGCGCGCGCTCGATCCGCAGAACATCATGAATCCCGGCAAGGTGCTGCGGGTGTGATTGGCCGGTGGCGCCGCGCGCGCTCGACGCCGTCCCGGATGGTGCGCAACCGCACACCGAGGGCTAGATCGACGACGGAGTGTCAGTACGTTACAACAAACTCGTCATTGCGAGCGCAGCGAAGCAATCCAACTGTCTCCGTGGCGGGACTCTGGATTGCTTCGCTGCGCTCGCAATGACGGCCCGGGCTCGAACTGCGCGCGTGTGCCGCGAGTTCGAACCCCCTCTGCCGCGATCGGGCTTACAGGCCGGCCAGCGACTGCGCCGCAGCGAGCAGTTTGAGACCTTCCCCGATCAGCTGCCCGGAGTGTCCATTGGGGCCGAAGCGGGCTTCGTCGTGCTCGCCGCGGCCTTCCCCGATCGGTTGCGGGTCGAGCACGTCTTTCATCTGCTGGGCAAGTGCGTCGCGCTGCGTGGTCAACGCCTGGATCTTCTGCTCGGTGGACAGGTAGGTCGCATCGTCCGCCTTGATCGCGGCCGTCGAGGCGACAATCAGCGCGTGGGCGAACGCGCCGTAGGGTGCATTGAGCTGCTTGTAGATGTCACCCAGTTTCGCAAACAGCTCGCCGTTCCCGGCCCTCGCCACCGACGGATGGAGGATCTGTGTGATCACGCGCCCGTCCGCCTGATAATCCGGCCTCAGCCCGAGCAGGGTATTCACTGTCGGGACGATGTCCGTGTGATCGGTCCAGGTCGTGTCGTCGATCGCGCCGTTCTTCACGCCGGGGCCGGCCATTCCGAGCCAAGTCTGACCGATATCGTTCGAGTAGTCGCCGTGAATCCAGGCAAAGGCGTCGTTCAAACAGCCCTGACTCTTTCCCGGGCAGGGGCTGGACGTCTGGAAGTAGAAATCCGGCTTTGAGAACATCGTGAACGACATGGTCCGCTGCGGATCGGCGTTGATCATGTGCAGCGCCTTCAGCGTCGGCCCGTCCACGAGGTAGTTCGCAACCGGCGTCAGCTGCGTCGCGTCGACATAGGGATCGAACGCCTTCAGGCCCGCCGCTGCCTTCTCGAAGGCGCGCAGGACCGGGTTGACGACAACGTGCCCGCTGGCATCGACCGCCTGCGGCTGGCCGTAGATGTAGAAGCTCGGTGCCGAGTCAAACGAGATATCGTAGCCGGTGCCGTTGATCTTGGAACCGAGTAGCCAGAACATGCTGTAGCCGACCTCACCGACAAGCGGTCCGTTGCTGGCCGGCGGCCATGTCGACGGCCCGGTCCAGGTCGAGACGTCCTGGCCGCCGTTGGTCAAGTCGAACCGGCCATGGCGCGGGTTGCCGGAGACCGTGTTGTAGAGACACGGGGTCGTCACGCCGTCGCAGTTTTGCGCCTGCTGGCCGGCGAAGTGATCGTTCTCGTCCGCCGTCACGATAAACAGCGTGTTGCTCTTGTTGATGCCGGCCGCCGCGAGCCGGTCGAAGAATTTCGCGAATGCGTCATCATAGGTCTTCAGCGCCGCGACATAGTCGGCCTCGCCGGGTCCATAGGCACCGCCGCCGGCGTGGTTGTCATGCAGGTCCGAGATGTAGGCGTAGGTGACCGGAATGCCGGCCTCCTGCATCTGGGCCACATAGCCCAGCGTGATCGCCGCCGACATGCCGTCGAAGCCCGGGAAGCCCGGATGCCCGAACTGATCGGTAATCGGTGCGCCGTTGATGTCATTCACCGACGGCGAGCCATGCGTGATCACCGGGTTGACATACTTCGCCCCGAACAGAGCGCGGAAATTCCGATACCCGCCCGGCTCGTCCGGCAGCAGATCGGGCCGCGCGGTGGGAGCGGTCGCGCAGAGGCTTGACCCACCATTGCCGCAGTGCACTGCAATGCCGACGAAGTCGGTCGTTGCCTTCGCCGCCGCGGCCGAGCCGAATGGCGCTTCCTGCGAGTCGAGCGCTTCGAGCCATTCGGACGAGTTGGCGCCGAAGATCGTCGTGATGTCCCCGGTGCGGTCAATCGGATCCGCAGCGGGTTCCCAGACGCTCACGTTCTGCGCGTGGTCCTTGGCGAGCGGGCTCGTCAGGAACGTGAAGAAGCCGGAAAAATGGTCGATCGTGGCGGTCTCCTGATTGGCGCCCTGATCGATGACGATCGTGTCCCCGACGTTAAAACCCTTGCTGCTGAACAGGTCGATCTTGGTGTCGCCGGCCTTGGCCGCGGCGAAGAGATCGGTCGGACCGGCCTTGAACGCGCCGGCCACAGCGTTCTCGAGCACGGCATTCGCGGTCGGGACGTAGCCGACGTCGCACCCGGCCCGGGTGTAGGTCACCCACGGGGCGGGCGTGTTCTTGCCGCCGGTCGTGATCATGTTCGGGTGGGGGTCGACCAGCGAGGCGACCGGAGCGGTCCAATACTTGAACGCCGACGTGAAGGTCGGAATGCCGGTGGCGGGGTTGTAATAGTCGTAGGAGTTGGTGACCGTGAGCCCCATCCGGTCAGGATAGAGGCCGGTCAACGAGCTCGTGATGCCAGCGGTGGTATGCGAGATCAGCACGGTGTAGTGCTTGTTCAGGAGCGTGCCGTTGTCCTTCAGGAAATTGTAGAGATGCGGCATCTGCTCCAGATCGGAGGGAACGCCGGGGTTGTCCCGCGTGAGGTGCACGTTGTCGAACTGGAGATAGATAACGTGCTTAACCTCGTGTCCCGGAGATCCGAGGCGGCAGGATTTGCGGTCGTGCTCCTCGGCGCTCGCCGGCGTCAGCCACAACATTGTCGCGGCAATCGCCGCCACCCCATACAGCCGATTGTGCAGTGACGAAGTGTGATTCAGAAATCTGTTCACCGTTTCCTCCGCTTCTTAACAGGGCCATAGCAAGCCGTTCCCCTGACGCATGAACGTCAGAAGGTGTCGATCGGGCCGACTAAGCTCGTGCTGGACTCTCGCGGAGACACAATAAGTCACGCTATGTAACATTACGATAAACGATATATGATGCGGAGCTGTCCACGCTGGTTCCGCTCGACGTCATGCGACCTGGACCGCCAACAGCGGGAACAGCGACCGCGTCTTGCCCGGATCAATGATCTCCTCGACCCAGAATTTTTCGGCCGAGCGGAGCGGCGAACGCTGCTTGTTGAGCCGCTCCTGGATATCGTTGAGCTTGGCGGCCTTCTCGCAATTGCCTCAGCCGCGCGGGTTGACGACGGCGTAGCCCCTCAGCGAACGCGCATGCATGCGCGTGGCGTGACCGCCCGAATTGGCGTCATAGGCCATCCACATGTCGCCTCCCAGGTGCTGCTCCAGAACGAAGACGTGCCCGCGGCGCGCCGCAACCATTCCCGGTGCCGGCGAGGTCCGCGGAAAGCGCAGCCAGTTGGATGCGAGATTCAATTCGGGCACGACATGGCCGAACACACGTAGCGCCGCACCGCAGCCGCAGAAGGACGAGGGACAACCGGCCGGGCGACCGCCAATGACGCGATCGCCGGAGACGCTGATTGTCGTGGCGGTGTTACCCCCGTCCGTGACCGTCATTTGCGTTGCGCGATAGGCTTGCAATGACGGCCTGGGCGTCCGCTCGCGGCGCGGCTGCGCATACGAGAAGTCGCAGGGCATGGTGACGTTGCACTCAGACGCTTGAAAACTGCGAGAGGGCCGCGCTTCCGAGGCAACTGAACTAACGGCAACGAAGAAACACGCAGAAATTACTGGCTTGATCATTGCAGGACTCCAGCTGGAGGGCCTGCCCCGGCCGCGAGCTACCAATATCGGTTTGGCCGAAATGGGCCTGAAACGCGGCGGAAAGTGGCTGGATTTGGGCGGTCTTGACCTGGATTGCCCCTCCGGCAAGTAGAACGCACATCACGCAGCAACCGTCGTTGCGAGCGCAGCGAAGCAATCAGACTGTCTCCGCAGAAACAGCCTGGATTGCTTCGTCGCCAGCGCAAAATTGCTTCGCAATTTTGTCGCGAGCTCCTCGCAATGACCGCTCGGCGCTACGGCCTGGTCGTCATGTTCTCCGGCGGCCCTGCCTTGCGCAGCGGCTCGGCGAGGCGTGCGAATTCGCAGAGCAACGAGCGCGTCTTCCTGGGATCGATGATCTCCTCGACCCAGAATTTCTCGGCCGAGCGGAACGGCGAACGCAGCTTGTTGAGACGCTCCTGAATCTCGCTGAGCTTGGCGGCCTTGTCCTCGGCCGCGTCGATGTCGGCGCGGTAGGCGGCTTCGATGCCGCCTTCGAGCGGCAGCGAGCCCCAATAGGCCGACGGCCAGGCGTAGCGGATCGAGAAACGGTCGGCCGGCTGATGCACGACGCCGGCGACGCCGAAGGCGTTGCGCAGGATCACGGTGCACCAAGGCACGGTGGTCTGATTGACCGCGGCCATGGCGCGCACGCCGTGGCGGATGGTCGCCGCCTTCTCGGCGTCGAGACCGATCATGAAGCCCGGGCAGTCCATGAGATAGACGATCGGCAGATGGAAGGTCTCGGCGAAATCGACCCAGCGCACCACCTTCTGGCAGGCATCCGCCGTCCAGGAGCCGCCATAGTGGAAGCTGTCGCTGGCGAGCAGCATCACCGCCCTGCCCTCGAGCCGCGCCAGACCGACGATGATCGGCTTGCCGAAATTGGAGGCGACTTCGAAGAACGAGCCCTTGTCGACGACCTGCTCGATGATCGGCCGCATCTTGTAGACCTGCTTGCGGTTGCGCGGCACCGCATTCATCAGCGCTTCTTCGCTGCGCTCCGGATTGTCGATGCAGGGCAAGGTCGGCGGCAGCTCGTAGACCGATGACGGCAGATAGGACAGGAAGCGGCGCGCGCAGGCAAAAGCCTCCTCCTCGGTGTCGACGGCATGATCGACCGCGCCGGCCCTGGTCTGAATCTCGGCGCCGCCCAGTTCCTCCTTCGAGAGATTTTGGCCCAGCGCCTTCACCACCGGCGGGCCGGCGACGAACATCGCGGAGTTCCGGGTCATGATGGAATAGTGGCTGGCGGCCAGACGCGCGGCGCCCAGGCCCGCAACCGAACCGAGGCCGAGCGCGACCACCGGCACGCGCGACAGGTTCTCCGTCGTGAAGCGATACCAGCGCGTGCCGCCGATGCCGCCCGGCAGATTCGCCGCGCCCTTGGTCTCGATGGTCTTGACCGAGCCGCCGCCGCCGGAGCCTTCGATGATGCGGACGATGGGCAGACGGAAGTCGTGCGCCATCTCCTCCGCCATCAACGGTTTTGCGGAAATCGACGCATCCGCGGAGCCGCCGCGCACGGTGAAATCGTCGCCGACCACGACCAATGTGCGGCCGTCAACGCGCGCGCGGCCGAACACGCAGTTCGCCGGCGTCACGGTTTTGAGCTCACCGCTGGGATCATACTCACCGATGCCGGAGACGGCACCGATCTCGTGGAAGCTGCCCTTGTCGATCAGTTTGTCGATGCGTTCCCGAACAGTCAGCCGGCCCTGGTCATGCTGTCGCTTGACCTTGTCAACGCCGCCCATCTCCCGCGCGAAGGCTTCGCGCCGGGCGAGCTCGTCGAGTTCCGGCTTCCAGTTCATTCACTCCCTCCGAATTGATCGGCTTGTTATTGTTGTGCACGGCCATTGCGACCGGTTTGCGCGAGATGCGGTTGGTGAAGACGTCGCCTTCCGCGCCCTCCATCAGGCTGCCGAGCGAACGGCCGAGCGCGACCATGATTGGCGCGACTTCGGCATGCAGACGCTGCTCATCATACATCGCCGAGAGCAGCCCGATCGTGACGACCACGAAGGTCTGATACTGCGGCGACCAGATCGGCACTGCGAGCCCGTTGATGTGCGGGCTCCACAGGCCGCAGGCCACGACATAGCCGCGCTCGCGCAGCGACTGCCGGTTGGCCTCGATACGAGGCCGCAGGATTTTTGCAGCCTCGGGCGCTTCGCGCTCCATTTCCGCGATGTAGGCATCGCCGACTTCCGGCGACAGCGCCGCGGTGTAGGCCGCGCCCGCAGCGGTCGAGGCCATCGAGATGCGGCTGCCGGTCCCCTCGTGCAGACCAAGCGCAGAGGCCGAGCGCGCGAACTGGAGATAGACGAGATGGAAGCGATCGGGGACGACGAAGCCGACCGTGCCCGGCAATTGCTCGGCGACTTCCTGCAGCCGCTGGCGGATCATGCTGCGCAGCTGCGCGCCCTTCATCATCGAGGCGCTCATCGCCACCGCGCTCGGACCGATGCGATACTTCTGGTCACGCGGCAGATAGACCAGCTGGCCCATGCGCGTCAGCGTGTGCGTGAGCCGCGACACCGTCGAGCGCGGCAGGCCGCAGCGATTTGAAATTTCGAGATTGCCGAGCCTGCTATCGTGGCCCTCGAAGCATCGCAACACATCGAATGCGCGCGACACCACCTGGATGACATCACCTTCGCCGGCGTCGCCAGCGAGTGCACCTTGCCTACTCAACCGCTCTGAACGTCGTCCCATGTTCCCTACCAGTTGTTCCGCTGTGCGGAATTAAATTCCGCTTGCAGACGACGCTACCTCAGGCATTTTGCGACGACAACAAAAAGGCGATGGCATGCCAGAAATAAAGATCGTCACTGAAGTCGCTGGACGTATCTGCGCAACGCCCGTGCAAGTTGGAGGAACCGTGGCCGATGGCGATGAAATTGTGCTCGTCGAAGCCATGAAGATGGAGATACCGGTGGCCTCGCCTGCAGCCGGCACGCTCACATCACTGCTCGTGAAGATCGATGATCTCGTTGCCGAAGGCCAAGCCATCGCGATCGTCGCAAGCTGAGCACGCGCCGCCGCCCGCGGCTTCTCATCCGCGACAATCTGAAACACATGATACCGCGATGGCGCGCGACATCTTGCGTTCGGGCGTTACGACAAAGCCGGACGGGTTGCGCGTGCCTTGATTGCGTTGCACAAGGGAGGCGATGAAAGCGCAACCGCCGCCCGCCTCCGCCTGGACCCGCTCGAAGCCACCGCTGCTGCGGTTTCTCGACACTTGCCTGAATGAATTCTCCGCAGAGACCTCGGGCCAAGTCGCCGACTACATTCCCGAGCTGAGCAAGGCCGACCCTGCCTCTTTTGGCATCAGCCTCGCGACGCTCGACGGTCATGTCTACGAGGTCGGCGATAGCCGGGTGCCCTTCACCATCCAGTCGATGTCGAAGCCGTTCGTGTTCGCGCTGGCGCTGGATCTTCTGGGTGCAGGCAAGGTCGAGAGCGCGATCGGCGTGGAGCCCTCCGGCGATCCCTTCAATTCGATCCGGCTCAATGCCGAAAATCATCCGTTCAACCCGATGGTCAATGCCGGCGCGATCGCCTGCACCGGGCTGATCCATGCCAGCAAGAGCGCTGACGCTTTCGAGCAGATCCGCCTCGCGCTTAGCCGCTTTGCCGGGCGCGATCTCGCCGTGGACGAGGCCGTGTACACGTCGGAAAGCCAGACCGGCGACCGCAACCGCGCCATCGGCTATCTCCTCAAGACCAATGCGGTGATCTCGGACAATGTCGCCGGCGTGCTCGACGTCTATTTCCGGCAATGCGCCGTGCTGGTCACTGCGCGCGACATCGCGGTGATGGCGGCGACGCTCGCCAATCGCGGCGTCAATCCGGTCACAGGCGAGCAAGTCCTGAGCGCTTACGCGATCTCGCGCACGCTGTCGGTGATGACGTCGTCGGGCATGTACGACTATGCCGGCGAGTGGATCTACCGGATCGGCATCCCCGCCAAGAGCGGCGTCGGCGGCGGCATTCTGGCGGCGCTGCCCGCTCGCCTTGGGCTCGGCAGCTATTCGCCCAAACTGGATAAGCACGGCAACAGCGTGCGCGGCATCAAGGTCTGCGAGGCGCTGTCCTCGCATTACGACCTGCACATGCTCAACCGCAGCGACGACGCCCGCAACGCCGTGATCGCCGACTACGACATCGGAAAGAGCCCGTCACGCCGCGTCCGCCGTCAGCAGGAACGCGACATCCTCGCAGCGCACGAGCAGGAGGTGCGGGTCATCGAGCTGGTCGGGACGCTGTCGCTCTCGGCCGTCGACTACGTCTCGCGGCGGCTGGCCGAGCGGCCGCGGCCGCAATTCGTGATCTTCGATCTGCACCGCGTCACCGCCACCACGCGGGCCGGCGCGCGGCTGATCGCCGAAGCCTTCGAGGACCTCGCCGCACTCAACGTCACGGTGGTGATATCCGGCGTCCGCCGCGCCTCCAGGGAATGGAATACACTGCGGGAGTGGACTACCGAGCTGAAGAATGTGCGCGACTTCTACCTGCTCGACACCGCGATCGAATGGGCCGAAGACCAGATCGTCTACCGCTATGGCGGCTCGATCGATTTTCACGAGACCACCGAGCTGTCCGAACAGCCGCTGCTCGACGGCCTCAGTGCCGAAGAGCTGACGGATCTCGCCTCGATCTGCACGATCCGGACCTATCAGTCCGGCGCAAGGATCCTCACCACGGGCGATCCCGCCGATTCCCTGTTCTTCTTGCGGAGCGGCGCCGTGCATGTCACCCTGCCCGATGGCGTGCGGCTGGCGACGCTGACCGCCGGCATGGCCTTTGGCGAGATGGCGCTGATCGAGACCGCCCGCTCCGCCAATGTGTTCGCGGACATGGCGGCGACCGCCTTCGAAGTCCCGCTGAAACATTTCGAACGTTTTCGCAGGCAGCACCCGCGGGCCTCCGAGCGCATCATGCGCAACCTCGCGCAGTTATTGGCCGATCGCCTGATCGTCGCCAACACCAAGGTCGACATCCTGACGTCGCCGTGAGTGGGGCCTAGCGGCTCGCCGCCTCGCTGAGCCGCCGCTTGATCTTGGCGGCGCTGGCCTTGAGCAATTCGGATGGCTGCTGGCCCGTCGCGGCGCACAGGCAGGCCCAGTAGTAGATGACATCGCCGAGCTCGTCGACGAGACCCGCCTTGTCGAGCCAGTCGTCGCGCAGCAGCTTCTTGATGTGGTCGGCGACCTCGCCGGATTCACCGGCGAGGCCTAGCCCGAGATAGGACAGCCGCTCGTTCGAGGGATGCTCATCGACTTTCGCAATGGTCGCGGCCCAGGCCGCATATTCATCGATCGTCATGGCCATTCCTCGCAAGCCAAGCCTTGGATCAGCCCACCACTTCGGTGACGGGCTGGAGATCAATCTCAAAAGTCTCCAGGAACTTTGACGTCATGATGTAGAAGCCGACCGAGAGCTGCAGCTCGACGAGTGCGGCCGGCGTCAGTTTTGCGGCAATCGCCTTGAAGGTCGCATCCGTCGGCTTCTTCAGCCTCACGATCTCGTCGGTGAAGGCGAGCGCGGCGCGCTGGGTTTCGTCGAAACAGGTCGCAGCCTGCCAGTTCTCCAGCGCCTCGTTCTGTGCGTCGGTGACGCCGACATTCTTCCCGATGCGCTTGTGCGCGACGATCTCGTACGGGGCCTCGCACAATATGCCGGTGCGCGTGATCGCGAGCTCGCGCACGATCGGATCGAGCTCGCCCTTGTGACGGATGGCACCGCCAAGGCGACAGTACTGCTCAAAATAGCTCGGCGAATGCGACATCATGCGGAAGATGTTGGCATTGCGGTTCTTGTCGAGGATTTCGCGGGTGCGGTCAGACGCCTCGGACGGATCGCTGTAGTCGATGCGGGCCATGATTTACCTTGAGTTTTTCCCAGAGATTTTCCTGGAGCCTTTGATGCTTGTTGTCGTTGTCGGGCCAAGTTCCCCGAAACTGTATTCGCGCTCGACCGCAGGAGCAACATTATCGAGTCAAAATGCCGCCGCATTGCTGATCGACCTTGGCACAGTCGATATTCGCCGCGTGGGGACACATTGCAGCGAATACTCGAAGTGGGGTGTTCCGAGTAAAAGCAATTGGCCGTCGGGTGTGAGTAGCGCACAACGATGAGTCACGCCCAAGTCTAGGGAGAAAACGGCATGAAGGAAGCCACCAAGGGGGCGGCCTCGGGAGCGCTCGCGCAAATGCTGGCGGTGACAGCGATGCTCGTCATCGCCAGCATCTTGTTCTACGGGCATTGAAGTAGAGTTGTAAGAGTTTTCGTCATTCCGGGGTGGCTCTCGCACAGGCCAGGCTCAGAATACCCGTTCCAGGCTCGGTCCTCTGGACCGCCCCCGAATGACGAAATCCGATTGGAGTCTGGAGTCACTGAGGAGAGCAAGCATAGCGCGGACTGACGAGCCTCCGCCAATTCTACTCAGATCGCTTGCCCGCCAGAGACTTCGATTCGCTGCGCGTTGACCCAACGGTTATCTTCGGACAGCAAGCTTGCGATCATCGGCCCGACATCGTCCGGCAGGCCGACACGGGCCAAGGCGGTAAGGTCCGCAAACTGCTTGTTGATCTCCGGATTGTCGCGGACGAGGCCGCCGCCGAAATCGGTCTCGATCGCTCCCGGAGCCACAGCATTGACAGCAATCCCGCGACGGCCCAGCTCCTTGGCCATGTAAACGGTCAGCACCTCAACCGCGCCCTTCACCGCAGCGTAAGCCGCGAAACCGGGATAGGACACCCGCGTCAGCGCAGAGGACAGATTCACGATGCGGCCGCTGTCGGCGATCAGCGGCAGGAGCGTCTGGGTCAGAAAGTAGACGCCCTTGAAGTGGACGTCGACCAAGCCGTCGAATTGGGTCTCCGACGTCTGCCCGATCAGGGCGTAGTCGCCGTGACCGGCGTTGTTGATCAGGTGGTCGAAGGTCTCGCGGTGCCACCGCTCACGCAACGTCCCCCGCAGCAGGTCGGCGAAGTGCGGGAAAGTTGCGACCTTGCCAGCGTCGAGCTGGAGGGCAACGGCTTTCCGGCCCATGCCCTTGATCTCCGCGACGGCAGCTTGCGCCTGGTCGGCACGGCTCTGGTAAGTGAGGATCACATCACCGCCGTGGCGAGCAATGCTGAGCGCAGCGCTGCGGCCAAGGCCACGGCTGCCGCCGGTGACGAGGGCGATTTTGGTCATGAATTCAGCTCCTGTTGCATGACCGTCGTGATATCGGAGCACGGCGTCGCCCGTCTTTGCCGGAATGTCGACGATGCTTGCCTAATCCTCCAAAACGCCTTGCACGCGCGACGCATCGCGCTAGGCTCGGCATATGACCACGCTGCTCGAAGCTGTTCACCGATACACAGAGGCCCATGCGGATGCCGCCGGTCTTGCGCAAACCACGATTCCCGGCCTCAGCATGGTGCGCGCAACCGTGCCGAGCGGCCTCGTGTATGCGATTGTTCGTCCGCTCGTCTGCCTCGTCCTGCAGGGAAGCAAGCGGGTCGGCATGGGCAAGGAATGCTTCGCATTCTCTGGCGGTCAATCACTCGTGATCTCCGCCGATGTGCCGACGGTGAGCCAGATCATCCGCGCCACTGCATCAGTTCCCTATCTCGCACTGGTCCTGGAGCTGGATCCGGCCGTGATCGCGGAGCTGGTCATGCAGATGGATGCGGCGCCGGTCGCCAGCGCCCCCCTGCCGGTCGATCGGACAGACGCCGAAGTCGCCGACGCGGCGCTGCGGCTGTTGCGGCTGCTCGATCGTCCAGCCGCGACGCCGCTGCTGCAAGCGCCACTGCTGCGTGAATTGCACTACTGGCTGTTGGCTGGTGAGCACGCCGCAGCGATCCGGCGCTTGGGCTGGCCGGACAGCCACGCACAACGTGTGGCGCGTGCAGTTGCGGTGCTTCGGGCCGAGTTTATGCGGCCGGTGACGGTCGAGCGCCTCGCGGCAGTGGCCGGAATGAGCCCGTCCTCTTTCCACCAGCACTTTCGCGCCGTGACCTCGCTGTCGCCGCTGCAGTTCCAGAAGCAATTGCGGCTGATTGAGGCAAGGCGACTGATGGTGACGCAGGGCGCTAGCGCGAGCGGCGCCGCCTTCGCAGTCGGCTACGAGAGCGTGCCTCAGTTCACCCGGGAGTACGCAAGGATGTTCGGCGTGCCGCCCGCCCGCGACAAGGAGACAGTGAGAGGCAGGGCGCGGGCAGCTGCTCCTGCAAACGCGTCCCGGGAATGACTTGAGAGCGCTTCGTGGCTTTGAATTATTTCTTCTGGCGGGATTCGCGGATCTTGATGAGACGGTCGAGCTCGTCGTTCTGCTGATTGATGCGGTCGGCGATCCGCGACTCGTTCTGCTCGCCCGAGGCGGCGGCGGCCTGCTCGATCAGCTGGCGGATATTGTCCTCGAGGATCGCGATGCGATCGTTGAGTTGGTCAGTCGAGAGATAGTCGTAATCGCTGCTCATGGTGTCGTCCTAGCAATCAGGAGACGCAGGGTGGGCCAAGCGAAGCGGGCCCACCATGATCTGGCGCAAGGAAAGATGGTGGGCGCGGCGCATAGCGCCTTTGCCCACCCTACGAGACCTACTTCAGCGGCTCAAGGACGGAGACGTAATTGGCAACGGCGGCGCCGCCCATGTTGAAGATGCCGCCGAGTTTTGCGTTCTTGAGCTGCATGCCCTCGGGCGCTTGCCCTGCGAGCTGCATCGCGGTCATCACATGCATGGAGACGCCAGTGGCACCGATCGGGTGGCCCTTGGCCTTCAACCCGCCGGACGGATTGACCGGCAGCTTGCCGTCCTTGAGCGTCCAGCCTTCCTTGATGGCGCGGGCGCCCTGCCCCTTCGGCGTCAGGCCCATCGCTTCGTACTCGATCAATTCGGCGACCGTGAAGCAGTCATGGGTCTCGACGAAGGAGAGATCGGAGAGCGTCACGCCCGCCTGTTCCAGCGCGCGTTGCCAGGCGACCGTACAGCCCTCGAACTGAAGGATGTCGCGCTTGGACATCGGCAGGAAGTCCTGGGCGTGCGCGGTGGCGCGGAAGCCGATCGACTTGCCCATGCCCTTGGCGGTCTCGGCATCAGCCAGCACCAGCGCGGCCGCGCCGTCGGAGACCAGCGAGCAGTCGGTGCGCTTCAGGGGACCCGCGACATACGGGTTCTTCTCGCTCTCGGCGCGGCAGAAGTCGAAGCCAAAATCCTTGCGCATCTGGGCGAAGGGATTGGCGACGCCGTTCTTGTGGTTCTTGGCGGCGATCAGCGCCAGCGCATCGGACTGGTCGCCGTATTTCTGGAAGTAGGAGCTGGCGATCTTGCCGAACACGCCGGCGAAGCCGCCGACGGTGTCGCCGTCCTCAGGCAGATAGGATGCCTTGAGCAGGTTCTTGCCGATCTCCGGCCCCGGCGTGCGCGTCATCTGCTCGACGCCGACGACCAGCACGATCTTGGCCGCACCTGCGGCGATCGCGCGCAGGCCCTGGTGGACCGCGGCGGAGCCGGTGGCGCAGGCGTTCTCGACGCGGGTGGCCGGCTTGAAGCGCAGCTTCGGGTCGGCCTGGAGCACCAGCGAGGCGGTAAAATCCTGCGCCGAGAAGCCGGCGTTGAAATGGCCCAGCACGATTTCGTCGACGTCGGAGGCCGAGATGCCGGCATCGGCCATCGCCTCATTGGCGACACGGGTGACGAGGCTTTCGACGGTTTCGGTGTCAAACTTGCCGAACGGCGTATGCGCCCATCCGACGATGCTGGCGGTCATGGTCTTTTCTCCCTCGCGGTCTCTTACTGACCTAAGTCTTAGCCCAGGGATGGCAAGACTTCACGCAGGTTTAAGGGCCTGGAGGGTGCGCTGGCAGATGGCAGTTATGCCGGCCCAGTTCCCGGCCTTGATCTCGGCCATCGGGCACAGCCAGGAACCGCCGACCGCGACCACATTGGGCTCGGCAAGCCAGGTCGCCGCATTGGCCTCGCCGACCCCACCGGTCGGGCAGAACCGCACGTTCGGGAACGGCCCGCCAAGTGCGCGCAGGCCCTTGATGCCGCCGGCCTGCTCGGCCGGGAAGAACTTTGCGACGTCGAAGCCGTAGGACAGCGCCAGCATCAGCTCGGACGCGGTGGCGATGCCCGGTGCAAAAGGCAAGGAGCTGTGGGCGGCGGCCTTCAGGAGATCGGGGGTCATGCCCGGGCTGATGCCGAACGCGACGCCAAGCTTCTCGACACGGGTGAAGTCGGCCGGATTGAGAATCGTGCCGATGCCGACGATCGCCTCGGGGACTTCGGACATCATCGCCCGCGCTGCCTCGATCGCAACAGGGGTGCGCATGGTCACCTCCAGCGTGCGGACGCCGCCGGCGACCAGCGCGCGCGCCAGCGGCACAGCATCCTGGATACGCTCGATGGTAAGGACGGGAATAACGGTCGCAGCCTTGAACAGCGCGACGAGGTGGTTCTGTTGGGCGGTCGTGGTCATCTTGGCTTTCGTTTCACTTGGTCGCTTGGCGCGAGGTCGCCGGCCGGTGCCGCTTCTTCGGCGGCATGGCATAACCCGGAATGATGGCGCCGGGATAGCAGATCACGAGGCTGGCGAGGCGATGCCCGGCCTGGGCGGCCTCAACCGGATCGGAACCGCCGAGCCGGGCCGCGATATAGGCCGCGGCAAAGCTGTCGCCGGCCGCCGTGGTGTCAACGACCGGCTTGGTCATTGGTTCGGCGCGGACCTCGCTCGTGCCGCCAGGGAAGCGCAGCAGGCTGACGGGTTCGGCAAGCCGGAACACCAGCTCCGGCGTGGGGATGCGCGCCATCAATTGCTCGGGGCTCTCGCCGGAGTGGAGCGCGAGCAGATCCTCGGTCGAGGTCAGCACGATGTCTGCGGCCGCAAACGCCGCGGCAAACACCTCGCGCGCGACATCGCGATCGGGCCAGCCGCGTGCGCGAAAATTGGTGTCGAACACGAAACGGGTGCCGAGCAGCCGGGCGCGCTTGATCGCCGCGAACAGGCGATCGCGCCCGGCCGCGTCATAGAGCGAGAGCGTGATCGCGGAGAGATAGACGATGTCGTAGCTCATCAGCGAATTGAGCAGCTCGTCCGTCTCCGGCAGGCTCATCAGTTGCCGCGCCGCCGCACTGTCACGCCAGTGGAAGAACTGGCGCTCGCCTTTGGCGTCCAGCTGGATCATGTAGAGGCCGGGCAGCTTGCCCGGCAGCCGCACCACGCGCCGCGTGCCGACGCCCTCGGCATTCCAGGCCGCGATCATCTCCTCGCTCATGCCGTCGTCACCGAGCGCAGTGAGATAGTCGACCTTGACCTCAAGCCGCGCCAGATACACCGCCGTGTTGAGGGTGTCGCCGCCAAAGCCACGCGAGAACAGGCCGCCGCCCTGCCCGGCAGACTGCCCCGAGGAATGTCCTCCCTGGGCCTGCCGGAGCTCGACCATGCATTCACCGATGCAAGCCACGCTCGCCATCGTCATATCCACGCTGTTCATCTCTAACGATCAGGCGACGAAATTGCCGCCGAGCTCGTCGTCGATGTGAATGCGGATGATATCGTCGAAAGTCTTCTCTTCGGTGGTGAAGCCGAGCTCGCGCGCCCGCTTCGCCTCGAAATTGCGCGGCCAGCCGCCGACGATGCCAACGATGAAGGGATCCGGCTCCCGCTTGATGCGCGCTGCGACCTTTTCGCCCGCGACCCGCTTGAGCGCAGCGATCTGCTCACCGACCGTGGCCGACAGGCCCGGCATGGTCAAATTGCGGCGCGGACCGACCTTGGCGAGGTCCATGGTGCCTGCGTGGAGCAGGAAGCCGACAGCGGAGCGCGGCGTGGCGTGCCAGTGGCGGACGTCCTCGGACACCGGGAGCACCGCTTCCTTGCCGGCGAGCGGCTCGCGCAGGATGTTGGAGAAGAAGCCCGATGCCGCCTTGTTGGGCAGGCCGGGCCGGATGCAGATGGTCGGCAGGCGGATGCCGATGCCGTCGAGGAAGCCGCGGCGCGAATAATCCGCGAGCAGCAGCTCGCCGATCGCCTTCTGGGTGCCGTAGCTGAGCAGCGGCGTGTGGAAGAACTCGTCGCCGATCGCATCCGGGAACGGCGCGCCGAACACCGCGATCGAGGACGTGAACACCACGCGCGGCTTGTAACCGCCGCCAACGAGCCTGACAGCGTCGAGCAGCATCCGTGTGCCGTCGAGATTGATGCGGTAGCCCTTGTCGAAATCGAGCTCGGCTTCACCGGAGACGATCGCGGCGAGATGGAAGATCACGTCGGGGCGGCCGGCGATCAGCTTTTCGGCAGCACCGGGGACGGCGAAATCGCCCGAGACGGTCTCGACAGGGAAACCAGCCTTCTCCGGCTTCTTGGGTTCGACCACGTCATGCATGGTCAATTTGGTGATGTCGCTCTTGCCGAGCCGGCCGTCGCGCAAGAGACGTTCACACAATTTGCGGCCGACCATGCCGGCAGCGCCCAGAACCAGAATGTGCAAGAGCCTACTCCTTCTTATTGGCCGGAACGCACCGCTCTTGAAAGGTGCGGTGTGTTCTCAGGCAGGCCCCGCAATCATTCCTTCACGGCGCCGGTCATCGCCGACACATAGTACTCTACGAAGAAGGAATAAAGGATAACTACGGGGACCGAGCCGGTCAGGGCCGCCGCCATCAGGGCGCCCCAATGGTAGACGTCGCCATTGACGAGCTCGGTGATGGCGCCGACCGGAATCGTCTTGTTCTCCGAAGAGGAGATGAAGGTCAGCGCGTAGATGAACTCGTTCCAGGACAACGTGAAGGCGAAGATGCCCGCCGAGATCACCCCCGGCAGCGATAGCGGCAGCGTGATCTTGGTCAGGATCTGCAGCCGCGTCGCCCCGTCGATCAGCGCGCATTCCTCGAGCTCGTAAGGAATGGTGCGGAAATAGCCCATCAGGAGCCAGGTGCAGAACGGGATCAGGAAGGTCGGATAGGTCAGGATCAGCGCCAGATTGCCGTCGAACAGGCCGAGCTGGAACACGATCGCCGCCAGCGGAATGAACAGGATCGAGGGCGGGACAAGATAGCCGAGGAAGATCGCAAGGCCGACATAGCGCGAGCCCTTGTAGCGCAGACGCTCGATCGCATAGGCCGCGCAGACGCTGGCGAACAGCGAGATAAAGGTCGAGGACACCGAGACAATGACGGTGTTCCACATCCACAGCGGATAGTCGGTCTCGAAGAACAGCTTCTTGATGTGCTCGAGCGTCGGATGCGCGATCAGGAACGGATTGTACTTCTCGTAGTCGTACATCTCCGCGTCCGGCTTGAACGTCGTCACCGCCATCCAGTAGAACGGGAACAGCAGGAAGAAGATGATCAGGCCAAGCGGAAGGTAGACGCGAAGGAATTTCCGCGGAAAACTTTCCAGATAGTCCATTCCGACGCTTTGGTCGTCCATCGTGGTCATGGTCAGTCCCTCCCGCCCTGCTGCCAGCGGGAGCGCTGAAGCCCGAAGAAGCTCAACAGGATTGCCGCGACCAGGAACGGGATCATCGCGTTCGAGATCGCCGCGCCCTCGCCGAGATTGCCGCCGGTGATGGCGCGCTGGAACGACAGTGTCGCCATCAGATGCGTCGCGTTGATCGGCCCGCCGCGCGTGATGGTGTAGATCAGCTGGAAGTCGGTGAACGTCATCAGCACCGAGAACGTCATCACCACCGCGATGATCGGCGACAGCATCGGCAGCGTGATGTGGCGGAAGCGCTGCAGATTGGTGGCGCCATCGAGATTGGCGGCCTCGTAGAGCGAGGGCGAGATGGTCTGCAATCCCGCCAACAGCGTGATGGCGACAAAGGGCACGCCGCGCCAGATGTTGGCGAGCACGACCGACCAGCGCGCATTCCAGGGATCGCCGAGGAAATCGATGTAGTGGGTCAACAGGCCCGCCTTGATCAGCACCCAGGAGATGATCGAGAACTGGCTGTCATAGATCCACCAGAACGCGATCGCCGACAGCACGGTCGGCACCACGAAGGGCAAGAGCACGATGGCGCGGACCATCGACTTGAACGGCAGCCGCTCGTTGAGCAGCAAGGCCAGGTAAAGTCCGATCGCGAATTTCACGATGCTCGCGAACACCGTGTAGAAAATGGTGTTGAACACCGACAGCCAGAATACGGAGTCCTTGGAGAGCGAGATGAAGTTTGCGAAGCCGATGTAACGGCCGACGCCCCCGATCTTGGTGTCGGTCATGCCGAGCCAGAAGCCCAGCGCGAGCGGATAGGCCAGGAACAGGATCAGGATGGCGATGGCCGGCACCATGAACATGGCGCCGAGAAAATGTCGGCTTTCGAACGCCCTGGACCAGAGGCTGCTGCGCTTGAGAGGCGCGGCGACGGGCTCGGCCAAAACTGCCATGTCGGACTCTCCTCAACGAACGACAACGGCGGCGCCCAGCAAACCGGACGCCGCCGCTTGTGGCTGATCAGACCTGATAGTAGCGCTTGGCACGCTCGGCGGCGCGCTTCGCTGCTTCTTGCGGCGTCGTCTGTCCGGAGGCGGCCTCCGCGAACATGTCGACCACCACGAAATCGCCCATGACGGCGGCCGAGGCGTAGCCGAGATCGCCGGCATAGCCGTTGTCGCGGCAACGCTTCAGGCAGTCACGATACGGAGTGATCTTGGGATCGGAGGTCCAGACCGGGTTGTCGTTATAGGCCGGGAGCGGCGGCGAGACGTAGCCGTTGGAGGCGACCTCCCACGCGTCGTAGTTCTCCTTGTCCATCATGAACTTGATGTATTCCTTGACCGCCTTCGGATACTTCGAGTGCTTGTAGCCGTAGTAGACCAGGACGTTCTGCTGCTCGGTCGGCACGCCCACGGGCCCGATCGGCATCGGCGCGTGGTTCATGTCCTTGGCGATCTCCTGCTGCTTGGGATCGGTGGAGTTCTTGCCGACGGTCCAGATCGAGATGCCGTTCAGGGTCAGGCTGAGCTCGCCGTTGAGGAAAGCCTTGTTGTTGTTCGAGTCGTTCCACGACAGCACGCCCGGAATGAAGGTCGCGTAGAGCTGCTTGACGTATTCGAGCGCGGCGATCGTCTCCGGAGAATCGATCACGACCTCGTTCTTGTCGTTGACGACCTTGCCGCCGAACGCCCACAGCGCCCACTGGCACCAGCCGTTGGCATCGCCGGTGGCATGGCCGAGCGCGAAGCCGGCCGGTGTATTGTTCTTCTTCAAGGCCTGGCACAGCTTGAGGAAGCCGTCGGTGTCCTTGGGGAATTCGTCGAAGCCCGCGGCCTTCACGTGGCTGATGCGGTAGTTCAGGCAACCGCCGGTCGCGCCTTGCGGAATGGCGATCCAGCTGTTGCCCTTCTTGCCGTAGCGCTCGGCCACCGGGTACCAGCCGCCATATTGTTTGCCGAGATAATCGGCAACGTCGGTCACGTCGATCAGCTTCTCGGGGAATTTGAAGGGATCGTCGAGCGTGCCGATGATGAGATCGGGGCCCGCGCCGACATTGGCGGCGACCGCGGCCTTCGGCCGGATGTCTTCCCAGCTCTCGGCCTCGAGCTTCACCTTGATGCCGGTCTTCTCGGAGAACTTCTTGGTCTGCTCGGCGAACTTGTCGAACTCGGCCTGGATGAACTGCTTCCAGCGCAGCACGCGAATGGAGGCATTCGGCTCCGGCGTGTTGGTCCACTCCGCGGCACGCACCGGGACGATACCCGGGCCGGCAAGCAAAGCTGCGCCGCCCAGGCTGGCTTTAAGCACACTACGCCTGTCGAAATGGCTCATCATTCTCTCCCTGAGTTTTATATTTGTTTTTGGTCGTTTTACGTCACGAAACGCCGCTACATGCGTTTACCCGTCGCCTCGTCGAACAGATGCACCAGGGTCGGATCGGGCTTCAGCTTGACCCTGTCACCCGGGTTGAACTGGTGACGCTCGCGGAAAACCGCGACGACCTGCTCGCCACCGACCTTCGCGAACACCTGGGTCTCCGAGCCGGTCGGCTCGACCACGACGATCTCGGCGTCGGCACCATCGTCGGCAATCGTGAAATGCTCAGGGCGGACACCGTAGACCACTGGCTTGCCGTCCGACCCAGCCGGCGCGCTCTTGAGCGGCAGCTTGACGCCGTTCGGCCCCTCGAAGGTCGCAACGCCGTTGACCCGCACATGGCCCTTCAGGAAGTTCATGGCCGGCGAGCCGATGAAGCCCGCGACGAACTGGTTTTCCGGCTTGTCGTAGAGCTCGAGTGGCGTGCCCATCTGCTCGACGATGCCGTCATGCATCACGACGATCTTGTCGGCCATGGTCATGGCCTCGATCTGGTCGTGGGTGACGTAGACGGTCGTGGTCTTGAGCCGCTGATGCAGCTCCTTGATCTCGGTGCGCATGGCGACGCGCAGCTTGGCGTCCAGGTTCGACAAGGGTTCGTCGAACAGAAACACCTGGGGATCGCGCACGATGGCGCGGCCCATGGCGACGCGCTGGCGCTGGCCGCCGGAGAGCTGGCGCGGATAGCGTTCGAGCAGCGGCGACAGCGCGAGGATCTCCGCGGCGCGCTTGACGCGCTTGTTGATCTCGTCGGAGCCGGCGTTGCGCAGCTTCAGAGAGAAGCCCATGTTCTCACCGACCGTCATGTGCGGGTAGAGGGCGTAGTTCTGGAACACCATCGCAATGTCCCGCTCCTTGGGCTGGACATTGTTGACGACGCGGTCGCCGATCGAGATCGTGCCGGAGGTGATGTTCTCGAGGCCTGCGAGCATGCGCAGTAGCGTCGACTTGCCGCAGCCGGAGGGGCCAACCAGGACGACGAATTGGCCGTCCTCGATCGGGATCGACACGCCGTGCAGGACTTCAAAATTGCCGAACGATTTCCGCACGTCGCGGATTTGCACAGACGACATCTAGCTCCCTCCTCCGACTTAGACGGCGCAACTGTCGCGCCGCCACCGTCTTGTTTTTCTGAACTTCGCCGACCCGAAGTCCCTCTATAACAGGCGACATTGTCGGCAGTTTATGCGGCTTTGGCAATTTGTCTTTGGTTAGTCGTTGCTGGTAGCGCTGTCAACGATCCTTTGTTTGCGGGAGTGGCTGTGTTAAGAGCAACAAATGGGTCGAAAGCGCACCAAGTCGGGCAAGATTCGATTGGCGGAAGTCGCCGAGCTCGCCGGCGTCAGCCCGATTACGGCGTCCCGCTTCTTCCGTAATCCCGAGGCGCTGTCGGTCGCCAAGCGGACGCGGGTCGAAAGCGCGGCCCGGGAGCTCGGCTATGTGCCCAACCTTGCGGCACGCGCGCTGGCCTCGCAGCGCACCGAGGTGATCGGTGTCTTGATTCCGTCACTGACCAACAACGTGTTCTCCGATGTGCTGCGCGGCATCTATGACGCCTCCGAGAACAGCCGTTACTCGATCCAGTTGTCCAACACACGCTACAGTATTCTCCAGGAGGAGAAGCTGCTGCGCCTTTTTCTGGCGCAGAAACCGGCGGGACTGATCGTCACAGGCATCGACCAGACCACGGAATCGCGCGCGATGCTGGAGGCGGCCGATTGCCCGATCGTGCAGATCATGGAGATCGGTCCCAACCCGGTCGACATGATGATCGGCTTTTCCCATTTTGATGCAGCGCGCGCGGCGATTGCTCATTTGTTCGCGCAGGGCCACCGCAAGATCGGCTTCGTTGGCGCGCGCATGGACCCGCGGGTGCAGCGCCGGCTCGACGGCTATGTCGCGGCCATGAAGGACGCGGGCCTCCACGACCAAAGGCTGATCGTGACGACGGCGACGCCGACCTCTGTGACGCTCGGCGGGGCGCTGTTCGCCGATTTGCTCGCGCGCGAGTCCGGCATCGACTCGGTGTTCTGTGCCAATGACGACCTCGCGCTCGGCGTGCTCTTCGAATGCCGACGCCGGGAGATCGCGGTCCCCGAACAGATCGCGATCATCGGCTTCAACGACCTCGAATTCATGGCCTCCTCGGTGCCGACGCTGACGAGCGTGCGGACCAACCGTTACGAGATGGGCAGCACTGCAGCCGCGATGCTGATCGAGGCGATCGAAGGCAAGCGACCGGAAGAGCCCGTGCTCGATCTCGGCTTTACCGTGATCGAGCGGCAGAGCTCGCAGGCACAGCGGGCCGCAGCCAGCTCCCGTGCGCCGGAATGGGCGCCAGCCGTACAAAATGATAGCGTTACCAACGACCCATGAGTAGTATCGCACTTGTG
Organism: Bradyrhizobium sp. WSM3983; assembly: GCF_000473045.1. Taxonomy (GTDB): domain Bacteria; phylum Pseudomonadota; class Alphaproteobacteria; order Rhizobiales; family Xanthobacteraceae; genus Bradyrhizobium. The sequence goes on along the minus strand of NZ_AXAY01000011.1, from coordinate 203,047 downwards.
AGGAAACGTTCGCCAGCAGGCGGGCCGTCATTACATGCTCGCGCTGCCGGGCATCGCACCGTTCGACATCCCGGACGTCGATCCGTGCGTTTGCATTGAAGGAGAAACCAGTGACAGAAAAGCCAACCAATGGGCATGCGCCCTCCGGTAACGGCACCCGCCGCCACCTTCGCTCGCAGGAATGGTTCAACAACCCGCATAATCCGGGCATGACAGCGCTCTATATGGAGCGCTACCTGAACTACGGCCTCACCCGCGCCGAACTGCAGTCCGGCAAGCCGATCATCGGCATCGCCCAGACCGGCAACGACCTCTCCCCCTGCAACCGCCACCACATCGAACTCGCCCACCGCGTCCGCGAAGGTATCCGCGAGGCCGGCGGCATTGCGATGGAATTCCCGACTCATCCGATCCAGGAGACCGGCAAGCGCCCGACCGCGGCGCTCGACCGCAACCTCGCCTATCTCGGCCTGGTCGAGATCCTCTATGGCTATCCGCTCGACGGCGTGGTGCTGACCACCGGCTGCGACAAGACCACCCCGGCCTGCATGATGGCGGCGGCGACTGTAAACCTGCCCGCAATCGTGCTGTCGGGCGGCCCGATGCTCAATGGCTGGCATGCCGGCGAGCGCACCGGCTCCGGCACCATCGTCTGGAAGTCGCGCGAGCGGCTTGCCGCCGGCGAGATCGACTATGAAGAGTTCATGGAGATCGTGGCGTCCTCGGCGCCCTCGGTCGGCCATTGCAACACCATGGGCACGGCGTCGACCATGAACGGGCTCGCAGAAGCGCTCGGCTTCTCGCTGCCGGGCTGCGCGGCTATTCCCGCGCCCTACCGCGAGCGCGGCCAGATCTCCTATGAGACCGGCAAGCGCATCGTCGAGATGGTCTGGGAAGACCTCAAGCCGTCGGACATCCTCACCCGCAAGGCGTTCGAGAACTGCATCGTGATCAATTCGGCGATCGGCGGCTCGACCAACGCGCCGATCCACATCAACGCGCTGGCCCGCCATATCGGCGTGGAGCTGTCGATCGACGACTGGCAGAAATTCGGCCACGACGTGCCGCTGCTGGTGAACATGCAGCCGGCCGGCTTCTATCTCGGCGAGGAATTCCACCGCGCCGGCGGCGTGCCGGCCGTGGTGCGCGAATTGATGAAGCACAAGCGCATCCATGAGGACGCGGTCACGGTGAACGGCCGCGGCATCGGCGACAATTGCAAGGATGCGCCCAAGCCCGACAACGACGTGATCTGGGCCTACGACAAGCCGCTGGTGAAGGACGCCGGCTTCCTGGTGCTGAAGGGCAATCTGTTCGATTCCGCGATCATGAAGACCAGCGTGATCTCCAAGGAATTCCGCGACCGCTATCTCAGCAACCCGAAGGACCTCAACGCCTTCGAGGGCCGCGCCATCGTGTTCGAGGGTCCTGAGGATTATCACGCGCGGATCGACGATGCCTCGCTCGATATCGACGAGCATTGCGTGCTGTTCATCCGCGGCGCCGGGCCGATCGGCTATCCCGGCGGCGCCGAGGTCGTGAACATGCAGCCGCCGGCCGCGCTGATCAAACGCGGCATCCTCGCCCTGCCCTGCATCGGCGACGGCCGCCAGTCCGGCACCTCGGGCTCGCCCTCGATCCTGAATGCCTCGCCCGAAGCCGCCGCCAATGGCGGGCTGGCGATCCTCAAGACCGGCGACAAGGTGCGCATCGACCTCAACAAGGGCAGCGCCAACATCCTGATCTCGGACGACGAGGTCAAGAAGCGCCACGCCGAGCTCAAGGCCAATGGCGGCTTCAAGCATCCGCCGAACCAGACGCCGTGGCAGGAGATCTACCGCAACACTGTCGGCCAGCAGTCGACCGGCGCCTGCATGGAGCTCGCCACGCGCTACCAGAACGTTGCCGGCGCGTTTGGCGTCGCGCGGGATAATCACTGACAACAGGTGTCATTCCGGGATGCGCCGACAGGCGCAGACCCGGAATCCATCAGGCCATAGGACGCGTCGCACAATGGATTCCGGGCTCGCGCCAAGAGGCGCGCCCCGGAATGACGAATTCAAGGTGAGGAGAACAAGAACATGGCAGACCGCCTCAAGGGTAAGCGCGCCGTCATCACGGCTGCAGCCGCTGGCATCGGGCGCGCATGCGCTCTCGCATTTGCGCGCGAAGGCGCAACCGTCATCGCCACCGACATCAACGAGGCCGGCATCGCGGGCCTGACCAAGGAAGGCATCGCCGAGGTCGCAAAGCTCGATGTCCGCAACACCGCCGACGTCAACGCCTTCGCCAAGCGCATCGGCAAGATCGACATCCTGCTCAATGCCGCCGGCTTCGTGCATCACGGCACCATCCTGGAGTGCTCGGAAGAGGATTTTGATTTCTCGTTCGACCTCAACGTCAAATCGATGCACCGGACCATCAGGGCGTTCCTGCCCGATATGCTGGCCGGTGGCGGCGGCAGCATCGTCAACATCTCGTCCTGCGCGGCACTGCGCCCGCCGGCCAATCGTTATGTCTACAGCTCCTCGAAAGCTGCGGTGTCGCTGCTGACGCGCGCGGTCGCGCTCGACTTCATCACCAAGGGCATCCGCTGCAACTCGATCTGCCCCGGCACGGTCGAGACCCCCTCGATGCTCGACCGCGCCGCCGCGCAAGGGCCGCAGGGCAAGGAGATGTTCGTCTCCCGCCAGAAGATGGGCCGGCTCGGCACCGCCGACGAGATCGCCAACATGGCGATCTATCTCGGCAGCGACGAGAGCGCGTTCACCACCGGCGTCGACCTCGTCGTTGACGGCGGTTACATGCTCTGACGCCCAAGGGATCGAACCGGATCACATCTCATGAACAAGATTGATCTCAACGGCCGCGTCGCTGTCGTCACCGGCGGCGCGCAGGGTTTTGGCCGTGCCATCACCGAGCGCTTTGTTGCCTCCGGCGCCAAGGTCGCGATCTGGGATTTCGATGCCCCGCTGGCCGAGAAGACCGCAAAAGAGATCGGCGACAACGTCCGCGTCTTCAAGGTCGACGTCACCGACACCGCCGGCGTCGAGCAGGCGCGCGATGCGACCTTGGCTGCGTTCGGCAAGATCGACATCCTCGTCAACAATGCCGGTATCGCCGGCGTCAACAAGCCGGTCTGGGAGACCGATCTCGAGGAATGGCGCAAGGTGCTCCGCATCAACCTCGACGGCCCCTTCATCGTCTGCAAGGCGATCGTGCCCACGATGCTCAAGCAGAAATACGGACGGATCGTGAACATCGCTTCGATCGCCGGCAAGGAAGGCAATCCGAACGCCTCACACTATTCGGCGTCCAAGGCCGGCCTGATCGCGCTGACGAAGTCGCTCGGCAAGGAGCTCGCCGCGCATGACATTCTCGTGAATGCGGTGACGCCGGCAGCGGCGAAGACCGCGATCTTCGACCAGATGACGCAGCAGCATATCGATTTCATGCTGTCGAAAATCCCCAAGGCACGTTTCGTGCTGGTGGAAGAGCTCGCCGCGATGGCCGCGTGGCTTGCATCCGAAGATTGTGCCTTCTCCACCGGCGCGGTCTTTGATATTTCCGGGGGCCGGGCGACCTACTGAAGCATTGGCCGCCCGAGGAGGCGAACCATGTCCCTCGGACGTCGGGATTTTGTAAAGCTCGCAGCGAGCGCAGGCGCGCTGCCTTTGTTTTCGCACGGTGCGCTGGCGCAGCTCGCGCCCAACCCGCCGAACATCCGCCCGCCCTCGCCGGCCGAACGCACCGCGATGGGCCGGCTGGCGCAGACCCTCATGGACAAGTTCGGGGTGCCCGCGCTGTCCTTTGCGATCGGCTATGCGGGTGCGATCGTCCATCAGGCCGCCTTTGGCGTTGCCGATCGCGAGCAGAACGAAGCCGCGACGCCGCAGCATCTGTTTCGCATCGCCAGTATCAGCAAGATGATCACCTCGGTCACGCTGTTTCGGCTGATCGAGGAGAACCGCGTCAAGCTCACCGACCGCGTGTTCGGCCCCGGCGCGCTGCTCGGCACGGATTACGGCGCGCCGCCCTACTCGCCCGGCATTGACCAGATCACGCTCGAGCATCTCCTGACGCATACCAGCGGCGGCTGGACCAACGACAACCGCGATCCCATGTTCACCCATCCGCACATGGACCACGCTCAGCTGATAACTTGGACGCTGGCGAACCGGCCGCTGGACCGTCCGCCGGGCCAGCACTACGCCTACTCCAATTTCGGCTATTGCGTGCTGGGCCGGGTCATCGAGAAGCTCACCGGCCAGCGCTACGCCGAGCACGTCCGCACCGAGGTGCTCGGCCGTTGCGGCGTCACCGACATGACGATCGCCGGCAACACAAGCGATCAGCGCCAGGCCGGCGAAGTCGCCTATTACTGCAAGGTCGAAAGTCCCTACGAGATGAACGTCCGGCGGATGGATTCCCATGGCGGATGGATCGCGACGCCGACGGACCTCGTGCAATTCCTGATGCATGTCGACGGCTATGCGCGGCCTGCCAACATCTTGCGTCAGCGCAGCATCCAGATCATGACCACGGCACCAAGCTACAGCCCGGACTACGCCAAGGGTTTTTGCATCAATAAATCAGGCAATTGGTGGCACAATGGCAGCCTACCCGGCACCAGCACCATTGCGGTCAGAACCCATGGCGGCTTCTGCTGGGCCGCCTTCACCAATGTCAGCCGGCCGAATACCAAGATGGATGACGAACTCGATGAGCTCAATTGGAACATGGCGCGCCAGGTCAGCGAATGGCGGGTGGCCTGAGCCATGACCCGGGAAGGTGGATGCCTGTGCGGCGCGGTGCGGTTCAAGGCGGAGGGCGAGCCGCTGAACGTGCGCATCTGTCATTGCCGCATGTGCCAGAAGGCGATGGGCTCGCCGTACTTCGCCCGCGCCCAGTTCGACCAGAAAGCACTGACCGTCGAGGGTGACATCGGCCGCTATGCATCGTCCGAAAACATCGATCGCGTGTTCTGCAAGAATTGCGGCACGCGGCTGTTCTCCTGGCGGCGCAACGGCACGCTGGCGGGCGTGGCGCTCACGACCTTCGACGACCGCAATGCCTTCGTGCCGACCGAGCACATCTGGGTCTCGGAAAAGCTCGCCTGGCTGAGGCTCGACGACGGCCTGCTGCAATACGAGACGACCATCCCGACGTGAGGTCAGGGCTGATTTGAAACGGTCATGCTGGCGGCCTGAAGCGCCGTCCCGCCGTCGTGGCCAACCAGATCCCGGCGGACACCGCGACGATGCCGGCCGCGAGATTCCAGCGCAGCGGCTCGTTCAGCAGCCAGGCGCCGACCAGCGATGCCGTGATCGGATTGACCGTCACCGAGATCGCCACGCGCGTCGGCGTGGTCCGCTCCAGCGCGAAGGCCCAGAGATAGAAGGTCAACGCCGCGCCGAAAGCGCCCAGATAAAGCGCCGCCAGCCATTGCGGCGTGCCGAAATTTGCGACGGGCGCGAAGCTGCCTCGGAAACACGAGAGCAGGATGAGGCAGGCAGCACCCGCTGCCATGCTCATGGTGGTGAAGGCGATCGGGCTGGAGCGTCGGATCAGCGGCTTCGACCAGATGCCGTACAGCGCCATGCACAGCGCAGCCGCCATCATCAGGAGATCGCCGCGCCAGGCGCCTGACGGCGCCGAACTCAAATCGGTAAGCAGCGCGACGGCAACGCCAAGCGTTGCCACCACGACGCCGATCGATTTGCGCCAGCTCAGGGCCTCGCTGCCGAGCGCCGCGCCGATCACCAGCGTCAACAGCGGCAGCGTCGACAGCGCGAGCGCGCCGCGCGCGGCTGTCGTGAAGATCAGCGACGCGTTGAACAGGATCGGAAACAGCGCAAAGAACAGGATGCCGAGCCCGATAGCAGCAGCCCAGTCGCCGCGCCCCGGCCAGCGATCTCCACGCAGCAAGGTCAGCGGCAGCAGCAGGAGAAAGCCGATCCCGAACCGGAACGAGCCGATCGCCAGCGGATCGATGCTTGTCACGAGATAACGCGTGGCACCGATCGAGCTGCCGCCCAGCGCGCTCGACAGCACCGCAGCCAAAACGCCAAGAATCTCGCCCACCACCTCTCCCGTCGAACGCCTGGGTGTGAACAGCATACGGGCCGTGCCGAAACTGGGAATGGAATTTCCGTCATGCTGGGATAACGTTTGGTGATGACCGCGCCCGACCTCGATCCCGATCTGCTCAAGGCCTTTCTGGCCGTCGCCGAGCACCGCTCGTTCACGCGCGCGGCGGATCAGCTCAACCGGACCCAGTCGGCCATGAGCGTGCAGGTCAGGCGCCTCGAGGAGCGGCTCGGTACAAAACTGTTTCAGCGCGGCCGGGCTGGCGTCGTGCTGACCGCCGCAGGCCATGAGTTGCGCGCCTACGCGCAGCGCATCTTGGCTCTCCATGCGGAAGCGGTCGGCGCGCTGCGTGGGCGCAAGCCGGAGGCCGTCATCCGCCTCGGCGTGATGGACGATTATGGCACGATCGTCGTTCCGCCGCTGCTCGCGAGCTTTGCCAAAAACCATCCGACGGTGCGTGTCGAGATCGATACCGGGCTGACCGCGACCATGCCGGCCCGGCTGGGCGAGGCCTATGACCTCGTCATCGCCATGCATCCGCAGGGACGCGGCGACGGCGAGCTGTTGCGGCGCGAGCAAGCCGTCTGGGCGGCCGCCGCCTCTTGCCGCGCCACGCAAGAGCACACCCTGCCCGTCGCGCTCTACCCGCCCGGCTGCCTGTTTCGCCAATGGGCCGCGGAGGCACTTGATCGCGCCGGCCGGCCGTGGCGGCTGGCCTTTGTCAGCCGGACTCTGGCGGCGGTGGAATCGATCGCCGCGCAGGGCCTCGCGGTCACTGTGGTCAAGGCCGGCACCCTGCCGCCTCGCCTGCGCCCTCTCGGCCCGCGCGACGGGCTGCCGCCGCTGCCCGTGGCGGACATCCGCCTCCACCGCACGCGCGACCTGTCGCGCCCGGCGGCACTGCTCGCCGATCATTTGCAGCGTGGCATTTCGGAACCGGCCACCCTATGTTGAGCTGAAGCGTTGCTGCACCGCCGGTTCGGCCAGGTCGTCTGCAAGGCGACAGGCAAAACCGGGACAGATGCGACGTGAACATTTCCTACTATGACCTCTCGGTGTGGGTGCTGCCGCTGGTGCTCGCCATCACCTTTCACGAGGCCGCGCACGGCTTCGTCGCGCACCGGCTCGGCGACAACACCGCCTGGCAGCTTGGCCGCGTCAGCTTCAATCCGCTCCGGCATATCGACCCGTTCGGCACCCTGATCCTCCCGGCGATGCTGCTATTTGCGCACGCGCCGTTCCTGTTCGGCTACGCCAAGCCGGTGCCGGTGAATTTTCGCAACCTCAACAATCCGAAGCTGGACATGGTCTGGGTCGCCTTGGCCGGCCCCGTCACCAACATCCTGCTGGCGCTCGTCGCGGGCCTCGCCCTCCATGCCCTGCCCTGGGCGCCTGCCAATTCGGCGCAATGGATATTCGACAACCTCAAGAATGCCCTGCTGATCAACGCCGTGCTGGCGGTCTTCAACATGATGCCGATCCCGCCGCTCGACGGCGGTCGGGTCGCGGTCGGGCTGCTGCCCCGGCCGCTCGCCCTGCCCCTGTCACGGCTTGAGCCGTTCGGCATGATGATCCTGATTGCGCTGTTGATCCTTCTGCCGCTGGCGGGTTCTCAGTTCGGTCTAAATCTTGATGTTATTTCAGCAATACTGCGAACGTTGACCGGTTATGTGATTCAAGCTGTTCTCTTGCTGACCGGCAATGCGTAGTTGAAGCCGTACCCTTCAAGATTCCGCACCTTGAAGATCCTGCATTTGAAGACAAAGCCGAAGGGCCAGAGGCCAACTTGGTCAAAGCTGCCGATATGCTGATCGCGCGACGCGCCGACACCCGTGCCCGCGCCGATTTCGCCACCTGGAAGATGATGGCCAAGCTGAATGGGTTGTCGGCGCTGCCTCCGGACGCACAGGGCTTCCTCGACGGCTACAAGAAGCTACTGGAGCGGATGAGCGAGGGCGAGGCGGCCGAGGCTACGATCGCCGAGGTCTACAAATCCTATTATCTGGAGATGGGCGGCGCCGGGAACCCGCCCGATGTGCGCACGCGGCCGGCTGAGCCGGCGGCGGACAATGTTACCGCCTTCCGGCGCCCGGCCCCCAAGCCGAAGAAGGCCGCCATGTTCGGGGCGACGATGTTCGGTGGAACCGAGAAGCGCCCGCTCCCGGTGGCGCTGATCTTCGCCTGCCTGGTCGTGGTCTACGTCTCGATCAAGTTCTACTGGCGCTGACGACCACGCCGCTTATTTCGACGGCTTCTTGAAATTCACCGGCAGGCTGAAGGCGAACTGATCGTCCGTGAGGTCGGCCGGCGGGACCGGCACGGGATCCGAGCGGCGCACCATTGATATGGCCGCATCGTCGAAGGCGGGATCGCCTGAGGACTCGGCGACGTCGACGGACACGACATTGCCGCGGCGGTTCAGGACCAGGCTGAGCTTGACCGTCGTCGTCTTGGTCTTGTCCTTGGGATAGCGCTTGTGAAGCTCGAAATAGGCGCTGATCCGCTTGCCCCATTCGGCCGTCAGCTTGCGAAGGTCCTTGCCGATGCCCTGGTGGGGGGCGGCCGCCTTCTCGTCCTCACGCGCGTTCTCGTCCAACGCCTGCCGCGCAGACTCCTGCGCATTGGGCATTTCCTCGACCGCCTGGGTTTCGACCTTGGCCACCTTCGTGGTGTCCTCGACCGGCTTCTTGGAGTCGTTCTCGGTGACGAGGCGGTCTGGATCTTCGGCTTCCTGAGGTAATTCCTTCGGCAGATCGGTCTCTTTCACCTCAGCCTGCTGCTGCATCTGCTGCGGCTGGAACTGCGACGCTTCGCTGTCCGGTCCCGGCGGCAGATCCGTCTCTGGGAGCTTCGGCGAGGTCATTTCGACGGCGTATTCGGCGCCGTTGGCGCCGAGGCCATCGTCACCGTCGTCAGCACGAAGGTTGGCAAGCGCCAGCGCGGCCCCGCCAAGATGCAGGCCAATCGCGGCAATCGCGGCCAGAATCCAGAGCCGCCGGGACGGTTTCGCGTCGATCACAGGGTCGGACATCGCGCTGCCATCAGGGTTGGACTGCCCCCTGCGCCGGCCCAGCCGCCGCGGGAGGTGCTTCGAGCGCCACCAGCTTGATCCGAGAATAGCCGCCGGACCGCAGGATTTCCATGACGCCCATCAACTCGCCGTAAGGCACAGCCTTGTCGGCGCGCAGGAACACGTATTTGTCCTTGCTCATGTCGGCGATCCCGTCGAGCGAGCTGACCAGGTCGGTTCGCTTGACCGCGTTTTCGCCGATCGCAAGCGTCAGATCGGGCTTGATGCTGACATAGGTCGGCTTGTCCGGCTTTTTCTGCGGCATCGCGCTCGACGTCGGCAGGTCGATCGGCAGATCGACCGTCGACAGCGGTGCAGCGACCATGAAGATGATCAGCAGCACCAGGATGACGTCGATGAACGGCGTGACGTTGATGTCATGCGTTTCCGAGAAGTCGTCGTCGTCATCGTTGTCTGTGAGCGAAACAGCCATGGCCTACTCCGCCGCGCGCGAATGCGCGCTGCCGTGGCTGCGATCGAGATCGCGCGACAACAGCCGGGCCGCCGCACCCGAGGCGCGGCTGACGAGCTCGAGATAGCTCTTCGTCACGCGCGAGAAGTGATTGTAGATGATGACGGCGGGGATCGCCGCAACGAGGCCGATTGCCGTGGCGAGCAGCGCCTCGGCGATGCCGGGCGCCACCACGGCGAGGTTCGTGGTCTGCGACTTCGAGATGCCGATGAAGCTGTTCATGATGCCCCAGACCGTGCCGAACAGGCCGACGAAGGGCGACGTCGAGCCGATGGTCGCAAGCACACCCATGCCGATGCGGATGCGCCGTGCCTCCGCACGCACGATCTCGGCGAAGCTCGATGCCGCACGCTCCTTGATGCCGCTGTCGCTGGACAGGCCAGCCGACATCCGCGCCTCACGCAGCGCGGCCGCCAGGAACGACGGCAGGATGCCCTCCTTGCTGCCGAGCGCCATCTGCGCTTCCGCGAGCGAGCGCACCTCGGAGATCTTCTTCAACGCCGAACGCAGCTTGGCGGAAGCGACCGACAGCTCGATCGACTTCGCGATGAAGACGGTCCAGGTCACGAGCGAGGCGAAGGCAAGACCGATCATCACCGCCTTCACGATGATGTCCGCGGACATGAACATCACCCAGGGCGACAATTCCTTCATGGCCGGTGCAATGCCGGCCTTCGGCGCCGCGTCAGATGCCGGGGCCACGACGGCCTCGGTCGCGGGCGCGCTGGGCGCGGCGGCCACAGGCGCAGCAGCCGCGGTCGATGGCGCGGGTGCCGCGACGGCCGGAGCAGCCAAAGGCGCCGGTGCCGCAACAGGCCGGGCCGGCGCGGCCGGCTGGGTTTGCGTCTGGGCAGAAACAGGAACTGCGAGCCAGGCGGCCGCCAGCAGCACGGCTGCAGCGAGGCTTGCTTGGAAAGATGTGATCTTCATACTTCGGCCCAGGTGCGAATGAGGTTGTGATAGATACCCGTCAATTTGACCGTTTCGGGATCGTCACGCCCGAGCCGGGCCACCAATGCCTGAATGGCGGTGTCGAGGTCAAAGATCATGCTGCGGGCTTGATCGTTTCGTATCATGCTCTGAAGCCAGAAGAAAGACGCAACCCGCGCCCCCCTTGTCACCGGGGTGACCAGATGCAGGCTGGTCGAGGGATAGAGCACGCAGTCCCCGGCTGGCAACCTGACTTCGTGCGAGCCGTAGGTGTCCTCGATCACAAGTTCGCCACCGTCGTAATCCTCGGGCTCGCTGAGGAACAGCGTGACCGAAAGATCCGTGCGGATGCGAAGGCCGGTCAGCCGGTCGCCGCGGATCGCGTTGTCGACGTGCAAGCCGAAATGATGGCCGCTGTCTGCCGCGTAGCGGTTGAACAGCGGCGGAAAGATCTGGAGCGGGATGGCGGCCGCCAGAAATCGCGGGTTCGCCGTCAACGCCGAGATGATACGATTGCCGAGCTTGCGCACGACCTCGCTATCCGGCGGCAACTGCTCGTTGCGCTTGACCATTGCTGACTGCGCGCCCGCGGTGGAACGGCCGTCTTCCCATTCGCTGGCGTCCATGATGCGGCGGAACTCCGCCACATCATCCTTGCTCAGAACGCCTTCTATGCATGTCAGCATGGCACCTCGTCAGTTCTCCATCAGTAGCGCGCCGAGATCACCAGATAGGCGGCGCGGCCCGGTGCTTCCAGCACGAACGGCGCAGCGCTCTGGTACAACGCGTCGTAGTAGCGTTTATCGAAGATGTTGTTGACGAACAGCTTCACCTGCCAGTTCTTGTTGATCTTGGCTTCCGCGAACGCGTCAAATCGCCAATAGCCCGGGATCGACGTGCCCTGGTTGGCCGCGAGCAAGGTGCCGCCATAAATTTGCGAGCGGTACACCGCCTGCCCGCCCAGTTCCCAGATATCGTTGACCTGATACTTCGAGAGCAAGCTGAACGATTGATGCGCGATGTTGGCGAGCGGCCGCCCGACATTGGTCGGATAAAGCGCCTTATTGGGCGACGGCGCCAGCGACTTGGTAACCTCCGACTGCATCAAAACGAGGCCGCCGAACAGGCTCCACTTGTCGGTGATATTGCCGCCCACGCCGAGATCGATTCCGCGGATGCGGTATGCGGCGCCGGCCGTGATGCACGATACAGTGGTCGCGGGAGCCACGGGAGCGAAGGTGCAGCCAAGTGGCGCTGCGACAGCTGCACTACCGACATTCTGCGCCTCTCGCGCGTTTTCCTTCTCGGTCTGGAACAGCGCCGCCGTAACCAGCAAGTGACGGTCGAACAGCTCCCATTTGGTGCCGAGCTCGATCGCCTTGTTCTTCTCCGGCCCGAAGATCTGGGTGTTACCGCCAGCCAAAGTGGGATTGATGCCGCCATAGGCCGTACTGGTGCCGTCGAACTCGGCGCCGACGGGATTCGAAGACGTGGCATAGGCCACGTAGACGCTGCCGTTCGGCAAAGGCTTCAACGTGAGCCCGAGATTGAAGCTTGGGATCAGGAATTCCGCCGATTGCTGACCAGGGGCGCCAGTCGTCGAGTATCCGGACGTCTTGATGCTGTAGTCGTCATAGCGAAAGCCACCGTTGAGGATCAGCACATCGCGGTAGTTGGCGGAATCAACCACGTATCCGCTCGTGGTGTCGATGCCGATCCTGGTTGGCCTGCCTGTGAGGCCATTCGGGATCGGGAACGGATTGTCGGTGGCTTGCGGATAAAAGACGCTGACGCCGGACGTCGATCCGCCGCCCGTGAAAGGCGTGGTCCCCGTCGTGATCTCGGAGCTAAGCCCGGTGTAGCTATCGATCGACGATCGTTCCCTGTCGTATTCGATGCCGCCAAGCAGGGTGTGCTTGAAGCCGGCGACATCGTTGAACTTGTACGTCGCCTCGGTCTGATTGGCGAACACGTCGGTGGCCTGGTAGCGGCTCTGCGGGTTGGCGGTGAGCGTATAGGCCGTGAACGGAGCTCCCGCGGCAAGCGTCGGCGACTCCGGCAGTGTGCCGATATAGTTCTGCGTGGAGTGCGACTCCCGAATCTTGTTGCTGAGCATCAGGTCGGGCGTGATCTGGACCTCGGCGTTGATCGTGCCGATGTCCTGGCCGGTTCTAAAGAAGTCGCGATTAACGAAGCCGTAGAAATTGTTGCGGTTCACGCCAAAGTCCGGGAACGGACCACCTGATGTCGACGACGTGCTCGGCCGATAGTACGGCACGCCAAAATCCGGAATACCGGTCTGTTCGGTATGGATGTAATTGCTCGTAATCTTGATCGTATCGGTCGGCTTCCAGGTAGTCGCCACGAAGGCACCATCGCGATTGTCGGTAACCCGGTCCCGGCCCGCAACCTTGGCATCCTGGAACAGGCCGACGGCGCGAATCGCGAATGTGGGATCGACGACCTGGTTGACGTCCAACGTCACACGCTTGGTCTGGTCGGTGCCAAACGTGGTGTCCATGTTGTAGAAGCTCTTCTCCGTCACCGCCTGCTTGGTGACGATGTTGATCGCGCCACCTGCCGTGCCGCGGCCGGCGAAGGAAGATGCCGGGCCGCGCAGGATCTCGACCTGCTCGGTGAAGAAGTTCTCTCGAACGCTGACGCCGGCATCCCGCATGCCGTCGATGAAGATGTCGTTACGCGCATCGAAGCCGCGAATGAAGAAGCGGTCGCCGAAGGCATTACCGCCCTCGCCGGTGCCGAGCGTGACGCCCGCGGTGCTCAGGATCGCCTGCTTCAACGACGTGGCGCCCTTGTCTTCGAGCACCTCTTTCGAGAGCACCGTCATCGATCGCGGCGTATCGACCAGCTTCTCCGGAAATTTTCCGGAGGCCTGCATGTGATCGACCTTGTACGGTGCGGCGGGATCCGCATAGGGATCGCGGTCGGGAGCACCCGGGCTCGGGTTGACCACCGGCGCTGTTGCAGCCTGCTGACGCTGGGCGGCGCGACGCAGCGCGTTGCGAGCGCGGATCTGCTCCGGCGTCGGCTTGGCGGCGGTGGAGCGCGGCCGCTCCTTGGGCGCGTCGACGTTCACGGGGGGCAGAGTCGATTGTTGTGCCTGCACGCCGGTCGAGACGGACGCGACCGCAATCAGACTCGCAACAGTGGAAACAGTCTTGCCGGCGGCAATATCGAAATTGCTGCCCAATGCTTGCCGTGCCGCGGTCGACCGCAACGACCGCGGAGCGCTCACCATACCCATCCGACGCCCCATTCCGTTTCTGCAATGTGTCGCATTGCGACAATGCGACACATTGGTCGTATCGAGCGTGGTAAAGTGGGTCAACGCAATCACGGCTGTCGCATCCTTGAATCGGTCCAGATCAAAACGATTCTAAACTCGAGCTTGAAATGGTTCTAAACTCGAGTTTGTAAGCGTTCTAAACTGGCCTCGATATCTCTCGTCGATACCGCGCATCGCGATCGGTTAGGAGTAGCGGGATGCCTGCCGTGGCAAGCATCCCCGATTTGGATCGGCGCAATCAGAACCTAATCAGAACTTGGCGGTCGTGATCAGATAGAACGCCCGCCCCGGCGCGACCGCGACGAACGGCACGGCGCTGCGATAGAGCGTGTCGTAGTAGAGCTTGTTGGTGAGGTTCTGGGCGTAGAATTTCATGGTCCAGTTCTTGTCGATCTTCTTCTCGACGAACGCATCGAAGCGCCAGTAGCTCGGCAGCTCGTTGCCGGTGTTGGCCGCGAACGTGCCGCCATAGACCTTGGAGCGGTACACCGCCTGCCCACCGACTTCCCAGTCGCCGTCGAACTTGTACTTGGTCAGCATGCTGAACGACTGGTGCGCGACGTTGGCGAGCTGAAGGCCAATATTGGAGGCGATGTTGCTCTGCGTGACCTTCGACTGCATCAGTACCAGGCCGCCAAAAATGCTCCAGCGATCCGTGATCTTGCCCTCGGCCTCGATGTCGATGCCCTGGATGCGGTAGGCTGCGTTCGAGGTGAGCAGGCCCGCAGCGTTGGTCTCGCGCGCGTTGTCTTTCGTCGTCTGGAACAGCGCCGCGCTGACCAGCAGGTGACGATCGGCGAGCTCCCATTTGGTGCCGAGTTCGGCCGCCTTGTTGCGCTCGGGTCCGAGCAGAACGGTCGTGTTGGCGGGAACGCCGCCGTAATCGGTGCCGGTCGCGTCAAGCTCCGAGCCGAATGGATTGGCCGAGGTCGCATAGGCCGCATAGATGCTGCCGATCGACGTCGGCTTGTAGACCAGGCCGACATTGTAGTTGACCAGATCGGAATTCATTTTCAGATAGGCCGAGTTGCTCGACGAGCTCATGTTATAGCCGTCATAGCGGATGCCGCCATTGACGATGACGGTGTCCTGCCAGTTCGCGGTGTCCATGACGTAGACGCTGCTGGTGTTGACGCCATAACGCGTCGGATTGCCCGTCAGCGACGGTGTACCGAAGCCACCGACATAAGTGGACTGAGGGGAGTAGAGATTGATTCCCGAGAGAGCCCCGTTGCTCGTGAAGCCGGAGCCGGCCAGCTCCGATGCCAGACCCGAATAACGGTCGATCGAGATGTTCTCGTTGGTGTATTCGACGCCGAACACCGCGGTGTGCTTGACCCCGCCGGTGTCGAGCTTGAACGTGGCCTCGTTCTGGTTGGCCCAGACGTCCACGGTCTGGTAGCGGCTCTGCGCGCTGGCCGTCGTGGTCCAGAGCAGCGGATTGATGTTGGTCGTCACCGGGTTCTGCGGCAGCGTGCCGATATAGTTGAGCAGCGAATGCTCGCCGCGCACCTTGCTGCTCAGGGTGATGGCCTCGTTGACCTTGTACTCCGCAGTCGCAGTACCGAAATCCTGCCGCGCGGTCTGGAAGTCGCGGTTGAGGAAGCCGTACCAGGTCCCGCGCGGAATCCCGGCCGACGTCACCGGAACGTTGCCCCGCTTGTAATAGGGCACGCCGAAATCCGGCAGGCCGCTGAGATCGGTGTGGACGTAGTTCGTCGTGATCTTGATGTCGTTGGTCGGGGTGTACCTGGTCGACAGGAACGCGCCCCAGCGATCGTCGGTCACGTAGTTGCGGCCGGCGACATTGGCGTCCTGGAACAGGCCGCCGGTGCGCACCGAGAACGAGGGATCGACGACCTGGTTGACGTCAAGCGTGACGCGCTTGGTCCTGTCGGTGCCGAACTCGGTATCCATCCGCTTGAAGTTCACGTCGCCGGCCTGCTTGGTGACGATGTTGATGGCGCCGCCGGCCGTGCCGCGGCCGGCATAGGACGATGCCGGCCCGCGCAGAATCTCGATCTGCTCGGTGAAGAAGTTCTCGCGGATCGACACGGCGGGATCGCGGATGCCGTCGATGAAGACGTCGTTGCGCGCATCGAAGCCGCGAATGAAGAACCGGTCGCCGAAGGCGTTGCCGCCCTCGCCCGACCCCAGCGTCACGCCGGCGGTGGAGCGGCCGATCTCCTTCAGCGTCGTTGCGTTCTTGTCCTCGAGCACTTCCTTGCTGAGCACCGTGATCGTCTTCGGCGTGTTCAGCATCGGCTCGGGAAACTTGCCGGACGCCTGGACGTGGTCGACCTTGTAGGGCGCGGCCGGATCGGCATAGGGATTGCGATCGACGGCGCCGGCTGGCGCCGATGCGGCGGCGGCAGCCTGCTGCTGCGCCTGCTGGCGCTGCGCGGCACGGCGAAGCGCGTTGCGCGCGCGGACCTGCTCCGGCGTCGGCTTCGAGGCTGCCGGACGCGGGCGCTCGACCGGCGCGTCGACATTCACCGGCGGCAGGCTCGACTGCTGCGCTTGCGCACCGCTCGACACCGACGCCACTGCAATCAGCCCGGCGACGGCCGACACCGCCTTGCCGGAATTGCCGTCGAGTTCAAATGAATTTCTTGCCGCGATCGCACGCAACGATCGCGGAGTCACCGCCAGCCCCATTGCAACACCCCATTCCAAATTCGTCGATCCGCAACATGCGCGACGAACGATGAGGCGGTGCTATCGATCGCAAAAAATCAGGTCAATGCGCGGAGGCCTGCGCAACCACTTGAATTGCTCTAGTTCAAACCGATTCTAATATTACGAATTTTAAA
Source organism: Bradyrhizobium sp. WSM3983 (assembly GCF_000473045.1). Classification (GTDB taxonomy): domain Bacteria; phylum Pseudomonadota; class Alphaproteobacteria; order Rhizobiales; family Xanthobacteraceae; genus Bradyrhizobium. The sequence continues at coordinate 186,365 of NZ_AXAY01000011.1, read as the reverse complement.
TTGCCGAAATGTCGCGCGACACATTGAAGCAGTCGGATACAGCAGCGCTTGTTCTCGCGCATCATTTTGCGCAGCACGTCAGTCGCTGCTCGGCGGCTTCATCAGCGAGAACAATTCGTCGATAGTGCGCTGCGCGGTGGCTCGCACGCGATCGGAATTGTCCATGCCGGCGATGTTGACGCCGTTGACGACGGCTTTGATCTCGTCGCGAAAGTCGGTGAGGAAGCGCAGGGGATCGCGCTGTTCATTGGCGACGCGCGCGATCAACCCCGTGATCAGAATCTGACACGCGATCAGCTTGCCGTTCAGTTCGTCCATTCCGCACTCCCATTGTGGCGCGCCGATATGACCGATGCTGATTTTGCTGACAACCGAAACGCTGCATTGCGGATTTAGAACCGTTCTCGCGGAGGTTAATCCACTCCCTCGCGCAGCGCTTCGGCTCGCGCCTCGCGCCGGCGCCCACGCCACCTGCGAGCATTTCCCGTCTCTTGCACGCTCCTCGTTAAGGTCGGGAAAATGCAGCACTGCACACCGCGGCATCACCCGTTGCCTACGGGGTGCAAAGCTTTCCAATTGTTTAGGATTCTCAACTGATAGTGCTGTTTACACTGGAACTTGGCGTGTATTATACAAGCCCTGCTGGAACTCTTTGATAGCCCCGCAATTCGTTGTTTTGGGCATAAAGCCGATACGCTCACATATGAAAAAGTCACGGCCGATCCTGTGGATTCTCATCATCGCAGCTGTGGCCGGTGGCGGCTATTACGGCTGGCAGCGATTCTCGGCATCTGAGGCCGCGAAAACCCAGGCCGCGCAGAAGGGTGCGCCGCGGGTCGCCGCCGTGCCCGTCAGCATCGCGCCGGTCCAGAAGGCCGACTTCCCGGTCTACCTGACCGGTCTCGGCACCGTGCAGGGCTTCAACACCGTACAAGTCCGGACCCGGGTGGACGGCCAGATCGACAAGATCGCCTTCACCGAGGGCCAAATGGTCAACCAAGGCGATCTCCTGGTCGAGATCGATCCGCGCCCGTTCCAGGCCGTCCTCGATCAGGCCAAGGCCAAGAAGGCGCAGGACGAGGCCAATCTCGCCAACGCCAATCTCGATCTTCAGCGCTACACCAAGCTCGGTGAATTCGCGACGCGGCAGCAGACCGATACGCAACGCTCCACCGTTGCCCAGCTCACCGCCCAGATCGCCGCCGACGAAGCCGCGATCTCCAACGCCCAGACCCAGCTCGACTACACCCAGGTCAAGTCGCCGATCACCGGCGTCGCCGGCCTGCGTCAGGTCGACATCGGCAACATCGTCAACGCCTCGTCCCAGACCGGCGTCGTCACCATCGCGCAGGTCGAGCCGATCACGGTGATCTTCACCGCGCCGGAAGACCAGCTGCCTTATATCAGCGAGGGCCAGAAGTCCGGCGCGCTCAAGGTGATCGCATTCACCACCGACGGCAAGAAGACGCTGGCCGAGGGCAAGCTCGCCGTCATCAACAACCAGGTTGATACGACCAGCGGGACTATTCGGCTCAAGGCGGTGTTCGACAACAAGGAGCACACGCTGTGGCCGGGACAATCGGTGTCGACGCGCCTCTTGGTGCGAACCCTGAAGGATGCGACCATCGTCCCCGATGACGCAGTGCTGCATTCGACCAACGGCCTCTACGCCTATACCGTCGGCCAGGACAACAAGGCGGAGGTTCGCAAGCTCAAGGTCAGCTATTCCATCGACGGCCGTTCGGTTGTCGATGAAGGTTTGAGCGCCGGTCAGCAGGTGATCACCGGCGGTCAGTACAAAGTGCAGCCCGGCAGTCTCGTCTCGACGGCCGTGGCGAGTTCGGATCCGGTTCAGAAAAACAAGGTTAAGCAGGAATGACCGAAGGCGGGATTTCGGCACCTTTCATCCGTTATCCCATCGGCACGTCGCTGCTGATGGCCGGCATTCTTTTTGTCGGTCTCGTCGCCTATCCCCTGCTGCCGGTCGCCCCGCTGCCGCAGGTGGACTTCCCGACCATCCAGATCACGGCTAATCTGCCGGGCGGCAGCCCGGAGACCATGGCCTCGTCGGTCGCGCAGCCGCTGGAGCGACAGTTCGCCCAGATTCCCGGCATCGCGCAGATGACTTCGACGAGCTATCTGGGCACCGCCTCGATCACCATCCAGTTCGACCTCAACCGCAGCATCGATGGCGCCGCCAATGACGTGCAGGGCGCCATCAACGCGGCAAGCGGCCAGTTGCCGAAGAACCTGCCCTCGCCGCCGACCTACCGCAAGGTCAACCCGGCGGACTCGCCGATCCTGCTGCTGTCGGCGACCTCAGACACGCTGCCGCTGACCACCGTCAGCGATTCCATCGACGCCCAGCTCGCCCAGCAGATCAGCCAGATATCCGGCGTCGCGCAGGTGTTCATCGGCGGCCAGCAGAAGCCCTCGGTCCGCGTCCAGATTGATCCGGCGAAACTCGTGGCCAAGGGCCTGTCGCTGGAAGACGTGCGCAGCGCGATCGGGATCACCACGGTTGACAGCCCCAAAGGCAATATCGACGGCGACAAGCGGGCCTACACGATCTACGCCAACGACCAATTGTTGCAGTCCAAGGACTGGAACGACGTCATTATCGCCTACCGCAACGGCGGACCCTTGCGGATCAAGGACATCGGCCAGGCGGTCACCGGTCCTGAAGACGCCAAGCAGGCGGCCTGGGCCAACGGCAAGCGCGGCGTGTTCCTGGTGGTGTTCAAGCAGCCGGGCGCCAACGTGATCGAGACCGTCGACCGGATCAAGGCGACCCTGCCCCGCCTCGTTGCGGCGATTCCGCCCGCAGTCAAGATCGAGGTCATCAGCGACCGCACCACGACCATCCGCGCCGCAGTCGAGGACGTGCAGTTCACGCTGCTCCTGACCATTGCGTTGGTGGTCATGGTCATCTTCGTCTTCCTGCGGAGCTTCTGGGCGACGGTGATTCCCGCCATCACGGTTCCGCTGGCGCTGCTCGGCGCCTGCGCCCTGATGTGGGTGTTCGGCTACTCGCTCGACAATCTGTCCCTGATGGCGCTCACGATCGCGGTTGGCTTCGTCGTGGACGACGCCATCGTGATGCTCGAGAACATCACGCGCTACATCGAGGAAGGCGAGAAACCGCTCGCCGCCGCCTTCAGAGGTTCCAAGGAAATCGGCTTTACCATCGTGTCGATCAGCGTCTCGCTGGTCGCGGTGCTGATCCCGCTGCTGCTGATGGGTGGCATCATCGGCCGCCTGTTCCGCGAATTCGCGGTCGTGCTGGCGATGACCATCTTCGTCTCGATGTTCGTGTCGCTGACCCTGACCCCGATGATGGCCTCGCGCTTCCTGCGCGCCCATGGCGAGGTTACCCACGGCAAGTTCTACCAGTGGAGCGAGAGCGCCTTCGACGCGATGCTGCGTGGCTATGAACATGTGCTCGACCACGCGCTCAACTGGCGCCGCACCACGCTGGTGATCTTCTTCGCCACCCTCGCTTTGTCGGTCTATCTCTTCATCCTGATCCCGAAGGGCTTCTTCCCGCAGCAGGACGTCGGCCTGATCACCGCGACCTCGGAAGCCTCGCAGGACATCTCGTTCGCCGAGATGCAACGTCGTCAGGTCGACCTTGGCCAAATCGTAATGGCGGATCCCGACGTCGCTTCGGTAGCGATGAACATCGGCGGCAGCGGCCGCGCCGGCAATAACGGCAACATGTTCATCACCCTGAAGCCACGCAACGAGCGCGAGGCGTCCGCGCAGCAGATCATCGCGCGGCTGCGTCCCAAGCTCGAGAAGGTCGCCGGCGCCCGCCTCTATATGCAGGCGGCCCAGGACGTCCGCCTCGGTGGCCGTCCGACGCGCACCCAGTTCGAGTTCACCTTGCAGGACGCCGATCTCGGCGAGCTCAATTCGTGGGCGCCCAAGATTCTCGCCAAGATGCAGACGCTGCCGGAGCTGCGCGACGTCGCGACGGACCAGCAGACCCAGGGCACCACGGTCCAGCTCAAGATCAACCGCGACACCGCCTCACGCTACGGCATCCAGCCGCAGCTGATCGACGACACGCTCTACGACGCCTTCGGCCAGCGCCAGGTCGCGCAGTATTTCACGCAGCTCAACAGCTATCACGTGATCCTGGAAATCCTGCCGGAGATGCAGGGCAACCTCGATTCCCTGAACAAGCTCTATCTGAAATCGCCGCTGACCGGCGATCAGGTGCCGCTGTCGACCTTTGCGACCTGGTCCACCGATCCGGTCCGGTCGCTCTCGATCAGCCATCAGGGCCAGTTCCCGGCGATCACGATCAGCTTCAACCTCGCCCAGGGCGTTGCGCTCGGCCAGGCCACGGAGGCCGTGCAGAAGGCGATGGCCGATCTCGGCGCGCCGGCAACGCTGAACTCGAGCTTCCAGGGCACCGCGCAAGCATTCCAGCAGTCACTCGGCACCGTGCCGCTCCTGATCCTCGCGGCGCTGGTCGTGGTCTATCTGATCCTCGGCATTCTCTACGAGAGCTACATCCATCCCATCACGATTCTCTCGACCCTGCCCTCGGCCGGCGTCGGCGCGCTCGCGATCCTGATGGCGGCCGGCTTCGAGTTCAGCCTGATCGCGCTGATTGGCGTCATCTTGCTGATCGGCATCGTGAAGAAGAACGGCATCATGATGGTCGACTTCGCCATCGCCGCCGAACGCGATGGGAAGTCGCCGGAAGAATCGATCCGCCAGGCCGCGCTGCTCCGTTTCCGCCCGATCATGATGACGACGATGGCAGCGCTGCTCGGCGGCGTGCCACTGATGCTCGGCCACGGCACCGGCGCCGAGATTCGCCAGCCGCTCGGTTACGCCATGGTCGGCGGCCTGATCGTCAGCCAGGCGCTGACGCTGTTCACCACGCCGGTGGTCTATCTCTATCTCGACAAGTTCTCGAACCTGTTCAAGAGCCATTCGGCCGAGGACGAAGGGCACGATGCGACCGGGCACGGCACCGTCAAGGAAGCCGCCGAGTAAGCTTGCGCCGCGGCTCCCGCGACGCTACAGCGAGGCCCTCGGTTCACGCCAACGCGGTCTCGCCATGCTCATGCAATCCAGACTTGTCGCTCTCGCCGCCGCTGCGCTGTTGTTCACGGGTGCCGCGTATGCCCAGCAGGGCGCCAAGAAGAACGCAGCTCCCCCTGCCACGCAGCCCGCGCCCGCACCGACCCAGCCGCAGGCCGAGGGCGCTCCGGCGCAGCCCGGCTGGATCGCGCGCTGCACCAGCGCGAGCCGCGACGCGCCGCTCGAATGCGCGATCGAGCAGAACGCGGTGCTGACCAAGACCGGCCAGACCATCGTGCTAGTTAACATCCGCATCGCCCCCGACACCCGCACGCCGGTGGCGTTGCTGCAATTGCCGCTCGGCCTCAATCTGCCGGTCGGTGCGAAACTCCAGGTCGACGAGGGCAAGACGGTCGATCTCCAGATCCAGACCTGCGAGAACCGCGGCTGCTACGCCTCGACGCCGATCGCGCCGGATCTGCTGGCGAGCCTGAAGTCGGGCAAGCAGTTGAAGGTCTCCTTCCAGAACATGGCCAAGGAGACGATTGCAATCCCGATGCCGCTGAACGATTTCGCGGCGGCCTACGACAAGATCAAGTAGCTCGCGGCCATCCTTCGAGACGCCCGCTTTCGCGGGCTCCTCAGGATGAGGTTCTGCTCTGCGGCACGACCTTAGACCGCCATGGTGAGGAGCCCGCGCGAGCGGGCGTCCCGGAACAACCCCCGAGCGGCGGACGCACATTCGCGATCTCGCGGCATGTTTTCGCCCGAGTCTTGCACGTCTCACGCCGCCCTCCCGAGAAAGGGCGCAGGGAAGACCGGGCGCCGGCTGGCACCCATAAAACCCCCATGCGAAAATGATGCACACGCAATGCACAGGGGAGACACAGGGCAACCGAAACTCGGCCTTCCCTGCGCAGTGGTCTGACGGCTTATGCGCGCTCTCCTCGGAGACGAGTTCCTTTTGCCTCCGTCACCTTCGCGAAATTCACCGCACCACGCCGGTTGACGTGATGAGGCCTTCGCAAATGCTTGACCGTAGCAACGACGGCCAGGACCACACGGTTTCGCCGTACGCGAGCGTCCTTCCTGCTTCGCCCCAAGGAGCTTCGCAGGACCTCGAGCGCCGTTCGTACAACGCGGCTCGAATGTGGCTCACAGGGCTCGGCTCAATCCACTGCCCCGCCCTGCCACACCCCTCCGCGACGGCGCCGCCCGCGTCCACCGCAATTCCAGCCCGCGTTCGTGACGACGTACGACCGCCCCTTTGGTGGGCTGGGATGCGCCACCCATACGATAAATCCGAATTTCGGTAAAGTGGAATATTTTTGTTTGACGGGATTGACGGCTCTTTCGCGTGTTTTGCCCGACGGCAGCACTAGGGATTGTGGCCCAGTAGAGCCGCCTAGCCTGTAGCGCAAATGCGCAGGCTGGGTGAGTCAGCCGAAGGCGTAACTCACCACGTCCCTTTCCGCGGACACAAAGGTGGTGGATTACGCTTCGCTAATCCACCCTACGAAGCACGTTCAGCCGACCACGTCGCTCGCCCGCAGCAGCGCGATGAAGCCGCCATAGATCATGCGCTTGCCGTCGAACGGCATGTCGGAGCCCTTCAGCCGCGGATCGGCCATCACCTTGGCATTGACAGCATCGCGGCTCGCGCGATCGCGGTAGACGATCCACGAGAACACCACGACTTCATCCTCCGTCGCCATCACCGCGCGTGGAAAGGATGTGAGCTCGCCATAGGGCACGTCATCGCCGATGCATTCGACATAATCGAGCGCGCCATGCTCCATCCACACCGCGCAAGCCGTTCGGGCCAGCGCCTTGTAGGCCTCGATCTTGTCCTTCGCCACAGCCAGCACGAAACCATCGACATAAGGCATCACGGATCTCCTTGGGTTGTGTGACCCAAGGACGATCGGACACACGCCGATCCGACCGGCGAATTGCAATGTCGGATGAGGCAAACCGTCGCGAGGGACGGCACGGCGGGCCGCCGGATAACGGCGATTCAGAGCTTAGGAAAGCGCCTCAGAATTGGCTGGGGAACTAGGATTCGAACCTAGACAAACAGAGTCAGAGTCTGTTGTGCTACCGTTACACCATTCCCCAACGGAATAGTCGAACAAATTCAATATCTTACTGATCTGTCCGACTGCGGCCGGATGCGCGTTTGGCGCAAATCACGGCTCAGGCGTGGCAGGGTTCTACCTGCTCGGCCCTAGGCTGGCAAGCGCGGCTGTGCACGGATCACAGCGCAGCCGCCCTCACCTCAAACACACGCCCCGCCCCCTACTCCATCTTGATATTCGCGGCCTCGATCACCTTCTTCCACCGCTCGGTCTCGGAGGCAATGTAGGCGGCGAACGGCTCGGAATCGACTGCGACTGCCGTGGCACCGAGCTCGGCCATCTTCTGCACCGTCTCGGGCTGCTGCATGTAGGCACGGATTTCGGCCGAGAGCTTTTCGATGATCGGCTTCGGCGTGCTGGCCGGAACGAAGAAGCCGTGCCAAGCGACCGCCTCGAAGCTGGGCAGGAATTCGGCAACGGCCGGCACTTCCGGATCGAAGGCGGCCCGCTTCGGCGTCGCGGTGGCGAGCATCGCGAGCTGGCCGGTCTTCACCTGCGGCAGCAGCAGCGGCACGTTGTCGAAAGCGAGATCGATCTGGCCGCTCAGCAGATCCGTCAGCATCTGGCTCGAACCCTTGTAGGGCACGTGCACCATCCTGGTGCCGGTCATCTGCTGAAACAGCTCGCCGGCGAGATGCTGCGAGGTGCCGACGCCGGCCGAGCCGAACGAGACCTTGTCCGGGTTCGCCTTCAGATAGGCGATCAACTCCGGCACGGTGCGCGCCTTGATCTTGTCGGGGTTGACGACGAGCACGTTGGGCACGACGCTGATCTGGGCGACCGGCGCCAGATCCCTGTCGGGCTGGTAGCTGAGCTTCGGCCCGTACAGCGACGGGTTGATCGCGAGCGCCGACGTGCTGGCGAGACCGAGCGTAATGCCGTCGGGGGCCGACTTGGCGAGCCGCGTCACGCCGAGGATGGAGCCGGCGCCGCCGACATTCTCGACCACGAACGGCTTGCCGAGCTTCATCTGCAGATGGTTCGACACCATGCGCGCAAGGATGTCCGCGGTGCCACCGGCCGCGAAGGGCACGATCACCGTCACCTGCTTGGACGGATAAGTATCCTGCGCACTCGCCGGCGACATCGCCAGCAGAATTGCCGAGGCAAGGCCAAGCCACATCGATCTCATCGAAGTTTCCCCTACTTTTACAGTGTTATTGTTGAGTCGCCGCGAGCGCGCCGCGGAGATGGCTAGAACGCGACCTCGTACATCTCCAGGATCGCATCCCGGCTCAGATCGCGCGGATTGTTGTCGAGCAGGCGGCGAATGGCGTGCGCCTCATCGGCCATCACGCCGAGATCATTCTTGGGCACGCCGAGCGCCGACAACCGCATCTCGACGCCTAGGTTTTTGCAGAAGGCGTAGGTCGCATCGAATGCAAGCTTCGGATCGCGTTGCTCTTGCAGGCCGAGCGCCCCGAGCACGGCGACAGTCTTCGCCTCGACCGCCGGCATGTTGAACGCCAGCGTGTGCGGAAAGATCACCGCACAGGCGAGACCGTGGGCGACGTGATGGCGCGTGCCGAGCGGATAGGCCACGGCGTGGCCGGCGGTGGTGTTCACCGGCCCCAGGCAATAGCCGCCATACAGCGAGGCGAGCGAAAGACCAGCGCGCGCGTCGCGATCGCCGCCATCGGCCACCGCGCGCTTCAGATAGCGTCCGACCAGCCGCGCGCCCTCGAGCGCATAGATGTCGATCGCCGGATGCGCCTTGCGGCTGGTATAGGCCTCGACGCAATGCGCCAGCGCATCGACGCCGGTGGCAGCCGTGATTTCCTTCGGCACGGTCATCGTCAGATCGGGGTCGACGATGGCGATATCGGCCAGCATGAAACGGCTCTGCACCGCCTGCTTGTTCTGGCTGACGGGATCGGTGATCAGCGCGCGGGTGCCGGCCTCGCTGCCGGTGCCAGACGTGGTCGGGATCTGCATCAGCGCAACGCTGCGGCCGGCCATCTTCTCCGGTCCGACGATATCGGCAAAGGCGACGTCACTGGTGGACATCACGGCGACCAGCTTGGCGAGATCCATCGCGCTGCCGCCGCCAAAGCCGACGACGAGATCGGGCTTGACGTCGCGCGCCATAGCGACCGCCTTCTCGAGATTGGGCAGATCCGGCTCGGGCTTCACCTCGCCGAACACTTTGACTGCGCCCGGCAGCGCCAGCGTGTCGACGCGACGCGCGTTGAAGGGATCGGAGATCACCAGCGGCCGCTTGGCACCGATCCGTTCGGCGAAGCGCGCTGCAGCGGTGATCGTGCCGTTGCCGAACTCCAGGATGGTGGGGCGGAGGATTTCGATGGGCGTGAAGGCGTTGGTCATCGTGGGCTCGATCTCAAGACTTGGATGCGGAGGCGCCGGCGGCCAGCCGCTCGGCATAGTCGATGGCCTCGATCAGGCTGTGTTCGTTGGCGATGCCCTTGCCGGCAATGTCGAAGGCAGTGCCGTGATCGACGGAGGTGCGGATGATCGGCAGGCCGAGCGTGATGTTGACGCCGGAAAGCTCCTGCCAGCGGCCGGTGGCGGGATCGACCTGGAAGCCGAGCAGCTTGACCGGGATGTGCCCCTGGTCGTGATACATCGCGACCGCGGCATCGTACTGGCCGGCGCGCAACTTGACGAAGATGGTGTCGCCGGGCACGGGACCGACCACGTCGAGACCGTCGGCGACTGCTCGCGCAATCGTGGGCGCGGAGACGTCGATATCCTGCCGGCCGAACAGACCGCCCTCACCGGCATGCGGGTTGAGCGCGGCGATTGCGATCTTGGGTTTTGCGATGCCGAGCCGGCGCAGTGCATCGTCGGTGAGATCGATCACCATGCGCAGCCGCTCCGGCGTCAGACGCTTCGGCACGTCCTCCAGCGCCACATGGGTCGAGACATGGCTGACGCGCATGTTACCGTGAGCGAGCAGCATCACCGAACCGCGCACGCCGGTGAGATGCGCGAGCATCTCAGTATGCCCTGGAAAATGATAGCCGGCCTTGTTGAGGGCTTCCTTGTTGAGCGGCGCCGTGACAATGGCTCCGGTTCGGCCTGCCTGCGTGAGACGCACGCCCTGCTCGATCGCCTTGTAGGCGAAGCGGCCGCCATCGGCGCTGAGCACGCCGGGCTTGATCGGGTCGCCTTCGGCGTCGGCTTGCAGGTAACAGAGGTTGGGCCAGTCGCGATCGTCGGCCGTCACCTGCGGGATCGCGATATTGGTACCAAGCGCGGCCTTCGCGCTGTCCAGCGCCGCGCCGCTGCCGATGATCAGCAGGCGCAGATCGCCGGTCGCGATCCGGTCCTTCAATCCGACACAGGCCTTGACGATGATCTCAGGCCCGATCCCGGCGGGATCGCCCATGGTGATGGCAAGATGCCGAGAGGTCATGACGGACTCCCCATAGTGAGCAATTGATTTTCCCGGAGCAGATCGCGCCACAGCTCGCGCGCGCCGAACGCTCCGGATTTCGAGATGACGTCGACGCCGGCCCAGCGGCCGCCTTGCAGCACCGAGCGCGGCAGTCCGGGTACGATGCGCCCCGTGACCTGGAGCGCATGCGCGCCGAGTGCAAGGCATACGGCCTTCAGCGTCTCTCCACCAGCAACGATCAAGGTTCCGGGTGGGTCGAGCGTTGCGGTCAGCGCCGTCAATTCGCGCGCGATCCGTTGCGCCGCTCCTGCGCGCGACAGGCCATCGGGAAGGGCGAATTTCACCAAGGCGACGCCGTCGTCCGCCAGCTTGCGCTGAACACTGACGCCGCCCTCACCCTCGGCGACCGCAATCGTGGCGTCGCCACATACGTCGAGCTGAGAGGCAGTGGCGGCCTGGTCTGAGCCGAACAGGCCCAGCACCGGGCGCTTCAATTTCGAAAGTGCATCTGCGCGGTGGCCACGCGCGAGCGCACCGGCCAGCCCGCCACTGCCGCACCACAGCACCGGCCCGGGCATCCGCCGCGCCATCTCGACGACGCGATCGAGATCGAGGTCGCTCTCGGCATCGAAGACCTGAACGCCGCCTTGCGCCAGCGTGTCGGCGCCGCCGCGCCGCGCCGCGATGCCATCCCGTCGCAACTGGTCCAGCAGATTGTCGCCGACGCGATGCCAGTCGCCCTCCACCGTGCGCGCATATTGCTGGGCATCGACGGTGCGGCGTCCCTGATAGTCGAAGGCAGGCGCGACCACGCATGACGCCCAGTGGCCGGTGCTCAGGCAGGCGCCGAGCTCGGCCGCCCAAGCGCCACGGAGAAGGCTGTCGACCTTCTTGTAGGCGATCGCGCCGTCGCGAAGCAGCGGCGCCAGCCGGCCAACGATCGCGACGCTCTCGTCTTTGGAACGCTCCCTTGTGCCGCTGTCGATCGCCAGGCTCGGGGAGCCTGTTGCCGCGGGCGTGTCCTGCCAGATGACGTCGAACGGTCCGCACAGGCCGACGAACTCCGCCGCGGTATCGAGCGCGCCGGTCAGGTCGTCGGCAAGCAGGCGGATGCTGGTCATCGTCATGCCGCTCCCGCGCCAAAGATCTTGCCGGGATTTACCAGCGCGTCCTGAAGGGAGTCAGGCATCGGATCGCCTCGTCGTCCGCGTCCGCCTTAAGCGGCGGCCGCGAATGCCGCGGCATTCGCGAGCAGCTCTTTCAATTGAGCCGCCGGCAACGTCTCCAGCGGCGGCCGCAGGCGCTGCCAGCCGGCGTGACCGGTGCGCTCGGCCATCAACGCCTTCAGGGACGGCATCTGCGCAAAGCGCGAGACCAGCTCACGCGCCTTCACGATGCGCGCCTGCGCAGCCGCGAGGCTTGCGTCGTCATCGCTGTCGCGGAAATGCTTGAAGACATAGGCGAGATCGCGCGCGACGAGGTTCGAGGTCGCGGTGATGCAGCCCCCACCGCCCTTGCGCAGCAGCGGCAGCAGCAGAGGATCGGCGCCGGTCAGCACCGAGAAGCCCGGAAACCGCGCGACCATCGCAGTCATGTTGGCGAAGTCGCCCGACGAATCCTTGATTCCGACGATGGTCGACGGATAGGCCGCGCGCAACCGTTCGATCAGCGCGTGCGAGATCGGCTGCATCGACATTTGCGGGATGTGATAGAGCACGATTCTGAGGCGCTTATCGCCGATGCGCTGGATGATCTCGCTATAGGCGGCATAGACACCGTCATCGCTGACGTTCTTGTAGTAGAACGGCGGCAGCATCACCACGGTCTCGACGCCGACCGACAGCGCATGCCGCGTCAACGCGATGGTGTCGGTGAATGCGGCGACGCCGGTGCCCGGCAGCAATTGGTTCGGCTTGATGCCGCCGGCGATCACGGCCTCCAGCAGCGCGGTGCGCTCGGAGACCGAGAACGAGTTCGCCTCCCCCGTCGTGCCAAGCATCGCAATGGCATCACAGCCTTCGTTCAGCAGGTAGCGGCAATGCGCGATGAAGCGCGCATGATCGGGCGCGAGCTCGGCGTCGAGCGGCGTCAACGCGGCGCAGAACACGCCATGTGGGTGCAGCGATGATGTCGACAAAGCTTCCTCCGATCGTCAGATCGATGTTGTTCGGAATGCGAACATTTGTTATAATCTGACCCGTTGGTAAGATCAGGCTGCCGCCGCGTCAAGGGCTGGCTGTCATGGCAGGGCATACAGGCATGGCCAAGGTCGAGAAGAAGGCGGCGAAACGCGCACCGGAAGCTACACCGAAAAATCCCAAGAATCATGTCGCGTCCGTCGGCAAGGCCTTCGCCGTGCTCAAGAGTTTCACCAGCGAGGCCTTCGAACTGACGCTGAGTGAAGTTGCCGCACGCGCCGATCTCGATCGCGGCACGGCGTTCCGGCTGATCCAGACCCTGATCGAACTCGGCTATCTCCAGGCGGTGCCGCAGAGCCGCCGGTTCCGTCTCGGCGTCGCCTGCCTCGACCTCGGCTACACCGTGCTGTCGCACGGATCGTTGCGCACCATCGTCGAGCCCTTGTTGCGCGACCTCGTGCCCGAGGTCGGCGATGCGGCCTCGCTCGGCATCCTCGATGGCGGCGATGTGATCTATCTCGCGCGCGTCGGCGCTGGCCTCGACCGCCACAAGATGGACCGTCGGCCGGGCACGCGTATCCCCGCCTATAGCGCCGCGCTCGGCCATGCGATGCTGGCACATCTTCAGCGCAACGAGCAGATCGAGCGGCTGGAGTCACGGCCCCGCGTCAAGCTGTCGGAGCGAACGCTGACCGATCTCGACGCGCTGCTCGCCCGGCTCGATCAGGTGAAGAAGAAAGGCCATGCCGTCTCCGACGGCGAGAACGCCTATGGCCTGCGCACGCTGGCGATGCCGATCCTGGACGCGCAGGGTTTTGTGATCGCCGGACTGAGCGTCACCGTGGATGCGATGCGCATGGACATGCCGACCTTTCGCGATCAGGCGCTGCCGAAGCTGATCCGGCTGACGAGCACGGTGCAGGAGATCACGATCAAGTCGGGCCTGTTGAGCTGAGCGCGCGGTCGACCGAAGCGCGATCGCCCAAGACAGCTATTCCGGGACGAGCGTCGCAAGTCCGGCTTCGATGATGGTGATTTCCTCGCTCACCTGCGCGATGGAGCGCTGCGGGTCGACGCCGGTCACGGCCACCAGCTGCCGCAGCAGGTCCTGGCGATGCGCCAAAATATCTTCCAGCGCATCGCGATCATTCAGCCGCACATAACCCTCAACGATCAATTCAACGGAACGAGACATGGTACTCTCAATACACAACTGATTTCTGATCCTTCGAAAATACCGCGCTGGCGCGCGGCTGCGGGAATGAAGTCGCGTAAACCTTGACAGGTAAGATTAATGGCCGGGCAACGCAGCGCCTAAACGGTGATACGATCGAAGTCTGCGGCGATCCGGACGTCCGGGAAGATCTTTGCCGCCTCAGCCAGGATCTCCTCGTCCTCATAGCGGCCCGACAGATGGGTCAGCACGAGTTGCCGGACGCTATTCGCGGCCGCGAAGGTGGCAGCCTCCGCCGCGGTGAGATGGCCGTAATCCCGGGCAGTCGGCGAATCGCGATCCAGGAACGTCGCCTCGATCACCAGCAGGTCCGCACCCGCGACATGTTTCGATAGGCCCTCGGTGGTCTCGGTGTCGCCGATCACGACCAGCTTCTTGCCACTGTTCGGCGCGCCCAGGACATCCTCCGGATCGATCGTCCGGCCACCTTCAATCGTGACCGACCGACCTGCGGCCAGCTCGCCGCGCATGGGACCATCGGGCACACCGAGCGCAGAGAGGCGGTCAGACAAGAGATGGCGGCGCGCAGGACTTTGGAAAACGAAGCCAAAACTGTCGGTATCGCGATGGCGAACCGGAAAACAGTCGATCGTGAACTCGCCGGCGTCGACGACCGGCCCTTCAGACAGCGGCGCGAACTCTATTGCGATCGGCGCCCGGCCCTCGCCCCATAGGCCGGCGAGCATGCGGATGACGATATCGAGCGTACCCGGCCCGCCATGGATGGTCATCAGGTCGGAGGTCTGCCGCAGCCCCAATGTCGAGAACAGACCGGGGATGCCGAGCACGTGGTCGAGATGCCCGTGCGTCAGCAGAATGCGATCGAGCCGCCGAAAGCCGGCGCCGCTTCGCAGCAACTGTCGCTGCGTGCCCTCGCCGCAATCGATGAGGATGCGCTCGCCCGCGGCCTCCAGGAGAAGCGCCGGATGGTTGCGCTCTGCGGATGGGACGCTGGCCGAGGTGCCTAGCAATGTCAGGGCGAACATTATTGACTCTTGTCGGGGTCGCAGGGCTGATTCCTTCGGAGCCTTACCCGTGCGCCGACTGCGCCTCAACCGCCTGCACCGCCACGCTCGCCACCTGCCGCAACGCCTCGCGGTCGGAACCTGAGGACGCCATCACGCCCATGCCGACAGACACCGCCGAGACATAGCGCGCGAGCGCTGCGGGATCCGAGGTCGGCTTGAGATCGCCTTCAGCCTTGGCGCGAACAAAACGCTCGCGGAGCTGATCTTCGTTCTCGGCGCGGCGGGCGGCAAGTTCAAACGGGACGTTCTCGGAGCCGGTGCCGCAAGCGATGCCGCCTTGCACCAGCAGGCAACCGGGTGGATTAGCGGGATCGGTCTGCTTCTCGGCGATGCCCATCAGCATCCGCTCGGCGACCTCGCGGGCGGTCGGCGCCGCGACCACCCCGTCCATCCAGACGCCGCGCAATTTGGTGTAGCGGTTGAGGGCGGCCTTGAGCAGACCTTCCTTGTTGCCGAAGCAGGCATAAAGGCTCGGCGGGTTGATGCCCATCGCCTCCGTGAGCTGGGCAATCGTGGCGCCCTCATAGCCATGGCGCCAAAACACTTCCATCGCCTGATCCAACGCGACATCAGCGTCGAATTCGCGGGGGCGTCCCATGCCCATATGCCTGTCTCCTTGGAATCGGCGTCATCCCTCAACTAACGCCTGATCCTATCTATTTGTTCTGTCTTTCTTTTCTCTTCCGCCTTCCCATTCTTGCGGTAAGCGGCTACAATTTTCTTAGTGAACGGTACATAAGTATCTTGCGCTGCGATATCCAGCTCCACATCTGTAGTGAACACTACAATTCTGGAGCGCGCCAATGCCCCCCTCCCAAAATACCTCTCGTCCTGGCCGTATCCGCCGCCTTCTCGGCGGCGCTGCGATCGTGGGCGCCCTCGCCGTGGCTGGTTCGATCGCGACCGGCCACTATTTCCGCTCGGCCCAGGCGACCGCACCGGCGGCCGCGGCTGAACAGGCCGTCTCCGTGACCGTCGCGATGATCGAACCGCGGCAAACCGTGCTGTGGGACGATTTCTCTGGCCGGCTCGAGGCCATCAACCGCGTCGAGCTTCGCCCACGCGTTGCCGGCGCAATCCTATCGACCAATTTCACGGAGGGCGCGCTGGTGAAGGCCGGTGACGTCCTGTTCAAGATCGATCCGGCGCCCTACGAGGCCGAGGTCGACAAGGCCAACGCGCAGCTCGAGGCGGCGAAGGCGCGCGTGGTCTTCACCCAGAGCGAGCTCGAGCGCGGCGCGCAGCTGGTCGGCAACGCCGTCGTGACACGGCGCGACTACGACCAGCGCGACAACGCCAATCGCGAAGCCATTGCCAATGTGAAGGCGGCCGAAGCGACGCTCCAGACCGCAAAGCTCAATCTCGATTACACAGAGGTGCGCGCGCCCGTGGACGGCCGCGTCGGCAAGTTCGAGATCACCGTCGGCAATCTCGTCGCCGCCGGCACTGCCTCCCCGGTTCTGACCTCGCTGGTCTCGGTCAATCCGATCTACGCCTCGTTCGACGCGGATGAAGAGGTCGTGCTGCGCGCGCTGAACTCGATCGCGGACGCATCCGGAAAACGCGGCAATCTCGACCAGATCCCGGTCGAGATGGCGACCTCCGGCGGCCTCTCCGCGAAGGGTCACATCCAGCTGATCGACAACCAGGTCAACGGCCAGAGCGGCACCATCCGTGTCCGCGCAGTATTCCCCAATGAGGACGGGCGTCTCATCCCCGGCCAGTTCGCACGCGTGCGGATGGGCCAGCCGAAGCAGCAGACGTTGGTGATGATCGACGAACGCGCGATCGGCACCGACCAGGACAAGAAGTTCGTGATGGCGGTCGGCGACGACAGCCGCGCCGTCTACCGGCCGATCACGCTTGGCGGCTCGGTCGACGGACTGCGCATCGTGACAACAGGCTTGAAAACCGGCGATCGCATCGTCGTCAACGGCCTGCAGCGCGTACGCCCCGGTGCTCTCCTCAAAACGGAGGTGGCAGCGATGGGCGCGCGCGGACAGCAGGCCTCCAACCACAGCAACCAGGACGTGGTGCAACGCTAACTACCTCGTTCCGGGCCACGCGCCCGGAATGACGACGAAATAACGACCAAGACATCGCATCTCGATTCCGGGTTCGCGGGCGCTAGCCGCGTCCCGGGTACGGGAGAGCTGTCTCTCGCGCAGGGGCAAAGCCATGAATCTCTCAAAGTTCTTCATTGATCGTCCGATTTTTGCAGGCGTTCTTTCGGTCCTGATTTTCCTTGCAGGCCTGATCTCGCTGTTCGCGATGCCGATCTCGGAATATCCCGACGTGGTGCCGCCATCGGTGCTGGTGCGCGCCACCTATCCCGGCGCCAATCCCAAGGTGATCGCGGAAACGGTGGCCACGCCGATCGAGGAGCAGATCAACGGCGTCGAAGGCATGCTGTACATGTCGAGCCAGGCAACCACCGACGGCGCAATGACGCTGACGGTGACCTTCCGGCTCGGCACTGACCCCGACAAGGCGACACAGCTGGTGCAGAACCGCGTGCAGCAGGCCGAGCCGCGCCTGCCGGCGGTGGTGCGCCAGCTCGGCATCATCACCAAGAAGTCGTCGCCCGACCTCACCATGGTCGTGCATCTGCACTCGCCGAACAACCGCTACGACATGACTTACTTGCGCAACTATGCGGTGCTCAACGTCAAGGACCGCCTGGCGCGGATCGACGGCGTCGGTGACGTCCAGCTTTACGGCGCCGGCGATTATTCGATGCGGGTCTGGGTCGATCCGCAGAAGGCGGCCGAGCACGGGCTGACCGCAAGCGACATCGTCAAGGCAATCCAGGCGCAGAACGTCGAAGCTGCCGCCGGCGTGGTCGGCTCCTCCCCGAACGTCAAGGGCATCGATCTGCAGCTGTCCGTCAATGCCGAGGGCCGGCTCGCGAACGAAGAGCAGTTCGGTGACATCGTGGTCAAGACCGGCACGCGGGGCGAAGTGGTTCGGTTGCGCGATGTCGCGCGCATTGAGCTCGGTGCCTCCGAGTACGGCCTGCGCTCGCTGCTCGACAACAAGCAGGCGGTCGCGATCCCGATCTTCCAGGCGCCCGGCTCCAATGCGCTTGAGATATCCGACCACGTCCGCGCCACCATGGCCGAGATCAAGAAGAACATGCCTGAGGGCGTGTCCTACCAGATCGTCTATGACCCCACCCAATTCGTGCGGTCTTCGATCGAGGCCGTGATCCACACGTTGCTGGAGGCGATCGCGCTGGTGGTGCTGGTCGTGATCCTGTTCCTGCAGACCTGGCGCGCCTCGATCATTCCGCTGCTCGCCGTGCCGGTGTCGATCGTCGGCACTTTCGCGGTGATGCACGTGTTCGGATTCTCCATCAACGCGCTCAGTCTGTTTGGCTTGGTGCTCGCGATCGGCATCGTCGTCGACGACGCCATCGTCGTGGTCGAGAACGTCGAGCGCAACATCGAGGGCGGGCTGTCGCCGCGCGATGCCACCTATCAAGCCATGCGCGAGGTGTCCGGCCCGATCATCGCGATCGCGATGGTGCTAATCGCCGTGTTCGTGCCGCTGGCCTTCATCTCCGGCCTCACCGGGCAGTTCTACAAGCAGTTCGCGCTGACGATCGCGATCTCGACGGTGATCTCGGCCGTCAACTCGCTGACGTTGTCGCCGGCCCTGTCGGCCCTGCTGCTCAAGGGCCACGACGAGCCGAAAGACCGGCTGACGATCATCCTCGAAAAAGGTCTCGGCTGGTTCTTTCGGGGCTTCAACAAGGCCTTCACGCGCTCATCGGAGAATTACAGCGGCACCGTCACCAAGGTGATCTCGGGCAAGGCCGCCGTGATGGGGCTCTACGTGGTGTTGGTCGGCATCACCGCCTTCCTGTTCCAGCAGGTGCCGAGCGGCTTCGTGCCGGGTCAGGACAAGCAATATCTGGTCGGCTTCTCACGCCTGCCCGACGGCGCCACGCTCGACCGTACCGAAGAGGTGATCCGCAAGATGAGCGACATCGCGCTGACCCAGCCCGGTGTCGAGAGTTCGGTCGCGTTCCCCGGCCTGTCGATCTCCGGCTTCACCAACTCCTCCAACGCCGGCATCGTGTTCTCGACGCTCAAGCCGTTCGACGAGCGCAAAGGGCCGGCACTGAGCGGAAACGCGATCGCGGCCGACCTCAACAAGAAATACTCCGGGATTCAGGAAGCTTTCATCGCCATGTTCCCGCCGCCGCCGGTCAACGGGCTCGGCACCATCGGCGGCTTCAAGCTGCAGATCGAGGACCGCGCCGGTCTCGGCTATGAAGCGCTCAACGACGCCACCAAGGCGTTCATGGCGGCGATGCAGAAGGCACCGGAGATCGCCGGCGTGTTCTCGAGCTTCCAGGTCAACGTGCCCCAGCTCTTCGCCGACATCGACCGCACCAAGGCGCTCCAGCTCGGCGTTCCCGTGACGGAGGTGTTCAATACGCTCCAGATCTACCTGGGCTCCTACTACGTCAACGACTTCAACAAGTTTGGCCGCACCTACTCGGTCTATGTCCAGGCCGATGCGCCGTTCCGCGCACGTGCCGACGACATCAGGCAGTTGAAGGTGCGCTCGTCCTCCGGTGACATGGTGCCGCTCTCGGCGCTGATGACGATCCGCCAGAGTGCGGGTCCTGAACGCGCGATCCGCTACAATGGCTTCCTGTCATCCGACATTAACGCCGCGGCGGCGCCCGGCTTTTCGTCAGGCCAGGCGCAGGAGGTCGCGACGCGGATTGCGGCGGAGACGTTGCCGCCCGGCTTTGCCTTCGAATGGACCGACCTGACCTATCAGGAGTTCATCGCCGGCAATTCCGGCCTCTGGGTGTTCCCGCTGGCGATTCTGCTGGTATTCCTGGTGCTGGCCGCGCTCTACGAGAGCCTGACCTTGCCGCTCTCGATCATCATGATCGTGCCGATGGGCCTGCTCGCCGCAATGTTCGGCGTCTGGATCTCGAAGGGCGATAACAACGTCTTCACCCAGATCGGCTTGATCGTGCTCGTCGGCCTCTCGGCCAAGAACGCGATCCTGATCGTCGAATTCGCGCGCGAGCTCGAATTTGCGGGGCGCACGCCGATCCGGGCCGCGATCGAGGCGAGCCGGCTGCGGCTGCGTCCGATCCTGATGACGTCGATGGCATTCATCATGGGCGTGCTGCCGCTGGTGCTCTCGACCGGCGCCGGCTCCGAGATGCGGCGAGCCATGGGCGTCGCCGTGTTCTCCGGCATGATCGGCGTCACCGTATTCGGCCTGTTCCTGACGCCGGTGTTCTATGTGCTGCTGCGGACCGTCACCGGCATGAAGCCGCTGGTGCATCACGGCAGCGACACCAGTGCAGCACCGGTCCAAGGCCTCAACCACGAAGTCGCTGGCCACTAGATCAGGGAAATCCCTGACAGCAACAACAGGACGAGCACGGTCTTGCGAAAGACCGTCTCGTTGACCCGGTGAAACGCGATTACGCCGAGCGCGGATCCCGCGAACAGCGCCGGCAGGCTGACCGCAAGGTCGACCAAGACCTTCGACGACAGATCCTGATGTCCGACCAGCAGGATGATCGCAAAGAGCTGCATCGCGGCGATGAACGGCTGCACCAGGCCGCGCTGCTCGCCCTTGGGCATGCCGCGCATGTCGCACCAGATCGTCGGGATCGCACCGGGCATGGCGGTCAGGCCACCAACGAGCCCTCCTCCAAATCCAATGAGCGCAACCCAGTGACGACCGACGGCCTCACCGGCAGTCACCAGCGTCGGCCGCAGCAGCATGTAGGCGGCATAGAGCGCAACGACGACGCCAAAGCCGCGCCGAAGCAAATGCGTGTCGGTGCTCTGTAACAGCGAGACCGCAATGGGAACGCCGATCAATCCGCCGATGATCAGGAGCAGGCTTCCCTCCCAACGGATGCTGCGCCGGAGCGCCCACAGATTGGTCGCCTGCACGCCGATGCTGCATGCCATCATCAGGGGCACCGCCTCCAGCGGCTGGAATACGCGCAGCAGGACCGCGCCCGCCACGGCAGAGAACGCGAAGCCCGAGAGCCCCGAGACGAAGGCTCCGGCGAACACGGCAGCGCTGAGTAGCATCAGTGTCGTGATGTCCGGCATGATCCGCCCTCCGCTCAGTCATAGGGAATCGGCGAGACCGGTGCGGAGGCGCTTTCCGGGCAGCTAGCAGGCTCGCGCGGAAACGACACCTGCATCGCATGCGCGTGCGATCGTTCCAGCATGACGAGGCCGACCAGTTGAAGGGTGACGAGCGCTGCGGTGAGCGTCATCGCGACGATGTTGGTGTTACGCACGTTCGAGACTGGGGCGGCTGGCCGAACGCTCGCGCGCATCAGATCGGTGGGCATTTTCTGAAATATCCTTCTCACTGCAGACGGCAATAAATTCATTCAAAGGCAACGCGTCATGCTGCGCCCCGAGGAGATGGCGGTAGCGCCGCAACACGCGCTGCGCCTCGATCGCACGCTGCTGATGCAGCGTTGCGATCATGCGATCGACGACGTCGTGGAACTTCCGAACCAGGCTTCGTGCCGTTGTTCGCATGGCGACCTCCTCTCAGCCTGCAAGCGAATTTGATGGAATTCACTCCCACCCGCTGTGAGTTGCTTCACGCAAGAATCGTACGCGACGGACAAGTAGTCGTGTAAGTTCTCGTAGAAGAGAACGCAGCAAATCGCGTCACCCAAACGAATGACGCGCGATAACATTTCTGATGATGAAATTGCGGGCACGGCGCTGATTCGTTCTTCAGCGCTGACGGTGCGTCAGTGAACCAGCGGGTTGCAAAATCCTGCCGCGAGCTTGACGAGGTCGGCCTGCCGGCTGGTGCCGGTCTTGGCGAACACACGATGCAGATGCGTCTTCACGGTCGTATCTGCGATTCCGAGCGCGTCGGCTGTCTCCGGCACGCCGCCGATTTCGACGATGGACAGCAGAACCCTGAGTTCCGCAGCCGTCAGCTCGAACGTGCGGTCGATCAGAGCGGCGCAAGAGCGCGCATCGAACTTCGCCTTCCAGACGAATAGGGCGCCGATGGCGCCCCCGGCACGCCCTGCGCTCCCCTCCCGCAGAAGCGACGGCAGCGCAATCACATGAGCGATGTGATGCGATCCGTCCCTCGATGCCAGCTGAATTTTGCGGCCCGCTCCCGCCACAGCGGCCACCTCCGCTTCGTCACGAAAGACGATGCGCAGCGCTGCATTCGCCTCAGGCGATCTCGCCAGCAGGCGGCCGTTGACGGACCGCAAGACATCATCGGCATCGAGGATCGCGTCGGCCGCCGGGTTGCTGTGGACGATGTTGCAGGCAGCATCGAGCAGGATCACGCCGGCACTTAGTCGATCCACGATATCCGCAAGCGCAATTGACCTCTGCTGCTTCCGCTCAATCGTCCGGCTGATCATCAAAGCGCGGCTTGCGTGGGGAACGATGAGCTGCATGCGCGCGCGCATCTTCGCGTTCAGCATCTCCTTGCCCGGGATGACCGTCATCAGCATCGGGCACGGCGAGTTCGCCTGTTCCAGTACAGCATTTGCGACGTCGGCGCAGCCTTGGGGGCGCAGCCACTCCTGATAGAAGCGCCCGCGACGATATTCGTCGAAATTCACGAGGTCCGGGATGTTGCGTACCTCACCATAGCGCGGCAACCTGGCGAGCGGGTCATGCTGCGCGTATTCGTCGGCATAGAGCTGGATGAAGTGCGGATCGACCCCGCAATAATAGTGCGTCGATCCGGACTTGCTGACCTTGTCTTTTGAAATCAGGCCGCAAGCCCGGCTGCCGAAGAAACCGTTGAGCATGACGACAACATCGGACCACAATTCAGGATTGAGTCCGGCGTCATATATGCTCTCGATCAACTCGGAGTGTTTTGCGGTCAGCTGCATTGAATGAGCCAATAGTCCGGCGCGTGGATTTGAGACGTTGATGCCCTCAGGCTTTTCCATGGAGTCGGCCGGGACAGCGATAGGTTCAATGGTTTCTCGCCAATTAACCAGCTAGTTGACAAGTGGATTGGAGAATCCGGCCGCGAGCTTGACGAGATCCGCCTGACGCGCGACGCCCGTCTTGGCGAACACGCGATGTAGATGCGTCTTCACCGTCGTCTCTGCGATTCCGAGCGCGATGGACGTCTCCGGAACGCCGCCGACCTCGACGATCGACAGGAACACCCGCAGTTCCGCCGGCGTCAGGTTGAAGGTCCGCGCAATCAGCTCGCCGTAGGATTGCCCGCAGGGCGTGACCTTACGCAGCAGCAGCGCGCCGACCGCATCGAACGACCGCTCGCTGCCGTTCCGCAGCACAGAGGACAGCGGCAGGATGTGCGCCACATAGCGTTCGCTCTTGGACGAAAGTAACGGGATCGCTTGCCCCTCTGCGAGAAGCGAGGCAGCATCGCCGCGGGCCGCGAACGCCTCGCGCAGCGTCTGATTGGCCTCGGTGCCGCTGGTCACGAGCTGGCCGGCAACGATGCGGACCACGTCGTCAGCCTCGAGCAGCGCGTAGCCGCTCGCATTGGCGTGGACCACGTGGCAGCCGGAATCGAGCAGGAAGATGCCGGACGACAGATTGTCCAGGACATCAGCGAGCGCCGTGGCCAGCGTCAGCTTCGAGCTGATGGCGCGATTGACCAGCAGCGCGCGGCTGGCGTGCGGCACGATCATCGACATCCGGTGCTTCATTCGCGCGTCAACCATGCGCCGGCCCGACAGCACCGTCATCATCACCGGGCAGTGCGCGTTCGATTTCTCGAGCACGACATTGGCGGCGTCGTGAGAGCCCTGCGGCCGCAGCCATTCCTGATAGAAGCGCCCGCGGCGATATTCGTCGAAATTGACCAGATCGGGGATGCTTACGATCCGGCCCTGTGGCGGCAGGATCGTCAGCGGATCGAACTTGGAATGGGTCTCCGAATAGAGCTGGATGTAGTGCGGATCGGCCCCGCAATAATAATGCGTGATGCCGAACTTGCTGATCGAATCCTTGGAAAACAGCCCGCAGGCCTGGCCACCGACGAAATCGCGGATGCCCACGACGACGTCGTTCCACAGCGAGGGGTCGAGACCGGCATCGTAAATGGACTCGACCAGATCTGGCAGCTTCCGCGGTCTGGACATGGTGTTGAATGGCTTTGGATGAACAATGCCCGATACCATAACACAACCGGAGCATGCCCTCATCCTCCGATCGGAGGAGGCCGGCGCAGCCAACTGTGAATCGCCACTGGTGCAGAATTGCGACACTGCGCGCATTCACGCCTGGTCCCAGCCCGCTTTCTCGGTGCTCTCCGACCAGACCGCGGCGCGATAGAACTCGCGCCCGCCATCGTCCCTGACGCGGATCCAGGCATCGCGATCGCGCAGATCATCGCGCCAGACGAAGAGGTGCCTTGCCATCTCGTCGGCGACCACGAATGTCGCCTTGGCATGCTCGAACACCATTCCGCCCGGATCGATCTTGACGGTATTGCCGACCAGGAGATCGAAGAAGAAACGGCGCATTCCACACTCCAACCGACGGCGCCGCACGGAACGCTGCGTCATGACCTGCTCCACGCGCCAGAACTCGTAATCGGTTTGCCCGCAACAACGGCACTTCGGCTCAACAAACGAGCAACGGCCATGACTTCACGATCAAGGATCATGTGAACAATTCCCCGCTCCGGATCGAAATCGATCGCACGCTCGAACTCGCACGGATGCGATCACTGCGCCGCGCCGCTCCTGACGTCGCTCGGCGTGGCGCCGTAGGCCCGCCGGAAAGAGCGGTTGAAATAGGAGAGATCGCCGAAGCCGACGTCGTAGGCGATCGAAGAGACCGGACGCTCGGCGAATTCCGGTTCCCGCAACATGCGATGGGCGCGCTTGAGGCGTTGCTCGATCAGGAACGAGGAAAACGTCTTGCCATCGGCCTCGAACAGGCGCTGGAGGTAACGCGGCGTGACGCCGAGCCCCTGCGCAACGCCGGCCACCGACAGGTCCTGCCGCCAGCAATTGTTGACGATCAGGAATTTGGCTTTGCGCAAGCGCGCGGCCTTCGCGCCGCGCCGGCCGGCGCTTTCCCGTACGTCGTCGGTTGGACCGAGCACGAGCGCCAGGAGGTCGTGCAAATGCCCGACGCCGACATCACGCAGCGCGGGCGTTGCCAGGGCATTCTCCCGCACCAACGACGTTGCGTAATCGACGAGAACCCTGATCTCGGTCTGGCGGTCCCGGATGACGCGCATCACCACATCGTCCACATCCATAATGATCGGCGCGAGAACCCGCCGCGGCACCCGCAGCGAGAAGCAGTCTCCGACCTCGAACCGCTCGAAGGTCGTGGCGTCCTCGGCACTGGTCAGCACGGCGTCTCCGGGACCGAGCAGCAAGTCTCGCCCCCGCCCCGTGACCCCGACGGTCCCGGACCGGTTGAAGACCAGCGCAAGACTGTCATCGCCGTCCACAACAAGGTGCTGGGAGCGAACGACCTTGGCGCCGAACAGGGTACCGAGGAGCAATTGCGCATCGGGCAGCGAATGAGACGTGAGGCTTGCCACGATGGGCTTGCCATCCCGAACGTCGAGCTCGGCCTTGAGCACGCCGCGACAGTAGAAGTCGCGCAGCGTCGTAACGCGCTCGCTCTCCGGAATCTCGTTCGACGAAACCCTCAGAATGGAAACATCGTCCTTGCCGCTCACTGCAATCCCTCCAATCGACGAGCAGGCCTGGCCACGCGCTGTTCTCCCCCGCACTCGTATCCGGTGCCGCGTGGTGGCGGGCATCGCCCATCTCATTTCAGAAACTGCCTATACGGAAGTGGCAAATAACAAGCGTCATACGTTCGGAGGACGAATGCAGCTCGGCCTTCACAATGGATTGAGAGCGCGCAACTCGCAGCGCACGATGTGAATTGGATTACACGGCGTTGTCGGGGCCGATCGCCTGCACGAACGGAGCAGCAAAGCCCGCCGCGATCTTCACAAGATCCGCCTGCCTGCCGGCGCCGGTCTTCTCGAAGAGGCGACCGAGATGTGTCTTCACCGTCGTCTCGGCAATTCCGAGCTTTGCCGCGATGTCGGGAACTCCACCGAGCTCGACGATGGCCGTCAGCACGCGCATTTCAGACGGTGTCAGCCTGAATGCTGCAGCGATCGCGTCCGTTGCGAGCTGAGGCGCCATCGAGGCCTTTTGCAGGAACAGCGCCGTCGCAGCAACATCGCGTTGCTGGCGACGTTGCTGCGTCAGTGAAAACGAGTGCGCCAGATAGTGCTGGCCGTCGGTCGACGTCATGAACTCGATCCTGCGGCGATCGGCCGAACGGGTTGCGCCGTCGGCGGCGAGATCAAACAGGCTGCGGAGTATTTTGTCGGCTTGGGTGCTACGCGCCACGATGCGATCGCCGACGATCGCGAGCAGATCGCCGTCAGCGAGCAATTGCCGACACGACGCGTTGGCATGAACGATCCGCCCCTCAGCGTCGAACAGGCAGATCGCCGTGCTTAAGGCGTCGAGAACCTCGGCGAGGTCGGCCATGATGTGGGAGCGCGCCCTGATCTGCCGACCCATGACGCGCGAGCGCTGGATGTGCGGCGCAACCAACCGCATGCGCTCGCGCATCGCGTCATCGACGGTTCCCCGTGACCGGCCGCGCATGACCTGCAAAATCGTCGTGCGCGCATTCGATCGTTCGAGCGTGACGGTCGCGAGGTCGACGGCGCCCTGCGGTTCCACCCACTCGCGATAGAAGCTCGTGGCCACGAAGTCCGAATAGGGCATCACGTCGGCCACGCCGATGGTCTGCTCGACGGCCAGATCGAGGTGGCGATCGAGCAATGGATCGAGCTCGACATATCGATCCCGATAGAGCTCGCGAAAGCGGGAATCCGTTCCATAGTGCTGGTGGATTTCGATCGAGAGCCTGGCTGCGTCGCGCGAGAGAATGGTCACGGCCGAGCCGCCGACGAAAACGGCAACCTGCTCCAGGGCGGCGCTTCGCTGTGCGGGATCGACCGCTGCATCATAGATCTCGCCCACGAGTGAAGAGAACCTGTTCGCCTCGACGATCGTCATCGGCGGGGCAATGCGGTCTGGAGGCTGACGATGAAGACAGACCGGCCGATCGTCGTAGTCGACGACAAGAAAACGTCAGAGAAAAATGCTGGAATCTCGAACATCGTCCTTGCGTAACGTCAACCGCAGGGTGCGGCTTGGACGTTTTCGCCAAAGACTAGGATAAATGCGAACAGCGATCGGGCTGTGTGCGGTGCATCACGCGCCGCTCGCTGCTTGCTCAATCAACCGCGCCTGAGGAGCGTGGCGATTTATTTCCGGTTCTCCTCGCAGAATTTCAGCGCGGCGAGCGCCTCGCCGGCACGTGGGATCTGCATCTCGATGCTATCGTCGTCATCATCCTCGAAATCGAGCGTGAGACGCTTGGCCCTCGACAGGCGATCCATCATGGACTGATCGTACTCGAAGATGCCGCGCACGGTGGTCTTGTCCATGACTTCCCACTTCGCCTTCGACATGATGTCGGAATCATCGGTGCCGACATCGGCTTTCAGGATCTCGCCGACCTTGTCCCACTCCCAGCCGTCATAGATCATCACGATCACGATGGCCTTGTCGGAATAGGTGATCACGATGACGTAGTCGCGGTTCTCGTCGGCCTTGTCCTTGTAGCCGCGGCTGGCGTTGCAATGGGTGTCCTGCGTGCGCTTCTCGATGGTCCAGTCACCGACCTTGGACTGTTGCGCAACCGCTGGTCCGGCACCCAAGGCGGCACCGGCGAGCAACGCAGCGGCAAGGAAGAACCGTTTCATGTCAGCCTCCAGCGTTTTCCCCGGAGCAACTGACCATCTCTCCCGACGAGCCGCAAGGGTTTCAGCCGGCTCGACCCGGCCGATGGTGAACGGCGCGAACCTCCCCTACCCGCGCCGCGGCACGATCGCGATCGGGGTGAAGGTGTAAACCTCCTCGCCGTTCTGGTTGAACATCGTCCATTTCACGAGTGCGATGCCCTGCGGCTTCGACTTCGACGGCGTCAGGCTGATGACCTCGCCGACCAGATGCAGGCGGTCATTCGGTCGCACAGGAATGGTCCAGCGCAGCCCGTCGACGCCGGCGCCGATCAGCGGGTGCGGGCCGAACGGACGGGTCTGGATCGCAAGGTTCATGGCGATCGCCGCGGTGTGCCATCCCGACGCAGCCAGGCCGTTGAACAGGGTCGCCTTGGCGGCCTCGTGGTCGAGATGCATCGGCTGCGGGTCGAACTCGGCGGCAAACCGCTTGATGTCGGCCTCGGTGACCTCGACCTCGGGGGATTTGAAGCGCATGCCGACGGTGAGATCGTCGAACCAGGCGACCTGTGCCATGATTTTGCCTCGAAATGTGATGCGACGCACGCGATAAGCACGCCCAAAGGAATGGAATCGTTAGTGGCATGTAGCGGTTTGGCCGCTCGCAGGCCAGCCCGGGGTTCCCCGCGAAACCTCTTTCCCAAATCGACGAAACACGCCTGAAACAGATGCCCGGTTATCTGGTCATCAAAATCATACAGGGACGTGCGTCATGAAATTCTTCCTCGACCTGATCAGCGAATATGCTTGCTGCCAGCATCTCGTCGCCCAGCCGCTTCGGGAGGACGAGCTATGATCGAGCTGATCTCAACCCTGCTCCTCCTTTGCAGCATCGGCGTTTTCGCCGCGCACGCGCTGGATGCCTACCGCACCACACACTGACCGGCGCTGCCGCCGGCTCCGATCGCTAGAACGGCCGCCGGTAGAAGTGCTCTGAATGCGTTGCCGGCGGAAACCGGTTGGCGAGCGCGAGCGCCCCCTTCTCGTCCGTCTCGAGCGCGATCTTCTGTGCCAGCATCACGTCGCCCGGCACGAGGAAGCCTGATGGGACGAAGCACCACCCCATCGTGGCATTTCCCGCATCGTCGACCTCGTGGACGTTGGCGGCGGTGCCATAGTGAATGCGATAGCGCTTGCCGCTGTCGCAACCGATGACGTCAAAATGCCGGTGCTGCTCGAATTGTGCGCGCTGCTCTGCAGACAGCCAATCGGACAACAGCCGCCGACCGCGCGCCTCGGGCGTGTTCTCGCCGAAGAAGCGACGGTAGAGCTCGCGGAGCGCGTGCAGGCGCGCTCGCGCAGGCGCGCGAAGCCTGAAGGCCGCGATCATGAGCCGTTCAGTTCAGCCGCCGACCAGGCGGGGATAGAACAGCGTTTCCCGCGCGGTCGGGTCGAATGATTTGATACGCGTGACTTCGCCGGGCCCGGTCCGGTACGCGGCAGTAAAACCCGCGCCGGTCAGCTCCCGAAAGCGTTGTTCGGCCCGCGCCAACGCTTCGGCATTTTCAGGATCAAACTCGTGGCGTGTATCGCCGGTCTGGTCCATCACGATCTGGGTAGCCATGTTGAGTCTCCTCATGCCCAGCCCCGAACTTGATCTAAGCAAACGTCGTGCCGTCGGTTCCTGAAAGCAACAACTTTCTCTGACAAACAGGTCACGCCTTGCGGAGCGCCTCAGCGCGCCGCTGCCGCCCCACCGCCCCCGTCGATCTGCCGGCCCATCAGCGCGATGGCCTTCTGGTAGACGCCCGCCGCATTCCAGGCCTGGATGGCGGCGAAATTCGGCTCGCCCGGCTGGTAACCGGCTCCCGCTCGCCAGCCATTGGCCTTGAGGAAGTTCGCCGTCGAGCTCAACGCGTTGGCGGCGACCTCGAGATTGCCGGTGCCATAGGCCAGGATGTTCTTGGGCATGAACTGGGTCTGGCCGACCTCGCCATGCATGGAGCCGCGGGTGGACCCCGACAGCGTACCGCGATCGACCAGCTTCAGCGCCGCATAGAGCTGTTCGGTAAAGAATTCGGGGCGGCGGCAGTCATAGGCGAGCGTCGCGATCGACGAGAGCATGTTCTGGTTGCCGCGCTGGCTGCCGAAACCGGTCTCCATGCCCCAGATCGCTATCAACGGCCCCGCCGGCACGCCGTAGCGCTGCTCGATCGAGGCGAACATCGCCGCCTGTGATTGCTTCAGCGACCGGCCACGCGCGACGATCGTGGTGGCGCCGCGCTTGGCCAAGAACTGGTCAAGCGACAGTGAAAAACTGCGCTGGCTGCGATCGGCGCCAATGGTTGCACTGGCATAATTAGTCTGCATCAGCGCCGAGATCGCGGCCTGACCGATGCCCTTGCCCTGCGCCTCTGCGCTGAATTCACGCTTCCAGGTCTCGAAGCCGCCGGGTCCGTTGCCGCATTGCGCAGCATGGCCGGCGGGCATCAGGGACAACAGCAGCGCGGCCGCGCCGATCATCGCCGTTGCAACGGTCCTGCCCTTGGTCATTCCGCGTTCCCTTCCCTCGATTTTGCGCGACCGGCTCGCGCGCGGGCATGATCCTACGTCAGCCGCGCTCGCTCAAGCCCCGACCGATGCAATCAATGCAAGCAATGCGCTTGACATGGATCAAACGCTTAGCGTCCGCCATCAATCCCGAGCAGGAAATCCACCATGATGCTCTGGTGCTGCTGGTACATGTCGGTGCCGGTCGCGGTGGCGCAACCGAGCGCGCGTGCGGCCGCTATGAACGGCGAAATTTCCGGCTTGGTAATGACGCAGCCGCAATAGGCCGCCCGCATGCCGCGGGGATCGATCCGCGCGGCCGCGACGAAGCCGAGACCGTCCACCATGTCGCCGTGCCACGAACCATCGGCACGCCGGCGCATCAGGTTGACGGTGCGGAGGAAGCGCGCACGCGAAAAGTTCAGGGGCGTATCGCGTCGGGTAATTCCGGCCCTCTCCCGGTACGCGATCATCTTCATCTTTTGGTAGATTCGGGGGCGATATATCCGAGGCATCGCTAATCCCTTATCGAGGACATCATGGCGTTTTCCGGACTGGGCCCGCATCTCGGCAATCTGTCGCGCCTGTCGAACGCGCAGACGCGTTCGATCAGCCCCGAGAATTTCACCGGCGAAAAGGGCAAAGGCGGCATGTCCGTCGACGGGCCTGCGGCGTCCCAGGCTCGCGATCTCGGGCAAGGCTGGAAGGTCTCGCCCTATGTCGTGATCGAACCCGGCGCGACATTCACGCTCGCCGACATCGAAGGCCAGGGCGCCATCCAGCAGATCTGGATGACGCTGGCGCGCGGACGTCTGCGCCATTCGATCCTGCGGGTCTACTGGGATGGCCAGGAGCATCCAAGCGTCGAATGCCCGGCCGGCGACTTCTTCGCCTGCGGATGGGAAGAGTTTGCGCAGGTGTCATCGCTCGCGGTCTGCGTCAATCCCGGACGTGCGTTCAATTGCTATTGGGAAATGCCGTTCCGCAAGCGCGCGCGCTTCACGATGGAGAACAGGAGTGAAGAGGCGCTGACTGTCTACTACCAGATCAACTACACCCTGACCGAGGTGCCCGCGGACTGCGCTTACTTCCACGCGCAATTCCGCCGCACCAATCCGCTGCCCTACAAGGACGTCTACACCATCCTCGACGGCGTCAGCGGGCGCGGCCAGTATGTCGGCACCTACATGGCCTGGGGCGTCAACAACAACGGCTGGTGGGGCGAAGGCGAGATCAAGTTCTTCATCGACGGTGACGGCGAATTCCCCACCATCTGCGGCACCGGCACCGAGGATTATTTCTGCGGCGCCTACAATTTCGATCCCTATGTCGCGCATTCCGGCCGCGGCGCCGTGCGGCAATCACGCTACCAGGAATTCACCACGCCCTATGCCGGCCTGCCGCAGGTGATCCGTCCCGACGGCGTCTACAAATCGCAGCAGCGCTTCGGCATGTACCGCTGGCACATCCCCGACCCCATTCGCTTCCAGAGCGACCTCCGCGTCACCATCCAGGCGCTGGGCTGGCGCACCGGCCTCAAGGAGGCAAAATATCTCCCGCTCCAGGACGACATCGCTTCGGTCGCGTTCTGGTACCAGACGCTGCCGGCCGCACCGTTCCCCAAACTGGCCGACCCGGAATATCTCGAAATCGACTAGCCCGACGCCAGATCGCGCGGTTCGAGCGAAGAAATATTCGAAAGCGTAGGCGAAGTGCCAAACACGTGCCGCACCCTCTTCCTTCTCCCTTGTGGGGCGCAATAATGCACAGGGCAAGCCGCGCAACTAATTCAGAACCTCCACTGTCGCCGACCGCCCTGCGACCAGCGACATGCCCTCAGGCACCGGATCCAGCGTAATGCGCACCGGCACGCGCTGGGCGAGCCGCACCCAGCTGAAGGTCGGGTTGACGTTGGCGAGCAGGCTTGCGCCCTCGGCGCGGTCGCGATCCTCGATGCCGGCGGCGATGCTCTCGACGCGGCCCGTCAGCGTGACCTTCTCGCCCATCAGGCGGACTTGCACCTTGTCGCCGGTGCGAATGCGCGCCAGCTTTGTCTCTTCGAAATAGC
The DNA here is from genome assembly GCF_000473045.1 of Bradyrhizobium sp. WSM3983. Lineage (GTDB taxonomy): Bacteria > Pseudomonadota > Alphaproteobacteria > Rhizobiales > Xanthobacteraceae > Bradyrhizobium. The sequence continues at coordinate 154,025 of NZ_AXAY01000011.1, read as the reverse complement.
CCTCCACATGCAGCGTGTCGCTGTCGACCAGCGCCATCACGCCTTTGCCGGCGGTGACGTAAGCGCCGGGCCGCAGATCCATGTTGGTGATCACGCCGTTTACGGAGGCATGGACCTCGCTGCGATCGAGATTGAGCTGGGCGACCGCGCGGTCGGCGACGGCCTGGTCGAAGGCCGCCTTGGCCTGCAGCTGGGTCGCGAGCACCTGCTCCTGCTTCTGCTGCGAGACCGCGTCGGTCGTCAACGTGCTGTAACGCTTCAGATCGGCATTGGCCTGATCGAGCGTAGCCTGATGCCCGGCGACTGACGCGTCGGCCTGCCGCAGCGCCAGCGCGAACCGTTCGCGGTCGATCTTGAACAGCACGTCGCCGCGATGGACCTTCTGGTTGTCCTTGACCAGCACGTCGGTGACGAAGCCGGAGACGTCAGGCGCGACCTGCACCACGTCGGCGCGCACGCGACCGTCACGCGTCCAGGGCGACTCCATGTAATAGACCCAGAGTTCGCGGCCAACGCCGATTGCGGCGACGACGACGATGACAGTCACCGCGAGGCGGCCGAGCCAGGCAAGATTCCCTTTCATGAGAGATACTCCGAGAGATAGACGACGCCGCCGAGAAGGCAGACGAAAATGGCGAAATCGAACAGTGCGCGGTGCCAGACCAGCCGGTAGAGGTCGAGGCGCTGCATCAGCCGGCGCAGAAGCGCGCTCAGCGCGTAGGCGACTATGATCCAGAGCAGCAGCGCCGGCACGAGCACGCCGTAGATGTCGATCACATATCTCATGCCGCCACACTCGCATCTGCACGCGGCCGATAGGCCGGCGCGTCCGGGAACAAGCCGCGACGGATGCCGACAAGGCCGATCAGGGCGTCTTCACGCGCGCTGTCATTGGGGTCCTTCACCGCCTGCGCCAGCGCCCGATCGACGCTTGTCAATAGGTCGCGCGGCATTCCCCCGCCCGCATAGCTGCGGCAGGCAATGGCGAGCTGGTCGAGCATGTCATCGATGACGGCGATGGTCGATACCGCGAGCCCATATCGCGCGCGGCGCAGGTCGATGATATTGATGCCGATGCGGAGCTGGATAAGGCTGTCGGCGTCGCGCCGGTCGCTCTCCGACAGGAAGGCAATGCGCTGCACGAGAAGACCGAGCCGGTGCAGCATGAGGCCGGCGAACTCGGCACGATCGCGCTTGCCCCGCCGTTCGGCGGCGACCGCGATGGTGATCCAGCTCGACAGCACCAGGCGATTGGCGATCCACTCTGCGCCCACCCCGCGCGCGATCCGAGTCACGAGCTCGGCGACGACCACGCCGACGAAGAAAGCGACGGCGGAATTGGCGTAGGAGGCAAACTCCGCGCTGTAGGTCGATTGCAGCGCCAGCAGCGTCGCGGTGTTGGCCGCGAGCGCCATGCCAGTGCCCGCCGTCGCCGGCCGTGCGATCAGGAAGCCATAGAGCAGGAACGTCGGCGCCAGCGCGAGGACCAGAACCTCGATATGGGAGATCGCTGGCACCACCGCGAACAGATAGATCGCGACGACCACGATCGCGACCAACGACCACACGCCAAAGCTGCGGATGTAGCGCGCCGGCTCGTCCTGGGCTGCGAAGAACGAGCAGGCGATCGCAGTGATCATCGGCGCCGTCGCGCCGTCCGGCCAGCCGGTCCCGATCCAGAACGCGCAGCAGACCAGGATTGCGATGGCGGCACCGGCCGCCGACCACAATGCAAGGCCCCGGTCGCGGTGACGCACTGGGGCCGCACCGGCCTCGGAATGGAAGGCGAGATCAAGGCTCGAAACACCGCGATTTTCGGCAATCGCCTCGGTCAGCGCGCGGCAATCGAACGAGAGGTCGACGAGATCGCCCAGCCGCAACAACAGGCTGGTGGTGATGATCCGCTCCCAGGACGCGCTGTCATCGAGCACCGCCTGGCGGTCCGCGATCATGGCGCGAATCCGCTCGACCGGCTGCCGTGCGCTGACGTCGCTGACGATCCATTGCGCGAGATCCTCCAGCAATCGTTTCAGCTCCGGCTGCCGGCGCAGAGCCTCCTCCCCTAACGCAGCCAGCCGGTCCTCCAGCGAGGCGATCACGGGCAGCAGCATCAGCATGCGCAGCCGGATTTCGCCGAGGCTGGTCACCGCGTTACGATCGGTCAGCCGGTCATATGCCAAATGGGTGGAGAGCGTGTCGATCTCGACGATATCGGTCGCGAGCTTGAGGCGCTTGCCGCGGCGGGTCTCGTTGGTGCCTTCGCGCAGCAGGACGACCTGGCTGAGGCGGCGCGCGTCCGACAGCCAGCTATCGACGCGGTTGGCGACAGCCGGCGCGACGCTGCGCGGAAACACGGTCGTGGAGACCAGGCTGGCGCAAATGATGCCGAGCGAGATCTCCTCCAGCCTTGCGACCGCGGTGTCGAAGATCGCGCCGGGCTCGGACACCGAGGGAAAGCCGATCAGCGCGACGGTGTAGCCGGCCAGCATGAAGACGTAGCTGCGCGGCGTGCCGTCGAGCAGCGACAGATACAGGCAGAGCCCGACCCAGAGCGCGATCGCGAGGCACAGGAGTTCGGGCGCATTGATGAGGTTCGGCACCAGCGCGACCGTCATCGTGGCCCCGACCAGCGTCCCGATGACGCGGAAGAAGGCCTTCGAGCTGGTTGCGCCTGCGAGCGGCTGCGAGGTGATGTAGACGGTCGCCATCGCCCAATAGGGCCGCGGCAGGTCCATGGCGAGCGCAATGACCAGCGCCAGCATCGACGCGGCAAACGTCTTCAAAGCAAAAATGAGGTCCGCGTGGCGGACCAGAAACGGCTCTTCCCCGCGCATGACTATTTCGCCTCTGTGAACGCCTTTGCTTCGAGCAAGCGGCTGGCCCGCCGCTCGATGCGCTGGAGCGTCTCGAAAGTTATCGCAAGTTCCTCTGGCGCGATATCCTTCAGCAGGCTCGCCCGCACCCGCCGCAACACGCGGTTGGTCTCCTCGACCTTGGCCTCACCCGCTTTGGTCAGGTGGAGCGTTTTGGCACGCCGGTCGGTCGGGTCCTCGCGGCGCTCCACCAGGCCCTCGGCCTGAAGCAGGTCGATCAGCCGCACCAGCGACGGCCCTTCGATGCCGAGCTCGTCGGCGAGCACACCTTGGCGGACGTTCTCGCCCTGCCGCGACAGCACCAGCAGCGGAATCGCGGTCGCATAGGACAGGCCGTGGTCGGACAGCGCCTGATCCGACTCGCGCCGCCAGATGCGGGCGAGGCGCGTGATGAGCCGGCCGATTTCGCCGTGGATATGAGCCTGCGAGGAAGACATGCGAACTAGATAGGAGGCTATCTATTAGTTCGCAATCATAAGGCCGATCACGAAATGGCGACCGTGTCGATCCCAGTGGAGTTCCCGAGCGCCATGTACCGCCCGGGCGACACGCCGTGCGCCGGCCGGCGCCCTTGCCTCACTTCACCAGATACACGTCCGGATCGGCACTCGAACTCGGGCTCTTGAAGGCGTTGCGCAGGGCTGCCGACATCGGAACGTTGTAGTTGATGCCGTTCGGCGGGGTCGGCGATTCCAGCCACTTCCTGTAGAGCACCTCGATCTCCGGGCTTGCATAGAGCTCGGCGGTGGCGCGATCGGCCAGCGCCTTGAACGGCGCGTCCTCCCGCCGCAGCATGATCCCGAAGGGCTCGGCCTTCGCAAACGTCTCTTCGCTGATCATGAACAGCGCCGGCTCCTTCGAGCGCGCAATGGCAACCGCGAGCTGAACGTCGTCGAGCGCATAGGCCTGCGCGCGGTCGGTCTCGAGCAACAGGAACGCTTCGGCCTGATCCACGGCCGGCATGATTTTGATGCCGAGATTGCGCTCGGTATTGACCTTGGCGAGCTGGTTCAGGTTGACCGAGCCCGCCACGGCCGTGACCGCCTTGCCCTTGAGATCGTCGATGGTGTTGATCTTGGCGGCCTTCTTGGCGGCAAATCGCGTCGCACTGAGGAAATGCGTGTTGGTGAAGGCGACCTGCTTCTGGCGGTCGGCATTGTTTGTCGTCGCCGAGCAGTGCAGGTCAAGCGTGCCATTGACCATCAGCGGGATGCGGTTCGACGAGGTCACGGCGACATAGTCGACGGCGATCTCGGGCATGGCGAGCTGCTGCTTCACGGCATCCACGATCTTGAGGCAGATATCCATGGCAAAGCCCACCGGCTTCTGGTTACCGTCGAGATAGCTGAAGGGCACGGAGGCTTCCTGATAACCGAGCGTGATCTTCTTGGTCTCCTTGACCTTCTGAAGCGTGCCCGACAGATCCTCGGCGGACGCTGCGCCAGCAAGACAGGTGACGGCCAAGAGAACGGCGGGAAGACGCATCGGGAGGCTCCTGAAAAGGGGTTGCGCCGCCATGCCGGGCGCAATCGAACGGTTGATAGCGCAGGCGCGCGCCAGCCGCCAGACCAGCCTGCGTCTATCAGCTATCACCGCTTTCGATATGGCGGCGGGCCCTTCGTCTCCGCTACATTGCTGCCGCAACCTCGCCGACTGCTATAAGTTCTCTATCCAGATTCCCCGCCATGACCGTCCAGACCGCTTTCGACCTGATCTTCCGCAACGCCCTGCTGCGATCCTCCCCCACGCCCGTCGATATCGGCGTGAAGAGCGGACGTATTGCCGCAATCGAACCCAGGCTGGCCTGCGAGGCCGTCGAGGTCGATGTCGGGAGGCGGCTGGCGCTGCCCGGCTTCGTCGACACCCACATCCATCTCGACAAGGCCTGCCTGCTCGAGCGTTGCGGGCACATCCACGGCACGCTCAGCGATGCCATCCGCGCCGTCTCTGCGATGAAGCGGGATTTTGGCGTCGACGATGTCTATGCGCGCGGCGCAAAAGTGCTCGAACGCGCCATCGTCCACGGCACGACGCGGATGCGCACCCATGTCGAAATCGACCTGCGCATCGGCCTGCGCAGCTTCGAGGCGGTCAAGGCGCTTAAGCGCGACTATGCCTGGGCGATTGATCTGTCGCTCTGCGTCTTCCCGCAGGAAGGCCTGACCAACGACCCCGGCAGCGACGAGCTGCTGGTCCAGGCCTTGCGCGACGGCGCCGACGCGATCGGCGGCTGCCCTTATACCGACACCGATCCGAACGCGCATCTCGCGCGCATCTTCGACCTCGCCCAGCAATTCGATCTCGACGTCGACCTCCATCTCGATTTCGATCTCGATCCCTCCTGGTCGCATCTCGACGAGGTCTGCCGGCAGACTGAGCGACGCAATTACGGGGGACGCGTGGCGATCGGCCATGCCACAAAGCTCTCGGCCTTGCCGCCGGAGCGGCTGAAGGCCGCCACCGCGCAATTGGCGAAGGCCGGCATCGCCGTCACCGTACTGCCGGCGACCGATCTCTATCTGATGGGGCGCGAGGCGACCCACAACGCGCCGCGCGGGCTGACACTCGCGCACAAGCTTGCGGGCGACGGCATCGTGTGCTCGGTCGCGACCAACAACGTGCTCAATCCGTTCACGCCGTTCGGTGATGCCTCGCTGCTGCGGATGGCGAACTTTTACGCCAATGTCGCCCACGTTGCCGTCAGCGATTTCGACATCTGTCTCGATCTCGTCACCGAGCTGCCGGCTCGGCTGATGAACCTCAGGGATTACGGGATCGCGGTCGGCAAGCCCGCCGATCTCGTCGTGCTCGACACGCAGGACAGCCGCTTCGCCATCGCCGAGCTGCCAGATATCCTGATGGGGTTCAAAAGCGGCCGGCAGACCTTTGAGCGGAAGCGGGCAACTCTGCTTCCCCCGCGAAACTGAACAACTCGCGCGATGACAATCGACCAACGGAGCAACCGGATGGCATTCGACAAGATCTTCCTGAACGCGCGCTTCGACGGCGGGGCGCGGCACCACATCGCGATCAAGGACGGCCGCATCGCTGCGCTCATGCCGGCTGATGCGCCCACAGGCGGCGCCGAGACGATCGACCTCGGCAATGCCCTCGTCGTTCCCGGCTTCGTCGAGGGCCATATCCATCTCGACACCAGTTTTTATGGCGACGCCTGGCGTCCGCACAAGCCCTGCACCAACGGGTTCAACGTGCACGAACGCGTGGCCTTCCAGGCGCAGAACATGGCTGAGGCCGCGCCGATGGACGTGCGGGCGCGCAACCAGCTCGATCTCTGCATCGGCCATGGCACCACGCAAATGCGCAGCCATGTCATGGTCGACGGCTCGGTCGGCCTGAAGTCGCTGGAGACGATTTTGCGCGTGCGCGAGGAATATCGCGACCTAATCGACATCCAGCTCGTCGCCTTCCCCCAGAGCGGGATCTTGGCGAGCCCGGGCACCCCGCAATTGCTGGATGAGGCCATCGGCCTCGGCGCGAACCTCGTCGGCGGGCTCGATCCCGCGAGCTTTGACCGCGATGTCGAGAAGCACCTCGACGTCGTGTTCAGCGTCGCCGAGAAGCACGGCGTCGACGTCGATATCCACCTGCACGACATGGGCACGCTGGGCGCTTTCGAGATCGAGCAGATCGCGGCGCGCACGCGCGCGCTCGACATGGAGGGCCATGTCGCCATCAGCCACGCTTACGGCCTCGGCGATATCTCGATGGATCAGCTCAAGACAGTCGCCGACGTCCTCGCCCGCTCCGGCGTCGCGATCATGACGAATGCGCCGGGCGCCCGGCCCTTCCCTCCGATCCTCGCGCTACGCAACGCCGGCGTCACCGTGTTCAGCGGCAATGACAACATCCGCGATTCCTGGTGGCCCTATGGCGACGGCGACATGCTGCGCCGGGCGACGACGCTCGGCTATCGCTCGGGCTTTAACATCGATGAGGAATTGCGTGTCGCGTTCGACGTCGTCACTGAGGCCGGCGCCAAGGCACTGCGGCTCGAAGGCTACGGCCTGCGCGTCGGCGCCAAGGCAGATTTCGTGACGCTGAACGCTGAACACGTTCCGGAGGCGGTGGTCGCGGCGCCGCAGGGCCGCGCTGTCTACAAGGCAGGTATGCTCATCGCAGCCAACGGTACGATGATCGGGAAACAACGCTGATCATCGGACCTTTCGAGCCCGATTCACCGCCAAATCTCCCCTAAATCCGGGTCCGGTAGAATCCCGGACCGTAGCTCCACGCGTTGCGGGAAAGGCCGCATTAACCATACTAGGACGCGCGCACTGACCATCTGCGTTCTCTGGGGAAGTTATGGATACGTTCAGCGCATTCAGCAGCATTGATTATCAATCTATCCAGGCCAACACGCCCGCCGAGACGGCCGTCAAGCGACTGAACGGCATCGGCGAAGTGCTGTCGGGGCTCGATATCCCGGCAATCCACTCGCAGGACGATATGGCCCGCGCGCTGTGGACGCTCGACGCAGCTGACAAGTGCATTCGGATGATCCTGACCGAATTCAGGACCGAGCGCACCAAGGACGTCGTCCGCGAGGCCAAGAGGCTGATCGACTTGATCGAAGCTGCCCGCGACGAAGTCTCGTGCTATCGCGACGGCGGCAGGGTTCTGAGCTGACGCGCGTGTTCAGCGCTTGACCTTCGCCAGGATACGGTCCGCCTCGGTGCGCCAATCGGCGCTGCGGGCGAACTCTTTCGTTTCTCTCGTGCCGAACAACCCCTCGTCGGCGAGATCGGCGACCCAGGCCTGACGCTCGGCCGTGCCCTGCGCCGACCACGGCGTCAACCCCGCCTCGCGCACGGTTTCGGCGACCTCGCGCACTTCCTCGGCGCGGCGGCGGCCATGCTCGATCACGCGCTGGAAAAAATAGGCGCCCTGCTTCTCCCAATTGATCGCGGGAAAGGTTTCAGTGAGCGAAGCCAGCACCGCATCCTCAACGCCATAGGCGCGCGCAGTGGTGAAGCTTTCGATGACCATGGCCTCCAGGCCCTTGATCATGATGCTGCGGCACATCTTCACCGCGGACGAGACACCGAGCTTGTCGCTCGCAACCTTGGCCGCGAAACCGATCGTGTTCAGCAACGGCTCGAGCTCCTTCGCGCCGGGGCCGCCGAGCAGCAGCGGCACCTTGATGCGATAAGGCGGCACCGATGTCATTACCGCACCCTCGACATAGCGTCCCGCGGCGCCGTCGATCAGCGCCGCCGCGCGCTGCTTGGCGCCGGGTGAGGCCGAATTGAAGTCGAGAAACCAGGTGCCTCGGTTGATCGCGGCCGCACAGGCTTTAGCGACCGGGACGGCCTGACTCGCGGTCACGGCTGAGATGATGAAATCGGACTTTGCGGTCAGCTCAGCGTGAGACGCCGCGAGCTTCACGCCGAACTTCGCCGCATGCTCCGTCAACGGCACGCCCTGCTCGCTGCCTAGCTTGATGTCGTAGGCCGCGACTTTGATGTCCTGCTGGCGCAGATCCTCAGCAAGAAATCCTGCCGACCTCACCATAGCCAACCAGCCCGATCTGCCATCGCTTCGGATCTGCCATCAGTTCAGTCCTCGTGTCGTCGCGTCGAAGAGCTCCTCGACCGCATAACGGCGCGGAATCAGCGCCTGCTGGAATGCGTAGTCGACGATCAGCTCCAACGGTTTCCTGTTCGCCTCAATCCCGAACGGGACAAAGTCGGGCGTCGCCGCAGGTCCCGCCAGTTCCTTGTTCCGCTTGAGCAGATCATAGACGCCCGCGACCATTTCGGGGCGCGACTTCGCGAGGCTCTCGGTCACGACCACAAGATGATTGACCGGCACGACGCCGCGGCGCGCGTACCATTTGGCAGCCTCGGCCGCCGGATCAGGGAAGAGCGGCTTCAGCTTGGGATTATCAGAGGTCTCGCCGAGGACCGCATCGACCTCGCCGTCGAGCAGCATCTGCAAGACCTTCTTGTCCTTTGGCGCGCGCTCGGTGGTGTCGACATATTCGGCGACATGGGGATCCTCGAACGTCACCCAGCGGATTTTGTCGAGGTTGACGCCGTAGTCATTGGCGAGGATGCCCCTGATCCAGGCTCCCGTCGTCGTCGTGAAGGAGCGGATGCCGACGCGTTTGCCTTCGAGATCGGACGGCCCCAGCGTTCCCTTTTCAGGATTGTACAACGCATAGGAATGCTGGAAGCGGCCCATCATGGTCGCCGGCAGCAGCACCAGCGGCTTGCCGTGCGCTTTCGCCATCAGAAACGTGACGATCGCCATCTCGCAGACGTCAAACGCCTGCTCGCGCACCATCGGCTTGAACGCCGCGTTGGTCCGCGTGTATTCGACGAAGTCGAGCTCGAAGAGGTCGGAGCGGAGCTCGTCGCTCTTCACCGCCTTGACGTGGGGGTGACTGCCGAGCACGGCCTTCAGCTTGAGACGATCCATCGGTGCGCTCCGCTTCTCAAGAGCATGACCCGGAAAAGTGTGCAGCGGTTTTCCGAAAGAGATCATGCTCAAATAATATTAGACGTCCTCGGGATTGTCGACGTAGACCAGCCCCGCCTTCGCCAGCGCCTCCCGCATGTTGTACATGTCGAGACCGAGCTCGCCCGAGGCGAGGCGCTTGCGCTTGCCGCCTTCGTCGGCGTTGCGCTTCTTCGCCTTCTCGGCGACCTCGGCGGCATAACGCTTCGGCACCACCACGACGCCGTCGTCATCGGCGACGATGATGTCGCCGGGGTCGACATTGACGCCGGCGCAGACCACGGGGACGTTGACCGAGCCGAGCGTGGCCTTGACCGTGCCCTTGGCCGAGACCGCGCGCGACCACACCGGAAACTTCATCTCGTGCAGCACTTTGACGTCGCGGCAGCCGGCATCGATGATCAGCCCCTGCACGCCGCGCGCCTGGAGCGAGGTTGCGAGCAGCTCGCCGAACATGCCGTCGGTATTGTCGGTGGTGCAGCCGACGACGAGAATGTCGCCTTTCTTGCACTGCTCGACGGCGACGTGGATCATCCAGTTGTCGCCGGGCTGCGCCAGCACGGTGACGGCCGGACCGGCAATCGACGCGCCCGCCCAGACGGGCCGCAGATACGGCTTCATGAGGCCGATGCGACCATAGGCCTCGTGCACTGTCGAGACGCCATACTCCGCCATCTCTGCGGGATCGGCACGCTCAATGTTGCGAACGACGACCGGCTTCATGCCAGCACCTCCGCAACCGTCGGGAACAGGCGCTGATAGGCTTCGCCATAGGTCATGGGAATGCCGGTGTTGCGGCTGCCCTGGATGCCGCGATTGAGCGCGACGCGCTCGTAATAGCCCCAGAGATGCTTTTGCGCGGCGAGGATCTGGAACGCCTCGTACTTCTCCTTCCAGACCTCATCGATCTTGAGCAGCACGTCCGGCTTGTAATTGCACTGCTCGGGCTGGTGCGGCTCGAACAGGAACACCGGCGGCGCCGAATACTGGTACTGCGCGCCGGGCTTGTGGCCCATGGCCTGCGCGACCACGCGGGTTTCCTGCGCGAAATGCGCGGCGTTGGGATGATCGAAATTATAGGGGTCTTCCAGTGCGTGCGTCAGCACAAAGCTCGGATTGAGCTCGCGGTAGATGTCGACCATGCGGTCGAAATGCGCTTCCGTCAGCTTCAGCGGATAGTCACCGCAGTCGAAGAATTCAATCTCGGCGCCGAGCAGCTTTGCCGCCCGCTCCGCCTCGTCCTTGCGCCCGGCCTTGACCGATTCCAGCGTCGCGCCTTTCTCCTTCCAGGCGAACTGGCTCTCGCCGCGCTCGCCAAAGGACATGCAGACGATCTTCATGCGATAGCCCTTCTTCGCATGCAGCGCGATGGCACCCCCGGCGCGCCAGACGAAATCGCCGGGATGGGCGGTGATCACGAGGCCTGTTTTCATGGGAGAGCTCCCCTCTTTCGTTCGTCAACATCATAGGCTGCCCGCCTCATGCAGGCAGCAATTTCATAAAGCCGCGGCGGGCGCGGGTTCCTCGCCGTCGAGCACACCCTTCAGGCGCTCGTGATCGAGCGCGCCTTCCCATTTGGCAATCGCGATGGTCGCGACCGCGTTCCCGATCAGATTGGTCGGCGTCAGCCCCTGTGACATCAGGCGATGGATGCCGAGCACCAGCGCGATGCTCGTCACCGGAATGGAGCCAGTCGCAGACAGCGTCGCCGCCAGCACGACAAAGGCAGCGCCCGCGATGCCGGCGGCACCCTTGGACGTCACGAGCAGGATCAGCAGCAGCTCGATCTGCTCTGCGAGCCCGAACGGGGTGTTGGTCGCCTGCGCCAGGAACACCGAAGCGGCGGCGAGATACAGGCACGTACCATCGAGATTGAAGGAGTAGCCGGTCGGGATCACGAGCCCGACCACGCTCTTTTCGCAGCCGGCCTTCTCCAACTTGGTCAGCATCCGCGGCAGCACCGTCTCGGACGACGTCGTGGCAATGCAGATCAGCAGCTCTTCCCAGATGTAGCGGATCAGCTTCAGCAGCGAGAAGCCGCAGAGACGCGCGACGGGGCCGAGGGCCACGAGGATGAAGATCACGCAGGTGAGATAAAATCCGCCCAGCAGCTTGCCCAGCGAGGCCAGCGATCCCACCCCGAACTTGCCGACGGTAAACGCAATGGCGCCGAACGCGCCGACCGGCGCAGCCCACATCACGAAACCGACGACGGCAAACACCATTTTCGCTGCAATGTCGATCAGGTTGACCAGCGGCGCGGCGCGCTCACCGAGCTGCACCAGCGCAAAGCCGCAGAGCACGGAGATGAACAGCACCTGCAGGATATTGCCCTCGGCAAAGGCCCCGATGAACGTCGCGGGCACGATGTTCATCAGGAACGGCACGAAGCCGATCACCGCGGTCTGCTTGACGTAAGGCTCGACCGCGCTGGCATTAATGCTGGCGGGATCGATGTTCATGCCGGCGCCGGGCTTGAGCACGTTCACCGCGATGAGACCGATGATCAGCGCGATCGTGGTCATGATCTCGAAATAGATGATCGCCTTGACCGCAACGCGCCCGACCCGTGCCATGTCCGCCATATGGGCGATGCCGTGGACGACGGTGCAGAAGATGATCGGCGCGATCAGCATCCGGATCGCCTTGATAAAGGCGTCGCCGAGCGGCTGCATCCTGGCGCCCGCCTCGGGACTAGCGATCCCGAGCGCGATGCCGGCCGCCATGGCGATGAGCACCTGGATCCAGAGCTCTCTCCACCAGGCGCGCCCGCGCGGCTTGTCGATCGTCATCGCGGTCATTCGTCGAACCCAAACAGGCGCGCGGGATTGTCGACCAGGATTTTTTGCTGGAACTCCGGCTCCGGCGCGAACAGCGGGATCAGATCGACGAGGTCGCCGTCATTCGGCATCACCTTGACATTGGGATGCGGCCAGTCGGTGCCCCAGATGACGCGGTCGGGCGCGGTCTCGACGATCTTTCGCGCGAACGGCACGGCGTCCGTGAACGGCGGCCCGCTCGATGAGACTCGCTCCGAGCCACAGATCTTGACCCAGCACTTCTCGTCGCGCTGCATCAGTTCGATCAGGATCTTGAACGGTAACTGGTCGAGCCCCTCGGAGGCCTTGACCCGCCCCATATGGTCGATGGTGTAGCTCAGAGGGAGCCTTGCCAGCATGTCGGCATATTCAGGCAGATCGATCGCGTCGAAGTGCAAATCGATATGCCAGCCGAGCGGCGCGACCATAGCGATGACGCGGTTGAACACACTCTTGTCAGGGACGCCGCCGAGATGGCGGACGAAATTGAAGCGGCAGCCGCGGAAGCCGCCCTCGTGCAGCACCCGAAGCCCGCGCTCAGTGATAGTGTCGTCGACATTGGCGACCGCGCGATAAGCACCGTTGCTCTGCCCAATGGCATCGAGCGCCACCGTATTGTCGATACCGTGAACGCTGGCATTGACGATAACCGCGCGCTCCACGCCAAGCTTGGCGTGCAACGCCTTGAAGTCTTCAAGCGGCGCGTCCGGCGGCGTGTAGGATCGGTCAGGTGCGTAAGGGTATTTCGCGCCAGGGCCGAAGATGTGGCAATGCGCGTCGCAGGACAGCTTTGGCAGCTTGAACTTCGGCGTGCGCGTGTTCGGATCGGGCGGCGGAATGGTCGGCGTGTACATCATATTCATCAGTTGAACTTGAAGAGGCGCGCGGGATTGTCGACCAGCAGCTTATGGCTCGGCGCCTTGCGCGCGGCTCCAGCCAGTCCGGTCAAGAGATGCAAGCACTCCCGCCTGTTCATTTCCTCAAACACCCCTTTACAGGTCCGCTTGCGAGCGGAAGCGCTAGGCCGCGCCTCTCTCCGGGCGGTTTCTTTCAAGTCTTGCTGCTTGCAACAGTCCTTCGCCGTGCCGGCGCAGCCTGATCCAGAGCCGGCGCCTGGAATGCGGCAACGGTGGCCTGCACCAGCTGCTCGATGGCATTGGCGGGATCGCCGCCGTCGGCCTCGCCGCGCGACAGACGCGAGACGCGATCCGGCGTCACCAACGAATAATAGAGTGCGCCGAGCAGGAAATGGCTGCGCCACACAATATCGGTGCGCGGAATGTGCGGCAGGCTGTCGTGGATCGCGTCGATGAAGGCGTGGCTGGTGTCGTCAAACGTCTGCGCGATGATTTTTCGTGCGACCTCGTTGCCTTCGGCCGACATCACCGCGCGGAGCCGGGTGAAGCGCGCCCCGCCGCCGGCAAGATCGCTGCCGGAGGTGAAGGCCGGCACAACATAGGCCCGCACGATCGCCTCCAGGCGGTCCTGGAGATCGCGCACGCGCTTGGCGGCGGCGAGCAGCTCCGAGCGGCGCAAATTCATCGGCCCGCAATGCCGCTGGTAGATCTCCAGCAGCAGGCCGTCCTTGGTCTTGAAATGATAGGTCACGCTGCCGGGATTGGCGCCGGCGGCCTGCGCGATGTCGCGGACCGAAACGGCATTGAAGCCGTTGGTGGCGAACAGTTCCTCGGCCGCGGCGAGGATCGCCTCGCGCATGTTCGGCTTGCGGGCCGTTTCCTTGCTGGTGGGCTTGCGTATCATGTGGTTTGTACTATCGTACAAAAGATCAGGTCTCGTCAACAAAAACGATGGCAGCGTCCGGAAGCGGCTCGGCAGACCACCGCACGGACGCGAACGCCTCAAGGAGTGCTGGATAATGCTGGGTTTGAACACGAAGATCGGCGCTTTGATGCTCGGCGCCGGTCTGCTGCTGGCGAGTGCCGCGCAGGCGGCCGACAATTATCCGAGCAAGCCGGTCCACATCCTGGTGCCCTACGCGGCGGGCGGCGCGGTCGACGTGCTGGCGCGCACGCTGAGCCAGGCGCTGGCGAAGACCTGGGGCCAGCAGCCTGTGATCGACAACCGTCCCGGCGCCGGCGGCATCGTCGCCTCGCAGGCGCTGACGCAGGCTGCGCCCGACGGCTACACGCTGATCCTGGTCGCGAGCGGGCATCCGCTCAACCAGTTCATCTATCCGAGCGTACCCTACGACACCTTCAAGGATTTCACGGCCATCTCAGAAGTCGCCTCCTCGCCGCTCGCGATCGTCGTGGCCAAGGATAGTCCCTACAAGACGCTGGGCGATCTCCTCGCTGCCGCCAAGAAAGAGCCGGACAAGCTTTCTTATGGCATGTCCGGCAACGGCACCTCGGCGCATCTCGCCGGCGAGCTTCTGAAATACATGTCCGGCGCCAAGATCGTCGCGATCCCCTACAAGGGCGGCGCACCGGCGCTGACGGCCGTGATCGCCGGTGATATCCCGCTCAGCATCAATCCGCTTGCGGAGGCGATCAGCCAGCTCGAAGGCGGCCCGGTGCGCGCGCTCGCGGTGACCTCGGCCGAGCGCTCCAAGGCGCTGCCGAATGTCCCGACGATCGCCGAGTCCGGTGTCCCCGGCTATGACGTCTCGGTCTGGTGGGGCGTGCTTGGGCCTGCAAGAATGCCGCCGGAGATCGTGGCGAAGTTGGAGACCGATCTGAAGGCCGCGCTGCAGGATGCGAACGTGCTGTCGACGCTCGGCAAGATCGGCGCAGCCCCGGTCGGCTCCTCTGCCAAGGATTTTGATGCCTACATGCACGCCGAGGCGACCAAATGGGAGCCGGTGCTCAAGGCTGCCGACATCCGCGCGCAGTGAGGTTTTTCACATGAGGAACACAAGTTCGACCAGATGCCGGGCGCGAAGATCCTCGACGGTAATTGGGGCGCGGAGCACATGGCCATCGCAGTCCCTGGGGGACGCGAGGCCGCGATACCCTTGCTCAACAGCTTCGTGGCGGAGGAGCAGTCATCCGGTGCGCTGAACACGATCCAGCAGCAGGCGGGTTTGCGCGGCGCTACCAAGGCCCAATAGGAAGCCCCCTCAATTGCGCGCGTTCGCCCGCATCTTTTCCGGCTGCGCGGAGCGCTGGAAGAATTCGGTGTCGTCGCCCACGCCCTGCGGAATCAGGATCGCGCGCTCGCGCGGCAGGGCTTCCGGCATCTCGTCGCGGATGAAGGCGATCAGCTTCTCCCGCATCTCGCAGCGCAGGTCCCAGGACTGCGGCGCATTCCGTGCGCTGATCAGCGCACGCAGCTCAATGGTGCGCGAATCCGCGTCGATCACCTGGAGGTTGACCACCGCGCCGTCCCAGAGCTTGGACTCCTTCACTGCACCCTCGAGCCAGCGGCGGATGCGCGGCACGTCGGCGCGGTAGTCGACGTGCAGCGCGATCACGCCGATCAGGGATGCGGTATCGCGCGTCCAGTTCTGGAACGGCTTTTCGATGAAGTAGGACAGCGGCACCACCATGCGGCGCCAGTCCCACAGCCGGATCACCACATAGGTCGCGGCGATGTCCTCGACCCAGCCCCACTCGTTCTCGATGATGACGGCATCCTCGATCCGGATCGGCTGGGTGATCGCGATCTGCAGGCCCGCGATCAGATTGCTGAGCAGCGGTCGCGCGGCAAGACCGACGATGATACCGGCGGCACCTGCAGATGCGAACAGGCTGACGCCATATTGCCTGACCGAATCGAACGTCATCAGCGCGGCCGAGACCGTGATGATGACGATGACTGTGTCAGTGACGCGCTTGAACACGCGCACCTGGGTGACATGCTTGCGCGCGACGAAGTTCTCGGTGACATCGCGAAAGTTCTGCAAATAGCGCGCCGCGCTCATGTCGACGATCCGGATCGAGATCCAGCCGATCAGCGCGATGAAGGCGACGATGAACAGGCTCCTCAACGGCGTGCGAAAAACGTCATCGAGCGGCGCGAGCGGCAGCACCAACGCGACGGCGGCAAGACACAGCGCGAGCTGGGCCGGTCCGGAGGTTCGCTCGATGAATACTCTCAGCAGCGGAAGCCGGGTTCCAAACGTACGATTGAGCAGCCAGACCGCGAGCCGATAGAACGACAACGCAAGCAGAATCGCCCCGGCGACGAGGGCGAGACCGATAAACCATGACGGTATCCATCCGAACATCTTGTCGATGTCGGCCATGAGGGCCTGCCTGTTCATTCACGTCCCCGGAATTGCATTCGCGTTTCAACGCGTTCCCGGCGGGTTCGCTCCCCACGCGCAGTGCAATGCAGTATCCCTCTGGTGCAACTGTCGCTGAATTGCGCTATTCTGGGCAATCATGACTCGACGAACCGGCAGCGCCGATCTTCCTCTTCACACCGGGCGGGTTCCGCCGTGGCTAGCGAGCCGCATGGCCTCGCTGGGCGCGATCGTCACGCAGGCTGTTGTGCATCATTACGGCCGCGATGCGTTCATGCAGCGCCTCTCGCATCCGTTCTGGTTCCAGTCATTCGGCGCCGTGATGGGGATGGATTGGCACTCCTCAGGCATCACGACCTCCGTGATCGGCGCGCTGAAGCGCGGGCTCGGCCCGCTGCAGGATGAACTCGGCATCTATGTCTGCGGCGGCCGCGGCCAGCATTCGCGCAAGACGCCGGGCGAGCTGTTGCAGCTCGGCGACCGCGTCGGCTTCGACGGCGTGAGCCTCGCGCGCGCCAGCCGTCTTGTCGCGAAGGTCGACAGCGCCGCCGTGCAGGACGGCTTCGATCTCTATCTCCACGGCTTCTTCGTCACCGCCGACGGCAAGTGGACGGTCGTGCAGCAGGGCATGAACGGCGACAAGCGCCAGGCCCGCCGCTATCACTGGCATTCCGAAGCGCTGAAGAGCTTTGTCGAAGCGCCGCACAGCGCAATCGACGGCCCGCAGCAGGGCGAAATCGTCAATCTCACCGACCAGCGCGCCGGCGTCTCGCGCATTGCGCAACTCGAGCTGTTGAGCGATCTCGGCCCCGATCGCATCCTCTCAGAATTTGAGCGGCTAACCGGAACTGCGCCCGAGCCGGCGCAAGCCATGCTGCCGCATCTTATCATGCCCGCGCATCACGATGTCCGGCCCAAGGACGTGTTCGCGCGTCGCCTGCATGGCACACTGGCAGCCGCCGCCGAGCGCGGCCCGATCGACTTCCCCGAGCTGTTGCTGACGCCGGGCGTCGGAGCGCGCACCGTGCGGTCGCTGGCAATGGTCGCCGAAGTCGTGCACGGCGCGCCCTATCGCTTCAAGGATCCCGCGCGCTTCTCGCTCGCCCTTGGCGGCAAGGACCGGCATCCCTACCCCGTTCCGATCAAGGTCTACGACGAGACCATCCGCGTGCTGAAGGGCGCGATCCAGAACGCAAAGCTTGGGCGCGAGGAGGAAATGCAGGCGATCAAGCGCCTCGACGACCAGGCACGGCGGCTCGAGCGCACCGCGCACGGGCCATCGGTCGAGTCGTTCATTGCAGGTGAACGTGCCGCATCACCGGAACTCGACGGCCGCTCCGTGTTCGGCTGGGAGCGCGATCTCGCGCCAACAAAAAAGCGGACCGGCTGAACACCGGTCCGCAAGTCAGCGGGAGGAACGCGCCCCTCAGGTCTCGTCGTCCTCAGTTTTCTCGACGAGCCGGTTGGCTGCGTGGTCCTGATACTGTTCGGTCTGGATGGACTTGCCGTCCATGCCGCGAATGTCCGAATGCTGCTTCTTGTCGCGGTTGGACAGGACCATGTTGTCGCCGATCATGTCCTTCGACACGTCGGTCAATGCGCCGGTGCCGTCGCCCTTGCCATGCATGCCGGATCTGAAGTGCGTCCTGCTACCGTGCCCAGCTGGCATCAGTTTCTCCTCTTGCCGTGATCTTCCGAAAATTTAGTGTTTCTGTTGCGCCGGCATCGGCTTCGGCGGCTTGTGGCCGCTCTGGCCGGGATCGTTGTGCTTGTTATGGTCGCTCTCCTGATTGAGGCCGCCACGACTTACCGGGTATTCGCTGTGCCGAGCTTGAGGCTGCGCACGGTGAACGGCGGTGTCCTCGACGTTGCGGTCTAACGCCCGATCCAGCTCCCGCGCGTCCGGAACATCGGGCTTGCGCTCAAGGATGCGAACCTGCTGCTCGTGGGTCTTTTTGCCTTGCATGCTTGTTCTCCGGAGCTACCGACCTCTTCGGTGCGCGCCACCATGCGCGACGTCCTTGTCGATGCCACCGCCGATGCCGACATCGTTCTCGCGATCACCTTCGATCGTGTTCTCGCCGAGCGCATCCTCGAGATCGTCGGGGGATATCCCCGTCATGGTCGTCCCCTTCGATCCGCCGATCAGGGGATTGTCGCGCATGTCCTTCTCGCTCGGCCTATACAGTTTGGGTTGCTTGCTGCTCATGATTTACCTGCCTCATTTACCTGCCTCCGCCCTTACCGGCGGCGTCGTGGGCGTGATGCGAGTCGTGCTCGCCCCCGCCACCAGAGATGCGACTATGGCTTCGCTGCGCATCGTCCGCTGGCGGCTTCTTCACCTCAAGTGGCGCCTTGGCATTTTCGTGGGACGCGCCTGGCCCGCCCTGGCGGATACTGTTCGGTGTCTTGGTTGATGTCGACATGAAGCACTCTCCTCAGTGGTCTTGCCTCAGCGGTCTTGCTGGTACCCCTGATTGGTCGTGTTCTGCTTGATGTTGCCCTGCTGCCCCTGCTGGTCCGGATTCTGCGCGCGCTGCTGACCATGCGGGGTCTCGTCTGGTGGTATCTGCCTGGTGTCGCCAGTTCCCTTTGGGCTCTGGTTGGCTTTCGGGACGGATGGCATCTTACTGGCCATGGAAACCTCCTTGCGACGCCGTCAGTGCAGCTCCCGGTCAGCGGGCGCGGAGATGTCCTTCAACGCCTCCTGCGCGCATTCATCGTCCGCTCTGCTGATGTCTGCCAGAGCAACGACGCCGACCAGGCGCTTCTGCCGGTTGAGCACCGGAAGACGCCGGACCTGGTGCGTCGCCATCACCTGCGAGGCGCCTTCCACGTCGTCGTCCTCGAAGCAGTAGCAGACGCCCTCGGACATCACCTCACGCACCGAGGTGTTGCCCGGCGATCGCTCCTCGGCGACCGCACGCGTGACGATGTCCCTGTCGGTAACCATGCCGATAAGGCGATCATTCTCGCCCACCGGCAGCGCTCCGACGTTATCGGCACGCATCCAGCGTGAGGCTTCCCGGATGGTCATGTTGGGATCGGCAATGTGGACCGACGGTGTCATGATCTCGTGAACTTGCATGGCTGACTCTCCGGTGATCTTTCGGGATGTCGGTTGGCTAACGCGGGCGTCGCGAAGAAGGTTTCGGTCTATCTAGTGCGACGTATCGCTCTTGTCCGGCTTGCCGAGTTCCATGCTCCAGATCGCCCTCACCTCCTCCGGCAAAGCTTCCCGGACCTTGCCGATCTGGCCCGCAGTCAAATGCCGGGAGAGAACATTGAACACCGCGCGCGGCATCCTTCGTATCGATTGGACGCCCAAACTTCAGTTCCTCCGCGATGAGCAGAAGAAATTCGTCCCGCGAACGCACCCGCCGCGGCATCGCCGACGGCCGGAACTGATCATAATACGCGCCACGGACCAGCAGCGGCAGCTGTGATCCCAGATGCGCGGCACGCTCGACAGGCAGGCGATCACGTATTGCGCGCAGCACAGCGGCCGTCACGCGCCACGATTGCTGATCATCCAGACCGATTTCTTCGCCGATTTCGTTGAGCCAGAGATGAGTCGTCTGTGCTGTCTGATCGAATACTGGAATGGCACTGGAACTCATTGTGAACCTCCACTTCGAATTTCGAGGTTTGGGTCACAACAGGTGCGATCAAGCACCGTTCCTGGTAACGGTCCAACTTCAGATCAAATTTGCCCTCGGAATGATCGCGGTGCCGCACGCCTGCGTTCGTCACGCTGCTGCGTCGAGATTGCCGATGTGCCGATCGTCCACGACCGGAAGCCTTTCGATTGCACGAAGGCCCGGCCTGCGACGCCACCGAATTTGCGAAGGCTCAACGGACAGGCGAAGATTCGGCCAGCGCGTGAACAGCGCCTCCAGCGCGCACGCGCCTTCGATCCGCGCCAGCTGATGTCCGAGGCAGAAATGAATTCCCGTGCCGAAGGAGACGTGACGGTTGGGCTTTCGCGCGAGATCGAGCTGCGCCGGCTGCTCGTGCACCGCCGGGTCCATGTTCGCCGCCGCGAGCATGACCATGACGCGATCGCCCTTCTTCACCCGCACGCCTTCAAGTTCGACGTCCCGCCGCACATAGCGCGGCTTGGAAAATTGCACCGGCGAGACGAAACGCAAGAACTCCTCGACCGCGAACCCGGCGCGGCTCCAGTCCTCTTCCAGCCAGTCACGCAAGCCCGGATTCCTGAGCAGCTCGTAAACCGCGCCGCTGATCAGATGCGTGGTGGTCTCAGAGCCCGCCGCGAGCAGCAGAAAGACCATCGAGACCATCTCGTCCGGCGTGATCTGACCGCCTTCCCGCTCGACCTGGACCAGCTCGGCAATCAGGCCTTCGCCGCCCCGCTCGCGTGCGATCTGCAACTGCTTTTCGAGATAGAAGCGCATCTTGCGGAACGCGAATAACAGCCGAAAGAAGCTGACGACGTTCGTCAGCGACGACATCGCATCGGCCCAGGCGATGAAGCGCGGGCGGTCGGCCATCGGCAGGCCGAGTAGCTCCGAGATCACCGAGAGCGGCAGGATGCGCGCATAGCTCTGGACGAGATCGGCCGGGCTGCCCTTCGCAAACAGCTCATCGGCCAGACCGTCCGCGATGACGCGGATGCGCGGCTCCATCGCAACGATGGCGCGGCGGCGAAAGGCTTCGTCCACGATGCTGCGCAGCCTGGTGTGGTCCGGCTCGTCCATCGTCAGCATGTTGTTGGCGATGGTCCTGACCAACCTCGGCATCCACCAGCGCAGGCCCGCAACGTCGCCATCTTCCTTGCGCAGCGTGAAGATCGTGCTGTCCTTCAGCACCTGCGCGGTGGCGTCGTGGGTCGTGGTGATCCAGACGTCGCCGACAAGGGGAAACCGCGTCGCGACGACGGGACCGGACGCCCGCAGGGCCGCGATGGCGTTGGGCGGATCGCGAAAGAAGGTCTCGCTGGTGAAATCGAGGCGCGGTGCCATGGGATCACCGGACCGGTTGGTGGCGCCTCAACGAGATGGTGAACGACGCCGCAGGCGCAAGGGCCGGAACCAGCCCTCGCGTGCGGCGGAACTAACCCCGTCCCGGTGAGCGCGGACCAGCCTTGCGCTGCTGCTGGTTGGTATAGGCGTCCCAGTGGCTCCAGCTGCCGTTGCTCAGGCTCTGCATGTCGGTGCCGAGTGGCCGGCGCGTGCGCTTGTCGTGGTCGGCGATGGCACGTTCGGACTGCGCGATCTTGCGCTTGAAGTCCGCGATCGTCTTCTGGGTCTGGCCGTCGCGCTTCGAGGACGCGATCTCGCCCATCGTGAAGCGCGCAGTCTCGAGCGCCTTCAACTCGGCGCGGTTCTTCTTCAACTGAACCCGGTGCCAGGCGATGTTGCTGTCGCTGTCCGCAACCATGTGGGAACTCCGCTGATTCGCTCCCATAGTGTATCAAGCGCCGAATCGTCGCCGCAACGCCCCCGCGGTGGCGAAAATACGGTCTATTCCGGGCTTAACGCTCCGCGAAGGCCTTCTCGACCACGAACTGGGCCGGCTCGCCGTGATTGCCTTCGACAAAGCCGCGCTCGCCCAGGAGCGAACGCGTGTCAGCAACCAGCGCCGGGCTGCCGCAGATCATGACGCGGTCATGGGCCGCTTCCAGCCCCGGCAGGCCGATATCGTCGAACAGCTTGCCCGAGGTGATGAGGTCGGTGATGCGGCCGCGATTGCGGAAGGGATCGCGGGTCACGGTCGGGTAGTAAACCAGCTGGTTGCTGATGTACTCGCCGAGCATCTCGTCCTTCGGCAGGTGCTCGGTGATCATCTCGCCATAGGCGAGCTCCTTCACGTGCCGGCAGCCGTGCAGCAGCACGACCTTCTCGAACCGCTCGTAGGTCTCGGGGTCCTTGATCACGCTCAGGAAGGGCGCAAGGCCCGTGCCGGTGCCGATGAGGTAGAGGTTGCGGCCCTCTTCCAGATTGTCGATCACCAGCGTGCCGGTGGCCTTGCGGCTGACGATGATCTCGTCGCCTTCCTTCAGGTGCTGGAGCCGCGAGGTCAGCGGGCCGTCCGGCACCTTGATCGAGAAGAATTCGAGGGTGTCCTCGTAATTGGCGCTGGCGACGCTGTAGGCCCGCAGCAGCGGCTTCTCGCCGACCTTGAGCCCGATCATGGTGAACTCGCCGTTGCGGAAACGGAAGGTCGGGCTGCGGGTGGTCTTGAAGGAGAACAGCGTGTCGGTCCAGTGGTGGACGCTCAAAACGCTTTCCTGATTGAAATTGCTCATCTCACCTATCCGTGTCGCGTCTATGCGGTTTTCGAGGCGGGGCAGCTATGCGTCGTTTGTACACGATCATTCGTATACTAATGAATAATCCTGCTTGATCCCGCGGTCAAGGCTGCCCAAGATCGAAAGCGTTGCAGTTAGGAATGAGGAGCCCCTTCCATGGCGCATGACGCACCCCAGGCCACCGGACCTTCGAAGCTCGTGATCCGCAATATCGGCCTGATCCTGTCCGGCGCGATGGAAAAGCCGATCCTGGATGGCGACACCATCGTCGCCGAGAACGGCAAGATCACCGCGATCGGCCGTTTCAAGGACCTCAACACGGACGACGCGACCACGATCGTCGAGGCCAACGGCACCACGGTCGTGCCGGGCCTGATCGACAGCCACGTCCACCCGGTCGCGGGCGACTGGACGCCGCGCCAGAACCAGATCGGCTGGATCGACAGCAATCTGCATGGCGGCGTCACCACCATGATCTCCGCCGGTGAAGTTCACATGCCGGGTCGGCCCCGCGACGTCGTCGGGCTGAAAGCCATGGCGATCTTCGCCCAGCGCGCATTCTGGAATTTGCGGCCCGGCGGCGTGAAGGTTCACGCCGGCGCGCCCGTGATCGAATGCGAGATGGTCGAGGAGGATTTCAAGGAGCTGGCCGCAGCCGGCGTCAAGCTGCTCGGCGAAGTCGGCCTTGGCGGCGTCAAGGACGGCCCGACTGCGCGAAAGATGGTCGGCTGGGCCCGCAAATACGGCATCCAGAGCACCATCCACACCGGCGGCCCCTCGATCCCAGGCTCCGGCCTGATCGACAAGGACGTGGTGCTGGAGGCCGACACCGACGTGGTCGGACACATCAACGGCGGCCACACCGCCCTGCCCGACGATCAGATCCGCTGTATCTGCGAGGGCTGCAAGCGCGGCTTGGAGCTCGTTCACAACGGCAATGAGCGCTCGGCGCTCTACACGCTGCGCACCGCGCGCGAGATGGGCGATCTGCATCGCGTCATCCTCGGCACCGACGCGCCCGCCGGCTCCGGCGTGCAGCCGCTCGGCATTCTTCGCATGGTCTCGATGCTGTCCTCGCTCGGCGATTTGCCGGCCGAGATCGCGTTCTGTCTTGCCACCGGCAACACCGCGCGGATGCGTCAGCTCGATTGCGGCCTGATCGAGGTCGGCCGCTCCGCCGATTTCGTCATCATGGACAAGGCGCAGCACTCGCCCGGCAAGAACATTCTGGAGAGCGTCCAGCTCGGCGACCTCCCCGGCATCGGCATGACCATCATCGACGGCATCGTGCGCACGCAACGCAGCCGCAATACGCCGCCGGCCGGCAGGGTGCCGGAGGTGGTGGCGAAGTGAGCCACGGAAGAGTGCCGTAGGGTGGGCAAAGCGAAGCGTGCCCACCGTTCTTCCTCAAGCCGCAAAGATGGCGGGCACGGCGCTTCGCGCCTTTGCCCACCCTGCGAGACTGACTTCACCTTAACTTGTTCAACAGTGCCATCAGCAGTTCGCGCTCTTTGGCATCGAGCGGGGCCAGCGTCTCGCGGGTGATCGCAATCGCGTTGGGCGCGAGCTTTTCCGCAAGCTGCTGACCGGCGCGCGTCAGGCTCACCAGCAGCCGCCGGCCGTCCTCGGGATCCTGGCTCGTCTCCGTCAGGCCGCGCGCCGTCAGGCGATCGATCACGCCCTTGATGGTGGCGACATCCATCGCCGTCAGCCGCCCGAGCTGGTTCTGCGAGCACGGCCCTGTCTCGGCGAGCTTTGACAGCGCCGCCCACTGCGTCGGCGTCAGATTGGTGCCGATATCGCGGGAGAAGATCGAGCTGTGGCGCTGCCAGACCTGGCGCAGGATGAAGCCGACCTGCTCGTCGAGCACGTAAGGCGGCCTTCCCTGCTTGACGCTCTTTTTCGCCGTAACGCTTCTTGCCATTCCTGCCCGCCCCTTACAACGACAGATGCGCGTCGCGGATATCCGGACGCGCGTCGAGCTCGGCCATGGTGCCACCAAAGCAGATACGGCCGCGCTCGATGATATAGGCGCGATCGGAGATCAGCCGCGCAAAGTGCAAATTCTGCTCGGAGACGACGATGCTGACGCCCTCCTTCTTCATGGTCAGGATGGCATCGACCATCTGCTCCACGATTTTTGGCGACAGGCCTTCCGAGGGCTCGTCCAGCAGCACCAGCGACGGATTGCCCATCAGCGTGCGCGCGATGGTCAGCATCTGCTGCTCGCCGCCACTCATGCGGCCGCCCGGACGGCCCTTCATCTCGCCGAGATTCGGAAACAGCGTGAACAGCTTTTCGCGCGTCCAGTATGGCGCATTCGGACGCTTCGGCTGGCGGCCGACCTCGAGATTCTCTTCCACCGTCAGGTCCGTGAAGATGCGCCGCTCTTCCGGCACATAGCCGAGCCCCTCGCGCACGATCTCATGCGTCGGTCGCACCGAGACATCCTTGCCCTCGAACGTGATGCGGCCGGTTCGTTGCGCGACGAGGCCTACGATCGAGCGGAACGTGGTCGACTTGCCGGCGCCATTGCGTCCGAGCAACGCCACCACCTCGCCCTCGCCGACCTCGAAGCCGATGTCGAACAGGATGTGCGCCGGGCCGTAATGGCTGTTGAGGTCCTGCACCGTGAGCTTCATGCCGAGGCTCCCTCGCGATGCCCGGCATCGTAGAGGAGTCCCTCGCCGAGATAGATCGCCTGGACCTGCGGATTGCCGCGCACCTCGGCCGGCGAACCCTCGGCGATCAGGGTACCGCGGTTGAGCACGATGATGCGGTCGGCATGCTCGAACACCACGTCCATGTCGTGCTCGGTGAAGAGCACGCCGATCGATTTCTCCCGCGCGATTTGGGCGGTGAGCCGCATCAGCTCGACGCGTTCGCGCGGCGCCATGCCGGCGGTCGGCTCGTCCATCAGCAACAGCTTTGGCTCGTTGGCGAGCGCGACGGCGAGCTCGAGCCGCTTGAGGTCGCCATAGGCAAGCTCGCCGCAGGGACGATCGGCGTAGCCGCCCATGCCGACGAGTTCGAGCAGCCGGGCCGCCTCGCCGCGGTCGACATTCGGCGCCGAGCCCCAGAGATTGAACAGCTGCTTGCCATGCGAGATCAGCGCGACCTGCACATTCTCGCGCACCGTCATGGTCGCGAAGGTCGCCGTGATCTGGAAGGTGCGTCCGACGCCCATGCGCCAGATGTCGCGCGGCTTCTTGCCCGTGGTCTCCTCGCCGAGCAGACGAACATGGCCGGTATCAGGCCGGTTCTGGCCGTTGAGCATGTCGAAGCAGGTGCTCTTGCCCGCGCCGTTCGGGCCGATCAGTGCCAGGATCTCGCCGGCGCGCAGCGAGAACGAGACGCCGCGCACGGCATGAATGCCGCCATAGGATTTGGTCAGGCCTTCGACCGCGAGAAGTGGGGGTGCGACGCTCATTCGGCGGACTCGATCGGCTTGGCCAGCAGGGACGATCCCGGCGGCGAGGACTTCCTGCGGCGCTGCGCCAGCACCTCCAGCATGCCGACGATGCCCTTGGGGAAGACGACGACGATCAGCACGATGAAGCCGCCGAGCACGAGTTTTGACAGATCGGTCTGGCTGACCAGCCAGATGTTGAGGGCCTTGTAGACGATCGCGCCAATCACCCCGCCCGATACCGTCTCGACGCCGCCGAGCAGCACCATGACCAGCGCATCGACAGAGAGCGAGATGCCGAGATTATCCGGGAAGACGCTGCCCTTGAGATAGGCGAACAGCGCGCCGCCGATGCCGGCGGTGGTGCCCGCGATCACGAACGCCGTCCACTGGATGCGCTTGGCGTTGATGCCGACCGCCTCACTGCGCAGCAGCGAGTCACGCGTGGCGCGGAGCGCATAGCCAAACGGCGAGAACACCATCACCCGCAGCGCAATCGTCACGAGCGCCGCGACACCGAGCGCAAGCCAATAGAAATGCGACGGGCTCGCGGCCCAGCTCGCGGGCCAGACGCCCAAAATGCCGTTGTCACCGCCGGTCACGCTCACCCACTGGAACGCGATCGACCACACGATTTGCGCGAAGGCGAGCGTCAACATTGCAAAGTAGACGCCAGAAAGCTGCACGGCAAAGAAGCCGAACACGGCGGCGCCCATGCAGCCGAGCAGCGGCCCGAGCAACAGGCAGACGATCATCGGCAGCCCCGCCATCTTGGCGAGGAACGCGACGCCGTAGGCGCCAAGGCCGAAATAGGCGGCGTGGCCGAACGACGCCAGCCCGCCGACCGACATCAGGAAGTGCAGGCTGACGGCGAAGATCACGAAGATCGCGATCTCGGAGCCTACGGTCAGCGCGTAATTGCCGGCGAACAGGGGCAGTATTGCCGCGACGACGAGTGCCGCGAGCGCCGCCAGCCGCTCGTTCGACGTCAGCGGGCGCCAGGGATTGACCGTGAGGCCCGGCGTCTTGCGCGCGGCCGCTTCCGGCTTGCCGAACAGGCCCCAGGGCCGGACGATCAGCACCACTGCCATCACCAGGAAGACCAGGATGATGGAAATCTTCGGAAAGATCAGGATGCCGAAGGCGTTCAGTTCCGAGACCAGCACGGCCGCGACGAAGGCGCCGACGATGCTGCCGAGGCCGCCGATCACGACCACGACGAAGACCTCGACGATGATGCGCAGGTCCATGGCGTGATGCACGGCATCGCGTGGGATCTGGAGCGCACCGCCCAACGCAGCCAGGAAGACGCCGACGGCGAACACTGATGTGAACAGCCATTTCTGATTGACGCCGAGTGCCGCGACCATATCGCGATCCTGCGTCGCCGCGCGCACCAGCACGCCCCAGCGCGTGCGCTGGAACAGCAGCCAGAGAATGCCAAGCACGATCGGGCCCAGCGCAATCAGGAACAGATCATAGCTCGGGATATTCTGGCCGAAGAAATCGACTGCACCCTTGAAGCCCGGCGCGCGGCGGCCGACGAGATCGTCGGGCCCCCAGATCAGCACCACGAGGTCCTCGACCATCAGCGTGAGACCGAAGGTGCCGAGCAGCTGGAACAGCTCGGGCGCGTGGTAGATGCGGCGGAGCAGCACCATCTCGACGAGGACGCCGATCAGCGCGACAGCCAGCGCGGCCACGACCACCCCGCCCCAGAAGCCGAACGCGCCGGAGAAGCGCTCGGTCAGCGTGAAGGCGATATAGGCGCCGATCATGTAGAAGGCGCCATGCGCGAAATTCACGATCCGTGTCACGCCAAAGATGATCGACAGGCCCGAGGCCACCAGAAACAGCGACGCTGCGCTGGCGAGACCGGTCAGAAACTGTACGACGTAAAAGGCCATTGGCGGTCCGGTTAAGTGAGGTCGTAGGGTGGGTTAGCCCAGCGACTGCGCGGAGCGCAGTTCGCCCGGCGTAACCCACCATCCCTTTTTCGTGTGGCACCGAAGTGATGGGTTACGCCTTCGGCTAACCCACCCTACGGCTGCGGAGGGTGGAGCTAGATCAATCCTTCGGCCGCAGCTTCTCGACTTCGGCATCACCAGGCAGATAGTCCGAGCCCTTCTTGTAGGTGGCGTCCACCATCACGCCCTTACCGTCCTTCTGCGCAGTCTTGCCGACGAAGGCGCCAAGGGTCGACTGGTGATCGATCTTGCGGAAGGTGATCTCGCCGAACGGCGACGGCATGGAGATGCCTTCAGCCGCTGCGATCATCTTGTCGGTGTCGGTCGAGCCGGCCTTGGCCAGGATGGCGGCAGCCGCCTTGATGGTCTGGTAGCCGACGATCGAGCCGAGGCGCGGATAGTCGTTGTACTTGGCCTGATAGGCCTTCAGGAACGCGTCATGCTCGGGCGTCTTGATCGAGTACCAGGGATAGCCGGTGACGATCCAGCCCTCGGGCGTCTCGTCCTTGAGCGGATCGAGATATTCGGGCTCGCCGGTCAGGAAGGAGACGACCTCGCGTCCCTTGAACAGGCCACGGGTATTGCCCTCACGCACGAGCTTGACGAGGTCGGGGCCGAAGGTGACGTTGAGAATGGCTTCCGGATTGGCCTGCGCCACGGCCTGCACCACCGGGCCAGCATCGATCTTGCCCTGCGGCGGCCACTGCTCGTCGACCCACTGGATGTCAGGACGCTTCTCCGACATCAGCTTCTTGAACACCGCGACCGCCGACTGGCCGTATTCGTAGTTCGGCGCGATCGTCGCCCAGCGTTTTGCCGGCAGCTTGCTGGCGGCTTCCACCAGCATCGCTGCCTGCATGTAATTGGAGGGACGCAGGCGGAAGGTGTACTTGTTGCCCTTCGACCAGGTCACGGCGTCCGTCAGCGGCTCGGCCGCGAGGAAAAACACCTTCTTCTGGTTGGCGAAGTCGCTGACGGCGAGACCGATGTTGGACAGGAACGTGCCCGTCAGCATCGCAACGCCCTCGCTCGACACGAGCTCATTGGCCGCGGTCTGTGCATCAGCCGGCTTGCCCCCGTCGTCCTTGGAGATGACGACGAGCTTCTTGCCGTTGATGCCGCCGGCCGCGTTGATCTCTTCGACAGCGAGCTGCCAGCCCTTGCGATAGGGCTCGGTGAAGGATGGCAGCAGCGAGTAGCTGTTGATCTCGCCGATCTTGATGTCCTGCGCCAGGGCCGAATGGCCCATGCTGCCGGCCAGAACCGCAAAGGCCGCGCCGACGAAATAGTTTCTTGCTCGCATCCCAACCTCCAGTTTTGAACTTTATCTCTCGACCACGATCATGCCGGAGAAGCTGTGCCCGCCCCTCCGAACCTTCCGTTATTTCAAACCGTCTTCGCCCTTGATCTCCGCGACCGTCAGCCCGCCCACACGCGGCAAAGGACGGCCGCTGTCGGTGACGGCGACCGCGACCATGATCTCGTTGGCGCGCGGGGCGTCATTGATCTGCACTTCCATGCCGTCGAAATGACTGCGCACGAAGGCCGCATCCTTGTGTCCCAGCGGAATGTCGAGCGTCGTGCCGGGACCGCTGCGCTTCTTCGACGACGGAATCAGCGCCGCACCCTTGCTCAGCACTTTGCGCACCGGCGCACCCATCTTCGGGTGAAGGATCGCGGCGGCATGCTCCAGCTCGCCGTTCTCGCCGACGGCCGCGGCCTTGCCGTAGCTCTGCGCCTTCGCGCCATCGATGCCGAGCGCTGCCACCGCGCGCTTCGACAGCAGCTCGCCAAGCTCCTCGCCGATTGCGATCAGCGGCGAGAGATCCTCGACATATCTCCCGGCAAAGGGATTTTCGATCACGGCGATCGCGGCGGCGCGCCGTGTCGGCGGCGAGACCTGACGGCCCATCTCCATCTGCGTCTCTTCGACGACGGTGACGATCTTGCGGATGATCGCGCTCATGTTTCACTTCCCTGCTCAAGCATGAACCGCGTTCTCCAGCACAAGCGGGCGGGTTCGTTGCTCTTCTATATCCCTAGGTCCGATGACAAGCATATCACCACAAAGCCGCAGCGCGGCACCCTCGATCAGTCCGCGATCGAATAATTGCCGTGCACATTCCGCGCCAAATTCCAGCGCGGCGGCGATCTCGCTCTGCGACAATTCACCGACGTCGCGGGTGACGAGGCGCGCGCCGAGATCGCTGTCGGGCTGAAGCTCGTTTGCGGGCTGCCGGATGACGGCGGGATGCCCGGGCAGATCGACGGCGTTGGCGATGATCGTCGCCGCCGCATCGGCCTGCGAGGCCGTCGCTGCGAGCACCGTCACCGCGTCGGCAATGCCGAGCGAAAAGCTGCGGCCGTGGCGTCCGCTGGTCGCGATGCCGCGCACACGGTCATCCGCATCGACCCTCATGGTGCGCATCACGCCGTCGCGGTCCGGCCGATCCATCAGCCCCACGGAAAAATGCTCGCCCCGCCCGAGATGCAGCGCGATGTCACCGCCATTGTTGACGTAAACCCGGTCAAGCGACGCAGCGTTCAGCATCGCAGCCAGGATCTCATCAGCCACGCTGCCGGCGACAGCGGCCATCGGCGTGATGAAGCAGTCAGCAGCATAAGGCGCGACAGCCGCGTGCATCCGGCGCGCCACCACGCCCTTCAGCAAGGTCACCTCCTCCGCGGCCTTGCGCAATTCCGGCAGTTCCGTACAGAGCTCGTCGAGCAGCCCTGTGAAGCGGCGCAAGGCCGCCTCATACGCCGCGCGCACCTCGTGCTCGCGCCCCCTCGCCTCCACGATCAGATCAATCGGTCCATCCTGCAAATGCAGCCGCCGGCCATCAGACAGCAATGCGATTTGCGGGAGACGTGTCATGCCCGCCGTCCTGGAAGCGGGTTCTGCCAGGGCAACTGACGGACATCGTCACCGCCCCTGACTTCGGAGAGCGGTTTCACATAATCCATGTGCCCGCCGAGCGCGGCGTAGTCGGTCAATTTCATTGTGAATTCGATCGGCGCGACCAGCGCCGGCGTCGGCACATAGCCGAACGCACCTGAAGGCATCTGGGTCACATCGACCATGTAGGTGATGCCGCCGCCCGGCCAGACATAGACCGCCGCACCACCACTGGTGACCCGCGTCAGCGCGTCCTTCACCGAGCGCGTTAGCCGCACCGGATTATCGGTAACGCCGGCGCGCAAGGAACCGCCGGCGCCGGCCATGAACAGCACCGTGCACAGCGCCGGCTCGCAATTCTCCTGGATGCGCTCGACCGAGAATTTCAGGTCGGCCGGCATCTCCGTTTCGACCGGCTTCAACGCCTCATCGAGCACGTAGTAGGAAGAATGCTCGCCGGTCGTGGAGACCATCAGCATCGAGAGGCCAGCCCTGGCCTCCTTCGCGTCGAACGGCCCGAGGATCGCCAGCGGATCGGAGATATTGGTGCCGCCCCAACCGGTGCCGGGCTCGGCGACCTGGAAATAGCGGCCGGGCGTCGAACGCCGGCCCTTCATCTTGATACCGGTGTCGGCAATGTCGAGCAGTTTTCCCGCCTGGTGCTCCGAGAGCACGCCGGTGATGTGGTCGTCGACCACGACGACTTCATCCACCTTGCCATGCCACTGCTTGGCGAACATGCCGATCGTCGCCGAGCCGCAGCCGACGCGCATGCGCTCCTCTTTCGCGCCGTTGACGATCGGCGGCTGGCCGGCCTGCACCACCACGCTGGCGCCGCCGTCGATGGTGAGCTCGACCGCCTTGCAATTGGCGAGGTTCATCAGCGTGTCGCAGGTGACGCGGCCCTCTTTCTTGGAGCCGCCGGTGAGATGATGCACGCCGCCGAGCGACAGCATCTGCGAGCCATACTCGCTGGTCGTGACGTGACCGACCGCCTCGCCCTGCGCGCGCACGGTCGCGGTTTCCGGGCCGAGATAGCGGTCGGTGTCGATCTTCACCTTGATGCCGCAATAGGAGAAGATGCCTTCGGTGACGACCGTCACCATGTCGACGCCGTCGACCTCGGAGGAGACGATGAACGGCGCCGGCTTGTAGTCGGGATAGGTCGTGCCCGCGCCGATCGCGGTCACGAAGGTCGAGGGCTCGTGGACGATCTTGCCGTCCCAGTCTTCGGTGCGGCTGAACGGCACCAGCTTGCCGCCCTGCGACACCGTGCGTTCGAGAATGATGTGTGGATCGACCCGGACAAGCTTGCCGTCGTGGTTGGCATAGCGGTCGCAGGCGCCCGCCGCACCCGGCTTGATGTAGCACATCACCGGACAGGCATCGCAGCGGATCTTGTCGGTGGCAGCGCTCGTCGTTTCAGTCACCATGCGGATCACGACGCGTTATCATTCGTATACGAACGATGGTGCGCGCGGTCCCGATAGCTGTCAAGCGGCGCCGCGTGCGAAAAGGCGCGCCTGCCGCATAAAACCTCATTTGCCTCCCCGCTTTGTCCACAAAACGGGCAGTTGCGTTGCACTGCGGCATGGCCGCTTGCACGTTTGTGTACAAACGGTATCGTCGCGACGTAGAATTTTTGCGACCACGCGCATGCGGAGACCAAGGTTTGCAGAGACCAAGGGTTTGAGAACGAGGATGACGCAGGCACCGATCCGCCTCACCGTGAACGGCAGGATCCACGACGTCACGGCAGACCGCCAGACGCCGCTGCTCTATGTGCTGCGCAACGATCTCGGACTCAACGGCCCGAAATACGGTTGCGGCTTGGGTGAATGCGGCACCTGCACTGTCCTGATCGACGGCACGGCCGCACGCTCTTGTGTGATTCCGATCGGTGGCTGCGCCGGGCGCGACATCGTGACGCTCGAAGGGCTCGGCACCCGCGACAAGCCTGATGCGGTGCAGCAAGCCTTCATCGATGAGCAGGCCGCGCAATGCGGCTATTGCCTCAACGGCATGATCATGACCACCAAGGCGCTGCTCGCGATCAACCCGCAGCCATCAGAGCAGGAAGTGCTCACCGCGCTGCGCTACAATCTCTGCCGCTGCGGCACGCATGTGGAAATCCTGCGTGCCGTGATGCGCGCATCGGGCCAGCTCGCCGAGGCCCGTGATTGATGGCCTCTCCGCACCCGAACGGAGCTGAGCGGGGCTCGCTCGTCGTCGTCCGCACCGTGGACGAAGTCACGTCCGAAACCTTCGTCCGCATCACCGCGGATGGAGCGGTCACGGCCTATAACGGCCATGTCGATCTCGGCACCGGCATCCGCACCGCACTCGGCCAGATCGTCGCCGAAGAGCTCGACGTCTCCTTTGCCCGTGTCATCGTGGTGCTCGGCGACACCGCCATTGTGCCGAACCAGGGCGCGACGATCGCGAGCGAAACCATCCAGATCACTGCCGTCCCGCTGCGCAAGGCCGCAGCCCAGGCGCGGCACTTTTTGATCG
This sequence comes from Bradyrhizobium sp. WSM3983, assembly GCF_000473045.1. GTDB lineage: Bacteria > Pseudomonadota > Alphaproteobacteria > Rhizobiales > Xanthobacteraceae > Bradyrhizobium. The sequence continues at coordinate 120,583 of NZ_AXAY01000011.1, read as the reverse complement.
CACGCGCGGCGGAGCGGCTCGAATTGCCGACCACTGAGTTGAAGATCGAAGACGGCCTCGTCCGCGGCCATAATCGCAGCATCAGCTACGGCGAATTGATCGGTGGCGAGACCATTCGCCTCGAACTTGCCGATGACGTCGCCGTCAAGGCCGTCGGCGACTACGCCATCGTCGGCCAGTCGATGCCGCGCGTCGACCTGCCTGCCAAGGCCACGGGTGAGCTGACTTTCGTGCACGACATCCGCGTACCCGGCATGCTGCACGGCCGCGTGGTGCGCCCGCCCTACTCCGGCGTGGATGCGGGTCCCTTCGTCGGCACCAGCCTGATCGCGGTTGACGAAGCTTCTGTAAGCAACATTCCCGGCCTCGTGGCCGTGGTCCGCATTGGCGATTTCGTCGGCGTGGTTGCCGAGCGCGAGGAGAATGCGATTCGCGCGGCAGAGCAGCTCGTAGTGAGCTGGAAGCCGACGCCGGCGCTGACCGATCTCGCCGACGTCGAGACCGCGCTGCGCGCCCATCCGTCGACGCCGCGCACGCTGATCGACAAAGGCGACGTCGATGCTGCTATTTCAGGCGCAGCCAAGCCGTTGCGGCGCACTTATGTCTGGCCGTACCAGATGCACGCCTCGATCGGTCCGTCCTGCGCGGTCGCGGACTTCCAGGACGGCAATGTCCGCGTCTGGTCAGGCACGCAGAACCCGCATGTGCTGCGCAGCGACCTCGCCCTGCTGATCGAACGTCCGGAGAGCGAGGTCGAAGTCATCCGGCTCGAGGCCGCTGGCTGCTACGGCCGTAACTGCGCCGATGATGTCACGGCCGATGCACTGCTGCTGTCGCGCGCAGTCGGCCGGCCCGTGCGGGTGCAGTTGACGCGCGAGCAAGAGCACGCCTGGGAGCCCAAGGGCACCGCACAGCTCATCGACGTCAACGGCGGCCTCGATGCCGACGGCGGCATCGCCGGTTACGATCTCACCACACGCTATCCCTCGAACGCGGCGCCGACGCTGGCGTTGCTGCTGACCGGACGGATCTCATCGGAGCCTGCCGTACTCCAGATGGGCGACCGCACCGCGATCCCGCCCTATGATTACGACCACATGCGCGTGGTCGCGCATGACATGGCGCCGATCGTGCGCGCGTCCTGGTTTCGCGGCGTCTCGGCGTTGCCGAACACGTTTGCGCATGAATCCTACATCGACGAGGCCGCGACCGAGGCCGGAATCGATCCCATTGAATATCGCCTGCGCTATCTCAGGGATCAGCGCGCCGTCGATCTCGTCAACGCAGTCGCCGAGCGCGCCGGCTGGACGCCGCGGCCGATCCGCGAGGAAAAGGACGGCGAAATCGTGCACGGGCGCGGCTTTGCCTATGCGCTCTACGTGCACAGCAAGTTTCCAGGCTATGGCGCGGCCTGGTCCGCGTGGGTCGCCGATGTCGCGGTCAACAAGTCCAGCGGCGATGTCAGCGTCACCCGCGTGGTCGCGGGGCAGGATTCCGGGTTGATGATCAATCCGGACGGCGTGCGCCACCAGATCCACGGCAACGTCATCCAGTCCACCAGCCGCGCGTTGATGGAAGAGGTCTCGTTCGAGCGCGGCGCAGTGGCGGCGCGGGAATGGGGCGCCTATCCGATCATCCCGTTCCCCGACGTGCCAGAGATCGACGTGCTGATGCTGCCGCGGCCAGACCAGCCACCGCTCGGCGTCGGCGAGTCCGCGTCGGTCCCGAGCGCGGCGGCCATTGCGAATGCGATCTTCGATGCCACCGGCGTGCGCTTTCGCGAGCCGCCGTTCACGCCGGAACGCATCCTGAGGGGATTGCACGGCGATGTGCCGGCGACGCCGCAAGCCCTGCCCGCACCCGCTGCGCCGCCACCGTCTCGCATCTGGGAAAATCCGTTCGCCAAGCGCACCAGCATTGTCGCGACGATCGCGGCCGTCTGCACCGCCGCGATCGGGATCGGCGCGGCGCTGCTGCCGGGCCGCGACATCGCGCCGATCGCGCGGCCCGACGCATCGGTCTATTCCGCGGCGACGATCGCGCGCGGCCAGCAGCTTGCGGCCCTTGGCAATTGCGCGGAGTGCCACACCAGCCTCACGGGCATGCTCAATGCCGGCGGGCGGGCGCTGGAGACGCCATTCGGCACGATCTATTCGACCAACATCACGCCGGACGTCGAAACCGGCATCGGCGCCTGGTCCTATCCCGCCTTCGAGCGCGCCATGCGCGACGGGCTGCATCGCGACGGATGGCAGCTCTATCCCGCCTTCCCGTACACGCACTTTTCGAAGACTGATGATGCCGACTTGCAGGCGCTCTACGCGTACCTGATGGCCCAGCCTTCGGTGCGCGCGACGGCGCCTGCGAACACGCTCGCCTTCCCCTTCAATCTGCGCCCGCTACTCGCGGGTTGGAACGCTCTCTTCCATCAAACCAGGGAGTTCAAGCCCGATCCCGCAAAATCCGAGGCTTGGAATCGCGGCGCTTATCTCGTCGAGAGTCTTGGCCATTGCAGCGCCTGCCATTCGCCGCGCAACGCGCTCGGCGCCGAGCAGCGGCAGGCCTATCTCGCCGGCGGCTTTGCCGAGGGCTGGGAGGCGCCGCCGCTGACCTCGCTCTCGCACGCGCCGATCCCGTGGGCCGAGGATGAGCTTTTCGCCTATTTGCGCACCGGCCATTCGCGCTATCACGGTGTCGCCGCGGGCCCGATGGCGCCGATCGTTCGGGATCTCAAAGCCTTGCCCGCCCCCGACATCCGCGCGATGGCGGTCTATCTCGGCTCGTTCAACGACACCGCCGCCGATGCGCCCGCACTCGCGACGAAGCTCGAGAGCGCAACGCAGGTCACCGTCACCTCGTCCACCGGCGCGCGGCTCTATCAGGGCGCCTGCGCTGTCTGTCACGAGGTCGGCGGGCTGCCACTGTTCGGCAGCCGGCCCTCGCTCGCGCTCAACAGCAATCTGCACAGCGCGACGTCGGACAACCTCGTGCAAGTGATCCTGCACGGCATCACCGAGCCCGCATCGAGCGATCTCGGCTACATGCCGGCGTTCAAGGGCAGCATGAGCGACGCGCAGGTCGAGGAACTCGTCAGCTTCCTGCGCGGGCAGTTCGCGCCGGACAAGCCGGCGTGGACCGGCGTGCGCGAGACGATCGCCCGCGTGCGCGCTTCAACGCATTAGCCGTGCTTCTTCACGTCCACCGGCGGCGTGCCGTGAGTGTGGAAGGACTCGATCGTCTTCAACCCCCAGGCCTGACCCTTCTTGCGCTCTTCCTCCGTCCACACGATCGGCTTCCAGTCCGGCGCGAGGATGAGGCGCGCGCCGGCATTGGCGACCTCGACGCGGTTGCCGCCGGGCTCGTAGACGTAGAGGAAGAAGGTCTGCTGGATCGCATGCTTGTGCGGGCCGGTCTCGATGTGCACCCCGTTCTCCAGGAAGATATCTGCGGCGCGAAGAATCTCCTCGCGGCTGTCGAGGGCGTAGGTGACGTGGTGGAAGCGGCCGGGCGTGCCGGAATGGTCGAGCGAATAGGCGAAATCGTAGCTCTTGTTGGACATCGTCAGCCACATCGCGGCTTCCCGGCCGTCATTGAGCACGATCTGCTCGGTGAGGCGGCAGCCGAGATAATTCTCGAAGAACTCGCGGTTGGCCCTGATGTCGACGGCGAGGCAGTTGAGATGGTCGAGCCGGCGAACGTTGACGCCGCGTGCCGGAAAACGCTGCGCCTGGTTCTTCAGCGCAGGCTTCAGCTCCGGCGGCGCCTGATACCATTCGGTCTCGTAATAGAGCTCGACGATATGGCCGTCGGGATCGCGGCAGCGGAAAGTCGGCCCCTGCCCCATGTCGCCCTCGATCCAGCCGATGTCGAAGCCCGAGCCTTTGAGTGCGGCGACGCGGCGCTCCAGCGCCTGCTGGCTGCGTGCGCGCAGGGCCATGTGCTCCATGCCTGAGGTCTTCGACGCCGTCAGCTTCAGCGAATAACGCTCGTAATCGTCCCAGCCGCGCAAGTAAACGGACTCGCCCTTCTGCCCGCTCACTGTCATGCCCATGACGTCGACGAAGAATTTCAGGCTCTCGTCGGGCTTTGGCGTCAGCAGTTCCATGTGGCCGAGATGGGCGAGATCGAGGATCGGTTCGGGCTGCATGGGTTTCCTCCAAAGGCGTGGCGATCCGGTTCATGGAATCGCCGCAATCGGGCGCGGGACGCAATGTTCATGGGGGTCCGCAGGCTCATTTGTACTAATGTACAAATGATTAGGTCCCGTCAACAAATCAGCGCGTGCCCATTCGCGGCGAAGGTGATGCTCCGACGTGCCAGCCGCCCCCCGAACGGCCGACGGAGTGCCCGAATGGTAAAATCTTCCTTAATTGGATTTGGGTTCAAAGCCCAACAAAGCAGCATGTTCAGACCGATTCCGGCCGCAAGTATGCATTGGGAACAAATCTCTCGACCGAATTGTCGCGGATTTAACAAAGCCGCCGCGCCTGGCGTTTAACAGTTTGTCCAGCCCCGGCTCGCATAGTCGGGGTTAAACTCCTCGGACTTTCCAGGTTCATCCATCGTGACATCCTTTGGACGCGTGATTTCGGTACGCGGATCGCTTGCCCGGGTCGGGCTCCTGGCGGAAAGCCAGATGCCGATCTCGGAGGTTCGGGCCACCGTCGGCCGCTTCGTCAGCATCCGCTGCGCCAGCTCGGTCATCGTCGCCATGATCACCGAGGTGTCCTGCGAGAATTTGTCGAACCCCGACTACATTGCCATCGCCTCGGTCGACCTGCTCGGCGAGATTCTCAACGCCGCCGACAAGGCCAAATTCCAGCGCGGCGTCACCAATTATCCGACCATCGGCGATTCCGTCGACCTGATCACCAGCCAGGAGCTGCGCACCATCTACGCACCGACCGGTTCGGACCAGATCAATGTCGGCTTCCTCCAGCAGGACCGCTCCGTCGTCGCCTATGTCGATATCGAGGAAATGCTCTCCAAGCATTTCGCGGTGCTGGGGTCGACCGGCGTCGGTAAATCGACCGGCGTCTCGCTGCTGCTCAACGAGATCCTCAAAGCGCGCCCGAACCTGCGCATCTTCCTGCTCGACGTGCACAACGAATATGGCCGCTGCTTCGGCGACCGTGCCCTGGTGCTCAACCCGCGGAATCTGAAGCTGCCGTTCTGGCTGTTCAATTTCGAGGAAATCGTCGACGTGCTGTTCGGCGGCCGCGCCGGCGCGCCCGAGGAACTCGACGTCCTCGCGGAAGTCATCCCGATCGCCAAGGGCATCTACACGCAATACCAGAACACCGATCGCCTCGGCCTGAAGCGCATCGACCCCAAGCAGATCGGCTTCACCGTCGATACGCCGGTGCCGTACCGTCTGGTCGATTTGATCTCGCTGATCGACGAGCGCATGGGCAAGCTGGAAAACCGCTCCTCGCGCATCATCTATCACAAGCTGATCTCGCGCATCGAGGCGGTCCGCAACGATCCGCGCTATGCCTTCATGTTCGACAACGCCAATGTCGGCGGCGATACCATGGCCGAGGTGATCAGCCATCTGTTCCGCCTGCCGGCCAACGGCAAGCCGATGACGGTGATGCAGCTCGCCGGGTTCCCGGCGGAAGTCATCGATTCCGTCGTTTCGGTTCTTTGCCGGATGGCCTTCGATTTCGGCCTGTGGAGCGACGGCGTCTCGCCGATGCTGTTCGTCTGCGAGGAAGCGCACCGTTACGCCTCGGCCGACCGCAATATCGGCTTCGGGCCGACCCGCAAGGCAGTGTCGCGCATCGCCAAGGAAGGCCGCAAATACGGCGTCTATCTCGGCCTGATCACGCAGCGCCCCGCCGAGCTCGACGCCACCATCATCTCCCAGTGCAACACGCTGTTCACGATGCGTCTTGCCAACGACCGCGACCAGGCGCTGCTGCGCGCTGCGGTGTCGGATGCGGCTGCGAACCTGCTCTCCTTCGTCCCCTCGCTCGGCACCCGCGAGGTGCTGGCGTTCGGCGAAGGCGTCGCGCTGCCGACACGGCTGCGCTTCAAGGAAGTGCCGCCGCATCAATTGCCGCGCGGCGAAGCCACCATCTCGAGCGTGCCTTCGGTCACCTCCGGTCACGACATGCATTTTGTCGGTGCCGTGCTCGAGCGCTGGCGCGGTGCGACCTCGCAGCGCGATGTCCCGAACGACCCGGTGTTCCAGGCGCCGCCGGCCAAGACGCTGACGCCGGCCGAGACACCGATGCTGCAGCCCTCGATGGGGCTGGACCCCGACCGCTTCTCGCTGCTGAAGAAGCCGCTGCGGTAGAGTGGGCTCGTGTCCCGGACGCGGTGCAGCGTGCAACGCTGCTCCGCAGAGCCGGGACCCACGCCGCACACGCCGCTTTCTCGAAAAACATGGCCCCGGCTCTGCAGCGCACCGCTGAAGAAGCGCTGCGCTGCGTCCGGGGCACGAGACCTTGCGACGCCTCTGGAGCGTCTCGCCCGCATCGACTATGGTTGCCGGCCCCAAGCCGGAATCCATGCCCATGACAAAGCCCGCGCAACGCTTCCCCGCACCCGCCCTCGACACGCTCCCTGACGACATCCGCACGCGTCTCCTCGCCGTGCAGGAAAAGAGCGGCTTCGTGCCGAACGTATTTTTGACGCTGGCCTACCGGCCCGACGAGTTCCGGGCTTTCTTCTCCTATCACGACGCGCTGATGGAGAAGGACGGCGGCCTCACCAAGGCCGAGCGCGAGATGATCGTGGTCGCGACCTCGGCGGCCAACCAGTGCCAATATTGCGTGATCGCCCATGGCGCGATCCTGCGCATCCGCGCCAAGAACCCTGTGATCGCCGACCAGATCGCGATCAACTACCGCAAGGCCGACATCACGCCGCGCGAGAAAGCGATGCTCGATTTCGCGATGAAGATCTCGGCGGACGCGCAGCGGATCGCCGAGGAGGATTTCGCAAGCCTCGCCCCCCACGGCTTCAGCGACGACGACATCTGGGACATCGCCGCGATCTCGGCCTTCTTCGCGCTGTCGAACCGGCTGGCGAATTTCACCGGCATGCGGCCGAACGACGAGTTTTATTTGATGGGACGTCTGCCCAAGACGTGACTTGAAAGCAATGACGGAGCTCGACTGGCCCGAAATCCTGCTGCGCCTCGGCGTCGCGACGCTCGCCGGCAGCGCAATCGGCCTCAACCGCGACCTGCAGGGCAAGCCGATCGGACTGAAGACGCTCGGCATCGTCGGCCTCTCCACCGCGACCATGGTGCTGCTCGCACTGCAGCTCGCCGAACCCAGCAAGGTCGTCGATGCAACGAGCCGGGTGATCCAGGGCATCCTCACCGGGATCGGCTTTCTCGGCGCCGGCGTCATCGTCCACGAAAGCGAGTGGTTTCGCGTCCACGGATTGACCAGTGCCGCCTGCACTTTCCTAGCCGCCTGCCTTGGCATCGTCTGTGGTACCGGGCAATGGAAGATTGTCGCAGTAGCGCTGGCGCTCGCCTTCGTGCTGCTCACGGTCGGGCGACGCATCGAGCGCCACGCGCACCGCGCGCTCGGCGGCAAGGAGGAGGCGCACGAGGACCACCGGCAAACGTAGCGGCCTTTGCGCCCCCGCTAGCGCTTCACCATCAACGGAAGCGCCGGCGCAAAGCGCTCGGCAAATGTCAGTGTCCTGGCCTGGTAGACCGCGGCAAACGACGCCGAAATTCCTGCTGAGGCGACCGCGAGCAAGGCAATTACGAAAGCGAGACGGCGCATTGCTGCCTCCTGTGTGAGCTCGACTACCTTCAATACATGGGACGGCTTTGTTTCAGGACCACTTCGTGGGCGCGGAAAATGATTTCACTCAAGCGGCTGTGATGAGATCCGGCTCGCAAAGCTGCAGCACCTCAATCGTCGTCCGCCGGCCCACACCAGCCGGGCAGATAGATCGCATCCTTGCTCTTGGCCGCGGCCAGCGCCTTCTCCATCGCCTTGTCGAAATTGGCATCGACCGCCTTGCGCGTCAGCTTGCGGCGCAGGAAATCAGCCCACAGGAATTCGGAGAACGGCGTGGTGTCCTTGGCGAAGCCGCCCATGCGGCGGAGCTCGCCGGCGAGGCTGCGGTAGGGATCGTCCTTGAGGTCGTCGACCGATTTCGGCAGATCGCGGAACGGACGACGCTCGCCCTTGCTGTCGTAGGGATAGACCCAGCGCTTGTTGTCCATCACGCCCCAGAACGCCTCGCGGTCGACCATGCGGAGATCGCCGACGACGGTGACCAGCACCTGCTTGATGCCCTCATCGTGCAGCGCGCGGCCGAGATGGTGATGGTCGATCACGTAGTAGCGCCCGTCTGGGCCGGCGACGACGGGGATCATGTGGGTGCCGAGCAGGTCGGCCTGCTTCTTCTTGCCGTGCTCGCGCCAACGCTTACGCTTCTCCTTGACCTCGCGCATGCCGACCGTCATCTGCGTTGGCCGAAGCGACAGGATCGGTACCGGGTGCACTCTCGGCTCGCGCGCATTGGGGGTCATGATCGAAGGGCCTCTCAGTTGGTTGCAACGGCTGCTCCAGGTTCCCGATTATGCCATGGGCCTTGTGGCGGCAACATGCGTTCGAAGCGAGAGGCGCTATTGTCCGGTTGTTGTTGCAGCGCAACCCGCGCGTCCCTGACGCCGGGACGACAACCCGGTCCGACGCGCGTTCGCGGCGGTGCAAGCAAGCGCCCAAGAAATGTTCATGAAAGATGAAATGATCATGAAAGATAATGCGAATGCGCAATGCACGTGCGCGTTGAGAAGATTTTCTGCAACCCCTGTGTCGCCTATGCTATCTAAAAATCGCTGCTTCGGAGTGATCCCCGTCCCATGAAATCCCAGCGGCCCATAACCTCGGACGACGAGCACCGGGTGCTCCAGTTCAGGCCGCGCACGACGCCGCCCCCTGTGATCCACCGGGGCAGCGGCATCGTACAGCCGCTGCATGCGGCAGCCCCCGAACCGCCCGACCTGTCTCGTTACGAACAGCCCCGCGATGCGCCGGACGACTTCCGTCATCGCATGCTCGCCAATATCGCGGCGCTCGCCTTCACCATCGCGCTGACCGCGATCGGGATCTGGCTCGCCGTCAGCATCGCCGATTTGCGCCGAACCCAGGATTGCGTGCTGATGGGCCGGCGGGACTGCGTCAAGATCACGACGCCGCACATCTAGGCCCGGCCTGGCGCCGGAAGCCTCCCCGCCGGCAGACCACCCCGGCTGGGGCCTCCCGACCGGCATCCCCAGGGCTGTCCACGGCCCCGTCCGGCTCCATTGAACTCAGGGCGGCGCTCCGATATACGGGCTTTCGACCCGTCCAGAGGGGGTTAGAGGGCGTCATTCGGGGCGCGATGCCCACCCTCCGTGCCACCCTGGGATATCTTACAAATACCCGCAATATATCAAAGGCTTAGTGATGTCCTCCACATTCGATCAGGTCGCTACGATCATCGCTGAAACCTGCGACATCCCGCGCGACACGATCACGCCGGATAGCCATGCCATCGATGACCTTGGCATCGACAGCCTCGATTTCCTGGACATCGCGTTCGCGATCGACAAGCAGTTCGGCATCAAGCTGCCGCTGGAAAAGTGGACCCAGGAAGTCAACGACGGCAAGGCGACCACCGAGCAGTATTTCGTGCTGAAGAACCTGTGCGCGCGCATCGACGAGCTGGTTGCCGCCAAGGGCGCCAGCGCCTGATCGGGCGATCATGCAACTCGAATACTTCCACATGATCGATCGCATCGTCGACCTCAAGGTCGACGAGAAGAAGATCGTCGTCGAGGCCCAGGTCCCCAAGGAGAGCACCATCTTCGAGGGGCACTTCCCGGGCTATCCCCTGATGCCCGGCGTGCTCCTGATCGAATCGATGGCGCAGGCCTCGGGCTTTCTGCTGCTTGGCGTCTTGAAATTCGAGCGCATGCCGATTCTCGCCGCCGTGAAGGAAGCCAAGATGCGCGGCTCGGTGTTCCCGGGCGACCTGATGACGCTCGAAGCGAGCGTGGTCCATGAGGGCTCAGGCTATGCCATGACCGAGGCCAAGATCCGGGTCGGCGGCAAGCTGCGCGCGAATTCGACGCTGACCTTCACGCTGATCCCCTTCCCCAATTCGGATATGCGCGGATACATGGACGCGGTCGCAAAACGCGTTGGCTTTCCGCAACAGGCCATCTCGCCATGACTGACACCGCTTCGAAGCCGGGCCAGACGGAAGTCTGGATCACCGGCATTGGTCTTGCCACCTCGCTCGGCGAAGGTCTCGACGCCAATTGGGCCGCGCTTCAGGAGAAGCGCATCAATGTCGACGAGAAGGGCTTTGCGCCCTTCATCGTGCACCCGCTGCTGCCGGTGTCGTTCGACAGCCAGATCCCGAAGAAGGGCGACCAGCGCCAGATGGAAGCCTGGCAGCGCATCGGCGTCTACGCCGCGGGCCTGGCGCTCGATTCCGCCGGCATCAAGGGCAACAAGGATATCCTGTCGAAGATCGACATGGTGGTGGCCGCCGGCGGCGGCGAGCGCGATCTCAACGTCGACACCGGCGTGCTCACCGCCGAGGCCAAGGGCGCCAATGCGCCGGGCTTCCTCAACGAGCGCCTGATGAGCGATCTCAGGCCGACGCTGTTTTTGGCCCAGCTCTCCAATCTGCTCGCCGGCAACATCGCCATCGTCAACGGGCTCGGCGGCACCTCGCGCACCTTCATGGGCGAAGAGGTTGCGGGCGCCGATGCCGCGCGCATCGCGCTGTCGCGCATCGCCTCGGGCGAGAGCGACATCGCGCTGGTCGGCGGCTCGCACAATGGCGAGCGCAAGGACCTCATGGTCCTCTACGAATTCGGCGACTTCAACCTGAGGGACAAATTCGCTCCCGTCTGGGCGCGCAAGGACCACGCCGGCTTCGCGCTCGGCTCGGCCGGCGCCTTCCTGGTGCTGGAGTCGAAAGCGCATGCGGAAGCGCGCGGCGCAAAACCGTACGCGAAGCTGTCGAGCGTGGTGACTGATCTGGCCCGCCGCAAGCAGGGCGGCGACATGGAAGCGACGCTGGAGAAGCTTTGGGACAAGCTGCCGAAGCGCGATGGCAAGGGCGCGATCATCTCGGGCGCAACCGGCGCGGAGCCGGCGACGTCGGAGGAGCGCGGCTTCCTGAAGAAGCACGCCGACTTCCCGGTGCGCGCGACCGGCACGATGTTTGGCCACACCATGGAAACGCAATTCCCGCTCGGCATTGCGCTCGCGGCGCTCTCGATCTCGCGCGGCGCGCTGTTCCCGCCGAACGATACGACCGGGACCGAGATTGAAATGCAGGGGGCGCCCACCCAGATTGTCGTGGTGGGAGCCGGACACTGGCGCGGCGAAGGCATGGCGCTGGTCGAGGCGATTGACTAGCTCTAACGGGGGATCGACATGACAGCACCACGCGACAAACTCGGGCGTCCCGTTGTCGTCGTCACCGGCATGGGCATCACGACCTCGCTCGGCGCCGGCAAGGCCGACAATTGGTCAAAACTGGTCGCGGGCGAATCCGGCATTCGCACCATCACGCGCTTTCCGATCGACGGCCTGAAGACCACAATGGCCGGCACGGTCGATTTCGTCAGCGTCGATCCGTTCTCCTCCACCGGCCTGTCCGAGCGGATGGCTGAGCTCGTCACCCAGGAAGCCCTGGAGCAGGCCGGCATCGGCGCCAATGGCGATTTCCCGGGCCCCCTCTTCCTCGCGGTTGCGCCGGTCGAGGTCGAATGGCCGCAGCGCCGCGAGCTCGGCCGCGCCGTCGGCGCGCCCGACTTCACCTATGACGATCTCTTGCGCATCTCCGGCGGCGGCAAGTACAGCGCCTATCACCACCGCTTCATGTTCGGCTCGGTTGCTGCGCACCTCGCGGAGACCTTTGGCACCAAGGGCTCGCCGATCTCGCTGTCGACGGCCTGCGCGTCCGGAGCCACCTCGATCCAGCTCGGCGTCGAGGCGATCCGCCGCGGCGAGACCGATGCCGCGCTGTGCGTCGCCACCGACGGCACCGTCAATCCGGAAGCGCTGGTGCGCTTCTCGCTGCTCTCGGCGCTGTCGACCCAGAACGATCCGCCGCAGGCGGCCTCTCGCCCCTTCTCCAAGAACCGCGACGGCTTTGTCATGGCCGAAGGCGCCGGTGCGCTGGTGCTGGAGAGCTATGAAGCGGCGACCGCGCGTGGCGCAAAGATTCTCGGCGTGATCGCCGGCTGTGGTGAGCTCACCGATTCCTTCCATCGCACCCGCTCGTCGCCTGATGGCAAGCCGATCATCGGCTGCATGAACAAGACGCTGGCCGATGCCGGCATGACGCCGGACCAGATCGACCACATCAACGCGCACGGCACCGCGACGCCCGAAAACGACAAGATGGAGTACAACACGACTTCGGCCGTGTTCGGCGATCTCCTGCAGAAGATCCCGGTCACCTCCAACAAGTCGATGGTCGGCCACACTATCTCGGCTGCGGGTGCGGTCGAGGCGATCTTCTCGCTGCTCACGCTTGAGCATCAGCGCATTCCGCCGACCATCAACTACGACAATCCGGATCCCACGATCCTGTTCGATGTCGTCGGCAACAAGGCGCGCGATGCCCGCGTCACCGCCGTGATGTCGAACTCGTTCGGCTTCGGCGGCCAGAACGCCTCGCTGATCCTGACCCGCGAACCGGCCTGACCGGGCGCATGGCGCTGCTTCCTGCGAGCACGAAGGCCCGCGCGCGGGTGGCCGCAAAATCCATCGGCGGCGGCCTGATCGGTGCCGCCACCGTCGGCCTGCTCCGCACCACGCGCTATTTCGATCCGGTCAAGACCTCGGACTTTTTCGCGCGCGTCACCAAGCTGATCGGCCCGCGCCTGCGCGAGCATCGTATCGGCCGCGCCAACCTCGCCGCGGCCTTTCCCGAGAAGTCACCGGAAGAGATCGAACAGATCCTGATGGGCGTGTGGGACAATCTCGGCCGCGTCGGCGCCGAATTCGCCCATATGGACCATGTCTGGGACTACGACCGCGAGCATCCGGAACGCAGCCGAATCGAACTACCGCCACGCACCGTCGAGCTGTTCGATCAGATCCGGGACGACGGCAAGCCGGCGCTGATCTTCACGTCCCATCTCGCCAATTGGGAACTGCCGGCGATCGCCGCCGTCGCACACGGGCTTGATGCCGCAATCCTCTATCGCCGCCCGAACATCGCCTCTGCCGACCGCATCATCCAGGAGATGCGCCAGGTCAACATGGGCACGCTGATCCCGGCGGGGCGCGACGCGCCGTTCCGGCTCGCGCAGGCGCTGCAGGACGGCAAGCACGTCGCCATGCTGATCGACCAGTATCTGACCGGCGGCGTCGAGGTCAGCTTCTTCGGCCGCAAGACCCGCGCCAATCCGATGCTGGCGCGCCTGTTGCGCCAGGTCGAATGCCCCATCCACGGCGTCCGCGTCATCCGCAAGCCCGGCGGCCGCTTCCGCGGCGAGCTGACCGAGGAGATCAAGCCGGTGCGCGACGCTGACGGCAAGATCGACATCCAGGGCACGACGCAGGCGATCACGAGCGTGGTGGAAGGCTGGGTGCGCGAGCATCCCGAGCAGTGGCTATGGCTGCACCGGCGGTGGCGGTAGCAACTTGAACCGAAGTTGCATACAGTCCATTATTTTAACACGCGAAACCTGTATCAGCTAGCGAATCGAGCCGTTTGCATTCCGACATCGCCCCCCAAACAGCCGGTCTGGAGCAGCATGACCCATCCCTGCCGCGTCCTCATGATCTATCCGAAGTTCGTTCCGAACTCGTTTTGGAACTATACGCAAGCCTGCGAACTCGTCGGCGCGAAGTATCCGGCGGCGCCACTCGGCCTGATCACCGTCGCCGCCATGTTGCCGAAGCAATGGGACATCCGTCTCATCAACCGTAACACCGAGTCATTGACGGACGCGGACCTCGACTGGGCCGATCTCGTCATGATCGGCGGCATGCTCAACCAGCAGCCTGATGCGATCCACCTGATCGATCTCGCCCATCGGCACGGCAAGCCGGTCTGTGTCGGTGGGCCTGACGTCTCCTCCAGCCCGCATCTCTATGCGGATGCGGACTTCCAGGTGATCGGCGAGGCCGAGCAGATCATCGAGCACTTCATCGCCGCCTGGGACAAGGGCGAACGCAACGGCGTGTTTGTCGCGGAGAAATTCAAGGCCGACGTCACGCTCAGCCCCATGCCCCGCTACGATCTGCTGAACTTCGATCACTACCTCTTCATTGGCGTGCAATATTCGCGCGGCTGCCCGTTCACCTGCGAGTTCTGCGATATCATCGAGCTGTATGGCCGCGTGCCGCGCACCAAGACCAACGATCAGATTCTCGCTGAGCTGCAGGTGCTCTACGATCGCGGCTATCGCGGGCATGTCGATTTCGTCGACGACAATTTCATCGGCAACAAGAAAAACCTCCGCACCCTGCTGCCACGGCTCAAGGACTGGCTGGAAGAGCGCGACTATCCGTTCGAGTTCTCGACCGAAGCCTCGATCAACATCGCGGACGACAGCGAATTGTTGCAGGCCATGAAGGACGCGAACTTCTTCGCGATTTTCGTCGGCATCGAGAGCCCGGATCCGGAAACGCTCGTGCAGATGAAGAAAAAGCAGAACACCAGACGCAATATCGCGGAGTGCGTCCACAAGATCTACAGCTACGGCATGTTCGTCACGGCCGGTTTCATCGTCGGGTTCGATACCGAGAAAGCCTCGATGGGCCAGGCCATGATCGACTTCATCGAGGAGGCGAGCATTCCGGTCTGCATGGTCGGACTGCTCTATGCGCTGCCCGGCACGCAGCTGACGCGGCGGCTGGCCGCGGAAGGCCGCCTGCACCAGGGCCACGACCTCATGCTTGCCGAGCAGGCGGGCGATCAATGCACGCTCGGCTGCAATTTCGACACCAAGCGCCCGCTTCGTGACGTGCTTGCCGATTACAAGGCCGTGCTCGGACACGTGTACAGTCCCACCGCCTACGCAGGACGGCTGTCGCGTCTCGCCGCCATGCTCGACCGCTCCAACCGGCGCCGCGAGCTGCCGGATGGCGACGTGCGCAAGAGACTCGGCGGCATCGAAAGCGTGCACAGGATCATGCAGGCCCTGCCGGAGGTCCGCGAGCCGTTCTGGAAGACCTTCGTCGAGATCGCCAAGACCAATCCAGGCGCGCTGCGTTACATCGTGATGCTGATGGCGCTGTACATGCACCTCGGCCCGTTCGCCAAGCGCGTGATCGGTGAGATCGACCGGCGCATGGCCGAGCTGGACGAGATGCCTGCGGCGAGGGTCGCGGTAGTTAATCAGGCGCGAGCGCCGGTATAGCTAGACCCACTGACCGCGATATTCGCGGATCCAGCCCTCGATCACCGACGTGACCGCCTGCGTCTACGCGGGTGCGCAGCCACCGTCACTTCCCCGTCTTAACCCTGGTCCAGAGCCGGTTGATGATGCGCGGGATCGCGGGCGAGACGCGCGCGAAGGGCGCGCAGGCGCTGCGGACGGCAAGCACGTCGCCATGCTGATCGACCAGTATCTGACCGGCGGCGTCGAGGTCACCTTCTTCGGCCGCAAGACCCGCGCCAACCCGATGCTGGCGCGCTTGCTGCGCCAGGTCGAATGCCCGATCCACGGCGTGCGCATCATCCGCAAGCCCGGCGGCCGCTTCGCCGCGGAGCTGACGGAAGAAATTCCGCCGGTGCGCGACGCCGAGGGCAAGATCGACATCCAGGGCACGACGCAGGCGATCACGAGCGTGGTGGAAGGCTGGGTGCGCGAGCATCCCGAGCAGTGGCTATGGCTGCACCGGCGGTGGCGGTAGCGCCTCACTGCTCCGGCAAGCCTGCGTCGACCATGGACTGAACGACCTGATCGGCGGCTGCGAGATACACCGGGCTCGCATTCTTCCTCGGCGGCGCGACGTTGAGCTTGGTCGTGCCGGGCTGCAGCTTCAGGCCCTCTTCGATCGCAGCCTTCGCCTCCTCAAACCGCCCCGATCGCTGGTAGGCGACGGCGAGCAGCATGTGCGAGCGCCCGGTCGCCGGCGTAATCGCGATCGAGCGCCGTATCCAGGGCACCGCCTCTTCGCCCTGCCCCTTCAGCAGCGTCGCCCAGCCCGCGCCGAGCAGCCAGGTCCAGCGCGAGGCCGCCGGTGTGTCGTAGCGGTCGGCCTGGCGGAAGGTCGCGAGCGCATCGTCGAAGCGGCCGAGAAAGATCTGCCCGAGGCCGATCAGATAGAGCGCAGGCCCATTCCAAGGATCGAAGCTCAGCGCCTTGGCGCAGGTCACGAGACTCTCCACGAAATGATTGGTGGCGCTCTGGAAGCGGCAATAGGCCTCGAGCACCGGAATCGAATTGGGCTTCGACCGCAACGCCTGCTCGAGGGTCGCGCTGGCCCGGGCCTCGACCATAACGGCTTCATCCGGGCTGAACCAGCGCATCTGGATGCCGCGCATCTGAAGCGAGGCGAGCGCGACCGCGACGTCGAGATTGTCGGGCTCGTCGTTGAGAGCCTTCTGCAGCATGCTCTGTGCCGCGCCAAAACGCTCGCGCGTGGTGTGGTTGATCGAAGCGAGCGCCTGCTCGACGGCCACCTTGTCGCCGCCCGCCGACGATTTGCGGCTCGCGGATGACGATGCGCTCGGCTCCAGAATTTCATTCAAGCGACGCGCTAGCAGATGACCGACGCTGGCGACGAGCCGGGACTGCGCGAGCTGCGCGTCCGCCTCGTCCGCGGCGACCGACGCCGCGACGACCGACTGAACCTCGCCGGTGCCCGACTTGATGATGCGCGCGCGCAGTGTCCAGAGCTGATCGCCGTGCTGTAATTCGCCACGCAGCTCGTAATCGGATGATGCGGCGGACACAGCGCTCTCGCCGCCAGTGACCGCCAATCGTGGCGCAAGCACGCTGATGTTCTGGATCTTCGCAAAACCATCCGTGAGGCGAGCGGTGAGCTCGGCGGCCATCACGGCATCGCGGGAATCGTTGCTGTCGTCAACGATCGGCATCACGGCGAGCCGCGGCGGCGTTCGCTTGAACAGGAGATCCGGCTTCAGCACGGGCGCGGCAACCGCAAGCCCCATGACGATCACACAGAGCCCGGCCACGACGGCGACCATGGCTTGCCGGCTCAAACCGAACATGGCGCGCTGCGGCCTCACGGCGGCGACCTCGGACGGCGGCAGCGGCGCGACCTCGCCGGCCGGGTCCAGCCGGGTCTCCTCGGCCTGCACCGGTCCGGCATCGGGCGCAGTCACAACCTCCATCGCCAGCAGGTAGCCCCCTCCCGACGCGAGCTTGATCAACTGCCGCCGCTCGTCGCCGAGCGCGGCGCGAAGCTCGCGGATGCATTGAAACAGGCTGTCCTCGCCGACATGGACATTCGGCCAGACCGCCTCCATCAGCTCCTGCTTGCTCAGCACCCGGCCGCCGCTGGTCGCGAACAACCGCAGCATCTCGAAGGTCTTGGGCCGGAGCTTGATCGGAGTGCCATCGGCCCCGCGCAGCTCCGCGCGCTGCGGGTCCAGCTCGAAGCCGGCGAAACGAAGCAAATGATCCCCCAAAGCGTCTCCCGAGGCGGCTCGTATAGAGGAACTGTGTCGAAAAAGCCCCAGAATTTATCCTGAAGCGGAAATATCAGAAATCTTCAGAAAGCTCCTAACCCCTTATCAGGACACCGCCCCCGACCCGGTGCGATGAATCCTCTCGAGGACTCGCGACCGCGTGCTTTGGGGGAAGTTGGTGACGGGGAAAGATTGTTTCAAAGCGACCCGCCGTCTGCGGGCCGCGCTGCTCACGTCGTCTGCGCTGGCCTTGGCCTGGGCGCTGCCGGCCGTGCCATCGCGCGCCGCGTCGAATGGCACCTGGCTCCCCTCTCCCGGCAGCAACGACTATGCCACCGGCTCCAACTGGGACGGCGGCTTTGTGCCGGCGGGCACGGCTTCCTTCGGCACCTCGAACACCACAAGCCTGGTGATTACGAGCGCCAGCGTCGGCGGCTGGACCTTCAATGCGGGCGCCTCGAACTACACTTTTGACGTCAGCGGTCAGTTGAACTTCACGGGTGCCGGCATCACCGTCAACGGCGGCAGCGTCACGATCAACTTCAACGGCATCCAGTCGCACGCTGATTTCTCCAGCGGCACCCTTGGCGACGCCACCATCAACAACAATGGCGGCGACCTCCAGTTCTTCGCCGGCAGCACGGCCGGCAATGCCGCGCTGAACAATAACGGCAACGGTCAAATCATCTTCTTCACGTCGACGACGGCCGGTTCGATCGCCGGCAACGGGTATTATGACCTTCAAGGCAACCAGCTCACGGTCGGCTCCAACAATCTATCGACTGTCGAAAGCGGCCAAATCTATGGCGGTTCGCTGGTCAAGATCGGCGCCGGCACGCTGACGCTTGCGTCGTACCACACCATGACCGGCGACGTCACGATCAACGGCGGCACGTTACAGATCGGCGGTTCTGGCATGGGGACCTCCCAAGCCATCCAGGGAGCCGTCACTGTCGGCGCCGGCGGCACCTTCAGCGTCGTCAACTCCGACCTCGTCGGCGTCACCACCGTCTCCAACAGCGGGACCATGACGTTCCGCAACGATCCCGGCTATTCTAGCAGCGCCAGCTCCGCCAATATCACCAACAGCGGTACCCTCTCCTTCTACAACGACGGCACCGCCGAGAACGCGACCATCGCCAACACGGCCAGCGGCACAGTCAACTTCTACGACCGGAGCACGGCCGGAAACGCCACTATCACCACCGATCCCGCCAGCGGCAACCGCGTGACCGTCAGCTTCAACGACTCGAGCACTGCCGGAAGCGCTGCCATCACCAACAACAACACCCTGGCCTTCAACAATTCGAGCACGGCGGGAAGCGCGGGCATCACCAACAACGGCTTGATGAATTTCCGCGACAGCAGCACGGCCGGCAGCGCGACCGTCAGCAACAACGGCGGCCAGATATACTTCTACAACACCAGCACGGCCGGCAGTGCCACCATCGCCAACAACACCTACGGCCAAATCATCTTCAATGACTCCAGCACGGCCGCAAACGCCAGCATCACCAGCGGTTACTACAGCTTCGTCGGCTTCTACAATTCGAGCACGGCCGGCAGCGCCGCCATTACTGTCAACAACGCCGGCAGACTAACTTTCTACGACACCAGCACGGCTGGCAGCGCGACCATCACCAACAACAGCGCCGGCTCCACGTATTTTTACGGCACCAGTACTGCTGGCAGCGCCACGATCAACAACAACAACGGCGGCTCCATCACGTTTTACAACACCAGCACCGCTGGCAACGTAACGATCAACAACGACGGCTCAGTCGATTTCAGCCAAACAAGCACGGCGGGAAGCGCCGGCATCACCAACAACGGCACCTTGAACTTCAACGCTTCGAGCACGGCCGCAAGCGCAACCATCACCAACAACTTTGCGATGTCGTTCGTTGGCGCCAGCACGGCTGGCAGCGCGACCATCACCAACACCTATAATCTATTCTTCAACGGCACCAGCACGGCCGGCAACGCCGTCATCACCAACAATGGCGGCGGCATCTTCAACAATTCCGTCGGAATGATCTCTTTCCAGGGCACCTCGACCGCGGGCAATGCGCAGCTGATCAACAACGACCCGAGCGCCGTCTTCGATTTCTCCGGCAGCTCCGGCCCGAACGGCGACCGCAAGCTCAGCGCCGGCTCGATCGCCGGCAACGGCACCTTTTATCTCGGTGCCAACGAGCTAAGTGTCGGCGGCAACAATCTGTCGACCACCGTCAGCGGCGTGATCGCCGATGGCGGCTACGGCGGCGGCACCGGCGGCTCGCTGGTAAAGACCGGCACCGGCACGCTGACGCTATCAGGCGCCAACAGCTATACCGGCGGCACTACCTTCGCCGGCGGAACGGTTAGCGTCTCCTCAGACGCCAATCTCGGCGACCTCGCAGGCAGCCTGACTTTCAACGGCGGCACCCTGGAAGTCACCGGCACGACATTCAACGCCTCCGCACGCACCGTCAACCTGGGTGCCGGCGGCGGCACATTCGACATTGCGGACGCAGCCAACAATTTCGTCATTAGCCAGAGTGTCAGCGGCGGCACACTGACCAAGTCCGGCGCCGGCACGCTGACCTTGACCGGCGCCGGAAATTTTTCTGGCGCGACGGTGTCCACCGGTACGCTGGCGTTCAGCGCCAACGCCACGGCCGGCAACGCCGCCATCGCCAACAACGCCCAGCTGACCTTCGCCGACAACGCCACCGCCGGCAATGCCACCATCACCAACGCAAATCAGTTGACGTTCTACGGCCACACCACGGCCGGCAACGCGATCATCACCAACAGCGGCAATGTGCTGTTCGACGGCGATTCGACGCCCGACAACGCGCAGCTCATCAACACCGCGTCCACCGCCGTCATCAACTTCTTCACCCCCGGCCTGAACAGCGACGGCAAGATCAGCGCCGGCTCACTCGCCGGCAGCGGCCGCTTCGACATCAACGGCGCAGAACTGACGGTTGGCGGCAACAATTTGTCGACCACCGTCATCGGCGTGCTCACCGGCGACGGGAGCATCACCGGGACATCACTGATCAAGGTCGGCACCGGCACACTGACCCTGGCGGGCGTCAACACCTACACCGGCGCAACGGCAGTCGATGGCGGCACGCTCGCGGTGAACGGCTCGATCGCGTCCTCCAGCAGCCTCACCGTGAACAGCGGCGGCACGCTCGGCGGCACCGGCATCGTCGGCAACACGACGATCGCGAGCGGCGGCACGCTGGCGCCCGGCAATTCCATCGGCACCCTCACCGTCAGCGGCAATCTGGCGTTCACCTCCGGCAGCTTCTACGGGGTCGAGGTCTCCGCGTCCGCCGCCGACCGGACCAACGTCTCGGGCATCGCGACGCTTACCGGCGCCAACGTGCAGGCGGTGGCGATCCCGGGCAGCTTCCGCAGCCAGACCTACACTATTCTCAATGCGACCGGCGGGCTCGGCGGAACGCAATTCGCCGGGCTGAGCGTCACCGGCAGCTTCAGCCCCACGCGCAACCCGCATCTCACCTACGATCTGAACAACGTCTATCTCGTGCTCGATCCCGGCACGATCGTGCTGCCGGCGGGCACAGGCGCCAACCAGAATAATGTGGCCGGCGCCATCAACGGAGCCGTCGCAGGCGGCGGGACGCCGCCCGCCGGCTTCGATGTACTGCTCAACATGGGCCAGCCGCAACTCAACGGCGCGCTCGGCCAGGTCTCGGGCCAGCCGGGCGCCGCAGGCACGCAAGCCTCGTTCAACGCCATGCAGCAATTCGTCGGCATGCTCGATCCTTTCGGCGGCGGCAGCACAGATGGCGAGCGCGGCGCAGTTTCTGGCGATGCTGGTGCAATGGGCTATGCGTCCACCGGCCCGCGCGACGCCAGGGTGCGCGAGGCCTATGCCGCATTGACACCGCGCGAGGCCAGCGGCGAGGTCATCGACCGGCGCTGGGGCGTGTGGGCCTCCGGCTATGGCGGCGCCAGCACATTGAACGGCAACGCAGCGGCCGGTTCGAGCTCCACCACCAGCCGTATCTACGGCACCGTGGTCGGTGCCGACTATCGTCTCTCGCCGGACACGCTCGTCGGCTTCGCGCTCGGCGGCGCAGGCTTCAACTTCTCGGTTGCGGATGCGCTCGGCGGCGGCCGTGCCGATCTCTTCCAGGCAGGCCTCTATGCCCGCCACAACTTTGGGCCCGCCTATCTGTCGGCCGCGCTCGCCTATGGCTGGCAGGACGTCACCACCGATCGCACCGTGACGGTCTCGGGCACCGACAAGCTCACCGCCAACTTCAAGGCCAGCACCTTCTCAGGCCGACTGGAAGCCGGCTGGCGCTTCGCACCCATCCCCGCCTCCAGCTTCGGCGTAACGCCCTACGCAGCGGTGCAAGCCACCACGTTCCACCTTCCCGGCTACGGCGAGACCGCGATCGTCGGCAGCAACCAGTTCGCGCTGTCCTACACTGCGCAAGACACGACCAATGTCCGCACCGAGCTCGGCGCCCGCACCGACCAGCGCTTGCTCGTCAACAACGGCGTGCTCACACTGCGCAGCCGGCTCGCCTGGGCGCACGATACCAACACCAACCGTTTCGTGAACGCCGCCTTCCAGACGCTGCCCGGCGCAGCCTTCACGGTCAACGGCGCACGGCCCGCCGCAGACTCCGCGCTGGTCGGTGGCCGCGCGGAGATGAAATGGCGAAACGGCCTCTCACTCGCGGGCACCGTCGAGGGAGAGTTCTCCCGCAGCACGCAGATGTACACAGGCAAGGGCACAGTGCGGTATGAGTGGTAGGTGGCGCCTTGCGCTCGCGATGCTTCGCGTTGAGCGCGGTGTCCGGACCTAATGGCGACGATGCCATTCTGCCGGTGTTTTGCCCGACGAGTCAAATGACGCGAGCCCCACTCAGCGGCGTGCCCGACCGTGCAATTCATGCCGCGCGCGAGGTGCCACGAGTCTTTTTCGCCAGCGGGGCGATTCAACCAAGCCGCAGCTCGAATTAAGCACCGTCACCGCCGGCAACGCGCCGGCGGCGGTTCTACTGTGCATGGGGTTGTTTTGCGGAAATCGCGTTGCCGGGTTGGCCGCGGCCCCTCTACCGCCCCGTCTTCACCTTCGTCCACAGCCGGTTGATGACCCGCTGCGTCGCCGGATCTCGCGCCGTGATGACGAATAGCTTTGAGAGCGTGGCGTCGTCCGGATAGATGTTCTTGTCGTTCAGGATTTTCGGGTCGACCAGCTTCTGGCTGGCGAGGTTGCCGTTGGCGTAGGACAGGAAGTCCGAGTTCCTGGCGGCGACGTCCGGACGATAGAGATAATTGATCAGCTCGTAGGCTTCCCTGACGTTCCTGGCATCTGTAGGGATCGCGAGATTGTCGAAGAACATCTGCGCGCCCTCCTTCGGGATGGCGTAGCCGATCTCGATGCCGCTGCCATTGCCTTTCCTGGCTTCGGCAGCACGGGCGCGGGCCTGCATGATGTCGCCGGACCAGCCGACCACGAAGCAGATCTCGCCGGTGGCAAGCGCGCTCAGATATTCGGAGGAATGAAACTTGCGCACGAAGGGCCGCACTTTCGCGACGACATCGGCAGCCTTCTCCAGGTCAGTCTGCTTGGTCGAGTTCGGATCGAGCCCGAGATAGCTCAACGCCGCCGGAAAGATGTCGTCAGCGGAGTCGAGCATGTGCACGCCGCAATCTCTAAATTTTGCCAGGTTCTCCGGCTTGAAGACGATGTCCCAGCTGTCGATCTTCACGTCCGGCCCGAGGATCTGCTTCACCTTGGCGACGTTGTAGCCGATGCCCGTCGTGCCCCACATGTAGTTCGCGGCATAATCGTTGCCGGGATCGTAGGTCGCGAGGTTTTTGGTCACCATCGGCCAGGCGTTGGCGAGGTTCGGCAGCTTCGACTTGTCGAGCTTCTGGAAGATGTTGGCCTTGATCTGGCGCTGCAGGAAATAGGCGGTGGGCACCACGACGTCATAGCCGGACTTGCCGGCCATCAGGCGGGTCTCCAGCGTCTCGTTGGCGTCGAACGTGTCGTAGACCACCTTGATGCCGGTTTCCTTGGTGAAATTCTCAAGGAGGTCCGGCGCCATGTAGTTCGACCAGTTGTAGAAGTTGACGACCCGCTCCTCGGCGCCCGCCCCTTGCGAGAGCAACGTCAGCGCTGCGGCGATTGCGAGACCAATGCCAAAGCGAGAGCGGCTGACGTTCGTCATCTCGGTCTACCTCATGCGCCCGCGTATCGCGTCCGACAGCCGCTCCAGCGCGGTGTCGAGCGTCTGGTCCTTCTTGGCAAAGCAGAAGCGGACCACCGAGGTCACCGGGTCCTGCTCGTAGAACGCCGAGACCGGGATCGCCGCGACCTTGTAGTCTTTCACGATCCGCCAGCAGAACTCGGCATCGCTCTCGTTGAGCCCGAGCGGCGACAGGTCGACGGTGAGGAAGTAGGTGCCCTGCGACTTCAGCACGGGGAAGCCCAGGCTCTCCAGTCCCTTGGTCAGGCGGTCCCTGCTCCGCGTCAGATCCTTGCGCATCGACAGGAAGTACTCGTCCGGCTTGCCGAGGCCGTAGGCGACGGCGGCCTGGAGGTTCGGCGCGGTGGTGAAGGTCAGGAACTGGTGCACCTTGGCGGCGACGCGCAACAGCGGCGGCGCGGCGCAGACGAAGCCGATCTTCCAGCCGGTCAGCGAGAAGATCTTGCCGGCCGAGCCGACCTTGATGGTGCGCTCGCGCATGCCGGGGATGGTGATCAGCGGGATGTGCTTGTGCTCGTCGAAGGTGACGTGCTCCCAGACCTCGTCGCAGATCGCGATGACGTCGAATTCCTGGCAGTAGCGCGCGAGCAATTCGAGGTCCTCGCGCGGATAGACCACCGCGGAGGGATTCAAGGGGTTGTTGAACAGCACCGCCTTGGTCTTTGAATTGAAGACGCTTTTCAGCATGTCCTCATTCAGCCGCCAGCCCGGCGGCTCGAGCCGCACCAGGCGCGGAATGCCGCCGGCCTGGCGGATGATCGGCAGGTAGGAATCATAGACCGGCTGGAAGCAGACCACCTCGTCGCCGGGCTGCACCAACGACAGGATCGCCGAGGTCAGCGCCTCGGTGCCGCCCGAGGTCACCATCACCTCGCTCATCGGATCGAGCTTGAGGTTGTGCCAATGGCCGTAATGGGTCGCGATCGCCTGGCGCAGTTCAGGGATGCCCATCATCGACGGATACTGGTTGTAGCCGTTGAGCGAGGCGTCGGCGGCGGCGCGGCGAATGTCGTCCGGACCGGGATCGTCAGGAAAGCCCTGGCCGAGATTGATGGCGTTGTTGTCGCGCGCGGCCTGCGACATCGCCTCGAAGATGGTGACGGGAAGGTCGGCGAAGACCCTGTTCAGCGAAGAGCTCTTGGTCGTCATCGCCGGGTCAGCCACCGACCTTGCTGGGAAGACCCGCCGCCTTCCAGCCGAGCATGCCGCCGGCCAGATGCTTGTCGTAAGGCAGGCCCGCGGCCTGGGCGGCGAGCGAGGCGGTCACCGAGCGCTTGCCCGAGCGGCAGGCGAACACGACCTCCTTGCCTTGCGGATCGGGGATCGCCTTGGGGTCGAAGGTCGAGAGCGGCACGACCACGCCGTAAGGATAAGCCTCCGCCTCGACCTCGTTCGGCTCACGGACGTCGACGAGCAGATAGCGCCCTTCCGCGACACCCTTGGAAACCTCCTCGGGGGTCAGATCCTGTACTTGATTTGCCACATCATCCTCCAACGTCGCGGGGCGCTTTCCGGGCGATCCCGGCGGGCGGCAACCTCGCCTCTTGGCATGCGAAAATCAAGCGCTACAACGGCTTGAGCTGCCTTGCGCAAGTTAAAGCTAAATCGCAGCGACTTGAAGTGCGACCTTCAAACGGAGGATCAGATCGTGACCTGCGTGCCGACCTCGACCACGCGGCCGCTCGGGATCTGGAAATAGTCGGTGGCATCGTTGGCGGAGCGGCTGAGCGAGATGAACAGCCTATCCTGCCAGCGCGGCATACCCGAATGGGCGGCGGGCTTGAGCGCCCTGCGCGACAGGAAGAACGAGGTCGACATGATGTCGAACTGCCAGCCGAGCTTGCGCGCGATGGCCAGCGCCTTCGGCACGTTGGGCGATTCCATGAAGCCGAACTTCAGCGTCACCTTGGAGAAGGTCGGGCTGATCTGCTCCAGCTTCACGCGCTCGGCCGGATCGATGCGCGGGGTCTGCGCGGTCTCGATGGTGAGAATGACATTCTTCTCGTGAAGCACTTTGTAGTGTTTCAGACTATGCATCAGCGCGGTCGGCGCGCTCAGGGGATCGCTGGTCAGGAACACGGCCGTTCCGGGCACCCGTTGCGGCGGCCGTTTCTCCAGCATCGCCACGAGGTCGGCGAGCGGGAATTCGAGCTTGCGCGACTTCTCGAACAAGAGCCGGCTGCCGCGCCGCCAAGTGTACATCAGGAGGATCATGAGGGCGCCGAGCGCCAGCGGCACCCAGCCGCCCTCGAACACCTTGAGCAAATTGGCGGCCAGGAAGGTCAGGTCGAGGAACAGGAACGGCGCGATCAAGGCGGCAGCGGCGAGCGGCGACCACCGCCAGACCTTCCAGATCACGACGAAGCCCATCATCGCCGTAACCACCATGGTGCCGGTGACGGAGATGCCGTAGGCGGAGGCCAGCGCACTGGAGGAGCGGAACAAGAGCACCAGTAGCATCACCGCGACCAGCAGCAGCTGGTTGATGCGCGGGATGAAGATCTGGCCGGAATGGGCTTCGGACGTATGGCGAATTTCGAAGCGCGGCAGCAGGCCGAGCTGGATCGCCTGACGCGTGAGCGAATAGGCGCCGGTGATGACCGCCTGGCTGGCGATGACGGTGGCGGCGGTGGCGAGCACGACCATGCCGCCACGGAACCAGCCTTGCGGAAACAACTGGAAGAACGGGCTCTCGATCGCGCCGGGATCGCCGAGCACCAGAGCGCCCTGCCCCAGATAGTTCAACGCCAGCGAGGGCAGCACGATGAACATCCAGGCGGTCTGGATCGGCCGCTTGCCGAAATGGCCGAGGTCGGCATAGAGCGCCTCGGCGCCGGTGACCGCCAGAAACACGGCACCCAGCGTCACGAAGCCGATGATGCCGTGGTGGAGCATGAAGGACACCGCGTACAGCGGGTTCAAAGCGAACAGAACTTGCGGCTGCTGGATGATTGGATGGACCGCCGCCACCGCAATCACGGCGAACCAGACGCACATCACCGGGCCGAAGAAGGCCGCGACGCGGGCGGTGCCGCGCGATTGCACGGCGAACAGGACGACCAGGATCACCACCGTCAGCGGCACGACGTAAGGCTCGAACGTCGCAGTGACGTCCTTCATGCCTTCCACCGCCGACAGCACCGACAGCGCCGGCGTGATCACGGCATCGCCGTAGAACAAGGCGCCGGAGATGATGCCGAGCAGGACGATGGTCGCCCCGCCGGTGCCGACTGCGCGCTGGGCCAGTGCCATCAGCGCGAGCGTGCCCCCCTCACCGTTGTTGTCGGCGCGGAGCAGGATCACGACGTATTTGAGCGTCACCACGACGATGAGTGCCCACAAGATCAGGGAGACCACGCCAAGGATCGCCGCCGTCGTCGGCGTCCCCTCGGCGCCTGAAGCCGCGGTCACCGCCTCGCGGAACGCGTAGAGCGGGCTGGTGCCGATGTCGCCATAGACCACGCCGATGCTACCGAGCGTCAGCGCACCGAAACCGGCGGTCGTGTGGGCATCGCCATGCCCATTGGCCGCCGCCGTTTCCGGGGCGGGAACTGCTACGTCACTTGTCATGGGAGAGCCTGGTGGCCTCTAAAAATGCTTCACTGCACAATGGCGGAGGAGCGCGCGCGGCTTATAGTCCTGCGCTGATGGCATAGCCTAGCCCGATTTTGGGCCCTTGGCATGCAAAATCCGCATGGGTCCGCAATTGCGTCCCGATGGAAGGTTCAAATGGTGACCTGGGTTCCGACTTCAACCACCCGCCCGGTCGGAATCTGAAAATAGTCGGTGGCGTCGTTGGCGGACCGGCTGAGCGCGATAAACAGGTGGTCCTGCCAGAGCGGCATGCCCGACTGCGCCGAGGCCTTCAGCGAGCGCCGCGACACGAAGAACGACGTCGACATGATGTCGAACTGCCAGCCCTGCTTGCGCGCGATCGCGAGCGCCTTGGGCACGTTCGGCTGCTCCATGAAGCCGAAGCGCAAGCGGACCTTGGAGAACTTCTCGCTGATCTTCTCCATCTTGAAGCGCTCGGAGAGATCGACCCGCGGCGTGTGTGCGGTTTCGATGGTCAGAATCACATTGTGCTCGTGCAGCACCTTGTTGTGCTTGAGATTGTGCAGGAGCGCGGTCGGCACGAAGGCGGGATCGCTGGTCAAAAACACCGCCGTGCCCTTGACGATGTGCGGCGGCCGCTTCTCCAGGGTGCGGATCAGATCGTCCAGCGGCACCTCGATCCGGCGTGTCTTCTGGATCAGGATCCCCGAGCCGCGCCGCCAGGTCCAGATCGTCCCCGCCATCGCCGCACCGAACAGCAGCGGCACCCAGGCGCCTTCGAGCAGCTTGAGCAGGTTGGCGCTGAAGAAGGTCATGTCCACCATGACGAAAGGCAGGATGACGACCGCAGCGGTCGCGGCCTTCCAGTTCCACAATTTCCAGATCACCACGAAGCCCATGATGCCGTCGGCGACCATGGTGGTGGAGACCGCAATGCCATAGGCCGAAGCCAGATTGCTGGGCGTGTGGAACAACAGCACCAGCAGCATCACGCCGATCAGCAGCAGCCGGTTGACGCGCGGCAGATAGATCTGGCCGGCATGGGCCTCGGAGGTGTAGCGCACCTCGAAGCGCGGCAGGAGGCCAAGCTGCACCGCCTGATAGACCAGCGAATAGGCGCCGGTGATCACCGCCTGGCTGGCGATGACGGTGGCTGCAGTTGCAAGCCCGACCAGCGGTAGCACCAGATGCTCGGGCACCATGCGATAGAACGAGTGCTCGATCGCGCTCGGGTCGGACAGCACCAGCGCGCCCTGCCCGAAATAGTTGATCAGCAGCGCCGGCAGCACGAAAAACATCCAGGCCGACTGGATCGGCTTGCGGCCGAAATGGCCGAGGTCGGCATAGAGCGCCTCGCCACCAGTCACGGCGAGGAAGACCGCGCCGAGTGTCACCAGACCGATCGTGCCGTGCGACAGCAGGAATTGGAACGCATAATAGGGATTGATCGCGGCCAGCACCGACGGATCGTCGGCGATGTGAATGACGCCCAGCACCGCCAGAACCGTAAACCAGACCACCATCACCGGCCCGAAGGCCGAGGCCACCAGCGCGGTCCCCTTGCTCTGGACCGCGAACAGCAGCACCAGGATCAGCACCGTGAGCGGCACGACATAGTGCTCGAACGCGGGCGTCGCGAGCTTGAGGCCGTCGACCGCCGACAACACCGAGATCGCCGGCGTGATCATGGAATCGCCGATGAACATCGAGGCGCCGACCACGCCGAGCGCGAGCAGGAACCAGCTCCGCCGCCCCAGCGCCCGTTGGCCGAGCGCCATCAGCGAGAGCGTGCCACCCTCCCCGTTATTGTCTGCGCGCAGCAGCAGCAGCACGTATTTGGCGGTGACGACGATCAGCAGCGCCCACAGGATCAGCGACAGCACGCCAAGCACCATGATCCGCGTTGCCGGCTCGCCGTGGGCTGCCCCTCTGACTGCCTCGTGGAACGCATAGAGCGGCGAGGTGCCGATGTCGCCGAACACGACACCGATGCTCCCGAGCGTGAGGGACCAAAAACCTGAGGTGACCGGCCCTTCCTGGGTCTCGGTCGATGTGATGCTCGCCGTCATGAGGGTGGAAAACGCTCCGTCCCTGGAATTGATCCGGCGCCTTTTGACGCTTCCGGCGCGCCTGTCAATCGGCCCCACCACCATAGCAGGCGCGGCGGCAGATGCTGTGACGGCGGGGCCACGTTCGCCGCCTTCGCGACGAATAGCCTCAGGTAAG
Source organism: Bradyrhizobium sp. WSM3983 (assembly GCF_000473045.1). GTDB lineage: Bacteria > Pseudomonadota > Alphaproteobacteria > Rhizobiales > Xanthobacteraceae > Bradyrhizobium. Next base: position 90,944 of record NZ_AXAY01000011.1, on the reverse strand, counting down.
ATGGTAGCACAAGGGCCTTAAAGTTTGGGCATGATCTCCGCGCAAACGCGTTCCGCGTTTGTCACGAGGGAAAACCGCTGCATACTTTTCCGGATCATGCCCTAAGGCTTCAAGTTCGGCGGCAGCGGCGGATCTTCACGCATCAAGGTGATGGTCACGCGGCGGTTCGCGGCCAGCGAGGGATCGTCCGGGAACAGCGGCTGGGTGTCCGCCTTGCCGGAGACGGCGAAGACATGTGACGGCGGCAGGCCCTCGCGCTCGAGGATCTGGCGCACGGCATTGGCGCGGTCGGCCGACAGGTCGAAGGCGCCGTAATCGCTGCGGGTCGGCACGAAGCCGGCCGCGGTGTGGCCGGCGATGGAGACGCGCAAAGGGGTCGCCTTGAGCGGGACCGCGAGCTTCTCGATCAGGCGGCGGGTGCGGTCGTAAGGTACCTTGGAGCCGTCCGCGAACATCGAGCGGCCGTCCTGGTCGACGATCTCGAGGTTGAGACCCTGCTTGGTCTCCTCGAACATGATGTGCTTGGACATCTCGGTCAGTTCCGGCATGTCCTGCAACGCCTGGCGCAGCGAGGCGGCGGCAAGCGCAAAATTGCGATCGATCTTCATCTTCGCACCCGAGGTGCGGTCGCGATCTTCCTGGTCCGGCGTCGGCGTGTTGGAGGCGTCCTCCGGCTCGATGTGGTCGACGTTCTTCAGCCGCGGGCGGGTCGGCAGGCCGTCCGACTCGACGATGCCGGCATAGCGCGCCTCGCTCTGGACGCCGAAGGCGTCGCGCATCGAGCCTGCGACGACCTTCAGCTTGTTGGCATCCTGGGTCGAGAAGGCGACGAGCATGACGAAGAAGCTCATCATCAGGCCCATCAGGTCGGCGAAGGTCACGAACCAGCCGTGACCGCCTCCGTGTGCATCGCCGCGTTTCTTCTTGGCCATGACCTAAATCCGATACCCACCGTCAGGCCGGGACCGGCTCGCCTTCGGCGTGGCGGTGCTTCTCGGGCAGATAGGCCAGCAGCATTTCGCGCACCAGCGTCGGGCTCTTGGAGTCGCGGATCATCAGGATGCCGTCGATGATCAGCGTGCGGTTGGTCTCTTCGTCCAGGAGCTTGCCATGCAGCTTGTCGGCGATCGGGATGCAGAACAGGTTGGCGACCAGCGCGCCGTAGAGCGTCGCGAGCAGCGCGGTCGCCATGAACGGGCCGAGCTTGGAGGGATCGGTCATGTTGGCGAACATCTGCACCATGCCGATCAGCGTGCCGACCATGCCGAAGGCGGGGGCGCAGTCGCCGACGGCGCGGTAGATCTTGCTGCCTTCGTCCAGATGCATCAGGAAATTGTCGCGGTCGCGCTCGAGATTGTCGCGGATGAAATCGAGGTCGTAGCCGTCGGCGACGTAGCGGATGCCCTTGGCGAGGAATGGCTCGTCGGTCTCTACTTTTTCGAGGCCCACCGGGCCCTGCTTGCGGGCGATCTCGGCGATGCGGGCGAGTTCGTCGACCAGATCGTGCGCCGACAGACGGCTCATCGTGAAGGCGAACTTGGCGCCGAGCGGCAGGCCGTGCATCAGCGCCGAGAGCGGAAAGCGGATCATGGTCGCTGCGGTCGAGCCGCCGAAGATGATGATCATCGCATGCTCGGAGACGAACATGTGAAGATCGCCCCCCAGCAGCATCATCACCGCGATGACGATAATGCCCGCCACGAGGCCGACGCTCGTCATGATATCCATGGGAGACTCCAACGCGTACGCAACAGCGGCCATCCTGGCCGGTGGCGCAGTCCAACCCCGGACCGCGTTGAAAACCCTAGAGCGCCGCCCTTAAAGCCGCGTAAAGGTTAAGTTCAGCAGGTGCGACGGAGCGGCGCGGCACGTCGAAAAGCCGGCGGCTTTGTCGTTCGGAGATATGAATCTCAACGCTTTGCTAACCATAAATGAGGCGCGTCAGGAAGAAAGTCCTGTCAGGCTCAGGCTGAGCGCACGCAAGCGCCTGCGCGCATCGGAATCATAGGCCTGCGGATTGGCGCGCGCCTCGTTCATGCCGTTGAAGAACAGGCCGCTGCTGCCGGCAACGTCGTCGCCTTCGACCAGATGCAGGATTGCCGAGCCGCCCTGCGCGACGGTCGAGATCGGCGTGATGCCGCCGGCGCGCACCATCGTGGTATTCATGTAGGTCGCCGGATGCAGCGCGTTGACGGTGACACCCGCGCCCTTCAGCTCTTCAGCAAGATCGATCGTGAACATGATCTGCGACAGCTTGCTCTGCGCATAGGCGCGCGAGCCGCTGTAGCCCTTCGTGATCATGACGTCATCGAAATCGATCGGATGCTGGCCGAGCGAAGCGACATTGACGATGCGCGACGGCGCGCCGGCCTTCAACAACGGCAGCAGCAGATGGGCGAGCAGGAACCCCGAGAGATAGTTCACGGCAAAGCGCAGTTCGTGACCGTCGCGGCTCTCCTGCCGTTGCGGCCCATCGCTCTGCGAGCCGATGCCGGCATTGCTGACGAAAACATCGAGGCGTTGATGATCCCGCGTCACGACCGCGGCGAGCTCGCGCGTGCCAGCCATCGACGACAGATCAGCCTGATAGAAGGTCGGCGCCATGTGGCCGGCCTTCACGATCTCGTCGATCAGCGCTTTTGCCCGCGCCGCATCGCGACCGTGGATCAGAACCTTCGCGCCTTCGCCAGCAAGGCGGGTTGCAACATAGCGCCCGACACCATCGGTCGAACCGGTGATCAGCACAGTCTTGCCGGCCATGTCCATGGCGTCACTCCGTCGATTTGGAAGCGAACTGCATCTACGTTGTCGTTCCACCTCTCCCTCCGGGGTCCCCTCGGGGGAGAGGTGTAGGAAACCTCAGTGAATCTCCGCCGAGCGCTTCAGCGCGGCCTTCAGCTTCTCCAGCGAGAAGTCCGGGCTGCGCGCGATCTCGAGGATCGGCGTCTCGCGGCGGCCGCAGAGCTCGGCGGCCTCGGGGAGTTTCGCGGCGACATCAAGCGGGATGATGATCGCGCCGTGCTGGTCGGCGTGGATCAGATCATCCGACTTCACGGTCATGCCGGCGACGCGCACCTCGCCGCCAAAGCTCTCGGCATGCACCCACGCATGCGACGGGCCGATCGAGCCGGCCAGCGCCTGGAAGCCCGGGGCCCATTGCGGAATGTCGCGGATCGAGCCGTCGGTGATGACGCCGAGGCAACCGAGCGCCTTGTGCACGTTGCTCTGCACCTCGCCCCAGAACGCGCCGTAGCCGACGTCGGGGCCGTCGATGTCCTGGATCACCGAGATCCGCGGCCCGTGACCGGTGCCAACATATTCGTAATATTCGATGCGGCGCTTCGACTGCTCTTCGGCGGGCAGCGACGATTTCAACACCGAGCGGATCGCGACGGTGCGGGCGTAGCCGACGATCGGCGGCAGATCCGGGAACGGGCAGACCAGCTGCCTGGTGGTGTAGCCGATCAGGCGGCGCTCGGGCGCCACGATCTCCATGGCGTTGCAGATCGTCGGCGTGTCATAGCGGCCCAGCGCTTCGAGGACGGAAGCGGGCAGCGGCCCGGTCGCAGAATTCGTCACGGCGTTCTCTCCCAGATTGGCGGCCGCTGTTGGCGCGGTACCGCCGGCACAGGGCGATATAGCCGAGATCGGGCCTCAACCCAACTCAGGCGCTCTCATGGCAGCTATCCGCGTGCGCTCGCTCAGTGCAGCCGTCCGGGCCGGTCGTCGTCATCGTGCGGCGGCTCGGACAGGTTTGCCAACGTCGGTGCAGACGGCGGCGACGGCACCTCGCCGCCTGCAGGCACTGTCGCTTCCGTTGCGCGGGCCTGATCGCGGTAGGATTTGTAGCCGAGCGGCAGGCCGAGCAGATAGAGCACCGTGCCGATCGAGAGCACGTGCCAGGGATAGGCGATCAGGATCGCGATGAAGACGATCACCGCGACGAACGCCGGCAGCACGAGCTCGGGCGGCACGCGCATCCGCTTGGTCTTGCCGGAGAACACCGGCAGCCGCGAGACCATCAGGAAGGCGATCAGCAGCGTATAGGCCGCCGTCACCGCCGCGGGCGCGCGGCCAAGCTCGAGGAAGGCGACGTAGATCGGCAGCAGCACGGTGATGGCGCCGGCCGGCGCCGGCACGCCGGTGAAGAAATTGGCCGCGAAAGCCGGCTTGTTCGGATCGTCCATGGTGGCGTTGAAGCGCGCGAGCCGCAAGCCGCCGGAGATCGCGAACACCATCGCGGCGATCCAGCCGGCATTGCCGAGCTCGTGCAGCTGCCAGAAGTACAGCATCAGGCCGGGGGCCACGCCGAAATTGACGAAGTCGGCGAGGCTGTCGAGCTCGGCGCCGAACTTGGACTGGCCCTTGATCAGGCGCGCGACGCGGCCGTCGATGCCGTCGAGCGCAGCCGCGAACACGATGGCGTAGACGGCGAGCGACATCCGCCCCTCGATCGACAGCCGGATCGAGGTCAGGCCGGCGCAGATCGCCAGCAGCGTGATGACGTTGGGCACCAGCATTCGCACCGGGATCGGGCGGAACCGCCGGCGGCGAATATCGGGATCTCTGTAGTCGTAGGGCGTCATTGGCGCGTCCTCACCTGTTGGCGAGATATAGCAAGCCGTGTTCCCTTCCGCCATTGCGGCGGAAGACCCCCGACACCGGCTTCTTGGTTAATTGGCGCGATAGGTGCGGCTGGGATCGTCTCCCGTGAGGTCGGCCAGGATGGTCTCGCCGGCGATCGCGGTCTGCCCTTCCGAAACCAGCGCCTTGGTCCCAACAGGCAGATAAACGTCGAGCCGCGAGCCGAACCGGATCAGGCCAAATCGTTCACCGGCGCCGACCGCCTGCCCTTCCTTGACGAAGCAGACGATGCGCTTGGCCACGAGGCCCGCGATCTGGATCACGCCGATGCGCCCCTGCGGAGTCGAGATCACCAGCGAATTGCGCTCATTGTCCTCGCTCGCCTTGTCGAGCTCGGCATTGATGAACAAGCCGGGCCGATAGGCAATGCGATCGACCCTGCCCGCGATCGGGCTCCGGTTCACATGGCAATTGAACACGCTCATGAACACCGAAATACGCGGCAGCGGCCGGTCGCCGAGCCCGAGCTCGGCCGGCGGCAGCGCCATGGTGATCATCGAGACGCGGCCGTCGGCGGGCGACACCACGAGCCCGTCGCGCACCGGCGTCACGCGCACGGGATCGCGGAAGAACAGCGCGCACCACACCGTGATAATGGTGCCGATCCACCCGAGCGGCGACCACAGCCAGAACAGGACGAGGCTTGCCAGCGCAAAGCCGCCAATGAAGGGATAGCCCTCCTTGTGGATCGGCGGGATCTGACGCTGGATCGAATCGAGAATGGACATCGCTATCTGCCGCTCAGGGGTTGATGGCGCGGGTCGTCTCGCGCACCGGAGTTGTTTAGGCCAGAGTTGGGACCCGAGACAAGCTCACTCCGCGGCCGCTTGCGCTGTGAGGGCGTCCTCGACCGGGGGCGGCTCCCGGTTGGGCGCCTCGCTGCTGTCGGCCATCCGGGCCAGTTTCTCGCGTGCGGCCTCGGCTTCACGCTGCCTGTTCCACATGCTGGCATAGAGACCGCCCTGTGCAAGCAGGGTGGCATGGGTACCGCGCTCTGCGATCCGGCCCTGGTCCAGCACGATGATCTCGTCGGCGCCGACGATGGTCGAGAGCCGGTGGGCGATCACGAGCGAGGTGCGGTTCTTCGCTACGCGGTCGAGCGCGCCCTGGATCTCGTGCTCGGTGTGGGTGTCGAGCGCCGAGGTCGCCTCGTCCAGCACCAGGATCGGCGGCGCCTTCAACACGGTACGCGCGATTGCGACGCGCTGCTTCTCGCCACCCGACAGTTTCAGGCCGCGCTCGCCGACCTGGGTCTCGTAGCCCTTGGGCGACATGCGGATGAAATGGTCGATCTGTGCGAGGCGCGCCGCCTCCTCGACCTCGTCATCGCCAGCGTCCCAGCGGCCGTAGCGGATGTTGTAGCGGATGGTGTCGTTGAACAGCACCGTATCCTGCGGCACCATGCCGATCGAGGCGCGCAAGCTCGCCTGCGTGACCTCGCGGATGTCCTGGCCGTCGATCAGGATTTTTCCGCCGGAGATGTCGTAAAGGCGGAACAGCAGCCGCGAAATGGTCGACTTGCCGGCGCCGGACGGGCCAACGATCGCGACCGTCTTGCCCGCGGGCACCTCGAAGCTGATGCCTTTGAGGATCGGCCGCGTCGGCTCATAGGCAAAGCGCACGTCCTCGAACCGCACGGTGCCGGCAGAGACGGCCAGCGGCTGCGCGCCGGGCTCATCCTTGATCTCGGCCTCGCGGCCAATCACGCCGAACATCTTCTCGATGTCGATGATTGCCTGCTTGATCTCGCGATAGACCATGCCCATGAAGTTCAGGGGCTGGTAGACCTGGATCATCATCGCGTTGACCAGCACGAAATCGCCGACCGTATTGGTGCCGTTGCGCACACCGATCGCGCACATCAGCATGGTCGCGGTCAGGCCCAGCGTGAAGATCACGGCCTGCCCGGTGTTGAGCACGGCGAGCGAGGTATAGGTGTGAACGCTCGCCTCCTCGTAGCGCGCGACCGATTTGTCGTAGCGCTGCGCCTCGCGGGCCTCGGCGCTGAAATATTTGACTGTCTCGTAGTTGAGCAGCGAGTCGATCGCCTTGGTGTTCGCCTCGGTGTCGGAATCGTTCATTTTGCGGCGGATGCCGATCCGCCATTCGGTCGCGATGTAGGTGTAGTACATGTAGAGCGTGACCGTGATCAGCGTCGCCGCCACGTAGCGCCAGTCGAACTGCCAGAGCAGCACGGCCATCAGCAGCGAGACCTCGACGATGGTCGGGATCAGCTGCAGGATCACCATGCGCACGATGACCTCGATGCCCTCGCGGCCGCGCTCGAGCACCCGCGTCAGGCCGCCGGTCTTGCGCTCGAGATGAAAGCGCAATGACAGCTCGTGCATGTGGACGAAGGTGATGGTGGCAAGCTTGCGCACCGCGTGCATGGCGACACGCGCAAAGATGCCGTCGCGCCATTGCGTCAGCATCGCCATCACGATGCGCATGACGCCGTAGCTCGCGGTCAAGAGCAAGGGCGAAGCGACCACCCAGAGGTGCCAGTTGTCGGCCTGCACCGGCGCGGTGTTGGCTCCCGTGAGCGCGTCGGTTGCCCATTTGAAGCTGAACGGCACCATCAACGTAATCAGCTTGGCGGCGAGCAGCAGCACCATCGACCAGACCACGCGCATCTTCAGGTCGAAGCGGTCGCCCGGCCAGATATAGGGCCACAGATGCGCCAGTGTGCCCATCAGGGTAGCCCGCTCCAGCGGTCCAGCCGCAGGCTCTGGCACGTCGGGAACGTCTGGCGAATAAGGTGGGCTCATCAAGAAACCTGAAGGCCCGCCGGATGCGGGCGCGGTGCGATTAACTGTTTTCGCTCGTCATATAGAAGCTTCCAGGGGCGAGCGCACCCCGCTAGGTGGCGAATCTTCGATTGTTTGTCGCCATTTACCGGTAGATTTCCGGGTGGTCCGAATCACCGATTGGGCTTGACGCCCCTTCGCTGCAATGCATCATGGTGCCAATGAGCACGATCAAAACTGTCTGTGTCTATTGCGGCTCCGGTCCCGGAACCAATCCCCACTTCACCGAAGGCGCCAAGGCATTCGGCAAGGCGCTCGCCGAAAACAACATCCGCCTGGTCTATGGCGGCGGCTCGCTTGGCCTGATGGGTTCGGTCGCGACCTCCGTGCTCGATCACGGCGGCACCGTCACCGGCATCATTCCTGAATTCCTCCGGAAGCGCGAGAATGCGCTGACCCGCGTGCAGGAAATGATCGTCACCCCCGACATGCACGAGCGCAAGCGGCTGATGTTCGAGCGCTCCGACGCCTTCGTGGCGCTGCCGGGCGGCGTCGGCACGCTGGAGGAGCTGGTCGAGCAATTGACCTGGAAGCAGCTCGGCCGTCACGCCAAGCCCGTGCTGCTCGCCAACATCGACAATTTCTGGGAGCCGCTGTTCTCGCTGCTGTCGCATATGCGCCAGACCGAGTTCATCCGCGCCGGCCTTTCGATCGATATCCTCAAGGCCGATCGCGTCGAGGACATCTTGCCGAAGCTGAAATCGGCCGTGGCCCAGATCGCCGAGGCGGAAAAGCAGCTCGCCCCGGACGTCGCGCGCAAGCTGTAATCACTCCTGCGGAAACGTCACCGCCTCGATCCGGTTACCATCGGGATCGACGACGAAGGCTGCGTAGTAACGCACGCGATCGTGTGGGCGGATGCCCGGCGCGCCATCGGATGCGCCGCCGCTCGCAAGCGCGGCGGCGTGAAACGCATCGACCTCGCCTGTCGTCTTCGCCCGCAGGCAGATGTGTACGCCGCTCTCCGGCGGCACATGCGGCATCGCCTCACGCAGATTGATCCAGAATTCGGGATAGGCCCTGCCGAAGCCGACCGTGCGCGGCCGTGTGATGAGGCGCGTGAGCCCGAGGGCGGCGAGCGTGGCCTCGTAGAATTTAGCGGCGCGTTCGAGATCGCTGACGCCGACGGAGATGTGGTCGATCATTGGAGTCCCCTTCGCATCGCCAACTCCTCATCCTGAGGAGCGCGGAACGCGCGTCTCGAAGGATGAAGGCCCGGCTGGTGGCCTCGCCCTTCGAGACGCGCGCCAAGAGCGCGCTCCTCAGGGTGAGGGTCTGGCTTGCCCACTCGCCTCGCGACTGCGCCCCCTACGCCGGCGCGCCCGACTTCACGAGCTTGTAGATCACCGAATCCATCAGCGCCTGGAACGAGGCGTCGATGATGTTCGGGGACACGCCGACCGTGGTCCAGCGATCGCCATTCTCGTCCTCGCTCTCGATCAGCACGCGCGTGACCGCGCCGGTGCCGCCATTGAGGATGCGCACGCGGTAGTCGATCAGCGTCAGGCCCTCGATGTACTTCTGATACTTGCCGAGGTCCTTGCGCAGCGCGACGTCGAGCGCGTTGACGGGACCGTTGCCTTCGGCTGCCGAGATCAGATGCTCGCCGGCGACGTCGACCTTCACGACAGCAAGCGCGACAGTGACGCGCTCGCCGTGCGAATTGTAGCGCTGCTCGACATTGACGTCGAACTGTTCGACCTCGAAATAATGCGGCACCTTGCCGAGCGTCCGGCGCGCCAGCAGATCGAACGAGGCGTTGGCGGATTCATAGGCGTAGCCCGCAGCCTCCCGCTGCTTCAATTCCTCGACCAGCCGCGTCAGCTTCGGATCGCTTTTCTCGTAGGCGATGCCGGCGCGGTCGAGCTCGGCCATGACGTTGGAGCGGCCGGCCTGGTCGGACACCAGCACCTTGCGATGATTGCCGACCGTTTCCGGCAACACATGCTCGTAGGTCTGCGGATCCTTCATCACGGCGGAGGCATGAATGCCGGTCTTGGTGACGAAGGCGCTCTCGCCGACATAGGCGGCATGGCGGTTCGGCACGCGGTTAAGCATGTCGTCGAGCGTGCGCGAGACTTTGACGAGGGTCGCGAGCTTCTCCGGCGTGACGCTGATATCGAAAGCGTCCGAAAATTCCTTCTTCAATTTCAGCGTCGGGATCAGCGAGCAGAGGTTGGCGTTGCCGCAGCGCTCGCCGAGTCCGTTCAGCGTGCCCTGGATCTGCCGCGCACCGGCGCGAACCGCGGCCAGCGAATTCGCCACCGCCTGCTCGGTATCGTTATGAGCGTGGATGCCGACATGATCGCCGGGGATGTGCTCTGTCACCTCGGTGACGATGGCCTCGACCTCGTTCGGCATGGTGCCGCCATTGGTGTCGCACAGCACAATCCAGCGTGCACCGGCCTCATAGGCGGCCTTGGCGCAGGCGAGCGCGAAGCTCGCGTCTTCCTTGTAGCCGTCGAAAAAATGTTCGCAGTCGAGCATCACCTCGCGGCCGGCGGCCTTTGCGGCCGCGACGCTGTCGCGGATCGAGGCGAGGTTTTCCTCTTTCGTCGTCTCCAGCGCGACGCGCACCTGATACGCGGATGACTTCGCCACGAAGCAGATCGCATCGGCCTTCGCTTCCAGCAGCCCGGCGACGCCGGGATCGTTGGAGACCGAGCGCCCTGCCCGCCGCGTCATGCCGAAGGCGGTGAAGCGCGCATGGTTGAGCTTCGGCTTGCTGCCGAAAAATTCGGTGTCGAGCGGATTGGCGCCGGGATAGCCGCCCTCGACATAGTCGATGCCGAGATCGTCAAGCATCGCCGCGATGACCCGCTTGTCGGTCAGCGTGAAATCGACGCCGTTGGTCTGCGCGCCGTCGCGCAGCGTGGTGTCGAACAGATAAAGGTGCTCCTTGCTCATTGCGGCGCTCCGAGCGTCTTCTTCATGGTGGTGTTGGCGAGCCACTCATCATTGATGGTGACGCTGTTGCGCTGCATGGCGACATAGCCGCGCTTGGCGAAGAAATTCTGGGCGGTATCGCTGGCATCGACCGTGAGGGCCGCAGCACCGCGGCCGCCGGCGAGCTTTTCCAGCGCGTCGACCAGCATGGTCGCGATGCCCTGCCGGCTTACGGCCGGATGCACGTAAAGCATGCGGATGTGATCGGTGCCGCGCAGCGACGCGAAGCCGACGGGCGAACCGTCCAGCGTGGCGATCAGCGTCAGGTCGGCCGCCAGCCGCTTGCCGAACTCCTCAGTCTCGGCCGCCGCTATCCAGGCCTCCTGCTGCGCCTCGCTGTAATCGTCGCCGGTCAGCTCCTGGATGCTGGCGACGAAGATCGCGGCCAGCATCGGCACGTCGGCCGGCAAAAATGGCCGCAAACCAGGCTTGGGATGCGCTTGTGCCATCACGCGAGCTCCCAGGTCGTCACCGGCTTGCCGTCGGCATCCTTGCCGTCCTTGATCACGATGCCTTTGGCGGCGAGCTCATCACGGATGCGATCGGACTCCCTAAAGTCTTTTCGCGCGCGCGCAGCGGTGCGCTCCGCAATCAGGCGATCGATCTCGCCAGCGTCGACTCCGCTCGCCCGGCGCTTGCGGCCTTCCCATTGCGCCACGCTCTCGGACAGGAAGCCGAGCAGACGCAGCGAGGCTGAAAGGCCGGCCGCATCAGACGCATTGCGCAGACCATGCAGCGCCGCGATCGCCTGCGGCGTGTTGAGGTCGTCGAGCAGAGCGCCGACCACGGACGCTGCCGGCTTTGACGGCGCGACGTCGGCCGCAAAGCGATACCAGTCGTTGAGCGTCTTGGCGCTCTCCTCCAGCGACTTCATGGTCCAGTCGATCGGCGAGGTGTAGTGCGTCTTCAGCATGTTGAGGCGCAGCACCTCGCCCGGCCAGTCCTTAAGCAGCTCATGGATGGTGATGAAGTTGCCGAGGCTCTTCGACATCTTCTCGCTCTCGACCTGCAGGAAGCCGTTGTGCATCCAGTAGTTCGCCATGCGCTGCTGGTGGAAGGCGCAGCAGGTCTGGGCGACCTCGTTCTCGTGATGCGGAAACACGAGATCGATGCCGCCGCCATGGATGTCAAACTGCTCGCCGAGATGCTTCCAGGCCATGGCCGAGCACTCGATGTGCCAGCCCGGACGGCCCTCAGCCTTGATACCGGCCGGCGACGGCCAGGACGGCTCGCCCGGCTTCGACGGCTTCCACAGCACGAAGTCGGTCGAATCCTTCTTGTAGGGCGCGACGTCGACACGGGCGCCGGCGATCATCTCGTCAAGCGACCGCTTCGACAGCGCGCCATAGCGCGGCAGCCCGGAATTCGCCGCGTTCATCGCCTGCGGCGAGAACAGCACGTGGTCCTCGGCGGCATAGGCAAAGCCGCCCTTGACCAGCCGTTCGATGATCTCGCGCATCTCGCCGATGTGCTCGGTCGCACGCGGCTCGACGCTTGGCCGGAGCGCGCCAAGCGCATCGACGTCGGCGTGAAACTGCTTGCCGGTCTGCTCGGTGACCTCACGGATCGCCTCGTTCAGCGGCAGCCCTGGAAAATCCCGCGCGGCACGGTCGTTGATCTTGTCGTCGACGTCGGTGATGTTGCGGACGTATTTGACATGCGCCTCGCCGTAGATGTGCCGCAGCAGCCGAAACAGCACGTCGAACACGATCACCGGCCGTGCATTGCCGATATGGGCGAAGTCATAGACGGTCGGTCCGCAGACATACATGCGGACATTCTTCGCATCGAGCGGCACGAAGGTGCGCTTTTCCCGGCTCAACGTATCGTAGAGGCGCAAGTCCATGTGGATACCCATCGGCTGTTGGCCGGGCGTCCAGTGCTCTCAATGTGGTTGAGAAAAGACGGCTCCAGCCAGCGAATCGCTAGCTCGTAATCTCGCAAATGCTGCAAATGGCGAGGAGACCGTTCATGCGGAACATATGGGCCACGAAGGGGGCTTGCGTCAAGAGAGCCGCGAAAATGCCGCCTTATCTCCGCAAAGCGCGCACGTCCCGGCGCAATGGTTCCATTCTCCTTAACCTTTTGAGTTTATTAAGGTGAGGCGTGTCCCCAGCCCCCGGTGCAGCCATGCGATCCCTGCTCGCGCTCGTCTCCTGTACCTCCATCATCGCGGCATCCAGCGCTTTCGCCGAGACCCGCGTCTTCATCATCGCCAACCAGGCCGACGGCTACGGCGTCGACCAGTGCCTGGCCAAGGGCGAGAAATGCGGCGCGCAGGTCGCCCGCACCTACTGCCTGTCACGGGACTTTGCGCAGGCCTCCGCCTACCGCCGGGTCGATCCCGACGAAATTACCGGCTCTGTCCCCAAATCCGGCGCAAACTGCTCCCATGGCCATTGCGACGAATATGTCGCAATCACCTGCCAGCGTTGAATTCGCTCGGAACTGGCGGACCTTAGGACCCATTTACGGCCCCTGAAACGACGTGACGATGCCGCAGGAAGCGGCTATTGGAGGGCGCGCTTCGGCCCCCAAATCACATTGGAAGTCACTTGGGGCCGTGACCTCGCTAGAATGGCGGATATGCCTGAATTTTTGTCTCTGTCCCGTGCCCGCTCCCTCCTTGCCTGCACCGTGCTTCTGAGTGCGATCGCGCTCGCCACTGACGCCTTTGCTCAGGCCGGCCCGCCCGGAGCGCCGCCTCCGCCCACGCAGGGCGGCCTCGGTCCGAACCCGATGTGTGTGCGACTGGAAGGACAGCTCGCCGCGCTCGACCGTGGCGGAAGCAGTGATCCTGCGCGCGACGACCAGATCCGCCGCTACCAGGATTCCCAGACCCGCCAGCAGGCCGAGCTCGACCGCGTCACCATGCAGGCCAAGCGCATGGGCTGCGATTCCTCCGGCTTCTTCTCGCTGTTCAACGGCCAGTCGGCGCAATGCGGCCCGGTTAACACCCAGATCCAGCAGATGCGCGCCAATCTGGACCAGATCACCGGCAATCTCGAACGCCTGCGCGGTGGCGGCGCCGGCGGCAGCCCCGAGCGCGACAGCCAGCGCCGCTCGGTGCTGATGGCACTCGCGCAGAACAATTGCGGCCCGCAATACGCCAATGCCGCGCAGTCGCAGGGGGGCAACTTCCTGAGCAATCTGTTCGGCGGCAACAACGCCAACAATCCGCCGGGTGCGCCGCCCTCCGATCTCGGCGGCCCGCAGTCCGGCACCTATCGCACCGTCTGCGTGCGCACCTGCGACGGCGCCTATTTCCCGATCTCGTTTGCGACCGTGCCGGCGCGGTTCCCCGATGACGAGAAGACCTGCAAGGCGCTGTGCCCGGCGGCCGAAGCCGTGCTCTATGCCCACCGCAATCCCGGCGAGGACATGAACTCGGCGGTCTCCATCGGCGGCCAGCCCTACACGGCGCTGCCGACCGCCTTCAAATTTCGCAGCGAGTTCAACCCGTCCTGCTCCTGCAAGGCGGCGGGGCAGAGCTGGGCCGACGCGCTGAAATCGGCCGACGACAAGGCGTCCGCCGAGCAGCAGGGTGACATCATCGTCACCGAGGAGAGCGCCAAGAAGATGCAGCAACGGCAGCTCACGAAGGGCGCGCCGGCGAATGCGAAGAAGGGCGCAACTCCTGCGCCGACGACGGCTACCGCCCCGGCCGCAGCACCGCCTGCGGATACAAGTACGGCAAGCTCGTCAGAGAACAAGCCGATCCGCTCGGTCGGTCCGACCTTCCTGCCGCAGCAGCAGAAGTAAGCATCGACTTGCTCAGTGTCATGCTCCGCGAAGGCGGGGCATCCAGTACCCCGCGGCGGAAATCGTCTCCGACAACATCCGCCGCGGGGTACTGGATCATCCGCCTTCGCGGATGATGACAGTGGAATGGGTAGCGAGACCGCCTGCCTTACCCACCGCACCAACTCGACAGCCCTATCCCTCAAACGCGTCGATCGACGCTTTGCTGCCGCGCGACACCAGCATCTCGTCGGGCGCCGGCAACGCCTCGCCCCGATCGCGAAAGCGGTTGGTGATGGGATAGCGGCGGTCGCGGCCGAAATTTTTTCGTGTCACCTTCACACCGGGCGCGGCCTGGCGGCGCTTGTATTCGGCGACGTTGAGGAGATGGTCGATGCGGGTCACCGTCTCGCGGTCGAAGCCCGCGGCGATGATCTGGTCGAGCGGCTCCTCGCGTTCGACAAGGCGCTCGAGAATGGCATCGAGCACCTCGTAGGGCGGCAGCGAGTCCTGATCGGTCTGGTTCTCGCGCAGCTCCGCCGTCGGCGGACGCGTGATGATATCGGGCGGGATTACTTCGCCGGCCGGTCCAAGCGCGCTGTCGGGCTTCCATGCATTGCGCAAGCTTGCCAGCCGGAACACCTGCGTCTTGTAGATGTCCTTGATCGGATTGAAGCCGCCGTTCATGTCGCCATAGAGCGTGGCATAGCCGACCGACATTTCCGACTTGTTGCCTGTCGTCACCACCATCAGTCCGGTCTTGTTGGAGATCGCCATCAGCAGCGTCCCGCGGGTACGGGCCTGGAGGTTTTCCTCGGTGATATCGGGCGGCAGGTTCTTGAAGATGCCGGACAGAATGGTCTCGAACCCGCCCACCGCTTCCGCGATCGGCAGCACCTCGTAGCGGATGCCGAGATGGCCGGCGAGCTCGCCCGCGTCCGCAATCGAGTGTGCTGCCGTGTAGCGATAAGGCAGCATCACGCCGTGCACCTGATCGGCACCGAGCGCGTCGACCGCGATCGCAGCGCAAAGCGCGGAATCGATGCCGCCGGAAATGCCGAGCAGCACGCCGGGAAAGCCGTTTTTGGTGACGTAGTCGCGCAAGCCCAGTACGCAGGCCGCATAGTCGGCCTTGTCGCCCTCGGGCTGCTCCACGATCGGACCGGTGCAGCGCCAATCGCCGCCGTTTCTGATGAAGCGCAACGTCGTGATGCTCTCTGCGAACGCCGGCAGTTGCGCGGCGAGCGAGAGATCGCCATTGAGCGCGAAAGACGCGCCGTCGAACACGAGCTCGTCCTGGCCGCATACCTGGTTGAGATAGACCAGCGGCAGGCCGCTCTCGGTGACCCGCGCGACCGCCACCGACAGACGCACATCGTTCTTGTCGCGGGCATAGGGCGAGCCGTTCGGTACCAGAATGATCTCGGCGCCGGTCTCGGCCAGCGTCTCGACCACGTTCTCGTAATCCTCGGATTCTTCCAGCCAGATGTCCTCGCAGATCGGCACGCCGATCCGCACGCCGCGCACGGTGACGGGGCCTGCCGCGGGTCCGCGCGCAAACAGCCGCTTCTCGTCGAACACGCCGTAGTTCGGCAGATTGCATTTGAAACGCAGCGCCGCGATCCGCCCGCCGTCGAGCAGCGCGCAGGCATTGTAGAGCCTGCCGTCGTCGACCCAGGGCGTGCCGACCAGCAGCGCCGGCCCACCGTCACCGGTCTCGCGCGCGAGCGCTTCGATGGCGGAACGGCAGGCAGCCTGGAAGGCCGGCTTCTGCACCAGATCTTCCGGCGGATAGCCGGCGATGAACAATTCCGGAAACAGCACGAGATCGGCGCCGTCGGCGATGGCGCGCGCGCGTGCCGAGCGAACCTTCGCGGCATTGCCTTCGATGTCGCCCACGGTCGGATTGAGCTGGGCCAGCGTGACCGCGAATGCGTTGAGACGTTCGGTCATGGCCGTCTCGTCCAGCTAGAGGAATCCCAGACGCTCGATGATCGCGATGATCCAGAACGCGCCGGCCATCAGCAGCGCTACGCCGACCGCGGCCGAGCCCATGTCCTTGACCCGTCCGATCTGCTTGTCGTGATCCATGGTCAGGCGGTCGGCGAGCTTCTCGATCGCGGTGTTGAGCAGCTCGACCACCAGCACGAAGGCGACCGAACACACCAGCTCGACCGCGCGCGTCGCGCTGGCGGCGACGAACCACGCCACCGGCACCGACAGGATCAGCGCAAAGATCTCCTCGCGGATGGCCTGCTCCGAACGGAACGCAAAGGCCATTCCGTTGCGGGAGTTGATCGTGGCCTTCCAGATTCGCAGCAAGGTCCTAGAGCCCCGCTGCGGCCGGCATCGGCCTGACCTTGCCGGCGCGTTCCTGCTTCAGCAGCTCGGCGACAAGGAAGGCCATGTCGATGGATTGCTCGGCATTGAGGCGGGGATCGCAGACCGTGTGGTAGCGGTCGTTGAGATCCTCGTCCGTGATGGCGCGGGCGCCGCCGATGCACTCGGTGACGTCCTGGCCGGTCATCTCCAGATGCACGCCGCCGGCATGGGTGCCTTCCGCGGCATGGATCGTGAAGAACGACTTCACCTCCGACAGCACGCGATCGAACGGCCGCGTCTTGTAGCCTGACGTCGAGGTGATGGTGTTGCCGTGCATGGGATCGCACGACCAGACCACCACTCTGCCCTCGCGCTTCACGGCGCGGATCAGGCCCGGCAGATGGTCGGCGACCTTGTCGGAACCGAAGCGGTTGATCAGCGTCAGCCGGCCCGGCTCGTTGTCGGGATTGAGCACGTCGATCAGCTTCAACAGCTCGTCCGGCTTGAGTGACGGGCCGCACTTCAGGCCGATCGGGTTCTTGATGCCGCGGAAATATTCGATGTGTCCGTGATCGAGCTGGCGGGTGCGGTCACCGATCCAGATCATGTGGCCCGAGGTCGCGTACCAGTCGCCGGTGGTGGAATCGACACGGGTCATGGCCTGCTCGTAGCCGAGCAGCAGCGCCTCATGGCTGGTGTAGAAATCGGTGGCGCGCAGCTCCGGATGGCTCTCGAGATCGAGGCCGCAGGCACGCATGAAGTTGAGCGCGTCCGAGATGCGGTCGGCCAATTCCTTGTAGCGGCGGGACTGCGGCGAGTCCTTGAGGAAGCCGAGCATCCATTGATGCACGCTGCCGAGATTGGCGAAGCCGCCGGTGGCGAAGGCGCGCAGCAGATTAAGCGTTGCGGCCGACTGGCGATAGGCCATCAGCTGGCGCTGCGGATCGGGCACGCGCGCTTCCTTGGTGAAGGCGATGTCGTTGACGATGTCGCCGCGATAGCTCGGCAGCTCGACGCCGTCGACCTTCTCGGTCGGCGACGACCGCGGCTTTGCAAACTGGCCGGCGATGCGGCCGACCTTCACCACCGGCACCGCGCCGGCATAGGTCAGCACCACGGCCATCTGCAGCAGCACGCGGAAGAAGTCGCGGATGTTGTTGGCGCCATGCTCGGCAAAGCTCTCGGCGCAATCGCCGCCCTGCAACAGGAAGGCCTCGCCGGCCGCAACGCGCGCCAGCGCCTTCTTCAGATTGCGCGCCTCGCCGGCGAACACCAGCGGCGGAAAGGTTGCAAGCTGCGCCTCGACGTCGGCCAAGGCCTTGGCGTCGGGATAATCGGGCACCTGTAGCACCGGCTTGCTGCGCCAGGACTCGGGCGTCCACCGCTCGGACATCGCAATCTCTCCGTGAAGCAAAAAGTGCAACCTGATCTGTGGGTTGCGAGGGCCGCCTTATACACAGGCTGGCACGACACCGCCAGTTGTAAATCCATTTCGCAATGCAAACCCTTGCGGGCACAGCCGAATTCGCATTTGCTAGGGGTAAGTTCAAGGGCGAGCTGCGCGCGCTGTGCTTCTCCGACGATCCTTGGGCAACGCGGCCGGCGGTCGAACTGCTCACATCCGGCTTCACGGCGATCAAGCCGGAGGTGCTGACGGTGAAGCCGTCCGACGTCGGCGCCAAGGCGATCGGCCATTTCGGCTTCTTCCGCCCCGAGCATCGCGACACGCTGTGGCGCGGCGTCGCGGAATGGATCCAGGGGGAGTGACGGTCAGGCAGCGGCCGCGGGCAATTTGACGACAACACGCAACCCGGTTCGCCCGCATTCGGCGATATTCGCCGCTTCAATCAACCCTTCGAGCCGATCGACGATCCGCTTGACGATCGACAGACCGAGACCAACGCCATCGCCCTCGGGACGCTTGCCCCGGAAGAACGGCTCAAAGATCCGGCCGATTTCCTCTGGCGCAACACCGGGCCCGCTGTCCTCGATCTCCAAGATCGCCGTGTTGCCGTCGCGATAGACCCACACATCGATCCGTCCGCCCCGCGGAGTGAAGCGGAGCGCGTTGTCGAGAAGATTGCGGGCCAGGGCGGCGAGCATCACGACTTCACCGCGAACCATGGTCGGCTCGACGCGCGCGAAGCCGAGATCGACGCCGCGAATGGCTGCCTCGGGTAACAGTTCCGCGACACCCCCCTTCGCAACGTCATCCAGCATCACAAGAGGCATCGTCGCGATCCCAGCCTGCCCCGCATCCTGTCTCGCGAGCGCAAGCAGTTGCTCGAGCAAATGCTTCGTTCGGCCGATGCCCTGCCGGAGGGCCGCCACGCGGTCGCCTATGCCGGGCTGCAGATCGACAGAATCGAGATTCTCCGCTTGCAGGCTCAGCGCCGTGATCGGCGTGCGCAGTTCATGTGCGGCATCGGCCACGAAGCGGCGTTGCTGGTCCATCAGGAGGCGCATCCGCTGCAACAATCCGTTGATCGAGGTGATGAAGGGATGCAGCTCGCTCGGCATCTGCGCCGCCGGCAGCGGCGTCATATCATCGGCGCGCCTTCCATCGAGATCGCTGGCAAGATGAACCATCGGCAGCAGCGAACGCGCAATGACGATAGCCGTGACCAGCAACAAACAGGGAATGAGCGCCGCAATCGGTAGCACGGTGCGGAACGCCATGTCGCCCGCGATCTCGTCGCGCACGGAGGTGCGTTGCGCCACGGCGAACCTTGTGCCGTCAGGCCGCGTCCGCAGCAGCACGCGGATCGGCAGCCCCTTTCGTGTCGCCAGTGCAAGGCCGTCCTTGAGGCTCCAGAGTTGCCCGTCGTCCTCGGACGCCTGATCGATCAACCACACCTCGGCATCTTCATCCACGCCGTGCAGCTCCCGGCCGCCTGTCAGACTACCGCTCTGTACGAGGCCCGCGATCTGGATCAGGACAGAGTCCTGCATTTCGATCGCCTCGTTGAAAGCCCAGTGATGGGCGAACAGACCGCCGACTAGTCCCGTCAGAAGAATGATCGCGGTGAGACCAGCAAAGAGACGGCCCCGCAAGGACCTGATCATGGGCGATCCACCATCCAGCCGACGCCGCGCACATTGCGGATCGCATCTGTGCCAAGTTTCTTGCGCACCGCATGGATCAGGAACTCGATCGCGTTGCTCGCGACCTCCTCGTTCCAGCCATAGAGCTGTCGCTCCAGTTCGCCGCGCGACAAGATTGTGCCAGGGCGCGACAGCAGCGCCTGAAGCAGCGCGAATTCGCGCGCAGTCAGCACCGCGGATTTCGCAAGATAAGACGCCTCCCGGCTTGCAGGGTCCAGCTGCAGCGCTCCATTGCCAAGCAGTGCCGGCGCGCCGCTGGCCTCGCGGCGCGTGACCGCGCGCATCCGCGCCAGCAGCTCGCGGATCTCGAACGGCTTGACCAGGTAATCGTCCGCGCCGAGATCGAGCCCCTCGATCCTGTCGTCGAGGGCATCGCGCGCCGTCACGATGATGACGGGAAGCTTGCGGCCGACAGCACGCAGCCGCCGCAAAATATCACGGCCATCGGTATTCGGCAGACCGAGATCGAGCAGCAGCACCTCGTAGGATTCGCTCTCCGCGGCAAGCAGCGCGGTGTGTCCATCCCTGACCCAGTCGACGGCGTAGGCGGCATCCTTCAGCGCCTGCTCGACGGCGGCGCCAACCATCCTGTCGTCCTCGATCAGCAGAACCCGCAAATCGATCCTCAAGCTCCGCCGGACCATCCGGCCTCAAAATCATGGCCATTCCGACTTAGCGCAGAGTTAGCCAGCGCCAGCAGGCCAAAATTGCGGCGAGGGCCGCCCAGCCCGGAAATTTCTCATCCCTAAGTCGGGGCTAAGTCCCCTGCGCGACGGTCCGACATCTTCGGCTTTTGGAGATTTGGGCGTGTCGCAATATTCAGGCTTTGGCGCAAGACGGATACTGAACAAGGTTCCCGAGGTCACCGCGATCTTCTGGACCATCAAGATCCTCTCCACCACGGTCGGCGAGACCGGCGCAGACTATCTCGCAGTCCATGTCGGCCTCGGCGCCAGCCTGACCGCGATCTGCATGACCGGGCTGCTGATTGCCGCGCTGCTGCTGCAACTGAGCCGCAGCACCTATGTGCCGTGGGTCTACTGGCTCACCGTCGTCCTGGTCAGCATCGTCGGCACGCAGCTCACGGACCTCCTGACCGACAAGCTCGAGATCAGCCTCTACACCAGCACCGCCGCCTTCGCCGCTGCGCTCGCAGCGACCTTTGCGGTCTGGTATGGCGCCGAACGCACGCTGTCGATCCGCAGCATCGTCACGACACGGCGCGAGCTGTTCTATTGGACCGCGATCCTGTTCACCTTCGCACTCGGCACTGCCGCCGGCGATCTTGCGACCGAAGCACTCGGTCTCGGCTTCCAGGTCGGCGTCGTCGCATTTGGCGCGCTGATCGCGGCGGTGGCCGTCTCCGACACCATCGGCGCCAATCCCGTTCTCACCTTCTGGCTCGCCTACATCCTCACCCGCCCGCTCGGCGCCTCACTCGGCGATCTGCTGTCGCAGTCGCGCGAATATGGCGGCATGGGCCTCGGCACGATCCAGACCAGCATCGCCTTCCTCACCGTGATCATCGGTCTCGTTGCCTGGGTGACGTTCGAAGGCGACGGCGCGCGCCGCGCCGGCCCCGCGCAGTAACCCAATCACAGCTTCAACGCATCCTGCATGGACGCAGGAGCCACACCAGGAGAGAGAGCATACGATGAAACTCATCCCCGCCATCGCCGTTTGCCTCGTGACAACCTTTTCCGGCGAACCAAACATGCACGCAAGCCAGCACATCACCTCCGTGCCACTCGCGGAGGCCGCGACGGCCAAGCTTGGCGATCTCACGCCGTTCCGCAGCATCGTCGTCGACGTCGCGGCGCTGATTGACAAGGGCGACCTGCCCGGTGCCAAGACAAGGATCAAGGACCTCGAGACCAAATGGGACGAGGCCGAAGCCGGATTGAAGCCGCGCGCAGCCTCCGACTGGCACACCGTCGACAAGGCGATCGATCGCGCGTTGGAGGCACTGCGCGCGGGCACGCCGGATGCCGCAAAGTGCAAGCAGGCCATCACCGATCTGCTCGCGATCATGGATAGCATCGCCAAGGCCTGACGCCGACGAGGACATCATGCAAGATTACACAAAGAGCAGCCTCGCCGGCGAAAGCAAGGTCCCTGAGGTCACGCTCGGATTCTGGATCATCAAGATCGCGGCCACGACGCTGGGCGAAACCGGCGGCGACACCGTCACGATGACGTTGAACTGGGGTTACCTGGCGGGCACATGCCTGTTCCTGGCAGCGATGGTCGTCCTGGTCGCCGCCCAAATCCGCGCGCGCAAATTCAATCCGGCGCTGTACTGGGCGACCATCGTGGCCTCGACCACCTTCGGCACCACGATGGCTGACTTCGCCGACCGCTCGCTCGGCATCGGCTATGCCGGCGGTTCGACGCTTCTTCTCACCTGCCTCGTGTTGGTGCTCGGCCTCTGGTATCTCGCCGAGGGAACCATTTCGGTCAACAGCGTCAGCACGCCGCGGGTCGAGGCCCTCTATTGGGGCGCGATCACCTTCTCGCAGACGCTCGGCACCGCGCTCGGCGATTGGATCGCAGATACCGGCGACATGGGCTATCGCGGCGGCGCGCTGATCTTCGCAGCCGGGCTTGCCGTGATCGCCGCGCTCTATTTCTGGACCCGCGTCTCACGCGTCACGCTGTTCTGGGTCGCGTTCATCCTGACGCGACCGCTGGGCGCAACCGTCGGCGACTTCCTCGACAAGCCGCTCGATCACGGCGGCCTAGCACTGAGCCGGCCGCTGGCCTCGGCCGTGATCGCCGTCTTCATGGTGGTCTGCCTGCTGCTGATCCCGCAACGCGCGGGGCAGCATCCCGGACATCGTGAGACGGCCGAGCAAACCTGAGCAGCGGACGACGGGCCCCGCCTAGCGAATGATCGTCGTCAGCGACGAGTAGCGCTTGTTCGGCCTGGATTCAGTCGCCGAGAATTGCGCGAAGGCTTCGCTGACGCGAGTCGCTGGCGGCGTGTCGCTGGCAAAGCGGAATTCCTTCGGCCGCGGCGCGTAGAAGCTGGCACTGTAATAGGAATCGTCGAAGCGCGCCTCGCCGATGCCGAACAATGCGTCGCAAACGAACAGGAGCGCATAGACTCCCGCGACCGCCGCGACGACCTCCTTGAGAACTGACATGCTGATGCCCCAACCTTTGCAGGCAGGATGCACGTCGGTTCCAAAATCGAGGTTTAAGGCAGCATGCTTCTTGTCCGCAAGGTATACCGCCACTGAGCGGATTGCAGACAATTTTATCGATCTGGAAAAAGAGAGCCCGCCTGACCGGGCGGATCAGGCGGGCTCCAGGGTTGGCCGCTCGGGAGGTATCAGACGGCCAAATTCATCCAGACAGCCTTGGGCTCTGTGAAATTGTCGAGCGCGGCGGTGCCATGCTCGCGGCCGAGGCCGGAATCGCGCTCGCCGCCCCAGGGCAGCCGCACGTCGGTATAGCCATAAGTGTTCATCCAGACCGTGCCGGCGCGCGCCCGCTTGGCAAAGCGCTGCAGCTTGCCGATGTTGCGGCTCCAGACGCCGGCGGCGAGGCTGTAGGCCGTGCCGTTAGCGATCCGCAAAGCATCAGCCTCGTCCTTGAACTTGATGACGCTGACGACGGGGCCGAAGATTTCTTCCTGGGAGACCCGCATCTCGTGCGCGACGTTCGCGAACACCGCGGGGCTGATGAAATAGCCACGCTCGCCGACCCGCTCGCCACCGGTAACGAGGGTCGCGCCTTCCTTCTGGCCGATCTCGACATAGTCGAGGATCGACTTCATCTGCTTCTCGGAAATGACGGGGCCGAGCGCCGTCTTGCGATCGAGCGGATCGCCGATTCTGATCGACTTTGCGCGCGCAGCGAGACGCTCGACAACCTCGTCATAGGCCTTCTCCTGCACCAGCACGCGGGAGCCGGCCGAGCAGACCTGGCCCGCGTTGAAGAAGATGCCGGAGGCCGCAGCCTTCGCAGCAGCTTCAAGATCGGCATCGTCGAAAATCACGTTGGCCGACTTGCCGCCGAGTTCGAGCGAGACCCGCTTGAAGTTGCTGGCCGCGCCCTTCATGATTCCGCGGCCCACGCCGGGCGAGCCGGTGAAGGTGACCTTGTCGACGTCGGGATGATTCACCAGCGCATCACCGACGACGCGGCCGGGTCCTGTCACGACGTTGAAGACGCCCGCCGGCAACCCGGCTTCAAGCGCGAGTTCGGCGATGCGCAGCGCCGACAGCGAGGTCAGCTCGGCCGGCTTCATCACGATGGTGCAGCCGCAAGCGAGCGCCGGCGCCAGCTTCCACATCCCGATCATCAGCGGGAAATTCCACGGCACGATCGCCGCGACCACGCCGACCGGCTCGCGCATGGTGTAGGTCAGGGCATCGTCGCGCACGGGCACGACGTCGCCGCTGATCTTGTCGGCCCAGCCGGCGTAATAGATCAGCGTGTCGACGGCCGCTGGAAAGTCCTGGCGCGCCGTCGCCGAGATCGGCTTGCCGGCATCGATCGACTCGAGCTCGATGATCTCATCGGCGTTTTGCTTGAGCAGGTCCGCCCAGCGCAGCAGGATCTGGCCGCGCTCGGAGGCACGCATCGTGCGCCAGGGGCCTTCGAAGGCGCGGCGGGCGGCGGCCACGGCGTGCTCGACATCGGCCTCGTTGCCTTCGGCGATGGTGGCGATGACCTGGCCGGTGGCGGGATTGAGGGACTTGAAGGTGCGGCCGGAGTTCGCAGGCACGCGGCGGCCGTCGATGAACAGATGCTGCGGCCGGGACATGAACTCGCTGGCCGGCGAGTGAGCAAAGTCATATGCAACAGACATCATATCCACTCCGTTTATGGTACACCAGATTAGGCTGACAATAGCCGGAGTAAATATGATATGGTTTGCAAATGGACGACCTAAATATGAAGTACAGTTCATAAGGAAGGCCGGATGCTTCAGATCGAGATCGAGGCCGTCTGGCGGTTCCGACGGGAGGGCAGCCCGCGCACCGTCATCGTCATGCTGGGCGTGCTCAACGAAATCAGGAAGACCGGAAAGATCACGAGCGCGGCGAGCGACGCGCAGCTGTCCTACCGGCATGTCTGGAATCTGATCGAGCAGTGGTCGGAGTTTTTCGGAACGTCCCTGGTCGAAACCCAGCGCGGTAAGGGTTCGAAGCTCACGCCGTTCGGCGAGCGGCTGGTGTGGGCCGGCGAGCGCATGCAGGCGCGGCTTGGGCCGCAACTCGAGAACCTCGCGCAGGAGCTCGCGAGCGAGATCAAGCCGTTCCTCGAACAGCGCCCCTCGGTAATCCGGGTGCATGCGAGCCACGGCTTTGCGGTGGCGAAGCTGCGCGAGTTCCTCGACCGTGAGCCCGGCATCGGTGTCGATCTCCGCTACGTCAGCAACCAGCACTCGCTGGTCTCGCTGGCGCAAGGCGCCTGCGACCTCTCCGGCCTGCATCTGCCGCACGGCGCGCTGCGCGCCCAGGGCATCAAGGCCGCGCGCGAATGGCTCGATCCGCGCGAGGACCGCATCATCAGTTTCGTCACGCGCGAGATGGGTCTGATGGTCGCGCGTGGCAATCCGCTGCGCATCGCTTCGCTTGAGGATCTCACCCGGCCCAACGTCCGCTTCGTCAACCGAGACCATGATTCCGGTACGCGCCTCTTGTTCGATCAGCTCCTTGCCGCGAACGGCATCGACGAAAACAGGATCAACGGCGCGCAGCAGATCGAGTTCACCCACGCCGCAGTCGCGGCCTATGTCGCGAGCGGCATGGCAGACGCAAGCTTTGGTGTCGAGGCGGCCGCGCGGCATTTCGGCCTCGATTTCATCCGCATCCTCACCGAGGATTATTTCTTCGTCTGCAAGCGCGCCTTCCTCGACACCAAGCCGATGCAGCGCATCCTCGAAATCATCCGCAGCGCCGATTTCCGCGCCGCCGTCGCCACGCTCCCCGGCTACGTGCCGTCGGACACCGGCACCGTGACCGGCGTGAAGGCGTTCCTGGAGATGCACGCCGTGCGATGATGCGGCACGCCGCCCGCACCTTGTTCACGGTGGGCAAGAATGGCAATCTGCGTTTCGAGCCTTTCACGTGAGCCCGTCATGTCGCGCGCGAGCGCCAAATCCCTTCCCCAGCTGAGCCTTCGCATCGACCTTGCCGGCGAGGATCGTATCGGGCCTGGCAAGATCGAGCTGCTGGAGCAGATCCGCGAGCAAGGCTCGATCTCGGCGGCCGGCCGCGCCATGGACATGTCCTACAAGCGCGCCTGGGATCTGGTCGACGAGATCAATCGAATCTGCCGAAATCCCGCGGTTGAGCCACAGGCCGGCGGCAAGAACGGCGGCGGTGCAATGCTGACGCCCTTCGGCGAAAAACTCGTTGCCCGCTACCGCAAGATCGAGCGCGACGCAGCGCGCGCGGTGCACAAGGAGCTCGAAGCGCTCAAGAGCGACATCGCGCGCTCCCGCAAATCGTGACCGGATGGACGGGATCGCGCCGATGCTGCTGATCGGGGTCAATCGCTCACCATTCACGCGTCGCGTTGCGATCACGCTCAAAATTTACGGGGTGCCATTTGAGCAGCGCGCGCTTTCCGGCTTCGGCGACCGCGCAGAGGTCACGGCCAGCAATCCGTTTGGCCGCATTCCGGCGCTCGTGCTCGACAGCGGCGAGACATTGATCGACAGCGACGCGACTCCGGTCAGTAGACCGGCTCGTCCTTCAACGCCGCGATCACCTGCTCGCCCGGCGCAGTCAGGCGATAGGTCACCAGCGGACGGCTCGATGGCGGCTTGCGGTCGATCTCGACGATGTAGCCGCGCACCATCAACGCTTCGAAGCTGCCATAGTAGCCGTACATGCTGATCTCGTTCTGCCTGAGCAGCTTGAACTCGTGCAGCAGGCGGATCTCGTTGCCCGAGAGCAGCGAGCGGCGCACGCGCTGCACGAAGCTCGCGCGCTGCTCGAACCAGGCTTGGTCGGGGAGCTCGCGCGAGGGCGGCACGCCGTCGCGATCGCACGGGCGCGCCTCGACATCGGCTCGCACCGCCGGCAGCGACGGCATGCTGCTGCCGACCGCTTCCCTGGCGTCATCGAGCAACGCGATCGGCCAGCGTCGCTTGTTGTCGACCATGACCGGCGGCGGCACGACATTGTCGCGCACCAGCTGCTCGAAGCGGCCGGCGGTCACGCCGACATAAGCGGCCGCGCGGCGGCGGTCGACGAGGCGGGCATCGCGCCCCTGCTCCAGCTCGCAAGCGATTATCTCGTTCACCCCAAATCCCCTGCCCGCATCGTTGCGGGCGCGCCGCCGCGCGGGCCCGAAGGGCCCGTCGGCACATGACACTAGGGTGAAACCGACGCTCTCAAAAGGCAGAGAAATTCGTACATGTTGCTGCCGTTTCGGCAACAGCTATAGTGCCGAGGGGGCTTCATGCGATTTCACTCACCGGCCATCCAGTACTTCCATGCCGTTCGCCGGACCGGCTCGATCCGGGCAGCTGCGCGCGTCCTGAACGTCGCCTCGTCCGCCGTCAGTCGTCAAATTCTCAAGCTTGAACAAGAGGTTGGATCACCCCTGTTCGAGCGAACGACGCGCGGCCTGACCTTGACGACGGTCGGCGAGATGCTGGCCCGGCACGTCATGAACGTGCTCCAGGACCTTGATCGCTTCCGTTCGGACGTGGCGTCCCTCTCCGGCGCCTGGCACGGCAATATCAGCATCGCCTGCATCGAATCCCTCACCGAGTCGGTGTTGCCGGATCTGATCGCCACGCACCGCAGCCAGGCCCGGCGCGTCAGTTTCACCACCGAAGTCATGGGTTCGTCCGCCGTGCTCGAAGCATTGCGCCGGGGCGAGGCCGATATCGGCATCGCCATCGCGCTCAGGCATCCGCCGGACCTGCGGCAGGTGGCGCTGAAACGATTTCGCCTCGGCGCGCTGGTGGCGCGCGAGCATCCGCTGGCGCGCCGCAAGACGGTCACGCTGGAGCAATGCCTCGCATTCCCCGTCATCCATGCGCTGCCGGAGCTGTCGATCTACCATTTGTTGCAGCCGCTGATCGCGCAGCTCTCCGAGACGCCGGAGCCTGCGATCCAGGCCAACTCGATCGACCTGATGCGCGAACTCGCCGCGCGCGGCGTCGGCGTTGCCTTCCAGACCCAGCTCGGCATCGGCCGGCTGTCACGCGACGCGCAGCTCGTGTTCCTGCCGCTCGACAATGCCGGCAGCCCGGTCTGGTCGGATCTCGGCATCTATGTCCGCGCCGAGCGCACCCTGCCCGCCTTCACGGAATCATTTCTGCAGGAGCTGGTGCGCGAATTGGGCGAACGCGAGCGGCGGGAGAATGCGGCGTATCCGCAAGTCGCGTGAGAAGCACCGCACTAACCTCTGAGCTCCGGCAGGCTCGAGCGTACGCTCAGCCGTGGCCGTTCTCCTTGCGATGCCCGTTGTCGGCGAGGCGGTCGACCCAGGCGATGCCGATCGCCGAGATGATGAAGGTCAGGTGGATCAGCACCTGCCACATCACGCCGGTCTCGGTGAAATTGCTCCGCGTGGTGCCGAGATTGCCGGCCTCGATAAACGTCCTGAGCAGCGAGATCGAGGAAATGCCGATGATCGCCATCGCGAGCTTGATCTTGAGCACACTGGCATTGACGTGGCTCAGCCATTCCGGCTCGTCGGGATGACCGTTGAGGTTCAGGCGCGAGACGAAGGTCTCGTAGCCGCCGACGATCACCATCACCAGCAGGTTGGAGATCATGACGACGTCGATCAGTCCGAGCACGACCAGCATGATCTGCTGCTCGCTGGCGTCGAACGAGTGCGCAACCAGATGCCAGAGCTCTTTCAGGAACAGCAGCACATAGACGGCCTGCGCGACGATGAGGCCGACATAGAGCGGCACCTGCAGCCAGCGCGAGCCGAAGATGAGCTGGGCGAACGGGCCGATCTGCGGCCGCGGCGCGAGGTGCGCCGAAGGTGCCTTGGGTTCAGACGACATCGATCACTCCAGGAAAGCGAAGGCAGGAAAACGAAGGCAGGACTTAGAGGCTTGCGATAACAGGCGCGAGCTCGAGCGAGCCGCGATAGATCATCTCGAAGGCGACATAGACGATGATGGCGAGGCCGACATAGGCGATCCAGCGCTGCTTTTGCAGCACGCGGCCGAGCAGATCGGCGGCAACGCCCATCAGCGCGACCGACAGAACCAGGCCGAAGACGAGGATGTAAGGGTGCTCGCGCGCCGCGCCCGCGACCGCGAGCACGTTGTCGAGCGACATCGAGACGTCGGCGGCGACGATCTGCAACGCAGCCTGCTTGAACGTCTTGCGCGGCGCCGGCGCGGCGGTCGGGCCACCGCCATGGCTGAACGCAAGCTCATTCGCATGCGCAGCCTGCTCGCGTAGCTCGCGCCACATCTTCCAGCACACCCACAGCAGCAGCACGCCGCCGGCGAGCAACAGCCCGATCACTTGCAGGAGCTGGGTCGTGACGCCGGCAAAGACGATACGCAGCGCGGTCGCGGCCACGATGCCGACGACGATGGCGCGGCGGCGCTGATGGGCCGGAAGGCCGGCTGCGGCGAGGCCGATGACGACGGCATTGTCGCCGGCGAGCACGAGGTCGATCAGAACGACCTGGAGCAGCGCGGTGAGCGCATCGGCGGTGATGAATTCAATCATGTTCGGTCATTTTTCGAAACTGACGGATCCAGCCAGTGCGGCTTGCGGCGCTCGATCCAGTCAAAGACCTTTGAACGCGACGCACGCAGCGCCGGCATGTCCTCGGCGAGCAGCGCGAGGCCGAGCGGCAGCATCCAGATGCCGAGCACCGGCAGGAAGGACAGCACGCCACCGACGATGAGCAGCGCGCCCGAGGGAATCCGGACCCAGCGGCTGGACGGTTGCAGGAGATAATTGACGGTGGAGGCAAGGCGCGGCGGTAACCGATGAACGAGCGCGTCAAGCCGCGGGTCGCCGACGGCCGGCTGGCCGGTGGCGCCCTCAGATCTCGTCCTTTGCTCGTCCGAAGCTGCGCTCATGCTCACTCCTTTGCGGCGACGCTTATCGCAACCGGCCCGACCGGCTTCGCGCGCGGCAGCACCAGCGTCAGCAGGCGCAACAGCTTGATCGCCTGCACCTCGTGCGGATCCACGTCCTCGTCCGCGGCCGCGACGCGCTCCGACAGCTCGATGAGATGGGACGACAGCGGCAGGTCCGAGACCGGCCGCAGCGTGTCGATCACCACATTGGCGAAATCAGGCTCCTCGAGCCGTTCGGCGAGCTCGTCGAACATCGAGAACAGCCGCTCGTCGCTGATGTGCGGCGCCAATCCGCGTTCCCTGATGAAGCGGATCACCTCGTCGCGCTCAACCGGCGAGATGCGCCGGTCGGCTACGGCGACCAGCGCGCCGGCAATCACCAGCGCCACCGCAGCCTGCTCGTTGAAGCTGCGCGGCTCGGTGATCTCGATCTCGATCGGGGTTGAAGTGGTGGCGTCAGACATCGTCGCTCCTCATTCTTGCGAAATGGCCGCGCGGAGCTACCGATGGGGACGATTTGGTCGGAGGGAACAGAGAAGGCCCGACGATCGGCCGATCCATCGCATTCGCGCGGGACAGGTCATCCGACATCGCGAGGTTTAGCCGACACAGTCGACGTCCTCGCCAGAGGGGCCCGGATTCTTGTTCTCCGCGGAGATAAAGCCAGGTGAGCCGGAATCAAGACGACAACGCTGCGACCAGCCGCCGCATCGGGGTTCCGTGTTGTCGTGCTTCCTGAACAGGAGACCGGCCATCCTAGCAAAGTCTAACAACGACTAACGGGCCAAAAATTCGACATGGATGCAGATTGACGTTGCAATCTGGAATTCGCCGGGTTGTGCTCGTCACGCCTGGAAACGCCCATGGCACGCTTGCTTTCCGTCAATGTCGGCTTGCCGCGCGACGTCGCCTGGCAAGGCCGGACGGTCCATACGGGCATCTGGAAGGCCCCCGTCGAGGGCCCGCGCAAGGTGCGCCGGCTGAACATCGACGGCGATGGTCAGGGCGATACCGCAGGCCACGGCGGTGAACAGCGTGCCGTGTACGTCTATCAGGACGATTCCTATCGTTACTGGCAAAAGCATCTCGGTCGGTCGAACCTCGTTCCAGGTCAATTCGGTGAGAATTTCACCGTCGAGGGCCTCGCCGACGCGGAGGTCTGCATTGGAGATCGTTACAGGATCGGCTCTGCCCTGTTCGAAGTGACGCAACCGCGCGTCACCTGTTATCGGCTTGGCATTCGCATGGAGGAGCCGGACATGGCCGCGCTGCTGGTCAAGCACGGCCGGCCCGGCTTTTATTTTCGTGTGATCGAGGAAGGTGACGTCGAGGCCGGCGATGAGATCGTTCAGGTCGCGAGCGGCCCTGAAAGCATGAGCGTGTTCGAGATCAACGCGCTGCTTTACCTGCCCCCTCACCCGCGCGACCGCCTCGAACGCGCGCTACGGATTCCCGCGCTGAGCGGCGGCTGGCGTCATTCCGTTGTGGCGCTGCTTGAGCAGAAAGACAATCCGGCCACAGGAAATGCCGGGCTCGGCCCGGCGGCGAGCCCACCTCCGGCCTGGCACGGATTCCGGCCGTTTCGCGTCGCGCGCAAGATCGCCGAAACCAATAGCGTAACATCGCTGATCCTCGAGCCGGCGGACGGATATCCCGGCACCGTCGCCTCGCCCGGCCAGTTCGTCATCGTCCGGCTCGGGCCCTCCACGCCTGCGATGACCCGCAGCTATTCGCTGTCGAGCCACTCCGACGCGGCGACCTATCGCCTCAGCATCAAACGCGAAGCCCACGGCATCGCCAGCACCTACATCGCCGACGAGCTCCGGCCCGGCGACCTCGTGCAACTCGGCGCGCCGCGCGGCAGCTTCACGCTGCAGCAGGGTACGCGGCCAATTGTCCTGCTGAGTGCCGGCATTGGGGTGACGCCGGTGCTCGCCATGCTTCACGCGCTCGCTGCGGAGAAATCGTTACGAGATGTCTGGTGGCTGCACGGCACCCGCAACGGCCGCGAACATGCGTTTGCTGCCGAGGTGCGCGAACTGTTGGCTGGGCTCGCTCGCTCTCACAGCCATGTCTGCTACAGCGCGCCCGATCCGAGCGATCGCCCCTCGGCGGATTTCGACAGCGCTGGACATCTGGATCTACGCCTGCTCCAGCAACTCCACTTGCCGAAAGACGGCGACTTCTATCTCTGCGGACCGGCCGGCTTCATGAGCGACCTCACGGCCAGCCTGCGCTCCCTCGGCGTCGCGCCCGATCGCATCCACACCGAATTGTTCGGCGCCGGACCATCCCTGACGCCCGGCATCGCTGCTTCACGGAAGTTGCCCGCGCATGTGCCGCCCGGCGTACCGGGCCCGGGGCCCATGGTGTCCTTTGCGCGCAGCGGCCTCAATGTCTGCTGGGGACCGTCATATGCCAACCTGCTCGAATTGGCCGAAGCCTGCGACGTCCCCGTGCGCTGGTCATGCCGGACCGGCGTCTGCCACAACTGCGAGAGCGGACTCGTTGCGGGAGAAGTCAGCTATCAGCCCGATCCGCTCGACAGACCGGCGGAGGGAAATGTCCTGATCTGCTGCGCACGCCCGCAAGGCGACATCGTGATCGATCTCTAAGACACAGGAGAGTCCTATGCGAACGGACATCGTCCCGGGAGTGACCTTCCCGGATTACGAGCTCAGCGACCACACCGGCAAGCACCGCAAGCTCTCGGAGCTTCAGGGTGGAAATCCGATGATCGTCGTCCTCGGCCGCGGTGGTTTCTGTCCGAAGGACCGTCGTCAGACCGAGGGGCTGGTGCAACTCCATCGCGAGATGGAGGTGGGTTATTGCCGGCTGGTCACGATTACCACCGACACCATCACCCAGACCAACGAATATCGCAGCGGCGCGGGAGCGCACTGGCCTTTCCTGTCCGATCCCAGGCGGACCGTTCAGAAGGACCTCGACATCGCCGAATACACCGATCCGATCCACAACCCGATGATTCCGCATGTCATCGTGCTGGAGCCCGCCTTGCGCATTCACAAGATCTACAACGGCTACTGGTTCTTCGGCCGCCCGACCGTCGAAGAGCTTCGTCAGGATCTCAGAGCCGTCAGCATGACGTGCCGTCCGGACTGGGACATCACGGCGCCAGGCTTCAGGGCGCAATGGGACCAGGGCCGCAAGGAGCATTTTTATCCCTACGGCAAAGCTTACGTCGAAACGCTCGGCGAACAGGATTAGAAGCACATTCCGACTCGTCGGTCCCGACGAATGCCGGCCTGGAATGTGGGTGATGCAGAAGAGAACCGATCCCGGCCGCCGCGCCGGTCGCATGGGCGCACGCGAGATCTACGAGGCGCTGCGCGATCAGATCATGTCGCTGGTCTACGGCACTGACGGCCTGTTGCCGTCATCCCGCGCATTGGCTGACGAGATGGGCGTGGCGCGCTCGACGGTCACCGTCGCCTATGAGCAGCTCGCCGCCGAAGGCTTTATCGAAACGCGCCATGGCGCCCGGCCGCGCGTCGCGCGCTCCGTGGTGGAGCGCGGACGCACGCGCGCGACCTCCCGGCCATCGACGCGCAAGGCGCGGCTGTCGGCATTCGGCGAGCGGCTGCGCCAGGACCCGCCGCACTGGACCGCGCCGCCGCGCGGGCTCGTCGCGAATTTTCGCTATGGCGAGCTTTCGCCGTCGGACTTTCCAGTGCTCGCATGGAAGAAGGCCGTGACGGCTGCAATGGCGCGCAGGCCCGAGCGGCTCGCCTATGACGATCCCTGCGGTGCGCTGCGGCTGCGGACCGCGCTACAAGGTTATTTGTGGCGATCGCGCAGCGTGCGCTGCGAAGTCGACCAGATCGTCGTCGTCAACGGCTCGCAGCAGGGCCTCGATATCTGCGCGCGCCTGCTGCTCGATGCGAGCGACCGCTTCGTGATCGAGGATCCCGGCTACCAGATGGCGCGGCACACCTTCGCGGCGACGGGCGCCGTCGCGGTGCCTGTTGCGGTCGATGCGGAGGGCCTTCAGACCGAGCGGCTCGACGGCATCGCCGCCCGCCTCGCCTATGTGACGCCGTCGCATCAATATCCGCTCGGCGGCGTCATGCCGATTGGACGCCGACACCAATTGCTGGCGTGGGCCAGACAGAACGACGCTCACGTGATCGAGGACGATTACGACAGCGAGTACCGCTACGACACCAAGCCGATCCCACCGCTGCATGCGCTGCAGGGCGGCGATAGCGTGATCTATCTCGGCACCGTCTCCAAGACGCTCTCGCCGACCTTGCGGATCGGGTATCTCGTGGTGCCGCAGGCGTTGCGATCCCTGTTCGTCGCCGCCAAGCAGATCATGGACCGGCACACCCCGCTGATCGAGCAGGAGGCGCTGGCGGCGATGCTGGAGAGCGGCGCCTATGACAGGCATGTCAGGCGCGTGCGCCGGCGCAACGCCGAGCGCCAGCAGGCGCTGCTCGACGCCCTTCGCCGCCGCTTCGGCGATCGTGTCAGGATCGACGGCACGGCCGCCGGCCTGCATGTGGTGGCCTGGTTCGACGATTTGCCGCAGAAGCATGAGGCAGCGTTGATCAAGGCCGCCCGCGCCAAGGGCGTCGGCATCTATCCCGTCTCCGCCCTGTTCATAGGCCCGCGCGGTGCGCGGAAGACGATCGGCCTCGTCATAGGTTATTCGGCGCTGGAGGTGGCGCAAATCGAGCGGGGCTGCAAGCTTCTCGCGCAAGCGGTTGCCGAACTGGACTGATTAAATCGTATAAAACTGGCAGTTTCCTACAGTCCAGATCGCGGCTATCTCCGCAGCCAGAACGGAGACACGCCATGTACATTCCGCCCGCCTTCAGGGACGACGACATCGAGAGCATCCGCGCGACCATCCGCGCCGCCCGCCTCGCAAGCCTCGTCACGGCCACCGCAGAGGGCCCGGTCGCCACGCCCTTGCCGCTGTTCCTCGACGAGAGCGAAGGCGAGCATGGCGTGCTGTACGGGCATGTGGCGAAGGCCAATCCGCAATGGAAGCTCCCGCCGGTCGGCGATGCGCTCGCCATCTTCAGCGGACCCGACGCCTATGTGACGCCGTCCTGGTATGCGACCAAGCAGGAAACCGAAAAGGTCGTCCCGACCTGGAATTACATCTCCGTGCACGCCTACGGCCCGGTGGAGTTCTTCCAGGAGCCGGAGCGCCTGCTCGAGGCCGTGACGCGGCTGACCAAAAAGCACGAAGGCGCGCGCGCGAAGCCGTGGGCGGTCAGTGATGCGCCCGCAGACTTCATCGCGGCGCAGCTGCGCGGGATCGTCGGCGTGCGCATCCCCGTGGTGCGGTTCGAAGGCAAGCGCAAGATGAGCCAGAACCGGCCCGAGGCCGATCGCATCGGCGTCGCGCGAGGTCTCGCCGCGAGCGAGGATCATGGCGATCGCGAGGTCGCACCCTTGATCCCGCTTCCAGTCTAGTCTCCGATCTCCTTGCGCAGCCGGTGGGCGTATTCCGCGCCCCATCCGAGGCCGAGCGTCACCGAGATCAACGAGCCGAGCAGTACGCCGAATTTGGCGGCGTCGAGCAATCTGTCGTCGGTAAAGGCGAGCATGGCGATGAAGATCGACATGGTGAAGCCGATGCCGGCCAGCAGCCCGATGAGGCAGACGCCGCCCCATGACACGCCCGGCGCGAGCCGGCATCCACCGGCGCGCACCGCAAGCCAGGTCGCACCGATTACACCGATCGGCTTTCCCGCGCAGAGCGCAAGCCCGATGCCGAGTGTCACGAATTCGACGCCGCCGGTGAATTCGGTGGTCCTGAGGTCGACACCGGCATTGGCCAGGGCGAACAGCGGCATGATGGCGTAGGCGACCCAGGGATGCAGTGCCGTCTCCACGCGGATGACAGGCGGCAACAGCTCGGGCTTCGCCGAGCGAACCGGCGTGATCAAGCCGAGCACGACACCCGCAAGTGTCGGATGCACGCCTGCCATGAGGAAACCAGCCCAGACAACGAAGGCCGGAAGGACATAGGCGAACGCAGAGCCGACGCCGAGCCGTTGAAATCCCAGCGCCATGAGAACACCGAGCGATGCGACGATAAAGCCGTTGAAATCGATCCCGCTGCTGTAGAACAGCGCGATGATGAGAACTGCGATGATGTCGTCGATAATGGCCAGGGCGAGCAGGAAGACCCTGATATTGGAAGGGATTGACCGCCCGAGCAGTGCGAGGACGCCGACTGCAAAAGCGATGTCCGTCGCAGTTGGTATCGCCCAGCCCTGGCTGCGGCCCGTGACACTGTTGAAGCTCAGATAGATCAACGCGGGGACGACGACACCGCCGACGGCCGCCAGCACCGGCAGAATGGCCTGGTCGAACCTGTTGAGTGCACCCTCGTGGATTTCGCGGCGGATCTCCATGCCGACGACCAGAAAGAAGACCGTCATCAACGCGTCGTTGATCCAGAAATGCAGGGGTCTGACGAAGGCGTGCTCGCCAAGGCGAAACGCAATCGGCAGGTTCCAGACGTCGTGATACGAATGGGCATAGGGCGAGTTGGCCCAGAGCAACGCAGCAGCCGCGGCCGCCAGCAGCACGATGCCGCTAACGGCCTCGACATGCAGGAAATGCTGGAGCGTCGTGAGCGCTCGCTCGATGAAAACCGGGGAGTTGGGGAGGCCTCGGCCGGGCAGCTGATCATTCATGGGCGCACGCATCCTGCGTGGCGGCCCGACCATCGCTTGACCTGTCGCTGCCCAATGCAGCGAGCACCCGACGCTGTTCTACAGAACGCTGCGATGAAGGCAACCCCTGTCCGGCGCATCTGCGTCGAGCAGCAGCCGGAACCCTGACGCGGTGCGGATCGTTAGTGCTCCTCACGACACATTGCCAATGGGAACTCCATGTGCCGCTGGATCGCATACCGGGGCGAGACGACCTCGTGCGAACCTTATGTCACCGAGCCCGAGCATTCGCTGATCGCGCAGAGCATTCGCTCGTCGGCCTCGTCAACGAAGGCGAACTCCGCGAGCGGCTGCGCTTCACCAGCGCGATCGCGAACGGACGCGATCTCTACGCATTTCGCGTCGCGGTCAACGACGCCGCCAACACGCTCTACTACCGCGAATCCGGCGGCGGCCATGTCATCGTCGTGTCCGAGCCGTTCGACAAGAAACGGACTGGACCGAAGTGACGCCTAACCACGCCCTGATCTCTCGCGCGCCCGAAAGCGTGAAAATTGTTCCGTTCGACCTTGCAATTTCCACTGCGACCGACGCGGAACCCGCCCCGGTCCGAAGAATTATCGCCCGCAGGTAATACCGCTGCCGGGTGGCTCATGGCATTTGCTCCGGACGTTTTGAAACTGCTGCGACTGGATCCCTCCGCCGACAAGCAGCATCTCGTCATTCGCTCGGCCGGCGGACGCGGCAAGGCGGCCGAATATTCCTTCGGCATCGAGGAGGAATACTTCCTCGCCGATCGCCGCACCCTGGAGGTCGCGATCCAGACTCCCAACGAGCTGTTCGAGTCGGCCAACTGGTCAACCGGCGGCCAGGCCATGCGCGAGATGCTGCAGTCCCAGCTCGAGGTCGCCACCAACGTTCACGTCGACGTCAATGACGCACGGGAGGAGCTGAGGTTCCTGCGCCGTGAGGTCGCCAACGTCGCCGCACAATATGGTTTTGTGATCATGGCCTGCGGCACGCACCCGACCGCGGTCTGGCGCATGTCGCAGCCGAGCCCAAGGCCGCGCTACGAGGAGATGATCGAGGACCTTCGCAGCATCGGTCACCGCAACATGATGTGCGGCATGCATGTGCATGTTCAACTGCCGGATCCGGAGAAGCGGATGGCGGTGATGCGGGCGATGCTGCCGCATCTGCCGCTGTTCATCGCCCTGGCGGCGTCCTCGCCGTTCTGGAATTCGCACAAGACGGGATTGAAGGGCTACCGGCTCGCGGCCTATTCCGAGCTGCCGCGCACCGGCCTGCCCGAGTTGTTCGAGAGCAAGCGCGATTACGACGATTACGTCGGCGCGTTGCAGCGTTCCGGCGTGATCCCCGACGAAAGCCACATCTGGTGGGCGATGCGGCCGTCGATCAAGCACCCGACGCTCGAGCTACGCGCGCCCGACACCTGCACCTTCGTCGACGACGCCATTGCCGTCGCCTCGCTGTATCGCTGCCTGACGCGGCACCTCTATCTGAGGCCGCATTTGTCGAAGGAAGTCACCGCGGTCGAGCGCGCGATTGCGGTGGAGAACAAATGGCGCGCCCAGCGCTACGGCACCGACTGCATCTTCGCCTCAAACGACGGACCGGTGACGATCTCGGAGCTGCTGTCGCGACTCATCGACGATATCACTGAGGATGCCGCCGCGCTGGAATGCAGCGCCGAAATCGAGCACTGCCGCACCATCGTGGCGCGCGGAAGCTCGGCCGAATTCCAGCTGCGCGCCTATCGCGAGAATGGAGACGACATCGCGGCCGCCTCGCGATGGATCGCAGCATCGACGATATCAGAGACGCGCGCAGACGCCGGACGGCGCGCGCCAGCACCGTCATAGCCCTCGCGCAAGCTTCGCCAACGAAAACGTCTCTTCTGAACTTGCTACCCGTAGGGGAATGAATGACTGACATCACCTGGTGCGCCGGTTGCGGCCACAGCCTGGTTCCGATCCTGTCCGAGAAGGGCCGGACAACGCCGAACTGCTTCTGGTGCGAGGGCGTCGACGCGCGGACCATGGAGATGGCGAAGTGGGCGGACAGCCCGGCCGGCAAACCGGATCGGGCCGCGCCTCACTCCCTTGATTGAGCCGCTCTCTGTGTCAAGCCCTCGCCACCAGGCGTGGACGGAACACAGAAGCGACCGTCGGGGCAGGAGCAGCGACCGGCTTTCGTGCCCGTCGGAGCCGCGGGATGAAGAAGCTGTTGACGAGGATCGGCTCGTTGTCGCCGAGCGCGGTCCGCTCCTTCACCAGCCCGCTCATGATCGAACGCATCTTGATGACCTCCTGCGCCACGAAGCTGCAGTCCTCATCGCGATTGATCTGCTCATGCATGATCGCCTCAGCCTCGCGCATGCTGACGCGAAGCGCCCTGATCGTTCTGCGAATGTCGTAGATGCGGTTGTCCATGGCTGCCTCCCTCTCGGTCGCAGCATAAGAACAAAACATGAACATATTGTCAATCGCCGCCCTGAATAATTGCGATGCTTGCTGACAAATTAGACAAGTCGGCCCGCTCTCCCGGACGTGCGAGGCACGAGCGCAGCGGCGAACGATCGAAGCCAGCGGGCGATCTAACCTCCCGTGCAACCACCGGATTTTTTCCTGACCGGGCTCGCCGCGCCGCGGCGCCGGCCCTGGTTGCTGCTTCGCAAACCAACTGGCCCAAAATTCGCAATGACGTTGCACGCGAAGCAATGGCGCAGAGCGGAGAACGTCATGAACGTGCATGCTGCGGGCGATCTCAAGACGACCGGCCTCACCCATCCGAACGGCGCGCCGCTCCGCCTCAACACCCAGGATTTTGTGGCGATCGATCGCGACCGGAATGCGAAGTTCGAAGCGACCTATCGTCCGCAGGCCCTCTACAACCGCGCCAACGAGGGCTTTCACGCCAACAACGAAACCTTCCTGCTCCACGAAGTCGCGACCAATTTGCCGATCTATCGCCCCGACACCGGCCCCACCGACTTCCATCTGCATCTGCCGCCGGGCGGCTTTCAGCTCGTGCTGGTCACCTCGGGGGCCTTCACCTTCGACTATGACGGCCGCTTCTACAGTGTCGGCCCGGGCGCAGTGATGCTGCAAAGCGCGATCGTGCATCGCCAGCTGTTCTACACCTGGTCGGGTCTGTCGACGGAAGAGAATTTGAAGACGCCGCAGACGGTGGTGCCGGATCCGATCTCGATGGGCTATTCCGGCAAATTCCTCGAAGCCTTCATCACCGATCCCACGACGTTTCCGAATCCGACCATCGTTGGCCCGGACCAGATCAACGAAGCCGAGACGCCGCGCGTGGCCTGGAGCCATCCGCTGCATGATCGCCCCGCCAATGCCGGCTTCTGGCTTCAGGATCCCCTGGCGCTGGATGCGCTGTTCAAGCCGCTCACCGATGGCACGATCAAATCGGCGCTGCCGGTTTACGTGCGCGATATCGGCATCGAGGTGCCGAGCGGCCAGCTCGTCACCGGCCACATCATCGCCACCGATCCGCGCAGCCAGTCGCTGCTGCCGAAGAGCACATCGGCATCAGCCGATGCCGCCGCGTTCGCCAAGGGCGAAGTCGTGATCTATCGCGTCATTCGCGGCACGGCCGAATTCAAGAACAAGGCGGGCCAGACCTTTGAGCTCGCTGCCGGCGACGTGGTGACTGCAGGCAAGAGTGCGATCAGCCTCGTCGCGATCGGTGAGAACACGCAGGTGCTCAGGCTCGGTCTCCTCAAGGGCATGAACGATCTTCGCAGCTGGACGCCGACGCAACGCGACGAGATCGACGGTTTGGCCAGCCAGATCATCACGCAAAAGGACATTCGTCCGCTGCGCACCGAAGGCCAGCCGGTCGGATATCTCTACGCGTAAGCGCGAGCCCCTACTCCGCCGCCTGGCGCACGTGGCGGGCGGTCGGCGTGCGCATCGTGACCAGCTCTTCGGCCGCGGTCGGATGCAGCGCGATGGTCGCGTCGAAATCGGCTTTCGTTGCCTTCATCTTCACGGCAATCGCGACGACTTGCGTGACCTCGGCGGCGCAATCTCCGACGATGTGACAGCCGAGCACGCGGTCGGTCGAGCCGTCAACGATGAGCTTCATCAGCACGCGGGTGTCGCGGCCTGACATCGTCGCCTTGATCGGCCGGAACGTCGTCTTGTAGATGTCGACGTGGCTGAACTGCGCGCGCGCTTCGGTTTCCGTCAGACCGACCGTGCCGACCTCCGGCTGCGAGAACACCGCGGTCGGGATGGATGAATGATCGACCTGCACAGTACGCTTGCCGAACACGGTGTCGGCGAAGGCATGGCCTTCGCGGATCGCGACCGGCGTCAGGTTGAAGCGATGGGTGACGTCGCCGATCGCGTAGATGCTGTCGGCCGAGCTCTTCGAGAAATGATCGACCGCGATGCCGCCGTTCTTCGGGTTGATGGCGACGCCGGCCTTCTCCAGGCCGAGATTGGCAACGGCCGGATGACGGCCGATCGCGAACATCACCTGGTCGGAAGCGAGGCTCGATCCGTTCGACAGGTGGGTGGTGAATTCCTCGCCGTGGCGATCGACCTTGTTCACCGTGCAGCCGGTGAGGATGGTGATGCCCTGCTTCTCCATCTCGCTGCGGACGTGCATGCGGACGTCTTCGTCAAAGCCGCGCAAGATGTTGTCGCCGCGATAGATCACGGTGACGTCGGAGCCGAAGCCGGCGAAGATGCCGGCGAATTCCAGCGCGATGTAGCCGCCGCCCTGGATCACGATCCGCTTCGGCAGCTTCTTCAGGTGAAACGCCTCGTTGGACGAAATCACGTGCTCGATGCCCGGGATCGGGGCGCCATGATTGGGCGCGCCGCCGGTGGCGATGAGGATGTATTTTGCGGTGATCTTCTTGTCGTCCGCGAGCAGGCGGACGGTGTGCTTGCCCTCGATCACGGCGCGGCTCTTCACGATCTGCGCGCCCGACTTCTCGACATTGGTCGTGTAGGCCGCCTCCAGCCGCGCGATCTCCTTGTCCTTGTTGGCGATCAGCGTCGGCCAGTCGAAGGTGGCGGGCGGAACGGTCCAGCCGAAGCCCGCGGCGTCCTCGAGCTCGTGACGGAAATGCGAGCCGATCACGAACAGCTTCTTCGGCACGCAGCCGCGGATCACGCAGGTGCCGCCCATGCGGTACTCTTCCGCGATCATCACGCGGGCGCCGTAGCCGGCCGCGATGCGGGCGGCACGCACGCCACCCGAACCGCCACCGATGACAAAGAGGTCGACGTCGAATTCAGCCATTGTCCACTCCGACCTCTTTCAAGGATGATCTAGACAGATAGGTACTGTCAGATTTCCTTGCCACGCTTGCGCATCTCGGTACGGAAGACGCCCATGACGACCTCGGAGAAGTTCTGCGCCCACGCATTCATGACCTGCATGCTGAGGCTGATGGCCTTGGGCTCGTTGGTGAGCAGCTTCTGGCCGAGCGGCGACTTGTAGAACGTGACGAGATCCTTCAGCTCCTGCTCGGTGAATTCGCCGGCATAGACCCCCACCATCCCATCGCCGATCTCCTGCTCGCGGCCGGCAAGCTGCTTGGCAACGATCGGGGCGAGCTCGTTGAGATCCTTCTGGTAGTTGAGGTTCTGCCCGATCAGCGTGCCCTTGACCTTCTCCACCATGCCGGGCACGGCGTTGGCGTACATCGCGCTGGCATGCTTCAGCGTCAAGATCTCCCTCGCCGCCGCAATCGCCCCCGGAGAGGGTGCCGACGGGGCTGCCTGCTGCTGCGCGGTTGCAGGCACGGCCCCGAGTACCAGCGCGAAAGCGAGGCACGCAGCGGGCACGATCTTCAAAACACTTTTCATTCCTAGTCTCCTTTCGGCTTACGCCGTTCAATCACGCGGATTCCCTCGCCACCCGCCAAAACAGCCGAGCTGGCCAAGCCGATAAACAATCCATGCTCGACCACGCCGGGGATCGCGCTCAACGCCTTGGCGAGGCCAGGCGGATCCACAATCCGCTCGAGCTGAGCATCGACGATCCAGTGGCCGCCATCGGTGACGAAAACGTGGCCGTCTTTGGCCTTGCGGACCGCCATTTGGCCGGAAACGCCGCATTCCGCAAATGCCTTCTCAATGGCTCGGCGCGTCGCGCCAAGCCCGAACGGGATCACCTCGACCGGCAACGGAAACTGGCCGAGCATCGGCACCCATTTGGTGTCGTCGGCAATCACGATCATGCGATCCGAGGCGGCCGCCACGATCTTCTCGCGCAGCAACGCACCACCGCCGCCCTTGATCAGATTAAGCTCGGGATCGATCTCATCGGCGCCGTCGACCGTAATGTCGAGATGGTCGATCTCATCGAGCGTGGTCAGCGGCACGCCGCAGCGCTCCGCAGCGGCGCGCGTCGCCTCGGAGGTCGGCACGCCGATCACCTTGAGGCCGGCGGCGACGCGCTCGCCGAGCAGCTCGACGAAATGTTTTGCGGTCGAGCCGGTACCGAGGCCGAGCTGCATGCCGTCGCGCACCTCTTCCAGCGCGCGCGCTGCAGCCTGCCGCTTCAACTGGTCCATGTTCACGTTTGGGCCGCCTCTCAAAGCCGGGAGTGCCGCTGGTATCGTCGGTTGCGGCGGGCCTATGTAGCCTCGTTTTTCCCCGGAGAACAGGGTCTGGGAACAGGCCTATAACCCGATCTTATAGCCCGGCCCCTTGCACTGGCCCGGCCGGGCCGGTAGCGCTTGGACCATGAGCTCCCCCTATACTCTCGTCTTCGATCTCGACGGCACGCTTGTGGATACGGCGCCCGACCTGATCACCGCGCTGAATCACGTGCTCGACCGCGAAGGCCTGCCGCCGGTGCCGATGGCCTCGGCCCGCAACATGATCGGCGCCGGCGCCCGCAAGCTGATCGAGCGGGGGCTGGAGGCCGAGGGCCGCACGGTCACGCCTGCCGACATGGACCGGCTAACGGCTGATTTCATCGCCTATTACGCCGACAATATCGCGGTCGAATCGCGGCCCTTCGAGGGGCTGCTGGACGCGCTCGACCTGTTTGCAGCCCAGGGCCATCGTCTCGCGGTCTGCACCAACAAGCTGGAATGGCTGTCGAAGCGGCTCTTGGACCAGCTGGACCTCACCCGGCGGTTCGCGACGATCTGCGGCGCGGACACTTTTGGGGTCCAGAAGCCCGATCCGACCATTTTCCGCGAGACGGTGGCGCGGGCCGGCGGCGAGATCAAAGCCAGCATTATGATCGGCGACGCCGGAACCGATGTCGGCGTGGCCCGGCGCGCCGGGGTGCCTGTGATCGGGGTCAGCTTCGGCTACACGGACGTGCCGATCGCCGATCTGAAGCCGGACCGGCTGATCCATCACATGCGCGACCTGCCGGCCGCCGCCCACAGTCTGATGACGGCTTAGGCCCCAGGCAAGGCCCTGACATAGCTGGCTTATTCCAGGGAACCCTGCGTTAACCATCTATTAACTATGCGCAGCCGGCCGGTTGCTTGCCCCAGGCGACGCCCCTAAGGTCCGCGCGGGGTTATGTGGCGGTTCGTCGCAGCAGAAGTGGATGGTCATGCGTCGTGTTATCGCGATTGCGTTAGCGGGAGCGAGCCTTGGTGGCTGCTCCTCGGTCTCTTGGGACATGTTCAAATCCGCGCCGCCGACCGTCCAGGTCCGGCTCGAATCCAATCCCCCGGGGGCTGACGCCACGACCTCGCTGGGTGCGGGCTGCAAGACCCCCTGCTCCGTCTCGGTTCCCGCCCCCGAAGCCCCGTTCACGGTCGCTTTCGCGCTGCCCAGGTACCAGCCGACCAGCGTGCCGGTGAACGTGATCAAGAATCCCGGCGATTTCACCACGCCCGCCTCGGTGACCACCGATCCGAATCCGGTTTTTGCTGAGCTTCAGCCGGCGGGGCCGCCCAAGCCCGTGAAGAAGAAGCCGCACCGGCCGAAGAAGCCGAAACCGGCCGCAACCGCGCCCGCCGCAGCGCCGGCCGACGCTGCAGCGCCCGCGGGCGGTACGCCGTTCCCCGATCCGAACGCGGGCAAGCGCTGATCCGGGCGTCAATCTACGTATACCACCCGATTGTCCTAGCCGCGTCCGATGCTTAGATTGTGCCGACGGCACCGCTGAAGCAAAGGTGCGCCCGTCGCCGTAAGTGACAAGGCATTTGGTATGAACGGATCTTCTGCGAGCCCTCTCGCTACAGCGAGCCCTCTCGCGTCAGCGAGCCCGAGCGCCGCGCTGTCGAGCGCGATGACCGATCCGTTCGGGCGGACCATCTCCTACCTGCGCGTCTCCGTCACCGATCGCTGCGATCTGCGCTGCTTCTATTGCATGTCGGAAGACATGACGTTCCTGCCCAAGGCCGACCTGCTGACGCTGGAGGAACTCGACCGGCTCTGCTCGGCCTTCATCGCCAAGGGCGTGAAGAAGCTGCGGCTCACCGGCGGCGAGCCACTGGTCCGGCGCAATGTGATGTCGCTGGTGCGCTCGCTGTCGCGCCATCTCATGAGCGGCGCGCTGGGCGAGCTGACGCTGACCACCAACGGCACGCAACTCGCAAAACATGCCCGCGAACTCGCCGATTGCGGCGTTCGCCGCATCAACGTCTCGCTCGACACGCTCGATCCCAGGAAGTTTCGCGAGATCACGCG
The DNA here is from genome assembly GCF_000473045.1 of Bradyrhizobium sp. WSM3983. Lineage (GTDB taxonomy): Bacteria > Pseudomonadota > Alphaproteobacteria > Rhizobiales > Xanthobacteraceae > Bradyrhizobium. The sequence continues at coordinate 46,015 of NZ_AXAY01000011.1, read as the reverse complement.
CTGGGGCGAGATCGACAAGGTGCTGGAAGGCATCGAGGCCGCGCGTGCTGCGGGGCTAGCCGTGAAGATCAACGCGGTGGCGCTGAAGAACCTCAACGAGGACGAGCTCCCCGACCTCTTGCGCTGGGCCCATGGCAAGGGAATGGGACTGACCCTGATCGAGGTGATGCCGATGGGCGAGATCGGCTCGGGCCGCATCGACCAATATCTCCCGCTGTCGCTGGTGCGCGCGCGGCTCGCCCAGCAATTCACGATGATGGATCTGGCCGAGAGCACCGGCGGGCCGGCGCGCTATGTCGGCGTCGCCGAGACCGGCGGCAAGCTCGGCTTCATCACGCCGATGACCCACAATTTCTGCGAATCCTGCAACCGGGTGCGCATCACCTGCACGGGCACGCTGCACACCTGCCTCGGCCACGAGGATGCCTCCGATTTGCGCGAACCTCTGCGTGCATCTGATGATGACATGCTGCTTGCGGCTGCGATCGACCACGCCATCGGGCTGAAGCCCAAGGGCCACGATTTCGTCATCGACCGCCGCCACGACCGCCCGAGCGTCAGCAGGCATATGAGCGTGACCGGCGGCTGAGGATCGCCGCCCGCGGCCATATTCCCCTTAACTATCAACAAACTTCCGATTGACTGGCGGCACCGCCGCTGGTTTTGTGCGGCTGCCTTAAGCCTTCGCGGCGGAACAAGCCGAGGCGCCCAGTCGGCGCAGACTCAAAGACGGGCCAGGCAAGAATCTGGGGAGGACCTATCGTTGCAAGCGCTCCTGAAGTTGAGCCGTGGAATCGACGCGTTCACACGTTGGACGGGCAAGCGTTTGGCTTGGCTGATCCTCGTCGCCGTGATCATCTCTGCCGTCAACGCGATCGTCCGCAAGACCTTCGATGTCTCGTCGAATTCGTGGCTCGAGCTGCAATGGGTGCTTTTCAGTATCGTCTTCCTGCTCTGCTCGCCGTGGACCCTGCTCGACAACGAGCACATCCGGATTGACATCTTCAACAGCATGATGCCGAAAAAAGCGCGCAACATCATCGATGTCATTGGCCATGCGTTTTTCCTGCTGCCGCTGACGATCGTGATGATGATTACTGGCATACCGTTCTTTCAACGCTCGTTCGACGTCAACGAGCAATCCGGCAATGCCGGCGGCCTGCCGCAATGGCCGGCGAAATCGCTGATCATGATCGCCTTCGCCTTCCTCTTCGTTCAGGGCATCTCCGAATTGATCAAGCGCATCGCGGTGATGCGCGAGCTGATTCCCGATCCTCACGAGTCGCAGGTGACGGCGATCGAAGCCGAGGTCGAGCACCTCGTCCAGGCGATCGAAAAGAAGTGACGAGCGGCGTTCTTCAGGGGGATCTATGACCGCGTTTCTCATCGCCAATATGGCGCCGATCATGTTTGCGTCGCTGGTGGTCATGCTGCTGCTCGGCTATCCTGCGGCGTTTTCGCTCGGCGCCGTCGGCCTTATCTTCGCAGTGATCGGAATCCAGCTCGGCGAATTCCGGCCGGACTTCCTGCAAGCGCTGCCGGAGCGCGTCTACGGCGTGATGAACAACGACACGCTGCTCGCGATTCCGTTCTTCACCTTCATGGGCCTGGTGCTCGAGCGATCCGGCATGGCCGAGGACCTGCTTGACACCATCGGCCAGTTGTTCGGCACCATCCGCGGCGGCCTCGCCTACGCGGTGGTGTTCGTCGGCGCGCTGCTTGCGGCGACGACCGGCGTGGTCGCGGCGTCCGTGATCTCGATGGGCCTGATCTCGCTGCCGATCATGCTGCGCTACGGCTATGACCGGCGCATGGCCACCGGCATCATCGCCGCGTCCGGTACGCTTGCGCAGATCATTCCGCCTTCGCTCGTTCTGATCGTGATGGCCGACCAGCTCGGCAAGTCGGTCGGCGACATGTACGAAGGCGCGTTCATTCCGGGCCTGGTGCTCGCCGGGCTCTATGCGGGCTACGCGTTCCTCGTCACCCTGATCTTCCCGAAAGCCGCTCCGGGCCTGCCCAAGGAAGCGATCGGGTTCCGCGAGGAGAGTGGCGACCGCGGCCTGCGGTCGCTGGGCGTGTTGTTCCTGGCGAGCTGCGTGTTCGGCTGGCTCATGATGCGGGGTTCGGAGACGCATGGGGCCGATTTCGTCGTGCTCAGCATGTTCTTCGCTATCCTGTTCGCCTTCTTCGTCGCCGTGGTGAACTGGCTCACCGCCCGATTCCTCGGCTTCCGCTTCCTCTCGAAGATGGCGCAGCAGACCACCTTTGTGATGGTGCCGCCGCTGTTTCTGATCTTCCTCGTGCTTGGAACGATCTTCATCGGCATCGCGACGCCGACCGAAGGCGGCGCTATGGGCGCGACCGGCGCTCTCATTCTCGGCGGCATGAAGCGGCGGCTGTCGTGGGACTTGATTCGCCAAGCCGTGGAATCCACGGCGAAGCTGTCCGCGTTCGTCGTCTTCATCCTGGTCGGCGCGCGCGTGTTCTCGCTGACCTTCTACGGCGTCAATGGCCATGTCTGGGTCGAGCACCTCCTGACCTCGCTGCCCGGCGGTCAGGTCGGTTTCCTGATCTTCGTCAATGCCTTCGTGTTCGTGCTGGCGTTCTTCCTCGACTTCTTCGAGCTCGCCTTCATCGTGATCCCGCTGCTCGGACCCGCGGCCGAGCATCTCGGCATCGACCTGATCTGGTTCGGCGTCATCCTCGGCGTCAACATGCAGACCTCGTTCATGCATCCGCCATTCGGTTTCGCTCTGTTCTATCTGCGCTCGGTCGCGCCGAAGGAGTCCTATCTCGACCGCGTCACCAAGAAGCGCATGGAGCCGGTCACGACGGGGCAGATTTATTGGGGCGCGGTCCCGTTCGTGGTCATTCAGGTCATCATGGTGCTGCTGGTCATCACATTCCCGTCGATGGTGATGCACTACAAGGGTGTGCAGTCGAACATCGACCCCAACTCCATCAAGATCGAGGTTCCGCAGATCGAGCTGCCGCCGCTCGATTTCGGTCAGCCGCAGAAGTAGCGGCCATGGCTCTCGCCGTCATGCTCCGCCCAGGCGGAGCATGACGCGCGTGACACGCGCCGGAAACGCGGGCATACCGGGCCATCCTCCAACCCATGGACCGCCGTTTATGCCACGATCGCACACCGCTCCATCGCTCGCTCGTCCGTTGCTCGCCTCGCTCTGGCTGGTTTGTGCCGCGACCGTGGCGCGTGCCGAGCCGGTAGCCGAGGTTCATGCGCTGGCGCAGAAGGAGCAGCAGCCGCTGCTCGACACGCTGCGCGATCTCGTCAGCATCGAATCCGGCAGCAAGGACGTCGAGGGCCTGAACGTGATCGCAGGCCGCGTGGCCGACCAGCTCAAGCAGGCCGGCGGCACGGTGGAGATCCTGCAACCCACCGACATCTATCGCCTCGACGACACGCCGGAGAAAATCGGCCCGGCCGTGCACGCTGTGTTCAAGGGCACCGGCAGCAAGAAGATCATGCTGATCGCTCATATGGATACGGTGTACCTGAAGGGCATGCTGAAGGACCAGCCGTTCCGCATCGACGGCGACAAGGCCTACGGCCTCGGTATTGCCGACGACAAGCAGGGCGTCGCGCTCATTCTCCACACCGTGGCGATGCTGCAGAAGCTGAATTTCAAAGACTATGGCACGCTCACCGTGCTCACGAATGGCGACGAGGAGATCTCCTCGCCCGGCTGGCGCAGCACCATCACCAAATTCGCCGCCGATCAGGACGTGGTGTTTTCGTTCGAGGGCGGCGGCACCGACGGCACGCTGCGGCTCGCCACCAGCGGCATCGGCTCTGCCTATCTGACAGTGATCGGAAAATCGTCACATGCCGGCGCACGGCCCGAGGGCGGCATCAATGCGCTCTATGAGCTCTCGCACCAGGTGCTGCAGATGAAGGACCTGTCAAAACCCGAGCAGGGCCTGAAGCTGAACTGGACGGTGTCCAAGGCCGGTACCAACCGCAACGTGATCCCGGCCGAGGCCTCGGCGCAGGCCGATGCGCGCGCGCTCAAGGTGTCGGATTTCGACGAGCTGGAGAAGGCGCTGCAGGACAAGATCAGGAACCGCCTGCTGCCGGATTCCAAGGTCGCGCTGAAGTTCGAGGTGCGCCGTCCGCCGCTCGAGGCCAACGACGCCTCGCGCCATGTCGCGGCCTACGGCAAGACGGTCTATCAGGAGCTCGGAATGCCCCTCAAGGTCGACGAGAAGGCGACAGGCGGCGGCACTGATGCCGCCTTTGCCGCGCTCAAGACCAAGGGCGCCGTGGTCGAAGGCATGGGCCTGTCGGGCTTCGGCGCACATTCCAACGACGCCGAATATGTCCAGATCAACAGCATCGTGCCGCGTCTCTACCTGACCACGCGCATGATCATGGATTTGTCGACCGGCAAGCTGAAATAGTCGACACTTTCTTCTCACCTTGTGGAAGAAGTCAATCGAACTCGCCGACGCTCAGATCGTCCCCTCTCCGAACACGGGCCAAGTCGTCACGGCCCGTATTGCGGGGCCGGCTTCTGATTGAAGTCGTGCTCGTCGGGGACGCAAGTAAAGCTCGCGGCATCGTTGGCGCTGCCGCTTCCATTGTACTTCGCGATCTTGGGGAATACGCAAAGCGGCCGCGTCATCTGCACGTTGGGCGGAGTGTCGTTGACATATTTGGTCGCAGTGACCGCATCCGGCGCCGTGCCGTTCTCGACCCAGTTCACGAGCGATGGAAGGAGAACGAAGGAGTTTGGACCGGGTCCGCCGCCGCAGTGATGCATGCCGGGGACCATGTAAAGCCGGGCATAGCTCTGGGTCCTCTCCAGCGCGGATCGCTTGCCGCCCCTCTCATCGAACCGCACCTCCTCGACACCATGCCGCGAATGCTCGAAATCGTGCCTGTCGCGCTCCACGAGTGCATTGAAATAGTTGATGCTGACTTGCGACGGAACACCCTGGTCGGCCCAACCGTGGTACATGATCAGCTTGCCGCCATGTGCGCGGAACGCACTGAGATCGGTGCTGTTGGCATTCATCGGCTCGGCGAGCTGGTCATCCACGGCTTTGAGATCGCGGTGAATGTCGAAATTCGTATAGTTGATGGCACTCCCCGGCTGGCCGAAGCTTGGACCGAACACCCAATACAAGGGGCCGTCGGAGAGCGGCTCCGGAAGCAGCTGCTTTCCCATGAGGCCGAGAGCGTTGATGTCTTCAATCTCGGTGCCGCGCGAATACGCGGGAGAGACCACATCGCCGTTCACGGGGTCGATGACGCCGGCGTAGTAACTCTGCATCCTCGTGACCTGCTCAGCGGTCAGGCACGCCGGCGGGAGGTTACCGCCCGTACATTGCAGAACCTTTGGATCGAAATGGCAGTCGCGCGGATCCGACAGGAATTGGTCAGTCTTGACGCCGCCATCCCGGCCGGCGCAGTGCGCCAGCACCGCCTTGTTGATCAATGACATCTGGCCGGCCTGCATGAGGCTTCCAGGAGTTGCATGCGCGATCTGCCACCCGTAAGGCGTTCCTGCATACGAGCGTGAGCGATTGAAGGGCGCTGCGCCGGCCATGATGCCGTCGTAGTCGTCAGGATAGCGCTGCGCCTCCATCAACGCGTTCTGGCCGCCGGTCGAGCAACCGAAGAAATAGCTCTTGTCGGCGTTCCGTTGATAAAACGCCGCGGTGATCGCCTTGCCCTGCACCGTCATCAGGTGAATCGCCCGATGGCCGAAATCCGTGATCCGTTCCGGGTGCCCATAGAGACCAGCGGTCGGATTGGCCGGCTCCCCCAACGCAATTGCGAGCGTGTTGCCCTGATTGCCGTTGGAACCGCAGAAGTAGTTGGTGCACCCCGAGACCCCGGTGCCGAGACCGGTGTTGGCGACCGCATATCCGGCTTTGAGGCGCAAGGCGAGAGCGCCGTAGTCGATGAAGCCGCCGAACCCGCCACTTCCGAGGCCGAGAAATCGTCCGCCCCATGTGCTTTCCGGCAGCCAGACCTCAATCTTGATCGACGAGTCGGTCGTGGGCGCGATCGTCGCCGTGACACGACAAAACGTCGGCAATCCCGTGAGGTACTGCGCCGGGTTGGTGCCTGGAATGGCGAAAACGCCGGAAATAACATCGGTCGCCGATGTGATGGTCGTCTGCTCAAGAGCGAGCGTTTGCAAGCTTGTGCACTGCGTCGCCATGGCGGGCGTGCAAGCAGCCACGACAAGAACACCTGCGGCCGCACCGATGAGACATAGACGATGCATGATCTGTCTTCCCCAAATCTTTCATTCCAGTTGCACCAAACAGGCGCACAATTTAGAATGGCACGACATCATGACGTCTGGAAGAGGCGAGCGCACGGTCTCATCGCACTTCTCTCAAAATAACTTGGCATGATGCTGCGGAGCGGCGAGTCCGCCGCCTTCCCGACTTCCGCTTGCTGGAAGAGCTGGCCCGTTCGCACGCGAGTGTATCGGATGATGCGATCCGCTCTAGGCGGGTGCTGCGACGGCCTTGTCCGCCAGCCTGAACCGCAGCGTGAACTCGGCACCGCCGCCGGGGAGATTGTCCACTGCAACCGTTGCGGCGTGATCGTCGGCGACGCCGCGCACGATCGAAAGGCCCAAGCCCGCGCCGTCGCTGCGCTGGCGATCCCTGCGCCAGAAGCGCTGGAAGATCAGGTCGCGTTCGGCTTCCGTGACGCCCGGACCGCAATCGCGCACGCGCACCGAACCATCGTCGCCGACCTCGACGTCGACCGAGGTCTCTTTCGCGGTGAACTTGATGGCGTTTTCGGCGAGGTTGAAGACCGCGCGCTGCAGCATCTCGGAATTGCCGTGAATCATCACCGGCGCATCGGCGCCCCGGAGCGCGATGTCCTTGTGCTGCGCGATCGCGAACGGCGCGATCGCGCCCACGACCTCGGCGCAGACGGCGCGCAAGTCGGCGGTCTCACCGGGATCGAGCACCAGCGTGTCGAGCTCAGCGATCTCCAGCAGCTGCGCGACGATCCGGCTCATGCCCTCGATGTCGTCATGCAGCGCCTGCCTTGCCGCGCGGTCGCCAAGCGTCTCGATCCGTGTGCGCAGAATCGCGAGCGGCGTGCGCAATTGGTGGGCGGCGTCGGCCGTGAACTGGCGCTGCACGCGAAAACCGTCCTCGAGGCGGTCCAGCGCCTGGTTGACGGCGGTGACGAGCGGCATGATCTCGCGCGGAATCTGCTCCGTCGGCAGGCGGATGTGCGTACGCGCCGGGCCGATATTGCTGGCTTCCTCGGACGCCTTCCACAGCGGCGCGATCGCGCGGCGGAAGATGATGATATCGATGGCGAGCAGGATCAGCAGAATGGGAATGGTGATCCACCCGACCCGGCGGAAGAAGTTGGACACGATGTCGTCAGTGATGACGTCGCGATGCGACAGGTCTTCGGCCACCTGGATGCGAACCGTGGTGTCGCCGATCGTCTGGGTCACGTCAGCGCCGGAAATCGACTCTGATTCCACGTCACCGGTCTTCTTGTGCGACGAGAACAGCAGGCGGCCGTCGGCGTCTCGGATGTCGTACTGGTAGCGGCCATAGGCTTCCGAATAGAGGCCGCGAAGGCTCTCGGGCAGATTGAACGTCACCTTGCCGTCGGGCCGGACCGCGATACGTTCCGCCAGCGTCTCGGCCTGGGCGCGCATCGCAGCGCGATGCAGCTGGTCGATCTCGGAGTTCAAGAGCCAGAACAGAACCAGTGGCAGGAAGATCGCGACCACCGCGACCGCGATGATGTGCATGAACACGATGCGCGAGATCAGCGATTTGAACGACGGCCTGGTAAACGACCCGGCGGCGGCCACGCTATTTCTCCTCGGCCATCATGTAGCCGACGCCGCGGATGGTGTGGATCACGACCTTGGCGCCATGCTCGGCGAGCTGTTTGCGCAGCCGGGAGACGTACACCTCGACCGCGTTGGAGGCGACCTCGCCCTCGAGCCCGAAGATGTGATCTTCGACGTTCTTCTTCGGCACCACCCGCCCCTGCCGGCGCAGCAGGATCTCCAGCACCGAGGTCTCGCGCGACGAGATGATCCGCGGCTTGTCGTCGACGAAGATCTGGCGGCTTTCGGTGTCGTAGACGAGATTGGCAAGCCGCAGCGAGCGGCCCAGCAGTTGGCCCGGACGGCGCAGGATCGCCTCCAGCCGCGCCACCAGTTCCTCCATCGCGAACGGCTTTGCGAGGTAGTCGTCGGCACCGCTGCGTAAGCCCGTGACGCGGTCCTGCAAGCCGCCGCGCGCCGTCAACACCAGCACCGGCAGCGGCTCCATCTGCCGCCGCAGCTCGCGCAGCACCGACAGGCCGTCGCCGTCGGGCAGGCCGAGGTCGAGGATCATCGCGGCATAGCTGACATTGTGCACCGCCTCGCGCGCCTCCTCGGTGCTCCCGACGATATCGCTCTCATAGCCGGCGGCCGCCAGCCCGCTGGCCACGAGCCGCGAGAGTTCGACATTGTCCTCGACGATCAGAAGGCGCATCGCATGTCCGCCGGATGGGTCCGGTGCAATCACGCGGCTCGCGCCGCATCATCGCTCTCTTCCACCATTCCGGTCGCCTCGGCCAGCGAAAAAAGCACCCCGGCAGGTGGACCGGTCGCTCCGTTCCGTCAGGCTCGTGTAAGGCAATCAGGGCGTGTCTTCACAACGCCGCGAACGTTGTTGGGGGCGCGCCAAGGGCATTGCCGCTTTCCTGCATAAGGGCAGCGGTGCGAACGAATAGCCCCGGAGCCTTCGCTCCGAGGCTTTCGCGACGCCGATGCAGCTCAGCTCTGCGCGTGACGCGCCATGAAGCTGTCGTAGCTGAGCTCGGCAACCTGGAACCACGAATAATCGTTGTTCGAGAAGTTGGTCAGCGATTCATAGACCTTCTTGAAGCTCGGATTGGTGGTGGCAATCTCGCTGTGCAGCTCCTTGGCGGCCTTGAAGGAGGCCTCCATGACCTCGTGCGGGAAGGCGTGCAGCTTTGTACCGCCTGCGAGCAGCCGGCGCAGCGCCTGCGGATTGGCCTGATCATATTTCGCCATCATCCAGTTGTTGGCTAGGTGGCCGGCCTGCTCGAGCGCGCTCTGATAGTATTTCGGTAGGGCGTTCCACTTATCGAGATTGACAAACGTAATCAACATGGGGCCGCCTTCCCACCATCCCGGATAGTAGTAGTGCGGCGCAACCTTGTAGAAGCCGAGCTTCTCGTCGTCATAGGGACCGACCCACTCGGCGGCGTCGATGGTGCCCTTCTCCAACGCTGGATAAATGTCGCCGCCGGCGATCTGCTGCGGGACCGCACCGAGCTTCTGAAGCACACGCCCGGCGAAGCCGCCGATGCGGAACTTCAGTCCCTTGAGGTCATTGACCGTTTTGATCTCCTTGCGGAACCAGCCGCCCATCTGACAGCCGGTATTGCCGGCGAGCAGCGAGGTGACGTTGTAGCTCTTGTAGAACTCGTTGAGGACCTCCCGGCCCCCGCCCAGCATGTACCAGGCCTGGTTGATGCGCATGTTGGGCCCGAACGGCACCGACGAGCCGAAGGTGAAGGTCGGATCCTTGCCGAAGTAATAGTACGAAGCGGTGTGACCGATTTCGCAGGTGCCGTTCTGCACGGCGTCGAGCACTTGCAGTCCGGGGACGATTTCGCCGCCGGCAAATGTCTGGATCTGGAATTTATTGTCGGTCGCCTCGGCGACGGCCTTGGCCATCATCTCGGCGCCGCCATAGAGCGTGTCGAGCGATTTCGGCCAGCTCGTCGGCATGCGCCATTTGATCTCCGGCATCGACTGCGCGATCGCGGGAGCCGCGAGCGTCGCGGCACCCGCCGCACCAAGTCCTGTGACCTTGATGAAGTCTCTTCTCTTCATGGTTTCCTGCCCTGATGGATGGTGATTGAGGGCCTTCTTGTCGAGGCTTGGAGCGCAGCATGGCGCAAGGACCCGGCGAATGCCATCGTGATCGCACTGCGGCAAAGAAAAAGCCCGGCGTGCCGGGGCCAGGCTCCTCGCTGCTTTTTCGAAAGATCAGCCGCGGGCAGATCGCGAAGCTGACAAGGCCGGGAATGCGAGGTCGCGATCCGCTTGGCGGACGATAGAGGCGGCGTGTGTCGAATTTGGTAGATACAACGGGTTTAAGCCGAACAAGGCTCGATGTCTGGTAAGGGGCCAGAAGCTGACTTGGCCGAGTTCGCCATCGACGTCGGCTTCGGGCCAGAAGCGGAAATGGTCCGCGTCTACTCAATGATTCGATCGGCCCGCGCTAAGACACTGTCCGGAATTGTAACGCCAAGCGCCGCGGCCGTTTTCAGATTTACACCAAGCTCGAAAATTACCGGCTGTTCGACTGGGTAATCGGCCGGGTTGGCCCCTTTGAAAATGCGGTCGACGTACTGCGCGACCTTTATGTAGATCGCCTCGATCTTGGGATGATAACTCGCCAGCGCGCCCAGAGGCATGAATGGGCTCGATTGATAGACTGCCGGCAGTTTTGACTTCGCAGCCAAGCCGGGAATGGTTGGTCGCGTCACATCTCCGAGCACAAAGAGGGCATCGCAGCTTTCCCGCTTCATTGTCTCAAAAGCGGCCTCAAGATCGTCGGGCGTCGGAGCCGCTACCTGAATCGCCGATACGCCTAGAGTATTTGCGGCAATTTTGGCCAATTGGTACTGTTCAGGATGCGTTGGATTGTTGGACGTCAATACGGCAATGCGCTTAACCGATGGGACGATCGCGTGGAGGAGTTCGACGGCCTTGCCGACGGAATCGCCCATCATGTTGGCCATGCCGGTAATATTGCCGCCCGGATGGGAGAAGCTCTTGATGAAACCCGATCCAATGGGATCCGTCGCTGGGGCCATGATGATCGGGATGGTCGCCGTTGCGCGTTGGGCTGCAACAATGGCCGGAGTCGTAATGGCAACGATGACGTCGGGATGTAGACCAATCAACTCGGTCAAGAACGCGGGCAAACGTTCAAGCCTTCCCTCGGCGCTCCGGTCGTCTATGATAAGGTTCTGACCTTCGATATAGCCAAGACGCTTCATCTCCGCGCGAAAACATCGAAAACCGCATGATCAGCCGGGTTCGCGAGAGAGCCCGGATACAGATATGCGATCCGCCAAACTTTCTTCGTTGTCTGGCCCGTTGCCAGACTAGGCCAGGACAAAACTGTAGTGCCCAAAATTTGAATGAAGTTGCGTCGCAGCATATCTGCTCCCCGAAGACGACGGAAAGGTCACGCAAGCTGAGCAATCTTTGTCGCAAGAGGTGGCTTTGTACAGAGGGTGTCTTAGCGGGGTGGGACGATGGGGCGCGGCGTCTGCGCCTCCAAGGTCACCTTGTCAAAGGCTACCCTCCATAGCCAGAATGACCTTGAGCCAGAATGACCTTGGTCGGGTCACCTCTATGAAGCCGACATCCCCGCGCTCTGGGCTGAGTTCAGCCACGGGCCAAGGGCGGACGTCCGCGGCGGCTCTCATACGGCGAGAAGCGATCGTCAACGCGGCTCGCGAATGCTAAGAACGCGAGTGACTAGCGCTGCACCGGGGAGGCTCGCGGGTAATGGAAACATCGAAGAGCAGATTGCCTACCGGCGGCTTCGCTCGGCTGGTCCCCGAGTTGGACGTGTTTGATTTGCAGCAGAGCGAGGCGTTCTGGTGCAGGATACTGGGCTTTCAGATCGCATATCAGCGACCTGCAAGCCGCTTCATGCACATAGAGCTGCAAGGCTCTCAGCTCATGTTAAAACAACGAAATGGCAATTGGGAGACTGGGAAACTTGAGCGTCCATTAGGACGCGGGATTAACTTCCAGATGTTCGTTAACTCGGTCGCTCCCCTCGTTGAAGCCTTGAGGAAAGCGAATTGGCCACTTTTCAGAGAGTGTCACGATGCCTGGTACGAGATTGCGGGCGAAGAGCGGGGCAACAGGCAATTTTTGGTGCAGGATCCAGATGGTTACTTGCTCCGTTTCGCAGAAGATCTAGGCAGAAGGTGATCGGTTCGACGACGTCCCTCACGTGCTGCGCGATCATGCGATCTCGTGGGGGCGCATGCCTTGAGGTCACAGGTGATGTCGACTTGGGGTCAAAATCGGCCCTGTCATCGCTCGAATTGGACGCAAGTACGTCTCCAATTGGGGGCAGAGCAGACGTGCTCTGCGCTGCCCTCACATACGGCTCCGGGCCAATAGAAGTCGATGACGCACTCGCAATAGCAGTACAGGTGGACGTCTGAATGGATGGGCAGAGCGGACATGCTCTGCCCATCCATTGCAGGCCGCTTCGGGCCCAATAACCGACATTAACCGGTGGGGCATCCCGAAAGCCGCAAAGAGTTGCACACGTGCGGCGCGAGCGTTTAAAGGGGGAAAGGGGATATCTGCGCCTGAGATATACCGCGGTCACTGCGGCCATGCTCTAGCGGACCATAGCGCCAATTCGGTACAGCAGATGGCGCGGAACTGCGCAAAGCCAAAGAAGTATTAAGGCGCAGTTAGTTCCGCCATGAGTGCCTTAGCGGCACGGAAGTCAGGTGTCTCGTATCCTTCCGTGAACCACCCGTAAATGGAGCCAAGGAGACCTCGCGCCTCGACTACCCTACCCTGGTCGCGCCAAAGCCGAGCCAGACTCATGGCCGCACGCAACTCGAATGACTTGGCGCTCTGGCCCTGTGCAACGTGGAGCGCGGTTTGCAAATACGCCTCGACCTCATCCGGTGAAGCACCACGAATGCGCTGCAATTCGCCACCGAGGCATGCAAGTTCTGCCTCCCACATGTGCTCATTATTGCGTGCAGCGAGGTCCTTTGCTTCAGCGAGAGCAACGAGACCCTTGTCGCCGTCACCCAGTTGCAGGTACGTCGCCGCCAGCATGCACAAGTACCGAACCTCGTACCAACTGGCTCCGAGCCGGTTCCGCTCGTTCAGACTTTGGCGCATGAGCGTCAAGCCACTCTCCACGTTACCTTCCCGTGCCATCGCCCAGCCCCGCAGGATGAGTCCGCTCAACCGCCAGTAGTTCAAGCTGTGTTGATCAGCGAGGTCGATGATAGCGTCCGCGTGCGCATGCGCAGCCGCCACATCACCCATCAGCTCCGCAGGCGCCGCCCCGCCATAGACCTCCATGTGGGCGGTAAGGTTCGTCTGGTTCAACTCCACAGCGTACTCAAACGCCGTGCGGCTCGCCCTCTGCGCCTGCTCGGGGTAGCCAAGGATCCAAAGCACAATCGCCAAGTAGGGTAACGCAGAAGCCTTCGGGTCATGGACATAATGCACAGGCGGCGGCCGATGCGCCTTCGGCTCATAGCGACTCAGAATCGTCTCGAACTCGGAGCGGGCCTTAAGAAAGTCACCGGCGTGCATGGCCGTGAGAGCTGCCAAGCGATGCGCCGCCAACTCCAGTGCCGTGTCCCCGGTGCGCTCGGCGGCGCTACGCGCCTCGGCCGCCAGGCTCTGCATGGCGCCGTAGTCGCCTCTTACAAAATGGAAAATGAACTTGCCGCTGATCGTGGCGAACAAGGCGTCCGCGTCGTCAAGTTCTTTGCAGAGCGCGTGAGCCCTATCGAACGCAGTGCCGAGCTGCGGAGCCGTGTATCCGTGAATGGCGATCAGCGGACCCCCGATTGCCGTCTGCAGCGCGAGTTCCTGGCGATCCCGCTCCGGCCCCTCTCGACAGGACTTGAGCGCCTCTAACCCGCTTGTGAGATGAGTGATCGCTTCGAGATTGGCGGAACGCCCCGCGGCGTTCCGGCCGGCCCGCAGCCAATAGCCGACGGCCCTGTCCGCCAGCCCAGCCTCGGTGAGATGCGAAGCAATCGTCTCCGGCTCTGCCTCCGCACGGACAGGATAAAGCTCTTCGAGAGCAGCGGCAATACGAGCATGGATCTGCTGCCGCTTGCTCCTCAAGAGGCTCTCGTGCGCGATGTCCTGTACCAGCGCATGTTTGAAGCTGTAGCCAATATCCGGCGGAATTCCATGCCGGAATATGAGCTCCGCCTCCAGTAGTTCATTGAGAGCAAGCTGGAGGGCATCCTCATCGAGCGGAGCTACTGCTTTCAGAAGGTCGCGTCCGAACTCTCGGCCAATGCAGGCTGCGATCTGGGCGACTTCCTTCACCGGTGCCAACCGGTCCAGACGAGCCATCAGCGAGTCCTTGAGCGTTGTCGGGATCGCCAGCGGCGGTAACGGACCTATCAGTTCATAGCAGTTGCCCCGCTCCCTAAGGAGCCCGGATTCGAGGACGGTCTTAGTCAGTTCCTCGACAAACAACGGCACGCCATCCGTCTTGGCCAAAATCTGCTCAAGCACCTCCTGTGGAAGCAATCTGCCGCCGGTTATCCGGTTGACCACGGCCGCGCCTTGCCTGCGTCCCAGCCGGCTCAAAAAGAGTGCTGTCACGTGTCCATGTCCCGTCCAGCGCGGAACGAATTCCGGTCGGAAGGTAATAATCATGAGGACCGGGAGGCGCTGCACTTCATCAACAGCCCGGTCGAGGAGTTCGAGCATGGTGGGGTCGGCCCAGTGGACATCCTCGTAAATGGCAAGCAGAGGCTGTCTTGCCGCCAGGCCTCGTACCTGCTCCAAAAGAGCCTGAAACGTTCGCTCCTTCTTCTGGTGTGGACCGAACTTCAGTGGCGGGTATCGGTCGCCTGTCGGGATTGCCAACAGGTCCGCGAGAACGCGTGCGCTCTCATACGCGTCGTCTGTCGCAAGAGCGAGCATCGCCTCGAGCTTATCGAGCTGCTCTTCGGGAAGGTCCTCCCGCCGAATTCCCGCTGCTCGTTCAAGGAGCCCAATGACAGGGTATAGGGCGCTGTTGGTATGGAATGGCGAACAGAAATGGCTCAGGGGTGTGTGCGGAACACCCGCGAGCTGGTCGCGCAGGGCCCGCAGGAGGCGGGATTTGCCGATGCCTGGTTCGCCGCCAAGCAGGACGATCTGTCCCTCTCGCTCTTTCGCCCGCTCCCAGCGATCCAAGAGAAGTGCGAGTTCCTGGTCGCGCCCGACCAGCGCAGTCGTCGACACCCCGTGCTGTGCGTCGAATCGACTCTCCGCCGCGCTCTCACCGATCACCAGCCAGGCTTGCACTGGGCCAGGGAAACCTTTTAGAGGCACTGTGCCGAGATCATGGTACATGAAGGCTTCGCCAATTAGATGGCGCGTTGACTCGGCGATCACAACGCTGCCTGGCTCGGCGAGCCCTTGCAATCGCGCGGCCAGGTTCGGAGTCTCACCGATGACCGCACGCTCGCGGGCCTCGCCTTCTCCGATCAGTTCGCCGACGACCACCAGGCCGGTTGCGATGCCGACGCGAGCGGCAAGCACTGCACCAGCGGGCTCGGCAAGGGCCGCGACCGCCTTAGTCACCCGCATGCCGGCGCGAACGGCACGCTCCGCCTCGTCTTCATGGGCCCGCGGCCAGCCGAAGTACGCGAGCACGCCATCGCCCAGGAACTTGGCTATGTGGCCTTCGAACCGGGTGATCTCGCCTGCCACGGTGTTCTGGTAGGTCTGCATGAGGTCTCGCAGCTCCTCAGGGTCGCGCCCCGAGGCGAGCGCGGTCGAGCCCACCAGATCGACAAACATGACGGTGAGTTGCCGACGGTCAGCATCCGACGGGAGTGCTACCTTCCGCTCTATAGCCGACGCGCGAGCCTCAACAGGGTCGGGAGCATGCGATGAACCGTGTGCGTAAATCGCTTTCAGCACCGTCTTACGCGGGCCGAGTGGCAAGCCAAGTTCCCGCAGGTCGCCGTCGGTCAGCTCTGACAGGATCTCGGGCGTGACTTCGGCATCCTGGAAGGCCTGTATGTAGCGCTCCAGCCCAAGGCCACGAAGCCATTCCGCGATATCCACGCGAAGTCTCCTCGCGAGGCGTCAGGCGGCACACACGGCCAGCTCAGTTGAAGGTATGCAACCTCAGCTTCAGCGAACCGTCCGCCTGACGCTCGAACACGTGGGTGGCGATGCCAGAGAAGCTTGCAGGCTTGCCATCCTTGTCCTTGCCTTTGGCGCTCCAGTTTGCCGTGCCATAGACGACCTTGTCATCGCCACCCGCGTCGATCACCTCAAGTTTGTGGTCCGTTACGCCGTTGGCGTAGAACCCGGCGAAAAACTTCTCGATCGCCGCCGGACCCGACGCCACCTCGTGGGTTGGCGGCAGCACCTTCGCGTTCGGCAAATATAAGGCGACAACGGCCTTCGCGTCGCCCTTGTTGTACGTCGCATCAAATGTTGCGTAAGCCGCCGAGACATCGTGCTGGGGGTCACCGGCGAGGGACCTTACTGGCGCGACTGTGAGCAAACAAAGAGCGAATGCCGCTGCAAGAATCGAGCGCATGAAATCCTCCCTTTTAGATTTGCTTTTGTAAGGGTGTGAAGTTTACCACCACGGTGGTGCACCGTAAAGCGCGGGCTCAACAGCGCGGGCTCAACTGGGCATCGGATCGACGCTCTGCAAGGTCGCGGGCGCGACCTTTCCATCTGGGGTTTCGTTCGGATCGACAAGCACCGATAGCGATTTGTCCCCACACAGATATCCGACAACGACTCCCATCTCAGAAACTCAGGAGAGTTTCTGCATTGCCGAGGGATTTAAAAAGCGCCCGCCGCTATTGGCACGTCGCGTGGGGCGGCGAGTGGGAAATGTTACCGGCATTTATCAGGTTCGATGTCGCAGTTGGGTCACAAGCTGACCTCAGGCGGATAGCCCTCTCAGGTCGACAATGAGCCAAAAGCCGTCGTGTATAGACGGCTCCGGCGAGGGTCACAGGCGGGGTTAGTCCTTACTTGCGGAGGAAGCCAGAAAAGGCAGAAGTGCTAGGAATAAGGTGAGGATCGGCATGGCATAAAGCACGATCAGGGCTGGCACACGCCGATTAGGGCGTGGACTCATAAGCTCGTAGCCAAATCCGAATGGCTGCGAGCTTGATGAACGCAAGGTAGTTGGCCGCGAGTTTGTCATATCGCGTGGCGACCCGCCGACATTGCTTGATCCGGTTGAAGAACCGCTCGACCAGATTGCGTGCACGGTAGAGATAGGGGCTAAAGCAGATGGGATCTTTGCGGTTAGATTTCGGTGGAATATTGGCCCATGCACCGCGCTGACCGGCAAATTCTCTGATCCAATCTGCATCGTATCCACGATCAGCGAGCAACATAGCCCCTGATTTCATATCAGATAGCAGCTCGGTGACGAGCCGATTGTCATGGGCCTCACCGGTCGTCAGTTCGAGGCGAACGGGCAATCCGTTAGTATCGACGCAGGCATGTATTTTGGTCGTTAACCCGCCTCTCGACCGGCCCATCAGCCTTGTTTCGCCACCTCCCGCGCAACCGCCATGCTGGTGGACGCGGACAATTGAAGTGTCGATCATCTGGACGGAGCTATCATGGGCTTCGGCGAAAGCCTCCATGATCAAGTCCCAGATGCCAGCCATTCGCCAACGAACGAACCGGTTGTAGCAGGTCGTGTAGGGCCCAAAGCCCTCCGGCAGATCGCGCGATGGTGCGCCTGACCGCAATATCCAGAAGATGCCGTTGAGGACCCGTCAGTCGTTGACCCTCGGCACGCCGCGCGACTTGTTCGGAAGGAACGGGCTGATGGCAGTCCATTCAAAATCCGTGAGTTCATATCTCATGATTCGAGGCTCCGGTTCGGAAATCTTGAATCACGCCTATCCCGTTCTCCGCAAGGTCGATTTCAGGTCCGAAATGGACCGGAAAAGCGGACATGCAGCAGATATGTCAAAAGCGACACGAATGACCCCAAGCTGACTTCGACGATCACCGCCTGCCGCGAATTGGAGCGACAAGCAATTCAAAATGAATCAAAAAAGTTGCGGCTGTTGCGTCTGTGGGTTTACGTCGCTGCGCGCTTAAGCAGCCGGGCTCGGCGATTCGGAAAGCCAAGGCGCTGACCGAAGCCGACATGCCTGCGGCGCGGTCCATCATCTGCGTCCCCGCAACTCCAGTGCCACCCCTCCAAGTGTCAGCACGAATGCGCAGATTTCCCGGAAACCTAGCGCTTCACCGAGAATCGCAGTGGCAGACAGCGCGCCGACAACCGGGACCAGTAGAAGCCCGGTCGATGCCGTCGCTGCGGGAACACGCTCAAGGGCAGCGAACCACGAGAGATAACAGAGAGCCATGGAACACACCGCCTGGTAGGCGAGCCCGCCTGCTCCAGCGAAGCTCAGCGGCCTGATCTCCGACCCGTTGAGGGTCAAGCCAACGACGATCATTGCCGCCGAACCGAGGCCGATCTGCCACGCGGTTGAGACCATCGGCGGCAGTGGAATAGGCGCCCGGGAGGTGACCGCGCGCCAGGGCGAACAGGATGGCCGCGGCAAGGGCGAGCGCCACGCCCGGAAAGGTTTCGATCCCGCCTCCAAAATTCGCCCCCATAAGGAGGACCAATCCGGCCAGCCCGAGGCACAGGGCGATCACACTTCGCAGCCTGGGGCGCTCCCCAAGGATCGGCCAGGCGAGCAACGTCGCCCAGATCGGCATGGAGTAAGTCAGCAGCGCAGCTTGTGCCACCGTAAGCCACAGCAGCGCCAGGGCTGTGAAGCCCATAGGGGCGAACACATTAGTCGCTGCCCCGAGGGCGAGCCGCGGCGCCAGGCTGCGCGAGGGTAAGAGGTTCTGTCCCCGCACCACCGCGATGATGGCAAGGCCGAGCGCGGCAGCCAGCCCGGCGCAACCGCGGGCGAACAGCGGCGGCCAATCGTGCATGGCGAGCTTCATCATGGGCCAGCCGAGGCCCCAACCAACGGCGGTCGCGACCACAAGCAGCAGGCCCCAAGCGTGCGAGCGAATAGCGCGATTGCATTTGTTCAACGGGGTATTGGGCGTCATTTCGGTCTCTGCTGCAGTTCGGAACATAGTCAGTGCGGCCGCCGCACAGCCGGCCATATTGGGCTTCCCTCGGCCGGTCGGCCCATAGGACGCGGAAAGATTGAGCCGCCCGCCGGTAATGATCGACCGCAGCCGAAGGGTAGCCGCCGGGCGCAGCCTCGCTGGCCCTTGCGTCAGGCGGCCGGTCTCCGCCGCGTCGAATCCGACAAGGCGATAGGTGACGCCCACAAGGGCTACGGTGTTCCCGTCATCCCGCGGACCCTTGGGCGCCTCGATCGCCTCACCGCGCGTCTAGATCGCTTTCGGCCGACACGGCACAAAACCAATCGGAGTGAAAGTGTAAACCGCGTCGCCGTTCTGATTGTAAGCAATCCACTTGATCAAAACGGTGCCTTGAGGCTTGGACTTGGAAGGCGTGAGGTCAACAACTTCGCCTTCGACGAACAGGATATCGCCGGGTCTCACCGGCATCATCCAGCGAAGACCGTCAACTCCGAGACCAATGAGGGGATGAGGACCAAACGGACGAGTTTGAACCGCAAGGCTCATTGCTATGGCAGCGGTGTGCCATCCCGATGCTGCGAGGCCTTTGAAAATCGTTTTTTGCGCAGCGTCATCGTCTAGATGAAACGGCTGCGGATCGAACTTGGCCGCGAACTGCTTGATATCGTGCTCGGAGACTTGGACAGTTCCACTTTTGAAGCGCATTCCCAAAGACAAATCCTCGAACCACTCGATCATCGCCAGTCCCTCAAATCACTGTGGGGCGTGGCCGATTGGTCCCGGCCATCGACCTCGCTTGACGGTATTGTCGCGTATCGCTGCCCGCCGACCCCGCCTCCAAAATTCGCCCCCATAAGGAGGACCAATCCGGCCATGCCGAGGCACAGGGCGATCACACTTCGCAGCCTGGGGCGCTTGCATTTGTTCAACGTCGTAAAAGGGGTATTGGGCGTCATTTCGGTCTCTGCTGCAGCGGAGCCAGTCTCTTTACAAGCCGCATTACGCCCGGCGCGCCGAGACTCGCAGAAATCTTGAAGCCAGCTTTTGCTGCCACCCCCAGCATTTTCTTATTACTAGCAAATGTCTCAGCCGTGATCTGACGAACGCCGGCCTCTGACGCGAAGCGTTCAAGTCTGCCCAAGAGCAGTTTTGCGAGGCCGTTACCCTGCCAGGAGTCGGCTACCGATACTGCAAATTCTGCTGATGAGACGTCGGCCGCCCGCGCATAGCGCGCTTCACCAATCACGACTTCGCAGCCATCGACGAAGACTTCGGCAACGAGCGCGACATGATTGGCATAGTCAACCTGCGTGAATTGCCGCAATAGTTCGGAAGACAGTTCACTGACAGGATGCATGAACCGACTGCACCGCGCGTCAGCGGAGAGACCATGGAAGAACGCGTTCAGGAGTTCCCGATCCTGCGGCAAGACAGGCCGGATAACGACACGTTCGCCAGCAGTCAAACGTAGCACGTCGATCAATTCGGTAGGATAACGCTGGATTTGGTAAGCCATACCTCCATCGCTCGGCGCCCCAAAAATGAGACACGTGGGCGTGCTGTGGGCGAGCAAGTGTCCTTTGCTGTCGGTGAACCGTTCTTCTGGCTTGGCGAGCGCCTCAGCATCGTTCGCATCGAACATGTGTCGGGTAACGCCGGTGTGATCCATTACCATCTGCGTAGGTCCAGCTTATCGATAGGCGTAAGGTCACTGCGGGGTGGCCTAAATCGCGAGTCACGGTCAGCAACGCGTCGATCTCTTGCCATGCTCGGCATCCCCTCCGAAGGTGGAGGCCGCACGTTCGAATCGTGCCGGGTGCGCCACACCGGCAGCTCAGTCGAAATGGAAGCCCAAGAAAAATTGCTCCCTCTGCGACCGACGGCGGAGCCGATAGACGGACACCACTCCGGACGGAGCCGGGTTACGGCGTAGCCGACGACTGCCAATCACGCTTTCGGCCACAGGACCAATTGCGTGTTGCGAAAGTAAGCGATTGCAACGCCATCGGCCTCGCGGCGCACTTCGGCGTCCCACACTTGCGTGGTACGTCCTTTATGTATCGGACGCGCCGTACAGACCACGATGCCCTCGCGTGCCGTTCCGATTAGGTTGCTCTTGAGCTCCACGGTGGTGAAACCACTGGCGCCGGCCGGAAGGCCGCGCAGAGTCCCGTAACCACAGCAGGTGTCAGCGAGTGACGTCACGGTGCCGGCGTGCAGATAGCCATGCCAGGTGGCGTGGGCGCTGCTTACCTCAAGCGTCGCGACAACTTCATCAGCCTCTACTTTACGAAAGCGCATCTCAAGGAGACCGGGGAGATAATCGTCGCCGGCTGCGTTCCAGGCGTCCAGTGTTTCGGGGATCTTGATATCCATTGATCTGCTCTCCTGAATGACGCGCGGCAAGCAACGAGAGCCGTGCACCGAAAAATGTCCTCGATTCCTATGTAGGCCGTTCGAGGATATTATCGCTCCGAAATGCTGGCGCGTTGGGTGCGTAATCCGGACCGCTTCGCCGAGGTTTCTGGCGCTAACGCAGTGGGGCGAAGAACATGTCACCGGCCGAGACGCTCCGGTCGAAATCATTGATCGTCAAGGAAAGCCTCCGCGTGTACGTGAGGAAGCCGAAGCGATAGGCATTCCAACGCTGGCCGCAGCAACGCGGAAGACGCGTCGTAGCATCCTGTTCTCCCGCACGAAGCGACGGAGCGGAATGAGGTGGACTCGGGCGACAGGCGTCGCCGCATCGTTTGCCGCGATCACACCTGTTCGTCGCGATAGCGGCTTCCGAGACGACCGAGCGGCTCGGTCTCGCGTGGCGACGCCACACCCGGGCGGCGTTCAACGAGCAAGGTCAGAATTCCATACCCCACAGACAACGCCGGCCAATCCATACTGCTCTGGCAACTTCACTCATGGTTAGGAAGGAACACACCATGTCAGCTCATCTCCTCATTATCTATCCTATCCCCAAAGACGCCGTGGCGTTTGAGCGCGCCTATCATGACGAGCATCTTTCCTACGCCGGCCCGAGACTCATCGGCGCGACAGGTATCGTCACCAAGCGCGTGGTCGGGCCGGCGTTTGCGCCACCGCCCTACCATTGGATGTCCGATGTAAGCTTTCCGACGATCGATGCACTGAAAAGCTGTGCAACGTCCAAGGGCGGCAAGGAAGCCCTGGAACACGCCGCGTCGATCAGTTCCGGCGGCGCGCCGACGATCGTTGTCGTCACCGACGAGACTTAATACTCGTCCCGACACAATCCAACAGGCGCGGGGGTACGGATTCCGGACCTGTGCAACTCGGCCATACCTGGTAGTCTGCCGGGATGGCCGGGTATGGACAGTTTTGCTCGATCGCGCGCGCCCATGAAGTCTTGGGTGGACGCTGGACGCTACTTGTGGTGCGGGAACTTCTCTGCGGGAGCCGACGCTTCAACGACATTCGCCGAGGCATTCCTCGCATCTCCAAAACCATGTTGTCGGAGAGGCTCCAGGAACTGATCGCTATCGGCGCAGTCGAGCGCCACGATGGAAACTCGGGGCCGGAATATGAACTCACGGCGTCCGGGAAGGAGATCAGCTCCGTCGTCATGGCCTTGGGCACATGGGGTCAGCGCTTCCTGCCGCGTCAGTCCGAGAAGGAAAATCTCGACGCGGAGCCGCTGTTCGTCGATATGCAGCGGCGCGTGCGGAGCGATGCGCTCCCCGCTCGACCGATCGTCGTTCGGTTCGAGATCGACGCTATGAAGCCCCGCTTTCTGCTGCTCAAAGCATCCGAAATATCTTTTTGTCTGGTGAACCCCGGGTTCCCCGAGCCATTGCTCGTGCGCGCAAAGCTACCAGTTCTAGTTGCGTGGTGGCGGGGGGACGTCAGCTTCATCGAAGCGAAACGGCTGGGGCTCGAGCTTTCTGGAAAGCGCGATCTGGCCCGCGCGTTTCCGACATGGTTCGATCGGTATCTTTTCGCGGATGTATTGCCGGTCGACGCCAGGTCTCAGCCTCGACGAGCGGCAGCATTTTGAGCGAGGGCAGGTCAAGAACGGTGCCGATGAGCCAGTCGAGGAGTGGCGAATGTCCAACGCCCCGACTGAGCGCCACCGCCAGATATTGGTCTAACTCGCTCATTTATCACACGCGCGTTGGACTCTCTCCTTTCCGCATGAGGAACTGAGAGAACCCAATCGGGCAAGACCAGCACACCTTATCTAAGTTCCAATGCTTGGTCTCAAATTCCACCGAGTGATCGCCTAAAGCAATCTGCATGATCCGTCTTGCGTCAGCCTCGTCCGGAATTGGCCGATGTTGTTGCAAAAGTGGAAAATCGAACTGCCGTAAAAATCTCGCGAAAGTTGATATCGAGGCCTCTCCGCTGCTGCATCGGCTTTCAGTGCCATTACGGGGATCCGAGATCGATCTTGGATCAGTCGATATGGTCCCTCACGTCGTCGCGCGCAAAGCGCATCAGCGGTTCTAAGAATTTCTGTTCAACGTCCCAAAAAGACTTTTGCAACAACATCGGCCCTTTTCGGACCTTTTGGGATGTCCGGTTTGAGTCCGCAAAGCGCCGGGTAGCGGACATGAGCCAAGCCGCGCTCGCGAGCCTCGATTTTATGAGTACACACCCTAGAATAACGCTCGATCAGGATCGCATGAACAATGCGATTAGTTTCCTGCCAACCGCTTCCGCTGTTTCGGATGTCGTTCAGAGGAGCTCTCCGAATACTGGTAATGAAAGCGACATAGACAGCCATCAGAACGAGATACACGTAGAACCCGTGCTCACCGATCAGATTGACCATTTCCTGAATCGTCGCATGGATACTCATGGCCAATTACCCCCTCAAAAGCGGCTCTGAGCTCAGCCAGCTGGTCGCTTGTTGCCCCCTGCTCCGCATCGGCCCGACTTGTCGGCAAGTCCACGTAAGCAATCGGCTCATCGAACTGGCTCGCCGTGAAGTCATACCTGCGGCCTCCGATCCGATTGTAGAAATGATCGCCGGCCGGCAGCGGCGTCTTCAACAACTCGCCCCCGAAAAGTTCATGAACGAGCAGCGACGTGACGTTGCATTGCCCCGCCGCGCGATTGTCCGCCGCCCATTGGCTGGCCGTCGACAACGACCATGCCCGGCGCAGCGCGCTTTGAACCTCATCGGGATCAAAGCCCATGGTTCCTCCAGGGATCGCCGCCGCGATGGATAATTCGGATTATGCGATGATCGCTTTCTGCCACTGTTTTGCCCGACGTGTCAAACGGCTTCGCAGCTCGGCTGCCAACTCCATCCGCGCGTCATTGCGAGCGCAGCGAAGCAATCCAGAATCTTTCCGCGGAGGGACTCTGGATTGCTTCGCTGCGCTCGCAATGATGTTGTGGGGCACGTTGACCGATGGAGACGGCCAGCAGTTTGACGCGTTGGGATAAATCGGAGGAAGGGGCAATCGCCACGCAGTCGGCGCCAACGCGACGATTAGCCTGACGGTGAGCATCCGGAATACCATCAGTAAGAGGTGCACCTCTGCCACCCCGCCTCTACTGTGCATGGGGTTGTTTTGCTGTTTTTTGGTTGGTCCCCGATACGCTGCCAAAGAAAAAAAACCGGCCTCGCGAACGAGGCCGGGCCATTTGGTCTTACGACTTGCTCGAAAGATCAGCCGCGGGTGCGCGAGCGGATCATGAAGCTGTCGTAGGTGTATTCGGCGACCTGCCACCACAGATATTGGTCGGACCGGTAGGCCTGCATGGCGTCGATCGACTTCTTGAAGTCGGCGTTCTTGGCCGAGATCTCGCTCCACAGCTCGTTGGTCGCCTTGAGGCAGGCCTCGAGCACTTCGTTGGTGAAGGGACGGAGCTGGGTGCCGCCGGCAACCAGACGCTTCAGCGCGCCCGGGTTCTGCATGTCGTAGCGCGCGGCCATCCAGGTGTTGGCGTTAGCCATCGCGTTGGTGAGGATCGCCTGGTAGTTCTTCGGCAGCGAATTCCACTTGTCGAGGTTGGTGAAGGCGTGGACGGTCGGACCGCCTTCCCAGAAGCCCGGATAGTAGTAGTACTTCGCGACCTTGGCGAAGCCGAGCTTCTCGTCATCGTACGGGCCGACCCACTCGGCCGCGTCGATGGTGCCCTTTTCCAGCGCCGGATAGATGTCGCCGCCTGCGAGCTGCTGCGGCACCACGCCGACCTTCTGAAGCACCTGGCCGGCGATGCCGCCGATGCGCATCTTCAGACCCGACAGATCCGCAACGGTCTTGATCTCCTTGCGGAACCAGCCGCCCATCTGGGTGCCGGTGTTGCCGCAGGGGAAGCCGATCACGTTCGACTTCTTGAAGAAGTCATTGCCGAGCTGCTCGCCGCCGCCCTGGTACCACCAGGAGTTCTGCTGGCGCGCGTTGAGGCCGAACGGCACCGAGGCGTAGATCGCCCAGGTCGGGTCCTTGCCGACATAGTAGTAGGAGACGGTGTGGCACATCTCGACCGTGCCGTTCGAGGTCGCGTCGAGCGCCTGCAGGCCGGGGACGAGTTCGCCGGCGGCGAACACCTGGATCTGGAACTTGTTGTCGGTCATCTCGGCGACGTACTTCGCCACCTGCTCGCCGCCGCCATAGATGGTATCGAGCGACTTCGGGAAGCTCGACGTCATGCGCCACTTGACCTCGGGCGAGGACTGCGCAATCGCCGGCGAGGCCACCGCGGCGGTTGCCGCCGCACCTGCTGCCGACACTTTCAGGAAATCACGACGCTTCATCTTCAGGTCTCTCCTTGCTGGGGTGTTTCCCCGAACTTCCTCTTTGCTGCCGCTCATTCCGGCGACACGTGTCTTGCCGCGTCAAACCGAAGGGGCTTCGCCGCCGTGGCGTTTAACACGGAAGCCCTTGCCGCGGAACGCGACAATGGCATGACGGGGGGCGACCAAAGTCGCATGTCCCCAGACAATCGGCTCAAGCGGCTGCGATGACGCCCTTGAGCTGGTCCCGGACCTGTCCCGCGATGGCGCGATAGATCGCCGCATGGGGTCCGTCCGGCTCGCTGTCCACGACGGGATTGCCGGCGTCCGAGGTGGCGCGAATCGCCATGTGCAGCGGGATTTCGCCCAGGAACGGTACTCCGAGCTTCTCGGCCTCGTGTCGCGCCCCGCCATGGCCGAAGATGTCGGATTTCGTGCCGCAATGCGGGCACTGGAAGTAGCTCATATTCTCGACGATGCCGAGCACGGGCACGTTGACCTTCTTGAACATCGCAAGCCCGCGCCGTGCGTCGATCAGGGACAGGTCCTGCGGGGTCGAGACGATGACGGCGCCCTTCAGCGGCACGTTCTGCGCCAGCGTGAGCTGGGCGTCGCCCGTGCCCGGCGGCATGTCGACGACGAGCACGTCGAGCGTGCCCCAGGCGACATCGCGCAGCATCTGCGTCACCGCCGACATCACCATCGGCCCGCGCCAGATCATCGCGGTCTCTTCCTCCACCAGGAAGCCGATCGACATGATGGCGAGGCCGAAACGCCGGAGCGGAATCATCTTGCGCTCGCCGTCCAGCTCCGGCTTCTCATGCAGGCCGGTCAGCCGTGGCACCGAGGGGCCGTAGATGTCGGCATCGAGCAGCCCGACCTTGAGGCCGAGGTCGCGCAGGCCCAATGCCAGGTTCAGTGCGGTGGTCGATTTGCCGACGCCGCCTTTGCCCGAGGCCACCGCGATCACGGCGGCGACGCCCGGAATTTCGGACTGCCGCGCCATCGGCGATTGCCCCCCCTGCGGCGGCTTGTGGGCGTGGACCGGCTGCACGCCGGGTGTCCCACGACTCGGCTGCGGTGGCGGCGGCGGTGCGGCGCCCGCCTTGCGCTCGGCTGTCAGCGCCACCAACACGGTGGTGACGCCGGGAATGCCGCGTACGGCGGCCTCGGCTTCGGCACGGACGGATTCCCAGGCCCGCGCCTCGGCGGCATCGACATTGATCGAGAAGAACACCTTGCCGTCGGACGCGCTGATCGGGCTCAGCACGTTGGCATTGGTGAGCGCGACCCCGCGGGGCGACTTGATCCTGGCGAGGCTGTCGAGAACCTGTTGCTGCGTCACGCTCAAAGCGCATCTCCTGAAGTCCGGATGCGAGACCCATTAGAGCGGAAACGGCCAAAAGGCTACTGCTTGCCGATATCGTCAGCCATCTCGACAGGCGCGGCCCCCTGCTCCAGGGCCGCCTCGTAATTGAGCTCGATCATGACCCCGTTGGGGTCGTGGACGAAGATCTGCCAGAGGTCGCCGCCGGGCACCTGGCGGGAGTCGAATGCGATGCCCTTGGACGTCAGCCGCTGCTTCATGCCATCAAAGCCGCGGCTGACGAAGGCGACGTGGTGGACCACGCCGGAATCCGGCTTTTGCGGCTCCGAGGTCGGAGAAATATCGACGAGGTGCACCACCGGCTTGCCCTCGCTGTACATCCATGCCCCCGGGAAGGCGAAATTCGGCCGAGCGCCTTTTTCCAGGCCCAGCACGTCCTCGTAGAAGCGGACCGTCTCGGCCAGATTCCGGGTCCGGATGTTGAAATGATCGAGGACGCCAACGCTCACGCCACCCATGCCTTTGCTCCCTTGTTTCGAAGTCCTTGAGGTCCACCATCCTAGCACAGGGGGCCGCCAAACGAAGCCGTTGCCCTCCGGCCGCAAGGGTTTATGGTGCGCCCGGTTCCGCCCTCAGGCGGAACCTCAGGACCCCGGCTGGCGCCCCTCGCCCGGCTGCAACCGTAAAACTCAAGCTACGGACACACACATGGCTAAAGTCGCTTTCCTCGGTCTCGGCGTGATGGGCTTCCCCATGGCCGGACACCTCGTGAAAAAAGGGGGCCATGAGGTCACCGTCTACAACCGCACCGCTGCGAAGGCGAAGGAGTGGGCGGACAAGTTCGGCGGCAAGACCGCGGCAACCCCGAAGGCCGCGGCCGAAGGCCAGGATTTCGTGATGTGCTGCGTCGGCAACGACAATGACCTGCGCGCGGTCACGATCGGCGCCGACGGCGCGTTTGCCGGCATGAAGAAGGGCGCGACCTTCGTCGACCACACCACCGCCTCCGCCGAAGTCGCGCGCGAGCTCGACGCGGCCGCGACCAAGGCCGGCTTCAAGTTCATCGACGCGCCCGTCTCCGGCGGCCAGGCCGGGGCTGAGAACGGCGTGCTGACGGTGATGTGCGGCGGCACGCAGGACGCCTATGCCGGCGCCGAGCCGATTATCACGGGCGCCTATGCGCGGATGTGCAAACTGCTCGGGCCCGCCGGCTCCGGCCAGCTGACCAAGATGGTCAACCAGATCTGCATCGCCGGCCTCGTGCAGGGCCTCTCCGAGGGTATCCACTTCGCCAAGAAGTCGGGCCTCGACGTTGCCGCCGTGATCGAGACCATCTCCAAGGGCGCGGCGCAATCCTGGCAGATGGAGAACCGCTACAAGACCATGAACGAGGACAAGTATGATTTCGGCTTCGCGGTCGAATGGATGCGCAAGGACCTCTCGATCTCGCTGACTGAGGCCCGCCGCAACGGCGCCAATCTGCCGGTGACGGCGCTGGTCGACCAGTTCTACGCCGAGGTCGAGAAGATGGGCGGCAAGCGCTGGGATACGTCGAGCCTGCTCGCGCGTCTCAATCGTTAACTTCTGACCAAGTGAACTTCTGACCAAGTGAACTTCTGATAAAGTGAACTCCTAATCAAGTGATCCTGCCTTGCTGATCGCGCTCGCCGCAATTTTCGCTCTCGCCTATGCGGCGATCGCGCTCGAACATCCGATCGGGGTCAACAAGAGCGCCTCCGCGCTGCTAGCCGCGGGGCTGCTCTGGACGGTCTACGCGATTTTGACGGGCGACCACACGCTGGTTGGCCGTCAGCTCGACGAATCCGTCGCCTCCACCGCCCAGATCGTGTTCTTCCTGATCGGCGCGATGACCATCGTCGAAGTGATCGACGCCCATGACGGCTTCGAGGTCATCACATCCCGGATCGGTACGACGAGCCAAGTCCGCCTGATATGGCTGATCGGCTTTGTAACGTTCTTTTTGAGCGCGATCCTCGATAATCTGACGACGACCATCGTCATGGTCTCGCTGATTCAGCGCCTGATCGCCCGGCGCGAGGATCGCCTGCTGTTTGCGTCCCTCATCGTCATCGCTGCCAACGCGGGCGGCGCTTGGACCGTGATCGGCGACGTCACCACGACCATGCTGTGGATCGGCGGACAGATCACGCCCCTGAAAATCATGGCCGCGGTGTTCCTGCCCTCCCTGCTCAATCTGCTGGTGCCGCTTGCCTTCCTCAGCTTTTCGTTGAAAGGCAAGACCGTCGCGGCGCCGCCGAAGGACGACGGATTCAAGAGCGTCGATCCGTTCGAGCGCAACGTGATGTTCTATCTCGGGCTCGGCGTTCTGATTGCGGTGCCCGCGTTCAAGACGGCCACGCATCTTCCGCCGTTCATGGGCGTCCTGTTCGGGCTCGGCATCGTGTGGCTGGTTGGCGAGATCGTTCACCGCGACAAGGATGAGCATGTCCGTCAGCCGCTCTCGCTTGCTCACGCCCTGACGCGGATCGACATGGGCTCGATCGTGTTCTTCGTCGGCATTTTGCTCGCGGTCGCCAGCCTCGAACATGCGGGCCTGCTGTCCATGCTGGCGAAATGGCTGGACGCCACGATCGGCCGCCAGGACGTCATCGTCGTCGTGCTCGGCCTGCTCAGCGCGGTGATCGACAATGTGCCGCTGGTCGCCGCGACGATGGGCATGTACGACCTCGGCCACTATCCGCCGGACAGCTTCCTCTGGGAGTTCATCGCCTATTGCGCCGGCACCGGCGGATCGATCCTGATCATTGGATCCGCCGCAGGCGTTGCCGCCATGGGGCTCGAGCGGATCGAGTTCCTCTGGTACGCCCGCCGCATCGCCGTGCCCGCGCTTGCGGGCTATCTGGCCGGCGCCGTGGTCTATGTCGCGCAGCACGCTTGGCTGCATTGAGCGGCGGCTGCCGGATTCAAATTAACGCCCGGTTAACGCAATTCTTTAGCTCCTTAAGTCACCTCTTAAGGATTTCTTGCCAGAGATAGACAATGCAGAAGGCCCGCGTCCGACGTGGGCAGGAATCGTTGTTGCTTGATGAGTAACCCCGCTGAAAAGCCTGAGGTAGTGCAGCTTCCGGCCGAGCCGGTCAGCGCCCCATCGGCGAGCAGCCGACGAGCTGCGTCGCAGCGGGTGCGCGAGGCGCGCGATAAGTTAACGTCGACCAGTGGAACCCGACCGGCCTTCGACGCCGAGATGCTGCGCCAATATGCGCAGACGCGGCTGTCGGCCTCCTATGTCGTGATGCTGCTGATGGTCACGACCGGCCTGCTGTTCGGGCTCTGGATGCAGCCGATCCCGGCTGCGGCCTGGACCGCCGGGATGCTCTGCATCCACGCCGCGATGATCCGCAGCTGCCGCCGCTTCCTGGCCGAACCCGCTTCGCCCATTGCGACACGCGCCTGGCGGACGCGCTTTGTCGTGCTCGACCTGCTCTACGGCCTGTGCTGGATGGCGATCCTGATCCATCCCGTGCTCGACATGGTCACGGAATCGCTGATGATGTTCCTGATGCTGCTGGTGATCGCAGTGTCGAGCATGCTCGCCGCCAACCTGCCGATCGCAGCGCTTGCCGCCACCGCGCCGGTTGCTGTCGCCATGGCATTGAGCTTTGCGATGAGCGGTTCGCTCGACAATTATATCCTGGCAGCACTCGCTCTCGCGGCCGAAGGCTATTTCGTGCTGCTGGCACACCGCCTGCACTCCTCGACCTTCGCCACGCTCGAGGCGCGTGCGGAGAAGGACGCGCTGATTGGCGAACTCGAACAGGCGAAGGCGATCTCGGACGAAGCGCGGCACCGCGCCGAATCAGCCAACGTCGCCAAATCGCGCTTCCTCGCGCAGATGAGCCATGAGCTGCGCACGCCGCTCAATGCCATTCTCGGCTTCTCCGAGGTGATGAAGAGCGAGATCTTTGGCGCGCATGCGGTGCCGGTCTACAAGGAATATTCGGCGGATATCCATAATTCCGGCGTGCACCTGCTCAACCTCATCAATGAGATCCTCGATCTGTCGCGGATCGAGGCCGGCCGCTACGAATTGAACGAGGAAGCGGTGTCGCTGGTTGGCGTCGTGGCCGACTGCCATCATCTCATGAAGCTGCGCGCATCCAGCCGCGGCATCACCATCCACGAGGTGTTCGAGCAGGCCATGCCGCGGCTCTGGGCCGACGAACGCGCGATTCGCCAAGTCGTGCTTAACCTGCTCTCCAATTCGATCAAGTTCACCCCGCAAGGCGGCGAGATCTGGCTCAAGGCCGGCTGGACCGCTTCGGGCGGTCAGTATCTGTCGGTGAAGGACTCCGGCCCCGGCATCCCCGAGGACGAGATCCCGGTCGTGCTCGCCTCGTTCGGCCAAGGCTCCAACTCGATCAAATCGGCCGAACAGGGCGCTGGCCTCGGCCTGCCCATCGCCAAGAACCTGATCGATCTGCACGGCGGCACGTTCACGCTGAAGTCGAAGCTGCGCATCGGCACCGAGGTGATCGTCACCTTCCCGCCGGAGCGCGTGATGAGCGCGCTCGCGCCGCTGTCGGAGGAAGCACCGCCGCTCCAGCCGGAGAGTTCCATGGTGCCCGACGAGAAGCGCCGGCCGCGTCACAGGCCGATCATGAGCGCGGGCACGGGCTCGTAAACACATGCTTGCAGACATGCCCGCCAATCCCCCACTATGTCCTGATGAGCAAACAAACGCCGTGCGTCGCCGTCTGCATGATCGATCCCAGGACCAAGCTGTGCTTCGGCTGCGGCCGGACCTTGCCAGAGATCGCGCGCTGGCACGCCATGGAGAGCTCGGAACGACTGTCGGTGATGGCGCTGTTGCCGGCCCGCATGGCGGACGCCGGCCTGCAGCCGATCGCGGGATTGCCGAAACGCGCCTGACTGGCCTGCGTGCCATCGGAGGCGTGCGATGATCCGCTTCCTGCTCGTTCTCATCACGCTCGCCGGCACGGCCGGCGCCGTCGTCGCCTATGGCGATCCCGACCAGATCGCGCGCGCCAGCCACAAGGTCTCGCACATTTTTCGCGCGCAGACAGCGACGCCCGCCCCCGCCGTGCAAATCCAGCGCGGCCAGGGCGGCGAATTCGCGCTGCGCGCCAAGATCAACGGCGTGGCAACGCCGATGGTGATCGATACCGGCGCCACCTCCGTGGTGCTGACCTGGGAAACCGCGAAGGCGATAGGGCTGCCGCTCGAGATGCTCGAATACGACGTCGACCTCGAAACCGCCGGCGGCCACACCAAGGCGGCGCGGCTCACGATCGACCGCCTCGCCGTCGGCCATCTCGTCGAGAAATCGGTGCCGGCGCTCGTGGTGCAGCGTGGACAGATGAAGACCAACCTGCTCGGCATGAGTTTCCTCGATCGCCTTGAGAGCTGGGGCGTGCGATCCGATACGCTGATGCTCACCGGCTACCCGGAGCTCCAGAGCAGCCACCGCCGCTCGCGCACGGCGGTCGATTGACGGCGAGCCGCGGCAGCGCCCTCCGTCCGCGCAAAGTCACTTCAACCAAATAGCCAACCATGAAGTTCGCAAACGAACTCGGCTGTGGCATTTCAGCTATTTACAAACCGCCTGGTCGGTTTATAAAGGAGAGGTATTCCCGGATCGGGGTTGGACGAGCGCCGCTCTGCGTGACGGAGACGGCCAAGTGGGAGATTGAGAGTGATGACTGCGAGAGCCGCCTTACGTTGCGCGATGCGCACCCTGCCCTTTGCGGTGGCATTCGCCGCAAGCAGCGCGAGCGCGTCCGATCTTTCGCCGCGTTACGCCGCACCGGCCTACACGGCGCCGCAGCCCGTCTATTCCTGGACCGGTCTCTACGCCGGTCTCAACGCCGGCTACGCCGAGAGCGGCGACAACGCCTTCAACAATATTGTCGGGGTGAGCGGTGGCAGGGTCAAGGGCGCGTTCGGCGGCGTGCAGATCGGCTACAACTACCAGCTCTCGCCGATGTTCGTGGTCGGCATCGAAAACGATTTCGAAGGAGGAGACATCAAGAACCACGACGCGATCAACAGCGCCGCGGTCAGCCTGCCCTGGTACATGACCGGCCGCGCCCGCGCCGGCATCGCGACGACGGATTCACGGCTGCTGTTCTTTGGGACCGCAGGTCTCGCCACCGGCGAATTGAAGGACGGCCCGATCAACAAGATGAAGATGGGCTGGACCGCGGGCGGCGGCGTGGAATGGGCGTTCCTGCCGAAATGGTCGGCCAAGGCCGAGTATCTCTACACCGAGTTCAAGCACGACGACCTGCCGGACTGGAACGCTGCAAAATTCCACAGCTTCCGCGTCGGCGTAAACTACCATTTCGACCTGTTCCGCTAAGCGTGATCGGGAGAGAGAGAGTCGGACACCGCGATCCGGCTCTTTCTCGTGGCTAGGCAGCCTCCGCCGGCGCGCGTGCACCAACACACGCGATCGCATCACGCAAGACGTCGACGCCGGCGCCCGGCTTCACACCTTGCTCGGCGAGATGGCGGCGGAAAGCGCGCGCGCCCGGCACGGCTTGGAACGCACCGACGAAGTGGCGCGTGATGGCATGTAGCCGCGTGCCGCGCGCAAGCTGCGTCTCGATATAGGGTATCATCGCCTCGAACGTGTCCTGCATGGTCGCATGCGGCGCCGCCTCGCCGAACAGGTCGGGATCGACTGAGAGCAGCCGCCACGGCTCCTGATAGGCGGCGCGGCCGAGCATCACGCCGTCGACATGCGCAAGATGCGCTTTCGCCTCCTCGATACTCGGAACGCCGCCATTGATGATGACAGGCACATCCGGCATCGCGCGCTTGAGCAGATAGACGCGGTCATAGTCGAGCGGCGGGATGTCGCGGTTCTGCTTCGGCGACAGACCGTTCAGCCAGGCCTTCCGGGCGTGCACGATCAACGCGTCGCAGCCAGCAGCGACCACGGCATGCGCGAGCGCATTGAGCGCCATTTCGGGATCCTGGTCGTCGATGCCGATGCGGCATTTCACCGTGACGGAAATGGAGACCGCGCGCTTCATCGCCTCGACACATCTCGCGACGAGCTCCGGCTCCGCCATCAGACAGGCGCCGAACCGTCCGTCCTTCACACGATCGGACGGGCAGCCGACATTAAGATTAATCTCGTCATAGCCAAAACCCTCGCCGATCCGCGCAGCCTCAGCGAGGTCGCGCGGATCCGAACCGCCAAGCTGTAGCGCCACCGGATGCTCAACCGCGTCGAAGCCGAGCAGCCGCTCCCGATCACCATGAATGATGGCGCCGGTGGTCAGCATCTCCGTATAGAGCAACCCCCGCCGTGTCAGGTGACGGTGGAACACGCGGCAGTGCCGATCGGTCCAATCCATCATGGGTGCCACGGAAAAGCGATAGTCTTTATATTTCAATCGTTTATCCTACTATCTCAATGGGGTAGAAGAGGAACGTGTGCACTCCAAACTAGCCGAAATTGCACACGTTTGTACCCGTTTTGACCTCTCGGTGCACACATAGTGCACACGAAAGCCGGAGTGCACACGCGTGGCGACCTTCACTCAATTGACCTCCGGGAACTGGCGCGTTCAAGTCCGCCGCAAGACCCGCTATGTGGCCGAGACGTTCCGGCGGCGCAAGGATGGCGAAGAATGGGCGCTCGAAATGGAGCGCAATATCGACCGCAACGGATCGTCGAAGCCACGCGTGGTGCGGATGGCCGGCATAGTTGCGTTGCGCACGTAGTTCCGTCGCCGTACCGAGAGCATCCGAGATACGCTTGGCGGTGCGCTCGTCATTGGCGGCAAACGCAATGCGGACATGACAATTGTCCAGGATGGCGTTGTTCTCGCCATAGGCCTTTGCGATCTGGTTGAGCGACTGCGCGATCAGATAGGCGCGGATGCCGTAACCGGCCATGAAGGCGAGCGCGCTTTCGAAGAAGTCGAGCCGGCCGAGAGCAGGAAACTCATCCAGCATCATCAGGAGCTGGCGGTGCCTGCGGTCACCTGTCTTGGTGTTCAAGGTCTCGGTCAGCCGGCGGCCGATCTGGTTGAGGATCAGCCTGATCAGGGGCTTGGTACGGCTGATGTCCGACAGCGGAACGACGAGGTAGAGCGTGACGGGCTTGTCGGCACTCACGAGGTCGGCAATGCGCCAGTCGCAGCTTTCAGTGTTTCGGCTGACGACGGGATCGCGGTAGAGCCCAAGAAAGCTCACGGCGGTCGACAGGACGCCGGAGCGTTCGTTTTCGGACTTGTTGAGCAGCTCTCGTGCGGTCGCGGCGACGACCGGGTGCACTTTCGGCTCCGCCTCGGTGCCGAGGTGATTGGTTGCCAGCATGATCCTGAGCGTCTTCTCAAAGGACTGCGCAGGGTCGGCCATGATCTCGGTGACGCGGGTCAGCGTCTTGTGCTCTTCCGCATAAAGGACGTGAAGAATGACGCCGACCAGAAGCGAATGACTGGTCTTTTCCCAGTGGGTTCGGCGTTCGAGCGCACCTTCAGGATCGACCAGGATGTCGGCAATGTTCTGGACGTCGCGGACTTCGGCCGCCCCTTTGCGCACCTCAAGCAGCGGATTGTAGCGGGCGCTTCTTGAATCGGTCGGATTGAACAGGAGGCAATGCGAGAACGTCGAACGCCAACCGGAGGTCAATTCCCAGTTTTCGCCCTTGATGTCGTGAACCACCGCAGACGAGGTCCAGGACAGCAATGTGGGCAACACCAGTCCCACGCCCTTTCCCGACCGGGTCGGTGCAAAGCACATGACGTGCTCCGGTCCATCGTGGCGCAGATAGTTGTTCTCGAGGCGCCCCAGGAAAACGCCCCTGGACGCGAACAGGCCAGCGGTCTTGATTTCCTTCGGAGTAGCCCACCGAGCCGAACCGTAGGTCGTCACCAATTGGCTTTGGCGGGCGCGCCAAACCGAATTGACGATCGCAAACAGCGCGCCCGCGATGCCGCCGGCGGCGGCGATGGCTCCGCCCTCCTCGAAGATCTCGGGCGCATAGGCCTCGTAGGCGAACCACCATTCGAACAATCGCCAAGGCAGATAAACGGGATGGCCGACGATCAAGAACCACGGTTCACCCAGGCGCTGCTGATAGCCGAGAGCCGCGGCGGTCCATTGCGTCGCGCCCCAGGTCGACACAACGACGATGCCGAACACGACGGCAATCTGACCGACGTAGATTTTTGCTGGAAACATCCGGCTCGCCCCACTCACTCACCCCACGTGAGCAGCGCGATGAAAGAAGCGAATGCGCTTGGCGTTCAATCGAAATAAAAATCGCGTCCGGGAAGTGAGAGCAATGTCGATCAGGCGTGCGGAGGTGAGAAGGATCTGCGTCAAATCTCGGCCGAGATGATCCAACGCCTCAACAAAAGGTGAGTGACCAGCTCAATTTGGATGACCTTGCCGCGGACAGCGGCGCACCGAAAGCAGGTTGCCAAACTCAGGGGCGGAACCAGCCAAACCCCGCATGTGATGGGCAAGACGCGCCGATTCGGCGCGAAATCGCGATTGATTCCCGTTATACTCACTTCGCGAAGTGAGTATAAGACCGCTGGACGCCCGGTTCCATATCAATTATACTCAATCCGCAAACTGAGTATAATCTCGGGAAACGACCATGCCGGCCCCTACCCTCGTCGCCCAGACGACCTATGCCGAGCTCCTTGAGCGCACCGCCAACGCCGCCTTCCAGGACGCGTTCGCGGACGCCGGCTCGTTCACGGCCAAAAGCATCAATGGCCGCAAATATTGGTACTTCCAGACTGGCACCGGCGCCGATCGGTCCCAGCGCTATGTCGGGCCGGAGACACCGGAACTGCTGGAGCGCATCGCCCACCACAAGGAAGTTCGCGAAGACGAACGCGAGCGCCGGGCGCTTGTCTCCACCCTGGTCCGATCGTTCAGCTTTCCTCGCCCCATTCCCGAGATCGGCGACGTCATCGCAGCGCTCGCCAAGGCCGGCGTGTTTCGCCTTCGCGGCGTGCTCGTGGGAACGATTTCCTACCAAACCTATGCTGCGATGCTCGGCGTTCGCCTGTCCGCCGGCTCGCTGCAGACCGGCGACGTCGACATTGCCCAGTTCAAGAATGTCTCGGTGGCGGTCGAGGACTCCACGCCGCCCGTTCTGGAGGTGCTGAAGGAAGTCGACAAAACCTTTCGTGCCGTTCCTCACGTATCTGATGGCCGACGCGTGACGAGCTATGCCGCCAAGGGCGGTTTGCGCGTCGACTTTCTCACACCCCACGAAGGCAAGGAGACCAGTCGCCCCCAAAAGCTACCTGCCCTGAACACGGACGCCCAGCCGCTGCGCTTCCTGGACTTCCTGATCCGCGATCCTGAGCCCGCGGTGATCCTGCATGGTGCCGGCATCTACGTGCACGTGCCGGCTCCGGCGCGCTACGCTGTCCACAAGCTCATCGTCTCCCGCCGGCGCCCGGAGGGGTTGGCGAAACGCGATAAAGACCTGCAGCAGTCCGAGGCTCTGCTCGCGGCTCTCGCCGAAAAGCGGCCCCAGGAGCTGAAGTCTGCGTGGGAGGAGGCCCATGGCCGCGGCCCTAAATGGCGCCAGCTGATGCTCGAAGGGCTTGCTTTGCTTTCGGCGTCCGTTCGCGACGTGGTGCTCAAGACCATTGGTGCGCCTCGCTCGGTCATTCCAGGCATTGACCTTTCCTTCGAAAACCCACCTGCGCGCTATGACTTCAGCCGCGACGTCGTGACATTCCAGGGCCAAGCACTCGGCGGCGCAGTCAACTGCGCGGTCAGCCGCGAAGCGCTGGACGACCATTTTGGTGCCGACGGCCTCGGGCAAGAGGGGCGCGTAGAAGCGTTCCTCAAGAACAGGTCGAGGATCGAGGAGATCGCTCGCGCCAAATATCTCGCCTCGCCGGTCGACGAGCCCGGCGCCGTCCTGGTCAAGACGTCCGACGTCGATCGCCTTTCGACGCAACGAGCACCGAAACGGAAGTAAGCCCTTCGTCATCGTCCGATCCCGCGCTTGATGCCGATCGACCAGGATATGCCCTCCCCGCCAACCTGACCGCTGACCAATTGCCCACGCGCTCGCTCCAGCACCGGCCGCCACGGCACGAGCACGAACTCATGGGATCGTTCGATCAGGGCGAACCGACCGCTATTCAGCGTCAGCATGCGCCGGTAGACGCCGTCGATCTTGTCGCCGGCCTTCGCGTCGAGGTGTTCAAGGCGGGTGCGTGCAGATATATCCGCCGCGGTCCGCGCCAGCTCGCGTTTCTCGAGGGTCTCGAGCATGTTCCGCGCGAAACGTACCTGTCCGCCTTGCTCTCGTGCCAGCCCCTGCTCGATCAGCCATTGCCGCCTCGCCCGCAGCGCGGTCTCGACTTCCGCACCAAAGCCGGTCGACGCGAGTTCATCCGGCTCCTTTCCAACGAGCCTGCGATCGAGCCAGGTTGCCCCCAGCGCCTGCGGCAGATCCTCCAGCCTTTGCCATGAGAGCACCGCGACCCGCACCGGATTACGCGATTGCTGAAGTTTCTCGTACCGAAGCGCCCGGTCAAGATAGTCCCGTCCCACACTCCAATTGCCGTCGGCAAGACGGTTTACCCACCCCTTCGCGCCGCATCGCCTCCAGACGTCGGACGTGGGCTCCGACAAACTCGCCCGATGCATGCGAGTCGAATGTTCGATGTAAACGCTCGCTATAATTCCCGTCATGCATGGCGGCTATCTCTGCGATTGTCCGGTCGGTCGCGCGCGGTTCAGCGACGCGCGATCTGAGCTCCAGAATCGTGTTCCGGACAGGCGGCTCCTCGTTGGCACCGAGGGTACCGAGCTCAGCATAGTGCGTTCGGCCGTCCACCCCATCGATGACGACATAGCGGCGTTCCGTCAGTTCGTCAGCAAACCCTTCGCCAACAACTCGCCCAACCAGGCGATGAACGCCTCGCTCCGGATCGAAGATCGCGTAGTCACCGGCCGCCCGCGCAATTCCTGCAGCGGCCATCTCACGGTGCATGGTCTTGATGATGTCACCCCGTTCCCCCATGCGTCTGAGCTTTGGCTCAAGCTCGGCGGCGATCCGCCACCGGCCGGGCTCACTCTCCTCTGCCAAACCCATGCGCTCTAACGTTCGCAGCCGACCGATCCGGGCTGTTTGCCAGGCAGGTTCCCGTCCAGACAGCGCCCGCAGCTCAAGCACGCCGTCCGGAGCATCTCGCAGGATGCTCCGGTCAAGCCGCGTGAGCCGCTCGGCCGTGATCTCCTGCGGAAGCTTGCGAGCGACCTCGATCTCTGTTTCAGGGCCGAGCTCTCGCGTGATGAGTTCCGCAGCCCTCGTTCGAAAGCCATGAGCGATGTAGTCA
Organism: Bradyrhizobium sp. WSM3983; assembly: GCF_000473045.1. Taxonomy (GTDB): domain Bacteria; phylum Pseudomonadota; class Alphaproteobacteria; order Rhizobiales; family Xanthobacteraceae; genus Bradyrhizobium. Next base: position 6,742 of record NZ_AXAY01000011.1, on the reverse strand, counting down.
CGCGCGATGACGAGATCGTTTCCTTCGCCATCCTTGCCGCGTAACACGATGTGGGTATGAGGATGGCCGGTGTTGAAATGATCGGCCGCAACCCAGTCGAGCCTGGTGCCGAGGTCCTGCTCCATCTGCCGCATGAGGTCGCGGACGAACGGCTTCAGGTCGGCTAGCTCTGCGCTGTCCTCCGGCGCAACGATAAACCGGAACTGGTGGCGATCCCCAGTGCTGCGTTCCGTAAAGGCTTTGCCATCGGCGCGGTCATTGCTGGCGTCGTAAAGCTCCCCTGGTTCGCCCTCGCGCGTGACGCCGTCGCGTTGGACGTAACGGAGGTGGGCTCGCACGGCACCCAGGTCACCTGACTTGATCCGCACGATCCGTGCCTTGACCACGACACGGCGCTGGCCCTGGCTACGTCCGCGCCCGGCCAACACCGCACCTTGCGCGTGGCCACGGCCGATGCGGCCGCCGGTACCCGAAGGGCCGAGACACCCGTAGGTGGCTCGGTGAGGAGCGAAGCGACGAGTAGAGCGCGGGCCGAAGGCATCGCCCGTATGCAATCAGCACCTCATTATCGCACTCCTCGCGAACTCTTGCGTGAGCGAGGGTCCTTCAGTGGCAAACCCGAACGTCTTAGCGTCACGATCGTGTTGCGGCGTTTCGAATGTAAGGCGAAGGCCTGACTGCCGCCGCCCGTCCCCCATGGCCGGGCCCATGGGAAGATGCCCGCCTCAAGGTCGGCGATGATGTGGGCCGTGATTTCCTCGTAGAGACTTGCTTTCGGTTTGGTCGCGTGATGGTGGGTTGAACCCTTGGACATGATGATCTCCGCTCGCTTCTCTTCCGCGCCCTGCCCCCGAAAGGCGGGGTGGGCGGCGAAGAGCGACCGGAAAGCCCCGAACGTAGAGGCGGGCCGCACCGGTACGGCCGGAGCGCAAGCGGAGGACCGCGCCACGCAAACAATCGTCCTAGAGAGATTTAAGGAGGCGCGGTTGCGGACTGCCGGTTCGGGGCTATGCGGGAGCGCCGCCCACCCCGCCTTCCGGGGGCCATCAACATGCGCCGGCCGCTTGCGGCCGGCTCCGCAAGGTCCCGGCTCTTGCGATGCGGTTGATCTATTGATGTATCGGTCGGGACTGATCGTTGGTGCTGGACCCGCAGGCGCCAATCCGATGAGAGCACGTTGTGTGCGCCAGGGATCGAAGCCGAAGGCCGAGACCGGGAAGCGGGCTCGGTTCACGAGAGCCCGGCCCGCAAGCGCTGCTTGCGGGCGGCGCCCGTTACGAAAGCAGATCTTGGACACTGCGGCTAATGGCTTGATCACCCAGAGACACGGCCCATTCGAACAGGGTCTGCCGGATCGTCGTTGCGAAGATGCCGTAGTGGGCGAGACGAGTGAGCACAAGGGGCCGATCGGCATCATGCCGTCCGACTGAAAGATCCGCGAGGAGCCGGATATCGTAGCCGTGCCTTGCTCCTTCCAATGCCGCGATCAGCACCTCTTCCTCGAGGAATGCGCCGCCCAGGAAGATGACGCCAGCGTCTGATGCTGCCAGCCGCGCCGCGACGCGCGGATGGCGCCACAAGGACACGACATCGATCTCGAGATGCTCGATGCAAGCGGCGATCCGATCCGAAAGAGCGCCCCGGTCGTACTCGCCAACAGCGATCGGGGGGATCCCAAACAGCTCCTGACAGGCCGCCAGCAAAGCTACACTTCTGCCATCGCGGAGGACGGGCGCCGGAACGCCCATCCCCCTGCTTCGCGTCATGTTCAAGAGAATGACGCAGCTATGATGCGGATCGGCCAGCATGCACGTGCCACCCGTCAAACGATCTGAGATCTAGGCCGCCCTGCGCTCCGAACCGGTTCCCACAAGGACCGGTCCATTGACTCCCGCTTGCCGATACATAGCCGCAAGTGCCTCATCCGAATCGTGAAGGAAACCGGCCAGCGCGATGGTTTGCCCAAGTGGCTGCGGCTCGGACAACCGCTCCAATGGCCAGCCGGCTCGCCTCAGAATACGCTCCATCCGCGCGTCAGTAACCGTCACGATAGACTGTGCGCCCTTTGCTCGCATTGCCTCGATCATCGCGGCAAACAGCACAAAGGTTGCGCGACTGAGTCCATGTCGGCTGGCCTCGAAGGTGCGCCCGGTGTCGACGCAGAACCTCGAACTTTCGAGAATTCGCTCGTCTCGGGGCGCCGCGCGGTTGCCCAGCAAATTACCGAAGGTGTCGGCAAGCATTGTTGGGCCAGTGGTCGGCAGGAGCCTGACGCAGCCCAGGACCTCTTGCTGTTCTGAGACCGCCAGAATGTAAGTCGGACTCAGGGCATCATAGACATCGATCTCCATATCTCCCGAGATCGAGACGCTCCAGTCAAGGCGGTCCTTGAAGATGCGGCGGCGGAGCCGATACATCGACGTGAGAACGTTCAGGTGACGACCAAATTCGGACGTATGAAGCGCGATGGCATGCATGCTGACCTCCTCAAAATACGGGGAGGCTTTGAGATCAGGAAAAGGGACGGTGGTCGCCTGTCAGATTTTGCAGGTACCGGTCGCCCGGTTGGATCACGTTAGATCACGCTGCTGGAATACATTGCACCAATCGTCACGCCGGACCAGCGCAAGCGCGTTTCTCGTCTTATCTTCTTGTCGAGGGCCGTGGGACGGACCAATCAAACGAGCAGACCGCGGCGCAAGGCCACTGCGACGCACTGGGCAATCGACGCTGCGCCAAGTTTGCGGCGCGCGTTCTCAAGGTGAAAAACGACGGTTCGCGGCGCAATGGCGACAAGAACTGCAATATCGGCGACCGTCTTTCCTTGCGCCGTCCATCCAAGGCACTGACGCTCGCGTTGGGTCAGTTCACTTTCGCCTTGCTGCGGTGCGGCGAACGCTGCTTCGAGCTTGGCCGAGACGTGAACATGGAAATATAGGCCGACCTGCTGGACGATATCTTTCCATTCTCCGGCTGTGCGATCCGAATCAATCTCGCGATCGCTCGTCGCCAACGTGAAGGCGGCGACTCGTCCGAACCCTCCCCTGATGGGTACTGTGATTCCGGATCGAATGCCGAATGTGGTTGCCTCATCGAAGAAGTGCCGCTGCTCCCGACTCCCTGCTGGCGCGCGAGCTACCCCGCCCCAACTGAAAATGTCACGCTCCACCTTGGCACGAAGGACCACAGGATCGAGCTGCTGATATCCCAGATCGAAGTAGCGACTCGTCCAGGATTTCGGGTAGGACGAGATCAGCGTGGCTCTGTCGCCGTCCAGGCGCAGATAGGCAAATCGCTGGAACCCAAGCCTTTGCGCGCACCGACTGGCAACGCGTTCAAACGCATTCTCATCGCCTGCCGTTTGGATGGCGTCGACGAATTCCTGGAACGTATTCTCAATGAGCTTCATTTTTCCAACAGCGTATCGAGAGATGTCTCAGCCAGGTCGCGAGCGCGATAGCGATGTCCCCCACTTGAGAGACAATCAAGTTGGGCCGATCTCAATCGGCAATGTCGCGTGAAACCGACGATCGATGCCGGCGTCTATTCAATCAAGGTGAGTTCCTGCGCCGGCCCTCGATGAGGTCGAGAATTGCCCGGGCAGCTTCAAGAACGTTTGTGCCGGGCCCGAATACGGCAGCGACGCCCTCGTGAAATAGATGATCGTAATCCTGCCGGGGCACCACTCCGCCACAAACGACAATGATGTTGCTGCGTCCGACCGCCTTCAATTCTTCGATGACTTGCGGAACGAGCGTCTTGTGCCCTGCCGCAAGGGACGAAATGCCAAGCACATGCACGCCAGCACGAACAGCCATGGCCACGGCTTCCGCCGGGGTCTGGAATAGCGGACCGGTCGTTACATCGAAGTCAATGTCCCCGAACGCCGATGCGATAATCTTCGCGCCACGATCGTGGCCGTCCTGGCCCAGCTTGGCGATCATGATTCTGGGTTGCAGGCCGATGGCTTGCGAGATTTCGCCGACCCGCGATAAGAGGGTTGTGAACTCGGGATCGTCTCCGTACGCAGAACCATACACGTTGGACACAACCTCGGGGACCGCCTCATGATTACCGAAGGCTGTCCGCATTGCGTCAGACATCTCACCAACCGTCGCACGACATCTAGCGGCGTCGGTCGCCGCCGCAAGCAAGTTGCCCTCGCCCGTCAGCGCGACGTGTTTCAGTGCGGCCAATGCAGCATCGACGTTATTCCGATCGCGCGTCTTCTTGATCCGTGCGAGACGCTCGATCTGCGAGACGCGCACGGTAGCATTGTCGATCTCGAGAATGTCGATAGGGTCCTCCTGCTCAAGTCTATAGCGGTTAACCCCGACGATCACCTGGTCGCCGCGGTCAACCGCGGCCTGCTTTCGTGTCGCAGATTCTTCGATGAGCCTCTTCGGCCACCCGGTCGAGATTGCACGCGCCATTCCGCCCATTCGTTCAATCTCTTCCATAAGCTGCCAGGCTTCTTGGGCGAGATCGTCCGTCAGGCGCTCTACAAAATATGACCCTGCAAGGGGATCGACGACATCGGTAATGCCTGTTTCATGTTGAAGGATCAGTTGTGTGTTGCGAGCGATCCGCGCCGAGAATTCAGTCGGCAGCGCGATCGCCTCATCAAATGAGTTCGTATGTAGGGATTGCGTTCCGCCCAAGACGGCGGCCAATGCCTCGTAGGCGGTCCGTACAATGTTGTTGTATGGATCCTGCTCCTGAAGCGATACACCGGAAGTCTGGCAGTGGGTACGGAGCATCAACGATGACTGCTGCTTGGGCTGAAATTCCGCCATCACGCGCGACCAGATCAGTCGGGCGGCCCGCAGCTTTGCCGCTTCCATAAAGAAATTCATTCCAATCGCGAAAAAGAACGAAAGCCGTCCGGCAAAGTCGTCGACATTGAGGCCCTTAGCGAGAGCCGATCGAACGTATTCGCGGCCGTCGGCAAGTGTGAACGCGAGCTCCTGGACCAGTGTCGCTCCGGCCTCCTGCATATGATAGCCGGAGATCGATATAGAGTTGAAACGCGGCATGTTCCGCGCCGTGTGCGCAATAATGTCCGCGATGATCCGCATCGACGGCTGCGGAGGATAGATGTATGTGTTTCGAACCATGAACTCCTTGAGAATGTCGTTCTGGATCGTCCCGGACAGTGCTTCCTGAGCAACGCCCTGCTCTTCTCCCGCGACAATGAAGGTTGCCAAGATGGGAATGACCGCTCCATTCATGGTCATCGAAACCGACGTCTCGCCGAGAGGAATGCCGTCGAAGAGGATTTTCATGTCTTCGACCGAGTCGATGGCAACGCCAGCCTTGCCCACGTCGCCTAAAACGCGAGGATGATCGGAGTCGTATCCGCGGTGCGTCGCCAAGTCGAAAGCGACTGACAATCCTTTTTGTCCGGACGCCAAAGCTGCACGATAGAACGCGTTGGATGCCTCCGCGGTCGAAAACCCAGCGTACTGCCGAATCGTCCACGGCCGGCCGGCGTACATCGTCGCCCGCGGGCCACGAACGAATGGCCGCATCCCAGGCAACGAGTCCAGGTGGGCAATGCCGTTCAGGTCCGACGCCGTGTAGATGGGTTTGATCGCGATGTTTTCTGGCGTTCTGCGTACGAGCGTGTCGGGATCGGCCTTCAGTTCCTTCTCCGCGAGTTTGCTCCACTGATCCGGAAATATCATCGCTCGTCCTTCCTGACCTCTCATGCCTTTGGTAACCGAACTCATTGGAATTCCAGGATCAGCGCGTCTACCGCAAGCGTCGCACCGGCGCTGGCGTGGATCTTCTTCACCGTGCCGTCCTGCTCGGCGCGGAGCACGTTCTGCATCTTCATGGCCTCGACCACGGCCAGCGTCTCGCCGGCCTTGACCTCCTGGCCTTCGGTCACAGCGATCGAGACGATGAGCCCGGGCATCGGACACAGCAGCTTCTTGCCGGTGTCGGCAGCCGTGGTCACCGGCATCAGGCGCGCGGAGGCGGCTTCGGCTTCGGTCCAGACATAGACGGGGACCTCGACGCCCTGATGCGCGAGGCGGATGCCGTTTGCGACCGGGCGTGTCTGCACCGCGACGAAATGGCCGTCGATGGTGCCCTGCCAGACCGGATCGCCCGGCTTCCACGGTGACTGCAACAGATGCACGTTGCCGGCCTTGCCTTCGGCATCGACGAAGCGTACCGCGACAGCGTCACCCTCGCGACCGACCTCGAGCTGGATTTCCTGACGATCGAGCCAGACCGCGCGGCGGCGCTCGCGCTGCACGACGCGGCCCCCCATCTGGCCCGAGATCTGACGCTTGCGCTCGCCGAGCACGTGGTCGATGGCGGCGCCGACCGCAGCGATCCGTCGCGCGACCTCGCCTTCGGGTACACGCACCACAAAGCCCTTGGGGAATTCTTCCGCGATGAACCCGGTCGAGAGATTGCCCTCGCGCCAGCGCGGATGGTGCATCAGCGCCGACAGGAACGGGATGTTGTGCCTGATACCGTCGACATAGAACGAATCCAGCGCGGTCGCCTGTGCCTCGATCGCGGCCGCACGCGACGGCGCGTGCGTGACGAGCTTGGCGATCATCGGATCGTAATAAATCGAGATCTCGCCGCCCTCCTGCACGCCGGTGTCGTTGCGCACGGTGATGCCGTCCTTGCTCACTTCCGCCGGCGGGCGATACTTCACCAGCCGCCCGATCGAAGGCAGGAAGTTGCGGAATGGATCTTCCGCGTAGAGACGCGATTCCAC
>NZ_AXAY01000002.1 GCF_000473045.1 Bradyrhizobium sp. WSM3983 | reverse complement strand
TGAGCTGCTGCCGGTTTGATGGACACCCGGTTAAGCTAATCCCACCTTGCGCTCGAACTCAACAGGGCTGAGGTATCCGATCGTCGAATGACGCCGGACGGCGTTATAGAACCGCTCGATGTAGTCGAACACATCTGCTCTTGCCTCGTTCCTGGTTCGATAGGTCTTGCGCTCGGTGCGCTCGGTCTTCAACGACGAGAAGAAGCTCTCCATCGCGGCGTTGTCCCACACATTGCCGGACCGGCTCATGCTGCAAACGATGCCGCTGTCAGCCATCAAGCGCTGGAACTGTTCGCTGACGTATTGGCTGCCGCGATCGGAATGATGCATCAAGGCATCCGGCTTGCCGCGCCGCCAGATGGCCATCAGAAGGCCGTCCGCAACCAACTGAGCTGTCATGCTGGCGCTCATCGACCAGCCGACCACCCGGCGCGAGAATAGGTCGATCACGGCCGACACATAGAGCCAGCCCTCGGCGGTCCAGATGTAGGTGAAGTCGGCGATCCACTTCTGGTTCGGCCGCTCGGCCACAAACTGACGATCCAGAAGATTCGCCGGCACGTTCGCTATCTGGCGATTGCCTTCGTCCTTCGGCAGGCGCCGGCGCCTTGGCCGCGCCCGTAAGGCCTGCAGGCGCATCAGCCGCTCGATCCGATGCAGACCGCAGTCGACGCCGTCCGCCAGAAGGTCTCTCCAGACGCGCCGTGCGCCGTAGGTCCGGTCGCTGGCAAGGAAGCTTGCCTTGATCCGCTGGCCTACCGTCTCGTCGCTTCGGGATCTGGCGCTGGGCGATCGGTTCAGCCAGGCATGGAAGCCCGACCGCGACACGCCCATTGCTTCGCATAGCCATGCCACCGGCCAGATATTCCGGTGCTTCGCGATGAAGACGAACTTCATGTCGCTTCCTTCGCGAAGTAGGCAGCGGCCTTTTTTAGGATGTCCCGCTCTGCCTTCAGCTTGGTGACCTCGCGCCGCAGCCGCTCGATTTCCAATTGCTCAGGCTTCATCTGCCCGTGGCCGGGGAAGGCCTGCACAGGGTCGGAGCCGAACTCCTTCACCCATTTGCGCAGCACGTTCTCATGCACGCCCAGGTCTCGGCCCGCTTGCGCCACCGACACCCCGCGCTCCCTGACAAGCTTGACCGCCTCAACCTTGAACTCTCGACTGAACTTCCGTCTCTGCATGACAACCTCCGGCTTCATGAAACACCCAATCTTGGTGTCCATCAAACCGGCAGCAGCTCAGATCTTATCTTCAGCGTCGGGGGTTCGAGTCGAGGGAACGAATGGCCCCCCGAACCTGTTCGCTTAGCAAGTTGCAGCTCGGTGCCGAATGCGCACGAACGGGCATTTCGATTGGCTGTTCGATTTGCTCGCCGCCGTACCCTATTCTACGACGAGGACGTAACGGACCTGCCCCGACTTGTCTGCGCGGTATATGTTGGGATGAAAGCTACGGAGATAAGCCGATGGTCTGCATGACGCGCAAAGCCGTTTAGTTCGATTCTCGACCTGGCTTCGCAATCTCTATTTCCGAACGCGTCCAAAAATTTGGCCGGGACCACAGTTGTTAATATAGTGAGCTCAGTGGCTTAAGTGCTGGCTGGGGCGGGAGGGATCGAACCTCCGAATGGCGGAATCAAAATCAGTTTGATTATTTAATAGTTTCAACGCGCATTTGGAAAAAAACGCTCGATCTCGCTCTAGCAATATCAATAGCTTGGCAGTTGTTTCCAAATGAAAAGCGCGAGCAAAGCAGGTTCAAATCCTGGACGTGCAACCATCTCAAAGCAAGCCATTGCGTCCCGAACGCAGGGAGCAACTTGTAAGTGATTGAGTTTTCTTGAGGTGGTGGATGTTTCTGACTGAGAAGGGCCCTCGCTTCCTTGATCTGTTGCGTGACTACCAACATAACCTGACGTCGCTCTCGCTACGACTAGCCCACCAGAATCACTCTGACATCGTTGACATTGGTCAGCGTCGGACAGGTCTGCAGGAGATCGCCGGTCCGAAGAATGCGGTGGCATGCAGCTATTGGTGGATCGCGGCGTCAACTTGCAGGGCCTACGAGGTGGTAGCATTCACTCGGCTGGTCCGGAACGCGGTGACCTGACGCTCCTGATCACGCCAGGAGACCCCGCATGAAGGCGCTGACGTGCCCGCGAGAGTATCCGCGCCTTCGGGCTTGCCGCATCTCGGGGCCGCTCGGTTACGTGATCCGAACCCAGGCGCCATTGCTTGCTGATGATCTCACTGCAGCATCGATGAACTTCACGCCAGCGAGGCCATCCTCGATGGTCGGGAAGATCACCGCCAGATCCTGTTTCCTGCCGGTCTCCGCTGCGCGAATGGCCCGCGCCGCCTCGGCATAGATTGTTGCGAAACCTTCAAGGTAACCCTCGGGGTGGCCGGACGGCGTGCGGGTGACGCGGCCCGCCTCGACCAAGGCGCCCGCCCCGCCGCGGGTCAGGAGCTGCTTGGGCCGGCCGTGGGGCGCGAACCAGAGCTGATTTGGATTTTCCTGTGTCCATTCGAGGCCGCCTTTGCTGCCGTAGACACGCAGCGTCAGACCGTTCTCATTGCCGACGGCGACCTGACTCGCCCACAGCATGCCCTTGGCACCGCCCTTCCACCTGAGAAGGATCTGAACGTCGTCGTCGAGAAGCCGTCCCTCGACGAAGGTTGAGAGCTGAGCGAGCAGTTCGTCGAGCTCGAGTCCGGTGACGAAGCAAGCGAGATTGTAGGCATGGGTGCCGATGTCGCCGATGCACCCGCCGGCGCCGGAACGAGCGGGGTCCGTGCGCCACGCTGCCTGCTTCTGGCCGCTGGTCTCCAACCGCTCCGTCAACCAATCCTGCGGATACTCGGCCTGAACGAGACGGATCTCGCCAAGGTCGCCGTTCGCGACCATAGCCCGAGCCTGTCGGACCATGGGATAGCCGGTGTAATTGTGCGTCACCACGAAGACCCTGCCCGTCTTCCTGACCAGCGCCACCAGTTCCTCAGCCTCGGCGACTGTCGTCGTCAGTGGCTTGTCGCAGATCACGTGTATGCCGGCTTCAAGGAAGGCCTTCGCGACCGGGCTATGCATGTGGTTGGGCGTCACGATCGAGACCGCCTCGATGCCGTCAGATCGCGCGGCTTCCGCCTTCGCCATCTCTTCGAAGGAGCCATAGGCGCGGTCGTCGGCGATGCCGAGGTCCTTCGCCGAGGCCTTGGATCGGAACGAATCCGACGCGAGCGCACCGGCTACCAGCTCGAATTGGTCGTCGATGCGAGCGGCAATGCGGTGGACGGCGCCGATGAAGGCGCCCTGGCCGCCGCCGACCATGCCGAGCCGAATACGACGATGACCGCCAGTTTCGTTGCTTGCTTCGATAGCCATATCGTTCCTCTCGCTCAGGAGATGCCCAGCATCTTGCGGTTCGCTGCATCGTCGGTGGCGGAGCCTGCGAAATCATCGAAGGCTTTCTCTGTGACCCGTATGATATGGCTCTTGATGAACTCCGCGCCCTCCCGCGCGCCTTGCTCAGGATGCTTCAGCGCGCATTCCCATTCGAGCACCGCCCAGCTGTCGTAATCGTATTGCGTAAGCTTCGAGAAGATTGCGCCGAAATCGACTTGGCCATCGCCCAGCGAGCGGAAGCGGCCGGCACGGTCGACCCAGCTTTGGAAGCCGCCGTAGACACCCTGGCGGCCGGTCGGGTCGAACTCGGCGTCCTTGACATGGAAGGCTTTGATACGCGCGTGGTAGATGTCGATGTAGTCGAGGTAGTCGAGCTGCTGCAGCACGAAGTGCGATGGGTCGTAAAGCAGGTTCGCGCGCTTATGGTTATTTACCCGATCGAGGAACATCTCGTAGGAGACACCGTCGTGCAAATCCTCGCCCGGGTGGATCTCGTAGGCGAGATCAACGCCTTGCTCATCTGCATAGTCTAGGATGGGCCGCCAACGCTTAGCGAGCTCGTCGAAGGCGGTCTCGACGAGACCGGCCGGACGCTGCGGCCATGGATAGATATAGGGCCAGGCAAGTGCGCCTGAGAAGGTCGCATGCACCGTAAGCCCGAGACGCTTGGAGGCTAAGATCGCGCGCTTGACCTGGTCGACGGCCCATTCGGTGCGCGCCTTCGGATTGCCGCGGACCTCAGGTGCGGCGAAGCCGTCGAACGCCGTGTCATAGGCCGGATGAACGGCGACGAGCTGGCCCTGGAGATGGGTCGAGAGCTCAGTGATGGAAAGGCCGTGACGAGATGCGATACCTTTCACCTCGTCGGCGTAGGTCTGCGACTCCGAGGCTTTCTTCAGATCGAGCAGCCGCCTGTCCCAGCTCGGAATCTGAACCCCATTGTAGCCAAGTGAGGCTGCCCAACCGCAGATCGAGGCGAAGGAGTTGAACGGCGCCGCGTCGGTAGCGAACTGAGCGAGGAATATCGCTGGTCCCTTGATCATCTTCATCGATTGCCTCCTTCTACCCTGGACGCGCCAGCAGCACGCGCCCGCTGAGTTCGATACCGCACCAAAACTCGCCTCCCCCTGCTGGTTCCGGGAGACAGAGCGGGCATTTTCACCCCAATGCCCAGACCAGGCAATCGCATCTGGGGGAGTCCGCTTCAGAAGATCTCCCCCGTCCACAACGCCATCGCATCGACGTCGGACAGCGGTGCCGATCGAACCAAAGCTGAGTCCCGCCGCCGCGCGTAAAAATCTTGCCGAGATGCAATACCGCGACGCGCTGGGCGACTTGGCGCACGAAAGCCGTGGCGAAGCGATTGGAATAGCTCTCACGGCGGATTTCGCCATCGGTCACGATGTCGATGCCGGCGCGCTCCATGTCGCGGATCGCGACGATGGTGGCGTCGTCCTGCGCTTCTTCTAGATGCTCCACCGGCAAGCGCCACATGTCGTGCAGGCGGGTGCGCGGCACTACCTTCGACAACATGGCGCGATTCACCGGCCATTCCAGCTGCGGATAGCTGCCGACCACCGTGGTCGGAAGGATGTGCGTTGGCATAGCCGTGGGTTCTCCTTCTTGTTATTGCTGAGGGCGACCGTTCAAGCCCCACGTCCCTCGTCCTTCACGGGATTACTGAGACACCTTCTTGACGAGGAAAGAGATTCGGACTCCTTTTGTGAAGCGTCCTGCAACTGGCGTGCCTGTGAAAGGCAGCTCCCGACGCGCTACAGCGAGCGTCTCGCCAGCGGCCATGGCAAGCTTCAGGCGGCACCAGCGCTCTCACGGTTTCTGCGCTGCTGAAACGAGCTCTGCCTTGCGCCGCGCCGTCTCCAACCCGAGCGCAATGAAGCGACGAGCATGATGCGCAAGCTCCATATTGTCGGTCCACAGATTGCGCCAGATGGCGGTCTTCCTGGACAAGTTCCCGTCGACGATCTCGGAGGAGAAAGATTCGAAACTGAGATCGTCCCTGTAGCCGATTGCCGTGAGCACGTCGAAGACCGCTGCGAAATCGATGCTCCCGGTGCCGAGGAAACCGCGATGGCTCTCGCCGATATGGACATAGCCGATCTTGTTCGCGGCACGGCGGATGGCCAGGCCAATATCGGCCTCCTCCAGGTTCATATGGAAGGTGTCGAGATGGAGGAAGATGTTGTCGGATCCGCTGTCCTCAATGAATGTAAGCCCTTGTGCCGTGGTGTTGAGCAGATTGGCGCGTCATCCTTTCGCACGACCTCATGCGATTGACGCGCTTCTTTGGCCCCGGGGTGGCGATCAGCATCGGCCTGCCGCCGGACGGCGACATTTCCAGCGCGGACAGCGCGATCGCCGCGCGCGGCATTGAGCGGAAGCTGAGCATCCAATAGTTCGAATTCGGTCGTCTCCTCGGGAGTAACGCCCGCGACGACTCGGCGACGCTTCTTATCAAGCGTGTACAAACGCGATGTCAGTGGGATGTCTCGGCTTGGCGCAACGGCCGACGGGAAAGCTATTGGCGTGTTCCCTTTCACTGCAGCACCTATTGTCGTTTATCTCGCGGGCAAAAAGCTTGGCCAGCAAAATGGCGCAGACGCGCAGATGAAATGCGTAGGGAGGCTTGGTCGCATCCTCCCTCGCAGAGCGTCAGGCCGTCACGGGGGATGGCTCTGGTGCAGCTGCCAGAGTCGCAGAGCCGCAACAGCCACCACTAGGATTCCAGCGATGACGTGGAGCGGTGTGACCATTGCTTTGGCCGAGAAGTATAATACCCACGGCGACACAGCCACCCAGACGCCGCGCGCCAAGGCTGCCCACATCTGCCATTCGGCGATAATCGCCAGCGCGGCTACGGCAATGGTAGCGATCAGGATGCCGCTCAACCAGGCATTCCAGTTTGTGGGACTTTCAGCGGCGAACCCGAAGGTCCATGGCGAGATGAACAAGCCAAGACCGATCACAAGATTGGCGACATCGGCAATCATGTCTTTTTTCCAGACGGTGATCATCGTTGCAACTCCTTATATTGTCTCCTTTCAATTCTCGTTTGTTAGTCCGCCTCGAGGTCGCTTGACCTGTGGTCGGTTGTTGCCCAACGGCGCGGGCGAAAGCGCGGGAGCGCCCGCCCCTCCCGCGGTTACTTGCCGGTGATGGCGATCCGTTTCACTTTGTGCTGCGCAGTGGGTAACTTCGGCAATGTCACGGTGAGCACACCATTCTTGAAGGATGCCTCAACCTTGTCCTGATCGACATCATCGACCGGGATGGAACGTGCGAAGCGCCCGTAGTAACGCTCGCTGAAGCGGCGCTCCTTGTCTTCGGTCTCGCTCCTCTTCTCACCGCTGATGGTCAACAGACCATCCCTCAGTTCGACGTTGACGTCCTTCTCCTCGAGACCAGGAAGTTCGGCGACGACGCTTACTTCCTCCTCGGTCTCGTTGACTTCGACGTTCGGCCATCCGATCGCCTGAGAGCCGAACGGAGCGACGTCGAACGTGCGGAATGCGTCGTCAAACAGCCGATTCATCTCGCGGTGAAGCGCGAGGAACGGATGGGGCTCACTGCGATGCGGGCTCAGATCCGGAGAGCCGTTGTTCCACGGAATGAGATCGCGTAGTGCCATGGTTATCCTCCTTTCTGTTTCTTCATGCTCACTTGGCAAAAACTCAGCCGCGCGCGACGTATGGCGCACACGCGTTCGACTGCCATGAGCGGAAGTCCGTCAGTCCGCCATGTGACGGCCTGCCGCTGCAGGCTTCGCGCCCACCTCTTCTCCAGTGTCTCGATGACATGGCGCGGCAAATTGACTTCTTCCATGGCTTCCCTCCTAAACAGCGCCGCACCGCGCGACGGACCGCAGGCGTATTGGCTTGCCGCCGGGCGGGTGCCGCGGGCCTTCGTCCAGCGCGCAGAGCGCTTCGGTGCCTTCAGTCCTTCAGGGGCCCGGAGTGATGGGCAGGATGCGATCGCGGACGCATCCGATGCCCATGAGGCGAGGATGGCGCGCTTCTGGGAAAGGCTGAGCTTCGGGTGAGCGAGCACGTCCCGCGGATGCTCGAACGCGGTGCCCGGATGAAGGAAAGAGTTGAAATCGACAATGTTGTCGTAAGAAGCGGTCGTCGGCCGCATAGCTGCCTCCAGTTCTGAGAGGAGTTGGGAGTTGCCGCGCGGATGACCCCGCGCGGCGTCGATCGAGTAAAGCCGTGTCCGGTTCAGGCGGCCTTGGCTTCGATCTGGCTGACGTTGCTCGGGGCGATACCATTGATCGCGATGCGGCGCGGCTTCATCGCCTCGGAGATTTCCCGCTGCAGCTCGATGACGAGCAGACCGTTTTCGAAGCGGGCGCCTTTGACCTCTACGTGGTCGGCGAGCGTGAACTGGCGCTTGAAGTTGCGCGCCGAGATGCCGCGATGCAGGAAGGTCTTCTCTTCCTTCTCGTTCTTGCGGCCCTCGAGGGTCAGGACGTTCTGCTCGACCATCAGTGCGACTTCGTCCGGGGTAAATCCGGCGAGCGCCACCGAGATCTGGAAGCGGTTCTCCTCGAGACGTTCGATGTTATAGGGGGGATAGCTCTCTTCGGCGGTCCGCTGGACCTCGTCGAGAACGTCGAAAAGGCGGTCGAATCCGATCGTCGACCTCCAGAGGGGAGTCCAATCATACCTCATATCCAAATCCTCCTTGGAGCAAGATGGCTACGAGCAGGCTCCGGACACCGTCCGGGCGCCCGTCTCATTCGCGGGACCCCGAGGGCATCCCGGTCGCCGTGATGGCGACACCAAAAAAATTTGGAAGGCCGAAAAAAGTTTCAAGGGGGCGTCAAAAAAATTTCCGCCAGCGACTCGTCTGGTTAACACATGGTTTGGCGCGAAGCGTCCTAGCAAGCGCCTGAGGGTGCACGTGATCCGAGATCCGTTCGGCCGACATTGCACGGCCCGCTATAGCGGCCAGCCAGTCGTCGCCCAAGTGTGAATTCGACTTGGTCAATTGTTGAGGGCGACAATCTTTCTCGCGGCGTTGATCAGCTGGAAAACGGGCCGCAGGGCCCTCGCCCGTCGATCGGCATCACTCGGGACATTGAGGAAGCGGCGGTTAAAACCTTTCTGAAAGCCACGACTTGACCGGGGAATGGCTCGGCCCTTCAAAACTGATACCCCGGTGCAGCCGCTGTCGCGAAGTTGGTCCGGCACGTCAGGCGAGCAACTTGTCCAGCGTGACGGGAAAGCGGCGAATGCGCTTGCCGGTGGCATGATAGATAGCATTCGCAATTGCCGCAGGAACGCCGACGATACCAATTTCGCCGAGGCCCTTGACGCCCAGCGTGTTAATGCGGTCATCCCGCTCCTCGACGAAGATAACGTCGATGTCTTGAACGTCGGCATTCACCGGAATGTGGTACTCGGCGATGTTTGCGTTCATGATCCGACCGAAACGGTGATCCATCACGGTCTCCTCGTGCAAGGCCATCCCGATGCCCCAGACCACGCCACCCATGATCTGACTGCGACCGGTCTTGGTGTTCAGGATCCGCCCGGCAGCGACGGCGCTCACTACCCGCGTGACGCGGATGACGCCGAGCTGCTCGTCAACCTTCACCTCGGCGAAGACGGCCGAGTGGGTGTTGCGGGCGTACGACTTGTCCTCTGCGAAATGATTGAGCTTCTGCTTCTCGATGCGCTCCAACTTGCCATGGCGCATAGCATCAGCGATCGAGACGGCACTGCCCATGTCGCCGGCCTTGGCTATTGTGCCGCCGACAAGGATGACATCGGCCACATCGACACCGGCGAGCGGCGAAGACGGCATTGCACTGGCGAGACGTATGAGCTCCTGGCGAATGTCATCGGCCGCCCCCAACACCGCATGCGCGCTCGACGCGGCCATCCAAGAGCCGCCCTCTACCGGAGCTTGGGGCAACGTCGAGTCGGCGAGCCTGACGTCGATGTTCTCGATCGGCAGCCCGAGCGCATCGGCCGCCACCTGCGCCACGATGGTGTACGTGCCGGTGCCGATGTCGGACGCCGCGCAAGACACCTCGGCATGACCGTTGGCAGTCAGCCCGATGCGGGCTGCCACCGGCATCTGCAGCGCCTCCCACACGCCTGTCGCCATGCCCCAGCCAACCAGCTCCTTGCCGTCGCGCATTGAACGGGACGCGGGATTGCGCTTGCTCCACCCGAAGGCTTCCGCGCCGCGGGCGTAGCATTCGCGCAGCTGCTTGCTGGTGTAGGGCAGGTCTTCGCTCTGGTCGCGATCGGAGTAGCACTTCAGCCGCAATTCGATCGGGTCGAGCTTGAGCGCGACGGCCAGCTCGTCCATGGCGCATTCGAGCGCGCAGACGCCCGAAGCGGCGCCTGGCGCGCGCATGTCGCAGGGCGTGGAGACGTCGAGGCGGACGAGCTTGTGGGAATAGCGGCTGTTCGGGCTCTTGTAGAGCTGTTCAGCCCAGCCGCTGTCGTTGCGGGCGAAATCTTCGTACCGAGAGGTGACGGCGGTTGCCTCGTGCGTCACCGCCTCAAGCGTACCGTCGGACTTGGCGCCGAGGCCGACGTGCTCGATCGTTGCCGGACGGTGGCCGAGCCCGTACATCTGCTGCCGCGTCAGCACGACGCGAACGGATCGCCTCAGAGCGAGCGCAGCGAGCATTGCCAGCACCACCTGATATTGCGGCCGCAGGCCGGAGCCGAAGGCGCCGCCGACATAGGGCGAGAGCACCCGGATATCGTCCGGCTTCTTGTCGAACACGCTGCACAGAAACTTGTGGACGTTCTGGACGCCTTGTGTCTTGTCGTAGACCGTGAGCCTGCCGCTGCTGTCCCAGACGACCGTGGAGGCAAAGAGCTCCATTGGGTTGTGATGCTCGGTCGGAATGAGGTAATCCGCATCGTGCCGTACGGCAGCTTTGGCGAGCGCTCCTACAGCATCGCCGCGCGGCTCGTGCGGCTGCTTCACCTCAGTCGCCTTGCTGCGCCCGGCGTCGAGATCGGTCGCAAACGCCTGCTCCTCCCGATATTCGACACGCACCAGCGTCGCGGCGAATTTGGCGGTTTCCCAATCCTCCGCCACGACCAGCGCGATCGGCTGGCCGTTAAACTTGATGCTGTCGTCATAGAGCGGCCGGAAGGGCGATCCTTCCGCCGGCGCGACCTCATCCTTCCAGGCGTCGTCCTTGCCGGCGAGCGGTGGGCGATGCGTATGCGTGAGCACGTCGAGCACGCCCTTCACCTTCAACGCTTCGCTGGTGTCGAGCCGGGCAATGCGCCCGCATGGAATGGTGGCCGCGACGACGAAGCCATGGAGAAGCCCGTCGGCCGCGAATTCGCCGGCGTATTTGGCGGCCCCAGTGACCTTGGCCCGTCCGTCGACGCGAGACGTTGGTGTTCCGACGTAGGCATTCATGGCTGCCTCATGCGATCTTCTTGTGCGCCTGCGACTGCGGTGTGGCACTTGCGGCCTGCATCAATGTCCGAACGATGGCGCGGCGCGCGAGCTCGATCTTGAAGCCGTTATGCGAACGGGCCTTTGCTTCCTGCAGTAGGGAATCCGCAAAGCGGGAGAAATGCTCCACTGTTGCCGCCTGGCCGCGCAAGGCCATTTCGGCCTCCGCGCTGCGCCATGGCTTGTGGGCCACGCCGCCAAGGGCCACGCGTGCTTCGCTGATCGCATTACCCTCGAGTTCGAGCACAGCAGCAACCGAGACCAGCGCAAAAGCATAAGACAGCCGGTCGCGTATCTTGAGATAGCTGTAGTTGCTGGCAAAGCCGCGCGGCGGCAATTCGACCGCCGTGATGATCTCATCCGCCTCGAGATTGGTATCGATGTCGGGCGTTTCGCCGGGGAGCCGATGGAAATCGGTCAGAGCCATCGTGCGCTCGCCGGATGGGCCCGCGATATGCACGAGCGCATCGAGCGCGGCCAGCGCCACGCTCATGTCCGACGGATTAGTCGCAATGCAGGAGTTGCTCGCACCAAGGATCGCATGGTTGCGGTTGAGGCCGTCAATCGCTGAGCAGCCGCTGCTGCGCGTTCGTTTGTTGCAGGGCGTCGCCGTGTCATAGAAATAGGCGCAACGCGTTCGTTGCATCAGGTTACCGCCGACGGATGCCATGTTACGCAATTGGGCCGAGGCACCGGCCAGGATGGCGCTGGCAAGCAGCGGATAGCGCTGCTCGATGAGCGGATCGTACGCAAGGCCCGAGTTCGGCACCAAAGCACCGACGCGCAGTCCTCCGTCGGCCGTCTCCTCGATCGTTCGGAGCGGCAGGCGGGAGATGTCGATCAGCCGGGAAGGTTGTTCGACATTCTCCTTCATTAGGTCGATCAGGTTGGTGCCGCCGGCAATGAGCTTGGCGCCGGGATGGCCGGTGAGCAGGAGGATCGCATCGGCAACATCTCTGGCCCGGGAAAACTGGAAATTGATCATGGCCGGCTCATTGCCTGCTGGATTGCTGCGACGATGTTTGGATAGGCGCCGCAGCGACAGAGATTTCCGCTCATCAGTTCCCGGATCTCATCTGCATCCCCGGCGTGACCTTCGGCGAGCAGGCCTGCCGCCGAACAAATCTGTCCCGGCGTGCAATAGCCGCACTGGAACGCGTCGTGGTCGATGAAGGCCTGCTGCAGAGGATGCAGCGCCCCATCCCGGGCAAAACCTTCGATGGTTGTGATCTCCGCGCCATCCTTCATGACAGCGAGCGTCAAGCAGGAATTGATCCGCCGTCCGTCCACCAGCACCGTGCAGGCGCCGCATTGACCGTGGTCGCAGCCCTTCTTGGTGCCGGTCAGCGCGAGATGGTCACGCAGAGCGTCCAGAAGTGTGGTCCAGGGCACGACATCGAGAGTGCGCCTGTTGCCATTGACGATAAGATTGATCGGAATGCGGTCGGGAACTTGATTTGCGGCATCAGCCATGACTCTTTCCCTGCGACCGAGGCCGAGCCGAGAAATCAAGCCGTGTTGACGCGAAAGCGCGTCGTCTCCGCTGGCCAATAGCGCCCAACGGACGGCCGGTCACTTGGTTCCATACAGGACAATTCCCTGCGGCGACGAAGCCGTTGGCCTTCAGGTCGCCAAGCTGGCCCTTGCTGTTAGACCTTGCGCCCTGTTCTCGGATTGGGACGATAATTCTCGAGAGGGCACGAAAACGTCGGTTTGAGTCCGATTTCGTTGAAAAAAGGTGCCAGTAGTCGGATGTATTGGCGCCGGTCAATGTGCGGAAC
The DNA here is from genome assembly GCF_000473045.1 of Bradyrhizobium sp. WSM3983. Taxonomy (GTDB): domain Bacteria; phylum Pseudomonadota; class Alphaproteobacteria; order Rhizobiales; family Xanthobacteraceae; genus Bradyrhizobium. The sequence goes on along the minus strand of NZ_AXAY01000002.1, from coordinate 448,126 downwards.
GGCTTTGCTGACCCTTACGCGGGTTTGAGGGTTTGCATCGGGATCAACTTGGCCATCTTGCGGAGGTTCTGGGCGGTGGCTGCGAGGGTGAACTCGTCGCGCGCGCCATTTGGGCCTCGTAACCGCAAACGGTCGAGTTTGAGAATGCCTTGAGGTGCGCGAACAGCATCTCGATCTTCTTGCGGAGGCGGCGCGAGGTCCGACCCCTCCCACGATCTTGCGATCTGACGCGCCATTTCGCGGGCGCCCTCGTAGATCTGAGCGCGGCACCCTGCGATTGCCTTAGGATCTCACCGACGCCGCTCTTGGCGCGACGAGCGGCGTCCGCTACCGAACGAACCTTGGCATACTTGCGAATGACCATGTACATGGGGGCTACCGCGCGCCACACGCGCCCTCGCATCAAAGTATACCGGTCCCTGTCGGACTAGGGCCCACTTCCGGGATGGGCCACAGCGTCCGGTTGAGCTGACCGCGCAACGCGCCTTTTCCAATGAGGCATCCTCGCCCAAAATGAGCCATCCTCGCCCAAGTGGGGGCGAGGTGCTAAGGCTCAGGAGCCCTCGAACTTGAACGATACGTTGAGCTTGGCGCGATAGGCTTCGACTTTTCCCTTGTCATCCAGTTGCATATCGAGCTTGACGACCTCAGCAATGCGAAGATCTCGGAGCGATTTTGCAGCTTGCTCTACCGCATTGGCGGCCGCCTTCTCCCATGAGTCGGTGCTGGTGCCGACCAGTTCAATGACCTTGTAGACGCTATCGGGCATGTCGTCCTCCTATCGGTAGAAGGAAATCTAGCATCACGATCTCGACGCTGACACGTCTCGGGGTGCCGCGGAAAAGGGTCCGATTGGCTGTCGCTTTTCTGCTTGAGGCCGAAAGAACTCGAGCGGCCCTCTGTCGGGCTGGCCAAGCGGAAGCGGCTGTTCGACGGTGTAAATACGTTCGAAGGCGATAAGAAGCGGGCTGCGGGCTGCTGTTCGTAGATCAATATCCCCGCTGCATGCCGCCCATTGGCCCACAAGCAGACCTTTGGCCACCATTGCGATGCAAAGCCGGGACGGGGCATCGTCAAGCAACTCATAGAACTGATGCTGCCGGACCATGAACCGGCCCATGCGCTTTCCGCGTAGCCAACGAACGATCACTTTTGTCAAAGGGATAAATGTCTCCGGCTTTCAAGATTGCGAGCGCTTGGATACCAAAGCCAGTAACCCAAACTGTGATGACGGCATAGGACGGCGCGTATTCGCGCTCTTTCCAAATCCCAGACAAACCTCGGTCAGTGCGACTGACGCTTTTTGACTCAGCCGCAACGACCGTAAGAGCCCGTTTGGCGCTGGAGTCTGATCCATCGTAGAATGTTGCTGGTTGGTGGGCCATGGTGCGGGCCATGGTGCAAGAGCGGGTCCGAGTCGAGCGTAGATTATCGGCGATCTTGGCCGCCGACGTGGCTGGCTACTCTCGGCTCATGCACAATGACGAAGAGGCAACGCACGCCAAGCTGACGGCACTCCTCGCCGGAGGTGTCGAGCCCGCAATTGCGCAGCACGGCGGCCGCATCGTGAAGCACACCGGCGACGGGTTTTTGGCTGAGTTTCCAAGTGCGGTCGAAGCGGTGCGGGCTGCCATGCAGTTCCAGTCCCGCATCAACGAACTTACCTGCGACGACGCGGAAGACAGGCGCATTCTCTTCCGTGTGGGGCTCAATATCGGCGATATCATCGCCGAGGCCCATGACATCTTTGGAGACGGCGTCAACATTGCGGCCCGGCTCGAGAGCATCGCCGAACCCGGCGGCATCTGTATCTCTCAGACTGTCTTCAATCACGCGCGCGACAAGGTGCCGTTCGATGTTGAGGAAGCGGGTGAGCAAACTCTGAAGAACATCGCCCGGCCTGTTCACGTTTACCGTATCATCATCGACCCGGGCCCGCGGACTACGACGCCCAAACGCGAGATTCCGGCGCTCGCGTTGCCTGACAAGCCGTCTGTCGCCGTGCTGCCGCTGACCAATATGAGCCGCGACCCCGAGCAGGAATTCGTCTCCGACGGTATAGCCGAAGATGTGATCACGGCACTATCGCGCTATCCCTCGCTGTTCGTCATCGCGCGGAACTCGTCGTTCACTTACAAAGGGCGAGCAGTTGATGTAAGACAAGTCGGGCGCGAGCTCGGCGTCCGCTACGTGCTTGAAGGTAGCGTGCGCAAGGCAGGCAGCCGGATCCGCGTGACCGCGCAGCTCATAGAGGCGGCGACCAGCAATCATGTATGGGCCGAGCGCTACGACCGCGATCTCGCGGATGTTTTCGCGGTGCAGGATGAGCTTACCGAAGCGCTGACGACTGCGCTCGCCCCCGCCATTGCAGATGCCGAGCTCCGACGCGCCATGCGCAGGCCGCCGGGGAGCCTCGATGCTTGGGCAGCCTATCAGCGCGGCCTGTGGCATCTAAGCAAAGCGACCGCAGACGACGATGAGACCGCAGAGAAATTCTTCAGACAGGCGATCGATGTCGACCCGACCTTTGGCGGCAGCTACAGCGCGCTCGCTCTGTACCAGCTGCAAGCGGCCGCGCTCTACCAGAAGATAAGCTTGCCAGACGCGCAACGCTCGGCGGAGGCCCTGGCCCGACGGGCGGTCGCGCTCGATGGTGCCGATGCGGAAGCCCGTTCGTGCCTTGGCTGGGCCTTGCAGGCACGCGGCGAGGCTGACGATGCGCTGGCGGAGATCGAGCGTGCTCTCTCCATGAGTCCAAATCTGGCGATCGCTCATGGCCATCGAGGCGCAACGCTGATCTTTGCCGGACGACCCAAGGAGGGGGTCACGGCTCTCGACGCGTGTATCAGGCTCGATCCCCGCGACCCCTATCTGGCAGTCCGCTTGTTACACGTTGCCTGCGGTCTATATTTCTGCGGCGAATACGAGGCTTCGATTGAGGCCGCAAAACGTCTGATCCGGTCGTATCCCGATTTTCCGATGATCTACCGCTGGTCCGCGGCGGCGCTGGGCCAGCTTGGCCGCACAACGGAAGCGAAGGAAGAGCTGGAAAAGGCCGTCTCGCGCGCAGCGGGGGCATTAGATATGTATGTCCGCAACAGAGCTCCGTGGTTTCGGCCAGAAGACCACGCTCACCTCATTGAAGGTTTGCGTAAGGCGGGGTGGAACGGGTGAGGCTATCCTGTTCTTCTTCATGTCGCAGTTGATACTGCCGCCGATCGTGCTCGCGCTGCCGTTTCTCGTACTCTACAAAGCCCTGGTGCTGCTCGACACGAGCTTCGGCCTGATCCTGCTCTATACGTTGACGGTGCTGCTGATCGTCATCTGGATCATGCGCGACCAATTCAACTCGATCCCGATCGAACTCGACGAAGCTACCTTCGTCGACGGCCTGTCGACCTGGGGCGCGTTTCTGCGCATCATCCTGCCGCTAGCCTTTCCTGGTATGGCGGCGGCCTTCATTCTCTCGCTGGTGTTGTGCTGGAACGAGTATTTCTTCGCGGCGCGGCTCACCAGCACCGACGCCAAGACTCTGCCTGTGATGGTCGCGAGCCAGACCGGCTCGCAGGGCATCAACTGGTGGTCGATGGCGGCATTGTCGACGGCTGCAATCGCGCCCCTCGTCCTGATTGGCATCTTCCTCGAGCGCTACATCGTCAGCGGGCGACGACCGGCGCGGGCAAGTAGGTGGCGCGCGACCGGCTTACACCGGCACAGGCGCGTCTGCCTCGAGCAAGCGCGCAGCCTTCAGATCGGCCCACAATGCGGTGGGCACGCTGGTCGTAAGCGCCGCCACGTTGCGCTCGACCTCCGCGGGGTTATGCGCTCCCAGGACCACGCTCGCCACCGCCGGATGGCCGAGCGCAAAATGCAATGCAGCCGTCGGCAGAGCGATGCCATGCGCTGTGCAGATGCGCTGGATCTCGGCAACTCTCGCCAAGATGTGAGGTGGGGCGTCCTGGTAATTGTACTTCGCGCCAGCGACGGGACCCGTCGCCAGGATACCGGAATTGAAGACACCGCCGAGCAGAACGGCGATACCCTGTTTCAGCGCCAACGGCGTGAACTCCTCCAGCGCGGGTTGCTCCAAGAGCGAGTAACGCCCGGCGAGCAGCATCACGTCGAAGGTCCCGGCCTGCGCAAAGCGCACGCACATCTCGGCTTCATTGACGCCGATGCCTATTCCTGAGACCACGCCCTCGCTACGAAGCTTGTCGAGCGCCACATAGGCACCGGTCATCGCTTCACGAAACCGGTCCTCGATCGCGTCCTTGCCATGGGTCCAGACATCGACATCGTGGATCAGAAGCAGATCGACCCTGCCGGTGCCGAGCCGCAGCAGCGACTGCTCAACCGAGCGCATTGTCCCGTCGTAGGAATAATCGACGACGGCCCGGTGCGGCTGTCAGCCGACAAAGCCCGACCGGGTCTCCGGCAGGTGAAACGGATCCATCTAGCGGCCGGTCTTGGTGCAGAGGACCACATCTTGACGCTTCACCCGCCGGAGCGCAGTTCCGCAGCGGTGCTCGGACAGACCGTTGCCGTAATGCGGCGATGTATCGACCAAGTTGACGCCGAGCTCAAAGGCGCGGCTTGCGGCGGCAATCGCCTTGTGATCGTCGAGTTCAAGGAAGAGATCGCCGAGCGGCGCAGTTCCGAACCCGAGGATGGAGACTTGAAGTTCGGTCCGGCCAAGCCTGCGGCGCGGCAATACGGATTGCGAAACCATGATGGATCCTTGCCTTCCCCGCGCCCCTTCGGCGCGCTGGGCTCATTGTCGGAACGTGCAGCGTATGTCTTCGCCAACGATGCGCAAAGCCATTTCGCTGATTTGCGCCGCTGCTCCCTATAGACCACCCAGGCTTCTGCGGGGTCGGGATCACCAAGCACCGACACTGCCTTCAATAGATTTTTCTTGATCTCCTGGTGCACACGTCGTGCACACGCCGCCCTCTAACCATCTGAAACACTTGAGTTCTCGCTCCAGTCCATCTTTGGACCGACCGAGCTTCCGCGGCCGGGATCTTCCCGGTCCATATGTATGAACAACAGCTGAAACCGCGTTTTCGGATATTCGGTACACGAGTCAAATTCACGAGAAAGCGAGTGCACACCCCACTGGGAAGGCGTGCATATGAGCCGCATTGGCAACTGATAAGGTTTGTTCAATTTCCTTATCAGTTCGCGAAACTGCGTCCATTTGCGACCAAGCCATATCGGTTGCCGACTGACTGCTGCGCTCACCACCCGACTTCGTCTCGGACTCGCTAAATGAGCCCTATCTTCCAGGCGACTCCGCAGGCTAGGAGATTGCGCGCGCCTCTCGGTGTCATTCCGTGACCCCGTTCATTCAAAGGGCGCGCGCCGGGTATGCCAGTCCGTCACCGACTGGAAGGCATGACCAGCGCGGGCAAGCACATCCTCGGACAGATGCGGACCCACCAACTGCATGCTGAGCGGCAGGCCGTCCGACGCCATCCCGTTCGGCAGCGTGACAGTGGGGCTGCCCGAGAAGTTGAACACTGCGGTGAAGCGCAGGATACTGAGCAGCACGTTCGGATCGGCACCGTATTCGCCCATCTTGGTCAGCGTCGGGATCGGCACAGGCATTGTGGGGATCAGCAGCAGGTCGATATCGCCGAACAATGCGGCGAGACTGCCGCAAAACTTCAGTCGCTCATGATGGATCTGCGCTATCGAGATACCGCTCATTGACCTGCCCTGCTCGATCAGCTGCGCCAGATCGGGGCCGTATTCCGATTCCCGCGACTGATAGGTCTCCAGGTGCGCCTCCGCCGTTTCGATCGAGCACATCGGGATCCACATGCTGACAAGCTTCTCGTAGGCCGGGAACTTGACCTCGCGGATGTCGGCACCGAGCGCTGCCAGCGTGCGTTCGGCTTCCAGCAACGCAGCGACCACCTGCGGATCGATCCCGTCCTGGATGTAGCTGCGGTCCACGCCGATCCGTACGCCCCGGATGCCGTCACCGATACCAGCCAGATAGTTCGGCACCGGCGCCTGCAGGGCCGTGGGATCATTCACATCCGCGCCCGCGATGACGCCAAGTATCGCGGCGGCATCGGCCGCGCTCCGGCACATCGGCCCTACATGGTCGAGGGAGTCCGCCAGCGGAAACACGCCGTGACGGCTGACACGTCCCCAGGTCGGCTTGATTCCTGTTAGCCCGCAGGTTGCAGACGGAAACCGTATCGAGCCCCCCGTGTCGCTGCCGATTGAGCCGAAGCAGAGTCCCGCCGAGGTCGCCACGCCCGATCCGCTCGAGGAAGAACCGACCCAGTAATCGACGCCCCAGGGATTGAGCGGCGGCTGATCGTTCGGATGGTGACTGGTATACGCGCCCTCGGTCATCTTCAGCTTGCCGAGCGTAACGGCACCGGCGTGTTCGAGCCGGTCCACGACGGTTGCGTTGAAGGCCGGGACGAACTTGGCGTGGATCGTGGTGCCGCCGGCAGTCGGCGCGAAGGTGGTGTAGCAGAGATCCTTCAATCCGATCGGCACGCCGTGCAGCGGCCCCCGCCAGATCCCCTTGGCAAGCTCGGCGTCACAGCGTTTCGCCTGCGCCATGGCGCGCTCGGCGAGGACGAGGGCGTAAACGTGGAACTTGCCGTCGAGATTTGCGATCCGGCTCAACATGGCCTCGGTGACTTTCGACGGCAGAAGGTCACCTCGGCGGAACAGCTCGGAGAGTTCGAGGATCGACTTGTAGTGAATTGGATCTGCTGACATCTGACAGCCCTGCTGTTGTCGGAAACGGCTTCGCTCACCGGCACCGCAGACGGCCCGGTCTTGTGCCTGCGCAGCGCCCGCAAAGCGCCTAGAACTGCACCCCCCGCGTGAGGGCACCGTCAACCACGAGGTTCGTCCCCGTAATGAAGCTCGCCGCCTTGCTGGCAAGGAACACCGCACCGTTCGCCATTTCCTGCGGCGTGCCCATCCGGCCGGTCGGGTTGAGCGCCAGCGCAGTCTTGTACAGCTCGGGATTGCCGCCCTTAATCTGATGCCAGACACCGCCCTCGAAATAGGTGTTGCCCGGCGACACCGAGTTGGCGCGGATACCTTTGTTGGCAAGCTGGAATGCGAGCCCCTGCGTATAGTGGATGATCGCGGCCTTGAACGTGCCGTAGGGGCCGCTGGCGAAGTCGACCTCGCGGCCCGACACGCTGGAGATGGTGACAATCGCGGCCGCTTTGCTCTTCTCCAGATACGGCATCGCCGCATTGACCAGCCGCACCGTGCCCATCATGTCGGTGGAGAATTCCTTCTCCCAGCTCTCCTCGTCCTGCCCAATCGACAGCGCGCTGACATTGGCGACGACGATGTCGATCCCGCCGAGTTTCGAGGCCATATCCTGGACCCATTCCTTGAGCGCCGCCCCGTTGGAGACGTCGACCGAACTGCCGAACGCAGCAACGCCCTTCGCCTTGATCGCAGTGACAGCTTTATCGACGTCGCCTTGGTTGCGAGCGCAGATACCGACATTGGCACCTTCCGCCGCGAAGGTGTCCGCGATCGCCCTGCCGATGCCCTTGGTGCTGCCGGTAACGAGAACCTTTGCTCCCTTGAGTCCCAGATCCATGTCTATTCCCTCCCTATCGACGACTTGAAAACATGAGATGCGGCCGTTCAGAGCAAAAGCTGCTCGCGGACATTATTCTCGTTGACCTCGCCGCCTGCCAGCGACTGCGTGATCTTGCCCTTCTCCATAATGTAACAGCGCTCGGCGATCGCCAGGATCGTATCGAGGTTCTGCTCGACGAAGATGATCGTCGTCCCGAGCTCGTTCCGGAACGATCTCAGCGCCTCGCAGATATGGTGGACGATCGAGGGTTGGATACCCTCGGACGGCTCGTCCAGGATCATCAACGACGGATTGCCGATCAGCGCGCGGCCTATGGCGAGCTGCTGCTGCTCGCCGCCCGACATGGTGCCCGCGGCCTGCCGCCGGCGTTCCTTCAGCCGCGGAAAATATTCGTAGACGAGCTCCGGCAGCTTCTTGCCGCCAGGACCACCGATGAGCTCACCCACTTGAAGATTTTCTTCGACCGTCATCTGCGGAAAGACGTCGCGTCCTTGCGGGATATAGCCGAAGCCCGCCCTCGCCCGCGCGTCGGCTTCGAGCTTTGTGACGTCCTGATCCATGAAGCTGATCGTGCCGCGCCAGGTTTGCAGCAGGCCGATCAGGCACCGCATCAGGGTCGATTTGCCGACTCCGTTACGGCCAATCACGCCGACGATCTCGCCGCGCAAGACCGACATGGTGACACCCTGCAGGATCGGCGTTGCGCCGTATCCCGCCCATAATTCCGATACCTCAAGAATCCGGCCAGTGGGCGTGGGCTTAGTGAGCATGGGTCTTACCGAGGTAAATTTCGGCGACTTTTTCGTCCTGCAAAATGCTTTCGAGATCGCCGCGCGCAAAGATCTTGCCGAGATGCAGCACCGTGACGCGCTGGGCGACCTGGCGCACAAAGGCCATGTCATGCTCGACGACAAGCACCGTCATGCCCTCGGCATTGAACGACTTGATCAGCTCGCCGGTCCTGAAGGTTTCCTCCGGCGACATCCCGGCCGTCGGCTCGTCCAGCAGCAGAAGCTGCGGCTTCAGTGCCAGCGCCATTCCGATCTCGAGCCATTGCTGTTGGCCATGCGACAGCGCGCCAGCTAGCTTGTCGCTGTCCGCCGCGAGATTAAGAAGTGTCAGCAGGCGATCCTCCTCGGCGAGGCGTTCCTCGCCGGACAGTCGCTCCTGGAGCGCGATCTGGATGTTCTGCCGGACCGGCAGCTCCTTGAACACGCTGGGAGCCTGCATCTTGATGCTCATGCCCCGCTGCACGCGCGCGTATGGGCGCTCAGCCGTGATGTCGACGGTATCGAACAGGATGCTGCCCTGGGTCGGCGGATAGAGGCCCACGATCAGCTTGAACAGCGTGCTCTTGCCAGCACCGTTGGGACCGATCAGGCAGTGGACCTCACCGACATTCACCGCGAGGTCGACGTCGGAGACGGCGGTCAACCCGCCGAACCGCTTCGATACGCCTTTGACCTCAACCAGGGTCATGATCAGGACTCTTTCGACTGCAGGCGAGCAGTCTCCGTAAGGCTCGCGCCGGCATCGCTCGGCCCTCGCCCGCCCCACCAACCGGCAGCGAGCTTACCGATACCAAGCACAAAACCTTGCGGCGCCAGCATCACCGTCGCGAGCAGCAGCGCCCCCATTAACACCAGCGCCGCCTGCTGGCTGTAGACCGTGATGGTCTGAAAGCCGAACAGCAGCAGGAATGATCCGACCAGGGTCGCAGTCAAATCGCTCCGCCCGGAGAAGGCCACCCACACGATCGGCATCGCTGCCGCCGGCAGGCCGATGCTGGACGGCGTGATGAACTGTCCCCAGGATGTGTACAGCGCGCCGCTAAGGCCTGCGAGGCCACTGCCGATCACGAAGGTCAGTAGCTGATACTTGCGGACGTCATAGCCCAGCATCTCGGCGCGCTGCGGGTTCTCCCGCGTTGCCACGATGACGTTGCCGATCCCCGAATTCACAAGCATGCGCAGCGCGAGATAGACGATCACGATCAGTGCGACCATGACGTAGTACAGGGCCGATCCCTCGACATAGAAGTCGCCCACGGTCAGCGGGTCCATGCCCTTCATGCCGTTGAAGCCGTTCAGCCGCGCCGGGCCGATGTGCCATTCCGGCCCTGCCGTCTGGCCAAGGAAAAAGGCGAGCACCAGGGTCGCGGACAGCGTCACGATGCCAAAGAAAATGCCGTTAATCCCGCCCCAGATCATGAAGTAGCCGAGGATTCCTGCGGCGATCATCGCGAGGACAACCGAGAGCGCGAGCGCGGCGATCGTCGCGGTGCCTCCGCCCATGTTGATCGCGAGCACGCCGTAGCCGTAGCCGGCGATGCCGAAGAACAGGGTCTGGCCAAACGACAGCATGCCGCCATAGCCCCACATCAGGCAGAGGCCGAGCGCCATGAAGATCCAGATCAGGAAATAGGCAAAATTGCCGACACCGTAGGAGTCAGCGAACAGCGGATAGCTCAGCGCTCCCGCCAGCACCGCGACAAAGCACAACCAAAATTTCTTGCCGCGCCCGAGCGTCTGTGGGCCTTCAAGAAGCTTGAACATCACAGATTCCCTTTAGCGCCCACGACGAACCAATACGCTGGAGAGTCCCTCGGGCAATACCCGGATGATCACGATGACAGCCACCAGCATGCCGATCTGTCCGATGATCTGACCGTAGCTCGCATTCAGCGCCATCCGGATCATCGCCAGGAACACCGCGGCCGGCGCCGTTCCGAGCAACACGTTCGCTCCTCCGATCACGACGGTGACGAAGCTTTCGACCACGAAGGTCGCGCCCATGGTCGGGATCAGCGTCATGGTCGGCGCGTAGAGCGCCCCGCAAAGCCCGGCGAGACCGGTGCCGATCCCGAAGCTGATCGCATAGATGCGGCCTGTGCGTGCGCCCAGCGCCTTTGCCATCGCCGCATTCTGCATGGTCGCGCGGGCGATCACGCCGAACCGCGTCTTCATGAAGATGATGTAGAGACCGGCCAGCACGGCGACCGCACAACCGAACAGCACCAGGCGGTAGGTCGAAAACGTATAGTCACCGATTGCGAAGCTTCCCTCGGGTGTTCCGATGCCCCGTACGGCAGAACCGACGATCAGGAGCATCGATTGCGTCACGATGAGGCTAAGGCCCCAGGTCGCGAGGAGCGAATCCAACGGCCGCTTGTAAAAGCGCCGCACGACGAGGAACTCGACGAGGACGCCGATGAGCCCCGCCGTCACCGCGGCGAGGATCTGCGCGATCGCGAGCGGCACGCCGAGATTCACCAGGCCGACTGTCACATAGGCGCCGCACATGATGAACTCGCCATGTGCCATGTTGATGACGCCCATCATGCCGAACACGATGGCGAGACCTGCAGCCGAAAGAATGAGGAACGCAAACACGTCGGCGAACTGATAGAATAGCGAGAACACTTCGGCCGACATCTTGATCCCCTTGCCGATCCCGGCGCCGCATCGTTGCAGCGCCGGTTTTGTCCAAGACCGTGACACTCAACTCGAGCAAGATCCGTGCCCGTTGCGCGTCACGACTTCTTCGGGAGATGGCTCGGCGTGTACTGATCCTTCTCGTTCTTCTTGGTGAGATCGCAGCCGATCTCGCCAAGCCAATAGGGCTGGATCACCCCGTAGTCCTTCTCCACCGTCACCTCGTGCTTGGGCCCGACCGAGATCAAGCGCATGCGGTGCGACGTGTGCTGGCTCTTCGGATCGATGCAGACCTTGCCTTCGGGCGCGTCGATGCAAGCATCACCCGCTGCGATGGCCTTCCGCATATCCTCGAGCTTGGTCGACTTAGCCTTCTCGACCAGCGCTTTGTACATGTAGAGCGCATTATAGGCGTTGTAGCCCATATCGTTAATGTAGAGCTCGTCCGGGAATTTGGCGTGCCAGCGCTTCTTGAACTCGTTGGCCTCCGGCGTGTCGATCTCCTCGAACCAGTTCGCGGTCGCGTGCATGTTGTTGAGCGCCGGCGGCTTGAACCGCTTGTGCTCGAAGCCGAGCATGACCTTGATCGAAGACCCCATCGGCAGGTTGAGGTTGGCAGCGGCCGCCTGCTCGAAGAACGAATCCTGGGCGGCACCGACGTTGATCGTCAGCAACCAATCCGGCTTCGCCTTCTGGATGTTCTGGATGGTCTGCGCAAACTGCGATACGCCGAGCGGAATGAACTCCTCGCCCACGACCTCGCCGCCGAGATCCTTCATGATCTTGCGGTTCCACTCGGCCGAAATCTGACCGAAATTATAGTCCGCCGCAATGACGTAGACCTTCTTGCCGAACTTCTCGACCATCCAGGGAATCAACGTCGAGAATTGCTGCTCAGGTACAGCACCCATGCTGACCATGCTGGCGTCGCAGACACCGCCTTCGTACTGGTTGGTGTAGAAATAGGGCGTCGAGGTGCGGTCAACGATCGGACGCAGCGCCTCGCGCGAAGCCGAGGTGATGCCGCCGATCAGCACGTCGACCTTATCGCGGTTGAGCAGACGGCGGCCGAATTCCTGATAGCGGGCGTTGTCGCCCTGCGGATCGAGATGGATCAGCTCGATCTGCCTGCCCAGGATGCCGCCGCTCTTGTTGATCTCCTCGACGGCGAGCTGAGAGCCGTGCAGCTTGGGCATGCCCATGAAGGCGAGGTCGCCGGAGACGTCCTCGAGCAGGCCCACCTTCAACGGTGGTTCCGCCGCCCGAGCAACACTCATCGCCGCCGCTGTACCGAGCATGGCCCCGAGCAAAACCATCCCTAACTTACGTCCCGAATTCATCGTGATATCCCCTGTTTCTGAAAGCGGTTGAATGTCATGGCTTGAGGTAATTCTTCAGGATCGATGCCCCCATCGTGTATTTGGGGTCGACCATGTTTCCGAGGCGCATGCGGCCGGCCTGGCTGAGCAGCATGTAGGCGTCGATCTCGTCGAAGCCGTAATCGGCTGCCATCCACCGCACGAGCTCGCGATAGGCGATACGGGCCGCATCTTCGAGCGGACGGGCGCTGCCGATCGTCATGATGAAGTCCTTGGTCTCGAGCCGGGGCCAGGCAAAGCTCCAGTTCTTGATCAAATCCACCTGCAGCGTGACCGTCGCGCGTTGCTCCAGCGCCACGCCGGAGAGCTCGCCGTCGCCTTGCGTCGCGTGGCAGTCACCGACGTAGAGCATCCCGCCGTCGGTATGCACCGGGAAATAGATGATCGCGCCGGGAGCTACGTCGGGCAGATCCATGTTGCCGCCGTGATAGTCCGGCTGCAGCGAGGAGATCGCCTCGATCTCCGGCGAGACGCCGATGGTGCCGATGAACGGCTCGTAGGGCAGCGTGAGCTTGTCGTTCCAGCGCACGCCGTTCCTGTCGACATGCAGCTTCTTCACGCGCTCCGGCAGCGGCGGATTGAGCAGCGCCGTGGAGCCGGTTCCGACAAGTCCGCCGAACTCCGGGATGATGCAGGTCGTTCCGGCCGGCTGCTTACCCCGTGTCTCGACGTCGCGGATGTAGATCGCGAGGCAATCGCCCTTCTTGGCACCCTTGACGGCAATCGGTCCGCATTGGGGATTGAGATAGGGGAAGTTCAGTTTGGCCGTGGGGCTGTCAGTCTCCTTCGTGAGCACGCCGCCGAATGCGTCTTCCGTCTCGACGACGACCACCCCGCCCGGGTCGATCGACAAGGTCGGCTTGGCATAGGGACCGTAGACGTAGTGGAAGCCGCCCTGTTGCTCGATCGTCAGGCTGTGCGTCGCGCCGGTCGCACCTTTGGCGACGGCGCGCTTGGCCATGATTGATGTCTTCAACCAGTCTTCGGACATGTGATCGGCTCCTCAACTCAGATCCCGGGATGACGCTTGTGCCAGTCGGTGACGCGCTGGAACGCATCGCCCGCGCGAACGAGGCCGGCCTCGTCGAAATGACGGCCGACGAACTGGAAGCCGACCGGGCCGCCATTCGCAGCGAAACCGCCCGGCAGCGTTACGGCCGGACTTCCCGTCATGTCGAACGGGCAGGTAAAGCGGAGCAGTCCAGCGATCAGCGAGGCGTCCTCTCCGAGTGCCGCCATCTTGGCGAGCGTCGGCGCAGCGAAGGCCTGTGCCGGGACCGCGATGAGATCGACGCTCTCGAACAGCAGACGCATCGCGCCGCGAAACGCTTCGCGCCGGAGCACGATCTTCTGGTAATCCATGCCGGACTGCTGCCGACCGAGATCGAGCAGGCCCGCGAGCGCCGGACCGTACTCGTCCTTGCGCGCCGGATAGGTGTCCTCGTGCGCAACGGCGACCTCGACGCCGCAGAGCGGGAACCAGTCGTCGATGATCGCCTTTGGATCGGGGAACGTGATTTCCTTGATCTTCGCACCGAGATCGGCCGCCACACGCAGCCCCTCGGCTAGGACCTTGGCCGCGTCGCCGTCAGTACCTTCGCTGGTCCAGCGCCGGTCGACGCCGATTGTCACACCGCGTAGGTCGCCGGAGAGACCCGCGAGGTAGTCGGGCACGGCCAGTGGTACCGATGTCGTATCTTTGGGATCCTGCCCCGCGATCACGCCGAGGATGGCGCCGCAATCGACCGCGCTCCGCGCCATCGGGCCGATGTGATCCAGCGTTGCCGCAAGCTCGAACGCGCCGTGGCGGCTGACACGTCCCCAGGTCGGCTTGAGCCCGGTGATGCCGTTGGCCGCCGAAGGAAAGCGGATCGATCCGCCGGTATCGGTGCCGAGCGAACCAAAACAGAGGCCCGCCGCGGTCGCGACACCGGAGCCGCTCGAGGACGCGCCGGGCCAGAGATCCGTGTTCCATGGATTCTTCGGTGGGTCGATCTTCGGATGGTGATCGGCGTAAGCGCCTTCGGTCTGCTGCAGCTTGCCGAGGATAATCGCGCCAGCATCCTTCAGCCGCGCGACCACCGTTGCATCCTCGGTCGGACGGAAATCGCGATGAATGGTCATGCCATGCGCCGCCGGCGCGCCCTTGGCCCAGCAGAGATCCTTGACCGCCACCGGCACACCATGCAGCGGCCCCTTGATCTTGCCGGAAGCGATCTCCTTCTCGGCCGTGGCGGCATGGGCGAGCGCCGAGTCAGCCATCACATGCGCAAAACTCTTGAGCTTGCCGTCGAGCTTCTCGATCCGCCCGAGCATCGCTTCGGTCGCTTCTACCGGCGACAGCTCCTTCGCCTGGATCTTCCGCCCGACGTCGACGAGTCCGAGATAGTGGAGATCTGTTGCCGCCATCGCTCTTCATCCTCCCACTCGATGTGACGCACGGTCGCGCCCACGCACGCGTCACCGCTCTGGCAATGCGCATGCTTTGCCAGTTCCCCTGGCGGCAAACGAAAAAAGCCACCCGTCCCTCCCGAATGAGGTGACGAATGGCTCAAATGCCGCGGCTATGATCTATCGCTTAGGGTCCGAACTCGAACGAAGCACTTAGTGCAAGGAGCTGGACGTCATCGGCCAGATCGGCGCACGCGAGGTTCGACAGGAGCCCCTGTAGGAGAAAAGTCTAAGTAACTGCCTATCGCATTGTCAACGATGCTCTCTGCCTAAATTTCGATAGTGCTGCGCAGCAAAACGGCAAGCCACTTGCACTGTTGTCGCCGATGATGATTTCATCTTCGCGCTGCACTAGCGAAAGTCGTCAATGACAAGACCGTCTGTTCCCGTTGGCATCATCTGCTCGCAGTCCGGGCCCTATCAGGCCATGGGCCGCGAGATCCTCAAGAGCGCGATGATGGCGGTCGACGAGATCAACAACCAGATGGAGTTTGATTTCTCGATCGTTCCCCATGTTCGTGATCCCCGCGGAATCATCTCGGAATACCATACGGTCTGCGACGATCTCATCCGCAATGTCGGCGTCGAACACATCATCGGCTGCTACACGTCGGCGTCGCGCAAACAGGTCCTGCCGATCGTGGAACGTACCGATCGCCTGCTTTGGTACCCTGCGCGCTATGAGGGCTTCGAGTGCTCCGACAACGTCATCTATGTCGGGGCCTCGCCCAATCACAACGTCCTGCCCCTCGTCAGGTACGTGCTCGACAATCTCTCGCGGGAGATCTTCTGCGTCGGCTCCAACTACGTTTGGACATGGGAGACCAATCGCGTTACCCGGGAACTGGTCAGCGCGGCAGACGGCCACATCCTGGCGGAACGGCTGCTCGAGCTCGGCGAAAGCGCCGTCGGCCACATCGTGGATGAGATCGTCCGCCGCAAGCCGCCGATCGTGTTTAACACGCTCGTCGGAAGCTCGAGCTACCACTTCATCCGAGCCTTCCATGCGGGCACCAAGGCCGCCGGGCTCGAGATTCCGATGCTGAGTTGCAGCCTGTGCGAGCCGGAATTGTCGATCGTCGGACCAGCATCGGCCGGCTGCATCACGTCATCCGCCTATTTCGAGAGCATCCACCTGCCGGAGAACCGCGCCTTCGTCGCGCGCTGGAAGGCGCGCTATGGCGAGGACAGCAGCCCCTCCGTTGACGGACAATCCGCTTATGTGGCGGTCTATCTGCTGGCGCGCGCACTGCAGCGCGCGGGCACGTCCGACATTGCAGAGGTGCGGCGCGCCGCGGCGGGACATCGCTACAATTCGCCGCAAGGACCGGTGTGGATCGACGGCGGCAACAACCATTGCGTCCTTACACCGCGGCTTGCCGTATCCAATCCGCAAGGACAATTTGATATCTTCTGGGAAGCCGAGGCGCCTGTTAAGCCTGATCCTTACCTGACGCAGCTCGACGTTGCCGTCGGCCCGGCGAGGGAAACCTCGGCGGGCGGCACATTGCCGAATGCGCCGCATTTGCGGGTTGTAAAATGAGCAGACGGTCTTCATTTTCGCTGCGCGGACGCAAGGCGCTCGTCGCCATCAAGGACGAACGCGACGCGAGCATCGTGCGACGCCAGTTCGAGCGTCTCGGGATCGAGGGTGTTGCATGGGCGCTGGGTGAGCCCGTCGACTTCGCACCCGATCTGTCGCTGATCGATGACGAATTCCTGCCCTTGCTGCAACCGGCGCAGCGCGCGTTCCTGGCGCGATCACCTGTCATCGCCCTGCTCGGCACGGAGACGCCGAGCCGCCTGAAGATGGTGCTCGAACTTGACCCGGCTTCGTTTCTGGTAAAGCCGTTACGATCGGCCGGCATCTATGCAGCGCTCGTCATGGCATTCGAGCGCAACGAACGCACAAGCGAATTGAAGCACCAGATTATCAAGCTCGAGAACCGGTTGAAGTCTCGTCGCGTCGTGCTTGCCGCCGTCCTCCAGGTGATGAATTCGCATGCGCTCGCCGAACCCGCCGCCTTTGCGCTGATCCGTAAAGCGGCGATGGAGCACCGCAAGACGATCGAGGAGCTTTCGGCGGAGATTACGGCTAGGGGCGCGCTCCCGCGGGCAACGGGTTAGGATCACTTTCCGCCATGGGCGGAGATTAGGTTTCCTATCTCTGCTTCTGTCTCTGCCATTTGCGATAGCACGATGAGGAGATGAACGCAGCACGCCCGCGTAGCGCTCGATGATCTCTCAACTGATTAGCGCCGTCGACCAAACTCTAGATTTCGCTTCTGGCCAATAGTTGATTTCCAACGGCTGCAGCTACGGTCAGCCATTCGGGACAAGGCAGGTATCCATCGCCCGTTGAGCGCCCAACTGATAAGCTTTCGCTTGAAACCTTATCAGTCAGCCAACTGACTCCTTTCGTATGAAAGTTTTTCAGTCGGCGGACCGAACTCCGTTTGCCACCAAGCCTTATCGATGGCCGGGCCCCATTCACGATTATGTCGGCTCGAATAGCGAGATCGGATGTCTGGGTCTCGCAGGAGATCTGTTTGAAGCGCCGCACGTTTCAGATAGACACTTTTTCACCGCTGCATGTCAGTCGGTCCAATCCATCATGGGGGCCGTAGAAAATTTCCACCGTAAGCCATTCATTTCACTGATCTATTTTACCTTCGATCGATCCTATATGTGATTGGACCGATTGAGAAATCTGGTTTGATGAGGCTTCCGCTGCTTGGCTCTTCTAGGGCTAGATAGGCATGAATCGGAAGTGGAAATCGCGTCTTCGGATTCTCAGTGCACACGTCACGCACACGAGAGCAAGGCGTGCACATGCAGAGTACTCAGCGCTTCTTTGAACACAAGAGCGTAGCGGCCTCAATTCTACTCACTTCGCGATGTGACACTCTCCCCAACGAGACCATCCATTCAACAAGCGGCGTAGTCCGATCAATCTCCGAAAGCGGACGTCAGAGGCGTGCCGAGAGATGTCAACAACGCGTTAGAGGTATCAGACGTCACGACGACGATAAGGTGTGCTCCAACAGTGATCATCTGAACACCCGTTCGGTGCGTGAGCACAACAACGGCTCGCCGTCGCCAACCTTATATCGAGCCCTGACTCTTGTTCGGAAAGCCTGACCTAAACCAAACGTCGTCTCAGCTTTTCAGGTCGCCGCCGAGCCGATCCCAGACGTGCGGTTCAGGCCGAATGGCCGCTTTGCCCCACCTCCTCGCGAGGTCGCGTTTTGACCAGCAGCAGCCTCTCGCAAGCGAAAGATGACCTCGGCTGGTGCAGAAGCTCGGCCCACCGAACGGTTCTACTCGCGCTTAAGACGGAGAGAAGCCCCAAAGCCATCAGCAGCATGCCAAGCCAGGTCCAGCCCCACCCGTCATCGCCCGCCTCGGCGGTGGAAAAGGCGCGCGGCGTCGCCGAAGCGACAACCGCGTCACTGGTGGCCGGCACAGCCGCCAGGAGTGCCTCCACGTCGACTTGACGCGGCCTGATCTCGTCAGCCGTGAGCCGGTCGTTCGCGCGTTTGGAAAGGGGGACCGGCGACACGCGAGTCGTGATCCCGGTAGCAAGGACGGGACCGGCATCAACCGCCTGCACGGGCGCGGACGGGCTCGGCCGAGACGTATCCTCAGGTGTGGAGCGCGGCAGCTCCGCGCGCGCATCCACCACCGCCTTCCGATTGCGCGCTGCGGTCTTGTTCTCTTCGGCCGTGGCGACACGATGTTTGGCGTCGCGATGCTGAACCAGCTTCTTCACCGTCTCCGTCCCTTCGGCGACCTGAAACCAACATCGCCGCTGGCCTTCCACCCGATAGACCCAGTGCTGGCCGTCGGCGGTCGACTTGCCGGGCCGCGTCGAGCACTCCACTTCCGCGGAAGCGGGTGCAGCGGCCGTTGCGGGACCGGCGTTGAAGAATTCGGAAAGGGAGTTCGAAGACGCGGATGACGTCGAGAGACCTGCAAGAAGCACAATAGCTACGAACCAAAATCGCAAATGACCGGACATCGAAACCCCGGTGTTGCGCCCCTGCCAGGCAAGAGCTTTGGCCGTGACCTGGGTCGCAATGCGACTTAAATCCGGCGACGCGGTGGATTCATTATGGCCGCAAACCCGAGATGCAGGTGCGAATCCCGCACCCGTTCTGCAGCCGGGCGACGACCCGGCCCATCGGTTCGATTGTCCATCTTCGCCACCCCCTTAAGGTCGCACTTTCAAACATCGGCCAGCGCAAAGCTGCAAAGGCTGGAACTGTACCCGAACGGATGTAGCCGATGTTACGGCTGCCAGACGAAGCGCTATATCCGAACTGACGACTGGGCTTTCGACTTTCCCAGGATGACATTCTGTCCGGAGACAAGAACCCGTCCGATTGCGCGGAGCGATTGCGATGAGGGAGGCTACGATGAATTTTTCGCAGATGTCGGATGGGATCCGGCTGCATCACGCCTCTCATCACCACGATGGGTACGATGGCGACGATGAACCGGCCCTTACGCCGAGCGCCCCGCTCCCGACTGACGCGGCCGGCAATGGCGCCCCGATCCATGCTCCCGGCCCGTTCGCAGGCCAATTTGCAGATCCCGGACCGCCCCCCGCGAGCGCGAAGATCCAGCATCATGACTCCGACCCGGTTCAATCCGAACATCCCGCCGCCAAGCTCGCTTCCGACGCATCCCATCCCGGGATGAGCACGGTCGAGAGCGGAGCGAACACGGCCGGGAACGGCGGAGATGGCTACTTTTATGGAGGTATCATTCACGCGTCCCTGCTGATCTATGAACCGATCAACATCTCGGTGAGCCTGGGATACGGCTCGGTCGCCCTGGCCAGCCAGTCCAACAATCTGAATGTCGATCAATCCGCCTTGCAGATGGCCGGCATCGGCGGCCATGGCGGCAGTGACAACATTGCATCGGGAGGCAGCATCGGGACGTCCCTCGGCGCCGGCGTGATCGCAAGCGGCGAGAACAGCGCCGGAAACGGCGGCAGCGGTTATTTCTCGGGTGCGATCGTGGACGCTCCCGTGGTGATCTATCACCCGGTCAACATTGCAATGGCAGGGTCGGGCGGCACCGCGCAGGCAAGTCAATCGAACACGGTCGACATCGATCAATCGGCCATTCAGATCGCGGGCGTCGGCGGCAGCGGCGGAAACGGCAATGTGGCCGCCGGCGGCAGCGTCATGACGCTCGACCCCAGCTGGGGATCAAGCAACGGAACGGGCGTCGCGGACGTTCAAACCGGCGGAAGCCAGGCCAGCAATGGCGGCGACGGCGCGCTCCACGGGAGTCTCGTCCATTCCTCCGTCGTGGTGTACGATCCGATCAACGTCGCAGTCGCGGGCTATGGCTCCAGCGTTCATTCGCTCCAGACCAATGACGCCTACGTCGATCAATCCATCGTTCAGCTCGCCAGCATTGGCGGGCACGGCGGCAACGGCAACGCCGCGGCGGGCGGCCATGCCAGCCATCTCCCCCAGGTGTCGGGCGGCTCCGACACGATCGCGACCGGTTCGAACGCCGCAGGCAATGGCGGCAACGGCTATTTTGCCGGCAGCCTGATCGATGTCAGCGTCGCGATCTATGCACCCATCAACATCGCGATTGCAGGTCCCCATTCAACGGCCGTGGCCGATCAGGTCAACAACGTGCACATCGACCAGAGTGCGGTCCAGATCGCCGGTGTCGGCGGCGACGGCGGTTACGGCAATCTCGCACTGGGCGGCGATCTTTCGGCCCATCTTCTGTCGGATCTTCACCTGATGGGATAGCGAAACGTCACATCGCCCGGACAAGCCCGATCGTGAGTTCGGTCGACACGCTCGCGCATGCAAGCACGCCCTGAGGCGCCCTCCCCTGACGTTTGAAGCTCCGCTGTCGCGCGGCGGATGTCATACTTTCGTACGTAGGTCGACCAAACCGGATGGTGTCCGATTTGACATCTATCGCCGTCGCGCACGAGCGGATCAGAGTTGCCGCGCGCGTCCGCCTGATCGGGATGGATGATGCGCGACAGCCAACAGAAACACGGAGGCTCAAATGTTGCCCAAAGCGATCAACATCTCGGACTCGATCGGATTCAAATCGATCAACACCGGCGGTCAAAGCGTCGGAAACGGCGGGGACGGCACCTTCAAGGGAGCCATCATCAGCAAGCCGACGGTCAACTTCGATCCGACCAACAAGGCGGACGGCGCTAGCGTGCACGTGAACACCGGTGACAGCGTCAAACAGACGGCAGATTGGGATGCCGGCGGCGCCAACGCTAAGGCATCGGTGTTTTCGAAGGCCTATGGCGGAGACGCCGAGTCGAACGGAAGCCAGAAGTCCTATAGCGGCTACGATACCTCCAAGGTCTACGCCAATACCGATGCAAGCCAGATCAACAAGGTCGCGGTGGACCAGCACCAGGACGTCGTGGCCGGCATCGGCGGCAACGGGGGAGACGGCAACGCCGCGCTCGGCGGTGAAGTGGACTTCCATCTCGATACGTTCTGACCGTCGGCTCGTCCGACCGGCAGGACCGGTGATCGCCCTCACCGGTCCTGCAGATCAAGCCGATACCCCGCCGATGCCGTTGGCAGTGACGTTGGCCATCGGGCAAGTGCGCCGGACCTCGATTTCAGGCGGTGACGATCATGCTGATGCCGCCCGTTCGGTTTCCCATCCTGCCGCAGGTGCCAACGCCACTGCACGCGGCCCTCTGGTCCTGCGCGGGACCGCTTGGCCTCGTCTTCGCGTATAGCTGCAGCTACAACCTGCTTCTGTTTGCGCCCTCCATCTATCTTCTTCAGATCTACGACCGGGTGTTGTCGAGCCGGAGCGGTGACACGTTGCTCCTGCTCACGCTCATTGTCGCGGTCACGGTGGTCGTCGGCGGCGTGTACGATGCATTGCGGCGCGCCGTCCTGGGACGCCTTGGCGCCTGGCTCGACGACCGCCTTCGTCCTTGCGTGCTATCGGCCGGCCTCGAAGCGGCGTTTCGCAGCGATTGGACGCAAGCGTCGGGCGCATATCGGGATCTCACCACGCTGCG
The DNA here is from genome assembly GCF_000473045.1 of Bradyrhizobium sp. WSM3983. GTDB lineage: Bacteria > Pseudomonadota > Alphaproteobacteria > Rhizobiales > Xanthobacteraceae > Bradyrhizobium. Next base: position 426,208 of record NZ_AXAY01000002.1, on the reverse strand, counting down.
CCAGTTCGTCGAGTCCGGCGCATGTCCGATGCTGTTCGACGCGCTCTGGGCGCCCTTGTTCCTGCTTGTCCTCTTTCTGATCCATCCTCTGCTTGGCGTGGTGGGCGGCTGCTGCGTCGCTCTCCTGTTCGCGCTCACGGTTGCCGGAGAGCTGGCCACCGAAGACGTTCTGCTCAGATCCGGCGCAGCGCTGTCCAGAAGCTACGGCCGCCTCCAGACCGCCGCCGGCAACATCCACATGATCCGCGCCATGGGAATGTTCGATAGCGCCGCGCGCATGATCTACCATGACGCACAGGACTCCCGCAGGGAGCACGATGAGGCCCTCCGGCGAGGCGAGATCGTCATGCTCGCCACCAAACCGGTCCGCGCGCTATCGCAGGTCCTGATCATGGGGGCGGCTGCATGGCTCGTCCTCGATCACGGCAAGAGCCCTGCAATCATCTTTGCTTCCACGCTGATGTTCAGCCGGGCGCTCGCGCCGGTCGAAAGTGCGGTCGCAGGCTGGAAATCACTCGTGACAGCCGTGAGTGCCTGTCAGCGGCTCGGCATGCTTCTCGCCGCGTTCCCTGCAGCCGCGCGGGAGGATACGGAGATCTCGCCGCAGCAAGTCCGGAGCGATCTCGTCGTCGACAATGTCAGCGTGAAGCTGCCGGGGACCAATCATCTTCTGCTGAACGGCGTCTCGTTCAGCATCGCGCCCGGAGAATGCCTCGGCATCATCGGTCCGTCCGGATCGGGCAAGTCGCTGCTTGGCCAGGTGATCGCCGGGCTGTCGATGCCGACACAAGGGCGTGTCCATCTCGACAACACCGACGTTGCGCTGTTTCGCGAGGGGCGAAAAGGCCAGCGTCTCGGATATCTCCCCCAGGACATCAACCTGCTCGGCGACACCATAGCCGACATCATTGCGCGCCTTGACGATGCCGATCGGCAGAAGGTCGTCGAAGCGGCCAAGCTCGTCGGACTCCATCAGGCGATCATGCGCCTTCCGCTGGGGTACGACACGGCGGTTCCAAGTGAAAAAACCTTCTCGCGCGGATATCGGCAGCGCCTCGGTCTTGCCCGTGCCTTTTTCGGCACTCCACGCCTCGTCGTCCTCGACGAACCCAACGCCAGCCTCGACTACGCGGGCGAGCGAATGCTGCTGGATGCCATCGAGCGCATGAAGCTCGCGGGAGTCATCCTCGTCGTCGTCACTCACCGGATGGGTCTCCTCGCCGCCACGGACAAGATTGCCATCATGGAAGACGGCGCGGTCACCGCGTTCGGCGACAGCGAGGACGTCTTTGAACGGCACCTGAGCCGCCCCCTGGTTACTTCGCAGATTGTGCCATGATCTGGAACTCGCTCACCATCTGGAAGGTTCCCGCCGTCGCGAGACTTCCCATGATCTGGGGCCAGCTCACGCGAACGCCGGTGCCCCTCACCCCGGCGGCCTGGCGATTTGGAGCGGTGGTAACCGCAATCGACGATTTCGAGCCGATCGAGTTTCCATGGTGCTCGAGGCCCACGCCGATCTCTCCGCGCGCAAGGCTTCGCGGTATCACCGTCGCGGGCAATCTGCTGGTACTCTGCTTCATGCTGGGGCTTGGTACATGGGCGAGCCTCGCGCCTCTCGAGAGCGCCGCGATCGCATCCGGCGTCGTCGAATCGGAATCGAGCCGCAAGACGATTCAACATCTGGAAGGCGGTATCGTCCGGAAGATCCTGGTTTCGGACGGCGATGTCGTGCGAAGCGAACAAACGCTGATCGCGCTGGACGACACCCGGGCCGGCTCGGAGGTGCAAAGCCTTCAAGGCCAGTTGTGGGATGCAACGGCCCGTGCCGCACGGCTTCAGGCCGAACAGCAGAGGTTTGAGAGCATCGCAATCCCGGGCTCGCTGGAGCAGGACAGCAAGCAGAGTGGCGTGGCCGCCGCTGCGGTGTCGGCGCAGCAGTTCATTTTTCAGGCCCGACTGCAGGTTCACGAGTCGCAGCTTGCAATCATTCGCGAACGAAGGCGCCAGGTCGAGAAGGAGATCGAAGGCCTCAAGGCGCAGGAGAACGCCACCGGGCAGCGAAGCAACATCGTCCGGGAGGAACTGGATATGGTCGCGGCGCTTGTCAACAAGGGACTCGAACGGCGGCCGCGGCTTCTGAACCTGCAACGCGAGCTGGCCGACGTCGAAGGCCGCCGCGGCGAGATCGGCGCGCAGATTTCCCGCGCCGCGCAGGTCATCAGCGAGCAGCAGGCCACATTGTTCAAGCTCGAGAGCGAGAGGCAGAACGAAATCGCCCAGTCGCTACGCGAAGCCCAGAACCAGATATTTCAGCTCCGCGAGCGATTGCTTGCGGCCAGGGATCAGCTCGCTCGAACGGAGATCAAGGCGCCCGAGGACGGCGTGATAACCGATCTACGGATTCATACAGCCGGCGGCGTCGTCGGAGCGGGCGCTCCGCTCATGGACCTGGTGCCCCGGCAAGACCGCCTCATCGTGATCGCGCGCCTGAGGCCCGAGGACATCGATGTGGTTCATCCCGGCCTCAATGCCGAGGTTCACCTCGTACCATACAATCAGCGTCGCGTGCCTCGCCTGAAGGGAACCGTCGTGCACGTATCCGCAGACCGGCTCCTCGACAAGCGTACCGACCAGCCATACTACGCGACCAAAATCCGGATCGACGACGCGCAGATCGCCGCAAACGACATCCAGATCGTGCCGGGCATGCCGGTTCAAGTATTCATCACGACAGGGCGTGGGACCGTGGCTCTCTACGCGCTCCGGCCCTTGCTCGACAGCTTCCGGGGGGCATTCAGGGAGGACTAGGTCTCTGGCATCGGAACGGCGCCGGGGTCGCGATCGCGGCTCAGCACGGGCAACCGGCCGCGCCAGCGGAGGACGGCTTCCGTGCGATTGTGCGCAGCACATTTCCTCATGATATGCTGGATGTGCATTTTGACCGTGCTTTCCGAGAGGTTCAATTTGGCGGCGATCAGCTTGTTGGGCAGGCCGAGCTCCAATTCCGCCAGAACCTGTTGCTCACGAGGCGTGAGATCGGTCACGCTCCTGTCAATGGCCACTCTGGCTCCGTCGTTCATCAGATATGTGGGCGCAAGCACGCGCGCATCCGGCGGTTCGAAATCCGGCATCCTGTTGATCCCGGCCACGGGCAACGGCCTGTAGACGCCGCCGACAAGAACGAGGCGCAGGCCGGCTATGACGATCTCGATCGGCAGCGAGGTGGACAGAAAGCCGCGCACGCCCCGCTGCATCGCGGCCTGCACTGTCGCCTCGTCGTCATGGTTTGACAGGAGTGCAACGGCGGCGGTGGGACAACACTCCGCAACGAAGGCGAGATCGTCCTCAACCGAGGGATCGCCGATGGACTTGTCGGCGATGCTCAGCACCACCAGACGAACATCGCGGGCTGACGTGCAGTCCAGGCTTTGGGCCGTTGCCATGTCAAGGATCTCGAGTTCGTCCAATTCCCGCCTGAGGACGTTCAGAATGCATGTGCGAGGCAACAGGAGCGGCTCGATGATCACCAGAACCGGCAAGTGAAGCGATTCATTGAGCCGTTTTGAGGTGTTGGTTATGTCGTGCATGACTTCCTCGAAAATGAAAGAATTTCCGCGATATTCCCATTTCGTTTGCATCTCCCCTGCTGCCGCATTCATCCCGAATGGAGCAGCACGAGAGCGGTGCAGCGCCAGCGTTGGTGTCGTATCCACTGCGGGATCACTTGGCGCCTGGGGAAAATTCTTTCCGCTCAAATCATTTCGGCGCGAACCACGCGATGGCGCAGTCGACGCACTCCCTCAATTGCAGATATTTCGATACGCGGTTGACGACGCCGACCCTGACTTGCCATCGACGACATATGCCTCATCCTCCTTGACGAGATACAGAAACGGCCTCTCTCCGGTCTCGCCGCCTGACGCGCTTCTTCCTTTCACACGCCCGCAAATCGTATCCACGCGGCGTCCAAACATGTTCTTTCGCATTGCGCGCTTCATGTCGCTGAATTCGGCCGATTTCGGATCTTCCATCTTCGTCGCGATCGCGACCTTCGCCTTGTCCAGAGCAGGATCTGATATTTCCGCGGACCGTTCGGATGCCGGGACGCTGATCCTCGTTCGCGAGGACGCCGCTTTGGCGAGGTCAGCCGATTCGCGCTTCTTCGGAGATGATTTCTTGCCGGGCCTTGCCGGAGTTGCGGAATTCGATTTGACGACCGCAGGCTCTTGCGCCAGTGCCGTCGGCATTGGCTGTGCGGGCTGGGCGACTGCAACCCTGTCGAAACAGGGTCGCGACGCACACCCGAGGAAATACCCCCGGGAAGGCGCGAACCAGCCAAAGCCGATCAGGACTCCTGCCAGCACTCCAATGAAAAGCAGTCCCATCCGATTCCCCTCCTCGGGAGCTCGGCTCGCACTCGTAACTAGGACTAATTCCGCGCTGGTGCTCTATCTGTTGCGCAAAAGCATTAAACGCTCATTAAGCGCGCGCGGTTGCCCGGCAGGTTGCCTGTACGAGCCGGTCAGATAGGCTCCCGACCCGCCGAGATCCGAAAGGCCAACGCGAAAACGATCATGGCCGAATTGGTTCGCTTTTGGGCTCTTCTGCAACTTGCGTGCTCGTCCGAATGTCCGGTTTGCGCGAAAAGCTGCCGATCCTCGCACGAGGTTGCTTCATTGGCGCGAGAAGGCCAGCTCCCATAGCCTAGCTGGGCCTCAGTCGCATTCGCAGTCAACACCATCGCACCAGCGGGCCCTGGCCGATGCTATCAGGAGAAGAATCGTCGCAAATTGTTCCCGGGCGCAAGAAACTGCGGCATACATCATGGGCTTTTCGCAAGATCCTAGAGTACCTACAATCCTTTGGTCCACGCGCAGCACATAGCGGACAAAAGGCCTGTGAGGTCGCACGCTTTCTTGAGCTGAAACCAGGCATGACTGTCGGCGATAGCGGGGCAAGCAGCGGCTACTACACGGCGAACGGAATGAATGGGGCTGACAAACGTCATATTCGCAACGGGCGAACGACACGACCCCCGCCTGCCCGCTTCCTCCCTGGACGCGGCCATCCTCGGGCACATGGATCACGAGATAGCCCAACCGTATGCCTTCCTCTATAATCTCGCGCCCACCTTGGAGCCGGGCGCGCGGGTCGGAATTGTCGACTTCGAGCGACCGACCTCGAAGCATGGCACGCCGATTGAGTTGTTGCGTTGCGAACTGACTGCCGTTGGCTATGGCGAGATCGCTACTTATCAGCTCGCGGGCGATGGCCGATACTTAGCGGTGTTCGTGCCACCGCAGGAAGTGGGTCGAAAATTCTCCCGCGATATCGTTGCTTGCACGGATCGTGCCCGCTCTCGCTGATGATAGTTAGTGAAGGCGGGTAAGCACCCAGCCGACCTCGTGAATCGACGATCCGCGATCCAACCAAACCGCATTTCGCTCGTAGCCCATCCCGTGAGGCCAACGTCATCACAAATCGCGGTCCGCGCTATTAGCCTGGTGCGGTATGCCATAGAGCTCCGCAGAATCGAAGATGTATCCGCCAGCGGCTATCGCGCACAAATAGCAAGATGCCGCAGAAGTGATCCGCTCATTAATGGAAGCTCCGTGCGCGACCGCTTCACGCTCGCCGAGTGTAGATTTTCTTGATCTCTGGGTGCACACGCCACCCTCTAAACCGATTGAAAACCTAAACTCTCGCTCCAGTCCATCATTGGATCGACTGAGCTTCCGCCGCTGAGCTTTTTCAGCTTCATATATCCATGAAGGGGAGCGGAAGCCACTACTTCGGATTTTCCGCGCACAGGTCGGGTCCAAGAGAAGGCGAATGCACACCCACTCGAGCATTGCACTCCTTGAGCTACATTCGGAACTGATAAGGTTTGTTCATTTCCTTATCAGTTCGCGAAGCTGCGTCCATTTGCGACCAAACCTTATCAGTCGGCGAATGGAAGGCTTTCGCGTCGCAGACGCTTCAATATCGCCCTCGTGAGATTTCTCATGTCGCCATGTCCTCTTGAAGCTTATTTCCCACTTTAACAAACTGCCGCAAGCTCACAACGGCCTCGGCGGCAACTACGCGATGAAAGCCTTTGGTCCGTTCGGGACTAGGGGTGTCCTTGTCAACCTCGCTGATTTAACTCGATTTTTCATGCGCCTCTGAATAATAGCTACGGTGTTTGCAACGGTCGCCTCAGCAATATCTCAACCGTAGTTTTCCGCCGCTGAGCGTGGCTTGCGACCTGCCCCAAGCCTTCCTTCAAAACGGCCAGGGAGCGGATCTATTTGTTGATCGGGCATTTTGCCGGTCAAGCTGAACGCGCGCAGGACGACCTCAGCACATGGCTTTTAGTCACGGGATCCTGGGTTCGAGCCCCAGCGCGCTCACCAAGCTAATTCAATTACTTAAGCGCACTAACGAGTCTTTCTCCCTCTCCCTTAAAAACCCCGCGTGCACACACTATGCACACGGGAGAGCGGAATTGACCGCGCTCGTCGGCCTTATCGCCGGCATTTCCGTAGGGATCGCCATCTCGCGAGCTGTGGGCGCGGCGGGAGAAGGCCAAAGGCTTCATTCGGACCGCGCTGATGGCTGCGGCTCCCATCTTGGTGTGGGCGCCGATCCTGTGGCTGATGGAGGGTGATGGTGACGATCTTTCTCAAGCGGCCGCCGGGTTGAGATAGTTTCGGCGACGGGGACCGGCGCTCGATGACGCGCGAGCTCGTCGATGTCGTGCTGATCCCATGTGGCCGATCAGATTCCTGCGGCCAGTGCCCCGTCGAGCAGTAGCTTTTTCCTCAGAACCGCATCGCCCTCCGCGGAAAACACTTGCTCCGAGTGTCGTTCCACACCCACGACGCGCAGTATCTCGCGCGCTCCGAGTCGTCAGCAAGGATAAATGCCTCTACGCGCGCCGCTCAGCCATTCGAAGCTGGTCGCTCGTCAAGAACCGACGGTATTCGCTTCGTCAGATAAGCAAGATTGCTCACGCGCCGTTTGATCGTTTCGATTAGTCCGGCCATGGTCCCATATCGCTGCAGACCGAAACTCTCACGGTTCCTCTCGCTAAATCTCAGGTCGCGCCCAACCAGCCGAGACGCAGGCATTATGAGATAATCCATGATCTCTCGATTGCCGTCGCTCAGCCTGATCACGGCAACGAGGCCCGACGGAAGATGCCGACCACGCACTATCACCCAGCTAGGATGTGTCGCCCCGCGCGCATTGCGGCTGCGTGCCACGCGGAACGATATCGCGATTACGTGCACCCTCAGGATCTGACGAACCTGATCAACTCTGACATCTCGTCCGGATTCTGCGAGCGCGGACCCCACCTTCAGGACCGTAGTCTTGATCATATCGCAGCGGACTGGACGCGACTTAATGTGCTCGTAGTTTCGCTTCGGAGTATAGCCAATCAACCGATAGGCGTTGCTCAGGCTGCCAAAGCGCGCCAAGTATGCTGTTGTGCCCGGGATACCTTCTGTCTCGTTGATGACGTCCCTGCTCAGCCTCCCTCTACGATGTAGCAGGACCCTCAGCCGCTTCAGCATTTCCTCGTCCGACACCCCCCGGGTGTGTTGGCGATCCATGAGCATCTGCTGTGCTTTCGCGAAAATCTCCTTATCAACTATAGGTTCAAAAACGCCCTCCTTCTTGATCCAATCTGCCGGAGCATTTTCTTTTCGGGCCGTTCGCAGCTTGGCGCTATGCCGGTTGTAACGATTGGTCCCGATGTAATTATCGTTCTGCAACAGATAGTGGATTTTTCCGCAGGTCCACGGCCGACCGCGATTAAAGACACCGCAAAGATTGAGCTCTCGCGCAATCTTGGTCTCGGTGCGATGCCCGTTCACGAAACGATCGAATATAAGCCTTACCGTTTCGATTTCATGCTGCGGTCCTGGGCGTAGGATGATGCGATCGGTCTGAAGTGATTTCCATTGTCCGGCCTCCAGCACCCCTTTTGATCTGCCACTTCCATCAAACAGTTCTCGACGTAGCCCGAAGCAAGGGTGACCGCCTTGCCGAAAGCCAAGCCTCGACAAATGGCACGCGCCGGCGTGCACCTTGACCGATAGCTCTCGACTGTATTCGGCAGCCATCACTCGTTTGATGTTCTTCACAATGCTTGAAATCACAGTTCCATCGTTCTCGAATTGCTCCGCGCAATAAGAAACTGTGACGCCCGCCTCCCGGCAGACAAATTCGTAGTGGGCACTTTCATCGGTGTCTTGAAACCGCCCCCATCGACTGACGTCGTAGATGAGGATGTGATCGAAATTAGCTCGGCGTTGGCAGACGTCGGCGATCAAACCGATCAGACCCGGCCTGTTTTTTATCGCAAGACCACTCTCACCATCGTCCCGATACGTTCGAACAATTTCGAGCCCGCGCGCTTGTGCGTAGGCGGCGATGACAGCAGCTTGATTCTCGATGGAGTACTGCTGGTGGTCCGTCGACATGCGGACGTATTGCGCAGCGCGGAGTGTCCGCTGCGCTTTTGGCAAAGAGATTTTGTGCGGAACGAGCGCATTGACCATCGAATCGGCCTCAAACGCATCGCGCGTTTTAGGCAATTTACGACAACCAGCCAGAGCCGCGAAACTCACGTCTTCAAGATGGACTGCTCCACGGCCATCCATACTTTGCCACCCAGGTCAGAATGGCTGTCGCAAAAGCCACGATCAGCCCACCCCAATGGGATGCATGGCGAGCCGCGCTGATCGAACGCAGATACAGAAACGCACCAAGCAGCCTCCCGTAATTTCTTCGGAAGTCTCCGTTGAGCTTCGCAATTTTGGATAGCTCAGATGACGCTTGGATTTCTTCCGCCATTGAGCCCGCTCCTCATTCGATCAGGAGCACCCTATGAACCACTGTTCTGCCCGACGGAGCAAGCGAACATTTCGGCATATCGGAATATTTTCTCGTGCCGCTATAAACAGGTCCGATAGGCGGGCGGGCACGGAATCGGTGCTGGCCGAAGAACAGGCGCATCCGAGCGAGGAATCGGAGCGGGACCAGCCGCCGCTCTGCCTGCATCTCTAATCGCGTCGTCTCGACGTTCTCCTTGGATCAGGGAAGTCTTGTACTCGGCAAATCGACGCATCGCTTCGGCCTCGGTCATTTCTTTGTTTTTGACCGACAAGACCAACGAGTCTGTAAATTGGACGTACGCGTTCCCCATAGACGAACAATCATTACTGGGGATGCAATCGGCATTGCGGGCCTGCTTGCCGCATTCCGCCATAGCTAGAAAGGACGAAGTTTGAGCGCTGCACTTATCGTAGTAACTCCACACCATCGGACCGCCCAGCGACAGGCAACCGGCCAGCGCGAACGGTAGTGCACAAAATGCGATGGCGAGCAGGAAAAATTGCTGACGAAACATCCACTCCACCCAATGACTGCCCGTTTTCTTTATCAACTACAGAATGTACGACGACAAGAAAAGTTTTTCGTCGCGTCAGGCACTCGTGGCGGGGATAACGCCATCTCGCACCGGCGAAGGCCGGCGGCTCTAGTTCTCCACACCCACGACGCACAGTGGCTCGCGCGTCCCCCCGAGCCACCAGCAATCGACAATTTGACTCACATTCGGCGAGATGCGCGAGATGGGCCTGCGCGGCGTCCTGGTCTATTGCGCGCATCGTTGCGGCCACCACATTGCTCTGGACGCTGATCGCTGGCCGGACGATATCCGGCTATCCGACATCGAGCCGCGCTTCATCTGTCAGGCTTGTGGCCGCCGCGGCGCCGAGGTCAGGCCCCTTCCATGGGGGTAAGCCGCCAACAGCCGCGATGGGCTATCGATAGCGGGCAAAGACGGCCCCGGCCTGGGTTCTGGGTGTGGGTGGCCGGGCCCGTTTGGGGTGCTTGGACCTTTGGGGAGGATCAGGCAGCTCCGACCTTGCTCACAGCTCAAAGCGCCGGTCTGTACGTTTCCCCAACGTTGGCAGTATTGTTCCGGATAGGAATAGCGTCCGGGCCGATGACGAGGAGCCCTGCCCGACAATGACCGTAGGCTGGGGGCGGCCTTTCGACGAGCCGATTGACATTGCCGGCCCGAAGCTGGCCACGCTGCTTGATGCCGGCGAGTATATCGCCGCCCTGCCGAAGAAGGAGCACAACGCGCCGGAGTGGCAAGCCGCCATGGAAGCGCTGCTCCTGGTAGCGGAAGGCGGCGGCCCGACGATGTTTGCCCGTATCGGCATCTTGCGGGCATTGAACCGCCACTACGTGCCGGAGTTCACCCCAAGGGGAAAGGAGCCGCATTGGGGCCGGCGCAAGCTCAAGAGGGATCAATGACCGTTTTCGTGTACGTGAACACCGCCAAGCAGGTCGGCGACGTCGACCACATCAAGGTCTTCTCCACGGTCGACGCCGCGGAAAAGTGGTTTGAGGAAAACGACCCTGAGGGGGTCGCCTTCGAGTACGACGTGATTGAAGATTAGGCGCGCCATCGTGAACCAAGCCCAAATTGACTCGCGCTTTAGGTCAATGAGGCGCATACTTATGGCATCACCGTTTCCGTATTCTGGCATTTGCCGGTGACCGAGAGTTTTGCGCTCCCGCCCATGCGTAGGGAGGCATCATGGCCCAACCTCAACGCCCGTCGCCTGCCATTCCACCGAACACATTCCAGCGCCCCGTCTGTCCAAGGTGCAACGCCTCGATGACGCTCGTCAGCATCGAGGCAGAGCGCTCAGGCGTGGACTTGCACAGGTTTCAGTGCGCTCTCTGCAATGACGTACTTACGATCCGTGCCGCCTACGAAGATCCGATGCATTCCAAGTCCCTTGGCCGCTGGCTTCAAGGCGATTTGCACCCGCCGAGGTAATCCCGCTGTGAGAAGAAGCCCGCCAGCGTGAACCGTCGACCCGCTTGTCGCTGGCCCAACCGTGCTTATGGCGGTCGGATATGCTCCGGCGTCACGTCAGACTTTCGTAAGCAATTGAGTCCACGGTCTCGTGTGGGACGGGGGCCTCGGGGACATCCGCGGCCTTGTGCTTGGGTCGAAGGCCCGCCAATTAAGCCAGCCCCGGCGGGCCTTCCCTCACCAAAATATTGGAACCGTATGCACGTTGAATTGCACGTTAAGCAGTTCGTGAAATGTGAACTAAATTATATTGAAATCCAGCGATGTCCCGATACGATCTCTTTGCCGGGGCTGGCTTGCATATTTCACTTAGATCTTTTTCACCCGGTTATTTTTGACCAATGCGCGGGCCGCAGCTGCCCCCAGCTGCGGCCTTCGTATTTATCGAATTACGTTTTAGGGGTCGAATTCAATGCCCAACGAACATTGCCTGATCGTCCATGCAGCAGGAAGACAACTGGACCTGCTCCGGGGAGAAGCTTCGCGCATCGCAAAAGGAAAGCAGATCAACTGGTGGACTGATCGCGCCGAAGTCGGCACACGCTTCTGTTTTGAAGATGTCGGGGCGAAAGAGGCTTTTGCGCTTACATGCGACAACTTTGGCGTTCGTTGCCGAGACGGCTAGCAAAGCAGAAACTCGCTCGGCGTTGCGAAGCGGGTAAGGTTGGCCGCAGGTTCTGCTTTAGGATCGGACCTCCACACCATGCGGATGACTAGTGAAAGACGCCGCCGACGAGGCGGCCTTATCCATTTGCGGTGCGATTATTGTCGTTGGCGAAAAAGGGACGACAGGCAAGAGCCGCATTGCTCTCTGCCTTTTCGGCCTTCTCGTACTGCTCCGGTGCTTGGACATGGAGGGTTATCGCCATCGCCGGATCGGGCTCTACAAGAGCCAGCCGGGCGGCGGCCTCTGCCTGCCTGAGATGATACTCGACATCTGACACCGGCGCCTCCCGGTGTGTCCCTTAACAACGCGTAACGCGCCGGGCCGAATGAACGTTCCGACCTTCATGTCTTAAAATGATCGCTCCTCACTGGCTCAGCCGGGCTGTGGCGATCAAAGCTGCTCCAGTCCCCCCTCGATCACTCGGAGGTCCTCAAGGATAGAATCTCGAGACCGAGCCGCGTTGATGCCCGATGTGGACTGTAACGGTTTGAGCAACTGGCACCGGAGCTCGCGCATATTCTTCAGGGCTTGCCGGTTCTTCGAACGCACACAAGCGGAAACGATCGATTCAATGCCTGCTGGCATTGGGTAGCTCCCAATATCCAATTCTAAAATGGGTCAGCATCGTAGCCGTCCGGGAAAATCTGGTATGCACACTTTGGTGCTTAGGGTTAAAGCGCCTGCCAGCCAGCCCCGGTAGCGCTCTCCCTAAGCACGCTGACGTGCATTAAATTACTCGGGCCGCAGCGAGCTCAGTCGCTGCGGCCTTCGCATTTGTTGATCCGTGGACCAAAGAAATTGCCGCCGACCTCGTGAGCCGGCGGCGGGAGTTAGCAGAGATATAGACCGGCGGGCACCGGTCGCTTGAGGTTGATGTAGCATGAGTCCCGCCAGCGTGAACCAGCGGGCACTCTTCAGAAGGCAACTTGTGAGCACCGTCTGCGTTAAGACATCCGGAGGGGTGTGCCGCGGAGACCTGTTGATGTCAGCCATTCCTCTGGAAATCGAGCGAAGGTTTGAACAGCGTTGGGCCGCGAGATTTCTCCTTCCGAACAAATCGAGCGGACAACATAGCCAGCGCCCCAAACGGACCCAGGTTACCGGGCCCGCAAGAGCCAAAAGAAAAGCGCGCCGTGATCGAGCAACGGGCTCGAAGCCTACTCCGGTGGCGTGAGCGCGGGGCCTCACTTCAGATCGATCGTATCAACCCTGCGGCATGGCAAGCACCTGTAGGCATGCACTGCTGGTAGCTTTGCAATCTCCGGCAGTGTCGCAAGATAATCCATAGGACGCCTGCATTCGTAGCAAATGAGGATGGGCGGATTTTTCTTCTTCCGGTGGCTCGTCATCCCAACGCTCACTCAGAGCGTGGCAGTATAAGTTCAAGCTGCGCTGGACACACCTCCGGCGAAATACCGAAGCCTATCGAAATTCGGCAGCTTGAGACTAAGCATTGACGAGATGTAGAGCACGCGCGCGAACAACCAAGACGTAGTGTGCTCAAGTGGACATCTGAAGATTTTGCAGCAGCCTACCTTCGCCCGGCGTCGGTTGGTTTCGCCTCCGATCCGAAGCGCTAGGCGGCCTCAGCTCATCACCCTGCCGAAGCTGAGGTCGCTTACTCCTTCTGAAATAAGAACTTGGGATTCCGAACGAGAGTTGGTGCGTGCTTGCTCGCCGCCGAGCGGCCCGGGTCTCTAGCTCCCCTCCCAACTGGGCCGTCGGCTGTGCGTCACCGGCGAAGCTGTTCTGAGGTCGTTTGTCGTCATCCCGGCCGGCCGCAAGGATCGATCGCCAGCACGCTGGTCCGCCCGCGCAGTATCACGAAGGCAATCGTCGGACCCGGCACCGAACGCGAGCTGCTCTCGGTCGAGACCTTGCGCGTCGACGACCGGCCGGACGGTGTGAAACGGACTGGTCGTCACGGACCGGGAACGTGGGCGTCCGGTTGGTCATCCCTGACCACGTCGTGGGGCCTCCCGTGTTGCGTACGCTTTCCTTGTGTACATGCTGTCGCCACTACCCCGGCGCAGCGACTGGAGGTACTGCTTCGCTCACTTCCTCCAGCCGTGTCAGCCTTCCCCGAAAGGGTCGTCGGGTCGGCCTGCGCATCGTCCTTTTCGAGGCTTGCTCGGCGTTCACTCGCGTTACGGCCGCGCTGTCACCAATGCGTGACACGCTAATCGAAGGCTTCAACCACTTCGTTACCTCCATGACTGCTCCGATTGCTTCCGGCTGGAGCGTTTGCCGGATGGGGCTTGCACCCACTGGAAAGCGCCGCCTTGTCACGGCGCACACCCGTAGCAGACGTCGCGTCGGCTTAGGTTCGATGACGTCTTCTGACCCAACCGAACATGCGACGCTTCGTGTCCTGCGCGCTTGCTGGACGGAACTGCACAGATGGCGACCCTGAACGTGACTGTTCACCTGAGGCAGACCGGAAGTAGCGGGTCACGGTTTTACGTAGGTCCAACCCGTCTCCTGCAGTTCCATGACGCGCACCACGCCTGATTTTACAACCTGGGCCTGAGAAACAATCGGTATGTCCTTGTGCTCGGCTTGTTGCATTTTTTCTTGGGTGTTGCCGCATGCCTTGAATGATACCTCCGGCGTGCTCAGCGCCATCTGCTCTATTCGAGCTTTCACGGGCGACGTGTCATCGCGAAGCATATGCAGCCCAGGCCCGAACGTGATCACCTCGATCTTCACTTTCTCCCTGAGTTCCCTATAGTGTTGCGTGACGTTCGTTGCGTTGTTTAACGTGAGATTCATCGCGGCAGGATCATTCGTGTCGACCTGCAGGATCAAACGGTGCGTTTTAGAAACGGGGACGGTCCGGGCCATCGCAGCGAGAAAGGATCGCTTGTGGGCCTGTTTCACAGCGAGCCGATCCGTCGAGTTTTTCACTAGCCATGGCCCATGCGGAGCTCGGTTCGACTTGATCGATCCGGAGTATGGAGCTGGGGTGGTTATCAGCGCTGGGTACGGGGCCAGGGTCGTTGTTGCTGGTTTGGAATATTGGGTCGGATTTTCCATTGACGGTCTGGGCTGTGAGCCGTCGCTCGTCTTCGGCACCCAGTATCGCCCGCCTTGCTCCGCTGCCGCGATCGGAGCGGTAAAAAGGACCGCCAAGGCTCCCATAGTCGCTGCCTTCACAATGTGCTGAAAGATGCTCATCGTATTTCTCCATCGCGAAATTTGCTGAAAACCATCAAATGGCCTGGCGCTTTGCGACGGCATAGTGCCCGGCATTCCGAGACATCTCGCGCGCACCAGATCGCGAACTCTTGCTCTTGCGCATACTGTTCCACAGATCAGGAACTTCTATGTCGCGGCTCCAAAGTCACCGCCAGTGCTACGCGTTCGGCTACACGCGATCCTATGCCTCTTAGGGAGAACTCCTTATCTATTTCGGGGTAGTATGCGAACCCTCAGGCCAGACTCTCAAGAGACATGCTCTGCCGTACGGCGCTTTCCCAGCAGAGACAAAACAACTTCGGCGACAGTTTGGGCCATGCTGAACGCGCCCGTACCTGCTGAAGAGCGCGGTCGCCAAGTTCGGCTTCTGGCCATGGCTTCACTTAGTGCGATCCAGCGGCACGTCCGGAGTTTGGGGTAGACTGGACGTGGCTGGTAGAGAGGCAAACCGACGCGATTGACCCTTAGCGGAAGGAGCGAGCCGATGATTTGCTCGCGGTCGCGCGCAGTGATCGCCTCCCGGCATCACCCCCGGGGCTATGTCGAAGATGTTGACTGCCTGTGAAGTAGTTTACTTCCCTGTGCTCTTGGCCCGGATTAATGTGGCGATGGCTTCTTACTTTGAAGGAGGCATCCAATGCTCGCGGCAATCAAATGGAGCTCCCGATATAGAGCTCGCGAATGGGTGATGATAGCTGGGGCGCTTGTTGTCCAACTCCGCGCCCATGCAAACCGACAGAACGGCGAAAGTAAGCAAAGGCAGCCACTCTGGAAACACTTCGACGACACCCATCATTGGGACGAAACCGCGGAGGAATGGGTCCCCAACCATGATCGGTGATCGTGCAACGCATTGTGCGTCGCACAGGCCGTGGAATGCCGTCGCGATCGACGCAAATGCCCCTGAATGGACGTGGTCGATATAAACTGGGCGCGGTGCGGTCTCAGGTGTTGGCTTTGGTTTGCTCGGAAGCCGTATCACGGACTGACGCGGACGCCCCTAGCTTCTGCCCTACTGGGCTTGATCGTAAGCCTGCAGGATCCGGACAAAATCAGCCATGCTGGATCGATCTCGGTTTTCAGCCATAACCGCAATCTGGGTATTGGACGCAGGTTGGCTTCCCTGCCCAGAACCGTATCAGGAGATGGGCGATGTTTCGCATGGCATACCCTCTTCATCAACCACGCGGCAAGCATTTGAGCGGCCAACTGCCGCTCGATCGGGAAAAGAGTCGGCGGGCGCCACCCCGCCGGCCGTGTCCCGCAACTGCCGGCTCGCAGGGCCGGTTCCGTTGCTTCCGCTCTGGATGGATCGGTACGCCAAGCCCTTGGTCGGTGCCATCGCCGCCGGTATGAAGTGACGACACTAAGCTAGACGAAAGCTAGTGAGTCGGGTCCAGTCGCCCAAGTGCCGGTTGAATCGTTGGTAGGTTGGCGACTCGTTGATGGCCCTGAGCCGAACTGCGGTCCGGCAGCGAGCACGTCGGCTGTCGGAGTTGGAGCGGACACGCCCGACGCCAGCCGGGAGCGCCGCTTATGACCAGCCGGAGGGGACGTTCGGCGCATCAGCCCGACACTTGGTACCTGTGTCGCGACGAATGCTCCGCGCACTCGCGCCGCACCGCGCCGGATGTCGACAGATGAGCGCGACGGACATGAAACGAGCCGACTGCGCTATGAGCACGGACGAAAACAGATGCTCAGGCTGGTGCCGGCACTTCTTCAGGGGCTTTGCGAGTTGCGTTATCGAACAACCAGCCCAACGCCTCTGCGGGATTTAACCAGCGCACCTCGTCGATCCGTTCGGCGAGCGTCAGCGCATATGCAGTAACGACTTCTACATCGCCAGGATCGGCCGCAGCCTTTTCCAAAGCCGCTATGCACCGGTTGAGAGCCGCCAGTTCCAGCTGAAGTTCCTCGATTGTTGAGTGGTGATGTCCGGCCCCCACGACTTTCCATGTTCTTCGTGCTCGCATCTTTTTCTCCCCATATGCGGTCACACATTCGTGCGTACTGTTTATGGCGGCAACACGAAAGCCGGGAGACCGAATTAGGGAGCTTCGCAGGCCGGGCGCCCAAAAGTGAGGCATTGATCGATGCCGTCGTTCTGAGCCCTTGAACCCGGGATGCAAACGTTTCACGTAGAATCGATCCGCGCCAACAGCGGGCTTGCCCGTTCGGCTGTTTGCCCAAGCGACGATATTCAGCCCAAGTCTCGTCGGTTGTTAGCGGTAAACCGAGCATCGTTGGCGACCGCTTGTGACCCGGAGCGGAAAAATTATGCCATTACGTCGATGCGGTATCCCTGAGGGAGTGAATGAATATTGACAAGCTGATCCGCTTGCGGCGCCGCGCTCCACCTGCTTAAGTTGCAGGAACTGGAGTAGGCGATTTATGAAACGTCAGTTATCCACTTCAGCACTCATCGTTTTGGTGCTGATCTTCACCAGCAATCACGCAGCCGCAGTCAACACTGACAAGAAGATCAACGGCGGCAAAGGCTGCTTCATGGGTGATTGCAGCAAACGTCAAGAGCGGGCTGCTGTAAGTTGCTCTCACCGCGCTGATTCATGTCGGATGAAGAACAGCGCCCATCCTAGCATGGCTTCACGATGTGAGGCCGCCCGCCTAGCATGTCTCAAAACTGGTACTTTTGTAACGTTATCCGGTGAAAGGATAACTGGCACCTTAAGGGAATAATCGAGACCACTTAAGGCGAGTATCTCGACGTCTACTTCCTGACCCGCTGTGCACATTCCTGTGAACACAGGTTTTCCCGTCTGCTCGTGGCCCATAGCGCCGATCGTCGGCGTTCGTGCTGGCGTCTGCTACTAGGAGTAAACAAAGACATCGCCAACGGCATGGCGTCATCGGCGCAAATGAGCCTCAGGCGAAGCCGTCCTCTCGGACAGGTCCGTTTTCCAAAAGCTGCCCCATCGGAATGGCCTGCCCGAGACGCAACGTCGTGCAAATTTGCCCGGATAAACGCAGGGGCGGACGAACCATCGCGTTGACGGCGTGATCTACTATCACTGCTGTCGAACAGCACGCCAGGCAGCGCTAACATGCAGACTACGTCGCTCGGCATTTTGATGACGGACTGCGTCGCAATCAGGAGTAATTCGTCGGCCTCAGTCGCAATCCGTTAGCCTTGTCTCAAAGGAGACTGGACGCTGTACGCGAGTGTTCACCTGAAACACGGAGGTTGAGAATGAAGACGATCTTGGTACCGATCCAAAACATTGCGATCATGGCATCCGTGCTCGAGGCCGCCGCACGTCTCGCGCAACGTACCGGCGCCTACCTCGAAGGCTTTCCGCTCCGGTTCGGCATCCCTCAATATTTGGTCGCAGAATTGGCCACCGGGTTTTCTTTAGATTCGTATTATACGGAGAGCGAGGAAGAATTAGCCGAAATGCACCGCTCGTTCGAGGCGTTCATGCTGAAGCACGATATTGCCAGAGCCACCGCAGGTTCGAGCGGACCATGCTTCGGCTGGTTGGAAACCGCGCCTGAGGGTGAAGACTTTGTCGGAAGTTATGGGCGCGCTTTCGACGTGATTGTAATGACGCGGTCCGACGTTGATGCTGTCGGCCCTCACCGGCGCGCCATTGAATCCGCACTGTTTGAGAGTGGCAGGCCCGTCCTGCTGGTGCCAGTAGAGGCGCCGAGAAGCATCGCGACGAACATTGTGATCCACTGGAACGGTAGTACCGAGCAGGCTCGGGCAAACGCATTTGCTATGCCGTTGCTTCGTCTGGCGGAACGGGTAACCGTGCTGACCGTGGTTGGCGGACAAGAGGTACCAGGCCCATCTGCCGATCAGATAGTCCGGCAATTGCTGTACAACGACATTGCCGCCAAGCTAATGAGCATTGAACTGGAAAACCGCGACACTGGTGAGGCGATCCTTGACGCGGCCAGAGCACAAGGCTGCGATCTGTTGATAAAAGGGGCCTTCACCCGCAACAGGCTGCGGCAAATGATATTCGGCGGTGCGACTAGCTATATCATGGAACACGCGGATTTGCCCGTCCTAATGGCTCATTAGAACTGCGCGTGCCCTCTGATGTAGTTCGGCGCGACTGGGCATGGAATTCGCGTTACCCCGGCAGCTTGCCCAAGGAAGAAGCGCGCCTTTCTCGGCGTCCTTGTCAGATTGCTGATAGGAGAATGCCTTAAGACATTAAATCGCTTGAGGAGCGGACGCGCATAAAGCCGCTGGGCGACGCCAACCCGCGAGCATCTGTGTGCCATGAAAGCCTAGGCCCTGTGATGGACGGTTTGCAGGTCGTAGACCGGCGTCGGGATCCCCTCGTAGCGTGCTTTCAACTGTAGGGAAAGGAACTGCGAGTAATGGCGCGACTGATGCAGATTACCACCGTGGAACCACAGGCCTTCCTGCTGTGTCGGCTTCCACATATTGCGCTGCTCGCCTTCCCATGGGCCGGGGTCCTTGGTCGTGTTCGAGCCCAGCCCCCACACCTTGCCGACCTTATCGGCCGTTTCCCGGCTGATGAGGTCGGCAACGAAGCCGTTCATCGAACTGTAGCCGGTGGCGTAGACGATTACATCGGCGGGCAGTTCCTTGCCATCGTCGAGCCTCACGCCGTTAGGCGTGATTTCCTCGACCTGACCTGCGACCAGTTTGACCTTGCCGTCGATGATGAGCTGGGAGGCGCCGACATCGATGTAATAGCCCGAGCCGCGACGCAGGTACTTCATGAACAGCCCTGAATCGTCGTCGCCGAAGTCGAGCCGGAAACCGGCTTTCGTCAGCCCCGCGTAGAAATCGGCGTCATCCTCGCGGATCTTGTCGTAGACCGGCTTCTGCAACCCAGCCAGGATTTTATAGGGCAGCGAGGCGAAAATCAGATCGGCCTTCGCCGTCGTCATGCCGCCGCGGACGGCGCGCTCGGAATAGAGATCCGCTATCGATTGCATCAGCGAATCCGAGCGCACGATATGGGTGGTCGAGCGCTGAACCATGGTCGCGTCGACGCCGGCCTCGTACAGCGCGGCGCAGATGTCATGCGCGGAATTGTTCGAACCGATCACGACTACCTTCTTGCCCTTGTAGCGGTCGGCACCTGGATGGCGCGAGGAATGGTGCTGCTCGCCCTTGAAAGCGTCCATGCCCCTGAATTGGGGCATGCTCGGCTTGGCCGACATACCGGTCGCAAATACCAGTTGCTTCGGCTTCAGCGTGATCTCCTCGTCATCGCGCTCGACGACGACGGTCCACTCGTTGCGGGCGTGGTCCCAATCGGCGCGTTTGGCCGTGGTGCCGGTCCAGTAGTTCAGCTCCATGACCTTGGTGTACATCTCCAGCCAGTCGCCGATCTTGTCCTTGGGCGAAAATACCGGCCAGTTCTTCGGGAAGTCGATGTATGGCAAGTGATCGTACCAGACCGGATCGTGCAGGCAGAGCGACTTGTAGCGGTTGCGCCAGGAATCGCCGGCACGGTCGTTCTTCTCGACGATGATGGTGGGCACGCCGAGCTGACGCAACCGCGCTCCGAGCGCGATGCCGCCTTGGCCGCCGCCTATGATGAGCACATAGGGCTGGGCCTTGACGCCGAGTAGCTCGGTTTCCTCGTCGCGCAATTCCTTCCAGGTTTTGGCGCCGGGATTCACGCCGTGCCGGGCGCCGAGCGGTCGGCTGAAGCCGGCCTTTTCCTCGTGACCCTTCAGTTCGACCATCGTGGTCAGAAGCGTCCAGATCTGGCCGTTCTGGAGGCGGATCAAGCCGTAGCCGCGCGCGACCTGGGTCTCGAACGAGATCCAGCACTCGGTTACGTCGCCGGCGTCGGTCGCGCCTTCCCCCTCGGCGATTTTCCAGTTGCGCGGCGTTGTGCGCGCAAGGCAGGAGCTGAGCATTTCGCGGACCTGATCGCGACCTTCCATGGTCTTTATGTTCCAGGTGAAAGCAACGAGGTCGCGCCAGTAGCATTCCGGTGCGAACATCGCTACGGCGGCGTCGAGATCATTTGCCGCAAGCGCCGCTTCGAATTTGTCAAGAAAGACCTGGACGCGCGCGTTAAGCGTGGTGTCGAGCATCATCTCCTCCCGGCGGTCGATTTCAATTTTTCTGCAATTGTCGGAAGCTTATCCCAACTACCGAACGAATCCAGACTTGCGCGGCCCGATTTTCCCGGACAACGCCATTGTCTCGCGATGGCGTCAATTACCGCTCCTGGAGGTATTCCTGCCTGCGGCCCTGGTGCGAAGTCCGGGCGGGCTCTGAATGGTCTGCTAATCGGGGTAGACCGGAAGTGGCTGGCCGACATCCCAAACGGCGCTCCTGACCCAAGGCAGACTTAGCGACGATAGCCGGATTAAGACGGCCTCGACTTCGCTAACCAGGTGACGGAAGTTTGCGCACCCGAACCTCATAGCTCGCAGGAAACCTGCATGAAACATTTTGGCTGGGTCGACCTGATAGTGATCTTGAGCGCAATGATGTACATGCTGTCGTCATCTTCATCTCTAGCTCAAGAGCTCCTGTCGCAGGGAGCAGAGCAACAGGTGTTCAACAACGCTTGTCGAACTTGCCATTCAACGAAGGAGGGCGACAATCGTCTGGGACCAAACCTGTACAAGATTATTGGAAGAAAGGCAGGGTCCCTGCCAAAGTACAATTACTCTTCGGCGATGAAAGATGCTGATTTCGTCTGGGATGAAGCCAAGCTCGCGCGCTTCATAGCTAATCCAGATGAACTCGTGCCCGGGAATGAGATGACTCCATACGGCGGTCTCACGTCTGCCGAGGATAGGAAGAGGGTCGTCAATTTTCTGGTATCGATGGGGGCTCGATAAGATGCTGACACTCACATTCAAAAAAAAACCGCCCGAAGGCGGGAGGCGCAAGATACTCATGGTCCGTTAGATCACTCGGAGGCGCACAATGCCTGCTCGGTGCTTTTCTGCGAGCCAGGCCTTGTCAGGCCAACTGTGAGTTGATTGGGATCCGCTGAAGCCTCAGCAATCTTCAGTGTTTTCGCACGTGGCGTCAGAACTGCGATCTGATGAGGAGAAGCCGGCATACCAGCTAACATTAGCGTTGGCGTAACCGCACTCTCCTCCACTTGGGCCGAGCCCAGCACTGCTACTTGATGCCGGGAGATCGGGAAGCCCGCACGTTCAAAAGTTGGAAGGCGTAATGCGCACGCTGCGTGACTAGTCGCTACGCCTCCGATGGCGGCAATGATGGACACGATCAAGAACAGCTTTTTCATGGAATTTCCCCTCTTGGATTAGAGATATTCCCACCACGAATTCCATGATGTTAGCCCGAGCAACGGACGTACTTATGTGAACCTGTTCACTGTGGGTCCCCGAAATCCGGCAAAGGTTCAATCGGACCTGTCAGCGTGGCTGCATTTCTGGCGCAGTGCTGCAGTCGTGGGTCCGCAGTCCGCAGTCGGGGGCGCGAAGCGGGATATCGTTCGGTCGAACGATACGGTATCATCATGCGCACGCAATCAAGTATTGAGCCGGTGGACCCAAACCGATAAGTTTCACCGACATCATTCCTCCTAGGTCTGATGGGTCGGGCGATCAGGCTTACGGACTGCCGCTCGACAATACTTGAGCGGCTAGCGCCCCGCCTCCGGACACATTTTCAGTCCGTTGGGCTCTGTTGAATATATTGCCCACCGTTCTTCCCATTGACTCGGAGGCGGGCCTTTTTTCTGTCACTTCGCGTTGTCGAACAAACAAATCGATTTGATAGGTGGCTATTTTGCGAACTCAATTCAAAACGCACATAGCGACGTCGCTATGGTTGGTGTGGTTGCTGACGTCCAACCCGGCCTTGGCACGCGATCCCGGTGGTAAGTACGCCCAAGCCGATCCTACAATGCACAAGTGGTTTGAGCAGTTGAGATCAGTGGGAGGAGAAGCTTGCTGTGCACTGTCTGATGGAAATATGTTGAGTGATACGGACTGGCGCAGCAACGACAGTCATTTCCAAGTCTTTCTTGAAGGCGAGTGGATTGATGTGCCGGATGCTGCCGTTGTGAAGGTACCCAACCTGATCGGACGGACTATTGTCTGGCCATACTACGAAGATGGTCATCCGTCTGTTCGATGCTTCATGCCGGGCAGTATGATTTAAGGGCAGCCTGAATGAGCTGCTCAGTGTACGGGTGAAGCAACTCGGAATAGCGGCCCTACTCGCTTGCATCGACTTCCGGTGTTGGCCCTGACGCGAAGTTCGGATTGGCGCTGAAATCGTCAGCTTGTTGGGGTAGACCGGAAGTGACCGGCACGCCTCAAAACCGACGCTCCTGACCCAACTCCGACATGGCGACCTGCGTCGTCATGCAGCCGACTAACTCGACTTTGCCCCATTGAAGCCTCCGAGCTGACGCTCGCCGCCGTGCCGCTGGTCTCAGGGCACGGCGGAGTTCACGCGCGTCACCGCGTACTGCCCGTGGTAAGCTCTTGCGACTGCACCGGGATCATCAGGTGCTCGTTGGGTTTGCCGGGGAACATGACGAAGGGCTGCGTCGGGTCTTTGACATCCAGATCGTGCGGATAGGGACTGAGCATCTCGCGTGCTGCGCCGCCGACGATCATCACATGCGGCCCGGTCTGGACCCAATGCTTGTGCGTGTGCCGTTCGGCGGAATCATGATTGCTCGTGCCCGTGTCACCGGCCAGCATGAAAATGAAGCCAATCTTATTCGGCGGGGCCTGTTTGGCCTGCAGAGCTTTACGCCATTCCATGGCGTTCTCGTCATCGCATTCGGGCGTTCCGTCGTTTCCGATAAAGCACGTGAAACCGTTTGATCCGGTTTGGACGGCCTTAGAAGACCCATCCAGCTGCGGCATGGTAATTGTCGCGTTGTTCACGACCGACGCCGGAGCGGCGGTCTTCACCTTGGCGATGTACTCTGGTTCGGTCTTCGGGATTTCCTCGCTTGGAAGAGCCGATGCCGACGTGGTGGTGAGGGCCGCCGAAGCTACGCAGAACCCAACCGATGCG
Source organism: Bradyrhizobium sp. WSM3983 (assembly GCF_000473045.1). GTDB lineage: Bacteria > Pseudomonadota > Alphaproteobacteria > Rhizobiales > Xanthobacteraceae > Bradyrhizobium. Next base: position 402,460 of record NZ_AXAY01000002.1, on the reverse strand, counting down.
AGAGCATAGAGCCTGTTCATGGCTTACCTCCTATAGTGGGGAACCGGCATCAATTGTACACCGAAACCAAGTGGGTGCATTCTCCAAAAAGTATCTCAGGCGGACATATTCGGCGAGGTGCCGCCGATGCCAAGACGGGAGGAACGAGCTACCTAATGGAGAAGAAAGTTGATGAATCGCCACCGCTTCTGGGACCATCGTCATTCCGAGCAGCGGTGCGCGGCCAGACACCAAAGCGCTATTGCCGCTTTCATTTTGCGCGCAGCTAAGAGCCAGAGTGAGCGAAGATGTCTCGCTGTTATGCACAAGTGCGACAACTGCTGTTGTGAAGGGTTTCGGATGCCGGCCCCACGAAGGTGGTGCGGCGCACGGCGGGGCCGGCGTCCGAAAGCCTCCAAGGGAGGAAACCGCGCTTAAGGGAACGTAAGGCCGTGCGGCGGGCGCTATGGGGATTTGAGTGCCGCGGAAGAGCTGGTTGGTTGGGATCGAGCTGATCGAGCAAGTCGTGCGACGGTGAAGCGACTGGCGAATGAGCGGCGGGCGGCGTCGAATTCGGTAAATTGTCGAGCGATTTGCGACGGCTGGCGGATATCTGGGCGCGCTCTGCCGTGGCTGGTCGAGAGCCGGCGAACGCGACGAGCCGATTGGCGGGATTGTGACGCGGTCATGAGGTGTCGATCCTGATGCGATTCGGTGGGGCCGTCGGTTGATGCCGTGGCGTTGCACCGCGCGCGAAGACCTCGATGATGATCATGCGGCCGCCGCAGCAGATTGATGGTCGGCACACCAACTCCGCTCGCCGCCAGATGAAGCTGGTAGCGGCGCACGTCCTCGAAATCAGCCGTATCGGGTGATCGCCCGAGGAACGCGGCGAAGTCCTTCACCCTTTGCACGTAGTCGTGTTGGGTTTTGGGCGCAAACTTGCGGATCGTCATGTCTTCGATCATGCGCCGGCGCAACGGGCTTACTGCCTCGTCGGTCATGGGGATGCTCCTGTCTTGGGTGAAGGTTGCGAACCCCTCATCTCAAGACAGGACGCCCAGTTGCGCTATCCTCTCGGCTCCGCTGCCAGCCGCAGTGCCCTACCGCGCGAGCGGTTTAGTCCGTTGGCCCTTAGCCGAATAGGGCGGACGCGGTTGCCATGTCGGCTATCGGCGGCAGACCGGTCGCGAGGCCGCTTGCCCTGCCCGCTGCTTGTCAGCGACCTCGACCTCCTCCTTTTGCGCCGCTGTCAGGGGCCCATTCCTGCGATGGGACGGTTTCGGAGCGCCCTGCCCTTCGAGCCCGCTCGCGGCGCGGAGCAAATCTGTAGCTTATCATCGTAGCTACTCACGCGAACTCCGGGTTGCCTGCCGAAAACTGCAGAGTACGCAATGCATTGGTCGCTCCCGTTTGGAGGAGCGGTGATCCGCCAGACAAGTCAAGACGAGCGCTTGCCCATATCGCGCCACAGTACTGATAAGCTTTTGTTAGAAACCTTATCAGTCTAAGAACTGACTCCATCCGCGAGCAAAGATTATCTATCGATCGCCCCTGCCCGTTGCGACGACCCAGCAAATAGCCTTTTTCGGCCCACGGAGAAATGCAAGGAGCGTTGCCGAGCCAACTATATTGCACGTGTACCTGCAAGCCGAGCGCTCATAACGGTCTGGTTGCAGGTTCGAGTCCTGCCGGGCCCACCAATGAGATCAAATACTTAGCTGAACGGCCATTTTTGCTGCGGACCGTTTCGCGGACCGGCTGTCGGAGTAACAGTTTCGGACGCGAACCCTCTCTGAGTTGTGCAGATCGCGCGCCGGTCATGAAGACACCGAAGCCAAAGCAATGGGCTGAGCAGGAGGTCCGACGACTAGTCACGCTGGGCCGGAAAGGAGTTGGCGCAACGAAGATCGCTGCCGAACTCGGCCGGTACGCTGGATCAGTGAGGCGAATGGCGCGAAGGATGGGACTACTGTTGAAGAAGTAGCCATCGTCCGAACGTGGGCGGAAAGGGCTGGATGCACCACACCTTCGGTTAGTCGCCACAAGATAGCACTCGCATCCCGTGCTGCACTGCGAACTTAGTCGCGGCTACGGGCGTCCGTAATTCTACGGCCGTTGCGCATCCGCAATCTTTGGCATCTACTTCAGATTGATTTTATGACCATCGAATTTTCCGACGAGGGTGCATGAGCGTCAAAGCCATGATGGCGACGATCCTCCACAACCAGCTGAAATTGCGCGGCGTGCATTCACTTGCGCCGTCTGACTATGAGGAGATCGTAGAGTTGCTGATCGAGCAGCTTCGAGAGCTGGAGCTTGGGTTGGCTGCGCGAGAGATAACCAACAAGCACGAGCCGTAGTCGCGCCATCCGACCGGGGTGAGACCGCGACAGGAGGCAAATGCGAATGGCGAATGACCTAACAGGCGCGCGATGGTTACGCGCAGGCGGTCCACCCGTAAATTTCCCAAGCGGTTGGCAACCAGGCGCACTGGTTAAGTGACGTTTCAGATTGGCGCCGCACCATGAAAACACCGAAGCCAAAGCAATGGGCGGAACACGAGATCCAGCGACTGGCCAAGCTGGCCCGGGCAGGAGCTGGAGTATCGAAGATCGCTGCCGAGCTAGGCCGCCACGCCGGATCAGTGAGGAGAACGGCGCGAGCGATTGGAATACTTTTGAAGAAGTAGCCGCCACCTCGCACGATTGCCCCGTAGCTCGGCGCCCGATTGGGATCGGTCAATGCGACGCGCAGTGCGGACATTCACCGTCTGCGGCTTCGCGTAGCTGCCGACCAATCTCTTCCCTGAGGTTCTGCGGTTTCCAGGTCGTACCGTCGCTCTTGATGATCCTCTTGGCGCGCTCCAAGGCATGGCTTTCGGCCGCATCATCGCCGACGCGGATGGTTACGTCAGAGTGGAAGGGACAGACCGCGATTGCACGAGTTGTCTCCAGTGCATAGCGCACCGTCGCGCTGAGATCATCGGCATAATCTTTGGCGGACATGTCGAGCCTCGTGTCGCCTCGGCACGGCGAGACCTTGCACGCAGTCAGCCATGGCGCGATGCGGATAAGCAGTTAAGCCGAGGCCCGGTATGCCTAGGAGCCCGGGCCTCATAACCTCAGCAGCCTGACAACAGGTTGTTCGGCTACGGACCTAGCCTAGGCAGTGTGGACCAATCCCGTTTTGATGTTGCGCAAAGTCGCCTCGGGCCAGCCGGTCCCTTCGGGCGGTCGAGAGGGACAGCGGGCAGCGGTCCGAAGGGCTGGCGTGCGGGGAGGCGCGCCATTCACCCCGGCACGCTAGCGATGGAGCGGGGCGGGACGCGTTCGCATACCGTTCCTCCACGTTAAGGTTAGCTCTGGTTCGCTCTAGCTCTGGGTCGGGGAACCAGTGCTATGCTGTATTCAAACGGGGGCAGCAGCTTGGCCATTTATCGAATCCTACAGAACTCAACTCTGGGACCTGAAGAGATCGCCCGGCTTTCGACGGCTTACGAACAGGCCCTGCGCACCATCGGTGTAGAAGATCGGAACGACCCTCTCACCGAACTGATCGCCAAGAAGATCATCGAGATCGGCCAGACCGGCCTCAAAGACCCGACCCAAATTTGTAGTCGGGCCGTCGAAGCATTGGACCTGCCGGAAGGGTGATCACGGACCGGGTGGATCAGTTGCAATTATCGTGTCGAGCTGCCGGGCTGGGTTCCAAGCGTGATCTATGTGAACATTTCTCAACCGGCGGAGTTGTGTTGGCGAGACCGTCGCCCGCCGTCAAGGACGGCGCAGGTCGTGGATAGCCAAAGGTTTGTTCATCACCCGCTGTTCCACAAGCGCTCACGACAGATAGCCAAAGGCGGCGGTCTCGGCCTCAACTCCTGAAGATTAGGACGACCATCGCAGGGCAGGCGTTCCGCCGGACAAGGAGATTCTGCCATGCGAACCGGCATTGATATCGACAAGGCGCTCAGCCGGGCAATCCGCCGAGAGATCGGTGAGAGATTGCAAGCATGTCTCGGGGACGACGAGTTAACTCCGAGCCTTAGAGTTCAGCTTGATCGGCTACGGCAACTGGATCGTCAATCACCGCGAACTATGCGATCATCCGCCACGCCATAGGCTACGGAGATCGCGACCGTAGCGTTAATTTGCGACAGGTGACGCTTACTGGGGAAACAGCTTATCGCGAATGTAGCGCGATGTGGGCGTCAGTTTGATGCCGCGCGGCTTGCGCCAAGCCGCTCTGTCGATCTCCCTCTTGTCGCCGATCTTCAAACGACCGGATACGTCCTTAGCCACGAAGACCGCGTCGTTCATCTTTCGCCCGGATCGACGGTTCTCGGCCTTCACTTCTTTCCAGAGCTTGACCGGCCCGACCTTGAGCTTTGGCAGCTCCTCACCAAGTTCGCGGCGAAGACACTTCCGCTCGCTCTCGCCAACACGCCTGCGGCCTCCGGGAAACATCCAGAGGCGGTCGCGCCGACGCCTGACGAGGAGCACGCGGCCTTTCCGCGCGGCGACTAGTTTTGACGATTTGGCCATCCGCAGGGCTCGACTCAAATTGGGTTTACAGCGTCAGTGTAGCTCACCATTTCCAGGCTTCAACCGCACGGCCATGCCGTCTGCTCAGACAACCCAATTCCCGTAGTAGTCCGGGATAAGCGCCGGTTTTGAACTCGGGCAAGCTCCGGCGATGCACACGGGCTCCGACAATGGCTCGAAATCTCCGGTCTGCCAGACGTGCGGCCGGGAGATGACCCTATTGGCCATACTGCCGAGGATGGGCAACAGGCCGTGCATCCACGTGTACAAGTGCTTGCCATGCGGAAGAATTGAGGCCGTCTACGAGAACTAAGTCTGAGCCTCACCGCCATCATTGCGGCGCTGCGCTCACGATCCGGCGACCTGCACGGCATCATCGGGCTTGAAAGCAGCGGCCATACGCCAACGGCAACGCGTGCTCCCGACGTTCAAGCCAATCGCGTCAACCTCGATACTTGCTTCGGGGGAAGCAGCGGCCTTTGGTTCGGTCCAGCCAGGCCCCCTGTTGCGAACTCTCAAGAGGGCCTAGCACTGCAAACGATACGCCGACCGGCATGTCTATTTCAGCAGGCTTTTAGTTTTCTTATTATCTGCGCAACCATTCCTAGACGAGTCCCTGCAACAGCAGGCTCCGCTCCCTAAATCGGACTCGATACCTTTTCGCTAGTATGTTCACAGTTCGTCACCAGCAACAGCTCAGTGGTCTCGGATACGCTCGAGGGAAATCTCCGCCAAGACTCTCTTTCGAGTTGAACTGGCCAGCTTCAAAATCGAAGACGCCGGCGTGTGCAGCGTCCGTCCGGAGACTGATAAGCTTTCTCTCAAATCCTATCCAGTTTCAGAACTGAAAAGGTTTCTGCGAACCCTTATCGGTACGAGCAATCGAAGGAACAATCGAAAAGAAAACCCAGGCCGAGCCGAAACTCGGCTTAGCCTAGGTTGATACCAACTTCGCCAACTAGAGCCGACGTGAGCAACGAATGTCCAACGTCGCGCACTAGCGACTACACTCATTCACAATAGTGGACCAACTTTTTTACCGCCCGCAACGGCACATCAACCTCTTGCGCAAGCTCATCCATCGCTCGTAGTAGATCTTCAGCGATTCGCATAAACGAGAAAGGTTCACTGGCGCTATCCATTTGGCGATAATATTTCCGGATTCGCTCCAACATCGCGCGTATTTTTTTCTGCCGTTCTAAATTCACATCCTCTTCGTCAGTGGCCTTAGCTAATTCTTCTAAGTGGACCACAGCGTCCGATATCGAACCTTGAAGGTCGGCAATGTCTTCGTACAAGCTATAGGCCCTGAAATGCGATTGTTGCAACAACTCCGAAGCATGCTTAACTTCAGCCCACAGCGCATGCCCAGATAGAAATTGGCCACGCAACTTTTTCTGCTTCTTTTTCGATTTCATTTTGACATTCCAATCTTTGATAGGGTGAGATTCACAACGGTCTTTGTCGTTGCGAACTACTTTACAAGATTGATTTTGACCTATGCGTCCGACCTGGTATCGAGCTTGCCCAGTACGTGCGAATTGAACCATCCGCCTCATGACTGATAAGAAAATTCTGAAAACCTTATCAGTCAGCGAATTGCGAGATTTTCCCTTGCGCACAGAGTCAGATTCTCTAGAATCTGACTGCAACTGGTTTGAGTGAGATGGCTGGCAAGCAAGCGAAGACGCTTTCGATTGACCATATCGACGATCTTTTGTTTTTCGCCGAGCGCTCTCGCCACCCACTTCGCAACCGCCTCATCGTCCTGCTCTCAGTCAAGGCAGGTCTTCGCGCCGCCGAGATCGCCAAATTGACGTGGGCGATGCTGCTGGATCCGAGCGGCGAGGTCGGTGGCACGCTTGAAGTTCGCGACGAGATCGCCAAAAAGCGCGGCGGTCGCTCAATTCCGATTCATCCTGAGCTACGACAGGCCCTCGTCGAGGCGCGTCGGCTGTGTAAGGCGCATGGGCCCCTCATTCGATCCGAGCGCGGCGGCGCGATGACACCGATGAGCATCGTTGTCTGGTTCAGCCGCGCTTATGGCGAGCTCGGGTTCGAAGGATGCTCGTCGCACTCGGGGCGTCGAACTTTCATTACGCGAGCGGCTCGCTCGGTTCACAAGGCAGGCGGCTCGCTACGGGACGTTCAACTGCTGGCTGGCCACCGGTCCATCCAGACCACGCAGCGGTATATAGATGGGGATACCGATGCTCAGCGCAGGTTGGTCGGACTGATCTAGCCAGCAATCTCCCTTTCCACGAGCACCGAGAAAGCTTCCCATCAAGATGTCGAACCCCTTTAACAAAAGCTTTGATGCGTTTGCGCGGGCGGAAAGCTTAATCCGGACTGTCTGCGCGGTCGCGGGATCAATGTCATTCCTCGACGAGATCGACGACGAGGCTCGGCACGCGGGTCTAGATCGAGCTGTCGCCCTCGCCGATACGCCCCCTATTTTTGATTGGCTCGTTACGACGTTTAGCTTTCAGGGGATCTCGGACCGAGTTGCGCGCGACTACATCAATAAGCACGGCACGGCGTCCTGGTCGGCCATTGAAGCAAGCGAGAGGAATGCGCCCTCTTGTCCAAAGCTGCGCAGCTACTGGCATTTCGCAGATTGCCGATACGACAAGACCAGCTTTACCTGTTCTGAGCCCGATCACATCGATGCGTGCCCCCTGCCACGTCCGCACCTTCGCAACGGCCGACTGAACCAGACCGCATACTCCCTCTTCTTGTTCGTCCGCGACCTCGCCGACGGCGACCTGGTGGGCTGGATTGACCGCCAATTAAGAAGCGCGAAAGGTGCGACCAGGCCCGAACTGGATGCCGCCCGGCAGGAAGCCCTGATCGGTCCACTTCGAAACGTCTACGGCGTCTCCGACAAGATACTCATGATGACGCTTTCGACGCTGCTAATTGGTGTGCGGAAAGACCGGCCACTCTGGTTTGAAACGGGTACCGCGATGATCGCGGTGGACACGCTGGTTCACAACTTTCTGCATCGCACGGGCATTTTACAGGACTGCGGCAGCTCTCACGCTTACGGCGCTGCGTGCTACGCCCCTGGTGGCTGCGCAGAAATTATCAGGACCGTGGCCGACCGCATCGATGCCCGCACATTGAATCCTGTATTCTCAAAGCGGTTTCCGCGGTTCGTCCAAAATGCCATCTGGAGGCTGTGTTCAGAGGATGGACTCAACCTTTGCAATGGCAACCGAATTGACGACCGGCAAGCCTGCCAAATCGGCTACTGCCACCTGTATCAGAAGTGCGGCCGAATACCGCTAAAAATGGCAAAAACTGACGCAAAAACAGTCGCTTAGAACAACGCAACATCGAATGATTTGCTTGAGGCGGCAACACGATTCGCCTATACTCGCTCAACAACGTCTAATAACGACTTTGCAATTTATGGTGGAGGTACTTCCGTGATTAGTTTGCCTCGGCGGGCGTCTGGCCCGCCACCGTGGCCAAGCCACAACATCGCTAGAACCGCAGATCACGGGGTCCCATTGGGCCCCGTCTGCTTTTGAGGAGGAGAAACATGGGAAAGCAGCCAGAGAAGAAGACGGTCAACGCTCCAGACAAGCTCTTTGTCTTCGGACTTGATGATGACGGGAAGCCAAGGGGCGCCCGGTTTCCTGAGTTCAACAAGAAAGTCGTTAGCGCCGCAGGCCAGATGAAGCTGACGTCCGTGCATGCGGCGTCGCCAGCGGTCACCGAGATCGGAATGAAGCTCCCTGTGGGACGGCTGTACGCGAGCGGCAAGGCATTTGTGCCACCGATCCGGCGCGATCTCCTGGGGAAGCTCAAAGCAGCGCTCGACGTGCCTGGCGACGAAAGCCACGTTCACCAACCCGTGCCAGCGCCATCCACCGAAAAGGAAAAGACGAGCGGCGTTGTTGCTGCTGGCCTGCCGCGCACCTGGGAGAGCATCGCTGTCGGCCAGTTGGTGCTCGTTGAGGACGATGACCCCGGATATGGCTGGTGGCCCTGCCTTGTGACCAAGCGCGAGGACCAAGTCTTGACGCTTCGCCTTCGCGACTATCCGGACAAGGGCACCTACGTCCGGCACATCGCCCAAGTGGGGCTCGTAAACCCCGGTCCAGAGTAACCGGCGCACCAGCTCTCAAGCTCGGACCACGGCCCGGGCTTTTCCCATCCTGACACCGCCTGATGCTGATCGATAGCGAGCCGGGCGCAAACATCAACACAACATATCGGAGAAATAACCATGTCCATGCAAACGGACGCGGAGAAAACGCGTGTGCTCAATGACGAGCTTCGGAAGCACCTTCTCGGCGGCGGAGCCATAATGACTGCTGGAATCGCCGAGCTGGGGTCCGAAGCCGTTGAACGCTTGGTCAAAACGATCGCGGTGTTCGATGACTTTTGCCACGCCAACGACCCCCACGAGGAGCACGATTTCGGCGTCTTTGCCTTCGAAGGGGTGCAGGTAGTGTTCAAAATTGACTACTACGACAAATCTCTCAACTTTCATTCGCCAAACCCGGCAGACCCCGCCGTCACCGAGCGAATCATCACGATCATGAGGGCAGACGAATACTAGCGCCCTCATAATCGACCAAACATACCCCCCGCTACTCGCCGAAGAGTTTGACGAGTGGCACCGACAAAGCCTCAGCAATGCGAGCCATCGCCAAAAGGCTGGGGTTACGCCGTCCTCGCTCGATCCCACCGATGTAGGTCAAGTCCAGGTCAGCTTCGAACGCCAATTTCTCTTGGGTCATTCGACGCTGCTGGCGAATTCGCCGGACATTCTTGCCAACAATGACGCGCCAGTCCTGCATTGCAGGATGGAGCACCATCGGGCATATAGTCTCTAGGGACTATATGCCCTATTGGCGGGATTTTGGATCGACGCAAGGGCGACTTTCAAAAACTTTTTAGAATAGGAAAGCCCATGACTGAAGAACAATTTGCACCACCACCGCTGCCGGATCTCGGGGCGGCGAACCAGCCTGGACCAAACGAGTGGTACTACGTCGCGAACGGCACTCGGCGAGGCCCGACGACCGCTTCGACCATCAAGCATCTCCTGAACAAGAAAGAGATCGAGACCGATGCGCAGGTCTGGCGGAAGGGCATGCCCGATTGGCAGCCCCTCCGAGACAGCGACCTTGCTGAGCTGGTGGCTGCCGAGCCACCTGCGATTTCGTCCAAGCACGTTGGCAACGGTTACGTCTGGACACTCGCCCTCTTGCCTCTCGTTATCGGGGTGATCGAGGCCGTGGTGAGCGCCAGCAACCAGGACGCTGCAGTTCGCTCTCTAGCCCTTGGATTTCCGTATCACCCAAGCCGGGGGCTGCCGTTCCAGGTGCCCGTTGTGATTAACGGCCTGCTCGGCTGGCTCGATGACCGTAGGTTAAAGCAAGCGGGTTATGGCTCGCGGATAACCCGCGTCACAGCCGTGCTGCTCACGCCGGTCTACCTGTTCCTGAGGGCAAAACGCCTGAAGCAGCGTCCCTACTACGCGGTCGCGTGGATCGTCAGCATGATTGCGGGATTCCTCATCTACGCATCCGTTGAAGGATAACGCTGGGCCTCATCAGGTCCGGCATCCGCCTAATACGTAACCCACACCAGAGGTCACAAATGATGAAATGGATTGCCCTGCTCTCAATGTTCGCGTGTCCGTCGGCCTTTGCTCAGACTGCGCCGCCCGACCCCATAGCGGTCATCCGCGCCCAAATAATGCAGCATTGGTTTCCCGCTCCACAAGTCAACCTCGACTATGCTGTCAGTTTCGACCTGGACCGAGAAGGCAAGCTTATCGGTCCGCCGGTGGTCGCCGCAAAAAGCTACGATCACGGAAACTCCCGTGAGAGCTTGAAATATGCCGTCCTGGGCGCGCAGCCGTTCTTTTTACTTCGCCCGGAGGACTACGAAAGCTGGAAGCACGTTACGACCAGCTTCACTGGGACGGATAAACGGTCAACGAACATTTATGCATTTACAAAAAGAGACATTTTGGGAGTCGAGACCGGCATGACCGAGGCTGCGGCGAAGGCCGCGATGGCGAAAACAGGATGCAGTGTATCGTCGCCAAAGCCAACGACGTTGGAGTGCACGAACAAGAACGGCAATCAGCTTGTCGCCCGATTGACCGAGAACATGTCGCCCAACGTGGTGACGGCCGCGTCCTACGTCTTTCAATCTGGCGCACCAGCCCAAGAAATCATCGACTCAATTTCCGCCCAATTTCACACCCGGCCATTCAATGAAGTTTGGCACCTCAGCGACTCTTCAACGATGCAGCTAGGTTCATATTCTGGCGAACCGCGATCCGTAAATTCTCCCATTCCGACATGGGTGCTCATTATCAGCGAGCCTCAATTTTTGGATAAAGATCGTGACGCCCTCGTGGAGAAGCAACGAGCTGCCGTTCCACCTCCGAAATTCTAGCATCATTTACGCAGCGCCGGGGAGATGAAACATGCATTACCTCGTCGCTGCGACCACTTCTTCGGGGAGTCTTCATGGGTCAGAAAGGAGAACCATCGGGGGCAGACCAAGTCTATGTCCTCGGTCTAGACGTCGATGGAAATCCCCGCGGCGCCCGCTTCACCATGCTGAAGGACAGCATCGTCTCTGCTGCAATGGACATGAATTGCAGCGTGCTGATTGGACAGCCTGAACTCGTGTCGAAGCTCGGGGTTAAGTTGCCGGTGGGGTACGTCTTCGGCAAAGGCAAGCTAGTGACACTTTTTATCCCGAACATCGGATGGGGGCTTTACCAACAGATATTGGGAGCTTCGCGTGTTGCTGCCATTCTGGAAAAAGCCAGGATCGAAGCAGCGATTTCACGTGCCATCCACTGATCTCGGCAAAAGGCGTGATATCTTCTTTTTTGTTTAAGAAACCGAGTTGATATCTCGATCTCATTTCGAGCTGCCAAGGGAGCAAAAGTCCTCAACAACGCCGCGCCAACCGCTGCCAACGATGCTAATCGCGAGATCATTATTAGCAATAAGCCTTATGAGCGATGGCGATGGGTCTGATCGCTGACTGCTCGCCGAAACCAACGTCAGGGGTCCTTTGCAGTCTGCGCCGAGTGCGTAAGCTGCGAGCGATACGGCTTGAAGCAGGAACCCAGTGGTGAGACTTCGCCCGCTCCAGGTGGACCCTAGGAGCGGGCTTCTTATGTTGTCGTTAGTGGTCTCGAAGCGCAATCGTGAGCGCAGACACAAATATCGGGCAAGCAATCCGCATCTAGACCGGCCCACCGATGATTGAAGAAAAAGCTCCTTATGGACTTTTAATTCCGATCCGGGAATTCACGAACGAGCTTACCATCGACCAACCCGCCACCTTTCCCTTCTACATCGACTGCGCGTGCTTCACGAGCCGTCATACCTTTCTCCACCACAAGGGGGTTGTTGTCGTAAGATCCCCACTGCTTATGAAATGGCGCAACACCGAACCGGCGGCAATCGGCGATAACATCGCGAATCCATTGCGGCCTAAATGTACGGGCACCCGCACCGCTTTCTCCCCCAGATATCAGCCAATCCGGCAAACGGCCGTTGGTCGGCAACCGCACGGGCCCAAGAGCAGGCTCGTAAGATATGAAGCGAACAACTGCAGGTACTTTCTTTAGGCGTTTCCATCGAAAATCAAACCGTGTCTGATCTTCGGCCGTTGTTCCGAGCCACACGTTGGAATACCCATCGCTCCAATCAGAAGGCAACATCTTTTCTATATTTTCCGGTCTTTTCGTCAGCACCAGCCAATCCAATGCTTCGCATTTGCGGATTAGAGCGAACAAGTCCCCGCGCCACGAGGAATCAACCTGGTTGTCAAAGACGTCGGCGAGCGAAGCGCAAAACACCCGAGGTCGATAGCCATTTTCCTTTCTAAACGCGGGAGCTTGCGCGTTCCACTGGATAGGCTTTTTCCAATTTTGTTCTGACGTTCGTTTTCGCTCGCCGTGTGCGCCCCATTGCACCTTTTTATAGCGGTGATCCATCATTGCTTCGGCGTAGCAATTATCACAACCGGGCGACACTTTTTGGCAGCCAATCCACGGATTGAATGTATGATCGCACCACTCGATCTTTGAATTTTCACCCATCACAAATCTCCAATGTTCAGAGCATCGCTCTGCCCAAGACAACGGTCCTGGTGGAATCCTTTACAAGTTCGTTTTCCACCTTGTGGGACGGCTAAACGCACCATCGTCAAAGACGGACGACGTCTTCTGAGAAGGCATTCCAAGGGAGAACGGTTGGCAATCACTTCGCGGCGGGCCGTGCTGGTCGCAACTCAACAGGGGATATTCAATGGGACGACGGGAAACGCGGTGCTCGTCGGATTCCCGCCAAACCAACAGGAGTCATGAACGGGCATTAGAACTGGCGGCTTCCCCGCCTCGTCTAGTACGTCTATGCGCCTGATCACCTATCGAATTGACACAAGCCATCTATTTTCCGCGGTACTCAAGCAGTCCCATCGCATACATCCCGAAGAGACGAACAACGTAATCAGTCACCCTGTTAATTGGCTCATCGCTTACATCCAGAAGTTCGGACAGTTCATCGAAAAGCGTCGAGAACCCTATTCGACCTTCGATCCGCTCGACTTTGTCGGGGATCCCATGATCCCTCACCCCGATATTGCCTTCTACGCGGCGCGACGGCCGCCAGAATTTAACCTTGCGCCCGCCGTACTTTTCGCCTCTGGCGATATCGCGGGCTGCTAGGCTCCTCGTGATGAAATGCATTCTTTGAGCTCTCGTTAATTTTGCGAACTCGGGATCGTGCCTTAACAGACTGGCATCGAGAATGCGGGCGATCTCCGCAACGAGAGCATCGAGTCTAACGTTCATTGGACTTCTCCTTGTTGGCCGCAACATCGCGGCTGGACAAGGACCATTTACAAGTTGGCCCGAATGCACCCTGCTGTTCGCTCTATGGCGAGCAAACGGTCTCGTCGTTGGACCACTAACGAATAAAGCCCCACCATTCCGGCGGGGCTTTCATCGTCGGCAGTCAACAGGAAGGACGCTATCCAGGTTGGTACTGAAGTCCGCTCCCTGTTCAAAGGCCAGCCTATTTGCGTGGCGTCCAGATCAGAAAATGTCTCTCGACCTCATGCGAATACGAAGTCATTGGCTCGGGCCGATATTGATAGGGGCTCAGCCCGAGGTAGCCGAAATCTTCGAGCCGTCCTAGCTCGTACCGGAGCACCCCCGGTGCTTAATGGAGTTTGCGAGGCCCAAGCCATCGAGAGCAATGCCCAAGCTCATCCGGTTTAGATCGTCGAGAGGCGATCTTTTCCGCTTACCGCAATGGTACGTCGCATTGGCGTGGCATCGCCACCTGGACGCATTTCGAGTTCTGGAAGCAGTGCGCTCTCGCATTCGCCGGCTCGACCATGATCGTAATTAGTGTTTATCGTTAGCCATATTAGTTATGCTGACAGTTTACATTATACACTGCACCTCGCCGACGCCCCTGACCACCCTTCTGAGAGAATTTCGAGGGGTGAGTTCATCGATTTCAGTGGCGGACTTGTCCGCCATCAGCATCTTGTCCGCGACTGGTTCTTGCTCGCAGTCGCGATCTGACAGGAGACAACGCGCGCGTCCGCCACCGGGATCTTCTTGTGTCGCGGACCGGTACATCGCATTGATGTGCAAGAAGCTGAGAACTTGTCGGCATGAGCGTCGCGACTTTCAGCGTGTCGTAAGCGCGGGCAAGGCTCGGTCATCCCCATGCCGGATAGTCCGACCCAAGAAGCCTTGCCGATCCAAAAGGATTGCGAGCTCGGCCTGGTGAGGCAACGCCAACTCGTCGGATTCGGTGTCCGCGTTGCCACGTTTGTCTTTGCACGGCCTTCGGTTTTCGAAGCGAGCCTTGAACGTGTACGTGGCGGTGGTCACCAAGTCTTTGTCATCGGTCCTTTGGGCGGTCACGACCACGGGCCTTGGTGTGTCCTCATCCCGCGGGTAGTGCTTGCGGAAGGCGTTCTCAATGAGACCCTGCCCACCGCCCCCGGTCAGAAAGTAGAGATGTGGACGCCACCTCGGTGACCGATCATCCTCAAAATGCAATAAATTATAGTCGATACCGCCGAGAATGACTGCTTGGCTAATTTGGCTCCGCGCAATTTGGGTGCGCAGACGGTCTTTGAGCAGCTTCCACGCAAAGCGGTGCAGGTGTCCGACGTCGAACACGTCTGAGGGTACGATGCTCACCGTGAACCAATAATCAGGGTCACGAGCCATGTATTCCGCAATGGTCGAGCCCCACCACCGCCGGAAAAGGCGGAGGCACACGGGGCAGCCGGCGGATCTACACTTCTTGAGACTGCAGTCGTCTAGGCGCGATGCGAGTAGGCGGCCGGCTTCTCCCAATTCTGGAAGGGCGGATACCAGCAGGCGCCGCCGTTTGTGAGCCTGATTGCTCGTTTCGAAGCTGGGTAGCTTTTCTACGGGGTCGTAGTCTTCATTAATTGGGGCACAGTAGAAGTTGAATTTCACGATAGCCTCAGCAGGAAAATCGGCCGGTGCAGCTTGGCAACGCCGAATTAACAGGACTGGTTTTGAGGTGAGATGATGTAGGCCGCATCGCTTAAAGCGAAAAACGTGCGGGTCTACTCTTCCCAATCGCGAGGCAATTCGACCCCGTCGGTAATGTCCTCCACCTCGATGCTAAGCTGCATACCCGCCCGTGCGCGTAGGACGCCGGATATCTGGATTGGCGTGTTGTCGGCAAAATCGACCAGCTTTGCTAAGATCTCTGGGGCAGCACCGAGTTGAATCTGCTGCTCGACCCTCGCGCGGCGCCCTCGCTGTTTGCTGCCGTTTGCATGCGGTCGATTTTCTCCGCCCCCTCCCTCAGGTTCATTGCCGCCTGCTCCATCATCATTAGGTTTCGGAGCTGAAGGCTTTCTGCGCGGTTGGCCCTGCGCCGCGAGCCGTGCAAGCTTCTCGACCCCGCCACGCTCACGCATGGCTTCTGGAATTTTGTCCACTGGAACGCTGACTTCCTCAACCAAGTACCTCAGCGCTCGAGCGCCTTTCCAAGCCTTCTTCCGAGCCCCTTCCGATTTGGCCTCGGTGATGTAGATCATCGCCGCGTAGATGACGTCCGACTCCTGCTCAACGTGCTTCAAGAACTCGTTGTTGCTCTCGGGATCTGCCTCGATGGCTAAAGCGATGCTCATTGCGTCCGCCATCAACTGGTACAGGGATAGCCGGTACCCTTGGTCGAGGCATCGGAATTCCAGTCTAATGCGATCAAGGCGGCTTAGAAGTTCATTGTACAGGCACGGTGCTACGATCAATTCTTGCGCCATAGGCTCACGTCTCCCTACGTGTGTAAGCAAAACGCCGGCCGGCACTTCGTCACTCGAGCTGGTATGCTACTCGATGATCTTCATGCGAGAATCGGAATCACCCTGAGATGCGCCCCGCATATACTGCGGCGTCGCGACTAACGACTTACACATCAGGCCCAGCATGGGGACCGGAGTTGGACCTGGCCCCTGCTTCGTCTACGTCCGACCGTGAGCAATTTCGATGCGAGGCGAAGCCCGGCATCAGCAATTTTGGCTTTAAGACCTAAATTTTCTTGTGTCAATCACATTTTTATGCGAGATGTATCTGATGGCAAGATCGGAGACCTCACGATTACTTTCCGCGCGAGAGTGCGCAATCCTACTCCTGCGGCTAATAGAGCTTCGAAACCAGGATGGCACTCCGACCAGCCGTGTGCGGATTTCTGAACTCACGCTTCGTCGGTTATGGGGGCGTCATCGGCTTGACGGTGAATTCGTGGCGGATGTTCAGGAATGGTTGTTTCGAGGCGGCTGGGCGATTTTCTTTGCGGGGTCAACTTACGCTGCCATCAAGACTTCCGCTGTGATGAACTGGGCTCGCCTTTCGTCGAAACGACTATTTGAGGATATCGGCCTTGACGATCTCGACTTCGTTGATGATCGCAACTTTGATTTCGCGATACACGCTCGGTTACTCAGGAGCGACGCGGACATTTACGACAGCGACTAGCCGAGAGACACGACAGCCGGCGAGTAAAACAGACTTGAGATTTTGCTCGCTCATTCTATATTTGAGAAAGCTGTTGCGGTCGTTCTGACGTGACCCACTGCTTCTTTCTACACCAAACCCAAAACTCAAAAAGACGGCCTATTCCGTTCGTTAGCGACTGACCGCCGTCCAGTCCTTAACTGAAGTTCTCCGGACTTCGGAAGGCGATGAGTCATGGGTTATCCGCATTGGTACTCGCACTGCGAGTCAGCCGCTTCTTTACGTCTCTTCTTCATCATTTCGACGACGGCGTCGGACCAGCAGTTCGGCCGAACTTTCCTTGCGAGACCATCTCGGCCGTGAGCTCGACAATGTCCTCGAGACCGGCCCTCACGTCTTCAATCACGCCGCTCAGCCCGCGCTTGCTGAATCGACAGCAAGCGGCTGCATACTGCAACCTTTCGCCAACAACGTTCTCGAACTGGGTGCGGTCGGGAAAGTTACCGCCACCACTTCCGGGCACTACGCGCTGGGACTTGAAAGCTATCGACTTCGCCTTGGACGCAGTAAGCGGCCTACAACCGAAACAAGAAGCATCTGCTTTAGACGAATGGAGAGCAAATCGTGCGCGTCGTTCTGAAAGGAATTCATAGAGTCAAGCGCAAGCTCGCCAATGGCGAGATGAAGGTGCATTTCTACGCGTGGCGCGGTGGACCTGCCATCCAGGCAAAGCCGGGTACGCCCGAATTCGTTCGAGAGTACCACGACGCGCACGCAAGCCTTCGGCAGCCACGCGCCGGCACGTTCATGACGATCATCGCACAATACAAGGCCGCACCAGAGTTCATCGGCCTAGCGGCGTCGACCCGTCGCGCGTACCTGGCCTATATCAAGCTGATCGAAGACGAGTTCGGCGACCTTCCGGTGGCGGCGCTGGCCGATCGTCGCGTGCGTGGCGAATTCAAGAAGTGGCGCGACTCGTTCGCTGAGACACCCCGCAAGGCCGACTACGCTTGGACCACGCTGGCGCGCGTCATGTCTTTCGCGAAGGACCGCGGCATCATCGCGACTAACCCATGCGAACGCGGCGGCCGTCTCTACGTAGCAGACCGCAAAGATAAGATCTGGACTGAAGAAGACATCGCCGCGGTTCTCGCGGTCGCATCCAGCGAGATCCAGCTCGCGCTCGTCTTGGCTCTGTGGAGCGGGCAACGGCAGGGAGACCTTCTTCGTCTACCCTGGTCAGCCTACGAGAGCCCCTATCTTCGCCTTCGCCAATCGAAAGGCGGTCGCCGGGTCGCGATGCCCGCTGGCGCACCCTTGAGGGCCCTGCTCGACGCGACGAGCCGCCGGGGGCCGCTCATCTTGACGAACACGCTGGGCCGCCCCTGGACGTCCGATGGCTTTCGCACGTCGTGGGCAAAGGCTTGCGAGCGCGCCGGTATCGACGGACTGACGTTTCACGATCTGCGCGGCACGGCGGTGGTTCGCCTTGCGATCGCAGGCGCCAGCGTGCCGCAGATCGCGGCCGTCACCGGTCACTCGTTGAAGGACGTCGAGGCCATTCTCGATGCGCACTACCTCGGTCGTGACATTCAGCTCGCAGAAGCCGCGGTGCTGAAGCTCGAAGCGAGAACAAAACTGTAAACGGTGATGTAAACGGCGCTCGTTTTGCCGTTCGCTCAAACCGCTAAGTGCTTGATTTATTTGGTGGGCGCACCAGGGCTCGAACCTGGGACCCGCTGATTAAGAGTCAGCTGCTCTACCAACTGAGCTATGCGCCCGAAAGGCGGTCAATGCCTTGCGAGGCCGGTCGTTTAGCAAAGCGATCCGGGTCTGGCAAGCGATGTGGCGCATGTTTTCCAAGGTTCTTCCACAGCCCCGGAAATGCGAAAAGCCACTGGATTCCAGCGGCTTCTCCAAGGTTAATACCCGGGGAATCCCGGTGCGCTCAAAGACGCCCTTCCCCGTCCGGGCCGTCATCGCGGTCGCCGCCGCGGAAGTGGTCCATGCCACGCTCCATCATGCGGTCCATGCCGCGCTCCATGAAGTGGCGGCGCGGGCCGTCCTCTCCGCCTCCGAACGGGCCGCGGTGACGGGTCAGCACGGCAAGGCGGCGCTTCTGACCGTCGTCGAGCGTCTTGTAGAGCGGATCGGCGGCGTCGGCGATCTTCTTCAGTGCGGTCGAGGTCGCGTCCATGTCGTCAGCGCGCTGGCGCAGGCGGGCGACCGGATCGTCCGGCTTGTCGCCGTCCTTATCGCCGGGACCGGCGTTCATCCGCGCATTGGCGCGGTCGAGGCGCAGCTTGGCGAAGTCGCGCACGGCGGCCTCGACCGACGGCCACAGCTTCTCCTGGTCGGCGTTGAGCTTCAGCCCGGCATGGACCGCGGCGATCCGCGCGTCGACGAAGGCGGCGCGGTCTTCGGGGTTCATGCGGATGTGGCGGAAGTGCTCCATCCACGGGCGATGAAATTGGGCATAGACCGCGCCGGAGCCGGCGATGCTGAGCACGGCGATGGCGGCGATGGTGAACTTCCTCATACGAACCTCCTCGGAAAGGATGTCCTCAAGATGAGGGTCGCAAGGCCCAGTTGCAACTTACAACTTGGACAGAGAGCGCGTTCTCTCCGAGATGTAATTCACCATTCAGCCGCATCCTGACACCATTCGTAACAAAAAGGGCTTCCGTGCAGCGCACACGGAAGCCCTTCCTTCATCATTCCTTTACACTAGTTCGTCGTGCTCTTGGCTTCCTTCTGGAACTCGTCGATCAGCGGCTGGCCGACGCGGCTCGCCGCATCCTTGTAGACCGGCTCCATCGCCTTGCGCATCGCCTCGTCCTGCTCCGGCGTGAGCTTGATGATCTCGCTCTTGCCGCTCTTCTTGATCTCGGCGAGTGCGTCGTCGTTCTCCTTTTGCGACTGCGCATTGTTGAAGTCGGTCGCTTCCTTCATCGCCTTCGACAGCTGGTCGCGGATGTCGGCCGGCAGATCGTCCCAGAACTTCTTGTTCACGATCACGACGTAGCCGATGTAACCGTGATTGGTCTCGGTGATGTACTTCTGCACCTCGTGCATCTTCTGGGTATAGATGTTCGACCAGGTGTTCTCCTGGCCGTCGACCACGCCGGTCTGCAGCGCCTGGTAGACTTCCGAGAACGCCATCACCTGCGGCAGCGAGCCGAGCGTCTTGAACTGCGCCTGCAGCACGCGCGAGGACTGGATGCGGAACTTGACGCCCTGATAGTCCGCCGGCGTGATGAGCTTCTTGTTGGCGCTCATCTGCTTGAAGCCGTTGTCCCAATAGGCAAGGCCGGTGATCCCCTTCGGCTCGAGCAGCTTGAGCAGCCGCGCGCCGAGCGGACCTTCCGTCACCTTCCGCAGCGTCTTCAGGTCGGGAAGAATGTACGGCAGATCGAACACCTCGAATTCACGGATGCCGAGCGGGCCGAATTTGGAGTTGGAAGGCGCCAGCATCTGCACGCTGCCGAGCTGAAGCGCCTCGAGCTCTTCCTTGTCCTTGTAGAGCGACGAGTTCGGATAGACCTCGATCTTGACCTTGCCGCCAGTGTACTTCTCGGCGAGCTCCTTGAACTTCTCGGATGCCTTGCCCTTCGGCGTGTCGGTCGCGACGACGTGGCTGAACTTGATGATGATCAGCGATTGGGCCGATGCCGGTACGGCCAAGCCAAGTGCCAGCACCGCGATGGACGCGGCGGTCGCGAAGATGCGCATGATCTCTCCCTTGTTATTCTCTTGGGCTGCCCGATGTGGGCGCCTATCCTCAAGCCGGGAGCAACAATAGCGGCTCGCGCATTGAGCCGCTATTGGCCGTTAGCAGGGCAGCTATTCATCATGAACGCGGGCACCGCTGCGCTCCCTCTCCCGCTTGCGGGAGAGGGTTGGGGAGAGGGTGTCTCCGCAACGGGACTCCCCCAGACGAGAGAATCCTCTCCCGGCGCTCTGCGCCGACCTCTCCTGCAAGCGGGAGAGGTGAAACAACTCGCAACTTCGTTCGTCAGCTCGCCGCAGCCGTCGTCACGGTGTCGCGCTGGCGCTTCATGACGATCTTGTTGAGCGCGCCGAGATAGGCCTTGGCCGAGGCCACCAGCGTATCCGGATCCGCCGCACGCGCCGTCATCGCACGTCCCTCATGCGACAGCCGCACGGAGACTTCAGCCTGCGCATCGGTGCCTTCGGTGACGGCGTGGACCTGGTACAGCTCGAGCTTGGCCTCGTGCGGCACCAGCCGCTTGATGCAGTTGAACACCGCATCGACAGGACCGTTGCCCTCGGCTTCCTCGATCTTGATCTGGCCGTCGACGTCGAGCTTCATGGTCGCGCGCTGCGGACCATGGGTGCCGGCGATCACGGTCAGCGAGGTCAGCTTGATGCGGTCGTGCGACGCCGCCATCTCCTCGTCGACCAGCGCCTCGATGTCCTCGTCGTAGATGTCCTTCTTGCGGTCGGCGAGCGCCTTCATCCGCGTGAACGCATCTTCCAGCTGGTTCGGGCCGAGCTTGTAGCCCATCTCCTCCAGCTTGTGCACGAAGGCATGACGGCCGGAGTGTTTGCCCAGCACCAGCGAGGACTGCTTCAGGCCGACCATCTCGGGCCGCATGATCTCGTAGGTGGAGGCGTCCTTCAGCACGCCGTCCTGGTGAATGCCGCTCTCATGCGCGAACGCATTCCGGCCGACGATGGCCTTGTTGTACTGCACCGGGAACGAGGTCGCGGCAGATACCACCTTCGAGGCGCGGGTGAGCTGCGTGGTATCGATCTTGTTCCAGTACGGGAATTTGTCGTTGCGCACGTTGATCGCCATCACGATCTCTTCCAGCGCAGCGTTGCCGGCGCGCTCGCCGATGCCGTTGATGGTGCATTCGACCTGACGCGCGCCACCGATGATGCCGGCCAGCGAGTTCGCCACCGCCATGCCGAGGTCGTTATGGCAGTGCACGGAGAACACCGCCTTGTCCGAGTTCGGCACGCGCTCGATCAGCGTCTTCATGAAGTGGCTGTATTCGTCGGGCGTGGTGTAGCCGACGGTGTCCGGGATGTTCACCGTCGTCGCACCGGCCTTGATGACGGCCTCGACGATGCGGCACAGATAGTCCATCTCACTGCGGGTGCCGTCTTCCGCCGACCATTCGACGTCGTCGATCTGGTTGCGGGCGCGGGCGACCATCGCGACCGAGGTCTCGAGCACCTGCTCCGGGGTCTTGTTCAACTTCACCCGCATATGCAGCGGCGAGGTCGCGATCACGGTGTGGACGCGGCCGCGCTTGGCAAACTTCACGGCTTCGGCGCAGCGGTCGATGTCGGCCGGATGCGCGCGCGACAGGCCGGCGATGACGGCGTTCTTGGAGCGGCGGGCGATCTCGCTCACCGCCTGGAAGTCGCCTTCGGAGGTGATGGGGAAGCCGGCCTCGATGACGTCGACGCCCATATCATCCAGCATCTCGGCGACCTCGAGCTTCTCCTCGAAGGTCATGGTGGCGCCGGGGCACTGCTCGCCGTCGCGCAGCGTGGTGTCGAAAATGATGACGCGGTCCTTATCGGACTTGTTCGCGGGGGCCATTACAAATTTCCTTTTGAGCTTTTGCGCCGTCAGTCTGCTGGGCGCTTGAGGTGTCCGGTGATCTCGACCAACCCCTGAGCGCCCAGGCGCGTTGCGCCCAGCCGGCCCTCAGGGGCAAGTAAGAAGAAGCCCGCCAATAAGGAGGGTGGGCAGCAGCGCGGCCGGGATCGTGGCGGCGGCCAAAGCCACCTCCCTCGAAATCCCATCGATTTGGCCGCGAATCAGCATTGCCAGACCCTTTTGAGCCCTCAAATCCTCGGTCAAAACCGTTGACGGTTGGTTGCCGGGAGGCTCAGTGCGTCATTTTTAGACGAGAAATGGCGGCTACTGCAACGCCAAAAGATGGTCAACATAGGTGACCCATCATACCCGGACAGGCCAGAGCGTAGCCACCTTCTCGGGGTCGTCCTGGCGAAAGCCAGGACCCATACCGCGAGGTCCGTCGATTTTGAGACGGTGCCAGTCCCGACCGACCAGTCTTCGCCAAACCTCTCCCTGGGGTAATGGGTCCTGGCTTTCGACAGGACGACATTGGAGAGGCAGTCTGCGTCAACATCGTCATTGCAAGGGGCATCATCGGCGTCCTCCAACTCACATCTCAATGCGCAGACACACCTTCGCCTTCTCGCGGCGTAGTCCGCCCGAGTTTTGCTCTCCGTGTCACGCCCTCTCTGAACAAAGGGCGCGGGGAAGGCCGGGTGCCGGCTGGCACCCGCAACACCCTCGTGCGAAATGCATTGCGCACGCAATGCACGAGGGGAGACACAGGGCAGCCGAACATCCGGCCTTCCCTGCACAGTGGTTTGACGGCTTATGCGTGCTCCCCGGAGACGAATTCTGTCTTGCCTCCGTCGCCTCGCGAAAAGTCAGGGACGTGCTCCGGTTGAAGCAACGCCGCATTCGCAAGGCTTGACCGTAGCGACGACGGCCAGGACCACACGGTTTTGCCGTACGCAGGCGATCCCTGCTTCCGCCTCAGAGGCGTGGCAGGACAAAGCGCCGTTCGTACAACGCGGCTTGCAAGTCGCTCACGGGGTTCGGCTCAATCCACTGCCCCACCCTGCAACTCGCATCCGCGACGGCGCTGCACACGTCCACCGCAGCCCGATCCGCGGCTCGTGACGACGTACGACCGCCCCTTTTCGCCGGATCAGGACGGGCGATACATACGATAAATCCGAATTTCGGTAAAGTGGAATATTTTTGCGTACGTCGATTGACCCAGCGGCTGGGTGTTTTGCCCGTCGGGCAGCGCAAGGGATTGTAGTTCTTGTAGCGGCGAACTTGGGCCCGGATTACGCTTCCGCTCCATCGGGGGCTACGAAGGTCGGGTCAGCCTACGCCGTCCGGCGGGCGCGAGCCCTGTTCTCCCAGCGGTCCAGCATCTGGCCGAGCTCGCCGGTGCCCACAGCCGGCCGGGTCATCCGGTTGGTGGCCGTTACCTCGTTGGTGTTGGCGGGCGGGCTCGCGCGGAGCCAGCCGGGTTCCACATAGTCTCGCCAGCGGCGGGCTTCGGCCCGCTTCTTTCGCGACATGCGGTCGCGCGTGAAATAGCCCGCCGCAAAGGCGATCCCAAGCAACATGACCAGTACGACGAGACCTTGAACCACGCTGAACTCCGGCGTTTGACCCCGCGCAAGTTCTGCCAGCATGACGCCTGAGGTCAAGACTTGACAGGCATCGAAGTCAGCTTCGGTTAAGCACACCGGGCGGGACGAATTGTCGCCCCATGCATAGCCGAGCGGCCATGCGCGCATGATCCGGCATCGTCCGCCAACAGTCCGCTGGCACAAGACGAATTTGGCGACATCAAGGAAATCGTGTCCGGCGGCTGCAACTGTAGCGCTCGCAACCGGGCGCGGACCGGACTAACCTCTGCTTGCTCGGCCGGATCAACCGGCCAGCCGAACATGACCCGGGAGGACGCGAATGACACGCCAACAGCAGCGTGAGCAGGAAGCTGCGCTTTCACGACGGACGCTGGTCCAGGGACTTGCGCTCGGTGCCGCGGCCACGATGGCCGGAACCGGCACCGCGCTGGCTCAGGCCGGACCTGCCGCCCCGCCGACGACAATCACCACCCCGCCGCGCGATTTCAGTCCGCGCGGCGCACCGACCACTTATTTCTGGGACCCCGACATCATCGCCGTCGATCCGTCCTTCAACGACCTCGCGCAGCCCAACACCTCGATCAAGCGGCTCCATACCGGCCTGTTATGGGCGGAAGGTCCGGCGTGGAACGCGCAGGGGCGTTATCTGCTCTGGAGCGACATTCCCAACAACCGGCAGATGCGCTGGAGCGAGGATGACGGCCATGTCAGCGTATTCCGCACGCCGTCGAACTACAGCAACGGCAATTCGTTCGACTTCCAGGGCCGCCAGCTCTCTTGCGAGCACCTGACCCGGCGGGTGACGCGCTATGAGAACGACGGCACCGCCACGATCCTCTGCGACAATTACAACGGCAAGAAGCTGAACTCGCCGAACGACGTCGTCGCGCATCCCGACGGCAGCTACTGGTTCACCGATCCGCCCTATGGCGGCCAGCTCTACGAGGGCGAACCCGATGCTGCGGGCGGACCGAGCAATGCGCCCGGCAAGCTCAATCCACGGATCGGGCAGCCGGCCGGTTTCGCGCCGGGCAAGCGTGAGCTGCCGACCAATTGCTATCGCATCGACCCCTCAGGCCGCGTCGATCTCGTCGTCACCGAGGACCAGGTGCCCGATCCCAACGGCTTGTGCTTCTCGCCCGATTTCAAGAAGCTCTACGTCGTCTCGACCGGCAAGGGACCGGGCGACACCGGCGCCGGCGGCAAAGGCGAGATCTTCGTGTTCGATGTCGGCAGCGACAACAAGCTGTCCAATCCAAAGCTCTTCTCCGATTGCGTGATCGACGGCGTGAAATGCGGGCCTGACGGCGTGCGCTGCGACGTCAACGGCAATGTCTGGTCCTCCAGCAATGCCGGTCGCGCGGTCGGCTATAACGGCGTGACGGTGTGGTCGCCGGAAGGCAAGCTGCTCGGCCGCATTCGCCTGCCGGAAGTCTGCGGCAACGTCTGCTTCGGCGGGCCGAAGCGCAACCGCCTGTTCATGGCCGCGAGCCAGTCGCTCTACGCGGTGTACACAGCGACCCAAGGTGCCGGACCGGGCTGAGCAGACGTGAGCTGAATTGCGACGAGGCGCCAGCGTGCACCGCTGGCGCCTAAAATATGAAGCCGATCGTTCACAGGGATAACCAAGTGACCGTCACCGTTCGTCCAATGACCTTGCAGGAAACTGCCAAGATCATCGAATATTTCCACGCAGCGACGCCGGAGCATTTGGAAACGCTCGGGGTCGATCCGTCGCGACTGCCGCAGGCATCGCAATGGCAGCGACTCTATGAGCAGATGTTCGACCAGCCCATCGAGCAGAGGAGCAGCCTTTTGGTGAGTTGGCTTTGCGATGACAGGTTCGTGGGGTTCTCGACCGCCGACAAGATCCGCATTGGCCAGCAAGCAAACATGCACCTTCACATCACCGATGCCTCTCAACGTCGGCAGGGTATCGGCGTCGCGTGTGTCCGACAGACCGTCGAGCTCTATTTCCAGATTCTCAATCTGAAGCAACTCTTCTGTGAGCCCAATGCGTTCAATGCGGCTCCGAACCGCGCACTCCAAAAGGCAGGCTTCAAGTACGTCAAGACGCACATGACCGTTCCAGGCCCTCTTAACTTTCACCAGGCGGTGACCCGCTGGGTGATCGATAGAGGTTGAGAGCAAGTGAGGGACCTGCGTCGACGAATTCATGAGTCCATGCCCCTCCTCTCGGCAGGCAGCACGTGACTTCCGGACAGGGCGCATGATAATTGAGCCATGGCAGACAAAATTCGCGTCGTTGTTCTCTATGGCGGCAAGTCCGGCGAGCACGAGGTCTCGCTGAAATCGGCCGCCTCCGTGCTCAGGCATCTCGACCGCGCGCGCTTCGAGGTGATCCCGGTCTCGATCGACAAGACGGGCCGGTGGCAATGGAACGATCTTGCCATGATCGACCCGGCGCAGGCGGCCTTGCCGATCCTGCCCGATGCGCCCGAGATGCGGCTTGCCCGAGGAGCCGATGGACATGGCGTTCTCATGCCGATTTCCGACAGCACGACAGGCCCGATCGGGATCGACGTCGTGTTTCCGGTCATGCATGGCCCCCTCTGCGAGGACGGCACCGTGCAAGGCCTGATGGAGCTGGCCGAGGTTGCCTATGTCGGGTCGGGCGTTCTCGCCTCCGCCGTCAGCATGGACAAGGATGTCGCCAAGCGGCTCGCGGAATTCGCCGGCGTTCCCGTCGCGCCCTATCGCGTGCTCACCCGCAAGGCCTTCGCGGCGGATCGCGCCTCGTCTCTCGCCAAGGCTAAGGAGGGTCTGAGCCTCCCGGTGTTCGTCAAGCCGTGCAACATGGGCTCCAGTGTCGGCATTCACAAGGTGAAGACATGGGAGGCGCTTGGGCCGGCGCTCGATGACGCGTTTCGTTATGATCTCAAGGTGCTGGTCGAACAGGGCATCGACGCCCGCGAGATCGAGGTCGCCGTGCTCGAGGGCGAGACGCTGTTTGCCAGCGTCGCCAGCGAACTCAATCCCAACGCCCATCACGAATTCTATTCGTACGAGGCCAAATATCTCGATCCCGACGGCGCCCGCGTCGATCTTCCGGCCAGGCTCGACCTGGCCGAGATGGAGCGCGTGCGCGCGCTCGCGGTGCAAGCGTTCGCGGCGCTGGAATGCAGCGACCTCGCGCGCGTCGATTTCTTCCTCGATCGGCAAACCGGCGAATTCTGCTTCAACGAGATCAACACTCTGCCCGGCTTCACGTCGATCAGCATGTACCCGAAGATGATGGAAGCCTCGGGCGTGCCATATGGCGAGCTGCTGACGCGCCTCGTCCATCTGGCGCTGGACCGCTACCAGCTACGTCATGCCCTGGAACGCGGTTATTCGAGCTAGGTTGTCTCCGCAAGCGAGAGGCCGATCAGGAGACAAGCCATGCGCGTTGTGATCTGCGGCGGCGGCGTGATCGGGGCCTGCACGGCTTACTTCCTCCGCCGCCATGGCGTCGACGTCATCGTTGTGGAACGGACCGACGTGGCGGCCGCGGCCTCCGGCAAGGCCGGCGGTTTTCTGGCACGCGACTGGTGCGCGGGCTCGCCACTCGACGCGCTGGCGCGACGCAGTTTTTCGCTTCATGCGCAACTGCCCGGGGAGATCGCGGGCGATTGGGGTTTTCGGCCGATGACCGCGTATAGCGGCTTCGTTGCGGCCGATGGTGATCCGCAGCGCGACGCGCCGTCCAGGCTCGGCTGGCTCGCCAACGGCGTCGTCATCGCACAGCGCATCGGCACGATCGAGACGACTGCGATCGTCCATCCGCAAAAGTTCACATCGGCCGTGATGAACGCCGCGCTCGCGCAAGGCACCGACTTTCGGCGGGGCCGCGTCACCGGCATCGTCCGCGATGAGACGCGTGCGAGGGGCGTCGAGGTTGACGGCGGCGTCATCGAAGCGGATGCCGTCGTCATCGCGATGGGACCATGGTCGCTGCTCGCGGCGCAATGGATGAGGCTGCCCGCTGTCTATGGCCAGCGCAGCCCGAGCATCGTCTACGACATCGGCTCCAACGTGCCGGCCGATGCGTTGTTCCTGGACTGCGAGACGGATGGCAGCGCCGTGTCGATCGAGGTCTTTCCGCGCGCCGACGGCAGCACGCATATCACGGCGCTGTCCGACATCGCGCCGCTGCCGCTCGATCCGGCGGCCGTGACGCCGGACCTCGATGCGATCGCGCGCCTGCAAACTATGTCGGAGCGGCTGTCGCCGCTGTTTCGCCCCGAAAAACTCATCGTGCAGCAGGCCTGCTTTCGTCCCGTGACGGAGGACGGCCTGCCGCTGATCGGCCGGGTGCCGCAGAGCGAGGGTCTCTATGTCGCGACCGCACATAATGTGTGGGGCATCCTGAATGCGCCCGCGACCGGTGAGGCCATTGCACAGCTCATCACCGAGGGCGCAGCGCGCCAGGTGGATCTCGCGCCGTTCGATCCGGCCCGGCTCGCGCCGCTCGATCCGTCGCTGCTGCAAGCTCGCTGAACCGGCTCAACGCCACCCACAACGGCAATGCAATTATGCGCCTGCGACAGAGGCGCATGCTCGTCGGCGAAATCTGCATAGCTGCGCGCAACCGGCTCTGTCCTGCCCGCATTTTGCCCAGCGCTAGAACTTTAGTCCGCGTCGTACAATCCTGAATACAGTTTCACTTGCCGAGGATTCTCGCGTCGTTATAGTCCCGCCCCAATAGCTCAAAGAAGCTTGGTTCAAGGGAGAGAACAACATGAATAAAGCACTCTCTGGTGCATTGCGAAGTGCGTTTGGTGCGGCCGCGACGGGCGCATTGTTGGCGGCCTTAAGCCCGGCCTTTGCGGCCGATCCGATCAGGATCGGCGTCATCGCGGAAGCGCAGGCGATTGCCGGCGCATCGATCCCGCAGGCGGCGCAGCTCGCCGCCGACGAGATCAACACCGCCGGCGGCGTCGACGGCCGCAAGATCGAGATCATCGGCTACGACAACCACTCCTCCTCGGCGGACTCGGTGCGCGCGTTCCAGCGCGCGGTGAACGAGGACAAGGTCAACGCGGTTATCGCCAGCTATATCAGCGAGGTGGTGCTGGCGCTCGAGCCCTGGGCCGCGCGGCTGAAGACGCCGTTCGTGACGCCCGGTGCGGCCTCCAACGAAATCAGCAAGAGCGTCCATGCCGACTACGAGAAGAACAAGTACACCTTCCACGGCTATTTGACCTCGGCGGCGCTCGCGCTCTCGGTCTGCGACGGCGCCAAGGATCTTCTGGTCGACAGGATGCACATGAAGACGGCCGTCATCATGAGCGAGGATGCCGCCTGGACCAAGCCGCTCGACGTCGGCTACGAGGAATGCCTGCCCAAGATCGGGCTCAAGGTGCTCGACCACATCCGCTTCTCGCCTGACACGACCGACTTCACCCCGATCTTCAACAAGATCGAGGGCGCGAAGCCCGACGTGATCATCACCGGCATCTCCCATGTCGGCGTGCAGCCGACGGTGCAGTGGAAGAACCAGCAGGTGCCGATCCCGATGTTCGGCATCTCCTCGCAGGCGACCAACGAAACCTTCGGCAAGGACACCAACCAGGCCGCCGAAGGCGTGCTCTATCAGGGCGTCTCCGGGCCCGGCGTCGCGGTGACGCCGAAGTCGGTGCCGTTCGCCGAAGCCTTCAAGAAGAAGTTCGGCAACTACCCGTCCTATGCCGGCTACACCGCCTATGACGAGGTCTATTACATCGCCGACGCCGTGAAGCGCGCCGGCTCGACCGACGCCGACAAGCTGGTCGATGCGCTGGAGAAGACCGACTGGGAAGGCACGATCGGCCGCGTCCAGTTCTACGGCAAGGACGATCCGTTCACGCACTCGATCAAATACGGCAAGGGCCTGATCACCGGGCTGATGCTGCAATGGCAGGACGGCAAGCAAAGCGCGGTCTGGCCCAAGGACGTCGCCAAGGTCGACATCAAGTTCCCGAGCTTCATCAAGCTCAGCAACTGATCGGCAGGACATGCTCCCGGGACCTCCTCCCGGGAGCTTCCGCTTGCGGCGCCCCGCAGCACCTTCCCTCAGTTAGGACTCTTGGCCAATCATCAATGCGAGCTTTCCAGATTCTGATCGATGGCTTTGCCATCAGCGCTCTCTACGCTCTCGGTGCCACCGGCTTCACGCTGATCTTCGGCGTCTCCGGCGTGCTCAACCTGTCCCACGGTGCCATCATGGTGGCGGCCGCGGTGGCGGCCTGGGCCGCCGCCAGCGTGCTTGGTGTCGGCACCTATGCCGGCGCGCTGATCGGGGTCGGGGTCGCCCTCCTCGCGGCGTTTGCCACCTACTTCGCGGTGGTGAAGCCGATCCAGGACTCGCGGCGCATCCCGAATGAGGAGAGGGAGATCTTCGTCCTCACGGGCACGCTGCTCTGGGGCATCATGATCCAGGAGCTGATCGCCTATTTCTTCACCAACAATGCCAAGACCGTGCTGCCGATCGTGGAAGGCGTCGTCGATGTGCTCGGCGTCCGCACGCCGAAGAACGAGATTTTCACGGCGATCGTGTGCTGCCTCGTCATCGCACTGCTGTGGCTGCTGGTGAACCGCACCCGCACAGGCAAGGCGGTGCTGGCGGCTTCGATGAATCCGCGCGGCGTCACCCTGCTCGGGCTCGAACTCACCAACATCTACATCGTGGTGTGGGGGATCTATGGCATTCTGGCCGGCATCGCCGGCGTGCTGCTCGGCATGTTCCTTGGCGTCAGCTCCTACAGCGTGGGACCGCTGACCGCGAGCGCGTTCTCGATCGTGGTGCTCGGCGGCCTCGGCAGCGTCTCCGGCTCGCTGATCGCCGCCTTCGTGGTCGGCTATCTCGAAACGCTGACGGCCTATCTGGTTTCGCCGGCTTACCGCACCATTCCGGCGCTGCTGCTGCTCGTGTTCGTGATGTATATCCGGCCCCAGGGCCTTCTGGGGAGGCGCTGAGATGGCCGGCTTTTTCACCTCACGCCTGTTCTTCGTCTCGCTGGCGCTCGTGATCGTCGCGGCCACGCTGCCGCTCTATGTGTCCGGCTATGTGCTCGGGCTCCTCACCGTCGCCTTCTATTTCGGCGTGTTCGCGATGGCCTGGGATCTCTTGTTCGGCTTTGCGGGCGAAGTCAATTTCGGCCCGACCTTTCTGATCGGCGTCGGCGCCTATACCGCCGGCATTCTCAACGCCCAGTTCGGCTGGTCGGTCTATCTCTGCATCGTGCTGGGTGCGCTCGCCTCGGTCATCGCCGGACTGGTGCTGGCGCTGCCGGCGCTGCGCGTGCGCGGGCCGTATTTCGGCCTGACCACGCTGGTCGCGGTCTTGATGCTGCAAAACTTCATCGTGGTGTTCGCCGACCTCACCGGCGGCGAGATCGGCCTGACTATCCCCGACGTCATCACCATCAATGCCGGCGCGAACTACTGGATCGCGCTCGGCTTCATGACGATCTCTGCCGCGATCCTCTACGGCCTGTCGCAATCGCCTGTTGGCCTCGTGCTGCAAGCCAGCGGCCAGGACCCGGTGCAGGCCGGCGCGCTCGGCTTCAACATCGTCAAGCACAAGCTCGCGGCCTTCATCGTTAGCGCGTTCTTCTCAGGCCTGTCAGGCGCGCTGCTGGTGTTCTATTTCGGCACCGCCTCGGTCGGCACCGTCGTCGACGTCGCAGTCGGCGTCAACGTGATCGTCTCGGCCGTGCTCGGCGGCCGGCGCACGGTGCTCGGCGCAGCGTTAGGGGCGATCTTCCTGATCGTCGCCGGCGAGTTCCTGCGCCCGACCGGCGAGCTTGCAACCTTCATCGTCTCGGCGGTCGCGCTGCTCGTCGTCCTGTTCTTCCCCGGCGGCTTCCTCGGAGCGGCCCTCTCGCGCGAGGCTCGCTCGTAATGGACCAGAGGCTTTCAAACCGGCCCGTACTCGAAGTCCGCGGCCTGACCAAACGTTTCGGCGGATTGACGGCAGTGAAGAACCTCGGCTTCGAGGTCAGCAGCGGCGAGATCTTTGGCCTGATCGGGCCGAACGGCTCGGGCAAATCGACCGCGATGAAGAGCGTGATGGGCATCGAGCGCCCGACCGCCGGCGAGGTCGTGTTCGAGGGCGAGAATGTCGCCGGCCTGCCCGCGCACAAGATCGCGCGCAAAGGCTTTGGCATGGTGTTCCAGCACTCGCGGCCGCTGAACCGGCAGACGGTACTGGAGAACATCATGGTGGCGCTGCTGCCGGACAGCCTGTTCATGCTGTTTCCGGACAAGGCGCTGGTCGAGCGCGCCAAATGGATCGCCAACCGCGTTGGCTTGGGCTCCGTGATGAACCGCCGCCCGCCGACGCTGCCCTTCGCCGATTTGCGAAGGCTCGAACTCGCAAAGGCGATCGCGCGCGATCCCAAAGTCGTGCTCGTCGACGAGCCCTTCGCCGGATTGACGCGCGCCGAGGTCGACGTCTTCTCCGACCTGATCCGCAGCTTTCGCGATGAGGGCCGCGCGGTGATGCTGGTCGACCACAACGTCAAGAGCGTCGCGGCGCTGGTCGACCGCGTGCTCGCGATGTATCTCGGCGAGGAGATCGTCACCGGTAGGGCCGACGACGTCATGAAGAACGAGACGGTGCGGCGGGTCTATCTCGGCGGCGCCATCGAGGGCCATGCGCGGCCCGAGACCAGCTTCAAGGACAAGGTGCCGCTGCTCCAGGTCGAGAATGTCAGCGTGCATTACGGCAAGGCGCAGGCGCTGGAGAATGTCTCGATCCACATCCACGAGGGCGAGTTCGTCTCGATCGTCGGCCTCAACGGCGCCGGCAAGACCACGCTGTTCAACACCATCTCCGGCTTCCTGCCCTATACCGGCGAGATCATCCGCGACGGTGAAAAGCTGCGAGGCACGAGCCCAGCGAAGATCGCCCGCAGCGGCCTCGTGCAATGCCCGGAATCGCGCGAGCTGTTCGGCGAGATGAGTGTGCGCGAGAACCTCGACCTCGGCGGGCAGCATTTGTCCGACGACAAGCGCGCAGCGCAGCTCGCCTGGCTGTTCGAGCTGTTCCCGATCCTGAAGGAGCGTCAGGGACAGCTGGCGCAGACGCTCTCCGGCGGCGAGCAGCAGATGCTGGCGATCGGCCGCGCGCTGATGATGCAACCGCAGATCCTGATCCTGGACGAGCCGACGCTGGGGCTCGCGCCGGTCATCCTCGAGCTGTTGTCCAAGGCGCTGGAGAAGCTGCGGCAGACCACGTCGATCACGGTGCTGCTCGGCGAGCAGAACGTGACCTTCGCGCTGCCCCACGCCGACCGCGTCTATGTGCTGGAGCACGCCAGGATCGTCTGGGAGGGCGATCCCGGCCGCTTCGCCAGCGAAGCCGGCGCCGATTTTCTCTAGTTCGCGTATCTCAACAAGAAAACAATGAAAGGGAAACGACCATGCGATCATCGACGGTTCTGGGCTCAAGCCTCCTCACCTCCGCGCTTGCGCTGTGCCTCGCCGCGCCCGCCTACGCGCAGTCGAACGATCCGATCAAGATCGGTGTCATCGCCGAGGTGCAGTCGATTGCGGGTGCTGCGACCCCCGGCGGCGCGCAGATCGCCGCCGACGAGATCAACGCCAAGGGCGGCATCCTCGGCCGCAAGGTCGAGATCGTCACCTATGACAACAAGAGCTCCTCGGCCGACTCGGTGCGCGCTTTCCAGCGCGCCGTGAGCGAGGACAAGGTCTCCGCCGTGATCGCGAGCTATATCAGCGAGGTCGTGCTGGCGCTCGAGCCCTGGGCAGCTCGCTTGAAGATGCCGCTGATCACGCCGGGTGCCGCCTCGAACGAAATCACCAAGGCGATCCACAACGACTATGAAAAGAACAAGTACACGTTCCACGGCTATCTGACCTCCGCGGCGCAAGCCCAGATCGTCTGCGACGCGGCCAAGGATCTCCTCGTCGACAAGATGCACATGAAGACGGTCGCGATCATGAGCGAGGACGCCGCCTGGACCAAGCCGCTCGATGTCGGCTACGAGGCCTGCCTGCCCAAGGCCGGGCTGAAGGTCGTCGAGCATGTCCGCTTCTCGCCCGACACCACCGACTTCACGCCGATCTTCAACAACATGGAGGCCAAGAAGCCGGACGTGATCGTCACCGGCATCTCCCATGTCGGCGTGCAGCCGACGGTGCAGTGGAAGAACCAGCAGGTGCCGATCCCGATGTTCGGCATCAGCGCGCAGGCGCTGAGCCCGACCTTCTGGAAGGACACCAACGGCGCCGCCGACGGAGTGCCGTCCCTGGCAGTCGCGACGCCCGATGTTGCCGTCACCCCCAAGACAAAACCGTTCGCGGCGGCCTTCGCCGCCAAGTTCGGCACGCCGCCGGCCTATACCGGCTACACCGCCTATGACGAAGTCTACATCATCACCGACGCCATCAAGCGCGCCGGCTCGACCGACCCCGACAAGATGGTCGCCGAGATGGAGAAGACCGATTTCGAGGGCACGATCGGCCAGATCAAGTTCTACGGCAAGGACGACGAGTTCACCCACGGCATCAAGTCCGGCCCGGGCGCGGTGACCGGCCTTGTCTTCCAATGGCAGGACCAGAAGCAAGTGGTGGTCTGGCCCGAGAAAATCGCGGAAGGCAAGCTGAAGTTTCCGAACTTCGTGAAGCTGTCGCAGTAAACACCACAGCAACGACGTGATGCCCGGGCAGAAGCGCGAAGCGCGTCTTCGCGCTAGATGTCCCGGGCATTTCGT
Organism: Bradyrhizobium sp. WSM3983; assembly: GCF_000473045.1. Classification (GTDB taxonomy): domain Bacteria; phylum Pseudomonadota; class Alphaproteobacteria; order Rhizobiales; family Xanthobacteraceae; genus Bradyrhizobium. Next base: position 368,009 of record NZ_AXAY01000002.1, on the reverse strand, counting down.
TTCCACCTCGATGCGCCCTAGATCAAGGATCTTGCAAATTTGGCGGGGTCGATCACAGTAAGGACGGCACGCAGGCAACTCCAAGACTCTGCGGCTCATCAAGGAGGACGCATGCTCCCCTATGTCGCCCACGACCCTCGCTTCGAGCGGCTCGTCTTCGGCCATGTCAATCTCGAAAAGCTCACCAGCGGTTGCCGCTGGGCCGAAGGTCCCGCCTATTTCCCGGCCGGGCGCTACCTCATCTGGTCCGACATTCCCAACAATCGGATGATGCGTTTCGACGAGACCGACGGATCGGTGTCGGTGTTCCGCGCGCCGAGCTTCAATTCCAACGGCAACACGACCGATCGTCAGGGGCGGCTGGTCAGCTGCGAGCATTTCATGCGACGCGTCACCCGCACCGAGCACGACGGCTCGATCACCGTGCTGGCGGATGCGTTCGAGGGCCGCCGATTGAATTCGCCCAACGACGTCGTGGTCAAATCAGACCATTCGATCTGGTTCTCCGATCCGACCTACGGCATCGACAGCGACTATGAAGGACAGCAGAGCCCGTCGGAGATCGGCGCCTCCAACGTCTACCGGATCGACGGCAGCTCCGGTGCCATCACGCGCGTCGTGTCCGACCGGGTGCAGCCCAACGGGCTGGCCTTCTCGCCGGACGAAACCCGGCTCTATGTCGCCGACACCGGCGCGACGCATGTCCGCGGGCTGCCGCCGACAATCTGGTCCTACGAGGTCAAGGGGCAGACAGTCGGGGAAGCCTCGCTGTTTGCCACCTGTCCGGACGGGCTCTATGACGGCTTCCGCTGCGATATCCATGGCAACATCTGGACGTCGGCGGGCCGCAGCGTGTTCTGTTACGCGCCGGATGGCACGCATCTCGGCACGGTCCCGATCGGCGAGATCGTCGCCAATGTCTGCTTCGGCGGCCCGCGCCGCAACCGCCTCTACATCTGCGGACAGACCTCGCTGTATTCGATCTACCTCAACACGCGGGCAGCGGTGTAAGAAAGCGATCGCGACGAAGTGGAGCGTGCCACGTCAACTCGTGACACGTTCGCCGCGGCCGTAGACCAGCAGCATGAAGATGATGACGAGGCCGTAGATCACCTGGCGGCCGGCCTCGGGCATGTCCATGATCGACAGCACGCTGTTGAGCAGCACGATCAGCACGACGCCAATCAGCGTCCCGAGATAGCGACCGCGGCCGCCGAGGATGTTGGTGCCGCCGATCACGACCGCCGCGATCGACGGCAGCAGATAGGCATCCCCCATGCCCTGATAGGCCTTGGTGGAATAGCCGGCGAGCAGAACGCCGGCGAGCGCGGCTGCGACACCACACAGGACGAAGCAGATCACGGTGATGCGGCGGGTGTCGACGCCGGCCAGATACGCGGCCGCCTCCTTGTTGCCGATGGCATAGACGTATCGGCCGAGCGCCGTGCGCTGCAAAATGATCGTGACCAGCACCGACACGGCGGCCCAGACGAACAGGGCGTTCGGGATACCGAGCGTGCGGTCGCCGGCGAGCATCCGCATCAGGTCGGTGGCGGCGGTCTGCGGGGCGTAGCCGCCGGTGTGCGCGACCATCAGGCCGCGCATCACCGCGTTGACGCCGAGCGTGAAGATCATCGAGGGCACGCGCAGATAGGCAACCCCGATGCCGTTGACGAGACCGACCAGAAGCCCGACCCCGAGCCCGACCGGAATTGCGAGCGGCCCGCCGATCGAAGTCGCCATCATGGCCGCCGCGGCAAGCGTCCACGGCACCGACAGGTCGATCTGGGCGATCAGGATCACCATCATCATCCCGGCGGCCACGATGCCGAGGAAGGCGCCGATCTGAAGCTGCTGCAACAGATAGGTCGGTGACAACAGCGGCGCGCTGCCGAAGCGCGCAAACGTATAGACCGTGCCCGCCACCAGGATGACGAGGATGAACAGGGCCGCGATCAGGATCGGGCGGTCATCGCGCGAGATGCTGAGGGAGGCCGAACTCATCGGAACAGCTCCAGCGTGTTCTTGACGCGCAGGACGCCGAGCGCGCCGATGCTGACCGCCGCCAGCAGGATCAGGCCCTCGAACAGCGGTTGCAGCAGCGGCGCGATGTCGAAGATGCGGAAGAAGAACGAGATGACGCGCAGGACCATGGCCCCGAAGATCGAGCCGATCGCGCTGCCGGTCCCGCCGAGCAGCGACGTCCCGCCGATGACGACGGAGGCAATGGAGTTGAGCGTGTAGGCGCCGGCCTGCGGGATGTCGGCATTGCCTGAGGATGTCTGGATGGCGAGGAACAGGCCGCCACACCCGGCGAAGAAGCCGGCGAGCGTGAAGGCCGCGATCTTGGCACGCTCGATCGGAAGGCCGGACATGTAGGCCGCGCCTTCGGCCGAGCCGACCGCATAGACGGCCCGGCCAAGCACGGAGCGGCGGAACGGCACCCAGACCAAGAGCGCGATCAGGACCAGCAGCACGAACGGCACCGGGATCCAGGCCACCGGCGCAAACCAGCTCGCTGCGCCATCATCGAAGATGTGGAGGGTCGCGGCGAAATCCCCGAGCGAATTGGTCAGCGCCCAGTTGAGATCCTCGTCGATCTTGCCGCCCGGCGTCGGCCGCAGGAACAGCGCAATGCCGATATAGATCGCTCCGGTCGCGAGCGTCGCGATGATCGGCTGGATGCGTCCATAGACGACGACGCAGCCATTGACGAAGCCGGCCAGTGCGCCGGTCGCAAGACACACGACAATGCCGAGCAGGATGCCGCCGACGCCGCCGGGAAAGGTGCCGAGGCCGACATGCAGGCCGAATATTTCCAGATGCAACGGGGTGCCGCCCGCCACCCCCGTGAGCAGATAGCTCGCGAAACACCCCACCATGGTCATGACGGCGCCTACGGAGAGATCCAGCCCCGACGCCAGCACCGGCACGGTCTGCGCCATCGCCAGCATGGCCAGTGCAAAGATCTCGTCGCCGTTCTGCACCAGGACCGCTGACGAGAAGCCCTTGGGGTGAGCGAGGTTGTAGAGCAGATAGAGGATGGAGAACAACAGGACGGCGGTGACGAGGCCGATGTTCTGGCGGATCCTGATCGCGATATCGTCAAGCATGGGCCGCCCCGACAGCGCCCGGCGTCGCGGCGTCGATGTTCAGCGCGCTCGCGATGATGTTGGTCTCGGTAAGCTCGTCACCCTGGAGCTCGCGCACGATGCGCCCGTCATACATGATCGCCACCCGGTCGCAGCAGCCAATGAGTTCGTCATAGTCGGTCGAGTAGAACAGGATGGCGGCGCCCTGGTCGGCGAGCTCGCGCATCAGCCGGTAAAGCTCCTGCTTGGTGCCGACGTCAATGCCGCGCGTGGGATCATTGAGCAAAATAATGCGCGGATTGGTCATCAGCCATTTGGCGAGAACGACCTTCTGCTGGTTGCCGCCGGAGAGCGTGGCGACCGCATCGCCAGGCGCGCCAATCTTGATCTGCAGCCGCGCGATGGCGCGCTTGATCGCATCGGCCTCGCGCGCGCGGTCGACCAGAGGTCCCCTCGATATCGCGTCGAGCGAGGCGATCACCAGATTGTCGGCGATCGACATCGGCAGCATCAGGCCTTCGGTCTTGCGATCCTCCGGCACGAGCGCGATGCCGACCGACTTCGCCGCCGCCGGAGATCCCGGACGCACCTCGCGGCCTTCAACGGTGACTTGCCCGGAGACGCCGCGCAGCACCCCGAACAGCGCCAGCAGCAGGGATTTCTGGCCCTGGCCGTCCAGCCCGCCGAGGCCGACGATCTCGCCGGCGCCGATGCGGAGCGAGATGCGATCGAGCCGCTTGTCCCAGCTCAGATGATCGATCGCCAGCACCGGCTTCGGCGATCCACGCGCGGGCTTGCGCGGATACTGGGCTGCGATGTCGCGCCCGATCATGAGCTGAACGATATCGGCGGTCGAGCGCCTGCCCTTGTCGAAGGTCTCGATATGGCGCCCGTTGCGGAACACGGAAGCGCGGTCAGCGAGCGCCTCGACCTCGTGCATCCGGTGCGAGATGTAGAGAATGGCAACGCCCTCGGCCTTGAGCCGCGCCAGCATGGCGTAGACCTTCTCGACGTCGGCACTGGTGAGGGCCGATGTGGCTTCGTCGAGGATCAAAAGCTGCGGCTTCTTGCCGAGCGCCTTGGCGATCTCCACCACCTGGCGGCGCGACAGCGGCAGATCGCGCATGCGCATCAGGGGATTGACGTCCTCGCATCCGATCTCGGCGAGGAGCTGCTCGGCACGCCGGCGCTGCGCCCGGGCGTCGATGAGGCCGAAGCGGCGCGGTGGTGACGCGATCGAGATATTGTCCGCGACCGAGAGGTCGGGCATCAGCGACAATTCCTGGAAGATGCAGACGACGCCGGCTGCATTGGCCGCCGACGGCGTCGCGAAGCTCACATCGGATCCGCCGAGCCGCATGGTGCCGGTATCGGGCTGGACGACGCCGGCGATGATCTTGATCAGCGTCGACTTGCCGGCGCCGTTCTCGCCCAGCACTGCGTGGATCTTGCCGCGCTCGCAGGCGAAGTCGACGCCTTCGAGCGCCCGCACCCCTGCGTAGCGTTTGGAGATTCCGGAGAGAGTGAGGAAGGCGGGTTGGCTCGGGGGGGCGTCCGGCATGGCGGAGCTCACGCAGCAACGGCCCGGCCAAGGCCGGGCCGCAACCGGGACATCTCCAGTGCGCTCACTGGGTGTTCTTTTCGCTCTGCGACATGATCTCTGGCGCCGTAAAGTTGACGCCGCAGGGCGTGAACTGGTTCGGCGCGAAGAAGTTTGCGTTGAGGTCCGGCCAGTAATTGGTTCCGGGCTTCAGATCCTTGTAGGTCGCAACCGGGATCGGGATCGAGATGAGCTGCGGCATGACGTTGCCTTGCAACGCGGAGATCGCCGCCTTGGTGGCGATGGCGACCAGCGCCGGAGACTGGCCGTAGGACATGCCCTTGAGCCCGTCCTTGGCGTGATCGGCGATCTGCTTGCGGTACTCGTTCTCGCCCTCGCCCGACATCGGGACGAAGGGATGCTTGGCCGACATCATCGCCTGCACGGTGCCGTCGGAGCCGCCTTGCGTGAACACGCCGTCGAAATGGCCGTGCACCGCGAGCGCGTCCGCCGTCACCTTCTGCGAGGTGCCGGTGTCCCAATTGCCGACCACTTCGGTGATCTTGAAGCTGTTGCCCGGAGCTTCCATGACTTCGCGGAAGCCGAGATGGCGGTCGCGGTCGACCGAATTGCCCGGCAGGCCGCGGACTTCGAGGATGTCGCCCGCCTTCTTGCCGCTCTCATCGATGAGCCACTTCGCCGACATGCGACCCATTTCCTTCTGGTCCTCGTTGACCATCATCACCTTGTCGGTGTCGAGGATGTTGTCGAAGGGGACCACGACCACGTTGTTCTTGTCGGCGAGGCGGATGATGCGGTCGAAGCCGTCGGGAGCCACCGCGATGGTGACGATGGCGTCAAAACCCTGATTGATGAAGTCCTCCATCGCGCCGAGTTGCGCTGCAACATCTGTGCCGGTCGAGACGACCTTGAACTCCTTGATGTTCTCCTTGATGCCCGGCTGCGCCGCAAAGGCCTTTGCGGTCTTCACCATCTGGATGCGCCAGGTGTTGCCGACGAAGCCGTTGACGAGCGCAATCTTGTAGGGACCCGGCTTCTTGTCCCACTGGAAGAACTTGGTTTGGGCAGACCAAGGCTTGAAGCATCCAGGATCGGCGCCCGGCCCGGACACGACTTTGGGTCCTGCCAACGCACTGACCGAGGACAGCAACAGGCCAGCGCAAGCCAGCCCCGCAAAACGAAGCGTCCACACCATGTCTCTCCTCCCTAAGCTTTTGTGTTCCACCCTTAACGCGGCGCAATGGCCAAGCCGGGAATTGAGCTTCCCGTGCAATTTACCCCGCCAGGATGGCACGCAACCTCCAATTCGCACAAGCCGAATGCCGGTCGTAAGCCTGGCCTGCGGCGAGCGCGTGGGAGCGAAACCATCACAATTGCGGGAGACGATATGGCGTCGGGTACAGCTGAAAGCGCACGCGTGACAAGTGGATGTTCGCGTCCGGCTTGATGCGGAGCACCGAACGATCGGTGCTGAGGGAGCGCAGAGCGGCCCTCTCCATGAGCGCCGCGCGAAAAGAATGATACTCAGGGAAAAATGCCGATCTGATCACAGCCGGCCACGAACTGCCTGGTGCGGTGCATGTTGACTTTCGCAAGCGCCCTCCAAATACTCGCAAAAAAGCATAAAGCCAGTCGCAAACGACGGTTCGGAGGGAGGGATAGGATGCCGACTTCACGCAGGCAGCTGCTGAAGGATACGGCGGCCGCCGCCGCTACACTCAGCCTCGATTGGACAAGGGCTCAGGCGCAAGCCGAGAATTTACGGATCGGCCTGATCTACGATCTCACCGGACCGTTCGCCGCGGGCGGCTCGGTCGCCTCGTCGGTCGGCGCGCAGATCGCCATCGATCTCGTCAACGAGAAGGGGGGCATCGGCGGCAAGGCCAAGATCGTGCCCGTCCCCGCCGACTCCCAGAGCAAGGCCGATGTCGCCATCAACGAAGCCGAGCGCCTGATCAGCCAGGAAAAGATCGACATCATCAACGGCGTCTACTCCAGCGCGCATGCGGTGCCGATGGCGGCGAAGGTCGAGCAGCAGAAGAAGATCCTCTGGATCACGACCGCGGTCTCGACCGCCGTGTTCAAGGACAAGAACCTGCAATATGTGTTTCGCGCGCAGATCCACTCCGACCAGTACGGCCAGGCGTTTGCCGGCTTCATCGCCGAGCATGCCAAGGCCAAGCTCGGCATGGAGGCGAAGGAGGTCAAGGTCGCGCTGATTCACGAGGACGGCCCCTATGGCGTCGGCGTGGCAGCCGCCGACGAGGCCTATGCCAAGGAGGCCGGCATCCAGGTGGTGCTGCGCGAGGGCTATTCGGCCTCCGCCCCCGATCTCTCGGTGCTCGTCACAAAACTCAAGCGCGCCAAGGTCGATGTGATCTCGCACGCCGGCTACAATCCCGACATCACGCTTTTCCTGCGCCAGGCGCGGGAAAGCGGATTGCGCTTCAAGATGCTGTTCGGCGCCGGCGCCGGCTACAGCCAGCTCGACAAGCTGCGCGCAACCTTCGGCGCCGACATCGACAATTTCTGCAACATCGATCCGGTGCCGGCGCAACTGCTCGATCCGTCGAAGCTTGCACCCGGCATGGGCGATCTGATCAAGACCATGGTCACGCGCTACCAGGCCAAGACCGGCGCCACCGACGTCCCGCCGCACTGCTCGATGGGCTTCAACCAGACCTGGGTGCTGCTCAACAACGTGCTGCCGGTGGCGAAAGAGAAATATGGCAGCTTCGAGCCGGAGGCCATCCGCAAGGCCGCGCTCGACGTCGACATCCCTCCCGGCGGCACCATCCAGGGCTACGGCGTAAAATTCTTCCCGCCGGGCACGCCGCTCTCCGGCCAGAACGAACGCTCGTCGCCGGTGGTGATGCAGAACGCCGGCGAGCACATCTCCGTGGTGTGGCCGACCAACATCCGCACGCAAGATCCGGTATTTCCACTGCCGAAGGGATCGACGTACGGGGCTTAGTGAAGTTGCGGTGCTTGTCGTCACCCTCCCCTTGAGGGGGAGGGTCGCTACGCATGCAGCGAAGCGGAATGCGTGGCGGGGTGGGGNGTTCTCTCCTCGCGGGCGCTGCCCGATTGGAGAGATCACCCCACCCCGCTCGCGCTTCGCGCGATCGCCCCTCCCCCTCCAGGGGAGGGTAAGAAGAGCCGCGCACCCCCGGATGGCGTTGCAGACCCAGGCCCTCGCAGCCAGTGGTTATGCTCCTCGCGCTGTAGTTGGATTTTTGCCGCAAGGCGGCCCGCACAGGTTGTGAAACGAAGTCTTATTGAAATAAAAATCTTCTATAGTGTGATCTAGATAATCAACCCTGCTTCGTCTTCGTGCGTACAAACCGATCAACCGATCGCTTTCAGTGTTGGCTTGTCTTAGTCGACACCGGCTCGCATGACCGAGCCATGCAGCGGCGATTAGCAAATTTTCAGATTGTAGAATTTCAACGATGGGGGTCAAAAATGCCCGCCATATTCGAACTGCTCTACAAGGAATTTTGCCGCGCCCGCCTTGCTGAAATGCGCAAGCAGCTTCTGCTCACAGGCAAGCATCCCAAACATTTTCTGCCGGACGATGATCCCGCCGATCCGGATGGGATGGACCCGCAACACGAAGCCGAATTGAAGCGCGCGAGGGAATAATCACGCCACGAGAACAGTATCTTAGAAGGGCAGGACATTTTCAGGAGGCAACATTGAATACGCCCGAATTCTATGCTGCGTCGATTGCCTGCCTCTCTTGCCTGACCATTGTCGTGATGATGGCTGCCGGAGCCTGGTAGGCGGCGAGATTGATAGCAGCGAACCTGTGTCGGCGTTCTACAACACCACCCGCCGTCCCTCCTCCACCGCCCAATAGCCGGCGTAGTTCACCTTGATCGTCTCGCAGGCCAGCGCGAGATCCGACAGCGGCTGGCGTCCCGTGGCGGCGCATTCCACGGTGGCCTTGGTGCCGTCGGAGAAGGTCGCCGTCAGCGTGCCCCAATCCTCGACATCGACCGGATTGGCCTTGATGTAGGTCCGCTCCTCCGGCTTGAGACCGGCCGTGACGTTGCCGACATCGCCGGTGACGCTAGCAACCTTGATGGTCTCGCCACGCGCCTTCGCCTCGACCTGCTTGAGTCCGACCTTGATCCTGGCCATAGCGCCCCTCCCCTTGCTTTGGGCGGCACTATAGCGCGATGGCAGCGCTATTCCACCGAGACCCGCACCACGCCGGCGCTCATCATGCCGAGCGCACGGGCGGCGGGCACCGACAGATCGACGATGCGGCCGCGGATGAAGGGACCGCGGTCATTGACGCGGCACTGGATCGTGCGTCCGCTGTAGGACACCCTGAGCACGCTGCCGAACGGGCGCGTCCGGTGCGCGCAGGTCAGCTCGCCGTTCCTCGCGGCTTTCCCATATCCATAATATGAAGCAAGTCCGCTTTCGGCGTGAGCGACGGAAAATGCAGAAAGCGAAAAAGTGGTCAGACACAACAATAGCGTCGGCTGCGCTCGCACGGCACCGCTCCCGGTTGGCCCTGCCCCGCGCTGCAACGTCGGCCGGTTCCTCTTGGTTCCCAAAGCACTGCCGGGCAATGCCCGGCAGTGCCATCACACATTGTTACTGTTTGTGAAAGACCAGCGTCCGCACCTCGATGCTCTCGCGCGGCGCTGCATCCAGCGGCGTGGTCGGATCGACGAAGGCGGTGTGCGGCCCGAAACGCGTGCGGCCGTCGGTTGCTGAGTCATAGCATTTGAGCAGCAGCGCCTCGTCCGCTGTCATCTCCGGGAAATAGAACCAGCGGTGGTTCGGATTGTACTTCACCGAATAGGTCTCGCCGCGGCGGTTGGGATAGATCAGGTCGGACGCGACGAGATCGTCGGGTGCAACGGTCGTTCCGTCGGCCATCGCAAGCGGCGAGTCCCGCAAGGGACCGCGGATCGGCCGCCAGAGGTTGATGACCTGCACGCGACCCTTGAGCAACTCCTCGGCTTCGTCAGGCAAATGCTCGCGCACGCGGTTGGCGCCGGAGACGGCGGTCTGGTCGACATGCACGCGCGTGGCAGGCTGGCGCGGACCACCGTCGCGAATATCCGGGGCACCCTCGACGCGCCTGCGCACGGTATGATCGAAGATGACGACGCGATCGGCCTTCAGCGTTGCGCGCAGGAAGGCCTCGACGGCGGGATAATACACCGCTCGTATTTCCTCGTCGTTGTAAAAGTCCTTCACCTGATTGGGATGGCGCACCAGCGCAAAGCCTTCACGGTCGAGCGAGAAGTTTTCGGCAATGAGGCGCGCGTCGAAGATCGGGACCTGATGCGGCTCCGGCAGTGAGGTGCTTTTCGGCTCACCCGGCGGCGGATCGAAGGCGTAGGTGCGTGGCTTGCCGGACACCGGCGCGAGGTAATTGAGTTCAGCGGTAACGAAGGGAAGCGATTCGATTTTCGTTTCTTGCAGGCCCATGGCCGGTCTCCCGATGTGGTCGTCTGAATGATTTTTGACGGGATGCGGCGTGGTGCAAGGGAGGGGTGCAAATAGCAATGGGGGTGTTGTTGTCGGCTCTAAGCACAGAAGGAATGTTTCGAGAAAAGCGATCGGGTTGGAAGTCTCGTTCCTACCTCACAGGCGCTTGATGACTTTGTGAGGTCTCGTGCCCCGGACGCATCACGCAATGGTGCGCTGCTGAGCCGAGGCCCATGTTGCTGAGAGCCACTGCCGTGACGAAGGCGGCGGGATGCACAGGCTTCGCCTCACAGCCGGCCCGCTGCATCTCGCCGCGATCGTGCTCGCGCATCTCGCCTGCATGAGCCTGATCGTGTGGCTGTCGCTCTAGAGAGACCGGTGTCGGCCCGCGAGTTCACCAATAGTGCCTGTAGTAGGGACGGTAATACGCCCGAGGCCCGTAGTAACCATAGCTGTACGGGCTCGGCCGATAGTAAGGACGGTAGCCGTAACCGTAGCCAGGTCCATAACCATAGTACGCCGGCGCATAGCCGTAGCCCGGCCCCGGATATTCATAGCCGCCGTCGTAATACGGGCCGCCGCCATAATAACCGTAGCCGTAAGGTGAGGTACTGGCGATGGCGCCGCCGATGATCGCGCCGGCCGCAAGGCCGCCGAGACCCCATCCCCAGCCACGACCCCGCCAGTACACCTGGGTGACATCGTCGCCCGCAGCCGCCTTCATGGTCGCGACATTGGTCGGCATCGGCGCCGCCGAGGCCTGCTCGATTTGGCCGGCCACCACCGCGGCCGTCAGCGAACAGGCAATTGCCGTTTTCCAGACACTCATCGTCTCACTCCCTGTCTGACGTTTTCGTTCGGAAAAGGATCGCAAGCCATGATCGGGCATCCCCAGTGTTGAGTCTCGAATTCGCGTGCACCGCACAAGATGCCCGACCATGCCTCAATTGTGATAACGCGACGCGGATACGCCGCGCCGATATGACAACGGGACGACGGCGCCGAAGGTCCTCCGCGCCGCGGCAAAGCGTTAAGCTTCCCATGCATTCGCAACCAACAAGCACCTTCCCGATTTACTATTGGTACCGTTACTATCGGTTCCAACGATGCGCGGCCGGAAGGCACTTCGCGAGAGCCTGAGCTTGCGCCAGACACGTGGGAGGATGACATGAGTGCCGCCGGAAATGAGCCGCTTGCCCGTCAGGCCCTTGCGTTCGTCCTGGCAGGCGGGCGCGGCAGCCGGCTGCTGGAATTGACCGACCGGCGCGCCAAGCCCGCGGTCTATTTCGGCGGCAAATCCCGCATCATCGATTTCGCGCTGTCGAACGCGGTGAACTCCGGCATCCGCCGCATCGCGGTCGCCACCCAGTACAAGGCGCACAGCCTGATCCGGCATTTGCAGATGGGCTGGAACTTCTTCCGGCCCGAGCGCAACGAGAGCTTTGACATCCTGCCTGCGAGCCAGCGTGTCTCGGAAAGCATGTGGTATGTCGGCACGGCGGATGCGATCTACCAGAACATCGACATCATCGAGTCCCACGCCTGCCGCTTCATCGTCGTGCTCGCCGGCGACCATATCTATAAAATGGACTACGAGGTGATGCTGCGGCAGCACGTCGACAGCGGTGCCGACGTCACGGTCGGCTGCCTCGAAATGCCGAGGACGGAGTCCTCTGGCTTCGGCATCATGCATATCGACGAGGACGGCTGGATCCAGTCGTTCCTGGAGAAGCCCGCCGATCCGCCGCCGATGCCGGGCAAGCCGGACGTCTCGCTCGCCAGCATGGGCATCTACGTATTCGACGCCAAATTCCTGTTCGACCAGCTCAAGCGCGACGCCGAGGACCCGCACTCCAACCACGATTTCGGCAAGGACATCATCCCCTACATCGTCAAGAACGGCCGCGCCATCGCGCACCAGTTCTCGACCTCCTGCGTCCGCTCCGGCAGCGACGAGCGCGCCTATTGGCGCGATGTCGGTACCGTCGACGCCTATTGGGCCGCCAATATCGACTTGACCGACGTGGTGCCGGAGCTCGATCTGTTCGATCGCTCCTGGCCGATCTGGTCCTATGCGGAGATCACGCCGCCCGCGAAATTCGTCCATGACGAGGAAAGCCGGCGCGGCCAGGCGGTAAGTTCGCTGGTTTCCGGTGGCTGCATCATCTCCGGCGCATCGCTGCGCCGCTCGCTGCTGTTCACCGGCGTGCGCATCAACTCCTATGCCAATGTCGAGAACGCCGTCATCATGCCCTACGTTCAGGTCGGACGCGGCGCGCGGCTGAAGAACGTCGTGATCGACCGCGGCATCGAGATCCCCGAAGGACTTGTCGTCGGCGAGGATCCCGAGCTCGACGCAAAGCGCTTCCGCACCACCGAGCAGGGCATCTCGCTGATCACCCAGACGATGATCGACAGGCTCAATACATGACGCCTGTTCGCGTCCTCGCGGTCGCTTCTGAAGTCTACCCCATCGTCAAGACCGGCGGCCTCGCGGATGTCGCCGGTGCGCTGCCGATTGCGCTGAAGGCGCACGGCGTCGAGATGCGCACCTTGATGCCGGGCTACCCGGACGTGATGCGGCTGCTCTCGGGAGCCGATGAAATCCGGCGCTGGCCGGACTATTTCGGCGGGCCTGGACGCCTGCTCGCCGGCTCACATGACGGGCTCGACCTGTTCGTGCTCGACGTGCCGCATCTCTATGCACGGCCGGGTAATCCCTACGTCACCGCCGAGGGTGTCGACTGGCCGGATAACGGATTGCGTTTCGCGGCGCTGTCGCGCGTCGCCGCCGATATCGGCCACGGTCTCGTCGCGGCCTTCGTTCCAGATGTCGTGCATGCCCATGACTGGCAGGCCGGGCTCGCGCCGGCCTATCTGCACTATGACGGCACGACGCGGCCCGGCACGGTGATGACCATTCACAACATGGCCTATCAGGGCAAGTTCGACCGCGCGTTGACGGGCGCGATCGGCCTGCCCCCGGACGCGTCGTTCGACGTCCACGGCCTCGAATATTTCGGCGGCATCAGCTTTTTGAAGGCCGGCCTGCAACTTGCCGATCGCATCACCACGGTGTCACCGACCTATGCGCGGGAGATCCAGAGCGACGAAGGCGGCATGGGGTTAGGCGGCCTGCTGCGCGAACGCGCGAATGTGCTGAGCGGCATCCTCAACGGCATCGACATCGAAGTGTGGAATCCGCAAACCGATCCACACATCGCCTATCGCTTTGGCGCGCAGGACCTCACGTTCCGGTCCGCGAACAAGGCGGTGCTTCAACAGCAGTTCAATCTCGATTCCTCCGACGAGGCGCCGCTGCTCGGCGTCATCAGCCGGCTGTCCTGGCAGAAGGGGCTCGACCTCCTGCTCGAGGCGATCCCGACGATCCTGGACCAGGGCATGCAGCTTGCGCTGCTCGGCAGCGGCGACCGCGATCTCCAGGATCGCTATCAGGCCGCGGCGCGCGCCAATCCCGGCCGGATCGGAGTCATGATCGGCTATGACGAGATCCTGGCGCATCTGATCCAGGCCGGCTCAGACGCGCTCCTCGTGCCGTCGCGGTTCGAGCCGTGCGGGCTGACCCAGCTTTGCGCGCTGCGCTACGGCGCCGTCCCCATCGTCTCCCGCGTCGGCGGCCTCGAGGACACCATCGTCGATAGCGGCGAGGCCGGACAAAATGCCACCGGATTCAAGTTCGGCCCCGTGACGGCGGACGCCTTCGCCAGCACCCTGCGCAAGGCGAATGCCGCCTTCCACGACAAGCCGACCTGGCGACGACTGCAATTGAGCGGGCTTGCGACCGACGTCTCCTGGCGCAACCGCGCCGGCGAGTACGCCGCGCTTTACCGCAGCCTGATGGCGTCCCGCCGCGGCTGAGGCCTGACTGCAGCCGAATAAAATACGGTTGAGCTTGCGCGATCCGTAGGGCGGATTAGCGAAGCGCAATCCGCCAGCTTTGTTGCGGCGCGATGGCGGATTACGCTTCGCTAATCCGCCCTACGAATTCATCCAAACACATACGACGCCATCGCGACGCTTGCGACTTCGTCGACGAAGACGCGCTTGCCGACGTCGCTGCCCGCCGCACCGGCCGCCACCATCAGCGGCAGCAGATGATCCTCACGCGGATGGGCAAGGCGCGCGCTCGGCGCATTCTCCCAGTCAACCAGCATCGCGTTGCGGCGCGCCGCATCCGCGCCGATCGCCTCGTTCAGATAAGCTTCGAAATCATACGAGACCGGCTTCGACTCCGCGCGGCCAAAACCGCGCATGTTGTGATAGGTGAGCCCGCTGCCGACGATCAGAATGCCCTCGTCGCGCAACGAGGCGATCGCCTGCCCGACCTTGATGTGCTCGGCCGCGTCGTAGCTCGACTTCAGAGACAGCAGCACGATTGGCATGTCGGCGTTCGGATACATCAGGCCGAGCGGCACGAAGGTGCCGTGATCAAAACCCTGATTGGCATCCTCCTGGCAATCGAGACCTGCATGCTTGAGCAGCGCTCTCACCTCCGCAGCAAGCTCGGGCTGGCCCGGCGCCGGATATGTGATGTGATAGGTATGCTCGGGGAAACCGTAATAGTCGTACACCATCGGCGGATGCGCCGAGGTCGACACGGTGAAGGCGTCAGCCTCCCAATGGCCGGTGATGACGAGCACCGCCTTCGGCCCCGCCGGCAGAAGCTGCGGCAGCCGGCCGAATTCCGCAGCAGTCTTGGCATATTGCACCCGCCGATCCTCCATGAAGGGCCAGGGGCCACCGCCGTGGGACAGGAACAGGGTCGGAAGTCGCGTCATTTGTGCCGGCTCGTTTCGTTGACAACATGCGCGTGTGAACTGCCCGCGCGATCCGCGGCGAGCATAGGCAAACCGGTATGGTTAGCAAGTCGTTAACGATTTGCCGCCCACAATCCAGCCGTGGCCGAAGGAATCGGCCAGAAGACAAGCGAGACGTGAGATGAAGAAGTTTGCGCTGGGGGACGTCGTCAACAGTGACAAGGGCCGCCGCGGCGTGGTCCGTGCCGCCTACAGGACGAAGGATGGCCAGCAGTTCTACGCCGTCGAGAAGGACGGCGCGATGGACCATCTTGAGGAAGACCGGCTGAGCCCGGCACCGCGCGTCGAGCTCGCGGCCTAAGCCCAACTCATTTTTTGCTGCCGCCGGCGAGCCGGTTCAGACGCTCCGACCAGGGGTCGTCGCGGCTCGTGATGCGATCGTTCGCGATCAGCAGCAAATGGTCGCGGTCCGAGGCTGCATCCCACTGCGGCAGCTCGGTACCGTTGGGATCACCGCTCTTCGCAAAGTTGATCCAGTATGCCCGCATGCGGTTTGCGACCTCGCGGTCCCGTCGCGAGAAGATGCCCGCACCGGGCACGCCCTCCACGCCGAAGATGAACTGCAACTCGCGCCCGTGGCCTTCGTCCGGAATGCCGCGCCGGGCTTCCGGCACATAGCCAAAGCGATAGCGGAAGGTCGGCGCGCCGGTCGCGGCATGAAGCCGAGCGAGCATTCGCACCGGCTCGGAGAAGACCTTGTCGGTATAGAAGCTTGCCGCAACGTCTGACGGCTTGGCAACATCAGGATAGAGCTTGCGCAGCTCATCGATGCTCTCGCCCGAAGCGGACAGCATCTCCTTGACCTCCAGCTCGCTGTCGAAGCGGGTCTCATCGTCATTCGAGCCGATGATCAGGGGAATGCGGCTCTCATGTCCCGTCGCAAATCCGGAGGCGATGTCTTCCGTCACCAGGTTACCATCCACCGCCGGCGCAAAGCCGCGTGGCGATTTGTCCAGCAGACGCTTTTCAGCAGCGAGCAGACGCGCCGGTTCGACGGCGCGCAGATCCGTCTCTTGCCCGAGCGCAGCGACAAACTGTCGGCCGACGGCCTCGGCCTCCTGCGACGACGGCAGGCGCGAGCGACCGGGCACTGATTGCAGAATGGCTTTCTGGAAGAGATCGCGTGATTGCGCGCACAGCATCAGAAGCGCGATCGACGTCGCGCCGGCGCCGTTGCCGAACAGCGTGACGTTGTTCGCATCGCCCCCGAAGGCCGCGATGTTGTCGTGCACCCAGCGCAGCGCCGTGATCTGATCCATCAGGCCAAAATTACCGGAGCCGCTTTCCGACAGCGCGGAATGCGTGAGCCAGCCGAGCGCGCCGAGACGATAGTTCACGGTCACGACGATGAGGCCGGCCTGCGCCAGCCTCGAGCCGTCGAACAACGGATTGCTAGCGGTGCCCGTAACGAAGCCGCCGCCATGGATGAACACCATCACCGGCAGCGGCCCGTCGACGCCAAAGGGACGAAACACGTTGAGGGTGAGGCAATCCTCACGCGCGGCCGGCATCGATGGCTGGAGACAGGGCACACCATAGTCGTAGGCCATGCTCATCTCCGAACTCTCGGGCAAGGCCTGCGGCGGACGCCAGCGCAGCGCGCCGACCGGGGGCGCCGCATAGACGAGCCCCTTGAAGGACGCCACCTCGCCTTCGACAGCGCCGAGCATCTGGCCTTCGCGCGTCAACGCAAATGGAAACTGGCCGACCGCCTGCGCGACGGCGGCACCGGCGCAGCAAAGAAATGATGAGGCCGCAACGAGTGTAAACAGCCACCGCATCTTGGGGGTCTCGAGGTGCGGAAAAGTTCCTTTGCAGGTTACGTCTGCGGCTCACGGCGAGGCAAGCTCTGCGGTGCCAAGCTAATTGCCCTTGGCAATAATCTCCGCCAGTGCACGCCGCGCGATGATGCCGAGCTCGCCGAGCGTGGAATGGCCGGATTGCGCGGCCTCGATCAGGCGCTCGGCGATGAACCTGCGGCTGTCATGATCGCCGCCGTGCGGCAATTGGCGGCACGTCTCTTCCAGGACGACGTCCATGTTCGCTTTGGTTCGCTCACTCAGCTCTGTCATGACGCCCTGGATACGCGCGGCTTGTAACCGCAAGCATACACAGGCGGATCGTCCATGATTAGCCCGGGTAATCACGGCCATTGTGCATCGCGGTGCGTGCATTGAAGCAACGTTCGCGTCACCACGATGAGCTGCAAACGACTACCGAAGATTGCACTTGCTGTGATGACAAGCCGAGCCTGCAGGGCTAGCCTGCCGGCAAAACAAAATACACGGGAGGAATGCATGCCGGAAGCAATGGTCGCGCGTGAGTCCAAAGCGGCGAATGGAACAGCTCAACGAGTCGATGTTGCCGTGGTCGGCGCCGGATTTGCCGGCCTCTATCTTCTCCATCGCCTGCGCAAGGCCGGCCTCTCGGCCGTTGGTCTCGAAGAGGCCGGCGACGTCGGTGGCACCTGGTACTGGAACCGCTATCCCGGTGCGCGCTGCGATATCCAGACCATCGACTACAGCTACACGTTTGACCCGGAACTCGATAAGGCCTGGACCTGGTCGGAGAAATACGCCGCACAGCCCGAGATCCTGCGCTATCTCGGCTTCGTCGCCGATCGCTACGATCTGCGCCGCGATATCCGCTTCAAGACCAAGGTGACCGAGGCCAAGTGGGACGAGACAGCCGAACGCTGGCAGCTCAGCACCGACAATGGCGCGCCGGTCTCCTGCCGCCACTACATCATGGCTACGGGCTGCCTCTCCGCGCCAAAGCCGCCGGAGATCGACGGCGTCAAGGACTTCAAGGGCGAGGTCTATTTCACCGGACGCTGGCCGCATGACGGCGTCAATCTCGGCGGAAAACGCGTTGCCGTGATCGGCACCGGCTCGTCGGCCATCCAGTCGATCCCGCTGATCGCCGAGCAGGCCGCGCATCTGACCGTGTTCCAGCGCACGCCGAATTTCGCATTGCCTGCGCATAACGGCCCCTCGCCGGCCGATCGCAGGGACCTGTTCCAGAGCGACCGCGCGGCCTATCGCGAGCAGGCGCGCCGGTCGATGAGCGGCGTGCCCTATCCGCAGCAGACGGTGGTGAGCTGGCAATTGAGCGATACCGAGCGTCGCGAGCGGTTCGAACGCGCCTGGGCCGCGGGCGATCTCGTCCACATCCTGACTCAGCTCTGGGCCGATCAGGGCGTTGATCTCGACGGCAACAACATCGTCTCAGACCTGATCCGGGAAAAAATCCGCGCCGCAGTGAAGGATCCCGAAACGGCTGCGGCACTCACACCGCACGACCATCCCTTCGGCGCGAAACGCCCCTGCCTCGATACGAATTACTATGCGACCTACAACCGGCCGAACGTCACGCTGGTCAATCTGCGCCAGGAGCCGATCAAGGCGATCACCGCGAGCGGTATCACCACCGGCAAACGTCACGTCGATGTCGAAATCATCGTGTTCGCGACCGGGTTCGATGCCATGACCGGCGCGATCCGCGCCGTGCATCCGATCGCCGGGCGCAACGGCAAGTCGCTCACCGATGTCTGGGCGCAGGGGCCGCAGAGCTATCTTGGTCTCACGGTCGAAGGTTTTCCGAACTTCTTCATGATCACCGGGCCCGGCAGTCCGTCGGTGCTGTCGAACATGGCGGTGTCGATCGAACAGCATGTCGACTGGGTCGTCGATCGCCTGGCCGCACTGCGCGATGCCGGCTTCACGACGATCGAGCCGACCGAGACGGCGCAGGCCGGCTGGGGCCGGCACATGGCTGACTGCTCGATGGTGACGCTGCACCGGCTCGCCAACACCTGGTACACAGGCGCGAACGTGCCCGGCAAGGTGCATGGCCTGATGCCCTACACCGGCGGCGTCGGTCCTTATCGCAGCATCTGCGACGAGGTCACGAACCGCGGCATGCTCGGCTTCAAGCTCACCGGCCCCAACGTCGCCGCGCAATGCAATGACGGCGAGGTGGTGCGGCTGCAGCCGGACGTGCGGCTGGTGCTGAACCTGCTGGCGTCGCTGAACCTGCCGCCGATCGAATCGATGGGCGCAATCGGGGCGCGCGACTTCGTCAACGAGTTCAACAAGGGCCGGCCCGCGGGACGGCCGATCGGCGATATCGTCGACGGCACCCTGCCCGGCGCCGATGGCCCGCTGCCTTATCGTGTCTACAAGCCGGCCACGCCGGGGCCGCATCAGGTCGTGGTCTATTTCCACGGCGGCGGCTGGGTGCTCGGCGACGAGCAGTCGGACGAACCGTTCTGCCGCGACATGGTGCGCCGGACCGGCCTGATTTTCGTCAGCGTCGGCTATCGCCACGCACCGGAGCACCGCTTCCCGACCGCGGCCGAGGACGGCTATGCAGCGACGCGCTGGATCGCCGAGCATCTGGCCGAGCTCGGTGGCAAGCCCGGACCGGTGCTGGTCGCAGGCTGGAGCGCCGGTGGCAACATTGCCGCCGTCACCTGCCAGCTCGCGCGCGACCGCGGCGGGCCGGAGATCGCGGGCCAGTTGCTGGTATGCCCGGTGACCGACTGCACATTCGACCGGCCCTCCTACAACGACAATGCGACAGGCTACTTCCTGACGCGGTCGCTGATGTACTGGTTCTGGGACCTCTACTGCTCACCGGCCGACCGCACCGATCCGCGCGTCTCGCCGTTGCGCGGCAAGGTCGCGGGCCTGCCGCCGGCCTACGTGGTGACCTGCGAGTTCGATCCGTTGCGTGACGAAGGCATCGCCTATGCCGAGGCAATGGCGGCCGCCGGCGTCCGGGTCGAGCAACTTGGGGCGCGCGGCCATTTCCACTCGTCCTTTGTGATGGTCGACGTGGTGATCACTGGCGTCCAGGGACGGGTGCAGATGGCGCAAGCCCTGCGACGCTTTGCAGGGCTTCCGCCGGAGGTCAGCCGCGGCGACGACATCAACCACGGCCAAGCGAGCCCAGGACACCAAATCGCAGCAGCCGCGAGTTAAGACGCCGTCGGCCGGGAACCTTTTCCCGGCCGACGCGTTATTGCCACGTGGCACTGAGATATAGCGATGGGTAATGGACCCTGGCACGCGAGGTTGCGTGCTGGGGTTCTCTTTGCGTGAGGCGGGGACGATGGGTGGCGTATCAGTCGAATCAAAGGTCGATTTCGGCGCGCTCGCCGTGCTGCATAAATGGCCCTCGCTCGGAAACCAGCGCCGGCCGGACCGCGCATCCTATCAGGTGAGCGAAGGGACGCTGGACGAGTGCATCTCCGCCTTCATGGCGAAGCCCGCGCCGACCCGGCATCTCTATGAGATCCACACGGCGCCGCAGCCGCCGCTGGTGACGGACATCCTCTCGCCAGAGCACGTTCTCGAGCTGTCGCGGCTGAGAGAATTTCTCTGAGCGCATCTGAGCATAGGCGAATACCGCCGCCACGCACGTACGACAAACGTCTTACCTGCGCCTTTTGATTTGCGCAGGAACCTTCTTCCGGTTTTTCCCGTTAACGGGGATCGGAAAGCCAAGGCGTGAGACGCTCACATGCTTGAAGCTGGCGTACCATCCCCGGTCGTGCCCTATGGCGCAGACCAGACAATGTTCGTGGTGATTGATCGCCGCGACGAGGCAACTGAAATCCGTGTCGAACGAAGCGACCTCGACACCGCGATCAACGAGCTCGTCGCCGGCTGCTTCAACGACCCCATCAAGGTGATCTCGTTCAACACGCTCGAGCACTGGATGAAGGACATCTCGACTGATGTTGCCGGTGAAATCCAGGCACGCTGCGATATCGATGGCGTGACGCTACCCGATTATCTCAGCGATTTCGTCGAGAGCCATAGCTGAGCGCATTGTCATCGCGACACGCTTGAAATCCCAGGCAACAAAAATGCGCTCTGAATCCAACGGCGTCAGGCGCGCCGGCGGCCGGCGATGACTTCGATCTCGCGGCGGCGGTCGCCGGCGAAGGTCAGGAGCTTTTCGATCGTCAGCGTATCTGTGATCCGTTTGGCAAGTCGCTCGGCGCGCGCCGCCTGATCTTCAAGATACTGGATCGTGGTCAAGCGCCGTCTCCCCCAAAGCCCCGAATTGCCGGGCACCCATGGTGCGGGAGAGCAGCTAACAGCCGGTTAAGCGGGGCGCGCCGACGTCGATGAACAACGTCTTATTGCACGACGTCGAGCCGCACATTGGCCACGCCCTTGTCGACCATGCCGAGCGCCTCGGCCGCGGAGGGCGAGATGTCCACCACACGTCCGCGAACGAAGGGCCCGCGATCGTTAACCCTCACGGTGACGAAGCGGCCGGAGGAAACATCGGTCACACGCAGCCTGGTGCCGAACGGCAGGCTCGGATGGGCCGCGGTCAATTCGTTCTTGTCAAACTTCTCGCCGCTCGCGGTCTCCGTATCCGAATAGAAGCTGGCTACGCCATGCGAGGCGGTCGGCTTGGCGCTCGCTGTGTCGCTGGACCGATGCGGCCTGTAGATCGGACGCGGATGCAGCGCCGCCACCCTGTGCGGACGCACGATCGTGGCTTGCCTTGTGGCGGGCGCGAGATCGGCCCTCTGCCGGCCAACCGGTGATTGTGCGCAGGCGGCGAGCGATGCGGCGCCGACGATGGTGAGCAGCAACCGAGACGAGGTTGCCAGCGAGATCCGGGCAGTTTCGGCACTTGCAAAGCGGGACATGATGCGCCCTCCGAACAACCCCAAGTTTCGGTGGGCAATGAGGGCAGAACCTTGGCTGAACAAAAGCGGCCCTGGGGCCGCCGTGGTTTCGCGCCGGCTGTGATGAATTCGCCACAGTTACCTGTCCTGAATCGACACAAACCTGCGGAAAATCAGCCTGATACGACGCGCCGGCTGATCGGCCGCGCCTCCGGCCGCGGCTCGCCGGCTTCGACGTTGCCCCTGATGAGCCGCATCAGTTCGCGCCGATAGAGCAGCCTCCAGCCGGTTTTCAGGCTGGTGAGAAAGTCGAGCTCCCGTTGCGTCAGCGTGCACATCATGAACCCGGTCAGCTTTGCGAAGGCCGCGCCAAAATCCCGGCGGCTCACAGCCGGCTACCTAACGTTGTGTTACACATCGTAGCACTCGCAGCAATCATGCGCAAGCCGCGATTGACCCAATCGCGGCGCTGTCCTGGCGCGCTGCGCTGCTAGAAATTCGGCCCGAGCGCGATCTTGGTGATCGTCCCGTTCCTGACACCGATGCGCCATTCCGCCGAGCCGTTGGCGAACTGGGCGACATAGATGTCGCTGTCGAGCGCCGTGACGCCACGGAAAGAAACCGCGCGCAACGCACCGAGCCGCGCCAGGATGGCCTGGTCGAACGGAAGCTGCTGACGCGTGATGTTGGCGACCTCGGTCGTCATATGGTCATAGTCGGGCTGCCCCTTGCCGATGCCCTCGAGATACTGCCGCAGCATCGCCTCGCCATTGGCGATCGGAACGGCGCGACGCGCGGCGCGCCCCGGCCGGGCACCGAGATTCGAGGCCTCGACATTGTGGAAGCGGGTCTGCCGGCCCGGCACCAGGATTTCCATGCACTTGCCGGACTTGTCGGCGATGACCCAGGGATTGTTCACGGTGGTCAGCGCGACCCAGGTCATGTCGGACCTGACAACGCTCTGCGCCTTGCGCTCGCCGTCCGCACCGAGATTGAAGACTTTGATATCGTCGTCGGTCTCGTTATAGAGCATGATTCTGATCGGCGAGGTGCCGGCGCGACCGCGCACGCTTGCTTCCTCCGAGCAGGGGACGATGCCACCGAGCTCGTCATTGCCGTCGGGCCGGAAGATCACGTCGCCTGCCCTGCCATCAGGCTCCAGCAGCAGGCGAAATTCCGCCGTGCCGTTCTCGAACTTGGCGCCATAGATGTCGTAGCCGCCGGGCCCGACGCCGCGGAAAAAGATCGACTCGACCGCGCCGAGCGCCGTGAACGTCGCGCGCAATTCGTCGACCCGTCGGTGGATGTTGGCGGCGAGCGGCGCGCTCATGCGATCATAGTTTGGCGTGCCGCGGCGCAGATCCTCGATCCCGGTAAGAATGGTCTCCTTGCTGCCCGCAGCCGGGACCTGCTCCCTGAACCGATCCGGCACCTCCGCGAGGCGGCGCGCGAAGTCGGCCTCGATCGCCTGGGCCTGCGCCGCATCGATCCGCTGCGCGAGGCGGGCGCCGGAGGTGGCCTTCTGGACCAGCACGCGCGAGACGCCGGCCACATCATCGCGCAGGAAGATCAGGAGATGATCGCCGTGGACGGAGAAGGCATCGGCCCCCTCGGCAAGAACAGGCGTTCGGCCCTGCCCGGTCTCCTGCACTTGCAGACGATCGCCATCGCGCCGCACGGTGAGCACGCGGTTCGGCCCGACCTTGTACCAGCCGACATAGTGATCGAGCGACACCGGATCAGTCGCCGGTGCCGGCATCTCGGCAACGCGAACGGCGCGCACGTCGCGGCCATTCATATGCAGCATCAATTCGGAGGAGCGGCGCTCCGCATCGATCGGGAACGTGACCTCACCGAACGACGCCGCATAGGCCGCCGTACCGTCGTTCGCGACGGTCAGGCGCAGCCTGCGTTGCCCGGTGAGCTGCCCGTAGATTTCGTCGCCCTCGCGGAAGATGGCAAACACCGAGGCGGGGCCCATGGCGTAGAAATTGACGAACGGACGGTAATGCTGCGCCGGCACATCGCCGAGATCGGTGCCGCCGGGCGCGGGGTCGGGCGTGCGATAGGCGATCATGCCGGCCGACGCGATCACGGCAGGCACGATCGCGGCCGCGATCCACAGCCGCTTGCGCCAACCGACCGCGACGGGCATGGCGGCGGCTGCGATGATGCGCTCGACCCGCGCGCGCACGGTCGAAGCCCGCGCCATCGCAAGCTCCATCGGCTGCGGCTTCACGGAGGCCGCGACGTCGAGCAGGATTTCGGCGTAGGACAGCCGGTCGTCGATCATCTCGATCGCCCGGGCATCGCTGATGATCTCGGCAAGCTCGGCAAGCCGCGCCAGCTGCCACCAGGAGAACGGGCTGAACCAGAATATCGCGCGGTTGAGCGAGGCGAGCAAGAGGACGTAGAAATCGTGGTTGGCGACATGCGCGCCCTCATGGGCGAGCACCGCGAGGCGCTTCTTCGCATCCCAGCCGAAAAACTGCGGCGGCACCAGAATGGTCGAGCCGAAGGTGACGGGGCCGCCGACGTCGCGACTGACGCGCACATCGGCATCGATCATCTCACGGCTCTTCACCGGCTTCGCCGCGCGCGCCAGACGCCAGGTCAGGCAGAGGCCGATGGCGAGCCGCAGCAGCAACAGGCCGGCGACACACGCATAGACGGTGGTGGCGACCATCCACCAGTCGATCGAGACACCTCGCTTCACCATCGGCGCGATGGCCGCATTGGGGGCGACCGGCAGGGACGGCTGCGGGTGCTCCAGCATCACGAAATCGGCCGGCCAAGACTCGTCCGGCATCGGCACGGACAAGGGCAGCCGGTCGATGGTGAGCGTCGGCCAATGCATCACGAACGGCATCGCCAGCGATGCCAAGAGCACGACCACCCACGCCGTCATGTGGACGTGCGGATTACGCACACGAAACAGGATGAGACCGATCCAGACGACGCCTCCCAGCGCGAAGGAGCGTAACGCCGCCTCAGCCAGAGCTGCGATCATTCTTTTTTCGCTCCCCTCGCCTTCTTCGCCTTGGCCACCTGATCCGCCAGCGCACGCAATTGCTGCTGGTCGAGCATCGCATTATCCACCATGCCGACGAGGACCTCCTCCATCGAGCCATTGCAGAACCAGTCGACGATGCGCTGCACCGCCTTGGCCGCGACGCGGGCGCGCTCTTCGACGGCCTGATAGACGTAGGTGCGTCCGTCCACGGTGTGGCGAGCATAGCCCTTTTCTTCCAGCCGGCGCAGCACCGTCCGCACCGTCGATTCCTTCAGGCGCCGCGACAGCCGCTCGCGCACGATTTCGGCCGTGACCGGCCCATGGGCCCATACCAATTGCATGACCTCGTGCTCGAGGTCGCCCAGGTCGGGCAAACGATCGTCCATGGTGGCTTACCTAACGGCTTGAGATTCTTGTAACGCTACGGACCGTCGCACATTAGGCGACGGCAAACAACGACGATTCCGGCCTGACCGGCAGAGCTGGCACGCACGCGGAAAGACGTGACTGGCAGCTTGCCTGGCGGCCCATCCTTCGAGACGCCCGCCTGCGGCGGGCCCTCAGGATGAGGTCGCGTTTGCTGCGAGATCCCAGACCCTCATGGTGAGGAGCCCGCCCAAGCGGGCGTCTCGAACCATGCAGGCCGAGCTCTCCCGGCAGCCTTCAACTAATTTAAGCGACAGGCTTGGGCTGGTTCAGTACTTCGGCTCGTACATCTGCGACCGGACCAGGCCCTTGACGTCGTTGGGCGCGGGTCCGTCCGAGAGCCCGCGCTGATAGGCGACATCCGCAACGGCCGCCGCGATGAGGACCGAGACCTCGCGGATGCGAGGCAGCGCAGGATAGAGGCTGCCCTGATCGAGGTCGTCCTTGCCGACACAATTGGCGAGCGTATGGGCTGCCGCCATGAACATCTCGTCGGTCACGAGCCGCGAGCGGCTGGCGATGACGCCAAGACCGACGCCTGGGAAGATGTAGGAGTTGTTGCCCTGCCGCGGCACGAAGGTGCGGCCATTGAGCTTGACGGGATCATAGGGACTGCCGCAGGCGAACAGCGCACGGCCCTCGGTGTAGCGATAGGCATCCTCCGCCGAACATTCGGCCTTCGAGGTCGGGTTCGACAGCGCGAACACGATCGGCTGGACGTTGAGCTCGGCCATCGCCTTGAGCACGTCGGGCGTGAAGGCGCCACCGACCGCGGCAACGCCGATGATGGCCGTCGGCTTCAGCGTCTTGATCGCGGTGAGGAAGTCGGCGATCGGCGCCTGATCCGTGTGGGCATAACGGAGCTTGTGCCCAGAGAGGCCAGCGCGGCCGCCGACGACGAGGCCGCGGGAATCCACCAGCCAGTTGCGGCGGAGCGCCTCGGCTTCCGTTGCGCCCTCCGCCATCATGGCGGAGACCACGAGATCGGCGATGCCGGTTGCCGCCTCGCCCGCGCCGAGGAACAGGATGCGCTGATCCCTGAGCTTGCCGCCGTTGACGCGCAACGCCGAGAACAGGCCGGCGAGCGCAACCGCTGCGGTGCCCTGGATGTCGTCGTTGAAGACGCAGGCTTCATCCCGGTATTTGTGCAGCAGCTTGAACGCGGAATGGTTGGCGAAATCCTCGAACTGGATCAGCACGCCGGGAAAGGCCTTTCGCGCGGCGGTCATGAACTCGTCGACGAAGCTGTCATAGGCTTCGCCCGTGAGCCGCCGCTCGCGCAGGCCGAGATAATAGGGATCGTTGAGCAGCTCTTCATTGTTGGTGCCGACGTCGAGCACGATCGGCAGGCAATGCTCGGGATGCACACCGGCGCAGGCCGAATAGAGCGCGAGCTTTCCGACCGGAATGCCCATGCCGTTGGCGCCGAGATCGCCGAGTCCCAAAATGCGCTCGCCGTCGGTGACGACGATCAGCTTGGCCGGATAAGGCCAGTTCTTCAGGATCTCGGCGATCTGGCCGTGATCGCGCGAGGAGATGAACATGCCGCGCGGCCGCTGGAAGATCAGGCCGTATTTCTGGCAGGCGAGCCCGACCGTTGGCGTGTAGATGATCGGCTGGATCTCGTCGATGTTGTCGACCACGACGCGGAAGAACAGCGCCTCGTTGCGGTCGTGCAGCGCATTCAGCGCGACGTATTTTTCCAGGTCGGTCGGCAGCGTGCGCAGATTGGTCAGTATGCGCTGAGCTTGCGTCTCCATCGTCAGCACGCAAGGCGGCAGCAGGCCGCGCAGGCCGAGCGCGGCGCGCTCCACCTCGGTGAAGGCCGTGCCCTTGTTAAGCAGGGGATCGCGCAGCAGCGTCATGCCTTGCGCGGAATCGGATGAGGTCGGTTGGGCGCTGACCCGAGCAGGTCTATTCACGAAATCCCCCAGGGAGTTTCTTATTGAAGGGCAAACATTGTCGGCCAGCGCTCCCTTGAGATCAAGGACGTTGCCCCTCAGGCCGCGATTGTGATCTCGCACCGCAGCGAGATCTTCGTGCGGATCGGTAGTTGCGCACTGCGCAAAGGTTAACGTCGTGCGACTCTCTCGCTCCTCATGGTGAGGAGGCGCGTTAGCGCCGTCTCGAACCATGAAGGCCCTCGCTCGCGGCCATCCTTCGAGACGGCCGCTGCGCGGCCTCCTCACGATGAGGGAAGCGCTTGTGGCCCGCGCAGCTACTCGGGCTTGATATCCGCAGCCTTTACGATCGGCCACCATTTCTCGGTCTCGGCCTTCTGGAAGGCGCCGAGGGCGGTCGGCGATTGCTGGTCCACCGGCGGAATCTCCTGGCCAAGTTCGGCAAAGCGCTGCTTGACGGCGGGATCGGCAAGCGCCGCGACAATGGCCGCGTTGAGCTTTGTGACGATCTCCTTGGGCATGTTCTTCGGTGCCCAGATGCCGTGCCAATAGGAGATGTAGAGACCGGGCAGGCCCGCCTCGTCGACGGTCGGAATGTCAGGCGCGGACGCGAGCCGCGTGGGCGATGTCACCGCGAACGCCTTGATCGCGCCGTTCTTGTATTGCGGCAGCGAGTTCGAGGCCTGGTCGAACATGATGTCGATCTGTCCGGCGACGAGGTCGATCATGGCGGGCCCGGCACCGCGATAGGGCACAAACTGGAAGTCGGTGCCGGTCTTCTCCTTGAAGAAGACGCCGGCGACATGCGCGCCGGTGCCGGCGCCGGCGGTCCCCGCGGTGGCCTTGCCGGGATTGGCCTTCAGCCACGCGATCATCTCTTTCAGATTGTTGGCCTCGAGCGACTTCCGGCCGACGATCAGCTGCGTGCCCATCGCGACCAGCGCCACCGGCTCGAAATCGGTGACCACGTCATAGGGCAGCTTCAAGATCCCGCCGTTGAGTACATGCGTGCCCCAATGGCCGATGGTGATCGTCGTGCCGTCAGGCGTTGCCCGCGCGACACGGGCGCCCGCGATGCTGCCGGAGGCGCCGGCGACGTTCTCGACCACGATGGTCGCATGCAGTTCGGCCGCGATCCGTTCCGACAGGATCCGCGCCAGCGTATCGGTCGGCCCGCCGGCCGCGAACGGGACCACCAAAGTGATGGGGCGGGAGGGGAATGGCTGCGCGTGGCCGGGTGCGCTCCATGCAGCACATCCGATCAACGCGCAAATGACGATCACATGACCGCGCAATCCGGCCCACAGCCCCCGCATCACTCTCTCCCAAGCTTCTTGTCGCCCGCATGTCATCAGCGGACTGGAGGGCGAGTGAACGCTGCCGCGTGAGCGGAGGCAAGCCGGAAATTTGCGGCGCTGTTATCCGGCCGCCCGCCGCGGCGTCAGATTGGTCGCGACATCGGCCGGCGGCGCGATCTGCATCAAGATGGTCTGGGTCGCGGATGCGACCTCGATGCCGTGCTGCTGGAAGCGCTGCTTCATGCGGCGGTTGAACTCGCGCTGGACCGGCCAGCGTCCGGCTTCCGTGCAGCGGATCTGGCCGACGATCGACACCATCGCGCCATCGACCTTGTCGATGCCCCAAAGCTCGAGATCGCCGCGGATCAGCGGGCGGAATTCGCTCTCACGGCGCATCTCCTCGACGATGTCCTTGAGAATCTGGCCGGCGCGATCAGTGTCTTCCTTATAGGCGACATTGACACTGACGGAGGCATTGCCGGCGCCGCGGCTGGCATTGGTGATGGTCGTCACCGCGCTGAACGGCACGATGTGCACGGCGCCGTCGCCGGCGCGCAGCCGAATGGTGCGGATCGAGACGTTCTCGACCACGCCTGACAGGCCCGACACGCTGACGGTGTCGCCGACCTGGACCGTATTCTCCAGGAGCAGGAACAGGCCGGTGATGAGATCCTGCACCAGCTTTTGCGAACCGAAGCCGATGGCAATGCCGACGATGCCGGCACCGGCGAGCAGCGGTGCGACATTGACGCCGATTTCGCTCAGCGTCGTGAGCCCGACGACGGTGGCGATCAGGCACAGCAGCGCCGTGCGCAGCATCGGCTGGAAGGTGCGCAGGCGTGCCGCGCGGGCATAATGTCCGTCGCGCGACAGCGTATTGATCTGCCGGTCCAGCAGCGCATTGCTGGCTTCCCAGATTGCCGCAGCGATGGCGACGGCGATGCCGATCGTCGCCACCGCCGAGAGCAGCCGGCTGCCGATCTGGCCGCCATAGAACCAGACGATGGCATCGACGCCCCAGACCTCGAGCACGGCGACGAAGCCGATGAAGGCAATCACGCCGGATACGATCTTGCGCAGCAGCGGCAGATAGCGGTTGGCGCGAATCTCCAGTCCCGGAAAACGCTGGAGGATTTCCGGCTGGATGCGGAAGCCGCGGTCGATCAGGCTCAGCGTCACCATGATCGCGACGCGCGTGATCAGCACCACCGCGATGGTGCCGACGAAATATTGCAGCAGCAACGAATAGCCGTTGCGGATGTTCAGCGCCCAGACTGCCCACAGCGCCAGATCGAGCGCGATGGCCAGATAATGCCAGCCACCGGCGATGCGGTTGCGCAGGCGCGCCGCGAGCCCCTGCCGGTCGGCCGGCGCGCGGATGGCATCGGCGACCTGACGTCGGCATTGCAGGATGATGACGACGACGAAGAGATGAACGACCAGCATCACCATGCGCACCAGCGCTGCGTAGCCGGCGCGATGCAGGCCGAGCAGCAGAGCCACATTGGCAAACGCAATACCGGTCACCGCGACGCCGACGATGCGGCGCGCCCAGATCTCGATATAGGCCGCGGTCTCGGCGCGCACCGGAAACAAGCCGAACGGCCCGGCCAGCGCACGGACGACGCAAATCAGCCCGCGCGAGAACGCATACGCGTTGACCACCGCGAGGATCACGAGGCGGACGGTTGCGGGTTCGCCGATCTCCGTTCCAAGCAGTGCGGTCGCGAGGCTGACGAAAACGACCACCGGGAGGAGTTCGAACAGCAATCGTCCCAGCACGAAAGGCAGCCGCAGCAACAGCTGCCAGACACGCGCGAGGCTGTGCCGGCGCTTGTGCAATTCCGGTTCGGGCGTGACGTCGGCGACCGATGACGGTGGATCGGCGATGGGCAGCGCCTGCGCTGGCAGGCGCGCGGTTTGCGGCACTCGGCCTTCGAGGAAAGCGACCGGACGCCGGATCAGGCGGACAATCACCCATTCGGCCGCAAGCGCGCAGCCGAACACCAGAGCCAGCTTCCAGGCGATCTCGATCAGGAGATTATAGGCGTCAGGATCATTCGCGGTCCGCACGATCCAGTAATAGAACGCCGGAAAATGCGTGAGCGTCCGCGCCATGTCGGCAACATCGCGCGATATCTCGCCAATCTCCTCGGACACCGTGAGCAGCAGCTGCGCGCCGAGGCCGTCAGCCGATAGCGGGATCGGTGACTTCTGCTCGGGCGCAGGCGACGCAGGCTGCTGCGGACCGGATGCATTCGCGATCGCGCGCAGCGTATCGATCATTTGCGCGCGCTTCCTGTCGTCCTGAAGCGTCTCCAGCGCCCGCCTGGCTTCGTCAGGCGACAGTACGGCGGCATTGCCGGGCGCCGGACCAGCCGACTCGGCGCGGACGGCGGAGAGCGGCGAGATGGCGAAAAAGAAGGCGGCGAGAAGCGCCGAGGCAAGCTTATGCGACACGCGGATTCCCCAAAATAAATGAAATGCGCCGGCGGAATCGTGACCGCGCGAAGCACTGCGTCATGCCGGATCAGCGCTATTCGCTCTGATCATGTGTCGGAAGTTTGCCGATCAGGCGACCATCTCTTGGCATTTGCTGCAACGCAGATGTGATGGAACCCGGCGGTGGTCGGTGTCGCAAAAGCATGCGAGACTACCGTGGGAATTCGGGGGACATCACATGACAGATTTCGATCGGCGCCAGCTCGTGCTTGCAGGAGCTGCGATCGTGCTCGGCACACGGGCTGCGATCGCGCAGAACGGACCCGCCTTCGCCTATCGCGGCATCACGGTCGACACCAGCGCCGCGCAGAGCCAGCCGAACCTCAAGGAAGTTGTCGCGTCGCTGAAGCATCAGATCGATATCGTCGTCCAATGCGGCGCGAAGCCCGAGATCATGACCTTCTTCAAAAGCCAGCCGGTCTCGGTCAAGCCCGGACAGGGCGACGGCGGCGGACACTTCTCGTCCAAGGTCGAGGGCGTCACGGTTGACTCGGCCGTCGTTGCGCCGGAGAAGCCGGTGCTGCTGCACGAGCTGCTCCACGCCTATCATTTTCGCGTCCTGCCGGGCGCGTTGCAAAATCCGGATCTCGTGCGCTTCTACGGCATCGCCAGGCAGAACGAGCTCTATCCGCCCGATTCCTATGTGCTGAAGAACGTGCAGGAGTTCTTTGCGGTGACGGGAAGCCTCTATCTCTGGGGCAATGTCGACCGTCCCCCCAACAGCCGCGCCACGCTGCAGGAGAAGCAGCCGGTCTATTATCAATGGCTCGGTGATCTCTTCGGCGTGCGGAAGAAAGCTTAGTCGACGCGACCGATGCAAAACGCACAGCGCCGGGCAGGTAGGGGCTCTGCCTCACTGACTGCAGCCCACTAAACCTTGACCCGGCGTGCCGTTCGCGGTTTCCGCCGCTATGCGATAGTCCGAACGAGCTCCATCGCACTTAACGCGGCTGGATTTGCGGAGGTGGCGTCATAGACCTCCCCTTGCTCTTGAGATGGACGTTACGCGTCGCTTGTTTGCGACCATCAGCATGCTCCTCCCGTGACATAAAACTGTCAAGCGCGGATCATTGGCCTGAGGATCACATTTGCGGGGCGGTTCCGCGACCACTGACCACATCAGAGCGCGGAATAAATCCCTCTCGGCTGAGGTGAAGAAGGCGGCCAATGCCGGCAAATGCTTCGACACCGCGATGAAGGAAGTGAAGCTGCCAAAACACGAGAAGTGGGCGAATTACGAAGCGAGCCTGCCCGCCAATGTCGAACGCTTTTGCTACTGATGGGCCGGAGGTACTGAAGGTCACCGGCGCGATGGTGACGTCATGCTCCTGTTTTGCCCGACGGGTCAAATAGAATTCGCAAATTCAGAATATTATTTGCGCCAGCAGTCAAGCTATCTTCGGCTACTGTGCATGGGGTTGTTTTCGAGAAATCGTAGGGTGGGCAAAGGCGCTCTTGCGCCGTGCCCACCATCTCTCCCAGATGAAGATTGGTGGGCATGCTTACGCTTTGCCCACCCTACGAGGGCGGAGGTCGATCGCAGATCGCTGCGCCTTACCGCTTGCCCTTCCCCTC
Source organism: Bradyrhizobium sp. WSM3983 (assembly GCF_000473045.1). Taxonomy (GTDB): domain Bacteria; phylum Pseudomonadota; class Alphaproteobacteria; order Rhizobiales; family Xanthobacteraceae; genus Bradyrhizobium. The sequence goes on along the minus strand of NZ_AXAY01000002.1, from coordinate 335,691 downwards.
CCGCTCCAGCGCCTTGCGCACGTTGTCGAACTCCGCGAGCGAGGCCTTGTCGGCACGGGGAAAGCGCAGGTCAAGTTTTTCGAGCTCCGCCACGATCACGGAGCCGATCACCACGCGGGCGAACCATTTGTGGTCCGCGGGCACGACATACCATGGCGCATGCGACGTTGCCGTGTGGCGCACGATGTCCTGATAGACCGCCTGGTAGCGCGACCATAAGGCGCGCTCCTTGATATCGTCCATCGAGAACTTCCACTGCTTGGCCGGCTCCTCCAGCCGGCCGAGGAAGCGCTCGCGCTGCTCCTCCTTGGACACGTTGAGGAAGAATTTCAGCACCAATGTGCCGTTGCGGCAGAGATAGCGCTCGAAGGCGGAGATGTCCTCGAACCGCTCCTTCCAGATGTTCTTGGTGACGAGCCGCGGCGGCAGCTTCTCTTTGGCGAGGATCTCCGGGTGCACGCGCGTCACCAGGCATTCCTCGTAATGCGAGCGATTGAAGATGCCGATATGGCCGCGCTCCGGCAGCGCGACGACGTGGCGCCAGAGGAAATCGTGATCGAGCTCCTTGCTGCTCGGCGCCTTGAAGGCCGACACCTCACAGCCCTGCGGATTGATGCCCTCGAAGATCGCCTTGATCGCGCTGTCCTTGCCGCCGGCATCCATAGCCTGGAACACGATCAGCACCGACCAGCGATCCTGGGCGTAGAGCTTCTCCTGGAACGCGATCAGCCGTTTCTTGTTGGCGTCGAGAATCTCCTGCGCCGCCTCCTTGTCCAAATCGCCCTTCTCGTTGGTCTTGTAGTCTTTCAGGTGAAACTTGCCGGACCCGTCGTGCCGGAATGGCGTGATGTAGCGGTCAAGTTCCTGGGCGAGCGGTTTGGACGGCTTTTTGCTCATGAGCGCGGGGCACCTTGCGTTGCGACTTCAATCGGTCGAGCAGGCTACCAAGGATGCCTTTCGGAAGGAATATGATGAAAAGCACCAGCAGCACGCCGTAGACAAGGTTGTCCCAGCCGACCGCCCTGGTGCCGAAGCCGATGCGCAGGGTTTCCGCGAGCAGGATGGTGATGACGGCGCCGACAGTCGGACCGAGCGAGACGAACAGGCCGCCGACGATGGCCGCGAACACCATCTGCAGCGACACCGCGATGCCGGAGACAGTGTCGGGTGTGATGAACATCTGGTACTGGCAATAGATGGCGCCCGCCAGCGCCGTCATCACAGCGCTGATCAAGGTGATCTTCAGTTTTTCCGCGGTGACGTCGACGCCGGCGGCAGCAGCCGCGTCCTCGTCCTCCGAGATCGCCTCGAGCGCGTAGCGGCTCATGCTGCGATCGATCAAATGCCAGACGACGATGCCGCCGAGCCAGACCGTGAGCGCGACCAGATACCAGCTGGTCTTGTCGTCGAATTGCAGCGCCAGCAGCTTGCTGCCAGAGGCACGGTTTGGCGTGTAGCCGAGCGAGCCGCCGGTGTAGTCGCGCGTGGCCGTGATGACCTGGAGCACGATGCCGGAGAGCGCGAGCGTCACCAGCACGAAATAATGCCCGGTGATGCGGAAGCGGAAGCAGGGATAGCCAACGATCAGCGCCAGCGCACCGGCCGCGACCATGCCGACGGGAATGCCGATCCATGGCGAGAGGCCGAGATGATTCCACAACAGCGCGGTGACATAGGCACCGATCCCCATGAAGCCGCCATGGCCGAGCGAGACCAGGCCGAACCGCCCCATCATCGACCACGACGTGTAGGCGAACGACCAGATCAGGATCAGCACCAGAATGTGCAGATGATAGGGATCGCGATAGACGAAGGGCAGCGCGACCAGCGCGGCCAGTCCTATCCCCCACGCGACAAGCCGGCCCTGCCCCATCATCGGCGCCTCGCGAGCAGGCCCGCGGGCCGGATGAACATCATGACGATGAAGAAGGCGAAGGCGAGCACGTATCCCCATTCGAGATCGGAGAACAGGCCGCCGAGCGAGATGATCTCGGCGAACACGAACGCCGCGATGAAGCCGCCGATGAAGTTGCCGAGCCCGCCGAGCACGCAGATCAGGAAGGTGATCGGCCCGAAAGAGAGGCCGACGAAGGGGTGCACGTCATATTGCAGCACCAAGAGGCAGGCGGCGAGCCCCGCCAACCCGCCGCCGATCGCGGAGGTAATGAGATAGATGCGTTTGGTGTCGACGCCCATCAGCGCCATGATCTGGCGGTCCTGCGAGATGGCGCGGATCGCGGTTCCGGTGAAGGTGCGCGTCATGAACAGATAGACCGCGACCATGCCGACCAGCGCCGCCAGGAACGATAGAAGTCGCGCGTAACTGAAGTTCATGTCGCCGAAGGCAAGCACCGGCAGGCGGATGCCGAGGTTGCGGAAGTCGATGCCGAAGGCGACGGTGGCAAAGCTCTGCAGCACGAACAGCACGCCGCCGGTTGCGAGCAGCTGGTTGATCGGCGGCGCGGTCAAGAGCGGCGCGATCACGAGATAATGCAGCAACGCGCCGAGGACCGCGACCAGCAGGATGGTCAGCGGTGCTGCGATGAAATAGCTGATGCCGTAATACTGGACCATGAAATACATCGCATACATGCCGATCATCACGAGCTCGGCGTAGCAGATCCAGGTCACGTCGATGACGCCGAAGATCAGGTTGAGCCCGAGCGCCAGCAGCGCCAGCACGCCGCCGAGCAGGATGCCGTTGATCACGGCCTCCAGCAGATAAATGTCGAAAATGTCCAGGAATGCCTGCATATGCCCTGCCCGCCCTCACACCCCGAGATACGCCTCCTTGACCGTGGTGCTTAACAGCATCTCGGCCGAGGTGCCTGAGGCGCGGATCGTGCCGGCCTCGATCAGATAGGCCCGGTCGACCACGCGCAACACCTGCTGCACGTTCTGCTCGACGATCAGCACCGTCAGCCCGTTGGCGCGGATCCGTTTGACCAGCTCGAACACCTGCTGCACCACGACCGGCGCCAGCCCTGCCGAAGGCTCGTCGAGCAGCAGGAGTTTTGGATTGGACATCAGCGCGCGGCCGATCGCGCACATCTGCTGCTCGCCGCCGGACATGGTGCCGGCCATCTGGTGGCGGCGTTCCTTCAGGCGCGGAAACAGGTCGAACACGACCTCCAGCCGCTCGGCGTAGTGGGCGCGCGCCTCCTTCATGAAGGCACCCATCTTCAGATTGTCGTCGACCGAGAGTTGCGGAAACAGCCGCCGATTTTCCGGGACATGCGCAATCCCGAGGCTGACAATCTTGTGCGAGGGCGTCGCCACGACATCGACACTTTCCATTTCGATCGCGCCACGCGAGGGACGGATCAGGCCGGAGATGACGCGCATCAGCGTGGTCTTGCCCGCGCCGTTCGGGCCGATGACGCCCACAGCCTCGCCGGCCCTGACGTCGAGATTAACGTCGAACAGTGCCTGGAAGGTGCCATATCCGGCGTTGACGCCGCGAAGCTCCAGCATCATTGGCCTCCCGCGCGGCGGCGCGCTTCGGCGGCCGCGGCCTGCGTGGTCTCGGCATCGGTGCCGAGATAGACCTCGATGACGCGCGGATCGCCCGCAACCGCGCTCGGCAGCCCTTCCGAAATTTTTTCGCCGTGATCGAGCACCATGACTCGGTCGACGACGCGCATCAGCACGCCCATGATGTGCTCGACCCAGATGATGGTGATGCCGAGCTCGTCGCGGATGTTGCGCAGCATGTCGGCCGCCTGGTCCATCTCGGCCTCGTCGAGGCCGCCGAGGCTCTCGTCAGCCAGCAGCAGCTTCGGCGCGGTCGCGAGCGCTTTCGCGAGTTCGAGTTTCTTCAATCCGGCCGCGCCGAGGCCGTCGACGCTGGCGTGGCGATCGGTCGGCAAGCCCACCATCGCAAGCGAGCGCTCGGCCGCCTCCTCGGCCTTGATGCGACTGTGGCGGCCCTGGCCGTAGAAGCCGGCGAGCGCGACGTTTTCGAAAATAGACAGGCGGCGAAACGGCCTCGGGATCTGGAAGGTGCGGCCGATGCCGCGGTTGATGATCCGGTGCGGCGCCAGCCCCGCGATCTCCGAGCCGTCGAACAGGATCGATCCGGAGCTCGGCGCCAGCGTGCCCGAGAGCATGTTGAAGATCGTGCTCTTGCCCGAGCCGTTGGGGCCGATCAGGCCGAGAATCTCGCCCTGATCGACTCTGAACGATACGTTGTTGACGGCGCTGAAGCCGCCAAACCGCTTCACCAGTCCGCTGACCTCCAGCACCGCCTCCGCTCCGCTGCTACTGATTGCTGTAGGTGGTGCCCTTCGGCAGCGGCAGCACGGCTTCGCGCTGCGCCTGGCTCTTGGGCCACACCACCGAGGACTTGTCATCGATGTACTGGATCACGACCGGGAACGAGCGCTCGTTCTGACCCGCCATCGGCGTGCCCTCGCCATAGAACTTGACCCCGAAGCCGAGCATGGTGCCGCCCTCGGGGATGTCGGTATCGAGCGCTGCCTTGCGCAGCGCCTCGGGATCGACCCCGCCATACTTTTTGATCGCACGCGGCAGGACATCATCCATGAACACGTAGGTGTTGGACGCGCCGATGCCGACATGAGCGGAGCGGATGGCAACGCCCGGCCTGATCTTGTCGAACTCCTCGCCGACCATCTTGATGACGGGCGCAAGCTTCGGGTTCATGGTCTTTGGGTTGGCAAGCCAGATCGAGATCGGATCGGTGTTGAAGATGTAGCTCGCGTCGGCGCCCATCCCTTCCTTCAGCTTCTCGTAGACGCCGTAGCCGGCGCCATGGCCGACCAGGGCTGCAAACTTCAAGCCATGCTCGCGCGCCTGCCGCAGCAACAGCGTGATATCAGGGTTGTAGCCGGTGTGAAAAATGACATCGGGCTTGGCGCGCTTCAGCTTGGTCACCAGCGCGGAGAGGTCCGGCGCGGTCGCCGAATAACCCTCCTTCAGCACGATGTTGAAGCCGGCCTTCTTCGCCCCGGCCTCGTTGCCCTTGGAGACGTCGACGCCATAGGAGCCGTCCTCGTGGATGATGGCGACGCGGAGGTCCTTCGGTTCCTTGCCCAGCTTCGCCTGGGCATTCTGCGCAATGAAATCCATCGTCATCGCACCGAACTGATCGCCGCTGGCCTGCGGGCGGAACACGTATTTGTAGTTCTTGTCGGCGAACACCGCGGACGAGATGCAGGTCGTCATCCACATGAACTTCCTGAGCTGCTCGACACGGGCGGCAACCGGCACGCATTGCGCCGAGGAGAAGAAGCCGAGCACCATGTCGACCTTCTCCTGCTCGAGCAGGCGGACCGATTCGTTGATGGCGATGTCGGGCTTGCTCTGCGCGTCGGCATAGACCGCCTCGACCTTGTAGCCCTCGACGCCGGTCTTGCTGAAATGGTCGAGGATGATCTTGGTGCCGAGATATTCGAGCTCGGAGCCGCCGCCCGCAAGCGGGCCGGTCAGGTCGAAAATCACGCCGATCTTGATTTTCCTGTCTTGAGCTTTGTCCTGAGCTTTGTCTTGGGCTTGGACCGAAACGATCAAGCCCATCGCTGCAATCGCGATCAAAAGCCCACGTACCAAACGGGCAGCCATGCGCAGGCGCATCTAAACCTCCCTGGACGATTGTGCATTGCAATTTTTGGTTTTGCTTTTTCGTCCATCACATGGGCTGGACCGTGCGATGTCAAGCCTCGCGCGTCAGCGCGAGGCGAACTGCTGCGCGATGAAGGCCGTGACATATCGCGGCATCGTCGGCATGAGATCATCCATTCCGCGCACGAGATGGATGGCGGAAAGCTCGGGCTCGTCCTGCTCGGCCAGATTGGCTTCAATCCGCGCGCGAGCCGCCTCACCCGGCATATCCAGGTTGAGGATCTGTATCATTGCAAGTGCGCTGCCGGTGATGACACAGTGCCAGTCCGCATCCGCGGAATAATCGCCAGGCAACAGGCCGGTCTCCTCCTCGAGCTCGCGGACGACGCTGCCGGGAATGTCGAGCGTGCCGTCCCTGACATCGTCGAGGTCGGGCGTACCCGACGCGAAGTAAATGCGTCCGGCATTGGCCGTGTGATGTGCCATCTCGCCCATCACGAAGGCGCCGTCGGAGGTGCGCAGCGCCCCCATACCGAATCCGTTGAATACGGCCGGATCGGGAAAACCCCAGTCGCGCCAGGCCAGGAAGCTCGCGAAATCCGTCTCGAAATAGGTCGCGGCGAGATGACCGTCGGTGAAGACGGCATCGCGCCCGAGCAGGACCCGGCCGTTCCAGATTCTCGGCCGCGCACGCTGTTGCTCGGCGAAATGCGCCTCGATCTCGGCGCGCCGCTCCTCGGCGAACGGCCAGACGAGGGGGCGCACGGCAAGGTCAAGCGCCGTAACGCGATGAATGGTCGGTGACGTCATGACACCTGTTACCAAGCCTTCGCGTCAGTTATTTGGCGCTCCCCGTCGTCTTCTTGGCCTGGTCGACAAACTTGTTGGTAAACGTCTTGCTGACGTCGATCTTGGCATTGGCCACCTCGGGCGAACCGACGCTGAACACCGCGAGCACGGCGTCGGCGCCCTTCGGATCCATCTTGCCGGTCTCGGAGAACATCGGGATCGTGTTCTTCAGCGCGGCCAGATAGAGGTCCTTGTTCTTGCCGACCATCTCGTCCGGCATCTTGGCCATGATCTCTTCGGGCGAATGCGAATGAATCCAGGCGATCGTGGCCAGCATTGCGTTGGTCAGCGCCTGCGTTTCCTTCTCATGTCCATTGATCCAGGCCACAGTCGAGTACAGCGCGCCGCCCGGATATTCGCCGCCGAAGGTCTCGAGCGTGTCTTTTTGGGTGCGGGTGTCGCTGAGGATGCGCAGATCCTTGTGGCTGCCCTGGAGCACGGTCACGGAGGGATCGAGCATGACCGCGGCGTCAATCTGGCCCTGCTCCATCGCCGCCACCGCCGTGGCGCCGAGGCCGACACCGATCACGGCGGTGTTGGCGGGATCAACCCCGTTCTTCTTCAGAAGATATTTCAGGAAGAAGTCGGTGGAGGAGCCGGGCGCGCTGACGCCGACCTTCTTGCCGGCGAGGTCCTTGACCGACCTGATGTCCGCCGCGTGCGAGGGCGCGACCACCAGCACGAGGCCGGGATAGCGGTCATAGACCACAAAGGCCTGAAGCTCCTGCTTCTTGGCCGCCAGGTTGACGCAATGGTCGAAGTAGCCAGAAACCACGTCGGCGCTGCCGCCAAGCACGGCCTTGAGCGCGTCCGAGCCGCCCTTGAGGTCGACCAGCTCGACATTGAGGCCAGCCTTCTCGTATTCGCCGAGCTGCTTGGCCAGCACCGTCGGCAGATAGCACAGGCAGGCGCCGCCGCCGACCGCGATGGTCACCTTGCTTTGCGCTGCGGCAAGACCGGTGGTCAGCGTCAGCGCGAGCAGCGCGCCGGCGAGCCTGGCAATCGTGTTCTTCATTGGTTTCCTCCGTTCGGCCGGCGGCACCATAGAGCAGGGGGACAGGCTTGAGAAGGCGACTTACGCATACGTCTATCCTCTCCCGTCTGCTGCGGTCGGCCGCCAAACCAATAGCCTTCGCTCCACCAGAGTCACGCCAGAATCGATCAGGATGACGAAGGCCGACAGCACGAACATGCCGGCGAACACGCCGGCGACGTCGAATATGCCTTCGGCCTGCTGGATCAGATAGCCGAGGCCTGCCGCCGATCCCAGATATTCGCCGACGACGGCGCCGACCACAGCGAAACCCACAGACGTGTGCAGTGAGGAAAACATCCACGACAGCGCCGACGGCCAATAGACGTGCCGCATCAACTGCCCCTCGCTCATGCCGAGCATGCGGCCATTGTCGAGCACGGTGCGGCTGACCTCCTTGACGCCTTGGTAGACGTTGAAGAACACGATGAAGAACACCAGCGTCACGCCGAGCGCGACCTTGGACCAGATGCCGAGCCCGAGCCACAGCGCGAAGATCGGCGCCAGCACGACGCGCGGCAGTGCGTTGGCCATCTTCACGTAGGGGTCGAACACCGCGGCAACCAGCGGCTGCCGCGCAAACCAGAAGCCGACCAGCACACCGGCAACCGAGCCGATCACGAAGGCGAGGATGGATTCCCAGAGCGTGATTGCGAGATGCTTCCAGATCACGCCGCTCGCGAACCACTTCACGATCTGGCTGAACACATCGACGGGATTGGAGAAGAAGAATGGCGGCAGCAGGATCTTGCCGAACACCGGCACGGTCGAAAGCAACTGCCACAGCGCGATGCAGACAACAGCGACCAGGACTTGCAGCGCAAGCAGCGTGACGCGCGACATCAGACCGCCTCCGCCGCGTGGGTGGATTGCGCGTAGCCCTTCATCACCTCGTCCTTGAGTACGCTCCAGATCTCGCGATGCAGCGCGTGGAACTCCTTGTCCATCCGCACCTCGAAGATGTCGCGCGGACGGGCGAGCTGCACGCGCCAGTCGCCGATGATGCGCGAGGATGGCCCCGCCGACATGATCACGACGCGATCGGCGAGCGCGATGGCTTCCTCGAGATCGTGGGTGACGAACAGCACGGCCTTGCGGTCGGCATTCCAGAGATCGAGCAGCAGATTGCCCATGACCTGGCGCGTCTGCGCATCGAGCGGCCCGAACGGCTCGTCCATCAGCAGGATCTTTGGGTCGCGGATCAGAACCTGCGCCAGCGCCACACGCTTGCGCTGGCCGCCGGAGAGCATGTGCGGATAACGGCCCGCAAAGGCGCCGAGGCCGACAGAGGTCAGCCATTTCTGCGCCTGCGGGAGCACCTCGCTCCGCGGCGTACCCTTGATCTCGAGCCCGATCGCGACATTGTCGAGCGCGGTCTTCCAGGGGAACAGTGCATCGGCCTGGAACAGATAGCCGGCGTCCCGGTTCAGCCCCGCGAGCGGTCGATCAAAAATCTTGACACTGCCGGCGGCCGGCTTGAGCAGCCCGGCGGCGACATTGAGCAGCGTGGATTTTCCGCAGCCGGTCGGGCCGACAATGGCGACGAATTCGCCCTGCGCGACCGCGAGATGGGCCTTCTCCACCGCCGTATAGACTCGCCCGTCTCCCAGCCGGAACGCAACCTTGGCATCTTCCAGCGCCACTGCCGTGGGCGTTGTCATGTGTTCCCTCCGAACTACGACCGATGCCTTAGCCGCTCGCGCGGCCAAGTTCAATCAACCGGCCAAGCGTGCTACGCATGGGCCTCGACCACCCACCCTCCCCTGGAGGGCAAGCGAGCTGAGTGCACGTCTGATGCCTTCCAGGCCGATGATTGCTTATGCGCACGTCACCAAGAGCTTCGGCCCCCTCAGGGCGGTCGACGATTTGTCGCTCGACATCGCAGAGGGCGAGTTTCTGGCCATCGTCGGCGGCTCGGGCTCGGGCAAGACGACCCTGCTGCGTCTCGCCAACCGGCTGATCGAGGCCGACGGCGGTACCATCACGGTCGAAGGCGAGGACGTGCGAAACGTCGATCCGGTCGCGCTGCGGCGCCGGATCGGCTACGTCTTCCAGAGCGGCGGGCTGTTTCCGCACTTGAGCGTCGCCGACAATATCGGGATCACGCCAAAGCTGCTCGGTGCGCCCCCAGCCGAGATCATGGCTCGCATCGACGAGCTCATCGAGCTCGTGCAGCTCGACCGCGCCTCCCATCGTGACAGGCTGCCGGAGGCACTCTCGGGCGGGCAGCGCCAGCGCGTCGGCGTGGCGCGGGCGCTCGCAGCCAAGCCCCGCATCGTGTTGATGGACGAGCCGTTCGGCGCGCTCGACGCCCTCACACGCGATGCGCTCGGTGAGGATTTTCGCGAGCTGCACCGCAAGCTCGGCCTGACCACCGTGATGATCACGCACGACATGACGGAGGCGATTTTGCTCGCCGACCGCATCGCGGTCATGCGCGGCGGCAAGCTGCTCGCGCAGGGTACCCCGGCGGAACTCTCGAAGAGCAGCGATGCCTATGTGCTGGAGCTGCTGCGCACGCCGCGACGCCAGGTCGAGCGGCTGAACGCGCTGCTACCGCAGAGCGGTGCCGCATGATAACCGATCCGCGCTGGGGCGAGGCGCTGTCGCATTTGCCCGACTACCTCGGCAATCATGTGCGGGTGAGCCTCGCCGCGCTCGCGCTTGGCCTCGCCGTTAGCCTGCCGCTGGCGATCCTCACGCGAAATCGCCCGGCGCCACGCGCCGTCCTGCTCGCGCTCGCCAGCATCGTACAGACCGTGCCGGGGCTGGCGCTGCTCGCGCTGTTCTATCCGCTGCTGCTGCTCGGCGCGTCCGTGACGCTGAAATGGTTCGGCGTCTCCTTCTCCGCGTTCGGATTCCTGCCGGCGATGCTGGCGCTGGCGCTCTATTCGATGCTGCCGGTACTGCGCAACGGCATCACCGGGCTCAACGGCATCGACCCCGCGTTGATCGAAGCCGCCAAGGGCGTCGGCATGACGGAGCGGCAGTCGCTCGTGATGGTCGAGCTTCCGCTGGCACTGCCGGTGATGATGGCGGGCATCCGCACCGCCGCCGTGTGGGTGATCGGCACCGCGACGCTGTCGACTCCGATCGGACAGACCAGCCTCGGCAATTACATTTTTGCGGGGTTACAGACACAGAATTGGGTGTTCGTGCTGTTCGGCTGCGTTGCCTCGGCCCTGCTCGCGCTGGCCGTCGATCAGCTGCTTGGCCTGATCGAGAGCGGCCTGCGCAATCGCAGCCGCCTGGGCGCCGGGCTCGGCGCGATCGGGATCGCGGCACTGGTCGCGGCGACATTGGTGCCGACGATGGGACGCTCGTCGTCCGGTTATGTGGTCGGTGCAAAAACCTTCGCCGAGCAATACGTGCTCTCGGCCCTGCTGAGGGACCGCCTCCAGGCAGCCGGTCTCTCCGCCACGGCGCGGTCCGGTCTCGGCTCGAGCGTGATCTTCGGGGCGCTGAAGGCCGGCGACATCGATCTCTATGTCGACTATTCCGGCACGCTCTGGGCCAACCAGTTGCACCGCACCGACATCAAGCCGCGTGCAGAGTTGGTGGCAGATTTGAAGACGGCGCTCGCGAAGGACAACATCACGCTGCTCGGCGAGCTCGGCTTCGAGAATGCCTATGCGCTGGTGATGCCGAAGAAGCGTGCCGACGCGCTTGGCATCCGCACCATCGCCGATCTCGCCGCGCACACTTCGACCATGTCGATTGCTGGCGACTACGAATTCTTCTCGCGGCCGGAATGGGCGGCGCTGCAGAAAGCCTATGGCCTTCAGTTCAGCGCGCAGCGCCAGATGCAGCCGGATTTCATGTATGCGGCGGTGGCGAGCGGCGAGGTCGACGTGATCGCCGGCTACACCAGCGACGGGCTGATCGCGAAATACGATCTCGTTGCGCTCGACGATCCCAAGCACGCGATCCCGCCTTACGATGCCATCCTGCTGCTGGCGCCGAAGCGTGCCGGTGACGAGCGGCTCAAAGCGGCGCTGAGCCCGCTCCTCGGCAAGATCGACATCGCCACCATGCGTGAAGCCAATCTGCGCGCCAGCGGCAATGACGCGAATTCATCACCGGATGCGGTGGCAAAGTGGCTGTGGGGGAAGGTGGGTGGGCAATAAGGCCAACTACAGCCCCCTGATCGTCCCCGCATTGATCAGCAGCCGGTTCAGCCGCCGCGCCTCGGCGCCGTCCTTGCAGCCGTAGAAGATGCCCTTGCAGCGGAGCATTATCGCCCTCTGCTCCGCGAAGGACGGATCGAGCGGAATGCCCGCGGCCTCCTGGATCACCAGCGGTAGATAGGGACCGTCGACCGTGTCCATCACCGCGTCGCTCTTTACCGGCTCGAAATTGACGGCGTCGATCGCATAGTAAGTCGCATAGAGCCGTGGATCGTAAGCGTCGAGCTTCTTGCCGATCGCGCCTTCGTCGAGCCCGGGCTCGAGCAGATTGGGCGCGAATTCGGGCTGGTGATCGCCATAACGCACAATCAGGAAGGGCTCGCCCGGAAAGTTCTTCTTCAAGCCCGCAATGAAGGACTTGTATTGCTCGGCGCTCATCGCCTGCCGGCGCAGATATTCGTCAATGGACGGTGCGTTGCCCGGCGCGCGCCAGTTCGGCACCAGATCGGGGCGGAAGCGCGTCTCCCAGGGGAAATGATTGGCGCCGAGATAGATGAAGCTGAACAGCGGCTTGTTCGGCGTCCGCTCGCCCATCAGCCGCAGCGCCTTGTCGTAGAAGAAGCTGTCGGGTTCGACGTCCTTTGCGCCGAGATCCCTGGAGTCGAGGAAGCGCTCGACGCCGGTCGTCACCTGAAAGCTGCGCGCGCCCATGAAGCCGCCATAGGCGGGATACAGCGATAGGGTGTCGTAGCCGCAGCGGCGCAGCGCCAGCGGCAGGCCGCGCTCGACCCGGCCCGAGGCAATTCGCGTCACGAAATAGGCGAAACGGCCGAACGAGCGCGAGGAGAGACCCGCAAGCACGTTGTATTCGGTGAACCAGCTCGGCCCGCCATTGCTCTCGGCCAGGAATGTGCGCTCCTTGCCGTCCCAGGACTTGAAGTGGCTGCCGTAACCCGGCGGCACCTTGATGCCCTGTGCGGCGCGGATGTCGAAGCTCGATTCATCATGGATCATGATGATGTTCGGCCGCCGGCCGGCCGGATGGCAGGCGTCGACCAGCGGCATGTTGAGCCGCTCGTCGGTCGAGGCGGCCGACTCCATGAAACCGTGCTGCGCGAAGTCGGAGACCGCGGTGACGCCGGAGCGGAAGAACTTCGAGAGATAGCCGTCGTCGTAATAGCCGCGCCAGGCTTCGTCCGGATGATAGACGGAATAGCCGACCAGCCCCGCGAGACAGGCAAGCATCGCGGCAAGTGCCGGCAGGCGGCGGATACGGAACGGATCGAGCCACCACAGCGCATACATCAGCGGCAGCGTGGCCAGGCCGGTCCCGATCACCGACCAGCGCAGGTTCGGGAAGATCGTGAACAGGAACGCGACCGTGTCGCGGTCGATCATCATCAGGTCGATGAAGTTGGCCGTCATCTGCACCACGTCGTGCTTGAGCCGCGACAGCAGCACCAGCACCACGACCATGGTCAGCGACAGCGCGCCCGACAGTGCCGGCCGGCGCAACAGCGTGATCCAGAAGAAGTTGAGGATACCCCAGGCGAACAAGAAGCACAGGCGCGAGCCGAAATCGGTCTCGGTCTCGTACATCAGCGCAAGCGCTGCGAAATGAGGCGCGGCAACTGCAAGCAGACGCCAGATGCCGAGCGCGGCGACGCTCACCAGGACGGCGGTGGTGGCGGAAGGACCTGGATTGGGCGCGGACGCCATCGACGACACGCAACAGCTGGTCCGGCGGGTGGTGCGAAGCCGTCTGACCGGCCTACGGCATTCGGCGCAGCCGGAAAGCCTGCGTCGCGTCACAAAACTGTAATTGAACGGTCGCGGACAAGCAACGCGATCGGCGGTGCGACCTTCGCTTAATGTTAGCGGACGGCGAACCGCCGCACCTGGATGACGCTAGGGTTTCGCGATCCCCGCGATGAACAGATCGATCACTCCCTCCGCCATCCGCTCGATCTCGCCCTCCGCCACGTCCCAGCGGGGGAAATGGCCGTCGAGATTCATCCGGGCGAAACCGTAGACCAGAGCGCGGCCGGCGATCTGGACGCGCTTGAGATCCGCCGACCGCAGCAGGCCCTGCGCGGCCGCCTCGGCCAGCATCCGCTCGGTCAGCGCGACCAGTTCGGAATTGTCGTGCGTCAGCTCGGCCGAGCTGCCATGGGCGAAATAACGCCCGGTGGAGATGATCTCGAAATGCGCAGGGTTGCGCATCGCCCATCGCACGTAGGCAAGGCCGAAGGCGCGGAAGCGCGCCAGCGGGTCGGCGGGCGGAACATCTGCCAGCGCAGCCTCGATCTCAACGCGAAAGCGCCGCTGCGCCTCCTCGGCCACCGCAGCCATCAAGGCGTCGCGGTTGGAAAAGTGCCGGAATGGCGCCCCGGGCGACACCGCGGCCCGGCGCGCAGCCTCGCGCACGGACACCTCGGCGCCCTCGGCCGCCAGTTGCAGCGCAGCATCGATCAGCACGCGGCGGAGGTCTCCGTGATGGTAGGGCCGGGCTTCGGATGTCTGGCGACGGCCGCGAGGCTTGGAGGTCTGAGGCTTGGGCGTCCGACGGGTGGGCATGACGCCTTCTAGCATCACCCGAACGTGAATGTAAGCAGCGATTACACCGTTGACGAGTGCGCTGCCGCCAAATGTAATCGATGATTACATATTGGAGGAGACGACCATGTCCCAACGTCAAAGCTGGTTCGAAGGCTGGCGGCTGCTCGCCGCCCTCACGCTGAGCCTGATCGCCTTAAGCCTCTGGATCGCCTCGACGCGACATTTCGAGGTCGAGGGCGTGCGCATGGTGATCCGTTTCACGGCGCGCAGCTCGCTGCTGCTGTTCTGCCTGGCCTTCGGCGCCGCCGCGCTGGCGCGGCTCTGGCCGAACGCCTAGACGCGCTGGCAGCGGCGCAACCGCCGCTATCTGGGCTTGAGCTTTGCCGCCTCCCACGCCATCCATGCCGTTGCGATCGTCGCGTTCGCCAAGATGGACCCCGCCAGTTTTGTCGAGGCGACCTCGCCGGCCTCCTATATCTTCGGCGGCATCGGCTATGCCATCATCATCGCGATGAGCGCGACCTCGTTCGACCGCACGGCCGCGCTGATGGGCCTCATGCCTGGCGCGCACTGCACCTTGTTGGCGGCTGTTACCTCTGGTTCCAGTTCATGGTGTCGTTCGGCAAGCGCGTGCCGGCCATGCCGCTCTATGCCGCCTTCCTTATTCCGCTCCTGATCGTGATGGCGCTGCGGCTGATCGCGATGGCCGCCCGTCCACACCAGCGGACGGCCGAAGCGAGCTGAACTTCCATCAGCCCTGCGGCAGCAGCCCAAGCCGCTTGGCGATGATGCGGTCGACCGTGCGCTTGGGCAGCGCAGTGGTCATGAAGTGTCGAAGCCAGTCCGGCGTGATCTGGTAGCGCACCTTGGGCTTCGCAGCGGTGAACGCCTCGAACACGACCTCGGCGATCCGCTCGGCCGGTAGCCCGGTCTCACCGAGCTTCATCATGAACGCCATGACCTTGTTGAGCGCCGGGAGATAGGGCGAGTTCTGATAGACCGACAGGTCGAACTGCTCGGCCTTGCTCCAGATCGGCGTCTTCACCGCGCCGGGAGCGACGATGATGACGTCGATGCCGAACAGCATCAGCTCACGGCGCAGGCTCTCCGACAGGCCCTCGATCGCATGCTTGGAGGTGCAATAGGGTGCCGACAGCGGATTGCCGTTCTTGCCCGCGACCGAGCTGATCATCACGATCCGCCCTTTCGGCCCTTTCAGCGACGGATCCGCGCCGAGCAGCGGCCCGAATGCCTGCGTCGAGATTACTGGGCCGATGACGTTGACGTCCATCTGGCGGCGGAAATCATCCGCCGACAATTCGAGCACGGGGCCGGCAACGGCAATGCCGGCATTATTGACGAGGCCCGCCAGCGTCTCGCCGCCCAGCGCCTCGCGCACCTGGCGCGCGGCGGCCAGCACGGCGGCCTCATCGGTAACGTCAAACAGCAGCGGCGTGAAGTTCGTGCCGAACTCGCCCGTCAGCCGGTCGGCATCGGCCTGCTTGCGGACGCTGCCAAAGACGCGATAGCCGCGCCCGATCAGGAATTTCGCAATGGCCCAGCCAATGCCGGTTGATGCGCCGGTGATGACGACAGATCGCATGGTCCTTCCCCCTTTGTGCCCAACGATCAATGTAGAGGGAGGCCGCGCCAGCGCAATGCCATCGGCTTCTCAAGCCGCGCACCGTCGAGCTCTTTCAAGGCCGTACCGCGCTGCAAGCAGGCGCGGCAGGTGTCGATTCTTAAGATGAAGCAGCGCGCGAAGGTCGCAAATTGCGATTGATTGTGCCCTGAGAGCACGGATGAAGAGCCGAATCCTAGACTCTGAGGACACAGCGCTTTTGGCGATTGCGAGTTCTGAAAAAATTCTGAAAAACGGCGCGACCTCAAGAATGTGGTTTAAGCGTCAGTTCTTCGTGCTGAGAGTGCACTTCAACTCGCGAAGAATTTGAATGAAACAGCAATGCTTCGCACGAGATGAAAAGAGCGAGACCGCTGTTGCGATCTCGCTCCAATCTAGTCGTGAAGATTTAAGATTTGGTTTGGCGAGCGAAGCTTTGCTTCACTCGTCATTCCGGGGCGCGACCAAGTCGCGAACCCGGAATCCAGAGATCGTCGGTCGAGATTCCGGATTGCGCTTCGCGCTCCCGGAATGACGGCGTAGCCGTCAGTTCTTCGACTTGTCGACCAGTGCGCCCTTCTTGATCCAGGGCATCATGTCGCGCAGCTTGGCGCCGACTTCCTCGATTGGATGCTGGGCGAGCTTGGCGCGGGTTGCCTTGAACGAGGTCTGGTTGACCTTGTTCTCGAGCATCCAGTCGCGGGCGAACTTGCCGCCCTGGATGTCGGCGAGGACGCGCTTCATCTCGGCCTTGGTCTCGGCGGTGACGATGCGCGGGCCGGTGACGTACTCGCCGTACTCCGCCGTGTTGGAGATCGAGTAGTTCATGTTGGCGATGCCGCCTTCATAGATCAGGTCGACGATCAGCTTCACTTCGTGCAGGCACTCGAAATAGGCCATCTCCGGCGCGTAACCGGCTTCGACCAGGGTCTCGTAGCCGCCCTTGATCAGCTCGACCAGGCCGCCGCAGAGCACGACCTGCTCGCCGAACAGGTCGGTCTCGCACTCTTCCTTGAAGGTGGTCTCGATGATGCCGGCGCGGCCGCCGCCAACAGCGGAGGCGTAGGACAGGCCGAGGTCATGGGCGTTGCCCGAGACGTCCTTGGCGATCGCGATCAGGCAGGGCACGCCGCCGCCGCGCTGATACTCGGAGCGCACGGTGTGGCCGGGGCCCTTCGGCGCGATCATCAGCACGTCGAGGTCGGCGCGCGGGTCGAGCAGGTTGAAGTGGACGTTGAGGCCGTGTGCGAACACCAGCGCAGCGCCCTTCTTCATGTTGTCGTGCAGGTGCTCACGATAGATGTCGCCCTGGAGCTCGTCCGGGGTCAGCATCATGACGAGGTCGGCCCATTTGGCGGCTTCGGCGACTTCCATCACCTTGAAGCCCGCGGCTTCCGCCTTCTTGACCGAGCCCGAGTCCTTGCGCAGCGCAATCGCCACCTCCTTGACGCCGGAGTCCTTCAGGTTGAGCGCATGGGCGTGGCCCTGGCTGCCATAGCCGACGATGGCGACCTTCTTGCCCTTGATCAGGTTCAGGTCGGCGTCGCGATCGTAATAAACACGCATAGTCGTTTCCTCGTTCAGGGCCAGAATCGGCCGATAGTCAGTGTCCGAAGGGTGAAATTTGCGGATTTCGGGGGCTGTCTAGAGCATTTCGGCCCCTTAGGGAAACCCGTTTCTGCATGGAAATCCGCGGCATCATGCATCCATGAAAACGGGGTAGAGGGAGGCGAGCAGCAGCAGCGCCATCAGGATATTGAAGGCGCGGACCAGCCGCTCCGACGTCAGCACCGGTCGTAGTGCAGAGCCGAAAAAAGCCCAGACCACGGTCGAGACCGTGCCAACCAGGAGGCTGATCAGGGTCTGGATTGCGATGTTAATCGGGAACTGGGCAATGGCCGCATAGGCGGTGATGGTGCCGATCACGATCACCCAGCCCTTGGCGTTGATCCACTGGAACATGGCGGCGCCCCAGAACGTCATCGGGCCGCGGCCATCGCCCTCGCCCGGCTTGGCCGGGCCGGAGAACGCGATCACGGCGGCGAGGTAAATCAGGTAGGCGGCACCGGCATATTTCAGGATGGTCTGGAGGATCGGGTAGGCCAGGAACACGGTACCGAGCCCGAGGCCGACGGCGCCGACCATGAAGGCGAAGCCGATGACGATGCCGGCGATGTGGGGGATGGTGCGCCGGAAGCCGTAGGTCAGGCCCGAGGCCAGCAGCATGATGTTGTTCGGCCCGGGGGTGAAGTACATCACTACCATGAAGGCGAGGAAGGCATAGAAAAGCGAGTGGGCCATATTCACCTCACGCTGTCTTCGCAAGCGGCTGTGGCCGCTTGACCAGCACCATCACCGCAATGCCGCCGATCACGGTCAGCATGCCGGCGAGGCGCAACGGCCCGAACCGTTCGCCGAACACGATGCTTGACGCGGCCGAGCCGACGAACGGCACCAGCAGCGCGAACGGCACCACTTGCGCAGCAGGATAATCACGCAGCAGCCGTCCCCACAGCCAATAGGCGATGCTGGTGGAGATCGCGCCAATCGCCAGCAGGCAGATGAGACCGGTCAGCGACATGTGGATCAGCGACTGGAAGGTCGGCGCCGGTCCGTTGACGACGAGCGCAAGCGCGAACAGCGGCACTGCGGCGGTGAGGCAGAGCCAGGCAAACAGATCGAACATCGGCGCGCCGCGAGCACCGCGCAGCAGGAGATTGCCGACGGCAAAGCAGATCGGAGCAATCATCAGCACCGCGAAGGCGCCGACGCTGAAATCGTAGCCGACGGTGCCGCAGATCATCAGCAGCCCGATGGCTGCGATGACGATGCCGAGCGTCTGCGCCCGCGTCGGACGCTCGCCGAAGGCGATCGCCGCAAAGCCGATCGTGAACAGCGCCTGGCTCTGCACGACGACGGAGGTCAGCCCCACCGGCACGCCATGGGCGATGCCATACGCCTGCGACAGGAATTGCCCGAGAAACAGCGTAAAACTGGTCGCGATCAGGAGCGACCAGGCGACCTTCGGCTTGGGAATGAACAGGCACGGCACCGCAGCGATGGAAAAGCGCATCGCCGTCATCAGCTCCGGCGAAAACTCGTCGAGCGCGATCCGGCTTGCCACAAAGGCAAGCCCCCAGATGATCGCCACGATGAGGGCGATGAGGATGTCGGCCGGCTTCATTGTTGTTTCCGGTTCTGCCCTGTCGTGCAGCCCTGCTTGTTTCTAGCCCTGTTCGCCGGCTTTCGGTTTACGCAAGAGATAAGTGCCGTGCATCGGTGCGTGATAGTCGGCCGAGACCAGCGTAAAGCCGACATCGGTCAGCATCCGTTCCATCACCCAGCCGAAAGTTGAGTATTCGTCACGCATATGCGTCACCACGCTCTCGTGCGAGAAATCGTGGTTCTTGATGTGATAGTCGGCCCAATGCTCAACGTCGCGCTCGACGGCGTCCGGCATCGACGCGTAGACGATGTCACGCAGGTAAAAGGTCGCGCCCGGCTTGAGCGCGCGAAAAATCCGCGACATCGCCACCGCTTTCCAGAAATCCGGCAGATGATGCAGCGTGAACTCGCTGACGATCAAATCATAGGATTCGGGCCGGTAGGCGAAAGAAAGCAGGCCGGCGGACTGCGTGCGCACGGGCGCCTTGCGGTCGCGGGCATAGATCTCGGCGAGCGCCAGCATCGCCGGCGAGATGTCGATGGCGTCGACCTCGGCACCCAACAGTGCGGCTTCGGTGGCGAGAACACCGTTGCCGCAGCCGATGTCGGCGATGCGCCAGCCGCGCTGGACTCCCAGCATTTTCAGTGCGGCGCGCGCACGCAGATCGGCGTCATCGTGGGCGTCGTAGATCGACGCCACCGCGGGCCCGATGCCCATCCGGTTCCGCTCGTTATAGTACCAGTCGCGCGCCAGCATGGTTCACATCCCTTCAGGCCCGCGACCGATCGCGGCAACACCGGTGCGCGACACCTCGACAAGGCCGAGCGGGCGCATCAGGTCGATAAACTCGTTGATCTTGTCGGTATTGCCTGTGATCTCGAACACGAAGCTCTCGGTGGTGGCATCGATCACGCGGGCGCGGAAGGCATCCGCCAGCCGCAGCGCCTCGACGCGGTGCTCGCCCTGCCCGCGCACCTTCACCATCGCCAATTCGCGCTCGATCGAGCGGCGTGTCTCGGTCATGTCGACAACCTGGTAGACCGGGATCATGCGATCGAGTTGGTGCTTGATCTGCTGGATCACCATCGGCGTACCCGTGGTGACGATGGTGATGCGCGAGAGGTGCTTCTGCGCTTCAGTCTCGGAAACCGTGAGGCTCTCGATGTTGTAGCCACGGCCCGAGAACAGGCCGATGACGCGGGCGAGCACGCCGGGCTCGTTCTGCACGAGCACCGCAAGCGTATGCGTCTCGTTGGGATCGTGACGGTCCTCGATGAAGTAGGCGGATGCGGGCTGGTTCATTGTCGTCCCCTCAAATGTTTCTCGCGCTCACACCAGCGCCTTGCCACCGGCGAACGCTTTTGCGGTCGCCTCGTCGTTGGCCTGCTCCGGCAGCAACATCTCGTTATGCGCCTTGCCGGAGGGGATCATCGGGAAGCAGTTTTCCAGCGCCGCGACGCGGCAGTCGAACAGCACCGGACGCTTGACCGAGATCATCTCCTTGATGGCGCCGTCGAGATCGCCGGGCTTGTGCACCTGGATGCCGACGCCGCCATAGGCTTCCGCGAGCTTGACGAAGTCCGGCAACGCCTCGGAATAGGAATGCGACAGCCGGTTGCCGTGGAGCAGCTGCTGCCACTGCCGCACCATGCCCATGTACTGGTTGTTCAGGATGAAGATCTTGATCGGCAGTTCGTACTGAACCGCCGTCGACATCTCCTGCATCGTCATCTGCACCGAGGCATCGCCCGCGATGTCGATGACGAGGCTATCCGGGTGAGCAACCTGCACGCCGACCGCGGCCGGCAAGCCGTAGCCCATGGTGCCGAGGCCGCCCGACGTCATCCAGCGATGCGGCTCCTCGAAGCCGAAGAACTGCGCCGCCCACATCTGGTGCTGGCCGACCTCTGTCGTGATGTAGGTATCCTTGCCGCGTGTCGCCTCGAACAGGCTCTGGATCGCGTGCTGCGGCAGGATGACGTCGTTGCTCTTCTTGTAATAGAGCGAATTGCGGGCGCGCCACTGCGCGATCTGCTGCCACCAATTCTTGATGTCGGGCTTCTTCGCCTCGGCCTTGAACACCTGCAGGATGTCGCCGAGGATATTGGCGCAATCGCCGATGATCGGCACATCGACGCGGATGTTCTTGTTGATCGAGGACGGATCGATGTCGATGTGGATCTTCTTCGAGTTCGGCGAGAACGCATCGACACGACCGGTGATGCGGTCGTCGAAGCGCGCGCCGACGCACAGCATGACGTCGCAATCATGCATGGTCATGTTGGCTTCGTAGGTGCCGTGCATGCCGAGCATGCCCAGCCAGTTCTTGCCGGACGCCGGATACGCACCCAGGCCCATCAGCGTCGAGGTGATCGGGAATCCCGTGACCTCGACGAGCTCACGCAGCAGCTTGGTGGCTTCAGGACCGGAATTGATAACGCCGCCGCCGCTATAGATCACGGGGCGCTTGGCATTGGCGAGCAGTACCACGGCCTTGCGGATCTGCGTCGCATCGCCCTTGACGCGCGGCGCGTAGGAGCGGTGCACGTCGGACTTGCGCGGCGGATGATAGGTGCCCGTCGCGAACTGCACGTCCTTGGGAACGTCGACCAGCACCGGGCCCGGACGGCCCGTGGTCGCAACGTAGAAGGCTTCGTGCAGCACTTTTGCGAGTTCGTTGACGTCGCGCACCAGCCAATTGTGCTTGGTGCAGGGGCGTGTGATGCCGACGGTGTCGCATTCCTGGAATGCATCATTGCCGATCAGATGCGTCGGCACCTGGCCGGAGATGCAGACCAGCGGGATCGAGTCCATCAACGCGTCGGTCAGCGGCGTCACCATGTTGGTGGCGCCGGGACCGGAGGTCACCAGCGCAACGCCCGGCTTGCCGGTCGAGCGCGCATAGCCCTCGGCGGCATGGCCCGCGCCCTGCTCGTGGCGGACCAGGATGTGCTGGACCTCGCTCTGCTGGAAGATCTCGTCGTAGATCGGAAGCACCGCGCCGCCGGGATAGCCGAAAATGTCGGTCACGCCGTGATCGATGAGCGCGCGGACGATCATCGCGGCGCCGGTCATCTGGTTCGGATCGTGGCTCTTGTCGCTCATTGGCTTGCTCCGGATGCGCTGTTGTCAGCGGCTTCGTTCGTGTCGGGTTCGGGAAATAAAAAAGGCCCCGAAGAGGGACCCTGCACACCGCCTGTCATGTGGATGGCAGCTAGCCACCCCCGGCGGTGTGCCTGGGTACGACGGCGATAAGGAGTTTGGTAATAATGTTACGCATGTCGGGCGCTCGGCTTCCCAAAGGTTGCGCGAAACATAACGACCAAAGCCCTGATGTCAAGGCAAAGCGGCCGTTCCCGCGCGATTTTGGCAGTGTAGCGATGTTCCCGGGGTTCGGCGAGAGGTAAAATCGGGAACCGAAGGACAAAAGCGCGTCAGCGGGCGGCCCGGGCCGCGTTGGCGGCGCCCGCGAGCCATCCACTGGCCTCCACCGGCCTCACCCACTCGAATTCGGGAAGCTGGTGCCGGAACCAGGTGAATTGCCGCTTGGCGTAGTGGCGGGTGTCGGCCCGGCCGATCGTGGCGGCCTCCTCCAGACTGAGCTCACCGCGCAGATGCCGGATCAGGGCCGGCACGCCGTGGGCCTTCATGGCCGGCAGCAGCGGGTCGAGGTTGCGGGCAGCAAGCTGCTCGACCTCAGTCAGGGCACCGGCGTCCAGCATGGCGTCGAAGCGGGCGTCGATACGGCCATAGAGCTCGTCGCGCTCGGGCGCGAGAAACACCGCGCGAAAACTGTCCTTTGGCAACAGCGGCGGCTGGCCCTCATGGTGCCAGTCGAGCAGCGAACGGCCGGTCGCCTCGATCACTTCGAGCGCGCGCGCAATCCTGGTGCGGTCGCGCAGATTCAATCGCTCGGCCGCGCGCGGATCACGGCGCGCGAGTTCCGCATGCAGCGCCTCGACGCCGTTCCGCTCCAGCCGCGCGCGGACGTTTTCGCGTATTTCGGCTGGGATGGGTGGCACGACGGAGAGACCTGCCGTGAGCGCTTTGAAATATAGCCCGGTGCCGCCGACGAAGATCGGCAGGCGGCCCTCGACCTGCGCTTCTTCCAGCATCTTCGCGGCATCAGCCACCCAGTCGCCGGCCGAAAAATTCACGGCGGCATCGATATGGCCATAAAGGCGATGCGGAACGCGCGCCTCCTCACCCTGCGTTGGGCGCGCGGTGATGACGCGGAGGTCGCGATAGACCTGCATGGAATCGGCATTGATCACGATTCCGCCCGCGCTCAGCGCAAGCTCCAGCGCCAGCGCCGACTTGCCGCTGGCGGTCGGGCCTGCGATAAGCACGGCCTTGCTCGAATGCCTCTCGCTCACGAAAACCTCAAATGTCCCTCGTCGCCACGCTGATCTGCAACCCAAACAATCCCGCGCTCGACTCCACCATCGTCGACGGCGCCCGCGCCGTGCTGCCCAACGCAGCACCGGCCCACTGGCTGTTCGACGGGGTGGCGGTCGACATTCCCTTCGGCGCCGACAGTAACCTCGAAGGCGACCGTCACGCCATCGAGGAGCGGTTGCGCGAGATCCGCGGTGACCTGCCCATCGACATCGTCGTGCAGCCTGCCGGCGTCCGGCGCAAGAAGCTTTTTCTCGCCGACATGGATTCCACCATGATCGGCCAGGAGTGCATCGACGAGCTCGCCGATCTCGTCGGCATGAAGGCCCACGTCGCCGCTATCACCGAACGCGCGATGCGTGGCGAGATCGAGTTCGAGCCGGCGCTGCGCGAGCGCGTCGCGCTGCTGAAGGACCTCCCCGCCGGCGTCGTCGACGAGGTGCTGGCCAAGCGCATCACGCTGACCCCGGGGGGCCGCGAATTGGTCGCGACCATGCGCGCCCACGGCGCCTATACCTGCCTCGTCTCCGGCGGCTTCACCCTGTTCACGAGCGCAGTCGCCGCCAAGCTCGGCTTCCAGGAGAATCGCGCCAACGAGCTCGTCGTGCGCGACGGTAAGTTCACCGGCGAGGTGAAGGAGCCGATCCTGGGCCGCGCGGCCAAACTGGCGACGCTGGTGGATTTGATGGAGTCGTTCGATCTCGACGACATCGATTCGGCTGTCGTCGGCGACGGCGCCAATGATCTGGCGATGATCCAGGCGGCAGGACTGGGCGTGGCGTATCACGCCAAGCCGGCCGTCGCGGCCGCCGCAGCGGCGCGGATCGACCACGGCGATCTCACCGCGCTGCTGTATGCGCAGGGCTATCGGCGCGACGAGTTCGTGGAGGGGTAGCCTCCTCTCCGCTGTCATCACCCGCGAAAGCGGGTGATCCAGTATTCCAGAGGCGGCAGTGCTTTAACCGAGAAGCCTCGGCGTACTGGATGCCCCGGTCAAGCCGGGGCATGACAGTGAGTGTGGGACTGCGCTGCCCCCTACTGCACGCTCAGCGCCACAAAGCGCAGTTCGCCGTCGCCGTTCGAGACCAGCAGCAATACGGACTTCTTGCCGTCCTTCTTGAGCTGGTCGACCCGCTTCTGGATGTCGGCGCCGCTCGCGACCGCTTCCTGCGCGACTTCGACGATGACGTCACCGGCGGAGAGCCGCTTCTCGGCAGCATCCGAACTGGCATCGACATTGGTGACGACCACACCCTTGACGGTGTCCTTGATCTTGTAGCGCGTGCGCAGATCCTTGTTCAGCACGGCGAGATCGAGGCCGAGCGCCTTCTGCGTCACCAGCTTCTCCGGCGGCGGCTCGTCGGTTTTCACCACAGCCTGGACCTTGTCGGGATCCTGCAGGCGGCCGAGCGTGACCTTCTTGGTCTGCTCCTCGCCCTTGCGGATGATGATGACGTCGACCTCCTTGCCGACCGCGGTGTCAGCGACGACGCGGGACAGGTCCTTCGGGTCCTTGACGTCCTTGCCGTCGAATTTGACGACGACGTCGCCGGGCTCGATGCCCGCCGGCTTGGCCGGGCCCTTGTCATCGACGCCTGCAACCAGCGCACCGCGCGCCGGCTTGATGTTGAGGCTCTCGGCGATCTCGTCGGTGACGCTCTGGATGCGCACCCCGAGCCAGCCGC
Source organism: Bradyrhizobium sp. WSM3983 (assembly GCF_000473045.1). Lineage (GTDB taxonomy): Bacteria > Pseudomonadota > Alphaproteobacteria > Rhizobiales > Xanthobacteraceae > Bradyrhizobium. Next base: position 310,670 of record NZ_AXAY01000002.1, on the reverse strand, counting down.
GGCGCAATTCACCGAACTGGCGAAGCTGGTCGACGACGCCCGCGACCGTCTTCGACGGCACGGCAAAGCCGATGCCGATCGAGCCGCCGGAGGGCGAGATGATCAGGGTGTTGACGCCGACGACATCGCCATCGAGGTTGAACAGCGGACCGCCGGAATTGCCCCGATTGATGGCGGCGTCGGTCTGGATGTAGCTGTCATAGGGCCCCGAGGAGATGTCGCGGTTCTTGGCCGAGACGATGCCCGCGGTCACCGTGCCGCCGAGGCTGAAGGGGTTGCCGATCGCGACGACCCAGTCGCCGAGGCGCAGCTTGTCGGAGTCGCCGAACTTCACCGAGACGAGCGGCTTCGACGGCTTGAACTTCAAGACGGCAAGGTCGGTCTTCTTGTCGACACCGACGAGGTCGGCCTTGATCTTGGTGCCGTCGTTGAGGATGACATTGATCTCGTCAGCATCGGCGATGACGTGGTTGTTGGTCACGACGACGCCGGAAGTGTCGACGATGAAGCCGCTTCCGAGCGAGTTGGTCTTGCGCGGCTGGATGTTCTCGCCGCCCTTGCTGCCACCGCCAGGGCCTTTGCGGTTCTTGAAGAAGTCGTCGAAGAATTCCTCGAAGGGCGAGCCGGGCGGCAGTTGCGGCATGGTGTTGCTGCCCCCGCCACCACCCTTGGCCTCGACCGTCTGCGAGGTCGAGATGTTGACGACCGCGTCGATCACCTTCTCGGCGACGTCGGCGATACCCTCTGGTCCGCGCGCCTGCGCCGGCGAGCCGAACGCACTGAAAGCGCCGATCGCGAGCGCGACCAGCCCAAATCGGACGCCAAGTCGCGCACTATGGCGCAAGCGGGTCGGGGCAATGGTGGCAGCGGTCATTGTGATCTCCAGAGAATAGGATTCGGCCTCAAGACTGCGCTCGAACGGGGGGATGGCGCAAGCGCGGAGCTTAACGGGCCTCAAGACCCGAACAATACGGCGAAAACCCGCCTCTCGCCTTCACTTTGGCGTTGGCGCGACGACTAGATCGGACGTCGCATCACCCAGATCAGGATCAGGCCGGCCACGGCCGAGCCGATCCCGACCACCCGCAGGATATTGTCCGGCGTGGCGATAGCGCTCTTCATAGCCTTGCGCATCCAGTTCGGACTGGCCGCGAACATCAAGCCTTCCAGCACGAACAGGATGCCTAAGCCGATGAGGAAGTCGGCGAACGCAATGGACCTCATCGGATTGGAACCTCCCGTGGCGCTGTTCTTGTCTGGACGAAGGGCGGCCAAACCTGCCGCCCTTGTCTAGCTTACGGTTTCGCCGGCGTCTCGGTCGCCGTCTTGCCCGACGGGTTACCAAAATACCGGAAGAAATCCGAGTCCGGCCGCAGCAGGAAGCGGGTGTCGTTGGGCTTCAGCCCGTTCTCATAGGCCGTCATCGACCGGTAGAAGGCGAAGAAGTCAGCATCCTTGCCATAGGCTTCGGCGAACAGGCGGTTGCGTTCGGCATCGCCCACGCCGCGCGTCTGCTCGGCGGTCGAATTCGCCTCGGCAATGATCACGGTTGCCTCGCGATCGGCCTTGGAGCGGATCTCCTGCGCCTTCTGACCGCCCTGTGCACGGAACTCGGCCGCTTCACGCTGACGCTCGGTCTGCATGCGCTGGTAGACCGCCTGGCTGTTCTGCTCCGGCAGATCGGCGCGGCGGATCCGGACGTCGACGACCTCGATGCCGTAACCGTCGGCCTCGTGGTCGAGCTGCTCGCGGATGCGCCCCATCAGCTTCTCGCGCTCATCACGCACCACAGTGATGAAGTTGACCTCACCGAGCACGCGGCGCAGCGCCGCGTTCAAGAGTGAGGTGAGCTGGAGGTTCGCCGCCTGGATCGAGCCGACGCTCTGGTAGAAGCGCAGCGCGTCCTTGATGCGGTAGCGCGCAAAGGCGTCGACCACGAGCCGCTTCTGGTCGGAGGCAATGACCTCCTGCGACGGGTTCTCGAGGTCGAGGATCCGCTTGTCGATGTTGATCACGGAATTCCAGGGCGCCTTGAAGTGCAGCCCCGGGTCGGTGACGACGTCCACGGGCTTACCGAATTGCAGCACGATGGTCTGCTCGGTCTGCTGCACCGTGAACAGCGACATGTAGGCGACGATCGCGACCAGAAGCGCCGCGAGCAGCGCGACGATGCCTGTAACCGGAGACCTCATCTTGCGCCTCCGCTCGACTGCTGGCCCGTCGTGGGCTTCTTGGCCGACAATTCGTTGAGGGGCAGGTAGGGCACGACGCCCTGGCCCGAAGGGCCTCCGTCATAAATCAGCTTGTCCGAGCCGCCGAGCACGCGCTCCATCGTCTCCAGATAGATCCGTTCACGCGTCACGTCGGGCGCCTTCTTGTATTCCTCGTACACCTTCAGGAAGCGCGAGCTCTGGCCTTTGGCCTCGGCGACCGCCTGCTCCTTGTAGCCTTCAGCGGCCTGCAGGATCCGCGCCGCGTTGCCGCGCGCTTCCGGCACGATCTTGTTGGCATAGGTCTGCGCTTCATTCTGCAACTGCTCCAGATTGGCGCGCGCCGCCTGCACGTCGCGGAACGCATCGATCACCTGCGCTGGCGGATCGACCTTCTGCATCTGCACCTGGGTGATCTGGATGCCGGCGCCGTAGCCGTCGAGCGTCTTCTGCATCAGATCCTGCACGGTGGTCTCGGTCTGCGTCCGCGCGCCGGTCAGGATCGGCTGGATGTTGGAGCGGCCGATCACCTCGCGCATCGCGCTTTCAGCGACCGCCTTCACGGTGCCCTCGGGGTTCTGGATGTTGAACAGGAAGTTGCCGACGCCGTTGGGCTTGATGCGCCACAGCACGGTGAAGTCGACATCGACGATGTTCTCGTCGCCGGTCAGCATCAGGCTCTCTTCCGGCACGTCACGGATCGAGCGGCCGCGGCGGGCCGGATCGTCGATCAGCGTCATGCCGATGGAAATGGTGGACACGCGCAGCGCCTTCGGCAGCAGCACCGTCTCGATCGGATAGGGCAGATGATAGTTCAGGCCCGGGTCAACGGTGCGCACATGCTTGCCAAAGCGCAGCACGACGCCCTGCTCTTCGGACTGCACGCGGAAGAAGCCCGACAGCAGCCAGAGCGCGACGACGATGAGCAGGATCAGCGTGATGCCGATGCCGGAGAAATAGCCACCCGGCATGATCTGCTGGAGCCGGTCCTGGCCGCGCCGCAGAAGGTCCTCCAGATCCGGCGGCCTCGGCCCGACCGGTTGCGGGCCTGAGCCCCACGGTCCTTTCGGACCCGAGCCCCACGGGCCACCGCCCTGATTCTTCCACGGCATTCGACGCTCTCCTCGGCAGACCGGGACTGAAACTAGCCGGCCCGCATTGTCCGGTCCGGCTTTATAGGGGACCGAAAGGACCCTTACAACGCAAGCTGACCGACCCACGAGCTATGCTCGGGGGCGGAAAAGTCAATGTAAACATTGGCGAATGGAGTTAATGAGACGGCCGCCGACGATATGTCACATAGGAGAAGTCGGCGCTGTCCTCGGGTCCGGCCGGATGGCGGACGCGCTCCGTCTCATACCACTGCGCCTTGTCGATGTCGAAATGCGTGTCGCCGTCCGGCCGCGCATGCACTTCAGTTATCTCGAGGCGGTCGGCGCGATCGAGCCATTGCCGGTAGATTTCGGCGCCGCCGATCACCGCGATTTCAGCGGCTGGACGCCGCAGGGCATCACCAAGCGCAACCGCGCCCGCATCTGCCGCCGATGTCGTGACGACAGCGCCGGCGGCGCGATAGGCTGCATCGCGCGTGATGACGATGTTGGTGCGGTTCGGAAGCGGCCGGCGCAGGGATTCGAAGGTCTTGCGGCCCATGATCACGGGCTTGCCGATGGTGAGCGCCTTGAAGCGCGCCATGTCGGATTTCAATCGCCACGGGATCGCCTTGCCGGCGCCGATGACGCCGTTCTCCGCAATCGCGACGACAAAGACGATCTCCATCAGGTTCCGCTCCCCGCAAGTCGCGTCAAGGCAGGACCACTGACGCGGCACAGCGTCCAGTCGTCCAGCATCACGGCGCCGAGCGATTTGTAGAATGCGATCGACGGCGCGTTCCAGTCGAGCACCGCCCATTGCAGCCGCGACCAGCCGTTGTCGACGCATTCCCTGGCCAGATAGACCAGCAGCGCCTTGCCGAGGCCCTTGCCCCGATGCGACGGCCGCACATACAAGTCTTCGAGATAGATGCCGTAGCGGCCGCTGAAGGTCGAGAAATTCGCGAACCAGACCGCGAAGCCGACGGGCTCGTCGTTCCATTCGGCCAGTGCGCAATAGAGCCGCGGATTGTCGCTAAAGAGCGCTTCCGCGATCATCTGCTCCGTCGCCTCGACCTCATGTGAGAGCTTTTCGTACTCTGCAAGCTCGCGGATGAAGGAGAGAACGAGCCCGGCTTCGCCCGGACGCGCGCGGCGGATGGTCAGCGACATCGGAGCTATACCGCGACTTCCGCCTTGATATGCGGATGCGGATCGTAGCCGACGAGCTCGAAATCCTCGTAACGGAAGGAGAAGATATCCTTCACCTCAGGATTGATCCGCATCACCGGCAGCGCACGCGGCGCGCGCGTGAGCTGAAGCCGCGCCTGTTCCAGATGGTTGGAATAGAGATGGGTGTCGCCGAGCGAGTGCACGAAGTCGCCGGGCTTCAGTCCCGTGACCTGCGCGACCATCAGGGTGAGCAGCGCGTAGGATGCGATGTTGAAGGGCACACCGAGGAACACGTCGGCCGAACGCTGATAGAGCTGGCACGACAGTTTTCCGTTGGCGACATAGAACTGGAACAGGCAGTGACACGGCGGCAGCGCCATCTTGTCGACCTCGGCCGGATTCCAGGCCGAGACGATCAACCGGCGCGAGTCCGGATTGCGCTTGATCATGTCGACGACGTCAGCGATCTGGTCGATACTGCGACCGTCCGGCGCTGGCCAGGAGCGCCATTGATGGCCATAGACCGGGCCGAGATCGCCATTGGCGTCGGCCCACTCGTCCCAGATGGTGACGCCGTTGTCGCGCAGATATTTAATGTTGGTGTCGCCCTTCAGGAACCACAGCAGCTCGTGCACGATCGCCTTCAGCGGCAGGCGCTTCGTGGTCAGCATCGGAAAGCCGGCGGACAGATTGAAGCGCATCTGATGGCCGAATACCGATAGCGTACCGGTACCGGTCCGATCCGTCTTCTCGGCGCCGTCTGAAAGAATCCGCTCGAGCAGGTCCTGATACTGGTGCATGTGCCAATGAGCCTTGGGGAAGGCGGCGAACTTAACGGCCGCCCCCTCGCTGCGACAGCGGCGATTCGCTGTTCTCGCCCGATTATACCCCGAAAAGTGAGAGTTTCCGGCGCAAACGACAAGGGGGCGGAACTCAGGTCCCGCCCCTCTCCTACCGGCTTGATCCTGCAGGGTTAACTTGCTGGCTTGAGCACCGGCGTCCACTTCGCAATCTCGCTTTTCACGAGCATGGCGAGCGCCTCCGGCGTCCGCTCCGCGAGCCCCGGGATAACGCTGCCGAGCTCGAGCAGACGCTTCTTCACGGTCTCGTCGTCGAGCGCCTTGACCGCCGCGGCGTTCAGGCTCGCCAGGATCACGGGCGAGGTTCCCTTCGGGGCGAACATCGCGTTCCAGGCCTGGGCCTGGAAGGCCGGCAGGCCCGCTTCCGCCGTCGTCGGCACGTTCGGCAGCGACGGATTGCGCTCCGGTGTTGCGATCGCATAGGCCTTGATGGTGCCGGCATTGATCTGCGGCACGGCGTTGACGATCTGGTCACACATGTAGTCGACCTGGCCCGCCACCAGAGCGTTCATCGCAGGGCCCGTGCCATTGAAGGGCACGCCGACCGGCTTGACGTCGAGGATGGAGTGCAGCAGCTCGCAGGACACGTGCGAGACCGAACCGACACCTGCATGCGCGGCGTTCACCTTCTCGGCGTTGGCCTTCACGTAAGCGACGAACTCCTTGAGGTCCTTCGGCGGGAAATCCTTGCGCGCCAGGATCAGGATCGGCGTGCCCGCGAGCAGCGCGATCGGCTCGAAGTCTTTCTCGGGATGATAGGCGAGCTTCGGATAGAGCGGCACGGAGGCCGCGTGCGTGCCCATATGCCCGGTGATCAGCGTATAGCCGTCGTTGGCCGCACGCGCGGCGCGCGCGGTCGCGGTGGTGCCGCCGGCGCCGACCACGTTCTCGATGATGATGCTCTGACCAAGCGTCTGCGCCATGTGCGAGGTGACGATGCGCGCGACGACGTCAGTCGGGCCGCCGGCCGCGAACGGCACGATCATGGTGATGCTTCGCGTCGGATAGGTCTGCGCTTCGCCTGGTGCGACAAAGCCGCACAGCGATGCGAGCACGGCTGCACATGCGCCCGTGAGCGCGCGAATGGAAGTCATCTCGATCTTCTCCGACATAAACAAAATGCCGGCCACAAGGCCGGCATTTTCATTTCACGAAGCAGTCACGCAAGTCGATTGGACTTCCGAATGCGGCGCGCCGACGCAGGACGCGACGACGCAGGCGCGACGCGATCAGTTCTCGGATTCGGTGAACACCTCGTCGCGCTTGGCCCGCAAGAAAGGCAGCACCGTAAGTATCAGAAGGAAGGCCGCGATCGCCAGCAGCACCGCCGACAGCGGACGCGTCAGGAACACGGTCCAGTCACCACGCGAGATCAGCAATGCGCGGCGCAGGTTCTCTTCCATCAGCGGTCCGAGCACCATGCCGAGCAGCAGCGGCGCCGGCTCGAAATCGTGCTTGATCAGCCAGTAGCCGACCAGACCGAACACGCCTGCGAGAATGACGTCGACCGGCGCGTTGTTTACCGAGTAGATGCCGATCGCGCAGAAGATCACGATCGAGGGGAACATCAGCCGGTACGGCACGCGCAGCAGGCGGACCCAGATGCCGACCAGCGGCAGGTTGATGATGATCAGCATCAGATTGCCGATCCACATCGAGGCGATCATGCCCCAGACCAGATCAGGCTGCTTCTGCATCACCTGCGGGCCCGGAACGATGCCGTGGATGGTCATCGCCCCCACCATCAGCGCCATCACCGCGTTCGGCGGGATGCCGAGGGTGAGCAGCGGGATGAAAGAGGTCTGCGCGGCTGCGTTGTTGGCGCTTTCCGGCGCCGCCACGCCCTCGATCGCACCGCGGCCGAACCGCGACGGGTTCCTGGCGAGCTTCTTCTCGAGCGTGTAGGCCGCGAACGACGCGATCACCGCGCCGCCGCCCGGAAGAATGCCGAGGATCGAGCCGAGCACGGTGCCGCGCAGGATCGCGGGCGTCGAGTCGATCAGGTCCTTCTTCGTCGGCATCAGGCCGGTGATCTTCTGCTGCACGAGATCGCGGTTCATCTCGGCGCCGGCGTCGAGATTGCGGATGATCTCGGCAAAGCCGAACACGCCCATCGCCACCGTCGCAAAGCCGAGACCGTCGGCGAGCTCCGGAATGTTGAAGGCCATGCGCGAGGCACCGGTCTCGATGTCGGAGCCGACCATCGACAGAAGCAGGCCGAACACGATCATCGCGATCGCCTTCAGCACCGAGCCTTTGGCGAGCACCACGGCGAAGATCAGGCCGAGCACCATCAGCGAGAAGTACTCCGCCGGACCGAACGCGAGCGCGAGCTTGGTCAGGGGCGCGCCGAGCACGGCGATGAGCACGGTCGCGACGCAGCCGGCGAAGAACGAGCCGATGGCGGCGATCGCCAGCGCCGGGCCGGCGCGGCCCTGCTTGGCCATCTGGTGACCGTCGATGGCGGTGACGACCGACGTCGCCTCACCTGGAATGTTGACCAGGATCGAGGTGGTCGAGCCGCCATACTGGGCGCCGTAATAGATGCCGGCGAGCATGATCAGCGCACCGACCGGCGGCAGGCCGAAGGTGATCGGCAGCAGCATCGCGACGGTTGCGATGGTGCCGATGCCCGGCAGCACGCCGACCAGCGTACCGACAAGCGCGCCGATCAAGCACATCAAAAGATTGATCGGAGAGAACGCGACGGCAAAACCGTGAGCGAGGTTGGCAAAGAGATCCATCACACCCTCACTGAGCCAGGAAACGCGGGAACATCGGCATCGGCAGCCCGAGCACGTAGGGGAATAGAAGCGCGCAGCCGAGTGTCAGGCAGGCGCCGACAATGACGGTTTCGATCCAGCGCGTCTCATGGGTGCCCATTGCCGCAATCAGGAAGCTCACGAAGGCCGAAACCACGACCCCAAGCGGACGGATCGCGAGGGCGAAGAAGACGATCGAGGCCATGACGAACAGCGGCCCGCGCCATGAATAATGCGCCATCGCCGGTCCACTGGACAGCAGACCCGTCAGTGCGATGCCTGCGCCAAGCGCGACGAGGAGCCCGCCGAACATCCGCGGCGCCGTGCCTGCGCCAAAGGAGAAGCCCCGCATCCCCTGCAAATCGCTTGAGGCCCACAACGCGAACAGGGCGAGCGCCATCAGGACGATCCCGCCGACATAGTCCTGTGCCGACCGGATCGTCATGAAGATCGTGAGGATCGCCACCGCAAACAGCGGGTAGGAATAGATCAGCGCCAGCAGCACGTCGGATGACGCCTTCTTGGTGTCACCGCCGATCGATCCGATCAGCGCAACGGGAGCGCCCGCGACGAGCGCGGTGGCGTGGCTGATCAGGACCGTGGCCGGACCGCGCCCGGCACCCCAGCCGAAGATCGTCCCGATGGACCAGATGAATTCGAAGATCTGCGGCGCAAGCGCCAGCAGACAGAAGCCAAGCGCCACCGATGTGTTTCTGGTGGCTGTCGCCGCCGAGTGGCCCATTGTGTCGGCCATGCATGTCTCCTCCGCGACCCGTAAGTCACGAGCACTGTTGGTCTAATCGGCTGGAAAATCGATCCCCCGCCCCGGATCACTGCCTAGCGATTTTCATCACACAATGCCAGCAAAACCCAACAGGCCGCCGGCGAGCAAAAGCCATAGTGGATTGATGCGCGTGATGGATGCGACCACCGCAACCGCCGCGGTCAGGAGCAGTGCAACAAAAGTACGATCGGTGGACTGGGCGAGGATCAGGGCGCTGGCTGCCATCAATCCAATCGACAGAGGAACCAGTGCAGTCTGAATCAGGGCGGGCCAGTGCGATTGGCTTGGCCGGCTGAGAAGCCTGCTGACATAATAGGCAAGCAACGCCGTCGGCAGGCACATCGCCAGCGTCGCCGCCAGCGCACCGGGAACGCCAGCGACAGCATAGCCGATTAACGTGACGATAAGCACGTTGGGACCTGGCGAAAGCTGCGCGATCGCATAGGCGTCCGCGAACTGCTTGTCGGTCATCCAGTGATGCACATCGACCGCGACGCGATGCATCTCGGGCACCGCGGCCGCGGCGCCGCCGACCGCGAACAGCGACATTAGACCAAAGGTGGAGATCAGCGCCCAGATCGGGTTCTCGCTGCTCATGCCGCTACCTTCCGTCGCATCAGATATGTGACGCCGATGCTGAGCGGGATCGCGACCAGCAGCACCGCCTGCAACGGCCAGCGAAGTACGCCGATGGCTGTGAACACGCCGAGCATCAGGATGAGTACGACGACGTCCATCCGCTTGAGCAGCGGCGTCATCATGCGAAACACCACCGCGATCAGCAGGCCGACCGCGGCGCAGGAGATGCCCGCAAGGATGCGGCGGAGCACCTCGACATCACCGAAATGCGCGTAGATGATTGCGAGCACGGTCATGATCAGCGTCGGTGGCAGCAACAGCCCGGTGAAGGCGGCAACACCGCCGGCGATGCCGCGCAACCGCGACCCGAACACCATCGACAGATTGACGATGTTCGGCCCGGGCAGGAAATGGCAGAGCGCAAAGGTCTCGTTGAACTCGTCCGCGCTCATCCAGCGGTGCTGATCGACGATGGCGTGCCGCGCAAACACCAGGACCCCGCCGAAACCGGCCAGCGACATCCGGGCAAACGCCAGGAACAGTGCGGCGAGACGGGGCGGAGGCGCGTGGTTGGCGGGATGATCCGGCTCTTGGGCGGCCGGTGCTGAATCCGTGGACATGTCAGGAGCTTAGAACGCGGGCCGCCGTGCGGCCAAGATCATACGAATGGCCACCCAGAGCCTATCCAAAGGGAACTCGTCATGGCCGCTCGAAACACCTGTCATTTGAAACCTTTGCCCCCTATATTAGGGCTGCCGGTTCGCCGGCTATGGAAATAAACGGTCGTCGCAATAAACCATTCGGACCCGGGGGCGGTACCCGGCGCCTCCACCAAAGCCCACCGATTTCAGGGCTTCAGCCCGCCGAATAGCGGGCTTTGGCGGGGGCGAAATAGGATCGACGAGGGCGTAAAGGGCGAACTTTTTCCCGGTATTGTTCCGCCGTTATCGGGCTATGCAATAGTTGCCAACGACAACTTTGCTCCGGTTGCTCAGGCTGCGTAACGCAGTTTGAAAGACCATTCTGAAGTCCTAACGGGTTAAGCTCCGTTAGGCGGGGTTCGGAGGCACCTGGCAACAGAAGCCTCCACTTACCTCTGATTTCCTTCCCGGCGGGGACTCCTGCTGACCCGTAAGGCGCGGTACTATTGCGGCTTGGCGAGTCGGGCCGGCAGGGCCCGTCTCCTGGAATGCAACAGGACCACCATGGCGACCGATCATATCCGATACGATGTGCTGGCCCGCGACGCGCTGCGCGGCGTGCTGCGCAAGGTGCTGACCGATGCCGCGTCCCATGGACTACCGGGCGAGCATCATTTCTTCATCACCTTCGTCTCGAAGGCCGACGGCGTGAAAATCTCGTCGCGGCTGCTGGCGCAATATCCGGAAGAGATGACGATTATCCTCCAGCACCAGTTCTGGGACCTGACCGTGCTCGAGGACCGTTTCGAAGTGGGCCTGTCCTTCGGCGGCATCCCGGAGCGGTTGATCGTGCCGTTCAGCGCCATCAAGAGCTTCCTCGACCCGTCCGTGAAATTCGGCCTCCAGTTCGACACCTCCGACGTTGCCGAGGTCGGGACCGAGAATTTGCCGGCCGCTCCCGCCCCGTCCGCCGTCGCGGTGCCCGCACCTGCCGCTGAGACGGCCGAGACCGCGGAAGAACCGACCCCGCCGAACCAGGGCGGCGCCGAAGTCGTGCGGCTCGATCGTTTCCGCAAGAAATGATCTGGGTTGGGCCCGAGAGCGTCGCGCCCGGCCAAACTCCCTATATAGAAGAGCACATGAAGAGGCCGCGCGGCGTTTCGTGCGGCAGAATGGATGTGCTCATGGCCAAAGCTGCCCGCGCGAAGACCGCCCCTCGCTCCACGACCCGCATCGAGACCGACAGTTTCGGTCCCATCGAGGTCCCCGCCGATCGCTATTGGGGGGCGCAGACCGAACGCTCGCGCCAGAATTTCCGCATCGGCATCGATCGCATGCCGATCTCGCTCGTGCATGCGCTCGGCATCGTCAAGCTTGCGGCCGCTCAGACCAACCTCGAGCTCGGCCTGCTCGACAAGCGCCGTGCCAACGCGATCATGCGCGCCGCGCACGAGGTGATCGAGGGCAAGCTCGACGACCATTTCCCGCTGGTCGTGTGGCAGACCGGCTCGGGCACGCAGAGCAACATGAACCTCAACGAGGTCATCGCCAACCGCGCCAACGAGCTGCTCGGCGGTGAGCTCGGCACCAAGAAGCCGGTGCATCCCAACGACCACGTCAACATGAGCCAGTCGTCGAACGACTCCTTCCCGACCGCGATGCACATCGCGGCCGCAAGCCGCGTCACCGCAGATCTCGTCCCCGCACTCGCTGAGCTGCACCGCGCACTGCGCAAGAAGGAGAAGGAGTTTGCGAAGATCGTGAAGATCGGCCGCACCCACACCCAGGATGCGACGCCACTGACGCTTGGCCAGGAATTTTCCGGCTATGCCGCGCAGGTCGAGAGCGGCATCGCGCGGCTCAAGGTCGCGGTGAAGGATCTCTATCCGCTGGCGCAGGGCGGCACTGCCGTCGGCACCGGACTCAATTCCAAGCCGCGCTTCGCAAAGGTGTTTGCCAAGCACGTCGCCAGAATCACGAAACTGCCCTTCACCAGCGCCGCCAACAAATTCGAGGCGCTGGCCTCCAACGACGCCTATGTGCTGGCGCACGGCGCCATCAATTCCGTCGCGACGGGCCTGTTCAAGATCGCCAACGACATCCGCCTGCTCGGATCGGGTCCGCGCTCGGGCCTCGGCGAATTGATCCTGCCGGAGAACGAGCCGGGCTCATCGATCATGCCGGGCAAGGTCAATCCGACGCAATGCGAGGCCATGACCATGGTGTGCTGCCAGGTGTTCGGCAATCACACTGCGATCACGGTCGCCGGCAGCCAGGGCCATTTCGAACTCAACGTCTACAAGCCCGTTCTCGCCTACAACATGCTGCATTCGATCCGCCTGATGGCGGATGCCGCGCGCTCTTTTACCGAGCATTGCGTCAGCGGCATCCGCGCCGACCAGAAGCACATCAAGGAGCTGATGGAGCGTTCGCTGATGCTGGTGACGGCGCTCGCGCCGAAGATCGGCTACGACAACGCCGCCAAGGTAGCCAAGACCGCGCATGCCAACGGCACCACGCTGAAGGAGGAGGCGCTGCGACTTGGCTTCGTCTCGGCCGACGAATTCGACCGCCTGGTGCAGCCGGGGAAGATGACGAGGCCCGGATGAATTCCGAATTCCGATAGTCATCCGTAATGATACGGAGCCTCAAAGCTCATAATTATAAGGCTTAAAGGACAGGATTTGATTACCGTCAATGTGGCGGGAGGGGCGCGTGCTACGCAAGGCCTCTCTGCCCTTGACGGGGCGAAATTCATCGTTTGATGGCCCGAGAGGCCGATTGACGAGGACGAGCGAATGACGATCAAGTCTTGTAGGGCGCAACGCGGCACCCTGTTTCTGGAAGTTTCATCCTGCCCGAGGAGGATCGGATGATGGAGACGCGGCATGGGGAACGTCATCAACCTGAATCGTTTCAGGAAGCGCACCGAGCGGGAAGCCTCGGCGAAGCAGGCGGACGCCAACCGAACGAAGTTCGGCCGCACGAAGGCGGAACGATCGGCGGAGGAGAAGCTGGCGGACCAGGCCAAGGCGCATCTGGACCAGCATCGGATCGATCGCGAGGAGCAGCCATGAAGTCGCCCGTCGTGAAGCGTTCGATCGTGGTCGCCGGCCACAAGACCAGCGTCAGCCTGGAAGAGGCGTTCTGGAACGGCATGAAGGAGATCTCGGGCCTGCGCAACATGACGTTGTCCGAGCTCGTCGGCGAGATCGACGGCGCCCGCCAGCAGGGCAATCTGTCCTCGGCGATCCGCCTGTTCGTGCTCGACTACTTCAAGAGCCGCGCCATGGCCGCCATCCAGCCGGAAAAGGTCCCGGCCCAGTAGCCGCCGAGGCGCACTGCCCACGCCTTCGTGATCTGCACTTTAAAATCGCTCTAAGGTGCAGTTTCAGCGAGCGTGCGCGCTTGACCTCCCTGCCCTGCGTTGAAAATACAGGGCATGACCAACACCCATGACACGCGCCGCGAGATGCCGCTGGGCCTGGCCCAGTGCGGCTATACCGGCGTCATTCAGCACCTGTCCGCCAAGGACGCGGGCTCGGCTCTCTCCGACATCGAGCTCGAGAGCCGGCTGATCGAACTCGGCTTCGTCGAGGGCGCCCGGGTCGAGATCCTGCACGAAGGGCTGGTCGGGCGCGACCCGATCGCCGTGCGTGTCGACAACATCACCATCGCGGTGCGTCGCCGCGAGGCCATGGCCATCATCGTCGCCTGAGAATCGCGGCCGGACATCTGATTCCATGGAATTACCCCTTCTGCATCTCGCCCTGGTCGGCACGCCAAACAGCGGCAAGACCTCGCTGTTCAATGCCCTGACCGGCAGCCGGCAGAAGGTCGCGAACTATCCGGGCGTCACCGTCGAGCGCAAGGAAGGTTTTTTCGTCACCCCGCAGGGACGCCAGGTCTCGGTCGTCGACCTGCCCGGCACCTATTCGCTGCGCGGCCGTAGCCCGGACGAGGAGATCACCCGCGACTTCGTGCTTGGCAAGGCTTCGGGCGAGACCGTGCCCGACCTCGTGCTGTGTGTGGCCGACTCCACCAATCTGCGCCTGACCATCCGCCTGCTGCTGGAGCTCAAGCGCACCGGACGGCCGATGATCCTCGTGCTGAACATGTTCGACATCGCGAGCCGCCGCGGCATCTCGGTCGACGTCGAACGGCTCGCCAAGGAGCTCGGCGTGCCCGTGGTCACCTCGATCGCGGTGCGCAAGGGCGGCACGGCTGACCTCCTGGCGCTGACCGACGAGATCTCGGCCAAGCTCGCCGCAGAGCCTGCGGAGAACACCTGGCGCGCGCTTAGCGTCTCCGAACTGCGCGCGACCCAGCGCGAGGCCGACCGCATCATCTCGGACTGCGTCAGCCTGCCAAGCCGGCCCGACACCTGGACCGCGCGCGTCGACGCGATCGTGCTGCATCCCGTCGGCGGCCTCATCGTGCTCGCGCTCATCCTGTTCGTGATGTTCCAGGCGGTGTTCGCCTGGGCGCAGCCGCTGATGGAGCTGCTGCAATCGGGCTTCGACGCGCTCGGCGACTTGGTCCACGCCACCCTGCCCGATGGTCTGGTGCAGAGCTTCCTTCAGAACGGCGTGATCTCGGGCGTCGGCAGCGTCATCGTGTTCCTGCCGCAGATCATCATCATCTTCCTGTTCATCCTGCTCCTGGAAGATTTCGGTTACATGGCGCGCGCGGCGTTTCTGATGGACCGCATCATGGGCGGTGCCGGCCTGCACGGCCGCGCCTTCATTCCTCTGTTGTCGAGCTTTGCCTGCGCCATCCCCGGCATCATGGCGACGCGCGTCATCGACAACAAGCGCGACCGCCTGACCACGATCCTGATCGCGCCGCTGATGACCTGCTCGGCGCGCATTCCGGTCTACACGCTGATCATCTCGGCCTTCATTCCGGCCAAGGATGTCTGGGGCTTCATCAACCTCCAAGGCCTCGTGATGTTCGGGCTTTACGCCACCGGCATCGTCAGCGCGCTTGCCGTCTCGTTCCTGATCAAGTTCTTCATGCTGCGCGACTATGCCCCGGCGCCGTTCATGCTGGAGCTGCCGGACTACAAGATGCCCAGGCTGAAATCGATCGCGATCGGCATCTTCACCCGCGCCAAGATGTTCCTGCAACGCGCCGGCACCACGATCTTCTCGATGATGGTGCTGATCTGGTTTCTGGCCTCGTTCCCGCAGCCGCCCGCGGGCGCGACCGAGCCCGCGATCGACTTCAGCCTCGCCGCGATCATCGGCAAGGCGCTGGAGCCGTTGCTCGCCCCCGTCGGCTTCAACTGGCAGATCGCGGTCGCGCTGATCCCGGGCATGGCGGCGCGCGAGGTCGCGGTCGCAGCCCTCGGCACCGTCTATGCGATCGAAGGCGGCAAGGAGGCGGCCGAGCAGATCGGCCAGGTGCTGGCGACGAAATGGTCGCTCGCCACCGCGCTGTCGATGCTCGCCTGGTACATCTTCGCCCCGCAATGCGCCTCCACGCTCGCCGTGATCCGGCGCGAGACCGGAAGCTGGGGCTGGATGGCGGCGACCTTCGCCTACATGCTGGTGCTGGCCTATGCCGCGAGCCTCCTGACCTACAACGTCGCGGTCGCGTTAGGCGCCGGCTAGCCTCTCCCGAAACCAAAACCGCGAAAACAACCCCATTCACAGTAGGCGGGGGTTGGCGAGATCGTGACCCGCGGATGCCGCGAAGCGGTTGATGCATCGGGCAAAACTCTCGCAGCCGGGATGGAGCGCAGCGAAGTCCGCGGATGCAGCCGAAAAACGATTTTCCCGGATTACGCTTCGAGCTTCGGCAGTCGCTGCTCCCCGGTGGCGGGCCAAAGATTCGGAAAATCGGTTGACCCGTCGGGCAAAACAGGAGCACCATGGCATCATGGAGCGATCAGCAGGGTTCGGCTTCGTCGCCGTCCGAGCGATCTACTCGGAAGTTCGAAGGCATTGATTTCGGTCAATGGTGGGGCTCATCGGCATGTCACGTTTTCTCGTCGTCCAGCAAAGGAAGAGAGCAGATGACCAGACACGCCAAGCTGATTGGACTGTTCGTCACCGCCGCGGTGTTCACGGCAGCACCCCTGTCGTTCCGCTATTCGCCGGCGGATGTGCTCACCGTGTCCGTTGACACCGCCGACGCCCGCGTCGGGCGCCCGCTGACGCCCGGGAGCGTTGCAGGCGTCAACCGCAGGGTCCATCGGCGCGCTTACTACGGTGCAGCAGCGGCGGGAGCTGCAGCCTATGGTGCCTATGGCTATCGCCGGGCTTGTGGATACGCCCCCTATCCACCCTGCTATTGAGGCGCGCGAGGCTCGTCGGATCGACGAGCCTCGTTGTTTATGCCCCTCGCCAGGTCGCGCTCGTCAACTCCCTGCACCAGTCCGCGGGGCGCGCGCAGGCCATTGAGCTGGATCAATGCCGGACGGATCTGCGGCGGCAGCGTCGAGGTCTAACCGCCAGGGACTGACCAATGAATGCGCTGCTCAAGGAAATCCGGCACAGTCCGCTTCTGTGGATGCTTATCTTCGTGCCGGTGGTGATCGCGCTCGCCCACATCATGCCGGACGCGCATACGCTGCTGTTCGTGCTGGCCGTGATTGCCATCGTGCCGCTCGCGAGCCTGCTCAGCCACGCAACGGAGGCCGTGGCCGAGAAGACCGGTGATGCAATCGGCGGGTTATTGAATGCCACGCTTGGCAATCTCACAGAGCTCATCATCGCCGTCACGGCGTTGCAGGCCGGTCAATACATGCTGGTCAAAGCCTCGATCGCGGGTGCGATCGTGACCAACTCGCTCTTCATGCTGGGCGCATCGCTGTTTCTGGGCGGATTGAGGCATCGCGTGCAGGAGTTCAACCGGGCGGGCGGCAGGCTCCATTCCGCACTCCTGCTGATGGCCACGATTGCCCTGTTGTCCCCGTCCGCCATGGCCGACCTCAACTTTCCCGGACACGAGGCGACGGTGCGGCGCTTGAGCGTCGCGTTGGCGGTCCTGCTGATTGCGGCTTACGGCCTCAGCCTGCTGTTCTCGCTGAAGACGCACAAAGATCTGTTTGCGAGCAGCGAGCATGGCGAGGCAGGCGGCCCGATGCTGCCGGTTGCGGTCGCCGTTCCGACCCTGGGGGTCGTCACCGTGCTGGTTGCGCTCGTGAGCGAGATCTTCGTCGAGTCGGTGCAGAAGGCCGCCGAAACGCTCGGCATGACCCCGGCATTCGTCGGATTCATCGTCGTTGCCCTGGTCGGCGCTGCGGCCGAGATGGCCGTGGCGTTTTCCGCAGCACGCCGCAACCGGCTCGATATGAGCGTGAGCATCGCGCTCGGAAGCGCAAGCCAGATCGCTTTGTTCGTCGCACCCGTTCTCGTGCTGCTGAGCTACCTCGTCGGGCCACAGCCCATGGACCTTCAATTCTGGCCGGGAGCGGTGACCATGGTCATGATTGCGGCCGTGGTGACGAGCTTCATCACCAATGGCGAACGATCGGCCTGGTTCATCGGTGCGCTCCTGCTCTGCATCTACGCGATCTTCGCGATGACGCTCTACATGGTCCCGCCCGGCTCGTACGGCCCGATCTAGCGCTGACCTTGATGCAGCGCGGCGCCCAGAGGGCCCGGAGCCCGCGAGCGCCGTTTTCTTCGCGACGGAACTCGGGGCTGCGGCGCTCAGCAGGGCAAAATCAGAACACCGGCTCGACACCGAGTCAAAGCGATCCAGCCGTTGCTGATGCCGCAAGATATCGTGTCGTGAAAGCAATCGACGAGAGGCCTCGAAACCGGCTATCGGTCTCCATGGACCAGTTCAGCACCGCGAGATTGACTGCCGAGCGACTTCGCGCAGATCACCTCGCCGACCTCATCGCGCTGCATCTCGATCCCGACGTCTCGCGCTATCTTGGCGGTGTACGCTCGGCCGAGGTGACCAAGACCTATCTCGCGACCAACATGGCCCACTGGGATCAGCACGGCTTTGGGCTGTGGGCGCTGCGAACGAAGGATGGCGCGTTCGCCGGGCGGGCGGGCATCCGGCATATCCTCGTGGACGGCGTGGACGAGATCGAGATTGCCTACACGTTCAAGCGCGAATTCTGGGGCCAGGGGCTTGCGAGCGAGATCGCGGTTGCGCTGACCGATATTGGATTGTCGCGCCTCGAGCTGTTCTCGCTGATCGGCCTGGTCTTCGTCGCACATGGCGCATCGCGCCGCGTGCTGGAGAAGGCGAACTATCTGCTCGAGAAGCATACGACGCATCACGGCGAAGACGTCGTGATCTACCGGATCAGGCGGTGATGCATGAAATGCCGGCAGCTCATAACCCCATGAGCGCGGCCACCAGCCGTTCGGGTTGAAACGGCTTTTCGAGAAGCACGCTGTTGGGCACGCCCTGTGATTTCCACAATGCCGCGCCGGCGCTGCCCGTAATGTACACGACCGGAAGGGTCGGATCCTTTTCCCGCATTCTCCGGGCGAGATCCCAGCCGTTCAGCTTGCCGCCGAGATAGACATCGGTCACCAACGCCTTGTGATGTTTTCCGCGCGCGACGAACACCGTGATCGCCTCCTCGCCGGATGCAAGGATGTCGGACGTGAAGCCAGCTTCCGCCAGCGCCATCTCGAGCACACCCTGGAGCGGATATTCGTCTTCCACGATCAGGATCGAAGGCTGTTCCGACATGTTTGCCTTTGGTTGACCGGCGATCCGACTGGATCGCGTGTTCCAGTTCCCGCAGAGTGCAGCACGCGTTTTTGGCTTTCTCACGATAGTGCGCATGAAACCTGAACACCTGTTCAAGAAAGTTTCTCGCCGGTTCCTGCAACAGGCCATAGCGGCAGCAGTTGAATCCGCGACGATGCAGAAGGAGGAGGAACAGATGAAGAAGCTGATTTACGCTCTTGCGGCGTTCGCGACGCTTGCAATCGGTGCCCCCACCATCGCCAATGCGGCTGGTTTCGGCGTCTATGTCGGCGGCGACCGCGATGATTATTATGGCCCGCGGGCTCGCATCTACGAGCATGATCGCGGTTGGCATCGTGGCTGGTACCACCACGATCGCGATTACGACCGCGGCGTCGTGATCCGTCGTCACTACTGGGACGAGGATTAATTCTCGCCAGCATGGAGGCCTCGCTTCGGCGAGGCCTTTTTGTATCTGATGCGGAACACCCTTCAGTTCCGCCGGCAGCGCGCCGGACGACATCGCCGATGCGGTCGCGTTTCTGGCGAGCGCGAAAGCGAGGTACATCACCGGCTCGACCTTGACAGTCGACGGCGGCGCCAACGCCTAGACGACAAAGACGTGACGGCTGGGCCGTGATTCGGCCCGGCCGGTCGTCCGCCGCGATTCTCGCCCGCGCAACTCGCTTCGCAAAAATCGCGCGAGCCCGGAGAAAATCCCCACTTGAATTTGAATGGCTTTCCCAGCATCGACTGTCTATGGTCGATGCATGTCGCGCCTCCTGTGTCTATTTATTGCTGCCATTCTATCGCTGCTGCCGGTCGCTGCGCCGGCGGCGGCGGCCTCTAGAAAGCCCAAGCAAGCCTGGCATGGCTACGGCTTCCTGCCGGGCTATCGCCAGCCGCTGAGCAACAGTCAGCCGCTCTACGCACAGAAGAATGGGCTGCGGCGTTACGCGCGCGAAAACCAGCGCCCTTGGTATATCGATCGCGTGCCGGTCTATTACCGCTACATCGACGGCGAATGGCACTATTTCGGCCGGCCCGGCTTCGGTGGCTCCCGCTACAATGGCGGCAGTTTCGGTCCGTGCTGGACGCGGACGCCGATCGGCGCGATCTGGAATTGCGGCTGAGCGACCGGCCGCGCTTCAATCAGGATGAGCACGCAACCGCGCTGCCGACGGCGGCGCGTTCACCCAAACCCCTACCGGAAATACCCCAGCACGAGATCGACATCGGAGCTACCCGGCACCGTGCCGTTCAGTTCGGCATCGATGACGCGGCGGCAGGCTTCGATCGCGGCGTGGTCGCCGAGATCATTGGCGGCTTCCAGCACGAGCCATGCGGCGTCGACCGTGGCCTTCTCCGGAGCCGCTCCGCCGGTCTCGGCGGCGAGGTTCTTGGTGAGGCTCTTGTTCTTGCGAACTGCGGTGCCGAATTGAGGCAACATTTTCAAATACTCCCTCGATGTCCCGCTCAGTGAACCTGGAGCTCGGCCTGACGACCCGTCGCGGGATCGGTGCCGGCGCTGTTCTTGCGCGACTGGTAGAATTTCAGAATGCTGCGTGACGTCTCGATCTTGAGCCGGCCGAAGTCACGCTCGTTGTCGTGGAGCTCGCGCGCCGTGATCAGATGATCCTTGGCGCCGAGGAACAACAGCGACATCGTTGTGTCCCAGGAGAAGTCGAGCGCCTTGCACAGCACCAGGATCATCTCGCGGTTGCGGTCCATCAGCGCGCGCTCGATCACGTCGACCGGCAGCGACGACAGCAGCGACAGGCCGATCTGCACCTCATCGAAGCGATGCTGGCGCGCATAGTTCGAGATCGAGACCTGGTTCAGGTTGCCCTGCCGGTACTGCGTCGTCACCACGCGCTTGGCGACGAAATAGCTGCGCGAGGACGGGCCGAACTTGGACTGCAAATCGCCGGTGACTTCGGTCACCGAGCTCTGGATCTGCGACATCATCTCGGGGCGCTCGGTCTCGAGCCGGCGGCGGACGTCTTCCGACGCCTTGGAGATGAGCTGCTGGAAGATGTGGCGCGGCACGTCCTTGCGCAGGCCAAGTTGTTCAGCAAGAATCGAGTCTCCCTCGGCGCGGCGGACCATGTGCAGCAGACCCGAGCCGGAGAAGCGCGCGCCCTCGTTCCTGGCGACCGAGGTGACAACCTCCTGGTTACCACGCTTGACGAGCACGTCGGTCACGGCCTCGCCGATCGCCCCGCGCTGGGAGATCGCGAGCAGGTGCGCCTGGCCCTTGGTCATGGCGCTCTCGACCAGGACCTTCTCGTCGATCCGGGTCGAGTCGCGCAGCACGGGGCCCGCGACCTCGATCTCGTCGTCCAAAGCGAGCTTCTCGATGACGTTGAGCGGAGCATGATCGCAGCCCGCCATCAATTCGGAGAGCTGCGCCCGCGCGGCGACCTCGATCTCGTCGGCAAGCCGGCCGATGACCTCGCCGAACATGCTGATCTCGTCGTCGACATAGCGACCGGTGATCAAAAGATCGGTCGCATGCCACAACGCCTTCGTCCGGCTTTCGTCGGTGCCGCGCGCGATTGCGTCGTCCAGATCCTGTAGAAGCGTTGTCGCCCCGTTCATCTCGATACCCCAGTTCTTGGTGAGCCATCCTGCCTGTGCGGGCAGGACGCCGGATTCCTCTGGGAACCACGCTAGAGATCAAACGCGAGAATCCAGTAAAATCGGCAGTTCAGTTTTGCTGAGGAAAAATCATTCAAATGCAAGCGAATGCGGTTACTGTTACGCAACGTGGAAGGTGCGCTCCCTCTCCCGCTCGCGGGAGAGGGTCGGGGAGAGGGTGTCTCCGCAGCGGGACAGCCCCCAGAGGAGAAAGCCCTCACCCGGCGCTTTGCCATAGCCGAGGCTCCGCCTCGGCGTCGCTTGAGAACGGCCGCCGAAGGCGGCCTATACCTCTCCCGCAAGCGGGAGAGGTAAGAGGAGCCCGCGGCCCAACCTCCCAAATCAACTTCGTCCCTACGGATTCGACGGCGTCAGGACCAGCGGCGGCTTCGGCCGGGGCCTTGCCGGCGGCGGGCCCGGAGCGGGCCGCACGTCGATCGGCGGCGGCAGGGGCGCGGCCTGCTGGCTCGCAAGGGGCGGGCTCGGCACGGCGGGCGCGGCAAGCGGCGCCCTCGGCGTCGGTGCGGCCTTGGGCTCAACTCTCACCTTCGGCGGCGGGCGGCGCGGATCGCGGCCGGGCATCGGCACATCGGTCAGCGCCGGCTCGGGCGCGGGCTCAGGCGAGACGAGCGTCGGCAGCGCGGCGGTCGCCGGCGGCGGTTCGCCGCGCTCGATGGCATCCAGCCGGCGCGTCTCGCGATCGATCGTGCGCACCGCAAGCCACGACGACAGCGGCGTGAGATCAACGGTGCGGCGGAGCTTGTCGGGCGGACCTGCCGCAAACAGCTGGATCTCCGGCGGCGCGCCGGAGAGGCCGGTCATGATCGGCGTCAGGCTGGCGCGGATGTCGGCCTGGTCGGCGGGAATATCGTAACCGCCGGAGACGATGGCGCGCGCATTCTTCGCCTCGAGCGGTGTTGCGCCGACGCGCAGGCGGCCATCGCGGATCGTGAACGCGATCTGTGCCGAGGCGACCGCGATGGGAGCAGCCGACAATGCGGGCTCGACGAGCTGACGTAATCGGTTGTCGTCGCTCACCTGCCCGCCGTCGCTGGCACGGATGGCGATCTCGAAGGCGCGCGGATTGAGGCCGCTGATTTCAGCCGAGTCCAGCGTCACCGTGCCGTTGCCGGCGAGTGCGCCGGTCAGCGCCGAAACGCTGCGGCCCTGGCTCGTCAGCGTCATCTGCACCGAGGCGCGCCCCTTGGGCAGGGCGAGATCGCGGTAACGCAGCGACGCCGCATCGACATTAGTGAGATCGAGATGCGCGTTCAACGCCAGACCGTTGGCGCCATTGCGCGCATCGAGGCTTGCGGTCATCTCGCCGCCACCAAGGCCGCCCTTGAGCGTATCGAGCGCGAGCGACTGGCCATCGCTCCTGATCATGCCGCTGAAGGGACGCAACTCGATTCCGCCCGGCAGATTGCCGCGCAATGCCTGGAACGCGATGCGGCCGCGCCAGCCGCTGACGAGGCCTGCGCTCAGCGGCTCGCCGGCATCACGCCCGGCGGCGCCAACGGCAAGCGCGAGCGCAGGCACCAGATCGAGCGAGTCCAAGCCGACCTCGCCGTCCACGCTCTTCTCCTGATCGAGCGTCATGGCGAGATGGCCGCGTAGATGCGAGCCCGAAGCGGTGCTGTCGAGATCGTCGAAGGTCAAGCGATTGCCGGATAGCGTGAGGCGGGAGGACAGGCTCACACTCCGCGCCGATTTGTCGGCCGGGCTGGTTCCGAACAGCGGGGCCAGATTGGCGTTGCGCACGCGCAGATTCACGCTGGCCTTCGGCTCCGGCGCCGACAATTCGACGCTGCCTTGCGCATCCGCATCCAGCCCGCCGCCGCTGGCTTTGGCGTTCAGTTGCAGCGGCCTGCGCCATGCGCCGCTCAGTCTGCCTTCGATCTGCGAGGCGCCCTCGCCTGCGGCGACCATGCGATCGAGGCCGAGCAGCGCCGTCAGCGAAGCGGCCTGCGGCGATGACAGTTTCGACTCCAGCGTGAAGTCGCTGTTGCGCAATTTTTCGATGTCGATGCCGTTGACCGCCGCCACCGGCGCCTGCGCGGCGAGCGTCGCGGTGGCCTTGAGCTGCGGCGCATCGAGGTCGAGCACGGCGCGCGCGTCGCTGCGATCGGCGTGTTCGGTGTTCTTGTCGAGGCTGAGGTCGAGCTTCAGGCGCGTCGCGCCCGGCAACGGCGCGATCGCGTCGAAACGCGCGCGCAGCGCAGGCGCAATCGGCTCCAGCAGCGCCGTGAGATCCTTCAGCGAATTGGCCGAGGATTTCAGCGCGAGCTTGCCGGTGGCCTTGGTGCGATCAAAACTGCCGCTCGCCTCCGTGGTCACGCCGCTGGCCTGGCCGAACCGCAACTGCTCCAGCGACAGCGAGGTCGGGCCGTAACCAAGTTTTACCGCGAACGGCCGCAGCTCCTGTCCCGCCGAGATTGCGCGCCCGACGTCGAGCGACAGCTTCGCTTCCTCCGGCCATTCGCCCTGCGGTCCAGCGAGCGCGCGAACGAAGCTCGCGGCGGCATCGAGATCGAGACGGTCGGCCTTGATGTCGGCATCGATCTGCGAGCCTTTGCTTGCGCCGGTCTGCACGAAGGCAATGCGGCCCTCGACCGCGCCGCCTTCGATGTCGGCTTTCAATTTGTCGATGCCGAGATGGTTGGCGGCGATCGTCACGTCGCCGGCAAGGCGCAGCGGCCGCGTGCTTCGGTGGTTGACCTCGTTGCGGCCCAGGAGCCAGGCCACCAGCGTATCGGGATCGGAGGATTCAACGCTGAGGCGGCCGCTAAAGGTGTCGGCGCCGGGCGTCGCGCCGTTGAGCGAAAGCTGCGTCATGCCGGGCGCGCGCAGCTCGAGCCGCTGGAAGGTCCAGGATCGGCCGTCGGTCTGAAGCTCGGTCGTGATGTTCTGGAGCGGACGGCCGCCCAGCATGATCTGGTCGGAATTGAACTCGATCTGCGCCGGGATCGGCGCCTGCGGGATGGCGGCGAGACCTGCACGCAGCGCCGGCAGGATGCGCAGCGGCTCGGAATCGTCCCGGCCGGCGAACTTGTCGGCATCGACCTGCCGCGCGGACAGCACCGCGCGCAGCAGCGGCGAGGCACCAAACCTGAGGTCGCCGACGCCGCCGACCTTCAGCGCGGTGCCTTCGGGACCAAAGCTCGCGTCGATCTGGTCGAAGTTGGCGCCGGCCGGATCGGCCTTGAGTTTGGCGGTGAGCTTCCAGGGCGTCGGCCCCGCCTCACCGGGCTTCTTCGTTGCCGGCACCCCCAGCGTCAGCGCGCCGTCGAATTTCGGCAGGCGGTTGTCGAAGGCGAGCACGCCTTCGAGATCGGCCAGAACGGCACGCTGTCCGGGATCGATGTTGAGGTGCAGACGCGTGGCGCTGCCATCGGGGCTCGGACCGGAGGAAATGCGGAACGGATAGCGCGTGCCTGCGGCCGTGAAATTGCCGTCGCCCCGCACCGAGCCTGCGAGCGAGCGCACGTCGCCGGAGAACACGATATCATTGAGCTCCAGCGTCGAACGGCTGGCGGCGTCGTGAAGCGCGATGCGGCCGGTGAGGTTCAGCCGCTCGATGGCGAGCGACGCCAGGTTGAAGGTGCCGCTCGCGGTGGACGGCAAATCGACCTTGCCCCTGGCGTCGAGGCCGAGATCCGCGGCCATGCCGCCGACCGACAGCTCGGTGGCGCGCCATTCGCCGCGCATCAGGGAGCTCAGGCTGAACTCGACGTCGAGCTTGTCGGCACGCAGCCGGCCGAGATCGTTGTTGCCGCCGAAGGTGACCGAGCGCAGCCGCAGCGTCGGCGCCGGCAGCAGCCGTGCATCGAGCTCGCCCGCCACGCGCACGGGCACACCGATGATCCGGCTCGCCTCCGCCTCGAACTGGGGCCGGAACTGGTTCCAGTCGATGAAGTAAGGCCCGATCAGCGCGGCTAGCAGCGCTAAAATAAAGGCAATCGCCAATCCGAGCAGCGTCGTCTGCACGGGTCTCCCCTCGGCCAAGCCGGCACCCGGGTCAAACCCAAGCCTACAACCAAGCTTCAGGCGCGCCGGAACTTCCCCTTATATAAGCGGAAGTGTGGCGAAGTCACAGCGACTGTTGCGCACGGAGGTTAACGCTGCTGCGAGACCCTCATGGTGAGGAGGCGCGCAAGCGCCGTCTCGAACCATAGAGGCCCCCGCCCGTGGCCATCCTTCGAGACGCCCGCCTTGGGCGGGCTCCTCAGGATGAGGACCGCCGACCGCTATCACCAGCTCGCCGGCAGATGCTTCAGGCCACGCAGCACGAAGGTCGGGCGCCAAGCCGGGTTTTCGACGGCATCGATGCGCAGATCGGGCAACCGCCGCAGCAGCGTCGCGATGGCGATCTCGGCCTCGATGCGCGCCAATTGGGCGCCCAGGCAGAAATGGATGCCGCCTCCGAACGACAGCGGCCGGACATTGGGCCGGCTGATGTCCAGCCGATCAGGATGATCGGGATAGACCGCCGGATCGTGATTGGCCGAGCCGAGCAGGCAGAGCACGGACTCGCCCTTGGGGATTCGCTTGCCGCCGAGATCGTCGATCTCCTCCAGCGTGACGCGGCCGGTCATCTGCACCGACGAATCGTAGCGCAAGAACTCCTCGATCGCGTTGGTGATCAGGTCGGGCCGTGCCTTCAGCAGGGCGAGCTGATCCGGATTGCGGTGGAGCGCCAACAGGCCGTTGCCGATCAGGTTGACGGTGGTCTCGTGGCCGGCGCCGAACAGCAGGATGATATTGGCCGTCAGCTCCTCATTGGTGAGCTTGTTGCCGTCTTCCTCGGCCTGCACCAGCTGGGTGATGAGGTCGTCTCCGGGATTGCGACGTCGCAGCTCGAACAGCGGCTGGAAGTACATCTGCGCCATCGCGTTGGCGGCATTGCCCCTCGCGATCTCCTCGGGCGTCATCGGCACCGGATCGAGCAGCCGCCCGCCATCGCGCGAGCTCTTGTAGAAGACCTCGCGATGATCCTCGGGGATGCCGAGCATGTCGCAGATGATGGTCACAGGCAGGCGGAAGGCAAAGTCCTCGATCAGGTCCATGTGGCCGCGGTCCTTCACGGCATCAATGGTCTGGTCGACGATCTCCTGGATGCGCGGCCGCATGTCTTCGACGCGGCGTGCGGTGAAGGCCTTCACGACGAGGCCGCGCAGGCGGGTGTGATCGGGCGGATCGGCCTGCAGCATCCAGTTGCCCATGCTGCGAAACACCGGCTCCTTCATGATGTCGGGGCCATAGCGGCGCGTCGTGCGCTCGACGAAATCCTTGCCGAAGCGCTTGTCGCGCATCACGAGGCTGACATCGGCGTGACGGCTGGCGACGAACTGGCCGAACGGGGTCACGTGGATCGGATCGATCGTGCGCAGCCGGTCGTAATGCGGATAGGGATTGCGGATGAAGTCCGGCGCCAGCGGATTGAACAGCGGATCGCCTGCGCCTTGCACTTGCTCGTTCATGGTGGACCTCACATCGGTTGCCGCATGACACGATACGCGAGGCAGCCCCGGAGCCTGGCGCAACCATCCCTGTAAATTATCAACTCGATACATTGTTGTATCGAGTTGCATTCTGCCCTAAACTGGCCGGATGTCAAGGGTGAGAACCAGGCCGACCAGGGACGACACGCGCGACAAGCTGTTCGAGGCGGCCGCGCGCGTGTTCGAGCAGGACGGAATCGGTGGCGCCAGCATCGAGGCGATCGCGGCGGAAGCCGGCTTCACGCGCGGTGCGTTCTATTCGAACTTTGGGAGCAAGGACGAATTGATCTTCGCCATGCTCGAGGATCACGTCGAGCAATCGATCCGGCGCAACATGGAGATTCTCGCGCAGCACAAGAACCTCGACGATTTCATCGCCGCGCTGAAGACAATGGATCGCAGCCGACAGGATCCGCTCGGCCGCTCGCCGCTGCTGCATATCGAGATGATCCTGTTCGTCGCGCGCGCCGAGAAGCGCCGGCCCGAGCTCGCCAAACGTCTGCGCGCGCGGCGCAAGCTGATCGCCGACATCGTCGAGGCGACATTGAAAAGCAACGCCAGGGGCGAGACGCTGAATCCGCCCTGGATGGCCTCCGTCGTGCTCGCGCTGGAAGACGGCTTTCGCCTGCACCGGCTGATCGACCCGGAGACGACACCGGCCGACAGTTTTTGGCGCGCGATCACGGATTTGCGGCGCAGGACGGGATTGGCGTCGGAAAGCTGCTCATAAATAAAAAGGGAGGCCGCCTTGCGAGCGACCTCTCTCTTATGCGTTGGCGACGGATCGCTTGCTGCGATCAGCCTTTTTGAACGGCGGCCGCGGCCTTGCGGATCACGTCGATCACGATGTCGGGCTGGGACAGCATCGGCACGTGGCTGCTCGCCACCTCGGTGACAACAGCGCCCATCCGCTTCGAGACCCAGCGTTGCAGGTCGGGATGTACGGTGTGGTCTTGCGTGGCCAAAATGTACCAGCTCGGCTTCGACCTCCACGCGACCTTGTCCGCGCTGAGCTTCTGCTGCTCGAACAGATTGGCGACGGGCGCATAATGGGTGGCCCAGACCAGCTTCTGGTCTGCCGCGGAGAGGTCGCCCGCGAAGAACTCGGTGCCGTTCGGTAGCATCCAGGCACGCCCGTCGGCGACCTCGACGCGCGAGAAAATATCCGACGGATATTTGTTGAGCTGGTCCTGCACGGTCTCGCCGGCATCCGGAGCGACCGCTGCGATATAGACCAGGCCTACCACGCGCTCATCGGTGCCTGCGCCGGTGATGATGGCCCCACCATAGGAATGACCGACGAGGAGGACCGGACTGCCGACACGATTGAGCGTGCGCTTCACCGTCGCCAGGTCTTCTTCGTAGGAGTCCAGGCCATATTGAACGGCGATTACCTCGTGCCCGTCGGCCTGCAATGCCGGAATCACCTTGCTGAAGCATGAGCCGTCGGCCCAGATGCCGTGACAGAAAACGATCGTTGGTTTGGCTTTCGCGGGCATTTGCGCTCCTTTGCAATTGGAGAGCGCAGTATGGGCGGGGAGGCAACTATGTCTTCCACGATAGCACGATCGGGACGCATCGAAATCAGAGTCGTTTCACAAGTCAATCTGACCTGAAGCACGTCGACCCAGGGACGCAGCGAAGCCGCTGCGTCTCCTTGGTTGCGAACCTGTCGTCAGCGCGACCGCGTACGGTCGATGTCATCGGGAATCGGGTGGGCCGGGAGCGGTGCCATCGACAATATTCATGGCGGACAACAACCAAAGCACACAATAGGAGAATGCTCGTGTCGATTGAAGAAGACAACAAAGTCATTGTTGGCCGGTGGTTCACGAATTTCTGGGGCAAGACCTGCGACCTCGGAATTGTCGATGAGCTCGCTGCGCCGGACATGCTTCTGCAGTATTCACTCCACGAACCGCGCCGTGGCCGTCAAGACATCAAGGCGTTCATGACGGACTTCCGGAAAGCGTTCCCCGATCTCAACTTCTGGGGCGCTGCGGACCTGATCGCGGAAGGCGACTACGTCGTCGGCCGATGGGAGGGCGGAGGAACGCATACCGGGCAGGCGTTCAGTGATTTCCTGGCGGGATCTCTGCCGGCCAACACCGGGCGCAAGATGAAATTCACCGGCACGACCGTGTTGAAACTCAGGGATGGAAAGATCCTCGAGGAAATCGGTCTCGACGATGGGGTCACGGCCTTGCAGCAGCTTGGCCTGATCCGCGCTGCGTGAATACCACGTTGCCCCATGCCGGCCGCGGAAACCTCGGGGAAGAAACCGGCGACCTTGCGGTCGCTGGTACCATGTCGGAGTGCGCGCGCTAAGCCGATCGTTTCACCGCGGCCACACCCGCCGCCTTGACATCGAGCCGGCCCAGCATCGCCCTCGCCTGCTCGGCGCAGTGCTCGATCAGCCAGCGTTCGAAGGCGACCGGCCGCCCCCCGTTGGCAACACCTCTGGCTAGCGATTGCGTTTGCCCTTGCTGGTGGGCAATGGACAATTCGTACAGACGCTATCGTCGCACATCCGGCAGATCGTGAAGCGATCCAGTTCCGACGTGTCCTGCCGTGCCAGCAGCTCGTGGATCAGCGTTTCAAGTCGCTTCGTCTCGGCCGGCGACAGTACATCCAGAAGTGATGCGACGGCTGAAATCCGGGACATCATCAGATCGTTCCGGGTCGCAACGCCCGAGGCCGTCAGGTGCAATGCGACCTCGCGTCCGTCCTTTCCCGGCCGGCGTTCGACAAGCCGATCCGAAACCAGACGGTCGACCAGCCGGACCGTTCCGGAATGCGACAGGCCAAGGATCCGCCGCAGCTTGTCGTTGGTCATGCCCTGGCCATAGCCAATGACGACGAGTGCTGCAGGCGTCTCGCCGCCGCGGCCGATGACCTCGCGCGCGCCCTGCTCGATGCGGTCCATGACCGCGAGCGAGAGCGCTCCCAGCAAATTCGCGATTCCAGTTTCCATGCCGGCAATAATATGTGCGCTGCGCACAAAAAACAACTTGACCTGACATGTGTGCTGCGCACATATTTGTCGCAGAAGAGTGACGACGACATGGAGGATGACGATGACGATCCGGAGCGCAGCCTTATCGACGCCGACTGCCAACGGCAGTGAACCCGTCTTGAAATACGTGCAGGCCAATGGCGTGCGGTTCGCCTATCTCGAACAGGGGAACGGTCCCCTTGTGATCTTCATGCACGGCTTTCCCGACAACGCCTGGTCCTACCGAAAGCAGCTGCAAGTCTTCGCGGATGCGGGCTATCGCGCGGTGTCGCCGTTCCTGCGCGGATATGCGCCGACCGAGGTCCCGGCGGACGGCATTTTCGATCCCATCGCATTGGGCAAGGATCTTGAAGCGCTGATCGCGGCGCTGAGCGAGGACGGACAGGCCCGTGTCGTCGGCATGGATTGGGGCGGCACGTCGACCTTTCAGGCGCTGGCGACGGCTCCGTCGGCGATCAAGGCCGCGGTGGTCATGAACACCGCCCATCCGATCACATTCTCGAGCATCAGGCGGGACCCGGAAATCGTTCGATCGATCTTCCACGTCTATTTCTTCCAGCTGCCTGGCGCCGAGTCGGCGGTCAATACCGAAGGACTGCCCTTCGTCGATTATCTTTGGAAGCTGTGGTCGCCGACCTTCAACGATGCCGAGCACATCCGTTCGATCAAAGAGACGCTCAGCTCTCCCGGCACCATGGCCGCGGCGCTTAGATATTACGGAGGCCTGACCGAGGCGGGACGCATGGGCCGGCTGCCGATCAACGAGATGCAGACGCCGACGCTGACGATCTACGGCGGCAACGATCCGACAGCGAGATATTCGGTGAAGGAAGAGCCGCTGTTCAAGGGACCGCATCAGCGCGTTGTCCTGCCGGATGTCGGACACTTCCCGCACCTCGAGCGTGAGGCCGAAGTCACCGGCCTGATCATGGACTGGTTCAGGACGCACGCGCCCGACTGAACGCCTTTCGCGGACGCCGGACGGCGCCGCCCGATCGGCTTCGGAATTTCTGACGAGGAGTACGCGAGATGGACGCCAACATGCAGCAGCAATACGCCGAAGCGTTTCACGGTCTTCACAGGACGGGGGATCCGCTCGTCCTGTTCAACGCCTGGGATGCCGCCACCGCCAAAGCCATCGCGAAGACGTCCCCGGCGATCGCGACCAGCAGCGGGGCGGTCGCGGCCGCACTTGGATATGCGGACGGAGAAAATGTCCCCCTCGATATGGTGGCAGGTCTGGTGTCGCGGATAACCGCGTCCGTGTCAGTTCCCGTGTCGATCGATCTCGAAGCCGGCTATGGCGACACCCCAGACGCCGCCGCGACATCGGCAGCCAGAATTCTGCAAGCTGGTGCCGTCGGCATCAATATCGAAGACGGGCTATCCGGAGGAAAGCGGCAGCTCGCGAGCCCCGAACAGCACGCCGCGAAGATCAAGGCCGTGCGGCACGCTGCGCAACAACTCGGCGTTCATCTATTCATCAATGCGAGGACTGATCCGTTCTTGCTGAAATACGGATCGCCGGCGGAGTGCCTGGACGAAGCGGCAAGGCGTGCGAAGATCTATGCCGACGCCGGCGCCGACGGAATTTTCGTGCCCGGCCTCACCGACCTCGCGCTTATCGGGAAGTTCGTTCAACTCGCGCCTCTGCCGGTCAACATCATGGTGACGCAAGGCGTTCCCGCAATTCCGGATCTCGCCCGCGTCGGGGTTCGGCGGGTGAGCCTCGGGCCGTGGCCGATGCTGGCGGCGATGCGTGCGATCGGAGCGGCCGCCGCCGAGGTCGCCATGAGCAAGCAATACGGCACGTTCCTGCAACCGAATGCCTGAGCCGCCGGCTCGGGCCGTCGTGCCCTAAGCGGACCGTTTCACCGCGATCGCATCGACCGGCGCGAGCCGCCCCAGCATCGCCCTTGCCTGCCCGGCGCAGTGCTCGATCAGCCAGCGCTCGAAGGCGACCGGTGCGAGCGCGGGGGCGTAGAGGAAGCCTTGCACGACGTCGCAGCCGAGCTCGGCCAGCATCTTGCGCTGGCCTTCGGTCTCGACCCCTTCGGCGACGACGGTCATGCCGAGGCCCTGGCCAACGCGCACCACGGCGGTGGCGATCGCAAGCGCGCCCGCGTCACGCTCGATATCGCGCATAAAACTGCGGTCGATCTTGAGCTCGCGGATCGGCAGATGCGCGAGCCGGCTGAGGCTCGAATAGCCAGTGCCGAAATCGTCAACCGACAGCCCGATGCCGAGCGCGCGAATGGCCTGCATTGTTTCCAATGCGGCGGCACCGTCCTGCATGAAGGTGCCTTCGGTGATCTCCAGCATCAGCGCGTCCGCCGGCAGCGCGTACTCAGCGAGGATATCGGCGAGGCGCGCCGCGAGCGCGACATGGCGGAAATTGATCGGCGACAGGTTGACCGAGACGCTGGGAATGTCGAGCCCGGCACGGCGCCAGCTCGCCATCTGCCGGCAGGCCTCGCGCACCGACCACAGGCCAATCTGCTCGATCAGGCCGCATTCTTCCGCGAGCGGAATGAACTTTGCCGGCGAGACATCGCCCAGCGAAGCATCGTGCCAGCGCGCCAGCGCCTCGACGCCGTGGATGGCGCCGTCGCCACTGCGGATCTGCGGCTGATAGCTGAGGCTCAGCGCGTTGTCGACAATGGCGCGGCGGAGTGCTGCGATCATCGCCAGCCGCTGCTCGGCCAATCCGTTCATCTCGGCGCTGAACATGCGATGGGTCGAGCGGCCCGCCTGTTTGGCCATGTACATGGCGGCGTCGGCCTGTTGCATCAGCGTGTCGATATCAGTCGCATTGTCGGGATAGAGGCTGATGCCGATGCTGGCCGACATCGGCATCAGCCTCGATCCGAGCCGCAACGGCGAGGCCAGCGCTTCAGTGACGTCGGCCGCGACGCGCTCGGCGCTCTCGGCATTGCGGTTCGGCAGCAGGATGACGAACTCGTCGCCGCCGAGCCGGCCCAGCATGTCTTCGGGCCCGATCTGCTCGCGCAAGCGCTGTGCCAGCCGGATCAGAAGCTCGTCGCCGGCGGCGTGGCCGAGCGTGTCGTTGACGTCCTTGAAATGATCGACGTCGAGGAAGGCGAGCGCAACGTGGCCGCCGGTCGGACAGGCGTCGATCGCGGTCGTGATCAGGTGCCGCAACTGCGCGCGGTTCGGCAGGCCGGTGAGGATGTCGTGATAGGCGAGCCGCGCGATCTCGGCGCGCGCCTCCTTGCGCTCGATCGCGAAGGCGCCGAGGTTGACGCAGGCATCGACGATGCGACGGTGCCAGTTGCTCGGCGCGCGCGGCTCACGGAAGTAGAAGGCGAAGGTGGCGATGACGCGGCCGTCCTTGGCCTTGATCGGCGTCGACCAGCAGGCGCGCAAGCCGACTTCGAGCGGACGGGTCTTGTAGGGTTGCCAGCGCGGATCGGTGTCGAGATCTTCGGCTAGCACCGGCTCGCCGTAGAAGGCCGCGGTCCCGCAGGAGCCGACGTCGGGGCCGATCGCCACGCCGTCCAGCGCGCGGGAATAGTCTTCGGGCAGGCTCGGGCCGCCGAGCGGATGGACCAGGCCTGAGGCATCGACGTGCAGCAGCGAGCAGACCACGTCGGGCGCGATCTCCTCGACGCGGCGGCACAGCCGGTCGGCGATCTCGGTGATCGGCACCTCGTCGGCGAGCGTGCTCATGATGAGCTGCTGGAGCGAGCGCAGCTGCCTGGACTCGGTGATGTCCTCGAGCAGCGCGAAGATGTGCTTGACCTGTCCCTTCTTGTCACGGAAGGCATCGATCTGGGCGCAGACCCAGATTTCCTCGCCGTCCTTGTCGTAGGCGAGCACCTCGGCCTCGCCGCGGCGGCCGCCATGCATCAGGCGCTTGACAAGCTTGGCGATAGCCGTGCGATCGGTATGGCGACCAGCAATGAGCTCACCTGCGTGCCGACCCTCGGCTTCCTCGCTGGTGTAGCCGAACAGCGTCGTGAACGCCGAGTTGACGTAGACAATGATCTGTTCGACGTCGGTGATGATCACCGCGCGGTTGGTCTGATCCGCAACGGTATCGAGAAGGCCGATCCGCGCGCGGCGTTCGGCCTCGGCGGTGACGTCGCGCGCGAACACGATGTGATGATCGGCGCCGTCGATGGTCACGGACGAGAGCGAGACAGTCGCCCTGATGTGGCTTCCGTCATGGCGCACGAGGCTGATCTCGTCGCGGAAGTCAGCGACCGGATCGGCCTGAAGGCATCTGAGCGTGAGCAGGGCGGCATCGCGGCCGAGCACGTCAGCGCGCGCGAATTTCCAGATCCGCTCCGCGCCGGCGTTGAAATGCGTGATGCGATGCGCGCCATCGACAATGACGATGCCATCGTCGGCGCATTCGAGCGCCGCGCGGAGCACGTCCGACATTTCGGTCACTGGGTCATCGGAGGCAGACATCGTTGGGCTCGGCAGCATCAGGAAAATGCGGCAATCCGCTCCAAGCTAATGCTTCGATGGTGTCCAAGACGTTTTTGCTACCGGCTCGCGTTCGGCGAAGCCGCGACATGCTTAACATTCCGCGAAAGATGCGAAGGTAATCCGTTGCAGAAGGAACCTATTTCGACGCAGCTTCGGCCTGGCGCTCGTGCAGCCGGCCGGCCACGGCCCGCACCTTACCAGGCGAAGCCTGCCAGATCGACAGCGCCGACAGCCCGCTGATGACGATGGCGATGGCAAAGGCGAGCGTGTAGTCGCCGACGCGGTCGTAGAGCAAGCCTGTCACCCACGGGCCGGCCGCGCCACCCGCCAGCGCCGCGAGCATGATCATGCCGAAGATGCTACCCTGATGCCGGCCGCCGAAAATCTCGAACACCACTGCGCCCATGATCGAGGTGAGGCCGTAACCGAGCGCGCCTTGCGTGAGCACCATCAGCCAGACCAGCCAGAGCGAGGGGTGGAACTTCAGCGCCATTAGCGCCGCGAAGCAAATCGCAAAGCCGGCGCAGCTGATCGCCCAGACCCATTCCCGCCCGATCCGGTCGGAGACATGGCCGAGGAAAATCTGGCCGGGGATGCCGAGCAGGCTGACGGCGCCGAGCGCCCATACCGCAACGCTCGGGCTGAAGCCGATATCGAGCAGGAATTTGGTCTGGTGCACCTGCACCGCGTACCAGATGTACAGGCCGCAGAAATAGCCGAGCGCAATCCACCAGAAGCGTGCAGTCGCAACCGCTCGCCGCAGCGTCCAGTCGGTGGCGGCCCAGACGGGGTCGACGATGTTGGAGACCGGCCTTGCGGTGCCCGCGGCCGGCGCTGCGTCGCCGTCCGGCTGGAGGCCGATGTCTTCGGGGCGTTTGTGCACGAGCAGATTGATCGGCGCCAGCACGATCAGGATCATCAGGCCCATCGCGGTGCAAGCCGTGCGCCAGCCGGTCTGCTCGATCATGTGCTGCACCCATGGCAGCAGCGTCATTGAACCGATGCCGACGCCGGCAAAGGCGATGCCGATGGCAAACCCGCGCTTGCGGATGAACCAGTTCGGCAGGAACAGCGACTGGCCGGAATAGCCGAGACACACCGAGCCGGCGCCGACCATGACTCCGATCGTGACATAGAGATGCCAGGGCTGGCTGGTGAGCGGCGCGAGCAGCAGCCCGCCGGCCATCAGCAACACGCCAAGCTCCATCACAGCGCGCGGGCCCGCGCGATCCATCAGCCGGCCGATCAGCGGGCTGGCGATCGCCGATGCAACGAATCCAAACGAGAAGGCACCGGCGGTGACGCCGCGCTCCCAGCCGAATTCCGAGAGAATGGGCGGATAGAACAATGAAAAGGCGGTGCGCGCATTGACGCCGATGGCCATGGTAACAAAGGTCACCACGACCACGACCCAGCCGTAGAAGAACGGTCGCCGCATTTTTTTATTTCATCCCTAGACGATCACTACCGATCATCCGTGGATGTCTGGGTCAAGCGATTTTCGCGAATGCCTGTTGGGCAGCAGCGCAATCCCTTTGAGCGCGGTTTCCCTGTGGCCTTTCCTTCGAGACGCCCGCTTTAGGCGGGCTCCTCAGGATGAGGACGGAGTGCTCTGCAGCAACTTCAAAAGGTACCGATGCCGCTTAGCCTCATCCTGAGTAGACCGCGAAGCGGTCGTCTCGAAGGACGAGGCGCGCGCTCAGGCGGCGTCGCGCTGCGAACGCTCGGTGGGCTCGTCGAGCTCGATCTGGTCGATCGGCATCGGGCGGCCGAACAGATAGCCTTGCGCAAAATTCACGCCGAGTGCCTTCAGCCGCTCGAACTCCTCAGCCGCCTCGACGCCCTCGGCGGTGACCGACATGTCGAGCCCGCGCGCCAGCGTCACGATCGAGGAGATGATGGCGGAAGAGCGCGGCTGGTGCGTGAGGTTGCGGATGAACGATTTGTCGATCTTGATCTTGTCGAACGGAAACGCGGTGAGATAGCTGAGCGAGGAATAGCCGGTGCCAAAATCGTCGAGCGCAAGCTCGATGCCGATGTGCTTGAGCCGCTCCATGAAAGCGTGGTTCTCGGCGCCGCGCTCGAGCAGGACGGATTCGGTGATCTCGATCTCGAGCCGTTGCGGCGACAGGCCGGAATCCCGCAGGGCCGCGCAGATGACGTCGAACAGATCGGCTTCCTTGAACTGTATCGGCGACAGGTTCACCGCGACCATCAGATCGGACGGCCAGGTGGCCGCATCCGCGCAGGCGCGACGCAGCACGAATTCGCCGAGCGGCACGATCAGGCCGGTCTCCTCGGCGAGCGGGATGAACTGATCCGGCGGGATCAGCCCGCGGGTCGGATGCCGCCAGCGCACCAGCGCCTCGAAGCCGCGCCGCACGCTGGTGTTGGCGTCCATGAACGGCTGGTAGTGCACTTCGAGCTGGCAGAGCGCGATGGCGTCGCGCAGATCGCCTTCCAGCGTGTTGCGCGCCTCGAGCTCGGCCGACATCGCCTCGTCGTAGATGGTGAAGCAGTTGCGGCCGGCCGATTTCGAGCGGTAGAGCGCGAGGTCGGCCTTCTTCAGCAGTTGCTCCTGGTCGCCGCCGTGATCCGGCGCGATCGCGATGCCGATGCTGGTGCCGATCTCGACGCGATGCCCGGGCAGCAGGAACGACTCGGCCACGAGCTTGGCGACCCGCGCCGCCAGCTCGGTCGAGCAGGCACGCTGATCCTCGCAGCCTTCCTGGATGATGGCGAATTCGTCGCCGCCGAGCCGCGCCAGCACGTCGCTCGCGCGCACCGCGGATTTCAGCCGCTGCGCCACCAGCCGCAGCAGCGCATCGCCGGCGCCGTGACCGAGGGAATCGTTGACGTTCTTGAAGCGGTCGAGATCGAGCATCAGGATCGAGAAGGTCGGGCCGCCGTCCTTCAACTGGCTGTTGAGCTCCTCGAGCCGGGCGAGGAAGAAGGCGCGGTTCGGCAATCCGGTCAGGACGTCGGTCTGCGCAAGCTCGAGCACGCGCCGGTTGGCCAGCGACAACCGCCGCGAATTGCGGCTCGCAAGCATCAGATAAGTCGCCAGCGACAACGTCAGCAATATGCCGACGATGAAGACTGCGCCGGCGCGGTCATAAGTCGTCTCCAGCGGGCCGCCGGCGGTCGGAACCGCCCGCACCTGCCAATCGGCGTCGCCGATCCTGAGGCCGCCCGACCAGTGTCTGCCTTGCGCGACATCGCGCATCGATTGGGGCGCCTTGGGCGCCGATGCGAAGTCCGGCACCGCCTCTTCGAGACTGACGATGCGTCCGGTGAAGGGTGGATAGATGTTGACGCTGACCGCCGGGTTCGCCCCGGTCGTCACGCGAATGGCCTGCATCAGCAGCGGCAGATCGAACACCCCGACGACATAGCCCGCGAGATTGCGGCGACGGTCCGCGACCGTGTCACGCGAGGTGCCCTTCGCATAGATTGGCACGGAGACAATCACGTCCGGCTGACGGCCGGTCTCACGCTCTGCGTAGAGGCGCGCGCGGATGGCAACGATCCGGTCGTAGTCGCGTGCGCGGTCGAGTGCAACGCGCCGTTCCGGAACGCTTCCATGGTCCATGCCGTACACCGACGAGGTCTTCGGCTGGGTCGAGTAGAACACGGGAAAATATTCGTCGTTCTCGGGAGCCACCGCGAAATTGTCGCCGTGGAGCGACTTGATGCGATAGCCGGAGACACCATCCGTGATTGCGCCGGCCTCGTACTCGGCCCGCTCCTTGCGGTTGACGCGCGGCAGCCAGGCGATGCGCAACATGCCCGGATGGCGCTCGAACAGGCGGGTGCTGAAGGTCTCGAACTCACTGCGGGTGATTTCCTCGTTGGTCGATTCGAACAGGGTCCGCAACGCGACGAGCCGGCTGATATATTCGCTCATGCCGTTCTGCATGACGATGGATTCGGTCTCGGCCGCGTTCTCGAACTCGATCTTGTTGACGCGGTCTTCCCAGCGCGCCACCGCAGCCGCGCCGACCAGCGAGAACAGGAGACCAAGGCCGGCCGCAACGAGCGCAGGACGATAGAGCCCGAGCAGCGGCGCAGCGCGCCACCAACCGGTCGCCCCTTTCCGATCCTGATCATTCTGATCCCGATCGCCCATCCGCAAAACCGCCGTCCCCTCTTCGCGACGGGCCGAACTTGTGGTTGAGCGGCCCGCAGGACTATCGGACAAGGACCGCGGTTAAGAACTGCACAATTTCGGACCCCGGTTGATCCGCATTGCGGGGCTTAGTTAACGAAGTGCGCGGAGAAGCCCGCTTTATCTGGCAATTTGCCGGATTTACCCGGAATGTTACGGGGCGCCGCTCCGCCACCGGTTAGCGAGCTATTCAGGCTGCCCGGCTATGCTCCTTGCGATTTCTCCTGCATCGGCAAAACCTCCTGATGAGACCATTTCGATCAGCGCTACGCGTCGTCATGAGCTTTGCGCTGCTTGCCATGGCCACGGGCGCGGCCACAGGCGAGGAGGTCGGCGTCAGCGAGGACGCAATCCTGTTCGGGCAGGCGGCTGCCCTCGAAGGCCCGTCTTCGGCGCTCGGGCAACGCCTGCGGCATGGCATCGTCGCGGCGTTCACCGAGATCAACGCCAAGGGCGGCGTCCACGGCCGCAAGCTGCAACTCATCAGCCGCGACGACGGCTACGATCCGGATCGCTCGGTGGTGCAGACGCTGCGGCTGATCGAGGACGACAAGGTGTTCGCGCTGATCGGCGCGGTGGGCACGCCGACCGCGATGGCGACGATCCCGATCACGAGCGCCCGTAACATCCCCTTCATCGGGCCCTTCAGCGGCGCCGGATTCCTGCGCGACCTCGAACTGACGAATGTCGCGAACATCCGCGCGAGCTATGGCGCGGAGTCGGAGACCCTCATCAAGCATCTCACCGAGGATCGCCACTTCAGCCGGATCGGCATCTTCTACCAGGATGACTCATTCGGCCGTGACGGTCTCGCCGGCGTGAAGAACGCGCTTGCCAGGCGCGGCCTCGAGCTCGCCGCTGAAGGCACCTTCGAGCGCAATACCCGCGCCGTCAGCTCGGCCTGGCGCACCATCAAGCGCGCCGAGCCGGAGGCGATCGTCATGGTCGGCACTTATGGTCCGAGCGCCGAGTTCATCAAGCTCGCGCATCGCAACGGTGTCTATCCAACCTTCGCCAACATTTCCTTCGTCGGCGCCACCGCGCTCGCCAATGAGCTCGGCCCCGAAGGCGAAGGCGTCGTCGTCGCGCAGGTCGTGCCGTTTCCCTGGGATCGTTCGATCAAGCTCGTCGCCGACTATCAGGCGGCGCAGACGGCATTCGACCCGACGCTGGCGCCGGACTTCGTTTCGCTCGAAGGCTATCTCTCCGGACGCCTCGCCGCTGCCGCGCTGGAAAAAGCCGGACCGAACCCGACACGCGCGGGGCTGCTGCGCGCCATCCAAGACGTCGGCCGCTTCGACATCAGCGGCAGCATCGTCACCGTCGGCATCCGCGCCATCGAGACGCCGCCAAAGGTGTTCTTGACGGTGATCCAGAAGGACGGGACGTTCCGGGCGATCGATCGGCTGTAGGGCCGTTCAGGGACGCCGCGCCCAGCGCTCGGCGTTGACGGCGCCCTGAGGCGCCTCGCCCTTGATGATGGCGTCGACCTGCCGCACCGTCTCCAGCGACTGGTATTCGATCGCCTGCGGCGTCAGCCCGCCCACATGTGGTGTGGCGACGACGTTGGGAAGTTTTGCCAGCTCCGGCGTCGGCATCTGGTCCGGGGCGCGGCCGACATCCATCGCCGCACCGGCGATGCGGTTCTCCAGCAGCGCCTTCGCGAGGGCGGCCTCGTCGACGAGATTGCCGCGCGAGAGATTGATGAAGACGGCATGCTTCTGCATGCGCGCCAGCGCAGCCTCCCCGATCAGCTTCTCGGTCTGCTCATTGGCAATCGCGAGGCAGACGACATAGTCGGAAGCCGCCAGGAGTTCGTCGAGGCCGACCTGCTTGATCGCGCTGTCGCTGACGGTCGCGAAGGGATCGGAGACCAGCACCTCCATGCGCATGACCTTGGCGATCTCGGCGAGGTAACGCCCGATGCTGCCATAACCGATGATGCCGATCTTGCTGCCCGCGAGCTGGCGGCCCATCCGCGCCTCCGGTTTGCGGCCGGCCTGGTAGTCGGCTGTGGCCCGCGACACGCCGCGCGACAGATCGACCATGTAGCCGACCGCGAGCTCGGCGACCGCCTGCACGAAGCCGGGACCGGCGCGGGTCACCAGCACGCCGGCTTGCGAGGCGGCCTCGACATCGACGTTGCGGATATCGACAGCGCAGCGGACGAAGGCACGCAGGCGCGGCAGTTGTGCAAAGATCTCGCCGCGGCCCTCGGTCATGCGGTCGGCGACAATGATGTCGACGTCCTTTGCCGCGTTCACGAGGTTCGCGGAATCGAGCGCCTGGTCACCCTCGTGCAGGATCACGTCCGCAATTGCGCGCAAGCCGTTCAGGCTGCGATCGCCGTAATAATTGCGGCGCATCTCCGGCGTGTGGGCCAGCAGGACTTTCACGGCAACACTCCCTCAGTAGCCGAACGCGCGCGGCAAGGCGGTGCTCAGCCATGGCACGAAGGCGATGACGAGCAGGCAGAGAAACAACAGGCCAAGATAGCCCAGGATCGGCTTCACCGTCTGCTCGATCGGCACGTTGCCGATCAAACAGGCGCCGTAGAGCCCGAGCCCGAGCGGCGGCGCGAACAGGCCGACGCCCATCGCAATCACCAGCACGACACCGAAATGCAGGGGATCGATGCCGAGCTGCACCGCGACCGGCAGGAGCAGAGGCCCGAAGATGATGAGCGCAGCCGCACCTTCCAGCACCGAGCCCATCACGATCAGCACGGCGATCGCGAGCAGGATGAACAGCCAGGTGCCGCTCGTTTTGGACAGTCCCAGCATGAAATCGCCGACCGCATGCGGCACCTGCTGCAAGGTCAGCGTGAACGCCAGCGATTGCGCGGCGGCGACGATAAACAGCACCAGCCCCGCGCGCGTCGCCGCCTGGACGAAACTGTGCGTGGCCGATTTGAAGCTGAGCTCGCGGAACACGACACTTCCGACGATGAGCGCGTAAGCGACCGCGAACGCCGAGATCTCGGTCGCCGTGGCAAAGCCGCTCTTGAAACCAAAGAAGATCATGAAGATCAGGCCGAATGAAGCGATCGCGCCGCTCCACAGGCCTGAGACCGGCATCTGCGGCTCGACCGCCTCGGCATCCGCCGGCGGCTTGCCGAAGATGATGGAGAAGACGATCAGGACCGCCGCCATCAGCGCGGCCGGCAGCAGCCCTGCCATGAACAGGCCGCCGATCGACAGGTTCGCGACAAAACCCAGAATGATCAGGTTGATGCAGGGCGGAATGGTCTCCGCCATCACCGCGGACGCCGCGAGCAATGCCACCGCGCTGCCCGGATTCTGCTTCGAGCGGCGCGCCGCCGGAATCAGCACGGAGCCGACGGCCGCGACATCGGCCATCTTCGAGCCGGAGATGCCGGAGAACAGCACCATCGAGGCCACCATCACGACATTCAGGCCGCCGCGCATGCGCCCCACCGCGCGCTGCAGCAGCTCGATCAGGCGCACCGACATGCCGTTGGCTTCCATGAGGTAGCCGACGAGGATGAAGAACGGAATCGCGAGCAGCACGAAATTGTCGATGCCGCGCGCCATCTGCTGGGCGAAGATGACGCCGGGCAGCGCGCCCTCGACCCAGATGAAGATCAGCGCGGCGAGCGCCAGCGCAAAGCCGATCGGCAAGCCGCCGAATAGCGTGGCGAAAAAGCCGATCAGCATCAGCGTGCCCGCGGACGGCACCGAGGACGGCGACAGATAGTCCCAGGCTAGATAGAGGCCGGTCACCACGGCGACTGCAACGAGGCCTCTGACGAGGTCAGAAAGCGGCCTTGCGCAGAGGTGGTCGATCGCGAACACCGTCATGAACAGCGCGCCGATGCCCATCGGGTAGAAGGTGAGCTCCAGCGGCAGGCCTGAGCCGGTGGTCTGCCCCGCCGTCAATGATCCGAGCTTGATGGCGTTGTAGGCGACGTAGCCGGAGATCAACACCACAAGCACGGCGCTGGCGGCGTCGACCAGGCTGCGCAGCCGCAGGGCCAACAGATCGCGGAAGAAGGACACGCCGACATTCTCGCCGCGCGCCAGCGCACTTGCCGCACCGAAGAAGGCCGATCCGACCATCAATCCGCGCGCGACGTCATCCGACCATTCGACCGGCGCGTTGAAGAAGAAGCGCAGCAGCACGGAGCCACAGACGACAGCGAGATCAGCGGCCAGAAGGATGGCCGCGATCGCGTCACTCACGCGAAGCAGAAGGGCGATGCTCCCGTTTCGACCGCCCGAGAGTGGCAAGGCTTCCGTCATCGCCAACTCAGATTTGGCCATCTCAGGCTTGCGTCGAACGAATGATGTCGATGACTGCCTTGGACTCCGGCCGCGCCTTGATGAAGTTCTCGGTCTGCGGTGCGACACGCTTCTTGAACGCCTCGCGGTCGCATTCAGCCACCGTCACGCCCTTCTCGGTCAAGGCCGCCAGCGCCTCCTTCTCGAC
Source organism: Bradyrhizobium sp. WSM3983 (assembly GCF_000473045.1). GTDB lineage: Bacteria > Pseudomonadota > Alphaproteobacteria > Rhizobiales > Xanthobacteraceae > Bradyrhizobium. The sequence continues at coordinate 267,668 of NZ_AXAY01000002.1, read as the reverse complement.
CGCGAGCCCATGGGTGCGCGTGTCGACCGCGGCCTTCTTCGCGGCGTCGAGAAAACCCTCGCGCAGCTTCGGATCCATGCGGTTGAACGTCGTGTCGCTGAAGTAGATCGCGAGCGGCGAGAAATTGTGCTGCGTCAGCGCATAGAATTTCGCGGTTTCGAAGAACTTGCTGGCGAGGATCGTCGGCGGATCGTGCTCGAGGCCATCAAGCACGCCGGCCTGCAGTGCCGTGTAGATTTCGCCGAACGCGAGCGGCGTCGCAGCGGCGCCCATCAGCCGCAGGCATTCCGTGATGACGGGATTCGGCAGGGTGCGGATCTTGAGACCGGCGAGATCCTCCGGCGTCTTCACCTGCTTCTTGGCGAAAACGCTGCGCGAGCCGAAATTATAGGCCCAGGCGATGATGCGGATGTTGCTGCCCTTGAGCAGCGCGTCCTCGATCGGCTTGGCGGCACCGGCGTCGAACGCCTTGGTCTGCTGCGGGAAGCTCGAGAACAGAAAGCCGAGGTCATAGGTGCCGACCAACGGCACCAGATTGGCCGAGATCGACGAGCCCGACACCATGAGGTCGATGACGCCGAGCTTCACCGAATTGATGACGTCGATTTCCTGACCCAGCTGGTTGTCCGGGAAGAAGGCGACATCGACCTGCTCGCCGAGCCCGTTGCCTTTCAAATTCTTGACGAGGTTGTCGTAGTAGACACGGCCGTTGGCGAATTTGGGATCGTTCGGCAGCGAGGAGGAGCATTTCAGCTTCAGCGTGGCGGCTTCGGCGCGGCCGATGATGGCGGGAGAGAGCACAAGGCCGGCGGTCAGTGCCGTCGACGACTTGATGAACGTGCGACGGCTGACGGGCACGATAGTCATGGTGCGGTCTCCCCGATTATTTTTGTTCGCCGCGATCATGGTCGCGGCGTGTTGGCTCGACTGTATGGCCAAAGCAACTGCGCAGGCAAGGGTCGCGGCCGGCGCTTGCGCGACGGCTCGAGCAAGCGGTGCTTCGGCAGAAACCGAAGCGAGAGCCTATGCTTGTCGATGTTTCCGGTTGCGCAAGCGACAGCTTGGTGGACCGCAAAGCCCATTGCCGGCGATGGAGGCGAATTGATCCAATTCAGGTATGGATCAATGCGCAACTCCTATTGATCGCCGTCATGAGCGGTTCGCTGGCGGCCCGGGCATCTTCACGACTTCGGCAAGAGAATGTGAGGGGCGTAACGAGCGTTCAAAAATCCGAGCTGCCTTAGGGAGATGCGAGTTTCATCAGATTTCCTGATCGCAATCATATCCCATTGCAATTGGACCTGATCATCCGGCCGCCCTAAGCTTCTCGGAGTGACCTCGCGACTTTCATACCGATCACGTGGGGGTATCGCGGAGAAGACATGACCTCCAAGGTTGCTCGGTTGGCCGTCACGGCCATTGCCCTCTTCGGACTGAGCTCGCAAGCCGTCAGCGAAGGTTCATCTCTATCACCCGGCGTGCTCCGCGAGATCGCGCGCGTCGAAGCCGAGATCGATCGAATCGAAGCGGAAACGCTGGAGCGGCTTCCGTCACCGCCGGACAATCAGGTGCAGCAGATCGAGCTGCTCGGCAAGCTGCTGCTCTTCGACAAGGAGCTGTCGGTCAACCGCAACGAGGCTTGCGCCTTCTGCCACATGCCGGAGACCGGCTTTACCGGTCCGATCTCGGAACTCAACCGGACGACCGGCTCGTATCCCGGCTCGGTGCGCACCCGCTTCAGCGAGCGCAAACCGCAGACCCATACCTACGCGCCGCTCTCTCCCGTCCTCCACTACAACGAGGGCCAGGGCGATCTCGTCGGCGGCAACTTCTGGGACATGCGTGCAACAGGACGCCGCCTCGGCAATCCGGCGGCCGAACAGGCCGAGGGCCCGCCGACCAACCCGGTCGAAATGGGTCTCCCTGACATCGCCTGCGCGGTGTACCGGGCCTCACAGCGTCCCTATCGCGGCCTGTTCGAAGCCGTCTGGGGCCTGCAGGCATTCGCCATGACTTGGCCCGCCAACACGGAGGATGTCTGCAACAATCCCGGTCCGCCGCCCGCCGACGACCCGGCGCCTGTTCATCTCGGCCCCGTCGATCGCGGCCGCGCGGCCGCCACGTTCGATCAGATGGCGCTATCGATCGCAGGTTACGAGGCTTCGCACGAGGTCACGGCGTTCTCGTCAAAATATGATGCCGTGCTCGCGGGGAAGGCGCAGTTCACGCCGGAAGAGCAGCAGGGCTACGACTTGTTTCGCGGCAAGGCGCAGTGCAACGGCTGCCATCGCGATGGCGGCCCGGGGGAAGATCCGCTGTTTACGGACTTCACGGCCTCCAACATTGGAACACCGGCCAATTCCGACTTGCCTTACTATGCCGAGGGGGTTGCGGATGAGCGCGGCTATGTCGCCAACAAGAAGGGATCGTCCTTCGTCGATCCTGGCGTCGGCGGATTTCTTGGCAACGGTCACCCGCTCAGCCAACCCTCGGCCGTCGACACCCGCTGGAAGCCGCTCGAGCAACAGAACCGCAGCCGATTTCAGACGCCGACGCTGCGCAATGTCGACAAGCGGCCAAGCCCCGATTTCGTCAAGGCCTACGCCCACAACGGCTACTTCAAGAGCCTGAAGGAGATCGTGCACTTCTACAACACGCGCGACGCGCTGCCTCGTTGCGAGCCCCACGATCCACGCGAGCGCTCCGGCTGCTGGCCGGCCCCGGAATCGGCCGAGAATATGAACAAGAGCAAGGTCGGAAATCTGGGACTATCCGACACCGAAGAAAATGCTCTTGTCGCCTTCATGCAGACCTTGAGCGACGGATTTTCGCCCTGGGGACCAAAATAACCGCGCGATCCGGATGCAGACAGGCTGCGGGATTTGAGTTCGCAATCCCGCAAGCCCCTGTGACAACGTCAGCGCGAAGCCGCGGCGCTCAACTGTCCGCTCGCTGCCTCGACATCGCGCGAGGGCCGCAGCGCGAAGGCGCCATCGCCGAGCAGCGCCTGCGCAACCAGCGCAATCGCCCAGAACGCGGGGTATTCCCAGCCACCCTTCGGGTTGGTGAAAAAGAACCCGGCCGCACCATGGACGGTGAAGATCGCACCGAGCAGGACCGGGATGCCGATCAGCGCCACATAGCGGGTCCAGACACCGAGGATCAGGGCAATGCCGCTGAGAACTTCCACGGTCATCACGAGGTAGGCAAGCTCGGGCGGGAAGCCGAGGCTGCCGAAGAACTTTGCAGTCCCGGCCGGGGTGAAAACGAACAGTTTCAGGCCGGCGTGGGCCAGGAACAGCGCGCCCAGCGTCACGCGCAGCACCAGCGCGGCGTAGGGAGCGGTACGAGAATCAATCATGGCGGTCTCCTTTGTCAGGGCCAGCTATGATCTATTCTCAGAAAAATGATAATCGGCTATTATGGAAATATACTTCACACCCTTAGAGTGAGATGATGCTCGACCGGCTGACCAGCCTGGAAGTCTTCGCCAAGGTGGCGGCGAACGGCAGCCTGTCGGGCGCGGCCCGCGCGATGGGCCTGTCACAGACGATGGTGACCAAGCATGTGGCCTCGCTGGAGACGCGGCTCGGCATCAAGCTGTTCCACCGCACCACGCGACGGCTGTCGATCACCGAGGCCGGCCGCCTCTATCTGGAATCCTCCGAGCGGATCCTCGCCGACATGGAGACGGCGGATGCCGCGGTCGCGCGCGAACGCGTCGAGCCGCGCGGATCGTTACGGGTCAACGTGCCCGTCGTGTTCGGCACACGGCAGATCGCGCCGCTCATCGCGGAATTCTCGGAACGCCATCCCGAGGTCACGATCGAGCTCGGCCTCAATGATCGGCTCGTCGACCTCGCCGAGGAGGGCTGGGACCTCGCGATCCGCATCGGCAAGTTGCGCGACTCCAGCATGGTGGCGCGGCGGCTCGCGCCGAACCGCTTGGTCGTCTGTGCCGCACCTTCCTATCTGGCGAAGCACGGCACGCCGCGCAGCGTGGCCGACCTCGCCGCGCATAATTGTCTCGGCTACACGCTTTCGCAGCAGGCAAGCGCGGCGGAATGGCTGTTCGGCGCGGATGGCGAAATCCGCGTCCAGGTGTCCGGAAATCTGCGCGCCAACAATGGCGATGCGCTGCGCGCGGCGACGCTGGCTGGCCTTGGCCTCGCCCGGCAACCGACCTTCATCATCGCCGACGACTTGCGCGCGGGCACGCTGGTCGCGCTTCCACTCGATCAGCCGGAGATCCAGTCCTCCGCGGTGCATGCGGTCTACCTGCCCGATCGGAGGCCGCCGGCGAAGGTGCGCGCCTTCATCGATTTCCTCGCCGCGCGCTTCGCACCGGACCCGCCCTGGGATCGCGGACTATTCTGACGCCGCACGGCGTGACGCGTCAGCTCCGGCAGACCCCTTGCCCCTATTTGCCACACGCAAATGCGTGAGATAGCGCACAGACAGAGCGGTGGCGGACGACTAGAAAAGGTGACATCGTCGCGCCCATTGCCGATGGAGGTGACACCATGCGCCGTCCAGTCCTTTGCAATTTAGTTCTTGCCTCCGGTCTCCTCGCACTTTCCCAGTTGATGATGCCGACACAGGCCGCAGCCGAAGCCCGGCTTGCGCTGGTGATCGGGCAATCCGCCTATCGCACGGTGCCGGAACTGCCCAACGCCGCCAATGACGCCAAGGGAATGGCCGAGCTGCTCGGCAATGCCGGCTTCACCGTCACCGCGGCGCCGAATCTCGCGCAGAGCGACATGCGCCAGGCGATCTCGGATTTCGCCGGCAAGGTCAGCGCCAGCGGCTCCGACACTGTCGCGCTGGTGTTTTATGCCGGCCACGGCCTCCAGATCGACGGCGAGAACTATCTCGTGCCGGTCGATCTCGATCCCAAGCGCGAGGCCGACATTCCGTTGCAGGGCGTACGACTGAACGATTTGCTCAACACGCTCGGGGCGCTGCCGACGCGGGCGCGCATCTTCATGCTCGATGCCTGCCGCAACAATCCATTCCCGGCGCTGAGCGGCGCCGGCCACGGGCTCGCCATCGTCGACACCAAGGCGGGCGCCCCCGGCTCCTTCATCTCGTACTCGACTTCGCCCGGTGCGGAAGCCGAGGACGGCTCCGGTGCCGACAGTCCCTACACCACGGCCGCGCTGACCGTCGCCAAGCAACCGAACATCCCGATCGAGGAGGTGTTCAAGCGCATCCGCATCGCGGTCGCGCAATCGACCGACGGGCGGCAGATCCCCTGGGAAAGCTCGTCGCTGACGACCGACTTCAAATTCTTCGGCGACAGCGGCGGCCAGCCGCCCGCGCCCGGTGCAAACGCGATGGCGCTCGCCAGCGCCACGCGCAGCGTCGCGGACTGGCGCAAGGATTTGCAGGGCAAGGATGCCAAGGTCGCCTATGATCTCGTGATCGCCGACGACACCGTGGAAGCCTATCAGGCCTATATCGAGCTTTACGCGCAGGCCTCCTACACGCCGCGCCTGCGCACGGTGCTGGAGCGCCGGCGCCAGATGCTGGCGTGGGACCGCGCGGTGGCGATCAACACTCGCGCCTCCTTCGAGGCCTATCTCGCGAACTGGGACAACAGCGATCTCGCCGCGACCGCGCGCCGGCTGCTGCTTCGCGTGCAGAACCGCAATTATGCCTTGCCGGTTGCGGCCGCCGCGGTGCCGGTCGCCGTCGCCATGGCGCCGACCTGCCCCTGCTCGACACCGACGCCGCCGGTGACGCCGGTCAACCCGACGGTTGCGCCCGTCATCAAGAAGCGTGTCGACGATACGCCACCGCCAAAGCGCAAGGTCGTCGACACGCCGCCGAAGCGCCGGCCGCCGCCTGACGAAGTCGTCGTCGAGCGCGCACCGCCTCCCGGCCCGCCGCCTGAAGCCGTCGGCGTCGGAATTGGTCTCGGGATTGGTCTCGGCATGGGCATGGGCAGCCACGGCGGAGGAATGGGACGCGGCGGCGACTACAACCGCGGTAGATACTGAGGCTCGCTCGCCCGTGCCCCGGACGCAGCGCAGCGCGTAGCGATGCGCTGCAGAGCCGGGGCCCATCCTTGCACCGACTGTGGCCTTCTGGGTTCCGGCTCTGCGCAGCAACGCTGACGCGTTGCAGCGCGTCCTGGACACGAGCGTTGTGGATATTCGACATTCTGCCCTCCCTTCGGAAATGCTGTAGTCTGATCGACCGACTCAAGCCTTTCCGGGGACACTTCGCCGATGCCAAACGACGCTCACGCCAAGGGATTATGGCCGCTGTTCGGCTCGCTCGCGTCCTATTCCCTGCCCGGCGATCTCATGGCGGGGCTGACGCTGGCGGCGATCGCGATCCCCGAGCAGATGGCGACCGCGCGGCTCGGCGGCTTTGCGCCGCAGATCGGCTTCTTCGCCTTCATGGCGGGCTCGCTCGGCTTTGCGGTGTTCGGTGGCAACCGCTTCCTGTCCTGCGGCGCCGATTCCACGATCACGCCGATCTTCGCCGGCGGGCTTGCGGCGCTCGCCATGGCGGGCTCACCGGAATATCAGGGGCTCGCGATCGCGCTGGCGCTGATGGTCGGCGCGATGATGCTGGCCGGCGGCGCATTCCGGCTCGGCGGCATCGCCAATCTGCTGTCGATGCCGGTGATGGTCGGCTTCCTCGCCGGCATCTCCGTCCATATCATCGTGTCGCAATTGCCGGGCGTGCTGGGACTGGGATCGCCTGATGGCCCGACGCTCGATCGCATCGGCGTGCTCGCAAGCGAGATCGGCCGCACCAATCCCATCACGTTTTGCATCGGCTTTGGCGTGCTGGCGGTGGTGTTCATCTCCGAGAAGATCAGCGCCAAAATCCCCGGCGCGCTGATCGGGCTCGTCGCCGCGACGCTCGCCACGATCGCGCTCGGCCTCGAGAGCAAGGGCGTCAACGTCGTCGGCGCAGTGCCGGGCACGCTGCCGCGGCCGACCCTGCCCGTACTAGCGCCGGAGCAATGGGTTCATCTGGTGCCGCTCGCTTTCGTGGTCACCGTGGTGGTGATGGTGCAGACCGCGGCCACCACGCGATCCTTCCCGTCCGATCCCGACAAGCCCGCCGATGTCGATCGCGACTTCCTTGGTGCCGGCGCGGGCAGTGTGCTCGCCGGCCTGTTCGGCGCGTTTCCGGTCAATGCCAGCCCGCCGCGCACGGGCATCGTCGCCGAGACCGGCGGACAATCTCAGCTCGCAGGCCTTGCGGCGGCGGTGATCGTGCTGTTGCTGCTCGCCTTCGGAACGGGATTGTTGCGCCATGTGCCAGATGCAGCACTTGGCGGCATCCTGCTGTTCGTGGCGCTACGCATCATCCGCACCAGGCAGATCGTGACGATCTATCGCCAGTCGTTCAGCGAGTTTCTGCTGATCGTTGCCACCGCCGCGCTGATCATCGTGCTGCCGATCGAGCAGGGCGCGTTCCTCGGCATCGTGCTGTCGCTGCTGCACGGCATCTGGAGTACGACGCGCGCGCGGCTTGTCGAGTTCGAGCGCGTGCCGGGCACCACGATCTGGTGGCCAGCGCACAAGCACATCACCGGCGAGCGCATCGCAGGCGTCGCCGTGATCGGGCTTCAGGCGCCGCTGTCCTTCCTCAACGCGCCCGGCTTCCTCAGCGACGTGACGAAAGTCCTGGGCACGGCGACGCCACAATTGCTGGTGCTGGAGGCAAGCGGCATGGTCGAGATCGACTTCACCGCCGCGCAGATCCTGCTCGACGTCTTCAAGGCCTGCAATGCGCAAGGGGTCACGGTCGCGCTGGCGCGGCTGGAATCGGTACGCGCGCAGGAGGCATTCGAGCGCTTTCGGTTGTTCGACGTCCTGCCGAAGGAGCACGTTTTCCTCAGCGTGGATGAAGCCGTGCGCAGCTTGGCGAAATAATGCGCTTTGAGTTGAATCGATCGTGCCGCGGGCTTCCAACCTCTCCGCTTGCGGGAGAGGTCGGCGCGGAGCGCCGGGTGAGGGCTTTCTCCTCTTGGGGATTGTCCCGTTGCGGAAATACCCTCTCCCCCGCCCTCTCCCGCAAGCGGGAAAGGGAGCGCACTTATGTTGCGGAAGCGGCAGCCGTCACTGCACCAGCGCCGGGTGATCCCGCTGCGCCGTTTCGCGGATCCAGCTGGCATGGATCGCGCGGAACAGGATCTGCGCCGTCTTGATGTCGTTCGCGGTCATGCAGAGATTGACGATGCGGTGCACCGCGTCGTCGCGCATCAGGCTGTCGGAGATCTTCATAGCGATCTCCATGGCGACCTTTGCGGCGCGCTCATAGCGCGCACTCTCGCTCTTGTCGTTACAGGCGGAGCCGGCGGCGCTCTGGGCCGCAGCGTCACAGATGGCGCGGATGCGCGCGGCGGCTTCGATGTCGCCGAGCGGCCCTTCGATCGTTTCGTCCCAGATATCCGCCGGCATCTGCTTCGCGAACCACTTCATCGCCCGCTACCCGTGCGCTTCAACCGCGCCCAGCATAGAGAACCATATCGAGGTCGGCGAGGCGGTTTTTCCGCCACACTCCGTTGCCCCGACACGTTCAGGACGCCCGACGTGGTCCGATGGCCTCGAACTGCGCCTTCTGCTCGTCATTCAGCGTGGCGTAGAAATCCTCCAGCGCCGCGCGAACCGATTTGACGCCGTCGAGCATCGTGTCGAGCCGCTTGCGGATCGCGGCCATTCGCGCCGGCGGCGTCATCACGTCGTTGGGCTCGCAGGCCGCCTTGAGCGAAGCGCTGACCTTGGCGCTGGTATCCTGGAGCACCTGGAGCGCAGCGCGCTGGGTGTCGTCGGGATGAAGCCTCGCCTCGATGTCGGCGCCGGGCCAATCGAGTGCAGCAGACGCTCCGCAATTCTGGACCAGCGATCCACTGGTGTTGTTGGAAGCCGTCGCGCGACGCTGATCGTCGGCCAGCGCATTGAAGCGGGCCTTCTGCTCGTCCGTGAGCGAGCCATAGAATTTATCGAGGGCAGGCTGAACGCGGTCGACGGCTTTCTCCATCGCCTCGATACGCTGCTGCATCGCCATCAGACGACCGGGCGCAGTCGCTGCGACCTGCGCCGGACAAGATGCGCGGATCATCTCCGCCGCCTGGATCGAGGCATTGCCGAGATCGTCGAGGGCTGCGCCTTGCGCGTCTGTCGGCTGCACTGCGGCTGCGATCTGGTCGATCGGCAGACCGACGATTTCGCGGCGGTCGCTGCCGCAAAGCTGATCGAGCGCAACGCCTCGCGCTTGCCGTCGTCCTTGCGGACGTTGCGGCAGATAGGCCGAGAGACCGTCATAGCCATAGGGTCCGAAGATGCCGGCATAGATATCCGGATAGCCGTAGCCCCAGAAGCCTAGACCGTCGCCCCAGATCGTATAGTCGTAGAGGTCATTATAGGCGAACGGCCAGAACAGCGGTCCGACCCAGCCATAGCCGCCCCCAGCATGTTGCCACCATCCGCTGCTTGCACCATGCCAACCGGCGAGTGCAGCAGCGGCTGCGATCTGGGCCCGCGCCCCCGGATTGCTGATCAGCCGGCCGTTGCGGAAGGCGGCAGAGTGCGCGTTGAGAGCATTGCGGAAATTCGCAGGACGGACGGCCGCGTTGCGGATCTGACCGAAGCTCGCGCCACCATGTCGGGCTCCGGTTACGAACCGCACCCCACCATGATGCCCGCCGCCACCATGCGCGTGCCCGAAACCGTGACCACCGAAGTGGCCGCCGCCGTGATGGCCACCACCATGCCCACCGCCATGACCGCCACCATGACCGCCACCATGGCCGCCTCCGTGCCCACCGCCATGGCCGCCGCCACCGCCCTTCCCCAGAGCCGCGCCTGCCAGCATGCAGGCAAGCGCCATCCCGGCAATTCCAATGACCGGTCGCAACATCGCATCCTCCCGCAGAGCCGCGCCATTGAGGCATCGGAAATTGACGGGACTGGAACCAGCCTGGCAGACGAAAGTTCCGCGACCGCGAGGGGCAGGCCGCCCTACGCCTCCGGCACGATCTTGCCGGGGTTGAAGATATTTTGCGGATCAAGCGCCTTTTTCAGCGCACGCATCGCATCCAGCGCTTCGGGGCCGAGCTCGGCCTTAAGATATTTCTGCTTGCCTTGGCCGATGCCGTGCTCGCCGGTGCAGGTTCCGTCCATCGCCTGCGCGCGCTCGACGAGGCGATGCATGAATTCCTCGCCGCGCGCCATCTCGGCCGCGTCGTTGGTGTCACACACCAGCGAGCAGTGGAAATTGCCGTCGCCGACATGGCCGACGATCGGCGACAACAGATTGAGCCGCTTGAGATCTTCCTCGGTCTCGCTGACGCAATCCGCAAGCCGCGAGATCGGCACGCAGACGTCAGTTGCGACCACGCCGATGCTGTCGCCGGGCCGCAGCGCCTTGACGGACCAATAGGCATCGTGCCGGGCCTGCCACAGTTTTGTGCGATCCTCCGGCTTGGTGGTCCAGGAGAAATCGCCGCCGCCGCACTCCTTCGCGATCTCGCCGAATGCCTTCGACTGCGCATCGACCTCGATCTCGCTGCCGTGGAATTCCATCAGCAGCAGCGGCGTCTCCGGCAGCGTCAGCTTCGAATAGGCATTGCACGCCTTCACCTGCGCGGCGTTGAGCAGCTCGATGCGCGCCACGGGAATGCCGGTCTGGATGGCCAGGATCACGGCCTGACACGCCCCATGCACGGTCTCGAACGACACCGCACCGGCCGCGATCGTCTCGGGGATGCCGCGCAGACGGATGGTGAGTTCGGAGATGATGCCGAGCGTGCCTTCGGCGCCGACGAACAGATGTGTCAGGTCGTAGCCGGCGGATGATTTCTTGGCCCGCGTGCCCGTCGTGATGATCTCGCCATCGCCGCGCACGACTTTCAGCGCCAGCACGCAGTCACGCATAGTGCCGTAGCGCACCGCGTTGGTGCCGGATGCGCGGGTCGAGGCCATGCCGCCGAGCGAGGCGTCCGCGCCGGGATCGATCGGGAAGAACAGGCCCTGGTCGCGCAGATACTCATTGAGCGCCTTGCGGGTGACGCCGGGCTGGATCACGCAGTCGAGATCCTCGGCATGCACCGCGAGCACCTTGTTCATGTCGCGCAAATCGATCGAGATGCCGCCGGCGGGCGCATTCACCTGGCCCTCGAGCGAGGTGCCGGTGCCGAAGGGAATGACCGGCACGCCGTTCCTGGCGCAAATCCGCACAACGTCCTGGATGTCGGCGGTCTCCTGCGCCATCACCACGCCGTCCGGCGGCTGGTTGACGATCCATGTCGTGGTATGGCCATGCTGCTCGCGGACGGCTTGCGAAGTGATGAGGCGGTTACCGAAGCGTGCGGCGAGCTGCTCCAGCGCGCTTGAGAGGGCTTTCGGCTCCGGCCGCGGCGGATTATTGGTGATGGTCGTACCCACGGATAGTCCTCCCGACAGACGAAACCGTGGCAAAGGACATCTCACTGGTCAAGTCAAGCGACCGGACGCATAGCCAGGGAATGAGACATGCCGGAGACTGCCGCTTCAGCGCCCAACGCCCAGCCATTCCGCAGCTCGATCATGCAGATCGAGCCGCAATGGATCGATTATAACGGTCATCTCAACATGGCCTATTACAACGTGATGTTCGACCGTGCGATCGACGAGTTCTGGCTCGAGCTCGGGATCGGTCCGGTCTACAAGAAGGAGCGCCACGGCTCGACCTTCACGGCCGAATGCCATGTGCGGTATTTGCGTGAGATCCACCTCGGCGATCCCGTGCAGATTTTGGTGTGGCTGCTCGAGGCCGACGACAAGCGGCTGCATACATTCGAAGAGCTGCGGCATGGTACCGAAGGCTGGCTGTCGGCCACTTCGGAGAACATGTCGCTGCACATGGACATGGGCTCGCGCAAGGTGGCGGCGTTTCCGCCCGACATCCGCGAGCGCATTGCGGCCGTCGTTCACGCCCACAGCGCCATGCCGCGGCCCGAGGGCATCGGCCGAAACGTGGCGATGCCCTCGAAGAGATAGCGCTAGATCCTGCGGCCGCGGGCAAGGCCGACCACGGCCGAGACCAGGAACAGCACGACCGCGATGAAGAAGATGATTTTGGCGATCTCGACCGAGGCGCCGGCGATGCCGCCAAAGCCAAGGATGCCCGCGATCAGTGCGATAACGAGAAACGTCACAACCCAGCCAAGCATGGTCAAAACCTCTGTTTTGATGTCTGTCTGCGATCGGCGCGGCTGACGCGCCTCACTTGTCCAGACAATCTCCAACTCGGAACAATGGTTCCGGCGGTCTCCCGCCGGAAATTCGCACAGACATCAGGAACAAATCGGCTTGCCGCGCACGTGGAAAACCCCTGCCCGCCGCCCCATATAGGCACCAATCCCTGTTAAGAAGGCTCCCCTTCCACCACCCCGCGGTGCCATCGTGGGGCCAATGATTCGCATGACCGAGCCGAGCAAAATCACAGGCGTCCCCGACCACCAGCCCGCAGCCGGCGGCATCGCCGCGCGTGCGCGCGCCTCGGTGGGCCCGAAATACCTGTCCGGGCTCAATCCGGAGCAGCGCGACGCCGTGGAGATGCTGGACGGCCCCGTTCTGGTGCTGGCCGGCGCCGGCACCGGCAAGACCCGCGTGCTGACCACCCGCATCGCCCATATCCTGAGTCAGGGCCGCGCCCGCCCCGCCGAGATCCTGTCGGTGACTTTCACCAACAAGGCCGCGCGCGAGATGAAGCACCGGCTCGGCCAGATGCTGGGACAGGCGGTCGAGGGCATGCCGTGGCTCGGCACCTTTCACTCCATCGGCGGCCGCATCCTGCGCACCCATGCGGAGCTGGCGCAGCTCAAGTCCAACTTCACCGTGCTCGACACCGACGACCAGGTGCGGTTGCTCAAGCAGCTCCTGCAAGCCGACAACATCGACGACAAACGCTGGCCCGCGCGCATGCTGGCCGGCCTGATCGACGGCTGGAAGAACCGCGGCCTGACGCCGTCGCAGGTGCCATCAGGCGAAGCCGCCGTCTTCGCCAATGGCAAGGGCGGCAAGCTCTATGCGAGCTACCAGGAGCGGCTGAAGATCCTGAACGCGGCCGATTTCGGCGATCTGCTGCTCGAAGACATCCGCATCTTCCGCGAGCACCCGGATATCCTCCGGCAGTACCAGCAGCGCTTCAAGTTCATCCTGGTCGACGAGTACCAGGATACGAACGTCGCGCAGTATCTCTGGCTGCGGCTGCTGTCGCAGGCGCCGTCGTCTTCTTCCCCAAGCACCGTGCTCTTGGAGACTCCCCCTCATCCCGACCTTCTCAGCGCGAGCGAAGCTCGTCGCGACCCCGCGAGCGGGGAGAAGGAGAAGACCAAAAACATCTGCTGCGTCGGCGACGACGACCAGTCGATCTATGGCTGGCGCGGCGCCGAGGTCGACAACATCCTGCGCTTCGAGCACGATTTCCCGGGCGCCAAGGTCATCCGCCTCGAGCGCAACTACCGCTCCACCGGCCATATCCTCGCCGCCGCATCGCACCTGATCGCCCACAACGAAGGCCGGCTCGGCAAGACGCTGCGCACCGAGGACCAGGACGGCGAGAAGGTCACGGTCACCGGCTCCTGGGATTCCGAAGAGGAAGCCCGCGGCATCGGCGAGGAGATCGAGCAGATCCAGCGCCAGGGCGAGAAGCTCAACGAGGTCGCCATCCTGGTGCGCGCGTCCTATCAGATGCGCGAGTTCGAAGACCGCTTCGTCACGCTCGGCCTGCCCTATCGCGTCATCGGCGGCCCGCGCTTCTACGAGCGCGCCGAAATCCGCGATGCGCTGGCTTATCTGCGCGTCATCAACTCACCGGCCGACGATCTCGCCTTCGAGCGCATCGTCAACGTGCCCAAGCGCGGCCTTGGCGACGCCACCGTGCAGATGCTGCACGACCACGCCCGCAAGCGCCGCATCCCGCTGTTCGAGGCAGCGCGTGCTGTGGTCGAAACCGACGAGCTGAAGCCGAAAGCGCGGGGCAGTCTGCGCGACGTCGTCGCCCAGTTCGACCGCTGGCGCGCCCAGCGCGAGGTCACCGCGCATACTGACCTCGCCCAGATCGTACTCGACGAGAGCGGCTACACCGAGATGTGGCAGAAGGACCGTTCGGCGGACGCCGCGGGCCGGCTCGAGAATCTGAAAGAGCTGGTGCGCTCGATGGAGGAGTTCGAGAACCTGCAAGGGTTCCTCGAGCACATCTCGCTGGTGATGGACCGCGAGGGCGGCGCCGAGGACGACGCTGTGTCGCTGATGACGCTGCACTCGGCCAAGGGGCTCGAATTCGACAATGTGTTCCTGCCCGGCTGGGAAGAAGGCCTGTTCCCGAGCCAGCGCACGCTGGACGAACAGGGCCGCGCCGGCCTGGAAGAAGAGCGTCGGCTCGGCCATGTCGGCCTGACCCGCGCACGGCGCCGGGCCAAGATCTATTTTGCGACCAACCGCCGGATCCATGGCACCTGGTCGACCACGATCCCGTCGCGCTTCCTCGACGAATTGCCGGCGGCCAATGTCGAGATCACGGAATCCAAGGGCGGCTCGGCCTGGGGCGGCACCGGCGGCTACGGCGCCTCGCGCTTCGACGACATGGAGGCGTTCGGCTCGACTTATTCGACGCCCGGCTGGCAGCGCGCGCAGGCCAATCGCAACCGGGGCCAAGCGAACGCACAAGGCCGCAATGGCGGCGGCGGGCGTGGCGGCTTCGAGGAAGAGGCTTCGAATTTCTCGTCCTCTTCGTCATCCGGGCCCGATTTCGGCAGCTTCTCCTCGCGCCGCCGCGGGCCGATGACGATCGAGGGCGAGCTGGTCGCCAAATCGACCGGCACCACTTCCGAATTCTCGCTCGCCGACCGCGTCTTCCACCAGAAATTCGGCTACGGCCGCGTCACCAAAGTCGACGGCAACAAGCTCACCATCGCCTTCGACAAGGCCGGCGAGAAGAAGGTCGTGGATAGCTTTGTGCAGCGGGCGTGAGGCACGGCATGAGAGACCACACCTAGGACGCTGACCGAACTCAGGGCCGATCCGGAGGTTGCCGAGGACCTCAAGAATTACATGGTCGCCCTGATCGAATTGCCTACCCGCGCCCACGCTGCGGAGTGAGGACTGTTCGCCGCACTGGCCGGACTCTCGACAGTTCTGGGGCGAACAGCTCTTGACCATAGCGAACTTCCCCGTATCAGATGCACCCATGGTCCGGGGCTCCATCACACTGATCGTGCTTGCATTGGGGATGCCGTCGCTTGCGACGGCGGAGACCATGAGCTTTGGCGATTCGATCGGACTGCTGGCCAAGAGTTGCGGTGCGGAAATCGTCGCCAATTGCCGCGGCGTCAATCCGGACTCCACCCGCCTGAAGGAGTGCCTGTCCCGCAACCGGGACGTGCTCTCCCAGCAGTGCCAGAGCAACTACCTCACGGCGTTCGATGCGATCCAGAAGCGCGTCGCCGCCCGGGTCACGGTGGCCAACGCCTGCCAGCGCGAGATCGTCAAGGTCTGCGGCGGCTCGACCAAGGAGACCAGCAAGTCGATCCCCTGCCTGACCTCGACGCCCAAGGGCATCAGCAACAACTGCCTGAAGGCCGTCGACGACGCGGGGTATCGATGATGCGCGCAACCGGGCACATCACCGCCGGAATCGGTTTTGCTCTTGGTAGTGCTCTTGGTAGCGCTCTTGGCCTCGCTCTGCTCGCAGGCGCGGCCGGCGCGCAGACGGCGCCGACCCGCGACGACATCGTCGGCAAACTCAACCATTTCGAAGAGCCCCCCGAGGTCGACATGCCTGCGCTGAAACAGCAGGTGATGGAGCGGGCCAAGGCCAGGATCAAGAACGATCCGGGTCCGGTGAACCGGCCGCTGATCGCGCCCGATCTGGCCAAGCTGCCCGCCTTCAACGCCCAGATCCAGTTCGACGCCGACACGCCGATCATTCAGCCGGACTCCTACCAGACCGTCGGCCGGATCGCCGACGCAATGGTTCACGCCTCGCTGCTGCCCTACACGTTCCTGATCGTCGGCCACGTCGAGTCCAATCAGAAGACGCGCGAGGCCAACGCGATCCTGAGCCAGCGCCGGGCGGATGCGATCCGTGACGTGCTGGTGAACACGTTCAAGATTTCGACCAAGCGCCTCCAGCCGATCGGTCTCGGCGAGGAACAGTTCCTCGACCGCGCCAAGCCGACCTCGGCGGTCAACGGCCAGTTGCAAATCCTGACCTTTGCCAAAGTGCCCGATGCGGTGCCTCCACATCCCACCGCAGCCCCTGCGCCTGCGGCGAAAAAGCCCGCCAAGAAGCACTGAGCGCACGGCGGAACCCGTTGAAGTCTTGACTATTTTGTGACCTGTCTCACAGCGCGACAGCACGGTCTTGCGCGACAATAGCGCCGGTTTGTGCACTGCCCTATCCGGTGCTATAGGCTGTCTTCGCCCTTCCCCGACCCCGTGCCGCGCGAGACCGAGATGGCTGGCTATTTTCAACGCCAACTGGCCGATTATGTCGAATACCATCGCGATCCCTGGAATTGCGCGATGCATGTGGTCGGCATTCTCCTGCTCTTCACCGGCGCGACGCTGCCGCTGACGCGGGTCGCGTTTCCCGTGTTCGGGGTCGAGGTCAGCCTGGCGGTGATTTTGGCGCTGCCGGTCCTGGTATACTGGCTGATGCTGGACGCCGGGGTCGGGCTCGGCATCCTCGCGTCGATGATCGTGCTGCTTTCGGTCGCAACCGCCATCGGCAATCAGGTCTCGACCGCCATGATGTGGTCGATTTTTGCGGTGCTGATCGGGCTTGGCGTCGCGTCGCAGATCGTCGGCCACAAGGCGTTCGAGGAGCGGCAGCCGTCGATGGTCGACCACCCCACGCATTTCCTGCTTGGACCGATGTTCGTCATGGCAAAATTATTCATTGCACTGGGTTTTCGTCGTGACCTTGCCGCGATTCTCGCGCCTCTTCCGACGAACTCCCTTTCAACCCGATAGCTTTCTCGAAGCGGAACAGCAAAACCTACTTCATGACTCTCGTACTGGTTACCGGTGGCAGCGGTTTCATCGGACATCATCTCGTCGAAGCGGTCCGCGCCCGTGGGCAGCGGGTGCGTGTTCTCGACGTCCAGCCGCCGGCCGCCGCGAACGCGGATGTTGAGTATGTACACGGCTCGGTGCTGGACAGTGCCGCGGTCGATGCCGCGCTTTCGGGAGTCGATCAGATCTATCATCTCGCCGGCCTCCCCGGCATGTGGGTCGCCAACAAGCGGGACTTCCACGACGTCAATTTCCGCGGCACCGAGGTCGTGCTTGCGGCTGCGATGAAGCGCGGTGTGTCGCGCTTCCTGCACTGCTCGACGGAATCGATCCTGTTTCCTTATGCAAACCTCAACGGCGTTGCCGCCGAGGAGGCGCTGCAGCCGGCCGACGCGATGCCCGGCGCCTATACGCGGTCGAAGTCGCTCGCCGAGCATCACGCCGCGAAGGCAGCCGCCGCAGGCTTCCCACTCGTGATCGGCACGCCGACCATGCCGATCGGTGCCGCCGACCACAATCTGACGCCGCCCACCGCAATGCTGTGGTACTTCCTGCAGAAGAAGGTGCAGCCGCATCTCAACTTCCTGGTCAACCTCGTCGACGTCCGCGACGTCGCCATGGGCCTGGTGCTGACGATGGAGCGCGGCCGCATCGGCCAGCGCTACATCCTCGGCGGCGATTGCGTCAGGCTCGGCCAGATCCTGCGGATGATGTCGGCGATGAGCGGACGGCGGCAATATCCGGTCGTCGTTCCCGGCAAGATTGCCGAGCTCTCCGCCATCATGCTGGAATCGATCTCCGATCGCATCACCCACCGTCCGCCCAACGGCACCGCCGAGGGCGTGCGCATCGCGCTTGCCGCGAGCGACCTTTCAATCGGCAAGGCCCGTAACGAGCTCGGCTATGCACCGCGCGCGATCGAGCCGGTGCTGCGCGAAACCATCACCCATCTGCTCGCCCGCGGCGGCCAGGCCGCGTCCAATGCCATCGAGCATCACGCGCTGTCGTCGCGCGCGAGCTGATCTGCTCCCCAACCCAAAGAACCTTTCCGCATGTCCTTCGATTTCAGCAAGCTTCTCTCTGTCGCCTGGGGCGGCTGGACCACGACCTGGCCGACGCAGCTGCTCGCCCTGATCTGGCTCGCCTGGCTCGCCAGCTGGGTCGGCGCTTCGTTCTGGCAGGGCCGCACCCAGAAGCAGGTGATGACGCTGGAGTCCGGCCGCTATCGCATCCCGATCCTGGTCGGCGGCATCCTGTTCACGCCGTGGACGGCGGAGATTCTCGGCGAGAAGCCGCTCTGGGTGTTCAGCAATACCGCCGTCTACGTCGCGGCCTTGATCGTGCTCGCCGGCATTTCGTTCACCTGGTGGGGCCGGCTGCATCTCGGCCAATTCTGGTCCAACACGATCACCCACAAGGAAGACCACCGCGTCATCGACACCGGCCCGTACGGCATCGTGCGGCATCCGATCTACACCGGTCTGATCCTTGGCATGCTGGTCACCGGCATCGCGGTCGGCACGGTGACGGCGATCCTCGGCGCCATCCTGATCTCGCTCGGCATGTGGCAGAAGGGCCGGATGGAAGAGGTGTTTTTGTCGAAAGAGCTCGGCGAGGACGCCTACGGCGCCTATTGCCGCCGCGTGCCGATGATCATCCCGTTCCTGTCGCCGCGGTGATGGCGGGCGAGCGCTTCGCTGTTATTGAGAGCCTAGCAAGCGGCCACATCCTCTGGTGTCTTCCTGGCAAAGGCCAGGACCCATAACCCCAGGGACAACTGGTCGGCCGGTGCTCCTATCGCTCATCACCGATAGATTCCGCGGTATGGGTCCTGGCCTTCGCCAGGACGACGTTGGAGAAGCAGTGTGCGCTCTGCCGCCTGCATCCTTGCCATGCAAATTCGGCGTGCTGCCATTTGCGGCCGCCATAACGGCCCGATGCTGGCCCGCGCATGTTGACCTTTTGACCACTACCCAGTTGGATGCGCGCGCAAAAGGCACGACGGCATTCCATCGTCGATCTGGAGAGGTCGACGATCACGCCTGAGCCCGCGCGGGGCTTCGGGCGATCCGACGTTGGACAGTGCCGCAGGTTCGACAGGGGATTTTCATGACATTTTCCAGCATCTTTGCGCAGTTCGTCGCGTTCGTCGGCGGCATCGCGCTGCAATGGCGCAAGCTGTCAGGCACCACGCCCGCGCCGGCCTGGGGCCAGGCGCCGGCGATTCCCGAAGCGAAGCCGCAAGGCGCGCTGCCGACTTTGAAGATGCCGACAGCCAGGGGCTGGAGCGAGGGGCAGAAGCCGACGGTCGCGCCGGGGCTCAAGGTCAACGCGTTCGCAACCGGCCTCGACCATCCGCGCTGGATCGAGGTGCTGCCCAATGGCGACGTGCTGATCGCGGAAGCAACGCAAATCGCGGGAGCGCCGAGATCGGTGTTCCACTACGCCATGCAGGCAACGATGCGGCGTGCCGCGGCGCTAGGCGAGTCCGCCAACCGCATCACGCTGCTTCGCGACAAGGACGGCGACGGCGCCGCCGAAGTCCGCGGCGCCTTCATGGAGAACCTCAGCCAGCCGTTCGGCATGGCGCTGGTCGGCGACACCTTCTATGTCGGCAACACCGACGGCGTGATGGCCTTCCCCTATGTCGCCAATGCCGACAGCATCACCGCGCCCGGCAAGCGGCTCACCACATTCAAGCCAAGCGGTCACTGGACGCGGAGCCTGCTCGCTAGCCCCGACGGCAAGAAGCTCTATGCCGGCGTCGGCTCGCTCAGCAACATCGCCGAAATGGGCATGGAAGTTGAGGAAGGCCGCGCTGCCGTTTACGAACTCGACCTCGTCGCCGGCACGCATCGCATTTTCGGCGCGGGCCTGCGCAATCCCGTCGGCCTTGCGTGGGAGCCGACGACGGGCGTGCTCTGGACCGTCGTCAACGAGCGCGACGGGCTGGGGGACGAAACGCCGCCGGATTATCTCACCTCGGTGCGCGACGGCGGCTTCTACGGCTGGCCCTATTGCTACTGGGGCAAGACGGTCGACGACCGCGTGCCGCAGGATGCCGCGATGGTCGCCAAGGCGCTCACGCCGGACTACGCGCTCGGTGGCCACACCGCTTCGCTCGGCCTGTGCTGGATGCCTGCCGGCACCCTGCCGGGCTTCCCTGACGGCATGGTGATCGGCCAGCACGGCTCGTGGAATCGCAGCACGCTGTCCGGCTACAAGCTGGTGTTCATCCCGTTCGAGAACGGAAAGCCCTCCGGCCCCGGTCGCGACATCCTCTCTGGCTTCCTGTCCCCGGACGAGAAGGAATCCTACGGCCGCCCGGTTGGCGTCGTGATCGGCCCCGACAAGAAGTCGCTGCTGATGGCCGACGACGTCGGCAACGTGATCTGGCGCGTTACCGGCGCGTAGTCGAAATAGTTGAGATAGGCGTCGCGAGCGACCTGCACCTCTCCCGCTTGCGGGAGAGGTCGCGCCGTAGGCGCGGGTGAGGGCTCTCTCCTCTGGGGGAGTACCCCGTTGCGGAAACACCCTCTCCCCAACCCTCTCCCGCAAGCGGGAGAGGGAGCGCACCGCCGTCTCGGCTAATCACGCCTCAACTCATCACGTCCCCACACACAACGTGGCGCGCTGCTTGCGCAGCAGCGCGATCACGGACAGCGCGGTGATTATCCCGGTCTTGGGATTCTCGGACGGGATGTTCTCGATCGACATCGAGAAGCGCGCGGAGTCTGCCTCGACCTCGATGCGATGAACATTGCGCGGCACCGTGGGGTCGGCCCAGACCTGCATCCGGGTGCGATCGGGCCCGATGCCCGCCAGCGACAGCGCAACGGCGACATTGACGTTCGCTGGAAAGCCCTTTGCGGCCTCGCGCGCGCTGCCCTCGAACAGCTTGAGCGGCTCGCGCAGATTGTCGATATCGATGTTGTTTTGAACGATGAATGGCGCGCCCTTCAGCCCGTCGATCGGCTTGCGCGTGACCATCTTCACCGAATGAATGGTGCCGATCGCAGCGGCGTTGACCGCATCGAGCCCGATCAGCGCGCCGGTCGGGACGAGGATGCGGCCGCCATTGGTGCGGCGAGATCGACGAGATCAAAATTATCGAGCAATCCGCCAACGCTGACCACGACCGCGGACTTGCCGCGCGTCACCGCGGGCTCGACGATCGCGCGCAACTGGCTGCTCGGCGCGCATTCGACCACGATGTCGGCGGCGTCGCCGAGCTGGTCGATCGGCAAGACTTTCGGTGGGCGGCGCAGGCCGTTGAGAAAGGCCTGATGCTTGGCAGGATCGCGCACGGCGACGGCCGAGAGCGTCAGCCCCTCGATACCCTGATCGAGCGCGGTCGCGATCTTGCTGCCGATCGAGCCCAGCCCCGCAATGGCTACCCGCAACTCGTTTGGCGCTTTCTGATCAGTCATCGCATCCACCCTCTATCCCGGTTTATGTCATAGCGCCTCACGCCTCCCGCGCATACCTGCGCAGGCGCGTCTCCAGCACCGCCAGCATGGCATCGCGGGCCGGGTCGCGCGAGCCGCGCAACCAGACCGCCGCCAGCGGCAGCCGGCCGACCGGCCCGCTCTGCCTTGGCCTGAGCGGCACGAACCGCACACCCGTCACAGCCATCCGCGTGGTCCAGCGCGGCACGATCGCAGCCCCGAGCTTGGTTGCGACCAGATGAATGATGGTCTGCTTCTCGTCGGCGACCTGCACGATGCGCGGCGTCAATCCGGCCTGCTCGAACAGCTTTATGGTGAGGTCGTGGCTGTGCGGCCGCGAGCGGCGGTCCGGCACCAGCATCGGCTCGTCGGCGATGTCAGCCAGCGTGATCGACTTGCGCGCGGCGAGCGCGTGGCGCTGCGGAAAGGCCACGATCGCGGTCTCCTGAAGCAGCGGCCGGAGCTCCAGCCGCTTGTCCGGCCGGTCGGGCGGGCGGACGAAGGCGAGATCGAGCGCGCCGGTCAGGATCTTTGGCAATAGCCGGACGGTCTTGTCTTCCAGAAGCTGGACCGAGACCTCGGGATACTTTGCGCGGAAATCACGCAGCAGCAGCGGCAGCAGCCCCGCTGCAGCGCTGTCGATGGCGCCGACCCGCAACCGCCGCGCGGCGCCTGCGCGCGAGCGGTTGCGTAAGCTGCTTTCGACGGCCTCGACCCGGGCGAGGATGGCGCGGGCATCGCGCAGCAGGGTCGCGCCATCCTCGGTGAGCGAGACGGCGCGGGTCGTGCGCGCGAACAGCCGTGTTCCCAGATCCTCCTCCAGCAGCCTGATTTGGCGCCCGAGTGCGGAGGGCAGCATCTGGAGATGCTGCGCGGCGCGGCCGAAATGCAGCTGCTCGGCCGCCGCCATGAAGCATCGGAGCTGATGCAATTCCATTCCGGATCCCTCGTCTTGCCGTAAGAGGATTATATCATTTTTTTGTATAAACCAGCGCCAATTGAGTTCGCGTCCCCTCGCCGCCTAGGCTCGCTGCCACAATGAAAACCAGGACTTGAGGGAGGCGAGAGTGGTGAGCGAGATTCAGACGCGCGTGCTGCGCAAGATCAGCTGGCGCATCGTTCCCTTCATTATGCTGCTCTACTTCGTGGCCTTCATCGACCGCGTCAATATCGGTTTCGCCTCGCTGACGATGAACAAGGACATCGGCCTGTCGCCGACCGTCTACGGTTTTGGCGCCGGCATCTTCTTCTGGGGCTATTTCCTGTTCGAAGTGCCCTCCAACATGATCCTGCACAAGGTCGGCGCCCGGATCTGGATCGCACGGGTGATGATCACCTGGGGCCTGGTCTCGGCGGCGATGGCGTTCGTGCAAGGTGCGACCAGCTTCTACATCCTGCGCTTCCTGCTCGGCGTCGCAGAAGCCGGCTTCTTTCCCGGCATCATCCTCTATCTCTCCTACTGGTTTCCGGCACGCCAGCGTGCCGCGGTGACCGCATTGTTCATGGCGGCAGCGCCGCTCTCGACCGTGCTGGGATCGCCGGTCTCCGGCGCGCTGCTGGAGATGGACGGCCTGTTCGGCTTCAAGGGCTGGCAATGGCTGTTCATGCTGGAGGCGCTGCCGGCCGTGCTGCTCGGCTTCGTGGTGCTGGCATTCCTCACCGACCGCCCCGAGAAGGCGAAATGGCTTGCCGAGGACGAGCGCCGCTGGCTGGTCGAGACCATGAACGAGGAGACCACCAGCAAGGCCGCAACCGCGAGCCACAGCATCTGGCGCGGGCTCGCCGATCCGCGCGTGTTGGCGCTGTCGCTGATCTATTTCGGCACCTCGGCCGGCCTCTACACGCTCGGCGTCTGGGCGCCGCAGATCATCAAGCAGTTCGGCCTGTCCTCGCTCCAGGTCGGCTTCCTCAACGCGCTGCCGGCGACGGCTGCCGTCATCGCCATGGTGCTGTGGGCGCGGCATTCGGACCGCACCGGTGAGCGCACCTGGCACGTCGTGTGGGCCTGCCTGATCGCCGCCATGGGCCTCGCCTATGCCGGCCTCGCATCCGGTGTGGTCGCCGTGCTGGTCGCGCTGGCGCTGGTCAATATCGGCATCTCCTCGGCAAAACCGCCGCTCTGGAGCATGCCGACCCTATTCCTCTCCGGCCCCGCGGCCGCGGCCGGCATCGCCACCATCAACTCGATTGGCAATCTCGGCGGCTTCGTCGGTCCCGCCATGATCGGCTGGATCAAGGACCAGACCGGCAGTTTTGTTGGCGGGCTCTATTTCGTCAGCGGCCTGCTCGTTCTCTCGGCGGTCCTGACCCTGCTATTGTCGCGTGCGCAGACCGCGTCCGTCGAACCCGTCACGCAGTCCCACTGATCTCTCAAACGGAGCTTTCTCATGCGCACCCATTCGATCGCAGCCATTCCCGCCGACGGCATCGGACCCGAGGTCATCTCGGCCGGAATCCGCGTGCTGGAGGCGCTGGCAAAGCGCAGCGACGACATCGCCTTCAACGTCAAGACCTTCGACTGGGGCTCGGACTATTACAGGAAGCATGGCCTGATGATGCCGGCCGACGGCCTCGCTGAGCTGAAGAAGTTCGATGCGATCTATTTCGGTGCGGTCGGCGCGCCCGACGTGCCCGACCACATCACACTGTGGGGCCTGCGCCTGCCGATCTGCCAGGGCTTTGACCAATACGCCAATGTACGGCCGACCAAGATCCTGCCGGGCGTCGCCTCGCCGCTGCGCAATGTCGGCGTCGGCGATCTCGACTGGGTGATCGTGCGCGAGAATTCGGAAGGCGAATATGCCGGCATGGGCGGTCGCGCCCACAAGGGCCTGCCCGAAGAGGTCGGCACCGAAGTGGCGGTCTTCACCCGCGTCGGCGTGACGCGGATCATGCGCTACGCGTTCGAGCTCGCGCAGTCGCGCCCGCGCAAATTCCTGACCGTCGTGACCAAGTCGAACGCGCAGCGCCACGGCATGGTGATGTGGGACGAGATCGCAGCCGAAGTCGCGACTGAATTCCCTGATGTCAGCTGGGACAAGATGCTGGTCGATGCCATGACCGTGCGGATGACGCTGCATCCGAAGAGCCTCGACACCATCGTGGCGACCAACCTTCACGCCGACATCCTCTCCGACCTCGCCGGCGCGCTCGCGGGCAGCCTCGGCGTGGCGCCGACCGGCAACATCGATCCGCAGCGCCGCTTCCCCTCGATGTTCGAGCCGATCCATGGCTCGGCCTTCGACATCACCGGCAAGGGCATCGCCAACCCGGTCGCGACGTTCTGGACCGGCGCGCAGATGCTCGAGCATCTCGGTGAGAAGGACGCCGCCGTGCGGTTGATGAAAGCCGTCGAGCAGGTTTGCGCCGCCGGCGTGCTGACGCCGGACGTGGGTGGCAAGGCGACGACGAAGGAAGTGACGGATGCCGTGATCGACGCGATCCACGGCTCGAACGTCTGATACTCTACGTCATGGCCGGGCTTGTCCCGGGCATGACGAGTTGTCGATGAGCTACTTTCGCCTCGCCGCCGGCGGAGGCGCCGGCACTGCCATCGCGGCCGCGGCGTCCGGCGGCGTCAGATGCCGTGGCACGATGATGGACTGGCCCGGGGTGAGCGTTGCGTTTTCCGGCAGCGAGTTGCTCTGTGCGAGCGACCACAGTGGCACGCGGTTGGCTGCGGCGATGCTCTCCAGGGTGTCGCCGCGGCGGACCGGCATGCGCACGCCGCTGTCCCACAATTCGACCAGCGTGTCGCCGGGGACGAGATAGCGCAGCGGCACCGCATCGGCCTCGGTCTGCGTCGCCTGGATCCGCGGCAACTGCGTCACCATGTCGACGATCTGGCGGTGGATGTCGTCCGACTTCTCGATGTTGATGTGCGAGACGCGGTTGTTCTCCTTGAGGTCATAGCTCGCATAATGGCCGCGATAGCCGGGCATCGCCACGACGTTGCCGCCGCCGAGCACGCTGTCGGAGAGGAAGATGTTGATGAAGCGCTCGACATTGAGCGGCACGTCATCGGTCGCATGCGCGGGGTCGATGGTGATGACGAGGCTGATCGGGATGTTCTCCTTGGCCGCCATCTCCGAGATGATGACCGAGCACAGCCCCCCCATCGAATGGCCGATCAGCACAATCGGCGCCGGGCTCTCCTTATAGCTGGCGATGGCGCGGTTGCCGATCAGCCGGCAGATGGTGAATTCATAGACGTTGGCGGAGAAGCCGGCCGTCGTCAGCTTCTCTTCGAGCCGATCCATTCCAGTCGAGAAGATCGGGCCCATGGCGCCGCGGAACAGGTAGATCTTCGGCGGCGGCAAAGGTTCGGCGGGTGGAGCGGGAGGCGGCGGCGCGACAGACGGGCTCGCAGCCGGCTTCTGCTTGGCGGGCGAGGCATCGGCCGTGCCGGTGCCCAGGGCCAGCAGCGCAACCGCTGCGAGCACGACTAACCGCCTCAAATCAATCATCAGTCCCACCACAGGAGGCGGCCGCCTCCCCCGGGGCTTAGTGAGCATCGATTGGGTGGATTTTGGGGCACGGGGCCGGGCCCGTGAGGTCCGGCGGTCGAGGCCTCATTCTGCATCCTGCGGTCCTGGCGTCAATTGAACGGAACCCATGGCTGAGCTTCGCAGGCCTCGAGGATCACCGAACTCTGGATTCCCTTGTAGACATCGTCGTCGAAAAAGACCGAATAGACGGGGCGTCTGCCATCTGACGGGCCAAGCTGCCTCAGGCAGATGAAATACGATCCCGGTCCGTGGTCGGTATCGCGGACGGCGGTTGTCTCGAGCCCCCCGGTCAGCTTGGCTTCAGCGGCCCCTTTCCTGACGCCCTCCTGCACCGCCTTCGCGCTCGGTGCGCGCGGAGGGTGATAGACCGGAGGCAGATTCGCGCTCGACGCGCATCCCGCGAGCAGCAATGTCAGGCCGGCGGACAAGGCCGGCAGAGACCGGCGGCCGCAGGCGGGCCTCCGACGGGCGCACCGCGCCAACTCATATGGTGCATGCATCGCTTGCCCTCGGCGCCGCGCTCGATGCGCGCCTCAACCTTGGGTCAGGAAGAGATAGAGGCAGCCCGCGACCGTGGGCAGGAATGCGACCAGGGCCGTCATCCAGAACCCGGGCTCGAGCATCGAGTCCAGGTCTTCTGTCTCGCCGGCCACACGCCGATCCGCAATCGTCCCGCTCCAGGCTTCATCAGCCGTGAACAGAGGGACGCTCCTCGCGCTCGCATCGCTGCGCGTTGCCCTCTGCCGGGATGGGCGTGTCGTTCGGGATGTCAGCATGTCATTGACTCTGATCGGCTACAATTTGTCGGGCTCGGATATCGCAAGGGACGCGATCGCATCACTGCGTCAGCACCTGCTCTGAACTCGGCCCCGGCGGCGATGCCGGGGCGGGATTGTCCTTGGCGCCGGAATCCGTCCATGCCGGCGGCAGGCCGAGCCCCTGTCCCGCAAAGCCGGTCAGGCCTGGAAAGCGTCCGAACGCCTCGCACGCGACGTATTTGGGCGCGCCGCCAAGCCGCACTGGAATGGTGTCCATCGGGGGCAATGCGGGGACACCGCCGAAGGGCGACTCTCCGGTCGCAACGAGCTTGGCGAAGTCGGCGCCGAAATCGGCGGCGAGATCGTAGGCATCGCCCTCGTTGGCGACGCGCGCAGAGTTCGAGATGGAGTTGGCGTTGCGCGCCCAGACTATCGCCGCCTTCTGGAAACCGGCGAAGTCCCGCGCCTCCGCTTCGACCGACAGGCTGCCGAGCCCGACCGGAAGCCTCGGCACCGGCACGGGCACGCCAGGAAGGGCAACGGTCTTGGCAATCGAAAGGGCCTTCGACGCGCCGGCGGCGGTCGGGCTGGTCGGCGTGGCATGCGTCACCGTTGCCTGCACCGTGAGGTCGGCGTCGTCATCGGAGGAGACGATGCGGAAGCGCTCGCTCAGGCGGAGACACAGCTCGCGGCTGACGGCGTTCGCAACCAGGCGGCGCTCCTTTTCGGTCAGCTCAACGCCCGTGCGCGCGGGAAAGACGGTCGATGCGATTCGGATTGTTTTCGCCGCCAGCAGATCCTTCTTGTTCACACGGATCTGCGATCGCGTCACCAGTCCGTTCGCATCCGACATCCGGTCGTAGCTCCGCAGCGAGCCGGCCCGTTCGAGCGGCGGTGTCGCGCAGCCACCAAGAGCCAGTGCAACAATCATCAGGGCCGTCCGTGGAAAGCGCATGGTTACATTCCCGCATCGACGGCTCATTAGAGAGATTTCTCCAACAATCACTCTCACGCCGCCCTCCGTCAACATAAATAGATGGAACTCTCTAATTTTGATTTTCTCGTGGCGAATCGTCGTGCTAACTGGGCGAATGAGAATGGAGATGTCCGGATTTGAGGAAAGTCGACCCCGTCAAGCATGAACAGAAGCGCGCCGAGATCCTCGGCGCGGCGATCCGCTGCTTCATCAGGGACGGCTTCCGAGGCGCCAGCACGACGGATATCTGCACGGAAGCCGGGATCAGTCCCGGCCACCTCTATCACTACTTTCCGAGCAAGGTGGCGATCATCGAGGCGATGATCGATTTGGGTCTCGCACGCTCGGCGGAGCGGTTTGAAAAGATTCTCGCCGCCCCCGACGTGATCGAGGCGCTGCTCGTCGATATCGAGGAAACCAGCCTGCGGTTTCGTCCGGCCCAGGTCCTCAACCTGGATGGCCTCGCGGAGGCCGCCCGAAATCCGGAATTCGCCAAAATCATCGAACGGCACACCAAGGCGGTCCGCCGCATGTGGAGCGACTTCCTGCGCCAGGCGCAAGAGCAGGGACGAGTGGATTGCGGACTCGATCCGGATGCGACGGCGAACATCCTGATCGCCCTCATCGACGGATCCCGTGCGCTGCCGATCCGCAATCCCAAACTGGATATCAGGCAGAATGTGGAGCATCTGCGGACGATGCTCGTCCGCTTCCTGAGGCCGGCCGACGCGCAAGGCGTAGCGGTCAAGCCGCGCAATCAGAAGGCCGGCCGCTCCCTGAAACTGGTCGGGAAGCGATAAGACGCCCGCTTTCTCGTCAAACCCGGCCGCCATGTCCGCGACCCGGGCCCAGGTTGTCGCACGAAACGAGGGACGATCTTCTATCCGCGCAAGCCATGGCGCGAGATTGGCGCCGTCTGCGGTCAGTTCTCCCCACTCCGGGGCTGTCCCAAAAGCTTCGGCCGCACGATGCGCTGGAAGGTGATGATGTTGCCGCAGCCCTGGAAGAGATACCAGTCGACGATTTTCATCACCTGATCCATGCGCGCCGCGGCCTTGGGATCGGCCGGGTTGCGGCAGCGCGCGGTCGAGATAGCGCCACACGGTGATGTGAACCGCCCCACTCCAACCGACGAGAGAAACGGGTTGATTTAAGAGCATATACACCTATTTTGGTTCTTATAGGAGCATATGCTCTAATATGAACAAAGGAGTGGCGTCATGAGCGAAGCAACCATTCTCGTCAGCGGTGCGACCGGACGAACCGGGGGCGCCGCCGTCGACGAACTCCTCAAGATGGGCAAGACGGTACGCGCCTATGTGCGCACGGACGGCGAGCGGGCGGCTAAGCTGAGGCAGCGTGGCGTCGACATCGCCATCGGCGATTTCACCGATATCGACGCCATTCGCGCGGCCATGGAAGGTATCCAATCGGCCTACTTCCTTCATCCGATCGCGCCGGGAATCATCGGCGCCGCCGCCTATTTCGCTCAAGCGGCGAAGGAGGCCGGCGTCACCGCGATCGTCAACATGTCGCAGATTTCGGCACGCCGGGAATCGGCAAGTCATGCCGCACAGGACCACTGGGTTTCGGAGCGGGTGTTCGACTGGTCAGGTGTCTCGACGACGCATCTGCGCCCCACCTTCTTTGCTGATTGGCTTGTCTACCCGCATTTCGGCAAGGAGATATGGGCCAGGAAAAAGATCGAATTTCCGTTCGAGAACGGACGCCACGCGCCGATCGCCAGCGACGATCAAGGCCGTGTCATCGCCCACCTCCTGGCCAAGCCGCAAGGCCACGAGGGCAAGATCTATCCGCTGCACGGCCCCGTGGAGTTGAACCACACCGAGATCGCAGCTGCGATGAGCGAGGTGCTCGGCGCCAGGATCGAATACGCGCCGACATCGATCGAGGTATTCAAGGACAAGATGGAGAAGCTCTACAAGTTTCCTCCATTCCTGGTGCAGCACCTGGTCGAAGTCGCCCAGAATTATCGCGAGGGCATTTTCTCGGGCACCAACGATGCCGTCGAGAAGATCACGGGAGCACCGCCCCTCTCCGTTCAGCAATTCATCGCGCGGAATCGCGCCGTGTTCGCCTGAACATGACCAAAGCCGACACGGGGTTTAAAAATGAACCCGGCATCGTCCCGGTGAAAATCGCCGTCACGGATCCGGCAACGATCACCGCTGCCGCCGGATTCGCTGCCGATACGACGCTGCTGGTCAACAACGCCGGCATCGCCGCTCTGATAGACGGACTGCTGTCCGCCGACATCGCGGCACAATCGGCCCGCATGTTCGATACCAACTATTATGGCGTCGTGCGCGTCACCCAAGCCTTCGAACCAATCTTGTCCAAGAAGCCGAGCGCCGCGATCATTAACGTGCTGTCCGACATCGTCTGGCTGCCGCGGCCGATTCTGGCGCCCTATGCGGCGTCAAAGGCGGCAGCATGGAGCTATACCAACCAGCTTCGCTTTCATCTGCGCAACCGTGGCGACCAGGTCCTCGGCCTGCATGTCGGTTTCGTGGACACCGACCTGACCAACGGCATTGACGTGCCGAAAGCGAGCCCCGAGGACGTCGTGCGCCAGACCTATGACGCCCTCGCCGCCGGCAAGAGCGAGGTGATGGCCGACAAGGGAACGGTGGTGTTGAAGAGTACGCTTGCGGCTGATGAGCCCGGCTATATCACCCCACCGTCCGGGTTTTGAGAATATCGTTGCGCCCGCGCCAGGCCTATATTCGCGGCGCGGGCCCACGACGAAAATGAAAGGACACGGAGATGTTGCCGGTGAGCAGGCCTCTCGGAATCGATCAATGCAACTGCTCCGCCATGAGGAAGGCAAACCGGCAGATCTCGCGCTTCTACGATGGTCATCTCGAACAGGTGGGCCTGCGCATCACGCAATTCCTGACCTTGTCGGCCCTGAACGAGCTGGGAAGCGCCGCGGTCAATGCTCTCGCCGAGCGGCTCGACATCGAACGTACCGCGATGGGCAAGATGGTTGGCTTCCTGGAACTTGACGGCCTGGTCCGCATCCGGCCCTCGCCCACCGACGGCCGAATCCGCCTGATCGAACTGACTGATGCGGGGCGACGTCTTCACGAAAAGGCCGCCCCGCTTTGGCAGCATGCCCAGCGCGAATTCGAGCAGCTGAACGGCGCGAAAAATGTCGCCGTGCTGCGGGGCGCCCTGCGGGACATGGTCGCCGGCGACATGAAGCCGGACAAATCCAAGGACTGAGCGTCGCCATCCGATCATGGTTGACGTCGAAGACGGTCAGGGCAAGATCAGCAATTGTGCTGGACTCCTTTTTGTTCGGTCCAGTCTCGCCCCCTGGCCTTGGTCACTGCCTGCTCTTGAGCCGGCTGCGATGTGCGGCCTGTTTGGCGCGGTTGCCGCAGACCGCCATGATGCACCATCGGCGCGCCCGCCTGCGGGTGTGATCTGCGAACAGCATCGTGCAGTTATGACCCTCGCACGCCTTCACGTCGGCGAAATCCTCCTCGCAGACAAACTTCGCCATCGCCTCGCCAACTGGTAGCAGCAGGGATTCCGGCGACCGCCAGCGTCGCGTCCTGTGCAACGACAGAGCGCCGCCATTGTCATGTCCGGGTTCGATACGACTGAATGCCTCGTCATGCGCCAACAGGCTGTTCAACGGACCGAGCTCCTTCAGCGCTGCCTCCGTGAGCGGCCGGCCCGCATGCCGGCGCACGAAGCCCCTGAACCATTCGCGCAACGCGCGCGCCTGGTCCGCGACCTTGTCCAACTCGCCCGGCGTCGCGCGGGCCTTCAGCGCGTTCAGTTCGTCTGACGGAACGAGCTTCGCCTGGGTGAGCCAGTCGATCAGGCCATTGCCGCTGTCGAGCCAGTCGACGGGCGCATCCGCCGGCGTCGCGACCGAGTTGAGAAAATCGAGGCCGAGCGAGTCGGCGATGAACGTGGCGGGCGGTTTGCCCATGGATGGTCCCTAACGGATCCGAGGGGAACACGGTCTAAGTAACCATTTGAACGGCTATTGACAAGTTATTATCCTCCATCATAACCTTATCGTTGGCATTTAACAGGTTACAATCGAATGGAGACGTCATGACCCCAACCACCTACCGCACTGCCGATGTCGATGGCCTCAAGGTCTTCTACCGAGAGGCCGGCCGCGCCGGCGCGCCGAAGCTTTTGCTGCTGCATGGCTTCCCGAGTGCGGGCCATATGTTCCGCGATTTGATCCCGCTGCTGGCGGACAAGTTTCACATCGTGGCGCCCGACCTCCCCGGCTTCGGTCAGTCCGACATGCCTTCGCGCGAAGCATTTCGCTACACCTTCGACAACATCGCGCGCGTGATTGAGCTCTTCACCGAAGTGATCGGCTTCGACCGTTTCGCCGTCTACGTCTTCGACTACGGCGCGCCGACCGGCTTCCGGCTCGCGCTGAGCCACCCCGAACGCATCACCGCCTTCATCTCGCAGAACGGCAACGCCTATGAGGAAGGGCTGAGCGAGGACTGGGCTCCAGTGAGGGCCTATTGGGAAGATCCGTCACCGGCCAATCGCGAAGCGTTGCGAGCCATGCAGACGCCGGAGGCGACGCGCTGGCAATACACGCACGGCGTTCCTGATACGACGCTGGTGTCTCCGGACGGCCAGAACCTCGACAACTACTACCTGGCGCGCCCAGGCTCCGACGAGGTGCAGCTCGATCTGATCGGCGACTACAAGAGCAACGTGGCTCTTTATCCTGCCTTCCAGGAGTATTTCCGCAAGCACAAGCCACCTCTCCTCGCGGTCTGGGGCAAGAACGATCCGTTCTTCATCCCGCCCGGCGCAGAGGCGTACAAGCGCGACAATCCGAACGCCGTGGTGAAATTCCTCGACACCGGACATTTCGCGCTGGAAACGCATGCAAGGGAGATCGGGAATGCCGTCCGCGCCTTCCTCGCATAGCGAGACCGGGCCGATACGGCGTTACGGCAGCGCGGACAAGACAATGCCGCCATCGACAATCAAGTCGACGGCGGCATGATGACGTCAGCCGTTACAGGCGAAAGTCTTTAGTTCCTCGCCGGTGCCACAGCCGCCGCCGAGTGCGCAGCCCGCGGCGCGCGGGGTTCGGCGACCGGTCCAGCCGGACCGCGCGAGCGGGCGATGGCGGCGTCGATCTCGGCGATGACGCGGCGCTGGATCGCCTCGTTCTTGTCGATGGTGATGTGGCCGACGCCGCTGCCGCGCACGTCGACATTGTCGAGCTTGCCGCGCAGGCCGTTCGCGGCCCGCACCGGCTCACCCGGACCGTCGCCGATATAGATGTTGATGTAGCGTTCAGCGCCGGTCGACAGCCTGGTCTTGAACACGGAGTCGAGCCCGATCGCGAGCTTCACGGGCACGCCGAGCTGATTGAGCTTGGCGATCATATCGGGCAGCGCGGTCGCCCCCGAGGAATGCCCGACCAGCACGATGGTCTTGACCCGGCCGGCCTTGTAGTTCGCTGCAGCCTCATCGGCGAGCGAGGACCAGGACACGAAGTTCGCGACGGTTACCGGGATGCCCTGCGCCTCAAGGCGGGCGCCGATCGTGTCGAGCCCGAGCGAGAAGATGTTGAGCACGCCGCGGAGCAGATAGACATGCGTCGTCGCCGCGGCCTGGCTCGGCGCCGCCTTGGCTGTGGTCGGGCTCATGGCAGCAGCTGACAGCAGAAGCAGGCAGATTGCCCACATGCGGAGAGGGGACAACTGGCTGGCGCCGGCGGTGTGACGGCCGTTCGGTCTCATCGATCTTTTCCCTGAGGACATACGCTTCGCGATTGGCCGGAATCGTAGCCATGGCCTGCTCGCAGACGCAACAAAGAGCCGCGTGAACGGTGATCTTAGCCGCAAGTCGTGACCATCGCGCAACACTTGCCCGAAACCGGCCACTTAAGGGCCTGTTTTGAGACCATTTTTCTCCAGGCAATTGCGACCGGGAAAGGCCATTCCTATTTCAGGGCTCCGCCACTCTCCACCCGCCAGGGTGTGGGTTCCGGCACATCCCTCCCCACCCCCACCGGCCCTCATGTCCTCCATCATTTCCGTCGCCAATCTGTCGAAGACCTATGGGTCCGGCTTCAAGGCGCTCAAGAACATCAATCTCGACATCAAGCGCGGCGAGATCTTTGCGCTGCTTGGCCCCAACGGCGCCGGCAAGACCACGCTGATCTCCATCATCTGCGGCATCGCCAACCCCAGCGAGGGTAAGGTCCTCGTCAGCGGCGAGAACATCCAGACCTCCTACCGCAAGGCGCGCTCGCTGATCGGCCTCGTGCCACAGGAATTGCACACCGACGCCTTCGAGAGCGTGTGGGCGACCGTGAGCTTTTCCCGCGGCCTGTTCGGCAAGCCGAAGAACCCGGCGCTGGTCGAGAAGATTCTCAAGGATCTGTCGCTCTGGGACAAGAAGGACAACAAGATCATCACGCTCTCGGGGGGCATGAAGCGCCGCGTGATGATTGCGAAAGCGCTGTCGCACGAGCCGCAGATCCTGTTCCTGGACGAGCCGACCGCCGGTGTCGACGTCGAGCTGCGCAAGGGCATGTGGGAAGTGGTGCGCACGCTCCAGCAATCCGGCGTCACCATCATCCTCACCACGCATTACATCGAGGAAGCCGAGGAGATGGCCGACCGCATCGGCGTCATCAACAAGGGCGAGATCGTGCTGGTCGAGGACAAAGCGACCTTGATGCAGAAGCTCGGCAAGAAGCGGCTGACGCTGCATTTGCAGGGCAAGGTGACTGCGCTGCCGGAGAGCCTCAGCCATTACGAGCTCGACCTCTGCGACGACGGCGCGACGCTCGTCTACGACTACGACACCAAGGGCGAGCACACCGGCATCACCAGCCTGCTCAGCGACGTCCGCACCGCCGGCATCCGCTTCAACGATCTCGACACGACCCAATCGTCGCTCGAGGACATCTTCGTCGACCTCGTGAGGACGTCATGAATCACCGCGCCATCCGCGCCATCTATCTGTTCGAAATGGCGCGCACCTGGCGCACGCTGCTGCAAAGCATCGTCTCGCCTGTCGTCTCGACCTCGCTCTATTTCGTGGTGTTTGGCGCCGCGATCGGCTCGCGCATCAGCCAGGTCGAGGGCGTCAGCTACGGCACCTTCATCGTGCCGGGCCTGATCATGCTCTCGGTGCTGACGCAGAGCATCGCCAACGCGTCATTTGGCATCTACTTCCCGAAATTCACCGGCACGATCTACGAGATCCTGTCGGCGCCGATCTCCTATTTCGAGATCGTGCTCGGCTATGTCGGCGCGGCCGCGACCAAGTCGATCATCCTCGGCCTGATCATTCTCGCCACCGCCGGCCTGTTCGTGCCGCTGCACATCCATCATCCGGTCTGGATGCTGGCCTTCCTGGTGCTGACGGCAGTGACGTTCAGCCTGTTCGGCTTCATCATCGGCATCTGGGCCGATGGGTTCGAAAAGCTGCAGATGATCCCGATGCTGGTGGTGACGCCGCTGACCTTCCTCGGCGGCAGCTTCTATTCCATCGACATGCTGCCGCCCACCTGGCGCACCGTGGCGCTGCTCAACCCGGTCGTCTATCTGATCTCGGGCTTCCGCTGGAGCTTCTACGAGATCGCGGACGTCAGCGTGTCCGTCAGCATCAGCATGACGGTGGCGTTCCTGGCGATCTGCCTGGTCGCGATCTGGTGGATTTTTCGGACCGGCTATCGGCTGAAGAACTGACCCTGACTGTCATTCCGGGGCGCGCATAGCGCGAGCCCCGAATCCATTCATCCGCCAACGCTGTTGCTCAATGGATTCCGGGCTCGCCCTTCGGCCGCCCCGGAATGACGATCACCTGTAGCAGCGGAAGTGATGATAGCCGTCGTAGTAGCCACGGCAATGGCGGCGGCCGTGATAGGGAATGCCCAGGATGCCGTCCACGGCACCTACCGCGCCGCCGACGCCGGCACCGACGACGCCTCCGACCGCGCCGCCGACGGGCCCGGCAATCCGGTTGCCTTCATAGGAGCCCTCCTGGGCGCCGCGCACGATGCCCTGGGCGTGGCCGGGGTGCGGCAGCGACAACAGCGCGAGGAGGACAGCTGCGCCTGCAAACAGCAGGCGAACGGACAAGCCGGCCGGCAAGGCTGCGGCGGCGATACGGGCTTTGTTCATCTTCGGTCCCAAGGGAAGTTGAAAAGGAAATTTGACGGGGTGGATGGCAGCGAAAATCGCCTGTCTGATAGGACACGATCAACGCCTGAAGCGGCCAAATGGTTGCGCCTTTGTGACGAATTGTCGTCGTTGTGAGCGCAGCTCCCGCTCGCGAAAATGTCAGCATCGCCAGAGCCGGCGCGGCACAAAGCGGCCTTGCTTACGCCCGGCATCACGTTAACGATGGGTCGGCAGGCCGCTGGAACGAAAGCCGGATTGCAGGCATAGTGCACGCCGGGGGACGGAGAGCCGCGGCGCCTAGCGTGAACAGGCCGGAGGCCAGACGTCAGATGCGTTCATTTTTTATCGCTTTCACTTCCCTGATGCTTTTGAGCGCGGGCGCCGCGCAGGCCAAGGTCGACATTACCATCGACAAGGACAATCAGCAGATGACTGTCGTGGTCGACGGCGTGACGCGCTACCACTGGCCGGTGTCGACCGGCATCCCCTCGCGTGAGACGCCGGGCGGCTCGTTCCGCGCCTTCCGCATGGAAGAGGATCACTATTCCAAGGAATTCGACGACGCGCCGATGCCGCACTCGATCTTCTTCACCAAGATCGGGCACGCCATCCACGGCACCGACTCGGTCGGACGATTGGGCACGCCCGCCTCGCATGGCTGCGTGCGGCTGTCGCGCCAGAATGCGACGACACTCTATACGCTGGTGCAGGAGCAAGGCGTGCTCAACACCACGGTGACGCTGACCGGCTCGGCGCAAGTGGCGCTGGCCCGCAATCCGCGCGGCCGCACCAACAATGCGGTGGCCCGTGCCCAGCAACCCGCCGAGGAGCAGCAGTACGCGACCACAGGCGATCCCGTGAATTTGACGCCGCCGGCGCAGCCCGCCCGCCGCTACATGCAGCAGGATGACAACTACATCTATCCCGCCGACGGCAGC
The DNA here is from genome assembly GCF_000473045.1 of Bradyrhizobium sp. WSM3983. Lineage (GTDB taxonomy): Bacteria > Pseudomonadota > Alphaproteobacteria > Rhizobiales > Xanthobacteraceae > Bradyrhizobium. The sequence goes on along the minus strand of NZ_AXAY01000002.1, from coordinate 230,839 downwards.
GATACCGGCGCGCGCTATCCGGCGCCACGCCCGATCACCCGTCCCTATGGCGCGCAGGTCTATCAGCAGCAACCGCAACCGAGCTACGGCTACGACCCGGCGTATGGCCAGCAGGGCTACTACTACCAGCAGCAGCCCCGGCAGTATTATCAGCCGCGCGGCTACTATCAGAACTGAGGCTATTTGAACGCGGCGTCGCCGCGTTCGACGATTTTCCGCACAGCATCGACGAATGCGCGTGCGACCGGCTCGAGGATATCGGGTCCGGTCGCGGTGAGATCGTCTGCAGGGGTGTGGAAGGTTTGATGGCGGCCGGCCATGCCAAGGAAATTGGCGTAACCCGCCGCATGCACGTCGCGCAGCTCGCCGACCGCCTGCTTCTCCGTCACCAGACGTTTTGCCGCGACTGCGACAAAGGCCTCATCGGTCAGCGCGACCGCTGACTTGCTCAGCACGAGATAGCGCTCCTCCTCGGTCCGGTTGCTGCGCGCGCCTTCCGCGAAGGCGTAGCACGCGTTCGACGAGCCGAAGTGAACCCAGGCCAGCGTGTCCTTTGGCGCCGGCGCGCCGTCCTTCAGAAAAAGCTCCATGCCGCCGTGGCCGATCTCGTGGCCGGCGGTCGCGATGAAGACGAAATGCGCCGGCCATTTTTCCGCGGCCGCCATGCGCGCCAAAGCGAGGAAGTTGGCGATGCCCGGACCGCGCTCGCAGACGCAGCTATACCAGCCGGTCATCGGCGTGGAGACAACGATGGTCGGCCCGCGGCCGATGCCGGTCTCGGCGATGACATTGCGGCCCGACACGTTGCGATCGTAATGCCCGGCAACATCGAACGTCACCGGTGCGCCTGACGCGAGCGCACGCTCGAACGTCGCCCGCACCTTGGCGCCGACCACCATCACCGGTACCGGCCAGGGTGCGTCCTCCTGCGTGACGTTGTAGGCAAAGCGGTCGTCGGCGGGATTGCCGATCATCAGCAGGATGGCGGCGGGCTTCTTGGCCGCGGCCTCAGCGATCGCCCCGCGATGCGCGGGACCGAGATAGGCGCCGCGATCGAACGGCAGATCGACCCAGAGAATTTTCCCGGCAACATCGCCCTCGCGCGCGAGCGGCGCGGAGAGACGGAAACTCGCCTTGTCCTCCGGCGGCCACCAGAATGGCGTCGCCTCGACTGCCGCGCCGGCCGCTTCCGCACGCGCGCGCTCCACGACATATTGCCGGCCGAGCATGACGGGCTGGAATCTTATCGCGAAGCCCGCAGCCGATAGCTCACTTGCGATCCAGTCGGCCGTTGCGCGATCGCCGGGCGAGCCGAAGCGGTGCAGGCCGAAGGAGGCGTAGCGCGCCACATCGGCATAAAGGCTCGCGCCCGACAACACGCCCTGGCTGCCGCCTGTCCAACCATCAGAGCTGCCATCGTTGCAATGAGGATGAGCCGCATGTGAAGCGCTCCCGGTCTTTTTTTGCAGACCAGTTTCGCCCCTTCGCGGCCGCCGTCAACCGCCCTCGCCGACCAGCACGAATCAGTAATCGGCGGCCTTGCCCGAGGCTGCCCCCTTCTAGACCGGAGGAAATCGCGCCATCTGGGGATGAATTGAGCATCCGGCGACGCAGGAAAGCAACAGTCCCCAACCTTCAACGCTGCGGCGCTTGGGCCAAATTGACAACCTTGAGGTCGCCCGTATTGTCATTCCGATTGTTTCTGGGAAATGACATGACACGCGAGCAGATTTCGGATTTCTGCGTTACGGCGCTAGCCAATATCCTGAGAATCTCGAAGGACCGCGTCGACACCGGCGCAAAATTCAGCCGCCTCGGCCTCGATTCGGCGATGCTCGTCTATCTCATGATGGAGCTCGAAGAGAAGCTCGACCTCGAACTGTCGACCGACGACTTCTACGACCACCCAACGGTTGAGGCGCTGTCGCGATTTCTCGCCGACAAGCGCGCGCTCCGCCCCGCCGCCTGAGCGCGGCTGAAGGCGGCGCAATCCAGATGGACAATCTCCGCTCGCTCGTGGCGCTACTGGCCCGGCGCGCGGCGGAGCGGCCCGACGATCGCGCCTATGTCTTCGTCTCCGATCGCGGCGCGGAGGAAGCATCCCTCACCTTCCGTCAACTCCATGAGGCCGCAACCGCGCTCGCGGCGCGGCTAGCCGCGTCCGCGCAGCCCGGAGACCGCGCGATCCTGGTGTTTCCGCCGGGCATTGAATTCATGGTGGCGTTCCTCGGCTGCCTGATCGCGGGTATCATCGCCGTGCCGATGATGATGCCCCGGCGAAACAGCACCCGCGATTCCAGCGCGGCGATCCTCGCCAATTGCACGCCGGCGCTGGCGCTGACCACTTCGGCTTTCGCTCTGCGCAGCGATCTGCGGGAACGCTTTGCGCAGGAGAACATCCGGTGGATCGAAGTCGATCTCTCCGAAGCGGACGGTGCGACGGTTGATTTACCTGAACCGGAGCCCGACGACACCGCGTTCCTGCAATACACCTCTGGTTCGACCTCCGAGCCGAAGGGCGTGATGGTGAGCCATGCCAATCTGCTCGCCAATCTCGAGATGATCCGGATCGCGCTCGGCAACACCAGGCAATCGACCTATGTCAACTGGGTGCCGCTCTATCACGACATGGGGCTGATCCTGAACGCGCTTCAGGCGCTCTATGTCGGCGCGACGTGCGTGCTGATGGCGCCGAACACGTTCATGCAGCGGCCACTCGGCTGGCTGCGCGCGATCTCGCATTATCGTGCGGAGGTCGCCTGCGGGCCCAATTTCGGCTTCGATCTCTGCGTCAGCCGCTATCGCGCCGATCAGATGGATGGCGTCGACCTGTCCTCGCTCAGGATCGCGCTCAATGGTGCGGAGCCGGTGCGCGCCGACACCATCGCGCGCTTTATTGAAACCTTTGCGCCGCACGGATTCGATCCGCGCGCGATGTATCCGGCCTATGGCATGGCGGAGGCGACGCTCCTGATTTCCGGGGGACAGCGCGGCGGCTGCCATATCACACGCAGCGTCAGCCGCGCCGCGCTTCAGGCGCATGCGGCCGAGGCGCCGGCCGATCCTGACGACGCCCAGATCGTCGTCGGTTGCGGCCGCGCGCTGAGGGGCGAGCAGATCGCCATCGTCGACCCCGAGCACCGTGTGCGGCTGTCGGCCGACCGTGTCGGCGAAATCTGGGTCAGCGGCACCAATGTCGCCCATGCCTATTGGCGCAACGATGCGGCGACGCGCGAGGAGGTCAACGCCAAGATTGCCGGCGAGGACGGCCGGTGGCTACGCACCGGCGACCTCGGCTTCCTCGATGTCACAGGCGAAGTGTTCGTCACCGGCCGGATCAAGGATCTCATCATCATCCGTGGCATCAACCACTATCCGCAGGACATCGAGCACACCGTGCAATCGCAGGACAGCGCCTTGCGCGAGAACTGCGGCGCAGCCTTTTCGGTATCGGACGAACATGGCGAGGAGAGCCTCGTCATCGTCCAGGAGGTCGAGCGCACCGCGCGCCACACGATCGACACCACCGAGATCAAGGGCCAGATCCGCGAGGCCGTAGCCGACAGCCACGAGCTCTTCGCACGCCACATCGCGCTGATCCGTCCCGGCGCGCTGCCAAAGACCACCAGCGGCAAGATCCAGCGCAAGCTCGCGCGCAGGCTCTGGCTCGACGGCGGCTTCGAGGAAATTTCCTAAGCCGCCAGCGGCTCAGAAATCGATCTTCGCGCTCTCGCCATCGCGCAGGCTGGCGATAATCCCTTGCTCGATCCGGCGCGCAAGTTTCGGGCGATAGTGGATGAAGTCAGCGAAGTTGTCGCGGTCGCGAGTCAGCTCGTTGTCGATGCGAAAGCTGATGAAATTGCTGCGCGGGCGCCTCGCGATGAGGGTTTTTAGCGCGGCATCGCAAGCGCCGCGCTCCTGCGCCAAATCCGTGCCGGGCTTCGGCACGGTGGCCGCGAAAGTCGGCGGCACGAGGATGACGATGGCCACATCGGCCGGCAGCTTCCTGACGATCTCTACCAGCGCAGCGATCTCGGGAAACGTTGCCCGCGTCTCTGCGGACGCAGCCGGCGCAGGATCCCTGGGCCAGCCAACCTCCTTGAATTGGCCGGGCGGCCAGATGTCCTCATAACTGACGAAGCCGTCCGGATTCATCCGCGGCCGCCAGCCGAGCCCGATGCTGAGCCGCTGAAAGGCCTGTTCGATCGCCTGCCAGGAGATCAGCCGCACCGCGTAGGTGACGACGCTTCTGTCATAGAGCCAATAGGGGAACGCAGCGCCCTCCTCCTTCGGCCGCGCATGCACGCACCAGCCGGGATCAGCCGCGATCACCAGCGCGCCGACCTGCTTGTGATTGCGCAGGAAGAAGTCGAGCACCGCGAGCTGTTCGCGCGGAGCCGAGCCGGTGGTGTAGAGCTGCACGAAGTGCAGGCCCGTGGCGCGAGACAATTCCGCCGGCTCGATCATCTGCGCCGTCGAATTGCCGAGGATGGCCGCGTTGAAATTCGGGTCTCGGGCGCGGCTTGCGGCCGTGATCTGGGTGAGACGATTGTCGACACCGTTGATGCCGAGCAGACCGAGCTTGCCGCTGTCATAGGGATCGACGATCACCATCAGCGCCAGCACCAGCACGGCAGCGCCGATCAGCGCGCCCAGGCAGGCTTTGAGGCTCCTCCCCCAGCCGGGATCGGTCTCAGAACTTGAAGTAGACGAACTCATGGAGATCCCGACCACCCATATGGAGCAGCAACGCAAAAAGGCAGATCCCGAGCACGCCCGCAAGGAAAGGATTCGGGCGGCGCGTGAAGAACCCAACGATGTCCTGGCTCGCCGGCAACAGGAAGGCGAACAAAGGTGCCACGATCAGCGGCCAGAGGTGCTGCCCGCGCGCGAGCGGCAGCGGCTGGGTAAGCCCGGCAAAGACATGCCAGGCGGCTTCGACCGAGCTGGCGCGAAAGATCACGCCGGTTGCCAGCACGAACAGCACGGTCAGCGCCCAGCCGAGCCATGACGGGAAGTGCGGGCCATAGCGACGCCACAACGAACAAGCGACCTGCGCAAGGCCGTGCAGCACGCCCCACAGCACGAAAGTCCAGCTCGCGCCGTGCCACAGGCCGCACAGCGCCATGGTGATCAGCATGGCGCCGAAGAACTGCACCGGCAGCCAGCGCCGCGGCAGGACGCGCAGATTGACGAGGGGATAGAACACGTAATCGCGCAGGAACAGCATCAGCGTGATGTGCCAGCGCTGCCAGAAATCCTGGATGTTGGTCGAGCGCAGCGGCGCATTGAAATTGTAGGGCAGCTGGACGCCGAACAACAGGCCGAGGCCGATCGCGATGTCGGAATAGCCGGAGAAGTCGAACAGGATCTGGAAGGAGAAGCAGAAGGCGAGCCAGGCGTCGCCGCTTGCGAGCGGTCCATCCGCCGCTTGCGTATAGATCGGATCGAGCAGATGCGCGATGCTGTCGGCGATCACGACCTTCTGGAACAGGCCGAGCGCGATGAAGCAGGTCGCGATGCAGAACTGACGCTGCCAGCCCGGCACATAGACCTGCCTGCCAAACTGATGCATCACCTCCGACCAGCGCGCCAGCGGTCCCGCGATCGCCTGCGGGAAGAACGCGATGTAGAGCGCATAGCGATCGAGCGCGTAGGGCGGCGCCTTGTCGCGCTTCAGATCGACCAGATACATGATGTGGTGGAAGGTGAAGAAGGAGATGCCGAGTGGCAGCCCAATGTCGAGCGTCGGCAGCGTGGCGCCCAGCACACGCCCGAGATTGGCGAGAATGAAGTTGGCGTATTTGAACAGTGCCAAGACGCCAATATCGAACACGATCACGAGCGTCAGCACCGCCTTCCACTCCACCCGCCGATAGGCGACCGAGGCGAGCCAGTTGATGGCAATCGACGCGATCAACAGCAGGATGAAGGACGGACTGCCCCAGGCGTAGAAAGCGAGTGACAGCGCCACCTGCACGCCGATCCGTAACTGCGGAAACGGATCGGCCAGGCGGTAGAGCAGCAGCGCCGCCGGCAGGAACACCAGGAGGAAGGGATAGTCGTTGAACAGCATCGGTTCAGCGCTGCGCCGTCATCGCCGATCGCCGTTCCCTAACCCGTTTCCAGATCAGGCGCCGCATCGCCCGGCTGGCGTAGCATGCGCCGGGCGATCTTCTCCTCGCTCGGCACCTTGACGTCCCAGGCTAGTCCGAGCGCCTCCAGCGCGCGGATGAAGATGAAGCCGGGATCGAACTCGAACCAGCGCAGGCCGAAGGCGGCCGAATACGGGAAGGCATGATGGTTGTTGTGCCAGCCCTCGCCCCAGGCGAGCCAGGCCATCACGCCGAGATTGCGGCTGTTGTCGTCGCGAGTAACGAACGGCTGCGCGCCAAACGTGTGCATGATGGAGTTGATGGCCGACATGGTCTGCTCGACCACGAACATGCGCACCACGCCGCCCCACAGCAGACCGGTCAGCGCGCCCCACAGGCTCATCGTGGCGAGGCCTCCGATCGCCGCCGGCAACAACAGGCCGAGCGCGACCCAGCTGTAGTAATAGCTGTTGACGGCGACCAGGGTGCGGCTGGCCATCAGATCCGGCACGTAAAGGGCGACGTTGGGATAGTCGTGCGCGATCATCCAGGTCAGGTGCGCATGCAGGAAACCGCGCAGGCGGCCGAGCATGCCGCCGCCATGCAGACGCGGCGAATGCAGATCGCCATCGTGGTCAGACAGTTCGTGGTGCCGCCGGTGCATGGCCGCCCAGGACAGCATCGGGCCGCGCCCGGCCATCGATCCCATCGCGATCAGGATCGCGCTCATCGCGGTCGAGGTGGCAAAGGCGCGGTGGGTGAACAGGCGGTGATAGCCCACAGTCAGCCCAAGCCCCGTGATCAGCCAGAGGCCGAAGAACAGGCTGAGCTCCATCACGTCGATCGGACGGTAGAACAGGAGACCCAACGCGATCAGCGTTCCAACGAAGGGCAAAACGTCGAAAACGATGAAATGCCGCCGCTGCATCTTGTGAAAATGCCGGCTGCGAATGATGCGGTGATCGCGTTTCTGTTGCACGGGTCGGGCTTCCAAGACTGGCTATGAGTACATACCCGCCGGACGAGCGCAACCCAAGCTAACCGCGTGGAGTTTCAACAGGTCTAGCCCGGCGGCTGCCGCAACAGCACCGAAAACGGCCAATCCCCTCACTTTTGCGAGAGAATCCGGGCCGTTGGCCGCGTCTGCAGGACCGGTCATCCGGCTGTAAAAAGCCGGCAATACGGTCAGCCCATCCATTGGGCATGCGCCTCCGGCGAGAGGTTTGCGCGGCGCCTGGCATCGAGGCCGGAAGCGCATCGGCTCCCGCCCACGCGATTGAACACAGGATGCGGAGACTGTCATGAAGCGAGGCATTGCCGTTTTCGCCTCAGCCGCAGCGCTGATGGGCTTCTTCTATTTCGTTGTCGGCAGGTGGGCGATCCACCACAGCACCCTGGCGTTCGCAGACATTCTGCGCGGCGACCGCGACGTGACCGCGGAGGTCTCCGTCCGCCGCGACCGTGAGATGGAATCACTGGCGGAAATGATCGACCTTCCGGTCGTGATCCTCAGCCACGGAAACACGGTCAAGCACACCGAGTATTCGTTCCTCACCAACACGTTCGCGGCCCGCGGCTATCTCGTCGTCAGCATCCAGCACGATCTGTCTTCCGACGATCCGATGGCGACGAAGGTCAACGAGGAGTATGTCGGCCGCCGCTTGCAATACAACCGCGGCATCGCCAACATCCTGTTCACGATCGAGCAGCTCAAGAAGGATTATCCGAATGCGGATTACCGCCATTTGACCCTGGTGGGACATTCCAATGGCGGCGACATCTCGATGTATTTCGCGAAGCTGCACCCCGAGCTGGTGAAGAAAGTCGTCACGCTCGACAATCTGCGCGTGCCCTTCGTCACCGACGGCAGGGTCAAGATCCTGTCTTTCCGCTCCAAGGATCCGCAGTTCAAGGCCGATCCGGGCGTCGTTCCCGACGACGAGACCTGCGCCAAGGCCGGCATCCAGGTGGTCAGGACCGAATTCCAGCACAACGATCTCAGCGACCGCGGCTCGGACCAGGTCAAGGGCTTCATCGGCAGCGTGGTCGACGATTTCCTGAACGACCTCGGCGAGGACGACAGCCCCTTCAACATGCCGCGCCCGTCAAAGCCGCATCCCACCATCGACGAGCTTGCGGCCTCCGTGCCCGACCGCTGACGCGCGAGACCTCCGGCGCATATCCGCCCTGACGCTTCGCCGCCGGGTGGACGGCGCCGCCGATGCCGACTATTGGTCGATCCGGCGTTGCGGCTCGAGCCGCGTTCCTCTTGCCCGTCGCGGTCATGATGTCATTCCGTCCTGCGCTACTACTCGGCACGATCTGTCTTCTCGTTGCAGGAGGGGCCATGGCTTTCGATCTCGAGGCGCATCGCGGCGGGCGGGCGCTGATGCCGGAAAACACCCTGCCGGCCTTTGCAAATGCGCTCACGATGGGCGTGGACACGCTCGAGCTCGACGTCGGCGTAACCGCCGACGGCGAGGTCGTCGTGTCGCATGAGCGCGGGCTCAATCCCGATCTTGCCAGGGACGCGAACGGCGTCTATGTCGCCGCACCCGGCACGCCGTTCGTGAAGCTCCGCTTCGCCGACGTCGGGACCTACGACGTCGGCCAAATCCGGCCGGACAGCGCCTACGCGAAGCAATTTCCCGACCAGCGCGCCGTGCCGCGGACCCGCATCCCCACGCTGAAGGAGCTGTTCGCGCTGGTGCGCAAATCCGGCAACGAACGCGTACGTTTCAATATCGAGACCAAGATCGATCCGGATCACCCAGACGAATCGCCTGAGCCGCAGGCTTTCGTCGCAAAGCTGCTCGGGGTGATCGCAGACGAAAAGTTTTCCGACCGCGTCATGATCCAGTCGTTCGACTGGCGGACCCTGCTGCTGGTCCAGCAGCAAGTCCCGACAATTCCGACCGTGTATCTGACGCTCCAGCGCGGCTCGGCACCGACCATCGCCCTCGACAAGGCCACCGGCTGGACGGCGGGCTACAGCCCGGCCGATCACGGCGGCTCGCTGCCGCGCACGATCAAGGCCGCGGGTGGCGCGGTGTGGTCACCCTATTTCGGCGACGTGACCGCGGCGCTTGTCACTGAAGCGCATACGCTGGGATTGCGCGTCGTGGTCTGGACCGTCAACAAGACCGACGACATGGCGCGGATGATCGAGACCGGCGTCGACGGCATCATCTCGGACCGGCCGGATCTGTTGCGGCAGGTCGCCGGCGAGAAGGGCTTGGCGCTGCCGGCGGGGACGCCGGTCGAGCCGTAAGTCTCGGCGTTACTGCTCCCCGTACCGCAAGCGCCGGTACAGCGCGCCCAGGATGTTGGAATAGTCGTCGGTCCAGACCCGCACTTTCTCGTCCGCGTCGGTCTCCTCCCACTGCTTGGAGGAGGCCAGCTTGCCGACGTCATCCGCTTCCCGCGCGGAGATGACGACGTCGGTCGAGAAGATGTAATCGGCGTCCCGGCCCGAATCCTCGTCGTAGACCCAGCTCTTCAGGTCGTTGGCATCGGCAATGCCGACGACGACGGGCTCGAGATCGAGATGCCGGTTGGATACGTGCATCACCACCGCGCCGTGCGGGGTGAGCTTGTCCTTGTAGATCTTCATCGCTTCTTCGGTCGCGAGATGAATCGGGATCGCATCCGACGAATAAGCATCGACGATGATGAGGTCGTAGACGCCGTCGGGCTCCCTGGCGAACGTGAGACGCGCGTCCCCGATCACCGGCTTCAGGTCCGGCAGGCAGCTCGAGATGTAGCGGAAATTTTTCGGGTCGCGCGCGGCATCGACCATGGACTGGTCGATCTCGAAGAATTTCCAGCTTTCGCCGGGCTCGGCGGCGCAGGCGAGCGTGCCCGATCCGACGCCGATCGCGGCGACCTTCAGCGGCGCGCCCTTGCGCTCGCGGATCGCGGTGATGGCCTGACCGATGCCGCCGTCCTTGTGGTAATAGGTGATCGGCTCGGGCCGGCCGGTGACCGGCGTGCCGTCATTGTTTAGGAAGCGTTCGGCGCCGTGAATGGTGGTGCCGTGCATCAGCACGTGGAAATAGCCGCCCGGCGTCACTACGATCTTGTGCACGCCGAAGAAGCTGCGCACCGTGGTGACACGGCCCTCGTCGGCCGGATAGATCCGCGTCAGGACCAGCGCCAGCGCGACGGTGGCAAAGATCTTCCAGCGATCGGCGTTGAGCGCCAGCGCCAGAAGCGCTGCGAGCACGCCGACGGCCCCGGCAACCCAGACGCGGTGATCCTCGAACCAGGTCGAGAGATCGCCCGTCATGTAAGACGGCACAACGAGCGCCGCTGCAAGCGCTGCAAGCGCCAGCCAATACCATCTCACGATGCCGGCAAGACGCTCGTTCGCCGACGGCCGGCACAGCGCGGCGAGCGCGACCAGGATCGGATATTCGGCGATCCATGAGAAAGTAAAGGGCGCGACGAGGCCGGCAAAGAGGCCGCCGACCATGCCGCCAAACGACAGCGCGACATAGAAGCCGGTGAGATATTTGGCTGCAGGCCGGGTCCGCGCCAGTTCGCCGTGGCAAGCCATGGCGATGACGAAGAAGCACAGTTGATGGCCGCCGAGCGTGAGCAGCAGATTCTGTTCGCCGCCGAAGGCGAGCAGGAAGATGACGCCGGCGATCGCGACCGGCTGCAGCATCAGCATCCATTTGTGCGGCAGCAGCGGCCGCGACTGGAACACCACAACCCAGGTCAGCAGGTACAGCGACAGCGGCAGCACCCACAGCAGCGGCGCCGCAGCGACGTCGGTCGAGATATGCGCGGTGACCGCGATGAGCAGGCCTGACGGCACCGCGGCGAGGAAGATCCAGCGCAACCGCGTCACGAGGCCAGGTGCCGGGGCATTCGCCTCCTCGGTTTGCGCATCGACGACCGCAAGCTTCGGCGAGCGCAACAGCAGCACACCGCAGGCCGCGATCAGCAGGATCAGAAGGCCGTAGCCGCCGGTCCAGAGCCGGTTCTGCGTATGCAGCGTGAATATCGGCTCCAGCAGGAACGGATACGACAACAGCGCGAGGAAGCTCCCGATGTTGGAGGACGCATAGAGGAAATAGGGATCGCGGCCATCGGGATGCCCGGTGCGGACGAACCAGGCCTGCAGCAGCGGATTGTTGGCGGCGAGCGCGAAGAACGGCAGGCCGATCGACATCACGAACAGGCCGAGCAGCCAGAATGCGTAGCCGGACGCCGGCGGCTCGCCATAGGCGCCGGCGATGCCGAGCGGCAGCGTGATGAAGGCCAGGATCAGCAGCACCAGATGCACCACGACCGGAACCACGCGATTCCTGATCTGCATGAGGAGATGCGCATAGGCGTAGCCCGCCAGCAGCAGCGACTGGAAGAATACCATGGCTACCGACCACACCGCCGGCGAGCCGCCGAGCCGCGGCAGCACCATTTTCGTGAACAGCGGCTGCACCGAGAACAGCAGCAGCGCACTGACGAAGATCGCGGCGGTGTAGACCGTGAGCAGCAGCCGGTTGCGTGACGAGGACGGTTGCTCCGTGGCGGCGGGTTGCACGATCGAATCCATGGAAGCTCCGGCTTATCCCCGGCGGGCGCCGGGCGCGCGCAATGGAGCACACCGCGTCTGAACGGGCAATAAATGGTCTCGTGATGTCGCCGCGAGAAATGCCTGATATAGAACGTTATTTCCGGGATGGTTCGAAGGACCCGCCCCGGGTTGGACCTGGGAACAGCTTGAACTTTTCATGACCGAAACCGACGTCGTCATCATCGGCGCTGGCCATAACGGCCTCACCTGCGCGGCCTATCTCGCGATGGCGGGCTTGCGCGTGCATGTGGTCGAGCGCCGCAAGGTGGTCGGCGGGGCCGCGGTTACGGAGGAGTTTCATCCGGGCTTCCGCAACTCGGTCGCGGCCTACACCGTGAGCCTGCTCAATCCGCAGGTCATCCGCGATCTCGGCCTTGCCGAGCAGGGCCTGCGTGTGGTCGAGCGGCGCGCGCAGAATTTTCTGCCGGCGCCCGACGGCAACTATCTTCTCACCGGCGAGGGCCGGACCAAGGCATCCGTCGCGCGGCTCAGCGCGCGCGATGCGGAAGCGCTCGACGGATTTTCGCGCGAGCTCGAAGACATCGCCGACGTGCTGCGGCAGTTCGTGCTGCGCGCGCCGCCGAACCTGCTCGCCAGTTTTGGTCTTGGCGCTATCCGCGAAGCCGCGAACGCGCTGACGACGGCCAACATCCTGCGCGGCCTGACGCTGGAGCAGAGCCGCAGCCTGCTCGATCTTTTCACCCGTTCGGCCGGCGAAATGCTGGACGAGCGCTTCGAGCACGATCTGGTCAAGGCGCTGTTCGGCTTCGATGCCATCGTCGGCAATTATGCCAGCCCCTACGCCGCCGGCTCAGCCTACGTGATGCTGCATCACGCCTTTGGCGAGGTGAACGGCAAGAAGGGCGTCTGGGGCCACGCCATCGGAGGCATGGGCGCGATCACGCAGGCGATGGCGCGCGCCGCGCGGGCTCGCGGCGTTACGATCGACACCGATGCCGGCGTGCGCGAGGTCATCGTCGAGCGCGACCGCGCCGTCGGCGTGGTGCTGGAGAACGGCACGGCCATCCGTGCGAAATATGTCGCGGCCAACGTCAATCCAAAGCTGCTCTACACGCGGCTGGTCGCCGCCGACGCCCTGCCCCAGGATTTCCTCGCCCGCATCCGCCACTGGAAGAATGGCTCCGGCACCTTCCGCATGAACGTGGCGCTGGATCGCCTGCCCTCCTTCACCGCGTTGCCGGGCGACGGCGATCACCTCTCCGCCGGCATCATCCTGGCGCCGAGCCTCGGCTATATGGACCGCGCATATCTCGATGCGCGGACGCAGGGCTGGAGCCGTCAGCCCGTCGTCGAGATGCTGATCCCCTCGACGCTCGACGACACGCTCGCGCCCGTGGGACAACACGTCGCCAGCCTGTTCTGCCAGCACGTCGCGCCGGAGCTTCCCGACGGCAAGTCCTGGGACGACCATCGCGACGAGGTCGCCGATCTCATGATCGCGACTGTGGACAGCTACGCGCCGGGCTTTGCCTCAAGCGTGCTCGGGCGCCAGATCCTCTCCCCGCTCGATCTCGAGCGGCAGTTCGGCCTGCTCGGCGGCGACATCTTCCACGGCGCACTGACCTTGAACCAGTTGTTCTCGGCGCGGCCAATGCTGGGCCATGCCGATTATCGCGGGCCCCTGAAGGGCCTCTACCATTGCGGCTCCGGCGCCCATCCCGGCGGCGGCGTCACCGGCGCGCCCGGCCACAACGCCGCGCAGGCGATTTTGAGAGATCACCGCGGGCTGTTCGCAAGCCGTGGATAGGGCTGTGGACGAGCTGTGGAGAGGCCTGTTGGCAAAGCTGTGGTGAAGCCGTGGAGGCTTGGCGCGACCGCTGGGCACAAAGCTTGGATCAGACTGTGGAGAAGAGACTGGATAGACCGGATATAAGCCAGTGGATGGCCGCTGAACCATCAGCGAACTGCTTGTGGACGTAGGCGGCGACAACGGCCTCGCTTCCCCCCAAAACGACTTCGCCCGCCAGGGGCAATTCCCCAGCGGGCGCTCGTCGAAAAGCCATCTATGAAGAAGGTGCCCCCGCTGGGAAATGGGAGGCAGAAATTACTTCAAGGAGCTGCTAATCGAAGCGAACTTGTCGTTCATCGTGGTGCCCAGGCTGTTCACCACGGTGATGATCGCCAGCGCGATACCGGCCGCGATCAGGCCGTATTCGATCGCGGTTGCGCCAGACTCATCGGACCAGAACTTTGAAACCATGCGCTTCAAGACTCGCCTCCATCTCCATTTAAGGGTGTGTTGATTGATGCCAACATCCGGAAATCTACGGAGCACAACCTACGGGCAAGTTAATCCGGGAACTGCAAGTTATGCGGAAAATTGGGAACAAAACTTCCAAAAATTGAACCTGACGGAACCCTAGAATGCAGCCATTGCCCACCCATCGCGCCAGCTTTTCGATCGGCAACGAAGCGGCTGCCAGGCGTGTCGTCGACGTGCTTACGGAGGTTTTTTTCGAGGGCGATGCGGCCGTCGCCGCCTTCGAGCGGCCGGACGGAGAATGGGACGTCACGCTGCATTTTGCCGAGGCGCCGGATCAGGGATTGCTGCGCGAACTCGTTGCAACTTCAGCAGGAAATGACATCGCCGCCACGCTTGCCTTCGACACGGTCGAAGCCAAGGACTGGGTCAAGGCCAGCCTGGAGGATCTCGTCCCGGTCCCTGCCGGACGATTCGTCGTCCATGGCAGCCACGACCGCGACCGCGTGCCGCAAAACAAGCTCGCCATCGAGATCGAGGCGGCGCTCGCGTTCGGAACCGGACACCACGGCACCACGCGTGGCTGTTTACTACTGCTTGACCATGTCCTGAAACATGCGCGGCCGAAGCGTGTGCTCGACCTCGGTACCGGAACCGGCGTGCTGGGGATCGCGGCAGCCAAGGCGCTGCATAGCGCGGTGCTGGCCTCCGACATCGACCCGCCCTCGGTGCGGGTCGCGGCCGAGAATGCGGCCCTGAACGAAGCCGGTCATTATGTGCGGGTGATCCGGGCCATCGGCTTCGCTGCACCCGACTTTGCCAAAAGCGGCCCGTTCGACCTTGTGCTGGCCAACATCCTTGCCAATCCGTTACGGCACTTGGCAGGTCCGATGGTTCGGCATCTTGCGCCGGGTGCCCGTGTCATCCTTTCCGGCCTGTTAACCCACCAGGCCCCCGCCGTGATCGCCGCCTACCGCGCGCGCGGCCTTGTGCCGTCGCGGCATCTGCGAATCGAGGGGTGGAGCAGCCTGTTGCTGCGGAAGATGGGGTGAACTGCGTCCGCAGCGGCGGTGCGCTCCCTCGCCCCGTTCTTACGAGGAGAGGGGGGTGAGGGGCTGCTTCCGCAAAAACGGTGAGAGTTGACTTCGCGGAGAGTCCCCTCACCCGGATTGCTTCGCAATCCGACCTCTCCCCGCAAGCGGGGCGAGGTGAACGAAAACGCCCTACTCCGCCGGCTTGTCGTCCCGAGGCGTCGCGCGCTCGTTCTGCAAGGACCGTCTCGCGCGGCGCTCGGCGACGCGATCCATCATCTGGCCGATGAGGCCGCGCGGCTTCTTCGGTGCCGTTGCTGTGGGTGCGCGGCGCACCGGCGGCGAAATCTTCTCAAACGTGAACGCTGGCATCGTGTGTCCCCTCGCCGTTGAGATGAACCACTTGCTCGAATTTCCCTGTTATCCGGACGAAGCGCAACAGCTGCATCCTTTACTCCACTCAATTCGAATGGAACATTTTCAAGCACAGTTCATGCCAGATGCGACCCCAAATGCGTCTACATTGCGGACTGATCTCCATGATCCTAAACTGAGCCATGTTCGAAGCGCACTTCCAGACATTCGAGGAGCCCGAGGCCGGCGTCGCATTGACGGCGCGGCTCGCCGCACTCCGTGAAGAACTCGCCCGCCGCAAGCTGACCGGCTTCGTCATTCCGCGCGCCGATCAGCAGCAGAATGAGTATGTGGCGCCCTCCGAAGAGCGGCTCGCCTGGTTGACCGGCTTTACCGGCTCGGCGGGGCTCGCGGTCGTGTTGACCCAGGAGGCCGCGGTCTTCGTCGACGGCCGCTACACGATCCAGGCGGCCAAGCAGGTCGACGCCAAGGCGTGGGCGGTGGAATCGCTGATCGATCCGCCGCCGGAGAGCTGGGTCTCGGCGCATCTCAAATCCGGCGATCGCCTAGGATTTGATCCATGGCTGCACACTTTTGCGGCAGCCGAGCGCCTCTCCGCCGCCTGCGTCAAGGCCGGCGCCGAACTGATTGCGGTCGACAGCAATCCGGTCGACGCGGTCTGGCAGGACCGGCCGCAGCCGCCAGTCGCGCCCGTCGCGATCCATGGCCTGCAAAACGCCGGCGTCACCGAGGCCGACAAGCTGGTGCAGATCAAAGGCGAGATCGACAAGCTCGGCGTCGATGCGCTGGTGCTGTCCGACAGCCATGCCGTGGCCTGGACCTTCAACATCCGCGGTGCCGACGTCGCTCATACGCCGCTGCCGCTGTCCTACGCACTGGTGCCCAAGGTCGGCCGGCCGACCGTGTTCATCGACCACCGCAAGCTCTCCAACCTGACGCGTGACCATCTCGAACAGTCGGCCGACGTGCGCGAGCCCGATGCGCTGACGCCGACGCTGATGGCACTCGCCAAGAGCGGCGCTGCGATCGCACTCGACAACGCCACCGCGGCCGACGCGCTGAGCCGGTTGATCACCGGCGCCGGCGGCAAGCCGGTGCGCGGCAGCGATCCGATCGCGCTGCTGAAAGCGGTGAAGAACGCGACCGAGATCAAGGGGACGCAGACGGCCCACCGGCGCGATGCAATCGCGCTGGCGCGTTTCCTCGCCTTCATCGATCGCGAGGCAGCAAGCGGCAAGCTCACCGAGATCGACGCGGTCGAGGCGCTGGAGACCTTCCGCCGCGACACCGGTGCGCTCAAGGACGTGTCGTTCCCGACCATCTCCGGCACCGGCCCGAACGGTGCCATCGTGCACTACCGCGTCACCCGCAAGAGCAACCGGCGGATCGCGCCCGGCGACCTGCTGCTGGTCGATTCCGGCGCGCAGTATGAAGACGGCACCACCGACGTCACCCGCACCATGGCGGTGGGCGAGCCGACCGAGGAGATGCGCGACCGCTTCAGCCGCGTGCTGCGCGGCCATATCGCGATCGCGCGCGCGATCTTCCCCGACGGCACCACCGGCGCGCAGCTCGACACGCTGGCGCGGCAATATCTCTGGGCCGCCGGCGTCGATTTCGAGCACGGTACCGGCCACGGCGTCGGCAGCTATCTCTCGGTCCATGAAGGACCGGCGCGGATCTCGAAGCTCGGCACCACGCCGCTGAAGCGCGGCATGATCCTCTCCAACGAGCCGGGCTATTACAAGACCGACGGGTTCGGCATCCGCATCGAGAACCTCGAGCTCGTGGTCGCCGCCGACATCAAGGGCGCCGAGAAATCGATGAACGCGTTCGAGACGCTGACTCTGGCGCCGATCGACCGCCGGCTGATCGACGCCACGATGCTGAGCCGCGACGAGCTCGGCTGGCTCAATGCCTACCACACGCGCGTCCGTGCCGAGGTGGGGCCGGCACTGGATGAGACGACGAAGGCGTGGCTTGATCAGGCCACGGCGGAGCTGACCTAGCGCAGCGCATGGCGCTACGCGGTTTGCGCAAGGCTTGGCCGCTTTTGTCCGCAACCACGACGGGCTCTGCACGCTCCTGACGCAGTTTGCCCGTAAAACAACGGCTTCCCGCGCGCTGTTATTATAACAGTCCCGGAATCCGTATAGCCGCATTCCGAAACGCCGATATCCGTCTTGTGCGAGCACGCTACAGTCGGATTCGAATTCGAAAGACGGACGCGCATGCACGGCATGATCAGCAGGCCGCCGGAGACGGCGACGAAGAACATCGCGACTTCGCGCGTGGTGTTGCTGCTGCTGGTCGTCATGACCGGGATCGCACCGATCTCGCTCTACATCCTGGTTCCGGCGCTGCCCGTGCTGGCGACGACGTTCGGGCGCGACATCTCGATCGCGCAGATGACGGTGTCGCTCTACATGGTCGGCATCGCGCTGTCGCAACTGATCATGGGGCCGCTGTCGGACAAGTTCGGCCGGCGCCCGGTGCTGCTCTCCGGTCTCGCGCTGATGGTGGCGGCAAGCGTCGCCTGCATCTTCGCCGAAACCCTACCGCAGCTGATCGCAGCGCGCTTCTTCCAGGCGCTCGGCGGCGCCTCCGGCATGGTGGTGAGCCGCGCCATCATCCGCGACATCTACGCGCGCGACCGCGTCGCCTCCATGATCAGCCTCGTGGTCGCCGCCCTGATGATCGGTCAGATGGTCTCGCCGCTCACCGGTGGGCTGATCGAGACCGCGTTCGGCTGGCGGGCGATCTTCTACGCTGTCACGATCGGCGCGCTCGCAGTCGCCGTCGGCATCGCGATCGCGTTGCCGGAGACGCGCCGCGACCGCGCGGTCGGCAGCGGCGGCTTTCGCAGCGACGTCGGCACCCTGATCAAGAGCCGCGCCTTCATCGGCTATGTGATGTGCCAGGTGCTGGCGTCCCAGATCATCTTCACCTTCGCCGGCGGCGGTCCCTACATCGTCGTGACGCAGATGGGTCGGACCAGCGCCGAATACGGCGCGTGGTTCGCCACAACAGGATTCGCCTATCTGGTCGGTAATCTGCTCTGCGTGCGCTTCGCGCCGCGGCACTCGCTGGAGAAATTGATCTGGTTCGGACTCGGCCTGCAACTCTGCGGCAGCCTGTTGAACCTGCTCTGGAGCTTTACCGGCTGGAACGAGGCGCCGGCATGGCTGTTCGGCACGCAGATGATCGTGATGGTCGGCAATGCCTTCGTGATGGCGAATTCCGCGGCCGGTGCCATCAGCATCCGCCCTGAAGCCGCCGGCACCGCGTCAGGCGCGATGGGCTTCCTCCAGCAAGGCATCGGCGCGCTGATGTCGCAATTCGGCGCCTATCTCGGCGGCCACTCCGCAACGACGCTGCCGCTGACCTCGGCGGTGCTTGCGATCTCGCTGCTCTGCGCCTGCATGATGATCTTCGTCGTGCCGCGGCGGAAATTGATGGTGAGCGAGACGCTGATCGAGCAGGCCGAGGAGGAAGAGAGCGGGATGATGTAGCCATTGCTGTGCGCAGCAGCCGTCACAACACGTTCGGTGTCATCCCCCGCGAAGGCGGGGGATCCAGTATTCCAGAGACAGTGCGAGGATACGGAGGGGCCGCGGCGTACTGGATCGCCCGCCTACGCGGGCGATGACGGCGGAGTGAACGGATAGGGCGATGCTCTCTCACTCCCCGATCAGCTTCAGCCACTCGTCTTCGGTCAGCACCTGGACTCCGTGCTTGTTGGCCTCCGCGAGCTTCGAGCCCGCCCCGGGGCCGGCGACGACGAGATCGGTCTTCTTCGACACCGAGCCCGAGACCTTGGCACCTAATCGCTCCGCGGTCGCCTTGGCTTCGTCGCGCGTCATCTTCTCCAGCGAGCCGGTGAACACCACCGTCTTGCCGGCGACGGCGGAGTTGCTCTTCGGCTTCTCGGCGTCGACGATCTCGACCTCCTTGGTCAGGCGCTCGACGATGCCGCGATTGTGGCTCTCGCCGAAATAATCGGCGATGCTCTTGATCACGGTCTCGCCGATCTGGTCCAGCGCGTCCATTTCCGCGATCGCTTCCTCGTCATCCTTGGCGACCTTGAGGCAGGCATCGTGGAATGCATCCCAGGAGCCGTAGCCGCGCGCGAGCGCCAAGGCCGTGGTCTCACCGACATGGCGCATGCCGAGCGCATAGACGAAGCGCTCCAGCGCGATTTTGCGCCGGCTCTCGATGGCGCCGAAGAGATTGCGCACCGAGGTCGCGCCGTAGCCCTCGATCTCCTCGAGCTTGAGCTTTGCGTTGCGCTTCTCCAGCGTGAAGATGTCGGAGGGCTCTTTCACCCATCCTTCGTCGAAGAAATATTGGAGCTGCTTCTCGCCGAGACCATCGATGTCGAAGGCGCGCCGCGACACGAACAGCTTGAGGTGCTCGATCTTCTGATAAGGGCAGGCAAACTCGCCGGTGCACCGGGCGCGCGCCTCCTCTTCGCCAGCGGCCGTCTCCCCGCGCACGACGTCGGTGTGCAGCGGGCACGGGCACTTCTTCGGGAAAGAGAATTCCTTGGCGCTCTTCGGCCGCTTGTCGAGGACGACGTCGACGATCTGCGGGATGACGTCGCCGGCGCGCTGGATCACGACGGTGTCGCCGATCCTGATATCGCGGCCCTCGCGCAGCACCTCGCCCTTGTTGCCGATGCCCTTGATGTAGTCCTCGTTGTGCAGCGTGACGTTCTGCACGATCACGCCGCCGACGCCGATCGGCTCGAGCTTGCCAACCGGCGTGAACGAACCGGTGCGGCCGACCTGGATTTCGATGTCGCGAAGCACCGTCATGGCGCGCTCGGCCGGGAATTTGTGCGCAATAGCCCAACGCGGCGTGCGTGAGACGAAGCCGAGCCGCTCCTGCCAGTCGAGGCGATCGACCTTGTAGACGACGCCGTCGATGTCGTAGTCGAGCTTTGCGCGCTGCTCCTCGATGGAATGATGGAAGGCAAGCAGCTCCTCGACGGAGTGACAGAGCTTGGTCAGCGGATTGGTCTTGAAGCCGCAGCGCTCGAACCAATGGATCATGCCGCTCTGCGTATCTTCCGGCATCGCACTCATCTCGCCCCAGGCATAGGCGAAGAAGCCGAGCGGGCGCGATGCGGTGATGGTCGGATCCTTCTGCCGCAAGGAGCCCGCCGCCGAATTGCGCGGATTGGCGAAGATGGTGTCACCGGCCGCCTTCTGCCGCTCGTTGAGCGCGAGGAAGGCCTTCTTGGTCATGTAGACCTCGCCGCGCACCTCGCAGACATCAGGGACGTTGCGGCCCTTCAGCTTCTGCGGCACGTCTTCGAGCGTACGGATGTTGGCGGTGACGTCCTCGCCGACCGCACCGTCGCCGCGTGTCGCCGCGGTGACGAGTTCGCCGCCCTCATAGCGCAGCGACATCGACAGGCCGTCGATCTTCGGCTCGGCGGAGAAATTGACCTTGTCATCGTCAAGCTTCAGGAAGCGCACGATCCGGCCGACGAAGTCGCGGACGTCTTCTTCGGCAAAGGCGTTGTCCAGCGACAGCATCGGAACGGAATGCTGGACCTTCCTGAAGCGCCCGGACGGCGCCGCGCCGACCTTCTGTGAGGGCGAATCCCCGCTGACCAATTCCGGAAAGCGCTTTTCGATCGCATCGAGGCGCTGACGCAGGGCGTCATACTCGGCGTCCGTGACGGTGGGGGCGTCGTCCTGATAGTAGCGCTCGTTGTGTCCCTCGATCTCGAGCGACAGCCGCATGTGCTCGACCTTGGCCTGCGCCTTGGTGAGGTCGGCGACGTCACGAAGCGGTTTTGATTTTGCTGCTCTTGCCATGGTGCTTGGATACGATGGAGCGGGCGGGAGGGTAAAGGCGGTAAAAGTCTCCTGCCCCGGAGGCACCGCATTGCGCTGCGTTCCGGGGGCGCAGCCTAAGCCGTCGCCGCCTTGAGCAGCCGGTCGGCAGCCGCCCTCGCCTCGGCCGTGATCTCGGCGCCGGCGAGCATGCGGGCGATTTCCTCGCGGCGGTGGTCGGCGGCGAGCGCGTTGACGCGGGTGGCGACGCGCCTGCCCTTGTCCAGCGCATCCTTGGAGATCAAGAGATGCTGGTCGGCACGGGCGGCGACCTGCGGGGCGTGGGTCACGGCCATCACCTGCACCTTGCCGGCAAGCCGTGCCAAGCGTCCGCCGATGGCATCGGCGACCGCGCCGCCGACGCCGGTGTCGATTTCGTCGAACACGAGCGTCGGTGCCGAGCCCCGATCGGACAGCACGACCTTGAGCGCCAGGAGGAAGCGCGAGAGCTCGCCGCCGGAGGCGACCTTCATCATCGGCCCCGGCTTGGTGCCGGGGTTGGTCTGCACCCAGAACTCGACGCGATCGATGCCTTGCGGCCCCGGTGCGGCCTCGTCGGTCGCGACCTGGGTCATGAATTTCGCGCGTTCGAGCTTGAGCGGGGCAAGCTCGGCGTTGACGGCCTTGTTGAGCTTCTCGGCCGATTTCTGCCGGACGAGGGACAGCTTTTTCGCAGCAGTCGCATAGCGTGCATCGGCCTCGATCGCGGCCTGCTCCAGCTTCTTCAAGCGCGAGGCGCCAGCATCGATGAGCACGACGTCGGCGGCGTACTTGGCGGCAAGCGCCGCCAGACCATCGACCGGCGTGGAATATTTGCGGGAGGCGGCGCGCAACGCGAACAGCCGCTCCTCGATGCGTTCGAGCTCGGCCGGGTCGAAATCGGTCGCGGCGAGCGCGGCCTGGAGATGCTGGTCGGCCTCCTCCAGCGCGTTGATCGCAATGTCGATCGCCTTCACCGCGGGCTCGACCAGCGCCGGCGAATTGACGCCGCGGCGTTCCAGCCGGCGCACGGCGGCCGACAGCGCCGCGACCGGCGAATTGTGGCCGCCGACGACCTCCTGCGCCTCACGCAGATCGGAGGCGATCTTCTCGCCCTGCATCATGGTGGTGCGGCGCGAGGCGAGCGAGGTCTCCTCGCCATCCTTGGGGGCGAGCTGCTTCAGCTCGTCGGAGGCGTGACGCAGATAGTCGGCCTCGCGCGCGGCGCGCTCCATGCCGGCGCGATGCTCTTCCAGCTCGGTATTGGCGGTGCGGCGCGCGTCCCAAAGGGTCTCGACGGCTGCGACGTCCTTTTCGATACCGGCAAAAGCATCGAGCAGGCGGCGATGGGTGGCGGCATCGACCAGCGCGCGCTCGTCATGCTGGCCGTGGATCTCGACCAGCGCGGCGCCGACCGCCTTCAGGGTCTGCACGCTGATCGACTGATCGTTGATGAAGGCGCGGGTGCGACCGTCGGCGAGCTGGACGCGGCGGAGAATCATCTCGCAAGACTCTGCAAAACTCGCGTCGTCCAGCCCGTTCTCGGCCAGAATCTTTGTCGCGGGGTGATTCTTCGGGATATCGAAGACGGCCGTGACCTGGCCCTGCTCCGCGCCATGGCGCACGAGGCCGGCGTCGCCGCGGCCGCCGAGCGCCAGTGCAAAGGCATCGAGCAGGATGGATTTGCCCGCACCGGTCTCGCCGGTCAAAACCGCAAGTCCGGTGGCGAATTCGATATCGAGCCGTTCGATCAGGACGATGTCACGGATCGACAGACGCGCCAGCATGGAACCAGATTTCCTAGCCGAGACCTAGAGGCCAATCTTCTTGAAGGTCTGGCTGATCCAGGACCCCTGATTCTCGCTCGGCTCGAGACCGCCGGATTTTACAAGATTATAGGCGTCCTTGTACCACCGGCTGTCGGGAAAATTATGCCCGAGCACGGCGGCGGCGGTCTGGGCCTCGCCGACGATGCCGATCGACATATAGGCCTCGGTGAGACGGTAGAGCGCTTCCTCGACATGGCGCGTGGTCTGGTACTGCGTCACCACGGCCTTGTAGCGGTTGATCGCGGCCGTGTAGTCGCGCTTCCCCATGTAGTAGCGGCCGACATTCATTTCCTTGCCGGCGAGCTGGTCGCGCGCGCCCTCGATCTTGGCCTTGGCGGAGGTCGCATATTCGGACGTCGGATATTTGCGCACCACCTCTTCCAGCGAGGCGATGGCCTTCTCGGTACGGGCCTGGTCGCGGCTGATATCCGGGATCTGATCGTAGTGCGAGGCGGCGATCAAATATTGCGCGTAAGCGGCGTCCGGGCTGCCGGGATGCAGGGTGACGTAGCGGGTCGCAGCGCCGATGCAGCTGTCATAGTCGCCGCCCTGGTAGGACGCGTAGGCCGACATCAGCAGCGATTTGCGCGCCCAGTCGGAATAGGGATGCTGGCGGTCGACCTCTTCGAACTTCTTGTTCGCCGCCTTCATGTCCTTCTTTTCGTTCATGAGGTACAGGCCCTCATTGTAGATCTTGTCGGCAGGCTCCTCGACGAAGGTGTCGTCCTTGGCGGTGAACTTGTCCCAGAGCGAGCCGGTGCCGCAGCCGGCCAACGGCAAGGCGAACAGGAAGAGCGCTGCGACCTGGAGCAGCCCACGGGCTCGCGGTGAAACCAAGAGATATCCGCGCGTCATACGCTGTGCCGACATGAATTTAAGACCTGACGCCCTGTGATGCGGTGCCCGCCAGCCCATGATCCCCGTCACGGGCGCGAAATGTGACCGTGGTGCCTGCCACGCGACCACGTCGGTGTAACCGAAAAACGATTGTAACCCATCGGATAGGCAGGCATTCCGCCCGGATTAAGGCGAAAACGCCGCAATCCTAGTCGATCATGGTTACCCGAAGTTTCCCGGACAAAACGCCGCTTGGCTGCTTGTCGCAACAGGGGGTCAGGACACGTCCGGCCCGTAGGCCGCAGCGATCCGGCCGCCGACGATACCGCTGCCGACCTCGACCACAGGACGCGTGGTGCGGCGGGCCACTTCGCCCTCGACCACCCGCCAGGCAGTACGGTCGGCAAGCAGCGCGGTGAGAACGGCGTGGTTGACCTTGTGGCCGCCACGCACCGAGCGATAGGCACCGAGCAGCGGCAAGCCGGCCAGCGCGAGATCGCCGATCACGTCCAGCACCTTGTGGCGAGCGCACTCATCGGCGTAGCGCAAGCCCTCGGGATTGAGCAGCCGCTCGTCGTCGAACACAACAGTGTTTTCGAAGGAGGCGCCGCGACCATAGCCTGCGGCCCAGAGCCGTGCCTGATCGCAGATCATTCCAAAGGTGCGCGCACGGGCGATGTCGCGGCGGAACCGCTCAGGGCTGAGATCCAGCGCGTAGTTCTGACGGCCGATCACCGGATTGCTGAAGTTGATCTCGACTTCGGCGCGGAACCCGTTCGCATAGGGCCGCAATTCACCGAAGGAATCGCCGATCGCAGCAGAAACGGGCTTCAGTACCTGGATATATCGGCGCTGCGCCGACTGCGTCACGATGCAGGCTTGATCGATCGCCGCAACGAAAGGCGCCGCACTGCCGTCCATGATCGGCACTTCGGCACCGTCGATCTCGATGGTGGCGTTATCAACGCCCATGCCGCGCAAAGCGGCCAGCACATGCTCGGCGGTGGAGACGAGCGGACCTTCACGGTCGCCCAGCACGGTCGCCAGATCGGTAGCAACCACCTGCTCTGCGGTCGCCAGCACTTCGCGATCGCGACCATCGAGGCCGGTGCGGACAAAAATAAAACCTGCATCGATCGGCGCAGGCCCAAGGGTAACGGTCACGGGAAGACCGGAATGAACGCCGACGCCGGCCACGGTGGCTTGCGCACGAAGCGTTGTTTGCCGGCTAAATTTCATCAGGAATCCGCCCCACTACGACCCACTGCGACTTATACTAGGCCCGACTGATCGATCGAGATCGACCGTCCGAATCTCCGTATCCCCAAGTCACGCCGAACCATAGTCACTGCCTCAAACAGCGCCAACTCACGCTTTTTTACCGATTGTTACCCCAAACCCGCCGTATTCGCGCCAAGGCTTAACCAAATTGCGCCGGAGTTTTGGGCCGTTATCGGCAGCTTTACTGAAGCACCGAACAAGTAATTAATGATTTAAAATCAGTTGCTTGAGCGCGCAACCCGGATATGCACGGGACCAAAGGAAAGGTCCCGGCAAGCTTCCCGCCGGGACCTTTTATCGTCTGCCTTATTGTAACAATCCTCAGGTCGCCTGCCGCCGCAGGAAGGCCGGGATATCAAGATGGTCGTCGCCCTGTGGCGCCGGCGCAACAGGCGCCGGGCGGCCATGGGCGTCGAGACCCTGCGGCGCCGGCCGGCGGGCATATTCCGACACCGGTTCGCTGGCGGCGATCTGCTGCTGCACCGTCCGCTGCGGCTTGCGCTCGGGCAGCGCCGGCATGGCGGGACTGGCAGTGCGGGCGGCGATCGGGGCCTCGCTCTCCTCGTCGCGACGGCCGAGGCCGACATTGGCAAGGCGCTGGAGCAGCGACAGGCGGGTCTTCTGCGGTGTTTCGTCTTCGACCTCGCCACGGGCCTGACGAATCTCGGCCTGGGCCGGCATCGGCAGCTCGTCGAGGCGCGGCATCCGCGGCGCGCGGGCCGGGGCACGCTCGGCCTGCGGTGGGATGAAGGTTTCCGGCGTCATCGGCTCGTGCATGGCCATCGGTGCCTGCTCGGGCTCCGGGAACAGCGTGGGCTTCTGCGCGATCGGGCGCACCGTGACGTCGCCATAGGTCTGCACCGGCGCGGGCGCCCGCGGAACGTCGGCAACGGCAGCCGCGATGGCGGCAAGCGCCGCACGCTCGACATTGGGACGCGGCGCGGCAGCCGGGATCTGCGATTCCAGCTTCTGGGCGCGCTCGGCCAGGCGCTGGTTATCGGCGCGGAGACGCGCGGTCAGGTCTGCAAGACGGCTCTCGGCAGCAGCGGCCGGAGCCGCGGGAGCCTGCTGCACCTGCGGCGCGGCATTTGCGACGGGCGCGCTGGTGCCCTGGCTGTTGCGGGCGATCGCGGCCTGCTCGATGCCGGTGGCAACGACCGAGACGCGGATCAGGCCGTCGAGCGCTTCGTCGAAGGTGGCGCCGACGATGATGTTGGCGTCCTGGTCGACTTCCTCGCGGATGCGGGTCGCGGCTTCGTCGACTTCGAACAGGGTCAGGTCCTTGCCGCCGGTGATCGAGATCAGGAGGCCCTTGGCGCCCTTCATCGAGCTATCGTCGATCAGCGGGTTGGCGATTGCAGCTTCGGCGGCGGTCAGCGCGCGCTTGTCGCCGGAGGCTTCGCCGGTGCCCATCATCGCCTTGCCCATCTCGCGCATGACGGCGCGGACGTCGGCGAAGTCGAGATTGATCAGGCCTTCCTTGACCATCAGGTCGGTGATGCAGGCCACGCCCGAATAGAGCACCTGATCGGCCATCGCGAAGGCGTCGGCAAAGGTGGTCTTCTCGTTGGCAACCCGGAACAGGTTCTGGTTCGGGATGATCAGCAGCGTGTCGACGACCTTGTGAAGCTCGTTGATGCCGGCCTCAGCGGTGCGCATGCGGCGGCCGCCCTCGAAATGGAACGGCTTGGTCACGACACCGACGGTGAGAATCCCCATCTCGCGCGCGATCTTGGCGATCACAGGAGCAGCACCGGTGCCGGTGCCGCCGCCCATGCCGGCCGTGACGAACACCATGTTGGCGCCGGAGAGATGGTCACGGAGTTCGTCCATCACCTCTTCGGCCGCGGCCGCGCCGACGACCGGCTGCGAGCCTGCGCCGAGGCCCTGCGTGGCTGCCGTGCCCATCTGCACGATGCGCTGCGCCTTCGACATCGTCAGCGCCTGCGCGTCGGTGTTGGCGACCACGAAGTCGACCCCCTGGAGGCCGGCCGTGATCATGTTGTTGACGGCGTTGCCACCGGCTCCACCGACGCCGAACACGGTGATACGGGGCTTCAACTCGTGAATATCAGGAACGTTGATGCTGATGGTCATGTTTGCCTCTCGATCACGCGCGCGTGGGTTCGCCCCGGCCGGCGGCCGCGGGAGTTGGTGACATTCGAAGATTGCGGAACCGGTTCATCAGAAGCCCTCGCGTAGCCATCGTCCGACCTTTCCAAAGTAGCCGCCCGTCCCTGTCTTGACCTGCTGCCGCGTGTGCCGCGGTTCGACATGTTCGTGGTGAACATATTGCGGGTAGACGAGAAGTCCGGCCGGCACCGCGAACGCGGCGTTCTTCGCCTCGTTGGGCAGCCGGCCGAAACCGAGCGGACGTCCGACCCGCACGGGTCGGCCGAGAATCTGGGTGCCGAGCTCGACAAGGCCGGTGAGCTGCGAGGCGCCGCCCGAGAGCACGACACGGCCCTTGGGCTCTGCCGCGAAGGGCGAATCCTTCAGCTTGTCCCGAACCATTTCGAAGACTTCCTCGGCACGGTGCTTGACGATGGTGGCGATGGTGGCGCGCGAAACGATTTGCGGCAGATCCTGGTCGTCACCGGCTGTCGGTACAGACATCAGCTCACGCGAGTCCGATCCGCCGGTGATGACGGTGCCGTATAACGTCTTGATTCGCTCGGCATCGGCAATGGTCGCCGAGAGTCCGCGCGCGAGATCCATCGTGATGTGTTGCCCGCCGACCGCAAAACCGGCCGCGTGCACGAAGCGCCCGCCCGAATAGACCGCGATCGTGGTGGTGCCCGCGCCCATCTCGACCACGGCGGCGCCGAGATCGGCCTCGTCGTCGGTGAGCACCGACAGGCCGGCCACATAGGGGCTCGCCGCCATGGCTTCGACGTTGAGATGGCAGCGTTCGACCGCCAGCATCAGGTTCCGCGCCACGGTGGCGTCGCAGGTGACGACGTTCATGTCGACGCCGAATTGATGCGCAACCATGCCGCGGGGATCGCGGATGCCCTTGACGCCATCGAGCGTGTAGCCGACCGGAAGCGCATGCAGCACGGTGCGGCCCTCACCGGTGGCGTGGCGCATGCCGGTGGAGGTGACGCGGCTGACATCGGCCGGCGTCACCGCGCCGCCACGGATATCGGCTGCGGCTTCGACCAGCTGGCCGGCGAGCCGGCCGCCGGAGACCGACAGCAGCACGGACTCGACACGTACTTTGGCCATTTTCTCGGCAAGCCCGACGGCCTGGCGCACCGCCTGCTCGCATGCGGCGAGATCGACCACCGCACCGGCCTTCATGCCGCGCGACTGGATCTGGCTGTAACCGATCAATTCGATCGCATGGGTGCGACCGCCCAAGGCTTCGCTCGGCGCCGACGGCTTCAGCCGCGCGATCATGCAGGCGATCTTGCTGGTGCCGATGTCGAGGCAGGCGACGAGGCCGCCGCGCTTGTGCGGCATTTGGCGCGTCTTCGGCGTCTGGGTGCGATCAAGACCGGTCATGCGGCGTCCCCGGCCTTCTTTTTCTTCTTGTCCTTGAACAGGTCCTCGCGCGCCTTGGCGGCGTCGTCGGACAGCTGCACCACCAGACGGTCGGGCAGGCGCATGTCGATCGCGACGATGTCCTTCGAGAACAGCCTGTCGTCCTTGTCGAGCTTGGAGAGCGCGGCGAGTGCGTTGCCGACATCCTGCTCGGGCAGGCGAACATCGAGGCCGTCCTTCAGCCTCAGGTTCCAGCGCCGCTCACCGACATAGATCGCGGCTTTGGTCACCGAGTTCACCTGCGGATAGCGCGCGAGCAGCGCGAGGAAGTCGCGAGCCTGGGTGTCGGCGCCCCTCCCGACCACGAGCGGCAGCGACAGGAACCGGCGCGACACATAGGGCTCGAGCAGCGCGCCGTCGTCCGCGATGACGGAGAGCCGGCCGGCCTCCTGCCACAGTGCGAACGCCTTGCGCTCGGTGATCTCGATCATGAGCTGGCCCGGATAGAGCTTCAGCACGGTCGCATCCGCGATCCAGGGATTGGCCTTGAGCTTGTCGCGCACGCCATCGGCATCGAGGAACAGGAGCGAAGAGCGGCCGCTGACGCCGCCGATCGCGAGGATCTCGTCCTGGCTGAGCTGCTTGCGGCCATTGATCATGACGTTGGTGATGCGGAAGCCGGCCGAATTGGCCATGGCGTTGCGCGCGTCACTGACCGCAGTGATGAAATCCTGGAGATGGCCGCCCTTGACGATGCCGAGGCCGCAGCTGCCGATCAGCAGCAGCACAGTCATGCTGATCCCGACCCGGCGCGGCAGATAGCGCTCGACCAGCGCGACCACGCGCGGCGGCGGCTCGCGTTCGATGACAGCCTTGGCCTTGATCTTCTGCTTGATCTTTTCCTTGGCGGCGGAGCGTTTGTCCTCACGCCTGTCCTGCACCCACTCGCGCAGAAGCACGACCGCTCCGATAGCGGCCGCCTTCAGGTCAGCTTGGGGCCTCAGCGATCTCAAAAACGACCGGGTGAGGCTTCCTGCACCATCCATTGCACGAGCTCGTCAACAGTTTGCCCGCGACGTCCCGCGGGTCCTGGCAAACATGACGTCTCGGACGTGCCGGGCCGGGTGATGGTCTTCGGCTGAAGAAACCGCTCCCCTTCAAGACGTTCGCTGGTGTCGGAAATATCCGCAACAGTTCACGCGCCGGCAGCCAAAACGTCACATGCGCCGCCAGCGTTAACCTTCGGACTTCCTGGTAAACAAAAGGTAAAGTTCGTTAACGGAGAATGCTTTTTGCCCAGCTCCGTGAGGCTGTTATGCCACGATGTCCGGCATTTTACCGGTTTTGGGCACCAAATCGGCCGTTTTCGCCCGGTCAGCCGTTAACCAATCCTAACTATTTCCGCACCCGCCGCCCGGCGAGCTCGATCAGGCCGTGCAGGAAGTCGACGAATGCGATGCCCTCGGCCTTCAGCGCCTTGGGGTAGAGCGAGGACTTGGTCAGCCCGGGCAGCGTGTTGGTTTCGAGATAGACGAGGCCCTTGTCCGAGACGATGAAGTCGGAGCGGGAATAGCCGCTGCAGGACATCGCCTGATGTGCCAGCATGGCCTGGGTCTTGAGGGCTGCGGTCACCTCGGCGGAGAAACGGCCCGGGCAGATCTCCTGGGTCGACTTCAAAAGATATTTTGCGGCGTAGTCGAAATTGCCCTCGCCCGGGATGATCTCGATCGGCGGCAGCGAGATGATCGATCCGTCGGTGCGTTCCAGCACGCCGCAGGTCGCCTCGACGCCGGCGATATAGGGCTCGATCACATATTCTTCGTGCCTGGCGGCATTGCGGACCGCGACGAGATCCTGCTTGGCGTTGACGAAAATCAGGCCATAGCTCGACCCATCGCGCGCCGGCTTTGCGATCAGCCTTCCATATTCGGCGAAGGCGTCATCGATGTTGTCCAGCGCAATGTTTGCCGGCGGCGTCACACCGCCGAGCGCGGCAAAGCGCTTGGCCGCGATCTTGTCGAAGGCGAGATGCGAGGAGGCCGAGCCGGAGCCGGTGAACGGCACGCCGCGCGCCTCGCACATCACCTGCAATTCGCCGTTCTCGGCGCACCCGCCATGCAGGCTGAGCACCAGGACGCGATCTTCCGCCCTGGCTTGGTCGAGCGCCTGCGCCAGCGGAATGCCTGATGTGCCAGGCTTGAACTCGTCCTCGAAGGGACGGGCATGTTCGATCAGCTGCCTGGACTGCACGACATGCACCGTGTCCTCGACATCCCACCACCAGAGATCGGCCTCGGGCAGCGCCTGATGCAGCGCCTGGGCTGAAGCGACGGAAACCAGACGCTCGCGGTTGGAGCCGCCAAAGAGGATGGTGATGCGCATGTTCTCTCGTCGCCTGTCCAGGTTAGCCGGGAATCCCAATCCGCTTGATTTCCCAGTGCAGCTCAATTCCGGATTTCGCCTTGACCCGTTCGCGCACGGTCTCGCCCAGCGTCTCGATGTCGTGCGCGGTGGCGTCGCCCGTGTTGATCAGGAAGTTGCAGTGCATCTCGGAGACCTGCGCACCGCCGACGCGCAGGCCACGGCAGCCGGCGGTATCGACCAGCTTCCAGGCGGAATGGCCGGGCGGGTTCTTGAAGGTCGAGCCACCGGTCTTTTCGCGGATCGGCTGCGCAGTCTCGCGATGGCTCTGCACCTCCGCCATCCGCGCGCGGATCGCCTCGGCATCCCTGATCTCGCCGCGAAAGCGGGCGGAGGTGAAGGTGATGGAGGGGTCAACGCCGCTGTTGCGGTAGACGAATTTCATGTCGGCGTTGGAGAAGACGTGCTTGGTGCCGTCGCGGCCAACGCCGCGCGCCTCGATCAGCACGTCCTTGGTCTCGCCGCCATTGGCGCCCGCATTCATGCGCAGTGCGCCGCCGATCGTGCCGGGAATGCCGAAATAGAATTCGAGCCCGCCGATGTTTGCGCCGGCCGCGACCTCCGCGACGCGCTTGTCGAGCGCGGCCGCACCCGCGGTGACGACGTCGCCGCTCGCAATGGCCTCGCCAAAAGCGCGCGGCGCCAGCCGGATCACCACGCCGGCAATGCCGCCATCGCGGACGATGAGGTTGGAGCCGACGCCGACGACATACACGGGGATGTCGCCGGCCAGTTGCGCGAGGAAATAAGCGAGATCATCCTCATCCGCCGGCGTGAACAGCACCTGCGCCGGACCGCCGACGCGAAACCAGGTCAGCTCGGCCAGCGACTGGTTGGCCAGCATCCGCCCGCGCAGATCCGGCATCGCGGCTTTGAGGGCGGACGTGATGTCGGGGAAGCTCATGCCGTCGCCTCGCGTGAGGGACGCACACTCTCTTCGTTCCCTCCCCCCTTGTGGGGGAGGGTCAGGGAGGGGGGTAGCCCCAAGCGAGATCGGAGTTTGTGGCTACCCCTCTCCCCCGCCCTCCCCCACAAGGGGGGAGGGAGCGCAGTGTGCCGTGCCGCGAGCAATGCAATCAACGTCATCACCTACCCTAGCGCCTTCAATTCGCCGGGCAGCGCATAAGCCCATTGCGTGATGTTGCCAGCACCGAGGCACACGACGAGATCGCCTGACTTCGCCACGCCCTTGACGATGTCCGCGAGCTCCGATGCCCCCGGCAGCGGGATCACCTCGCGGTGACCATGCGCGCGCAGGCCAGCGACGAAATGATCGCGGTCAATCCCGTCGATCGGCGTCTCGCCAGCTGCGTAAACGTCTGCGACGACCACCGCGTCGGCATCGTTGAAGCAGGTGCAGAATTCCTCGAACAGCGATTGCAGGCGGGTGTAGCGATGCGGTTGCACCACGGCGATGATCTTGCCGTTGGTGGATTCCCGCGCCGCCTTCAGCACCGCTGAGATCTCGACGGGATGATGGCCGTAATCGTCGATCACGGTGACGCCGTTCCATTCGCCTGTTTTGGTGAAGCGCCGCTTGACGCCGCCGAAGCCGGCGATCGCCTTGCGGATCGCGTCATCTGAAACGCCAAGCTCGCGCGCGACCGCGATCGCAGCTGTCGCGTTGGAGGCGTTGTGGCGCCCCGGCATCGGCAGCACGAGATCGGCGATCTCGTGCACGGCGCCCGTCTTGCGATCGTGGAACGCGACCTTGAATTTTGATCCGCCGCCCATTGGGATCAGGTCAAGAAGCCGCACATCAGCCTGCGGGTTCTGGCCGTAAGTGATGATGCGGCGATCCTCGATCTTGCCGACGAGGGTCTGCACGACGGGATGATCGATGCACATCACGGCAAAGCCGTAGAACGGCAGGTTCTCGACGAAATGCCGGAACGCGTCCTGCACGGCGTCAAACGTCTTGAAGTGGTCGAGATGCTCGGGGTCCACATTGGTGACGATCGCCACGTCCGTCGGCAGTTTCAGGAACGTACCGTCGCTCTCGTCGGCTTCCACCACCATCCAGTCGCCGGCGCCGAGCCGCGCGTTGGACCCATAGGCGTTGATAATGCCACCGTTGATCACGGTGGGGTCAAGGCCGCCGGCATCGAGCAGGGTTGCGACCATCGTGGTCGTCGTGGTCTTGCCGTGCGTGCCGGCGATCGCGACGCAGCTCTTCAGCCGCATCAATTCGGCCAGCATCTCGGCACGGCGCACCACGGGAATGCGCCGCTCGCGCGCCGCCATCAATTCGGGATTGTCGCGCTTGATCGCGGTGGAGACGACGACGACCTCGGCCCCGTCGACATTCTCGGCCTTGTGGCCGACCGAAACCTTCGCGCCCTTCTTGCGCAGGCGGTCGAGATTGTAATTGTCGGAGGCGTCCGAGCCCTGCACGGCGTAGCCGAGATTGACCAGCACCTCGGCGATGCCGCTCATGCCGATCCCGCCGATCCCGACGAAGTGGATGGGTCCGATCTCGCGCGGCAGTCTCATGCTCTGTTCCCTGACCTCGCCGCCTTGCGCAGGCGGCATCTGGCAAAGGTCACGGCCAAATCAGCCGCGCCGTTCTTACTGGATGCCCCGCTTTAGAAGGTGAAGACAAGGGCTTTTTCGCGTCAGATTCCCGCGACTTTGACCACCAGATCGGCCAGCCGCTCGGCGGCATCGAGCCGGCCGGCGCCGCGCGCGGCCTCAGCCATGGCGGCAAGGCGCGCGGGCTCGGCCGCAAAACCGGAGATCTCGGCGGCGAGACGATCGGAGGTGAACTCGGTCTGCGGGATGCGGATGGCGCCGTCGACCTTGGCCAGCACGCCGGCATTGGCGAACTGGTCCTGGTCGATCGCGCCCGGCAGCGGCACCAGGATCGAGGGACGTCCGATCGCGGCGAGCTCGGCCACGGTGCCGGCGCCGGAGCGCGACACCACCAAATGGTTGGACGCGAGCCGCGCCGGCAAATCCGTGAAGAACGGCGCGAGCTCGGCATTGATCTTGAGCTTGTCGTAGACCGTACGCACGCGGGTCATGTCTTCATCGCGCACCTGCTGGGTCAGGATGAGCCGGCTCCACAGCGCGGGCTCGAGCCGCTCGATCGCGCCCGGCACAATGTCGGCCATGATGCGCGCGCCCTGGCTGCCGCCGACGACGAGCAGACGCAGCGGGCCATTCACTTCGGGTACGGCATATTGCACCGCCGCTGCCGCGAGGACCGCCGGCCGCATCGGCGTGCCGACCGTCGTGGTCTTGCCCGCCAGGGCCGGATCGCGGTCGAGCACGCCCGGCAGCGATGTCGCGATGGCGCGAACCCGGCTCGACAGGAAACGGTTGGCGCGGCCAAGCACGGCATTTGCGTCATGGATGATGCTGGGCACGCCCGCGAATTTTGCCGCGACCAGCGGCGGCAATGTCGGATAGCCGCCAAAGCCGACAACCGCGGCGGGCTTCAACCGCTTGATCAGGCGGTAAGCGGACAGCGTGCCGGTGACGAGCATGAGGCCGGCATAAGCGAGCTGAAGCGGATTGCGGCCGCGCGCGGTCTCGCTGGCGACGACGTCGATCATGTCCTTGGTGAACAGCCCGCCATAGCGCCATGCGCGCTCGTCCGTGACGAGGCGCACGCGAAAGCCGCGCCGGATCAGCTCGACGCCGAGCGCCTCGGCCGGAAACAGATGGCCGCCGGTGCCGCCTGCGGCGAGAAGAATCAAGGGGGATGTGTCCATGGCAGGCGTTTTACAGGGAGTTTTCGGTCATTGCGAGCCGGGTGCACGTGCCCCGGGCGCACGCCGCACCTTGCGGCGTGGTGCGCTGCTGAACCGGGGCCCATGCCAGCCGCATTTCTGGGTCCCGGCTCTGCGCTCCGCTTCGCTGCGCTTGTCCGGGACACGAGACCTGTCACGCGTAGCTGCGCATCGCCTCTGCGTGCCCGCTTGCCTCGACCTCGGTGCGCGGGCGCAATCGCGTCAGGGCCAGCATCATGCCGACGCCATAAGACAGCGACACGATCGAGGAGCCGCCGTAGGAAATGAACGGCAGCGTCATGCCCTTGGCGGGGATGAGCTGAAGGTTGACCGACATGTTGATCGCTGCCTGAACGCCGAACAGGATCGCAAGGCCCGAAGCCGCAAAGCGCGAGAACATGTCCTCATTGGCATAGGCGCGTGACAGCGTGCGGATGACGACGAAGGCGAACAGCGTCAGCATCGCCAGGCACAGGATGATGCCGAACTCTTCGGCGGCGACCGCGAACACGAAGTCGGTGTGGCTGTCCGGCAGGCTGCGCTTGGCGATGCCCTCGCCCGGTCCGAGGCCAAACCAGCCGCCGTTGTAGAAGGCTTCCATCGCGGTATCGACCTGAAACGTGTCACCGGAGCCCGGGTTCATGAAGCGCTTGATGCGTCCTGCCACGTGCGGAACAAACAGATAGGCGCTGAACAGGCCGGCTGCGGCAGCCCCGGCTAGGCCGAACACCCAGATCATGCGCATGCCCGCGATGAAGAACAGCGCGCCCCACACCATCAGGATCAGCATGGTCTGACCGAAATCCGGCTCCATCACCAGCAGCGACACCAGCATCAGCAGCAGCACCAGCGCCATCGAGGTCGCCGGCATCTCCGGCCGCTTGGTCGATTCCGCGAACAGCCACGCCGCGATGACGACAAACGAGGGCTTGGCGATTTCGGAGGCCTGGATGTTGACGCCGAGCAGCGTGATCCAGCGCCGGGAGCCCTTGACCTCGGGGCCGATCGCGAGCGTCACCACGATCAGGATGATGCTGATGGTGAAGATGATCAGCGCGCTTCGCCGGATCGCGCGCGGCGACAGGAAGGAGACGCCGACCAGCACCATGAAGGACGGCGCCAGGAACATCACGTGCCGGCTGAAGAAGTGGAAGGGATCGAGCCCGATGCGGGTCGCGACCGGCGGGCTCGCCGCCAGCGACAGGATGACGCCGGTCAGCATCAACACCAGGATCGCGCCGAGCAGCGGCTTATCGACGGTCCACCACCACTCGGTAAAGGGGGTGCGTTCTTCACGGGAGAGCATGGGCGACCGCTTTCGGACAGAGGTCCGTCCATTGGTCGCCGAGGTTGGTTACCGGGGGGTTAAGGGAGCGTGGATGTTTCGAATTGTAGGATGGGTAGAGCGAAGCGAAACCCATCAATTCCACGGGAGCGATGGGTTTCGCTTCGCTCTACCCATCCTACGGACCTCACACCACCGGCTTCACGCCCGGCAGCGCCTGCACCAGCTCGCGGAACCTGGTGCCGCGGATTTCGAAGTTGCGGTACTGGTCGAAGGAGGCGCAGGCCGGCGACAGCAGCACGACCGCGTCCGTAAGGCCCGATGCTTCCGCATCGCGCGCGGCGTGCTCGACGGCGACGTCTAGCGTCTGGCTGATCTCGTGCGCGACCTCGCTGCCCAGCGTTCCCGAAAACTCCGGCGCGGCTTCGCCGATCAGATAGGCTTTTCGGATGCGCGGAAAGAAGCCCGTGAGGCTCGTGATGCCGCCCGCTTTCGGCTTGCCGCCGGCGATCCAGAAAATGTCGGCAAAGGACGACAGCGCATGCGCGGTGGCGTCGGCGTTGGTGCCCTTGGAGTCGTTGACGAACAGCACATTGCCGCGGCGGCCGACCTGCTCCATGCGATGCGCGAGGCCGGGAAAGCTGCGCAGACCATTCTGCAAGACATCAAGGCTCATGCCCATCGCGAGCGCCGCAGCGGCAGCGCACGCCGCATTCTGCGCATTGTGCAGGCCGCGCAGCGAACCAATGCCGCCGAGCGTGGCGATTTCGCTGCGGGCGCCGCCCGCGGTGCGCACGATGGTGCCGTGCTCGACATGGATGCCGCTCGCCAACGGATTCCTGACGGAGATGCGCACCACATTCTTGCCGGCGCGGTCGAGCCGGTCGGCAATGTCGCGGCAAA
Organism: Bradyrhizobium sp. WSM3983; assembly: GCF_000473045.1. Taxonomy (GTDB): domain Bacteria; phylum Pseudomonadota; class Alphaproteobacteria; order Rhizobiales; family Xanthobacteraceae; genus Bradyrhizobium. The sequence continues at coordinate 193,932 of NZ_AXAY01000002.1, read as the reverse complement.
AGCCGTCGTCGACGCCGACGATCGATGTGCCGCCTGCCTGCACGCCCGCAACCAGGCGCTCCTTCACCGCAGCGTAATGTTCGATCGCGCCGTGACGGTCGATGTGGTCTTCGCTGACATTGAGCAAAATGCCGACCGAGGGATCGAGCGAGGGCGCGAGGTCGATCTGGTAGGACGACATCTCGATCACATGGACGCGGCCCATGCGCGGCGGCTCCAGCGACAGGATCGCGGTGCCGATATTGCCGCCCATCTGGGTGTCGTAGCCGGCTACCTTTGTCAGATGCGCGATCAAAGCCGTGGTGGTCGACTTGCCGTTGGTGCCGGTGATGGCGACGAATGGCGCGTTCGGTGCGTGACGGCGCCGCTCGCGGCAAAATAGCTCGATGTCGCCGATCACCTCGACACCCGCCTCTCGCGCTTTCAGCACGCTCCAATGCGGCACCGGATGCGTGAGCGGCACGCCGGGCGCGAGCACGAGGCTAGCGAAATTCGACCACGAGACGTTGCGCAAATCTGCGGTGATGAAACCGGCCTGCGCCGCCTTGGCGACGTTCTCGGCATTGTCGTCGGCGGCGATCACTTCGGCGCCACCGGCCTTCAACGCGTGGCAGGAGGCGAGCCCAGAGCCGCCGAGGCCGAACACCGCGATCGTCTTGCCGGCGAAGGATGTAACCGGGATCATCGTGATACCGTCAGCGCAGCTTCAGCGTGGAGAGGCCGGCGAGAGCCAGCATCACCGAGATGATCCAGAAGCGGATCACGATCTGCGGCTCGGTCCAGCCGAGCTGCTCGAAATGGTGGTGGATCGGCGCCATGCGGAAGATGCGCTTGCCCGTCAGCTTGAACGACACCACCTGCACGATGACGGAGACCGCCTCCAGCACGAACAGGCCGCCGATCACCGCGAGCACGATCTCGTGCTTCACCGCGACCGCGATCGAGCCCAGCATGCCGCCGAGCGCGAGCGAGCCGGTGTCGCCCATGAAGATGGAGGCCGGCGGCGCGTTGAACCAGAGGAAGCCTAGTCCTGCGCCCAGCAGCGCGCCGCACAGCACCGCAAGTTCGCCGGTGCCGGCGACATATTTGATCTGGAGATAGTCGGCGAACACCGCGTTGCCGGCGAGATAGGCGATCATCGCAAAGCTCGCGGTCGCGATCATCACGGGCACGATGGCGAGGCCGTCGAGACCGTCGGTGAGGTTCACCGCATTGCCGGCGCCGACGATGACGAAGGCGCCGAACACGATGAAGAACCAGCCGAAATGCAGCATGGTGTCCTTCAGGAAGGGAATCGTCAGCGCGGTCGACGCAGGATCGCGGTTCAGCCGCACCAGCGCATAGCAGGCGACCAGCGCGATGACCGCCTCGATCAGCAGGCGAAGCTTGCCGCCGAACCCGCTCGTGGTCTGCTTGGTCACCTTGAGGTAATCGTCATAGAAACCGACGAAGCCGAAGCCGAGCGTCACCGCAAGCACGATCCAGACATAGGGATTGAGCGGATTGCACCACAGCACCGTGCCGACCGTGAGGCCGGACAGGATCATCAGCCCGCCCATGGTGGGCGTGCCCTTCTTGGCCAGATGCGATTGCGGACCGTCGGTGCGGATCGGCTGACCCTTGCCCTGGCGGATGCGCAAATGATCGATGATCCAGGGCCCGAACAGGAACACGAACAGCGCGCCGGTGACGACGGCGCCGCCGGTGCGGAAGGTGATGTAGCGAAAAACGTTCAGAACGGTGCGTACTGCACCGAAGCCCGGAAATGTGTTGGAGAGTTCGATCAGCCAGTAAAACATTCAGACGGTCCTATGGCGCCTTTCGCACGCAGGCTCTTTCAGACGTAGATTTCGCCTCACGCGCATTCGCTGGTCTTCATCATCGGTCGGGCGACCTCTAAGAAACCTGCCGGCTTCGCGCCGCAAAACGGTGGCAAAACGGTGGGATTCGGGAACAGCGCCTTAAGCAGTTTACGCCTTTGCCTGCAAGGCGGCCACTAGGCCCGGCACAAACTTGTTGACCCAGAACATCTTCTTGCTGCCCTTGACAACCACGACATCGCCTGCCTTCAACAGGCCCGCGACCTCGCCCGGCTTTAGCGTGGCGGGATCGTCGTGCCAGCCGAGCCCCTTCCCGGCGGGAAGCGCGTCATAGAGGTGCCGCATCAGGGGCCCAACGCAATAAATGCCGTCGATGCCGTCGAGATGCGTGGTCAGCGCGGTGTGGTAGCTTCGTGCGTCGTCGCCTAGTTCCAGCATGTCGCCCAGCACCGCAATGCGGCGGCCGCCGGTCATGTTGCGCGCCTGGAGGCTTTGCAGCGCAGCAGCAACGCTCGCCGGATTACCGTTAAAGCTGTCGTCGATCACGGTGACACCGCCGACTGCCTGCTCCACGCCGCGGCCACTCATGATGCCGACGCGGTCGAGCTTGATCGCAAGCGTCGCGACATCGAGATGCGCGGCGTGAACAGAAGCGAGCGCGGCGAGCGCATTCTGCACGCGGTGCGGCGCCCCCGGCGTGAGGCTGAAGGCGATCTCCTTCTTGCCGATCGCGGCCACGACCTGCCAGCTCTCGCCATGCGGGGCGTGCGTCACCTCGTGCACCTCGGCCTTCTCGCCAAAGCGCACCACCTTGCCCTTCCATTCGGATGCCTTGAGCCCTGCCGGCAGCACCAGCACACCATCCTCGGGCAGGCCGAGCGCGATCGACACCTTCTCGCGGCGGATCGCGTCGAGCGAGCCGAGCTTCTCCAGATGCACCGGCTGGACGTTGACGACGAGCGCCACCGTCGGCCGCGTCAATTCACTGAGCCGCGCGATCTCACCGGTCTGGTTCATGCCCATCTCGACGACCCAGAGGCTGGCATCGGGCCGCGCATTGCACAGCGTCAGCGGCATGCCCCAGAAATTGTTGAAGCTCGAAGGGCTCGCATAGGCATTGGGATAGGCAGCCAGAAACTCCTTGGTGCTGGTCTTGCCGGCACTGCCGGTCAGCCCGATCACCGGCCCGTTGAAACGCGCGCGTGCGGCGCGGGCGAGGCCCCAGAGGCCGTCGATCAACGTGTCCTTCACGACGATCTGCGGAATTTGAACGCCCGCGATCTCATGCGGCACGATCATCGCGACCGCACCTGACGCTTCCGCCTTGTCCGCGAACTCCCAGCCGTCGCGTGCGCTGGCGAAGGCCGAGATGAAGCCGCCGCTCGGCGTGCCGGATAGCGCCACGAACAGGCTGCCGGGCTTCACCAGGCGGCTGTCCTGGGTGACGAAGTCGATCGCCGTGTCCGGGAATGATCCGGTCGCGCCGAGCGCACGCGCCACCTCGGCAACCGTCCATAGTGGCCCGCTCATGCGACCCTCGATGCTAATGCGGCGGCAACCGCCTCGTGATCACTGAACGGCAGGACCTCACTGCCGACGATCTGCCCGGTCTCGTGGCCCTTGCCGGCAACGAGCAGCGCGTCGCCATCTTCCAGTTCCTCGATCGCGGCGCGGATCGCAGCCGCGCGGTCACCAATTTCGCGCGCACCCTTGGCGGTGGCGAGGATCGCGGCGCGAATGGCTTCCGGCTTCTCGCTGCGCGGATTGTCGTCGGTGATGATGACACGATCGGCATGTTCAGCCGCGATTTCGCCCATGATCGGCCGCTTGCCGGCGTCGCGATCGCCGCCGGCGCCGAACACGACGATCAGCCTGCGCTTCGCATAGGGACGCAGCGCCTGCAGCGCCTTCGCCAACGCATCGGGCTTGTGCGCATAGTCGACGAAGATCGGCGCGCCGTTGCGCTCGCCGACGCGCTCGAGCCGGCCCTTGGCGCCTTCGAGATGTTCCAGGCTCGCAAACACGTTGGCCGCATCGCTGCCGGTGCCGATGGCAAGACCGGCCGACACCAGCGCGTTCTCGATCTGGAATTCGCCGACCAGCGGCAACCGGACCGCATAGCGCTTGCCACGATGTTCGAGTGCGAGCTTTTGCGAAAAGCCTTCGACCGCGGCTTCGGTGAGGCGGATGCCCTCACCCGCCCCGTCGCCGTGACGGCCGACCGCCATCACGCGCAGACCGCGCGACTTGGCGGCATCGATCGCCTCCGCCGAGCAATCATGATCAGCCGAGATCACCGCGGCGCCGCCGGGTGGCACGAGCTCGCGGAACAGCCTGAGTTTTGCCGCGAGATAATGCGCGACGGTCGGATGATAATCCATGTGGTCGCGCGAGAGATTGGTGAAGCCTCCGGCGGAGACGCGCACACCGTCGAGACGATATTGATCGAGGCCGTGCGACGACGCTTCAAAGGCGAGATGCGTCACGCCCTCGCGCGCGATCTCATCGAGCTGCCGGTGCAGTGCGATCGGATCCGGCGTCGTCAGCGAACCGTAAACGGTGCGCTTCGGCGAGACGAGGCCGATGGTGCCGATGCTGGCCGAGGCGTGGCCAAGCCGCTCCCAGATCTGGCGCGTGAACGCGGCAACCGAGGTCTTGCCGCTGGTTCCGGTTACCGCCGCGATCGTCGCGGGCTGGGTCGGGAAGAATCTTGCTGCAGCCAGTGCGAGCGCGCGGCGCGGATTGGCGACAGGGATGAACGGCACCTTGCTGCTATCAGGCGCGTGATCGCCGACCACAGCCACGGCGCCGGCGGCGATGGCAGCATCGATAAAGCGCGAGCCGTCGGTCTTGCTGCCGGCGAGCGCAAAGAAGAGATCGCCCGGCTTGACCACGCGGCTGTCGAGCGCAACGCCGCTCACCTCGAGCGCCGCGACAGCGGGCTCGATCGCGGCATCGTTGCCCAAAACGTCCTGACCCAAGAGTTCACGCAGCTTCATGGTCTTCCAGTCGACATGCCGCGCCGGAAAGCCGAATCGTCAGGAAAAGCCGAATCAGCACCGGCGATGGCCACACCAGTTGATTACTGGGTTGTCCTGGATGCTGCAAGAATAAGGCGGTCCGCGGGCGGCAGGTCGTAGCGGGGCTCGATGCCGAGGAGCGGCCCGATGCGGCTAATGACGTTGCCGGCGGTCGGAACGGCGTTCCAGCCTGAGGTGATCAAGCCGTAGGTTTCCTTCAGCGGCTGCGGCTCGTCCAGCATGATCAGCAGCTGGTATTTCGGCTTGTCGGCCGGCAGGATCGCGGTGAACGCGGTCAGTACCTTCTTCTTGGCATAGCGGCCGTTGACCACCTTTTCGGCAGTGCCGGTCTTGCCGCCGATATAGTAACCGGGAACGTTGGCCCTCTTGGCGGTGCCGATCTCGGCATTCAGCCGCATCAGGAAGCGCATCTTGTCCGAGGTCTCGGGCTTGATCACACGCTTGGCGATCGCGCGGGCTTCTTCCTCGGAGCGCTTGAGGAAGGTGGGGGGAATCAGAAGACCGCCATTGGCGAGCGCGCTGACGCCCATCACCGCCTGCAAGGGAGCCACCGCTATGCCATGGCCGAACGCGATGGTGATGGTGTTCAGATCGCTCCAACGCCGCGGCAGGATCGGCGAGGCGCTCTCCGGCAACTCGGTGCGCAGCCGCTCCATCTGGCCCATCTTGCGCAGGAACGCCTTGTGCGCTTCCACCCCCTGCGACAGCGCAATCCGCGCCGCGCCGACGTTGGAGGAAAAGGTGAACACCTCTTTCATGTTCAGGAAACGGCCCTTCGGCTCGTCGTCATGGATCGCGAACTTGCCGTAGTGCAGCGGCCCGCGCGCGTCCCACAGCGAGTCGAGACCATACTTGCCAGTGTCGAGCGCCATCGCGAGCGTGAAGGCCTTGAAGGTCGAGCCCATCTCGTAGACGCCCGTGGTCAGGCGGTTGATGCGGTCCGGGTCGTGCGCTTCCTTCGGATTGTTCGGATCGAAATCCGGCACCGAGACCATCGCGATGATTTCGCCGGTGTTGACGTTTGTGACAAGCCCTGAGGCCGCCTTGGCGTGGAATTTCTCCTTTGCCTTCAACAACTCGTCGCGCAGCGCATGCTCGACGCGTAAGTCCACAGACAGCTCGACCGGCTTCTGCAAGCGGTCGGTGGCAAAGCCGGCACGGTGGAGATCGGCGAGCCCTTGATTGTCGAGCCACTTCTCCATGCCGGCGATGCCCTGGTTGTCGATGTTGACCAGACCGATGAGGTGGGCGACCTCGTTGCCGGTCGGATAGACGCGTTTGTTCTCGCGCAGGAAGCCGATGCCGGGCAAGCCGAGCTTGTGGATGTCCTGCTGCTGCTTCGCCGTGATCTCGCGCTTCAACCAGACGAACCCCTTGCGCGTCGACAGGCGCTCGCGCACCTCGGCTTCGTCGAGGTCGGGCACCGTCGCGGTCAGAAGCTCGATCGCCTCGTCCTTGTCGATGATGCGGCGCGGCTCGCCGAACATGCTGGCCGCCTTGACGTCGGTTGCCAGAATCGCGCCGTTGCGGTCGACGATGTCGGGCCGCGCGGTCGCAACCACTTCCTGCGAGGCGGCGCGCCGCGCGCTGTGGGCGTCGGCGCCGATCGCGAACATCACGAGCCGGCTGCCGATCAGGGCATAGACCAGGGCAAAAGCCAGCATCGCCAGGCCGACGCGCGCGCGCGCCTTCGCGGCCCGATCGACATTGCGCCCGTAGAGCAGGCTGCGGATCAGGCGCTGCCGCCAGGGCTCAGCTGGCCGCTCGGTGGGTTTGGCCGGAACAGCGCTCATTGCTTGTCCTCGGGCTGAGGCACCGAGCCCGTCACGCTCTCCGGATCGCTCGCGGCTTCGATGGTGTTGATCATGGACCCGATCGGATCAGGCTCCCCCGGCCTGAACATCCGCGGCGGACGGTCCGGCAGGTTCTTCAATGAATCATATTGCGTGCCGTTGACGGGCTTGAGCGGCAGATGCCGCTCGACGAGACCCTGCAGGCGCAGCGGCGCATCGAGCTTGGCCCATTGGGAGCGCAGCTGCGCGATCGCGTCGCGCTGCTCGCGGATTTCCGCGTGCAGCCGCAGCACCTTCTCGGTGCGGGCGGTGGAGTCCATCTTGATCCGGTAGACATAGGCGGCCGCGAAGATCAGCGCGCCGATGACGAGAAGGTGTATGAAGCGCATACGCTAACCTCCCCTCATCACGTCGGAGAGTCTTGGCCAGGACGATGGCTCGGCGTCGTCATGCGCCGGCGCCGAGGTGCGCTCGGCCGCGCGCAATTTTGCGGAACGGGCGCGGGGATTATGCGCAACCTCCGCCTCGCCGGCGACCACGGGCCGCCGCGTCAAAAGCTGGAAGCTCGGCGCGCCTTGCGCCACTTCCGGCAGATGGCGCGAGCCGCCGCCGGTCTTGGACCGCTCGGAGAGGAAATTCTTGACGATGCGGTCTTCCAGCGAATGAAACGAGACCACGACCAGACGGCCGCCGGGCTTGAGCACGCGCTCGGCCGCGGCGAGCGCGGTCTGGAGCTCCTCGAGCTCTTCATTGACGAAGATGCGCAGGGCCTGGAACGTCCGCGTCGCCGGATGAATGTCGCCGGGCTTCGAGCGCACCACCCTGCCGACGAGATCGGCGAGCGCGCGCGTGGTGGTGAACGGCGTCTCCTGCCGATCAGCCACGATGGCGCGGGCGACGCGGCGCGAATGCCGCTCTTCGCCGAAGAGATAGATGATGTCGGCGAGATCGCTTTCCGAGGCACGTGCGACGACATCGGCGGCCGTCGGCCCCACCTGTCCCATGCGCATGTCGAGCGGACCGTCGAGGCGAAACGAGAAGCCCCGACCGGCCTGGTCGAGCTGCATCGAGGACACCCCGACGTCCATCACGACGCCGTCGACCGCACCGACGCCTTGCGCCGCGCAGACCTCGGCGAGATTCGAGAAGCGGTCTTCGACCAGCGTCAGCCGACCGGCTGCGTGCGCGACCAGCTCGGCGCCGCCGGCAATCGCCGTGCGGTCGCGATCGATCGCGATCAGGCGAGTTCCCGGCACGTCGAGAATGGCGCGGCTGTAGCCGCCGGCACCGAAGGTGGCATCGACATAGATGCCACCTTCGCGCGGCGCGAGATGCTCGATCGCCTCGCGGCCAAGCACAGGGATGTGCGGCGCGGCGCTCATGCGTCGCGCCTGCCGAGTGCGCAGGCGAACGGCCAAGTGAAATTGGGGGCGAAGCAGGCCATCACGCCTCGAATAATTCCGCGCCGCGGCGGTTCCACGACCCAACCCCTCTCCGGCATACTTGCCAGCATGCGCGCCAAGCCCGGTCGTCCCAGGTGGCAACCCCGGTGTTCCCAGTGGAATATGTCGGGCAGCCATGGGATTCGGAGCCAAAATCGCTTCTGGCCGCCTCCGGACGCGGGTCGGCTCTTCACCTCTCAGTAATGGCCCTTAGCGTTAAGAAAGCGTTGATCGGCTCCTTACAAATCGAAAAGGTCACTCGCCGGTGATGCGTCATCCACACACTGGGCCCAAAATGCACCCGTTAACCGCACCGCGCGATTGCGCGGACCGGTCGGTAAAGAAATAGTAAAGAGAAGGGCTTGCCCCAGTCTCCTGTCCGACTTGAGCTGTTTATGTCGTCCGGTCCGTCCACGCCATCTGGCACTGATTCGAAGCGTCAGCGCGTTCTCCCGGTTCCCAAGGCCGCGGCGACCATGCGGACGTTCGAGCCGGATTCGTCGATCGTCTCCGACATCATTCCCTCGCCCAATCACGGCGAGCGCAGCAAGGGACGGCAGCCCGACATGATCGTGCTGCACTACACCGGCATGCCCGACGTCGAGGGTGCGCTGGCGCGGCTGTGCACGGCCGGAACCGAGGTGTCGGCCCATTATGTCGTGCTCGAAGACGGCCGCATCGTGCAATGCGTACCTGAAGCGCGGCGCGCCTGGCACGCCGGCATCTCGTCGTGGGCCGGCGAGGACGACATCAACTCCTGCTCGATCGGGATCGAGATCATCAATCGCGGCCACGATTGGGGCTATCCGGAATATCCGCTGCGCCAGATCGCGGCGGTAATTGCGCTGTGCCGCGGCATCATGCTCCGCCGCAAGGTGACGCCGCAACGGGTGCTCGGCCATTCCGACGTCGCGCCCGCGCGCAAGAAGGATCCCGGCGAAAAATTCCCCTGGCATTCGCTGGCCAATTCCGGCGTCGGTCACTGGGTGACACCTGCGCCGGTCGTGCGCGGCGAAACCCTGATGCTCGGCACCATCAGCGACGAGGTGCTCAGTCTTCAGCAGGCGCTGGCACGCTACGGCTATGGCGTGCCGCTGAACGGCAAATACGACGCGTCGACCATGGAAGTCGTCACCGCCTTCCAGCGTCACTTCCGCCCCGCGCGGCTGGACGGTGTCGCCGATCACTCGACGCTGTCGACCTTGCAGGCGCTGCTGGCGAGCCTGCCGGCGGACGGGGCCGCGGCTTCACGATGACGGAGCATGTGGCGACTACACCATCTCCCGCACCCGCCGCGCATACAACCTTCGCAACGGCTCCAGTTGCGTCGCCGCCGTCGCCACACGATAAGCCTCGCGCGCTTCGTCCTTGCGGCCGAGCCGCCGCAACAGATCGGCGCGCACCGCCGGCAACATCTCATAGCCGTTCAGCCCGCCGCGCGCGGTGATCGCGTCGACGAGATCGAGCGCACGTGCCGGGCCGTCGACCATCGAGATCGCCGCCGCGTGGTTGAGCTCGATCACCGGGGACGGGTTGATGCGCAGCAGCACTTCGTAGAGGCCGGCGATCTGCGGCCAATCGGTCTCCTCAAAGCTCGGTGCGCGGGCATGCAGCGCTGCGATCGCGGCCTGCACCGCATAAGGCTGCGGCCGGCCGGGCACGCGCAGCGCGTCATCGACGAGACGCAGGCCCTCCTCGATCTGCGCGCGATCCCAGAGCGAGCGGTCCTGCTCTTCCAGCAGAACGATGTCGCCCGCCGCGGTCTCGCGACCGGCGCGCCGCGCGTCATGGAGCAGCATCAACGCCAGCAGCCCCTTGATCGCGGCGCGATCGGGCATCAGCCTGTCGAGCAAGCGACCGAGCCTGACCGCCTCGACCGCAAGATCAGGCCGCATCAGGTCGGCGCCTGAGGTTGCGACATAGCCTTCGGTGAAGACGAGATAGATCACGGCAAGCACGCCATCGAGCCGCGGTGCCAGCGCGTCGCGCTCGGGCACTTCATAGGGTATGCCGGCGAGCCTGATCTTCTGCTTGGCACGAACCAGGCGCTGCGCCATCGCGTCCTCACCGACGAGGAAGGCGCGCGCGACCTGCGCACTAGAGAGGCCGCAGACCGTACGCAGCGTCAGCGCGACCTGGACTTCGGGCGCGAACGCCGGGTGGCAGCAAGTGAAGATCAGCCGCAGCATATCGTCGTCAAGCATCGCCGGCGGCTCGGCCGGCGCATCTGCATTGAGCTCGAGCTCGTGCAGGAGCGCCTGCTGCTTGCCGCGAAAGACGGCTTGGCGACGCACACGGTCGATCGCCTTGTTGCGGCCGACATTGACCAGCCAGGCGCGCGGATTGTCAGGGACCTCCCCGGCCGACCAGCGCTCGAGCGCCACCGCGAAAGCGTCCTGGAGCGCGTCCTCGGCCAGATCAAAATCACCGACGAGGCGGATCAGGGTGGCCAGCGCCCGCCCCGCCTCGTCGCGGAAGATCTTGTCGATGTCGGCCAGAGAGATCACTTGTAGATCATGACCGGTCGGACCTCGATCGATCCTCTCTTGGCTTCGGGAATTCGCGCCGCGAGCGCGACGGCGTCGTCGAGGTCCTTGGCTTCGACCAGATAGTAGCCGCCGAGTTGCTCACGCGTTTCCGCGAACGGACCATCGGTGGTCATGGTCTTGCCGTCGCGAACGCGCACTGTGGTCGCCGTCGTCGTCGGCTGCAGCCCGTCACCGGCCTTGAAATGGCCGCTCTGGATGATCGACTGCGTGTAGGCGCCATATTCTCCCGCCAGCTTCTGACGGTCGGTGGCGTTCATCTCGGTCAGGAAGGTTTCGTTCCGGTAAATCAGCAGCAGATATTGCATCGCTTAACTCCTGTTGTTCGGCGGGATCGCCGACACCAGTCGAACGGGGCCGACGTCAAACGACATCATCGCGGATTTTTTTCGAGATCATTTGCAGATCGGGGCGCCCGCCCAACGACATGTTCAGGATAAATTATTTACACTGCTGCGTGCGCCTCGATCTCCGCTTGACGAAACCGTCACAAATGCCCATTGCGTAAGGCGTCAGTCGGCCGGACGGCCGCTCCGGCAAGTGCCGAAAGGCCGCCGGGGAGGAAAGTCCGGGCTCCCTTGACATACGGTGCCGGATAACGTCCGGCGGGGGCAACCCCAGGGAAAGTGCCACAGAGAACGAACCGCCTGCCTTCGCAGCGCAAGCTGCGAAGGCAGGTAAGGGTGAAAAGGTGCGGTAAGAGCGCACCGCGGGTCCGGCAACGGAGCCGGCATGGTAAACCCCACCGGGAGCAAAACCGAATAGGGACGGCGTAGCGGGCTGTTCGCGCAAGCGATAACGCCGCGGGGCGATGTCAGGCCCGCCGTCCGGGTAGGTTGCTCGAGGCCATGTGCAAACATGGTCCCAGAGGAATGGCCGTCACGTATCGTTCGCGCAAGCGGACGGTGCCTTACAGAACCCGGCTTACAGGCCGGCTGATATTCTAAAGCGCTTTCGAGCGAAGTGGAGTTCCGGTTCGCGTCAAGAAAGCGCGTCTCAACCAGGAAGCAACGAGGGGTTCGATGCCAACGCATCGGACCCCTCACCATTTTGGGACGAGCGCGCAGCCATTCAAATGGTGTCATTCCGGGGCGTGCGTAGCACGAGCCCGGAACCCATTGCGCCGCAGAGTTGGTGGAGGAATGGATTCCGGGTTCTCGCTTCGCGAGCCCCGGAATGACGGTGAACTAACCGACGATCTCGTTCAGCACACCCATCAACGCCTCCGGTGCGGTCACATTCGGCGCGTGGCTGGCGTCGAGCTCGAAATAGCGCCAGCCTTCCTCGCTCTTCGTCCGCTTCGCGAACTGCCCGAACACATCGCCCGGCGGAATGCGCTTGCAGTAGATGTAGCTGCGCGGCATCGCAGGTTCGCCGTGTTGAAGCTTCAGCTTCGTCTCAAAGCATTTGATCGGCATGTTGATGCGGCGCGCATTGAGCCAGTCGAGATCGGCCTGCGGCGTATCCGGTGGCGGCGGGTTCGGCGGGATGCGGTAGCCGTCGCCAGCGGCAGCAGCTTTGCGCATCGGCTCGCGCCCGCCTTCGTTGAGATCGAACAGCGACTGGCCATCGCGCGGCACGAAGGCGTCGAGATAGATCAGTTGCGTCACGCGCTCTCTTGCGCGATCGGCGACGCTGGTCGCGACCATGCCGCCATAGCTGTGGCCGAGCAGCACGATATCGCTGAGATCCTCGAATGTGATGACGTTGAGGATGTCCTGGATATGCGTCTCGAGATCAGTCGCCGGACTGGCGAGATGCGATCGCTCGCCGAGCCCGGTGTAGGTCGGCGCAACCAGGCGGTAGCCGGCCTGCGCCATCAGCGGATGCATCTTCTTCCAGGCCCATGCGCCGGACCACGCGCCATGACAAAGGAGGAAGGTCTTTGCGCGTATGGCCATCGGCGTTTCCATCGTTCTTGTTTGATACGATGGAGTGTACCGGGCGGCCGCGCGATGTAAACGCCGCCGGGCGTCAGGCCGCGCGCGGCGCCTTGACCAGCACGGGCGCAAGCTGACTGGCTTCCCGCCGCAGCATGCTCGCCTCAAAGCCGTGCATGCCGATCTGCCATTGCAGCCCGACGATGGCGCCCTTGGTCGGTTGCAGCAATGCGAGCGAAGCGAACAGCGTGACCGGCAGCCACACCGCGAGTTGCAGCCACACCGGCGGGGCATAAGCGGTCTCGACCGCGAGGATCGCCGGCACCACGAGATGGCCGACGACGACCATCACCAGATAGGCCGGGAAGTCATCGGCGCGCTGGTGGAACAGCTCCTCGCCGCAATGGTCGCAGCTGTCCGCCACCTTGAGGAAACGGCTGAACATATGCCCTTGGCCGCAGTTCGGGCACTTGCCGCGAAAGCCGCGCCACATCGCCTTTGCCAGAGAGACTGAACCGGCCGCCATGACCACACCTCTTCCGTTTTGGTGATCCATACAATAATATCTTGCATCCATACATTCAAAGGATATAGGCCGAAATCGCATGGATTGGACTCCTACAATCTCGGAGCTGAGCGGGCCGCGCTATCTGCGCATCGTCGAGGCCATGGAGGCCGACATCGCCGCCGGCCGGCTGGTGCGCGGACAGCAATTGCCGACACAGCGCGCGCTCGCCAAGGCGCTCGGCATCGACCTGACCACCGTGACGCGCGCCTACACCGAGGCGCGGCGCCGCGGCATCATGGAAGCCCGCGTCGGACAGGGATCGTTCGTGTCCGAGACCAGCGCGCGCCGTGTGGTCGACCTGCCGCATCCGGTCGCGATCGACCTCTCGATGAACGTGCCGCCGCATCCGCTCGAAGCGCAACTCGACGAGCGCATCATCGCCGGCCTCGAAGCCATTCGCGCGCAATCGGGCCTGACCGCATTCCTGAACTACCAGCCGCCCGGCGGCAGCGCGCATGAGCGCGAGGTCGCCGCGCGCTGGATGCGCGCACGCGTTCCGCACGCGCACGCCGACAAGCTCGTGATCTTTCCCGGCGCGCAGACGATCCTGTTCAATCTGCTCGCCCATCTCGCGCGGCCGGGCGACGTCGTACTGACCGAAGCCCTCACCTTCCCCGGCATCAAGGCTGCAGCAGCGCAGCTCGGCGTCAAGCTCGTCGGTGTCGCCATGGATGACGGCGGTATCCTGCTCGGTGCACTGGCGAAGGCCTGCCGCATGCACAGCCCGAAGGCCATCTATCTCATTCCGACGCTGCACAATCCGACCACCGCGACGCTTGCTCCCGAGCGGCGCAGCGCAATCGCAAAGATCGTTCGCGATGTCGATACGATCTTGATCGAGGACGATGCCTACGGGCTGCTCGATCGCTCGGCATCGCCGATCGCGAACCTCATCCCGGAGCGGACATATCTGGCGACCACGCTGTCAAAATGCATCGCGCCGGCGTTGCGCGTCGCTTATCTGCTCACGCCCGACAGCGGCGCGCAGCTTCAGATGCGCGGCTACCTGCAGGCCACCGTACAGATGCCCGCACCGCTGATGGTCGCGCTGGTGACACACTGGCTCGAGACCGGTGTCGCCGACCGCATCATCACCGCGATCCGCAACGAGGCCATCGGCCGCCAGCAGCTGGCGCAGCGCGCATTGAAGGGTTTTCAGTTCCAGGCAAAGCCCGCCGCACATCATCTGTGGCTGCACTTGCCGGAGGGGCGACCGGACGTCGCCGCGCATCTGCTGCGCAACGGGCTCGCGATCGTTACCGGCGACGCCTTCACGGCCGGCGGAACCTCGCCGCACGCGGCGCGCGTTTCACTCGGCGCAGCGCGCAACAGATCGGAATTGACCGGGGCGCTGCGCATCCTCGTCGGCGCGCTGCAGAAGCCTACCGACACCAGGCAGATCGTCTAGCAGACTTCTATTGATGCTGAAGGCGCCGCATCTGTGCTATGCGCCACGAGGCGATCGCGGCCTTGGGATCGCCGGTAACGGCAGGGATTCATCGGTGGAAATGCTCACTTACGCGCTGATCCTGTTTGGCGCGCTGGCCGGCGGCTTCGTCTCGGGGCTGGCAGGATTCGGCACCGCGCTGATGGCGCTCGGCATCTGGCTCTACGTGCTACCGCCCTCGCTCGCGGTGCCCCTGGTGCTGATCTGTTCGGTGATCGCGCAGACCTCGACGCTGCCCTCGATGTGGAAGAGCTTCGACCTGTCGCTGGTGTGGCCGTTCCTGATTGGCGGATTGATCGGCGTGCCGCTCGGGACCATGCTGGTCGCCTCTGCCGATCCAAAAGTCTTCAAGCTCAGCGTCGGCGTGCTGCTGCTGATCTTCTCGAGCGCGCTGTACCTCAACAAGAAGCAATTCGCCATCACCTTCGGCGGCCGCATCGCCGACGGTGCGATCGGATTTGCCGGCGGCATTTTGGGCGGGCTCGCCGGACTGTCCGGGCCGTTGCCGATCCTGTGGGCCAACATCCGCGGCTGGAACAAGCACGAACGGCGCGGCATCTTCCAGCTGTTCAATTTCACCGTGCTCGCCGCGGCGCTGGTGTTGCAGACGGCGTCAGGCCTGGTCGCGTTCAAGGTGGTGTGGCTCGCGATGGTCGCGTTCCCGGGCACGCTGATCGGCGCGTGGGCCGGGGCGCGCGTCTATCACGCGCTGAGCGACAAGCATTTCGGCGATGTCGTGCTCGGCCTGCTGTTCCTGTCAGGCGCCACCCTGGTCTGGAACAGCATCAGCGCGCTCTAGGCAGGCTCGCGCACCGGAGGCGCAACGGGCTCAGGCGCCGCCTGCTTCAGAGCATCCTGCTGCCGGCGGGTCACCAGCCGCTTCCTGAACTCGCGACGCAGCAACCACAGGCTCTGGACCGCCTGCAGCGTTGTCGCCGCATTCGACAGATACCAGACGTACTCGATCCGAAAGCCCGGCCGCGTCGAAAGCCAGATCGCAGGCAAGGAATAGGTGAGGACGCGGGTCGCCGAACTCCACAACACCGGCTTGGTGTTGCCGAGACCCTGGAACATGCTGGAGCAGGTGAAGATCAATCCCTGCGCCACCATGTTCAGCGAGATCATCTTCAGAAACAGCAACGCGACGCTCATCGTCTCCGGATCATTCGAGAAGCCGGTGAGCAACCATCCGGGCTTGAGCTGCACGAGGATCGTCAGCGCGATCATCACGACGGTCGCGATCAGCGCCGCCTTGACGAAGGTCTCCCGCACCCGCTCATAATTGCCAGCGCCGAAATTCTGACCGACGATCGGCCCTGCCGCCAGCGAGACGGCAAGGGCCGGCATCTGGATCAAGCCTACGACACGCGTCCCGATGCCAAAGCCCGCCTGCGCCGCCGGACCGAGATCGCGCAGCACGTAATAGATCGCCGCCATGAAGATGAAGATCATCACGAACTCGCCGCCCGCGGGCAGGCCGACATTGAGGATCCTCCTCCACTGCCGCATTTGCGGACGCCATTGCGCGGGATGGAAGGCGACGTAGCGCTCCAGCCTGCGGAAATAGGCAAACAGCATCAGCACGCCGATGAAGACGGCGATCGTACTTGCCAGGCCCGCTCCGGCGACACCGAGCGCGTATCCGGTGCCCCAACCCGAGATCAGGACCGGCGCCAGCGCGATGTTGATGATGACGGCAAGCACCTGCACCAGCATGCTCGGCCGCACGATGCCGGTAGCCCGCAGCGCGGCCCCCATCACCTGCGTGACGAATTGCAGTGCCAGCGCCGGCATGAACCAGAGAAAATAAGTGGTGCCGGCCTCGATCGTGGCCTCATCGTTGGCAATCGCGCGCATATAAGGGCGCGCCAGCACAAAGCCGGCGAGCAGCGTCAACAGCCCGAACAGCACCGACAGGACGACCGCCTGGTTGAACACGAGATTGGCGTCGTCGCGATCCTTGCGGCCCACGGCATGCGCGACCAGCGCCACCGTGCCGACGCCGAGCATCTGCATCAGCGCGTTGACGAGGAAGCCGGCGTTGCCGGCCGCAGCGACGCCGGCAACCGCGGCATCGCCGAGCCCGGACACGAAGTACAGGTCGACCAGCTGGCAGATCATGATCGTGATCATGCCGACCACGATCGGTGGCGCCATGCTCAGGATGTGGCTCACGATGGAGCCGCGTGTCAGGTCCTTCATCTCATTCCCCCTTGGCGACGTGACGGCGGGGCTTCCGCCCTGCCGCCGCGCGCCTCATTCCGCTGCTGCGATATGCCCGAGCTCCACCACCTGGCGCTCGAACAGGCTGCGATAGATGCCCGCTGGCTTGCCCGCGAGCAGGGCATGCGTGCCCTGCTCGACGATCTCGCCGCCGTCGAACACCAGGATGCGATCGAGGCTGCGCACCGTCGACAGCCGGTGTGCGATCACGATCGAGGTGCGGCCTTTCATCAGCCGCTCCATCGCCTGCTGGATCAGCGCCTCTGATTCCGAATCGAGGCTCGAGGTCGCCTCGTCCAGGATCAGCACCGGCGCATCCGCCAGGAAGGCGCGCGCCAGCGCCACGCGCTGACGTTCGCCGCCCGATAATTTGACGCCGCGCTCGCCGACCAGCGTGCCGTAGCCCTTCGGCAGACGCAGGATGAAATCGTGCGCATTCGCCAGCCGCGCCGCCTGCTCGATCGCCTCGAGGCTGGCACCGGGCCGGCCATAGGCGATGTTCTCGGCGAGCGAGCGGTGAAACAGGATCGGGTCCTGCTGCACGATCGCGATCTGGCTGCGCAGCGATTGCTGCGTGGCCTTCGCGATGTCCTGCCCGTCGATCAGCACATGACCGTCGGTGACGTCGTAGAGCCGCTGCACCAGCTTGACGAACGTCGTCTTGCCGGAGCCGGAACGGCCGACGAGGCCGACACGCTCGCCAGCGCGGATCCTGACCGACAACCCGTCATACAGCGGCGCGCGATGGCCGCCATAGTGGAACGTGACATCGTCGAACACGATCTCGCCGCCTTCGATCGCGATCGGCCGCGCATCAATCGCATCCGCAATGCCGATCGGCTCGTCATGGATCGCCACCAGCTCCTCCATGTCGTTGACCGAACGCTGGAGATTGTTGATGTGCATGCCGACGTCGCGCAAATAAGCGTGGATGACGTAGTAGCTCGTCAGCACATAGGTGACGTCGCCGGGCGAGGCATGCCCGTACATCCACAGCAGCACCGAGCCGCCGATCACCGACCCCCGCAGGCATAGCAGCAGCGAAAGCTGCGCCATGGCGGTGTAGTTGTAGCGGAACCAGGTCCGCCGCACCCGGACGCGCCAGCGCTTGATGACGCGGGAAAGCCGCGCATCCTCACGCGCCTCGGCGCCGAAGGACTTCACCACCGCGTTGCATGTCAGCGCATCCGCCAGCGTGCCACCGACCTTGGTGTCCCACGCATTGGAGACACGTGCGGCAGGTGCGATGTAGCGCGTCGAGAACAGCACCGTCATCGTGACATAGGTAGCCGCGCCGAGCGCGATCACCGCGCCGAGCGAGGCCCAGTGCACGCCAAGCAGGATCATCGATCCGATCAGCACGACCAGCGATGGCAGCAGCGCCAGCAGGATGGTGTCGTTCAACAAATCGAGCGCCCACATGCCGCGCGTGACCTTGCGCACGGTCGAGCCCGCGAAGGAATTGGCGTGCCAGTCGGTCGAGAAGCGCTGCACGCGCAGAAATGCGTCCTGCGCCACGTCAGACATGATCTTCAGCGTGAAGGGCACGATCACCTGGAGTCCGCTCAGGCGCAACATCATCGACGCCGCGCCCAACACCACGATGCCGCCCAGCGCCACCAGCGCGGCGTGGCGGGCGGCAGGCTCGGACGGGCCACGCGTCAGCGCATCGACCAGATGTCCTGAAAACACCGGCATGAACAGGTCGGCGACGGTCGCTCCCAGCAGAGCGACGGCGATGGCGAGGGTGCGCCCCGGCTGATTCAGCCAGTGCCGGAACACGAAGGGCAGGACCACGCGGATAGCCGCGGGCTTTTTTGACAGAGCGGTCATGGCATCATCCGGCCGCTTTGCCGCGGGCCGGCTCCATCGGACGCAAGCCGGCCGCGAGGGCCGAGACGGCGTCACTTAAAACTGACTTTGACTTGGGAAGCGGAGCGATCGGGGCGTTTGGTCTAAACCTCGGCCCAATCGAAGCTGGCGGAAGTGGCCTCTAACAGGCCGAATGGGCACCGAGCCAGACCATCATCGAGCGCGGAAACGCGATCTGCGAATGCGACGAAATCATGCAAATCCCTCCCCGGTTCGATTGAATGAGGTGCGCTTTATAGATGTATGATTCGCGTTTTGCAACGGGCCCGGCGCGAGATCACGCACGAGTGTTGCATTTTGGTGCGCGGGCGGTCGCCCGGTCAAGCCGGGCGACGACACCGATCGTGTGACGTCAGTGCGCGTCGCCGCCGGCGCCGAACGGCGCGGCCGGCTTGTTCAACAGCGTGACCAGGACGCTGAGGCTCAGATAGAACAAGGTCAGAATGAAGAACGCGTCGCCAAAGCTCATCACCACGGCCTGACGGTGCACGATCTGGCTGAGCTGCTTCATCGCCATCAGCGTCGAGTCCCCAAGCCCCTGGAACTTCTGCTGGAGCATGGTCAGGGTTTCGGTCGCGGTTGCATTGCCCCAGGTCACGCGCTCCTGCAGACGTGTGATGTGCAGGTCGGCGCGATTGTTGAGCACGGTGTTGATGACGGCGAGCCCGACCGCGCCGCCGAGATTGCGCATCAGGTTGAACAGGCCGCTCGCATTCTTCACCTTGTCAGGCGGCAGCGTGCCGAGCGCGATGTTGTTAGTCGGCACCATCGCGAACATCATGCCGATGCCGCGCAGGATCTGCGGCACGAGCAACTCGTAGAAATCGTAGTCGCGCGTGATCCAGGTCATCTGGTAGGAGCCGATCGCGAACACGATCAGGCCGAACGCGATCATGTAGCGCATGTCGAGGCTCGCCATCAGCCGGCCGACCAGCGGCGCGACCAGGAACATGGTGATGCCCGAGACGAACATGGTCTCGCCGATCATCAGCGCGCTGTAGCCGCGCACCTCGGCGAGATAGCGCGGATAGATGTAGGTCAGGCCGTAGAGGCCGATGCCGATGCAGAATTGCAGCGTGGAGCCGACGGCGAAATTGCGGTTGGTGAAGGTACGCAGATTGACGATCGGCTCGGCCGCCATGAAGACGCGCACGAAGAAGGCGATCGCCGAGACGAGGCAGATCCAGGCGCATATCGCCACTGTCGTGTCCTGCAGCCATTCATATTGCGGACCTTCTTCCAGCACGTATTCCAGCGTGCCGAGGAAGCCGGCCATGAAGATCAGGCCCCACCAGTCGAAGCGGTCGAGCAGCTCGAAATGCGGCTCGTCGAAATCGACCAGCGCCAGCACCCCGAGGGTGATGCCGATGCCGGGCACGACGTTGATGAAGAACAGCCAGTTCCACGACATCAAATCGGTGATGTAGCCGCCGACCGTCGGCCCGATCGTGGGAGCTAAGGTCGCAACAAGCCCGATGATGGGGCCGACGATGTGGAATTTCGAACGCGGGAACACGGTGTAGGCCGAGGCAAACACCGTCGGGATCATACCGGCGCCGAGAAAGCCCTGTAGCGCGCGCCAGAGGATCATCTCTTCGATCGTCGTGGCGAAACCGCAGAGCAGGCTCGACACCGTGAAGCCGGCGGCCGAAATCGCGAACAGCAACCGCGTACCGAGGGCGCGCGACAAAAATCCCGACAGCGGGATCGCGATCACTTCGGCGATCAGATAGGCGGTCTGGACCCAGGAGACCTCGCTCGAGCTCGCCGAGAGGCCCGCCTGGATTTCGCTCAGCGATGCCGAGACGATCTGGATGTCCAGAATCGACATGAACATCCCGAACACCATGATGATGAAGGCGATCAGCCGCTTCGGCGCGATGCGCTCCGAAGCGGCGGCCGCCATCATCGCAGGTGAAGCAGTCGTGGCGTTCGCCATGGTCTGACCTCGCAGCGCTGGGTCGCGCGCTTACTGCGGATGGATCATGGTGGGATCGTCGAGATCGATCTCGCTGTCGGCGTCGCCAGCCCCCTTGTTGGTGTCGACCGTCGCGTAGATCGACATGCCGGCGCGGAGCAGGTTCTGCTTGGCAACCGCCTTGGGTACGCGGATGCGGACCGGCACGCGCTGCACGATCTTGGTGAAGTTACCGGTGGCGTTGTCAGGCGGCAGCAGCGTGAATACCGAGCCTGAGCCCGCCGCGATGCTGTCGACGACACCGGAGAACTTGCGCATGCCGTAGGCATCGACCTTGATCGTCACCGGCTGGCCGGGGCGAATGCGCTTGAGCTGGGTTTCCTTGAAATTGGCGTCGATATAGACGTCGTCGAGCGGCACGACATTGCCGAGGCGCTGGCCGACGGCGACGAAGTCGCCGGCGCTGACGAGACGGTTGGAGAAGATGCCGTCGACCGGCGCGCGCACCGCCGTGAAGGCGAGGTCGCGCTCGGCCTTGGCGAGCGTGGTCTTGAGCTCGGCGAGCTGGGCCTGGGCTTCGGCCTGCTGTGCCTTGGCGACATCGACATTGCTGACGGCGACGTCGTAGGCGGCCTGCGCGGCCTTGACCGCGGCGGCGCCCTGGTCGCGTCCGGCTTCCGACGTTTCGAACGTGGCGCGCGAGGCAAAGCCCTTGTTGCTCAGCGCCTGCTGGCGCTCATAGTCGAGATCGGCCCGCTTGAGGCCCGCCTCGGCAGAGACGAGCTGTGCCTTGGCCTGCGCGACCTGGCTGTCGAGCGCCGCGATCTGGCGGCCGATGCGGTCGATCGTGGCCTGCTGGGTCGCGATCCGGGTCGCGGCGGCGTCGACGGCGATCTTGTAGTCGCCGTCGTCGATGCGCAGGACGGTTTCGCCGGCATGCACCCGCGTGTTGTCACCGGCGAGGATCGAGGAAATATGGCCGGCCACGCGCGCACCCAGCATGGTGTTGTTGGCGCGAACATAGGCGTCGTCGGTGGAAACGTAGAAGCGGCCGACCAGCGTGTAGTAGCCGGCATAGCTCGCTGCCGCGAGCGCCAGCACGAGTCCGACGCCCATCATGACGAATTTGCGCTTGCCGGATTTTGGCGCGGCAGCGGCGGGGGCGATCGGGGCCGGCTGATCGGCCACAGGCTTCTCCGGCGCCTCGCTGGGGCGGCGCCTGGTTTCTTCGGCCACATGAGACCGCAGCTGCTCGGCGACGGCTGCGGGTGTCCCGGTCGCAGCTTCGCCGTTTGCCGCCGTCGTCGTCTCCACCGTTTCCTGGCGAAGGACGCGCGCAGCCTGATCTCTCGATGTGGCCATAAAGGCCTCCCCAATAAAGACGCGATGCGGGGCGGCCGTCGCACGGCCGCTTTCCCGCTCGCCCATCCCAAATACCATTGACCGAACGGTTCGGTCAATATATTTAATGTTCCCGGGGACCCTAGTGGCCCGAATCCTTTATTTACGTTTCATGGTCCAAGCCCCGGTCCGAAACCTTCCGAGACCCTAAACCAATGGTTGCACCCAACCGCGAACAAATGCACGCGCTCCCGGACGAGGACAGCTCCAAGCGCCGCCAGATCCTGGCGGGCGCCCGCAAGGTGTTCATGGATCTGGGTTTTGACGGCACCAGCATGGGCGAGATCGCGCGCGCGGCCGGCGTCTCCAAGGGCACGCTCTACGTCTACTTCGCCGACAAGAGCGCGCTATTCGAAGCCATCCTCGAGGAGGAGGCTCTGTTTCATGGCCAGGTCGTGTTCAACTTCGACCCCGCGCGCGACGCCGAGACCACGCTGAAGGATTTTGGACAGGCCTACATCCACCTGCTCTGCCGGCCCGGCGGCGGATCGGCGATCCGCACCGTGATGGCGATCGCCGAGCGCATGCCCGATGTCGGCTGCCGCTATTATCTGCGCGTCCTGGACAAGACCATCAACCGGCTGTCAGACTATCTCAAAGCCCACGTCGCCCCCGGCGATCTCGCGATCGACGATTGCGACCTTGCCGCCTCGCAGTTCATGGAGCTGTGCAAGGCCTCACTTTTCCTGCCTTTCGTCTTCCAGGCCGCGCCGCCGCCGTCGGAAGAGCGGATGACGGAAGTGATCGACAGCGCGACGCGAATGTTCCTGGCCGCGTACAAGGCGAAGTGAGCGCAAGCGGCCACGCGTTGCGCATGCGCCTCGGGCGGCACTATATTGAGTGCCATGTCCCGTGATTTTCGCCCGCCGGTCGATATCCTCCATTACGAGATCGTCCAGGAACAGGCCTCAGCGCTTGGACGAATGGGCCGCACGCTCGAACAGGCCCTCGCGGAATTGCGCGCGTTCGACGCCGCCCATGCAATCCCGGAAACGCCGGCCGCGATGCAGCCGGCCAGGCGCAAGCTGGTGATGGCAGCCGGCCAGGCGCTCTGGATGTTCGTGGTGCAACGCGAGGCGACCGGCTTGCGCGACAGCCGCCACATCATGCGGACCTACAACGTCCCCGGCGAGGTGCAGCGGTGCATGGGGCTGGCGCCGTCGACGGACGTCGGAAAGCGCAGGTCATGATCACCGCCGGCCGCCATCGCGCGCTTGTGCAGGATGCTTGGAGCGAGTCGGCTGTCGGCACCGCGATTGCGGACATCGTTACCGATGCCATCGCTGATTTCGATCCGGAGACGTTTTGGCCCAGTCACCCCGGCGACGATGGGGTGGGAGACGGCAACCCCAGCTTCTACTTTGGCGCGGCGGGCGTCATCTGGGCGCTCGACTATTTGCATCGTGTCGGCGCCAGCCCGGTCGCAAAGGACTTTCGCGCGGTCCTGCCAAAACTCCTCGAGCGGACAACCGTCAAGTTCGAGAGGGATTCGCCGGCCGGCTACGCCCAACACGGCTCGCTGCTTTTTGGCGACATGGGGGCTGCACTTCTCGCCATGCGCCTTGATCCCACGCCGGGCTTGGCCGATCTCGTCCATCGGCGCGCCGAAGCCAATATCAGGCTCCCGATCCGTGAACTGATGTGGGGCATGCCCGGATCCATGCTGGCTGCGATCCACATGGCCGAGATGACACGGGAGCCGCGATGGCGTGGCCTGTTCGAATTGCAGGCAGCCCGGCTGTTGGATGATCTGGAGGAAACGCCGCAAGGTCGGCTCTGGACCCAGGATCTCTACGGCGCCAAGGACCGCTGGCTTGGGCCTGTGCATGGCTTCGCCGGCAACATCATCCCGTTGCTGCGTGGATGGGACTGGTTGACGCCGGCACAGCAGGCGCAGGTGGCCGATATTGTGCCGCAGACCCTGGCAGCGAATGCGTGGTCGTCCGAGCTCGGTACGAATTGGGGCGCGAGAAGCAAGCGCGAGACGCCACCGACCTTGTGTCAGCACTGCCACGGCGCCCCCGGCATGGCGACGACCTTTGCCGACGCGCCGTTCGCGACGCCTGACTTCGACGAACTTCTGCTGGATGCCGGCCGGTTGACCTGGACCGCCGGACCGCTGACCAAGGGTTCGAACCTGTGCCACGGCACCGGCGGGAACGGCTACGCATTCCTCAAGCTTTACCGCCGCACCAGCGATCCGGTCTGGCTCGACCGTGCACGCCAATTCGCCATGACGGCCATTGTCCAGTATCGCGGCTCCAAGACCGTCGTTGACCGCGGACGCTATTCGCTTTGGACCGGCGATGTCGGCCTGGCGATCTACCTCTGGGACTGTATCACCGGGGAGCCGCGTTTCCCCACAATCGACGTGTTCTGATTCGAGGCATTTCGGGCCGTGTCCGGCTATTCGTCCGAGAACTCGTCTTCCTCGTCGACCTTCTCGCGCCTGCTCTTGCGAGAACCGAGCGAGCCGGTGACGTAGGGATCGCGCGAGTTCGCGTAAGGATTGCGCCGCTGCGCGCGCGCGGCGACTTCCTCGCCGGAGACCGCGGCCGGCTGGCAGATCAGGCGGCGGCTGGCGCGGCGCATCAAATCGACGTGGATGTGATCGTAATGATAGACGTTCGAGCCCGGCGCGAGCACGGTGGTGAAATGCGCGCACGCGCCGGATTGCACGTCGCGCAAAAAACCCTGCTCTTCCGGCATGCCGTGCCAGCCGTCCTTCACGGTGATGCGGCGGCCGTCGGCGAGCACGAAGGCAGCGATGTCGAGCGCATTGCCGAAGGCATGCTCCGAGATATGGGCGTTGGAGTTGCCGTTCATGCCGCGGCAGGAATAGGCGGAGATCTGCTTGATCTCGACCACGCGGGCTCCGAACCAGCGCATCGCCGAAGGCTGCACGCTGTCGGCAAACCAGCGGTCGAGCTCGGAGACGATTGGACAGGCCAGCGTCGCGGTCGGCTTCACCGCGACGGGACCGACGGCGATAACGGGATTGCCCTGCGCGGGACCTAGCCGCGGCGGCGGCTGTTGCGCGGGCGCTTGCGAATAAGGTGCCGGACCGGGCTGCCGCGCCGGATAGCTCGGCGCATTCATGTAGCGCGCGGCACCCGCGGCATCGGTGCCCTCGGGCGGCAGGTCGATCTCGTCTTCCTGCGGCGCCACGCCGGGCGCGCTGAGCGACACCGGGCCGGAGGACGTGCCATAGCCCGAGGGCTGGCGCACCGCGCTCTCGGGATAGTTCGATTGCTGCGGATAGCCAGATGCCGGATAACTCGATTGCGGCTGCTTCACCGGCCAGCGCGGCTGATTGCCGATGCTGCCGGGCGGACGCAATTCCTCGTCGGCGAAACCGTAGCTGCTTGAGCCCTCGCCGATGGCGGCGACCTTCAGCGGAAACTCGGCGCCGCACATGCCGGGGCCGGAGATCGGCTCGATCCGGACGATGTCGGCGCTCTCTTTCACGGCGCCCGATTTCAGGCACGCCGCTTCGGCCTCGGCCCGCCACGGTTCACGTTCGGCCTGGAAAAAGCCGCGTCCGCAACCCGCGAGCGAAACAAGGACGATGGAGCCGACGAGATACAAACGAACTCCGCGCGTCATGCGCGCACGTTCGGTGAATTTACTTAAAGACTCTTCAACGTGTCGATTTCAGCTTTTCTTTACCATGACGCGGCTGCGGCCACAGATGAACGACAGCGAGGCTGACTTTTTCGAAGGTGAGTCTCTGTTAACCATGATGGTCGCGCGCAAAGCGGCGCGCAGAGGGGCAATCGCAGGGAGCAACGTCATGACGTTCGTCGGGAGACTGAGCGTTGTCACCGCGTACCTCGCCATGGCCTTCGTCGGCGCCATCGTGCTCGGCATGATCTAGCAGCGTCCACCGATCGCATCACAGGTCTGCCGGCTGAGCCAGATTGTCTGGCCGCTGGGTGCTTTGCGTCGCTCGGAAATTCGAGCAGTCCGAATGTGCGCTGGCTCACCCACACAGCCGTTGTGAGGTTCATCACAGAACGCCGGACGCATCGGGCATAGGGTCGAACCACATCCGGTCCACAACCGACTTCAGTCAATATCGGGACCACGCCATTTCGGAGGTTGTCATGAACAAGCTCACCATCGCCGCCACCGCGCTCTTCCTCGCCTCGACCGCCGTCGCGCAGGCCGGTAATTCGATCTCGTTCCAGATCGAAGGCCAACGCGTCCGCATCGAGACGCCGCGCAACTGCGCCTCGCTGGATTGCGTCACCATCGTGGCGCCGGGCCTGTCGAACAAGCCGATCAAGCTGAACAACATCAACCTCAACGGCCTTGGCGGCTCCAAGGACGATGACGACACCGCGCCGTCGACGACGACGGCAAAGCCCGCGCCGGCTCCGATGCAGCAGCAGCCTGTGGCGCCCGCGCCGGTGCAAGCTACCGCGCCAGCCGCGCCCGCTGTTGCTCCCGCCGCCCCGGCCACGACCGTTGCCGCCGCGCCGTCCGTCGACACGACCACGC
Source organism: Bradyrhizobium sp. WSM3983 (assembly GCF_000473045.1). Lineage (GTDB taxonomy): Bacteria > Pseudomonadota > Alphaproteobacteria > Rhizobiales > Xanthobacteraceae > Bradyrhizobium. The sequence continues at coordinate 167,478 of NZ_AXAY01000002.1, read as the reverse complement.
AGCCTGCGCCGGTTGCCGCCCCTGCTCCGGTTGCCGCTCCCGCGCCGGTCGCCGCTGCTCCCACTTATGCGCCGGCTCCGGCACCTGCTCCCGCCGCGCCCGTGCAGGCCGCGAACACGCCGCTTGGCCTGTGGGCGACCGAAGAGAACAAGGGCAATGTGCGCGTCGAACAGTGCGGCACCAATCTCTGCGGCTATGCCGAGAAGACCAACGAGCGCATCCTGATCAACATGAAGCCCGAAGGCGCCAAGTGGAGCGGCCGCATCCACGATCCCGACTCCGGCCGCAACTACGACTCGACGATCGCCATGAAAGGTCCGAATGCGATGCGCGTGCAGGGCTGCGCCTTCGGCGGCATGTTCTGCGGCGGCCAGACCTGGAAGCGGGTGAGCTGATATTACAACCACCACCGAGATCCCGGGCGATGCGAGACATCGACCCGGGATCTCGTGCCACAAGCACACGCTATCCCCTCACCCTGAGGAGCCTGCGCAGCAGGCGTCTCGAAGGGCGAGGCCCGGATCGAGAGCCGGGCCTGCATGGTTCGAGACGCGCGCAAGGGCGCGCTCCTCACCATGAGGGGAAAGAGTGGCGTTTGACGTTCGTCCGTCCCATGCGACAAACGTTCATCCGCCATTCAGCCAGCGCCGGCTGATATCGGCCGATCTCGCCTCGTGTTCTCACCGGGACCTCATTCGTGGCTTTGATGGTGGCTTGGCGCCGCATCGTGTTTGCTTTGCCGCTGCTGGCGCTGCCGCTGGGCGGCGCCGATAGCGCGTGCGCATCGGATGCGATCGAGCTCGCGCAAGCGCAGCCGCAGGCACAACCGACGCCCGCGCCCCCGCCGGCCTCATCAGCCTCGCCGACGCCAACCGCCGATGCGCAGCCCGCTGCCGTCGAGCCGATCGGCAATGTCGCGACGGTGACGGGGATTGCGACCGTGATCCGCGATAAAAACTCCTATCCGGTGAAAGTCCGCGACGACATCTATCTCAACGACGTCGTGCAGACGTCCTCGAATTCCTCGCTCGGCATCACCTTCAACGACGCCACCACGTTCAATCTCTCCGCCAGTTCCAAGATCACCATCGACAACTACGTCTATGAGGACGGCGGCAAGCAGAATTCGGCGATCTTCGACATCGGCAAGGGCACGGTCGCCTTCGTCGCGGCTGCCGTGGCGAAGACCGGCGACATGAAGATTGCAACGCCGACCGCGACGCTCGGCATTCGCGGCACCACCGGCGTCGTCGACGTGCCCGAGGGCGCGGCCGCGAGCAGCGCCAACAACGTCAACATCAAGCTCTATCCCGACGCCGATGGCCGGGTCGGCCATATCGACGTCAACGACCGCGCCAGCGGCACGCGTCTCGGTGTGCTGACGCAAGCCTCAAGCGGCTTTGCAATCCGGCCGGGCGCGGCCGGCCCGGGCGGCATGCGCTTCGCCGCAGTGCCGATCACGATCCCGCCGCAGCAGATTGCCCGCGACCGCGGCTTCGTCAGCCAGGTGCACGCGGCGCAGACCACCGGCCGCCAGATCGTCACCGAGCAGCGCGACTTCCGCCGCGCCAATCCGGCCGCGATCAGCCGGATTCCGCGCCCGGCACAGCCGCCGCAGCAGCAACAATTGCGTCCGAACACCGCGCCGAACCAGCAGCCGCAGCGGCCGAACGGCCAGCCCGGTCAGAACAACCGTCCGGGTCAACAGCCGCCGGGTGCGCCGAACCGCCAGGGAACGCAACAACGAACGCAACAGCCGCAGCGTCAGGGACAAGGCGGCGCCCAGCCGGGCACACCGCGCGCGGGCCAGAGTCAGCAGCAACAGGGCACGGGACACCCGTCCGGCCAGCCGCGCACTGGACAAGGCACGTCGCAGACACAGCCACAGCGCAGCGGACAATCTCCGCAAGCGCCTGGCGGCGCCACGCCACAACCGCAATCACCGCGCAACGGATTGCAGCCCGGTACACAGCCGACCGCCCAACCACAACAAGGTGCCGCGCCACGCCAGCCCGGCTTGCAGCAGCGCCTGCCCGCCGCACAACGCCCCTCCGCGCCGCGCAGGCCCGCGCCTGCTCCCGCGCCGAAGGAAAAGAAGAAGCGATAGATTGGAGGGCGCCGCCCCTCTCCGTCATTGCGAGCGAAACGAAACAATCCAGAGTCCCTCCGCAGAAAGATTCTGGATTGCTTCGCTACGCTCGCAATGACGACTTGGAGAGAGCTGACGCTAACTCAATCATGCTGACTCGCGGGTGCTCGCCCTCACGTACAAGCGGAGGCGAAAAGAGGTCACGCCTCGCCGCGCAGCCAGGCCCGCACCTTTTGCAGCAGGCCGTGCTGCAGTTCGTCGACGGAAGCAGCCTCAGCCGGTGTCGGGGTCTGCAACGCGGCATCGATGTCGTCGGCCGCCAGCGTTGGTGTCGGCTCGGGCGCGGGGGACGATGCGAAGCCGGCCGCGGCGATCGCGATCGGGCCGACCTGGGTGAGGAAGGCGCGCTCATATTCGCGCGACAGGCGCGCGAGCGCGTCGTCCAGCGATACCCAGTCGAGCGCCTCGATGTCGTTCGTCAGCTTGCGGACCTGGCCGCCCTCGGCTTCCATGCGCCAGAAATGCGCGACCTTGGATCGGCCACCCGACTGATAGACGAGCGTGCCCAGAAATTCATGGATGGCGACCTCGTGGCCGGTCTCCTCCAGCACCTCGCGGTGCGCGGCCTGTTTCGGCGTTTCGCCGTCGTCGAGCTTGCCCTTGGGCAAAACCCACTCGTTACGTTTGCGCTGGCGCACGATCGCAACCAGCGGCGGCGCGCCACGCCGCAGCACAATACCACCCGCCGCCATCACAGGCGCCCGTGCCATCACCAAATCCGTGTCGATATTCGTCCCCGCAGAAGATATAGGCGGCCGAAACGGCAGATTGAAGGCTAGATTTTCCTCAGCAGCGCTTGACCGGCGCGGATGCGCGTCCCTTCGCCGATCCCGTCACAGAAGGTAAAATCGCCGGGCGCGAGGATGATGATGGTCGAGCCATGCTCGAACCAGCCGAGCTCCTCGCCCTTGGCCACGTTGACGTCGCAGGGGAAATTGACCGGGCCTTTCGTCTGGGCATTCAGCACCATGTCGAGGAAGTGCAACCGGATGCTGGCGACCAGGATCGCTGCGACCGGCACCAGCGTCACGACCTCACCGGTTGCGAGATGCGTGCGGATCACCGCCCGCTCGTTCTTGCAGAACAGGCGCTCGACCCGCTTCAGCGCGATCGGGTTGACGTTCCAGACGTCGCCATGGATCAGCGTGACGCGCTCGATATGCGCATCGTACGGCGCGTGGAAGCGGTGATACATGCTCGAGGTCAGCCGCAGCGTCACGAAAGAGCCGTTGCGGTGCTGCTCAACGAGCGTGGGGTCGCCAAGCAGGTCGAGCAGCGAATAGGGCGCGCCCTTGACCTGGAACAGCTCGGTGTCGGCGATCCTTCCATGGGCGCCGACGATGCCGTCCGACGGGCTGGCGACCACCGAAGGATCGGGATCAAACGGCCGCAGGCCTGGCTTGAGCTCACGCGTGAAGCAATCGTGCAGGCTCCTGAAATGGTCTTTCTTGGCCTCCGACAGATCAAGGTCGGAGAACAGCTTCCACAGTGCGATGGAGCCGTCCCGCACCAGCGGATTCTCGATCTTGGAGAACCAGCCCATGAAGCGGGTCAGCGCCGCGCGGGGGATGCGGTTGGTCAACAGGAAGTTGAGGTCTTCCTGCTGGGTGAAAGAAGCGATGAGGGCTTTGACTGTCATGAATCTGTCAGCTCGCAGTATTAGCGCTTGTTGTCATGGAAACGACACTCCCGATTCTCTCATTTTCCGTGGCCGCCGCAGCGTCTGCTGCCGCCGTCTTCCCGAAGCTGAAAGCGCGCATCGCACTGTCCCGCGCCAAGCACCGGTCGCTCGCCGGACACTCCAAGATGTCGCGCCGGGTGGCAAAACTGCTCCCGTTCTACGAATTTGAGGGTGATCGTTACTTCGGCTGCGACGGCGCGCCGGCGAACGTGGTGATGCAGCGCAAGGACGCCTTCTTCCGTCTCGCGCGCGTCTACGCCGATCGCTACCCCAAGGGGCGCGCGATGACGAAGGAAGCGGCCGAGACGATCTCGGACCTCAACTTCACCGAAACCTACCGCGTGCCGTTCCAGTTCTCGCGTCTCGTTCGCGAGCATCTGGGCACCTCGACCTTCATGGAATCGTCGAGCGGCGTCACCGTCACGGATATCGACGGCAACACGTCCTACGATCTCACGGGGTCCTACGGCGTCAACATCTTCGGCAACGACTTCTACAAGGAGTGCATCGAGGGCTCCGAGAAGCGTGCGCATGCGCTCGGCCCAGTGCTCGGCCCCTACCATCCCGTCATCCTCGAGAACGTGCAGCGGCTCTGCCGGATCTCGGGCCTCGACGAGGTCTCGTTCCACATGTCCGGCACCGAAGCCGTCATGCAGGCGGTACGGCTGGCGCGCTACCACACCAAGCGCACGCATCTGGTTCGTTTCGCCGGCGCCTATCACGGCTGGTGGGGCGACGTGCAGCCCGGCGTCGGCAACCCGATCACCGCGCACGAGACCTACACTCTCGCCGAGATGTCCGAGAAGACCCTTCACGTGCTGCGCACGCGCAAGGACATTGCCTGCGTGCTGGTCAACCCGCTGCAAGGCCTGCATCCGAACGGCAATGCGCCCGGCGATTCCTCGCTGGTTGATAGTTCCCGTGGCGGCAATTTCGATCGCGCAGCCTACACCAAGTGGCTGAAGAAGCTGCGCGAGGTCTGCACCGAACGCGGCATCGTTCTGATCTTCGACGAGGTGTTCGTCGGCTTCCGCCTCGCTGCCGGCGGAGCCCAGGAATATTTTGGCGTCAAGGCCGACATGGTGACCTACGGCAAGAGCCTCGCCGGCGGCCTGCCGGTTGGCGTCGTCTGCGGCAGACGCGAATTGATGCGCCGCTTCCGCGACGATCGTCCCGCCGACATCTGCTTCGCCCGCGGCACCTTCAACTCGCATCCCTACGTCATGACGGCGATGGATGAGTTCCTGAGCCGGCTCGCTAGCCCGAACTTCCGCGCCATCTATGACGGACTGGATGCGACCTGGAACGGCCGCGTCCAGAAGCTCAACAAGATGATGACCGACGCCAAGCTGCCGGTGCAGTTCGCCAATTTCTCGTCGATCTGGACGGTGAAATACACCACCCCGTCCCGCTACAACTGGATGCTGCAATATTACCTGCGCGCCGAAGGCCTGTCGCTGAGCTGGGTCGGCACCGGGCGCCTGATCTTCAGCCTGAACTACACCGACGCCGACTTCAGCGAAGTCGCCGACCGCTTCGTCCGCGCCGCCGAGAAGATGAAGGCCGACGGCTTCTGGTGGCACGACGGCGCGCTCACCAACAAGAACATCAAGCGGCAGATCCTGAAAGAGATGTTGGCCAAGCGCTTGGGTCGCTGAGGCTGATTCCTCCAACACCGTCATGGCCGGGCTTGTCCCGGCCATCCACGCGCCTCTGCACGAAAGCTCAAAGACGTGGATGCCCGGGACAAGCCCGGGCATGACGTAGCCAATCGACATCGGAGTAATTTGTGAGAACAGCGCGCTCAGGCGTGCTGCTCTTCGAGCGTGGGCTCGGAGATCAGGCCCAGCGTGTGCTCGGGATTGAGGTGCAGGCCGGGGTCCATCAGCTCGCCGCGCATCAAAGCGAGCGGGGCGCTGCGATAGAGCATCAGATCATGGAAGGGGTCGGTCAGGATCTTGGTCATCCAGACGAGGCCTGTCTCGACATCGCGGATGAAGAACAGGTGCACGGTGCGAAACAGGAGACCACCGCCGCCGATCGCGAGCCAGATCTTGGCAACCTGACGCATGAAGTCCGCCGCGCTGGCCCAGGGCGTGAACAGGCCGAACAGCGTGGGATCGACGAACAGCACCAGCGGCGACAGCGCCCAGATCGCCATCAGCACCACCTTGCGCTGAAGGTTGTAACCGACCTTGATGTCTTCCTTGTACTCGTGCGTCGCCTGGTTGATATGGTCGTAATCATGCGGCTCGAAGAAGAAGTGACCAGCCTGGCGCGAGGTCATCGAGACCAGCCAGCCGACCAGTGCGGAGATCATGGGGTCGACGAACAGCCAGAGATAGGCAAAGAGAAAGCTCAGCGCGCTGACGAAGTGCAGGCTCTGATTGATGCGGCTGTGGTGATAGTAGCGATGGTCGTCCCAGCGCTGGATCCGCAGCTGCTCGAGATAATTCTTGATCATGCTCTCCCCCAAAATGCTTTCGGGTTCAGGATTTACAGGGATTCGATGTAGGTCGTGTGACATCATCATTTTGTCATATGACAATGTGCAGCGACGCGATGACGCACGCGAACGCGTGAGCGGCGGACCGAACCGCCGCTCCGACGCAGCCTTGCTCAGGCCGCCTTGGCGACGTCGACCTTGCGGAAGCGCACCAGCGAGAAATGACCAAGCGGCGGAATCAGGCGGCGCTCGGCGAGCTCGATGCCCTTGGCACCGGCGAGCCATTTGGCATAGCGCGACCAGGCGAACTCGGCGGTGCGGAAGCCGAGCGGACGCACCACCGGCTGGAGCTTCTGCTCGATGAAGCGGCGCATGCCGGTATCGGCGCTGACGCGGGTGAGAATGATCAGCTCACCGCCCGGACGCAGCACGCGGGCGAATTCATCGAGCGCCGTCTCCGGATTCGGCACCGCGGTGACGACGTACTGCGCCATCACGACGTCGAAGGAATTGTCGGGGAATTCGAGCTTCTCGGCGTCCATCACCGCGAGACCCTCGACGTTCTTCAGATTGCCTTCGCTGACGCGGCGGCGCGCCTTGTCGAGCATCGCTTCCGAAATGTCGGTGCCGAAGATGCGCAGGTTGGGGGCATAGAGCGGCAGCGAGATGCCGGTGCCGACGCCGACCTCGAGCACCCGACCACCGATCTTGTTGGTGGCTGTGATCGCGGCCTGACGGCCCTTGGCGAACACACCGCCGAACACGAGATCGTAGACCGGCGCCCAGCGATCATAGGCTTGCTCGACCGTGCCGCGGGTGAGGTCGAGCTGCTGGGTGCCGTCAAGGTTCATGATCTTAGCCATCGATGAGGTTCTCGCTGTGGGTCAAAGTATGGATCAGCCGCGCACCGGCCGCCGCGCCATGCGAGGCGAGGCGCGCAGGATGCGGCTGGGCTGGAGTGAGGTCAGATTGCCGACGAACTGGCGCGCGCTGTTCTCCCAGGAGCGCTCCAGCGCGAAGTTGCGGCAGGTCTCGCGCGACATTGAGAGTGCGCGCAAGCATGCGGCGCGCAGATCGTTGTCGATCGCGCCGATCGGATGATCGGCGATGACATCCTTCGGTCCCGTTACCGGAAACGCCGCAACCGGCGTGCCGCAGGCGAGCGCTTCGAGTTGCACCACGCCGAACGTATCGGTGAGGCTCGGGAAGACGAAGACGTCGGCGGCGGCGAGATGCGCGGTCAGGTCCGCGCCCTTCTTCTCGCCAAGGAAGACCACGTCGGGATATTTCTTCTCGAGCGCCGCCTTCTGCGGACCGTCGCCGACGACGACCTTGGTGCCGGGCAGATCGAGCGCGAGGAACGCCTCGAGATTCTTCTCCACCGCAACGCGGCCCATCGTCATGAAGATCGGGCCTGGCAGATCGAGCTTGGCTGGAGCGTCCGGATGAAACAGCTCGGTGTTGACGCCGCGTCCCCAGAAGCCGAGCCGCTTGAAGCCGCGACCTGACAGCTCCTGCCGCAGCGACGGCGTCGCCACCATGGTCATGGCGGCGGCATCGTGGAAGTGGCGCAGCACGGCATAACCGACGGCTGCCGGGATGCCGGTCCGCACCGAGACATATTCAGGAAAGCGCGTCGTGTAGGAGGTGGTGAAGGCGAGCCCGTTGCGGCGGCAATAGGCGCGCGCGGCCCAGCCGATCGGGCCTTCGGTTGCGATATGCAGCGCTTCGGGCGCGGCCTTCTCGATCCGCCGCGCGATCTCTTTGCCACTCGGAAGCGCCACGCGCAGGCCCGGATAGGTCGGCAGCGGCCACGACCGAAAGCCGTCCGGCGTCAGGAAGTCGATCTCGACATCGAGGGCCTTGGCGGCGGCCGCCAGCGAGGTCAGCGTCCGGACCACACCGTTGACCTGCGGATGCCAGGCGTCAGTCGCGATTAATACCCGCATGGGAAATCCCGAGAGTTTGATGATTCTCGGCTTAGGACCATCAACCACGGATATTTCAGGCGTGTGACGTCACATAAGTGTCGGCCCGCTGTTTTGTTCGTTAACGGTCTCGCGCAGCCACGAAACTGTCATGAAACAATCCTTGCCACGACGAAACCGTTTTCGGTTTTCCGCGCAAATGTCCCGAAACGTTTTGTCGTTAGTGATTTTACGCAACGGAGCACCGAAACGGTGCCGGGGTGACCAAGATCACCAAGCAAACAGGGGCGACCAATGTTCAAACTGGACACGTTCAAGACGTTTTCGCGCGCCGTTGCTGTCAGTGCAGTGGCCGTGACCGCAATCGCATTTGCCGGCCCGGCCAAAGCGGCGCCGGTGCAGCTGTTTCCGTTCTTCCAGCCGCTGCCGACGATGACCGCTCCGCAGCCGCTTCAACCGTACCAGCCCCATCAGGCGCCGGCCTATCAGGCCGCGCCGTCCGAGGATCAGGACGCCGTCGAGACGCCGGCGCGCTTCCGCCGCCAGACCGTCAGCTACTCAACACGTGAAGCCCCGGGCACCATCATCATCGATACGCCCAACACCTATCTTTATTACGTGCTCGGCAACGGCCAGGCGATCCGCTACGGCATCGGCGTCGGCCGCGACGGCTTCACCTGGTCCGGCACCCAGTCGGTGACCAAGAAGGCCGAGTGGCCGGATTGGACCCCGCCGCCGGAAATGATCCAGCGCCAGCCCTATCTGCCACGCCACATGGCCGGCGGCCCCGGCAACCCGCTCGGCGCGCGCGCCATGTATCTCGGCGGCACCGTCTACCGCATCCACGGCACCAACGCCCCCGACACGATCGGCAAGCACGTCTCCTCCGGCTGCATCCGCCTGACCAATGACGACGTCTCCGACCTCTACTCCCGCGTCAACGTCGGCACCAAGGTGATCGTGCTGCCGATGACCGACCGCCGCGCCGAGCTTCGGTAACGCGAGGCGCGGACGAGGTTGAAATGCGAGCGGCCCCGGCGAGACCGGGGCTGTGTTCGTTTGGAGCCGGGATTGCGGCCATCCTTCGAGACGCCCGCCTTTGGCGGGCTCCTCAGGATGAGGGCGGAGTGTGCGGCGACGAATTTTTCATGCTTGCCGCCCGTCATCGATGCCAGTTAGCCTCATCCTGAGGAGCGCGCCTTTGCGCGCGTCTCGAAGGATCGGGCGGGCACGATGATCGAAAGCGCGTACCTCTACATTCTCAAGTGTGCTGATGGCAGCTACTACATTGGCACGACACGAACCGAACTCGAGATAAGAGTCGCGCAGCACAACGCGGGCACGTTCGGCGGCTATACAAAGTCGCGCAGGCCCGTGACGCTCGTCTTCTCGCAATGGTTCGATCGGATCACCGACGCGATCGAATGCGAACGCAAGCTTAAGAAGTGGAGCCGCGCCAAGAAGGAAGCCTTCATGCGCGGCGATTTTACCGAGCTCCATGAACTGGCGAAGCGCGGACCTCATCATCCTTCGAGACGCCCGCCTTTGGCGGGCTCCTCAGGATGAGGGCGGAGTGTGCCGCGACGAATATTCATGCTTGCCGCCCGTCACGGATGCCAGTTGAGCCTCATCCTGAGGAGCCGCGTCAGCGGCGTCTCGAAGGACGAGGCGGGTGCGGGATAGCCGCTTACCGACCGCTTGCCCGCCTCCCCGAGATCAGCCGCAGCCACGCCGCTGAGTGAAACGCGCTCATCAGCAGATACATCGGCACCATCCCGCCCAGCGACAGTCCGTGGCCGGCGGAGCAGAGCATGTCCGCTTGTCCGCCGCCGATCATGGCCGTCAGCACGGCCATGATCGCGAAGGTCGGCGTGGCCGCAAGACTGAGCCATCGGGCGAGGCGGGATGCGGCGACGACCTCCCGGCCATCGCGACCGCCATCGGCGGCCGCGTTGACTGAGCAGATCTCCGTCACTGCGCGCCCGCCTCGCGGAGCGCCTTCTCGCCGGCGTCCGAGACCTCGACCCATTTCTTGTCGGGCGCGGCACCTTGCTCGTAGCTGTCGTGCCAGTTCCACCATTTGTAGGTCGGGGTCTGCGGATAGCCGGCCGGCGAGTCCTCCCAGACCTCCTGGCGACCGAGCGGCGTGATGTCGAGATAGTTCCAGGTGCCGCCCATCTGCTCGTCGCCGCGGCTCTTGATCAGATAGGTCCGGAAGATGCGCTCGCCGTCGCGGTAGAACACGTTGGTGCCGTGCCACTCGCCGACGCCGAAATCGGCATCAAAACTGTCGGTGATGGTGACCCACGGGATGTTCCAGCCCATCCGCGTCTTCAGCCGCGCGATATCGGCTTGCGACGCGCGCGAGGCGAACACCAGCGTGGTGTCGCGGGTGTTCAAATGGGAGACGTGGGCGACCTGGTCGGCCACCATGGAGCAGCCGCGGCAGGCATGGTCGGGCCAGCCGAACACGCCCGGCTCGAAGAAGGCCCGGTACAGGATCAGTTGCCGCCGGCCTTGGAACAGATCGAGCAGACTGGCCTTGCCCGAAGGCGCCTCGAATGCATAGGTTTTGTTCACTTCCATCCACGGCATGCGCCGGCGTTCGGCGGCGAGTGCGTCGCGGGCGCGGGTATGCGCCTTTTCCTTCACGAGCAGTTGCTGACGGGCTGCCTCCCAGTCCTGCGGCGACACCACCGGCGGTGTTTGCATGGCGGGCTGTCCTTTGGTTCCTGCGTTGTCTGCTGATGTCATCTTGGCTCTCCAAACCTCTTGCTCAATCTCTCTCCTGGGCGATGATCCCGCGCCTGGCGGAACCGCTCGCCCCTCACCGCACGTCGTCGGCCGTCAACGATTTCTGGCACCAAGCGGTTGCGCGGTGGGAGTAACAAGTGTGGCGGGATTTTCATGGAATCGCTGATCACGGCCGCGGCGCGCGCGTTAGAGGCCGGCGATCCGCTCGGCGCCCTGAACCGTGTCGCGTTGCGCAACGATGCGCCGTCGCTGGCGCTACGCGGCATCGCGATGGCGCAGCTCGGCGATCTCGCGAAAGCGAAGGTGCTGCTGCGCAGCGCCGCGCGCGCCTTCGGTCCGCGAGAAGCCGTCGCGCGCGCCAGATGCGTGGTGGCTGAGGCCGAGATCGCGCTGGTCTCGCGCGACCTCAGTTGGCCGGCGCACACGCTCGCAGCGGCGCGGGCGACGCTCGCAAGCCATGGCGATCTCGCCAATGCCGCCCATGCGGGCCATATCGAGGCCCGCCGTCTGCTCCTGCTCGGACGCGTCGACGAGGCCGAGCGCACGCTGGCCGAGATCGGCGTCTCCCCGCTCCCGCCTGCATCCCTGGTCGTTCGCGAGCTCGTCGTCGCCGGCATCGCCATCAGGCGGTTGAAAACACGAGATGCGCGCGCAGCACTCGACCGCGCAGGCAAGGCCGCGCGGCTGGCAAAAATCCCGGCGCTCGTCGCCGAGGTCGACAGCGCGAGCCTGATCCTGAACACGCCGGCCGCGCGCCTGATCGCGCGCGGCAGCGAACACCCGCTGTTGCTCGGAGAAGTCGAGAGGCTGGCGACCTCGACAGCTCTTGTCGTGGACACCTTCCATCATGTCGTGCGCAGGCAAGGCGTCGCCGTATCGTTGGGAACGCGGCCCGTGCTGTTCGCACTCGCCCGTCTGCTGGCGCAGGCATGGCCTGCGGATGTCTCGCGCGAGGCGTTGATATCAGGCGCGTTCCAGGCGAGACACGTCGATGAGTCGCACCGCGCGCGCTTGCGCGTCGAGATCGGGCGGCTTCGCACGCAGCTCAAGGCGCTGGCCGGGATCAGCGCGACCAAGCAGGGTTTTGAGCTGGCGCCACGGAAGACGCGTGACGTCATCGTGCTGGCGCGGCCGGTCGAGGAGAAGCACGCCGCCGTGCTTGCCATTCTTGCCGACGGCGAGCCATGGTCGAGCTCGGCGCTGGCGCTCGCGCTTGGCATGAGCACACGCACTGTACAACGGGCGCTCGAGGAGCTGGCGCGATCGAGCAAGGTGCAGTCGTTCGGACACGGCCGGGCACGCCGCTGGATGACCCCGCCCGTCCCCGGATTCCCGACAGGCTTGTTACTCCCCGGACCGCTATTAAAAGCGTAGGTTGGTCGCATCACAGGGATCGAACACATGAAGCGTTCTGCCGCCGAGATCGTCAAGGAGTACGGCCCTTTTCCGAGCGTCGAGGCCGTCCATGGCGTCACCTATGACGGCACTCATGTCTGGTTCGCATCGGGCGACAAATTGAACGCGGTCGATCCGGCCAACGGCAAGATCGCGCGCTCGCTCGATGTCGCCGCACACGCGGGCACGGCGTTCGATGGCCGCCACCTGTTCCAGATCGCGGAGGATCGCATCCAGAAGATCGACGCTGCGACCGGCAAGGTGCTCACCACGATCCCCGCGCCCGGTGGCGGCGGCGATTCCGGACTGGCCTGGGCCGAAGGCTCGCTCTGGGTTGGGCAATACCGCGAGCGCAAGATCCATCAGATCGATCCAGACACAGGAAAGATTCTTCGCACCATCGAAAGCAAGCGCTTCGTGACCGGGGTCACCTGGGTCGACGGCGAGCTCTGGCATGGCACCTGGGAAGGTGAGGACAGCGACATCCGGCGGATCGACCCTGACACCGGCAAGGTGCTTGAGCAGCTCGACCTGCCGGCCGGGACGATGGTTTCAGGGCTGGAATCCAACGGCGGTGATCGCCTGTTCTGCGGCGGCGGCGAGTCCGGCAAGGTGAGAGCAGTCCGCCGTCCCAGGCGCGGCTAGCTGCACGGCTCGCGGCCTGAACAGACGGACACGGCACGGCCGCAGCCGTTAACCGATTTGCCGCAATTCCACCCCATCGGTGCGCTCTAGCGCCCTCCTCGCCCGCCCTGTAGAATCCCAGTCGGGGCGGCTTGGGGGATTGATGCGCCTGACCTTGAACTTGAAGACTGGCCTGATCGCCATTGCGGTGCTTGCGGCGTCGTTTTTCATCAGCCTGAAGGCGATGGACTTGCTGTCGCCGCGCGCGACCAATTCGGCGCCGCCGCTCGCGCAACTGCCGCCGCTGCCGCCGGTCTCGAAAAGCTCGATTGTGGTCGCGCCAGTGGCGATCGCGTTGTCGGCGATCCGGGACCAGGCCGAGAAGGCCTCACCGCGCAATTTCGCCGGCAAGGCCGAGAATCCGATCTCGCAGATCCTGCAGGACGCCGATATCGGCTGGACCGCCGCGCGCGGACCGATGTCGGCCACCGGCGACAAGGATTTGCTGACGCTGTCGACGCCGATCACCGGCAAGCTGAACGTGACGGGGTCGTTGTCGTCGAAGGCGACCGGTGCGCTCGGCGAGGCGCTCGGCAGCGTGCTCGGCGGCGACGCGGCGAAACGGATCGGCGCGGTCAACATCAAGAATTTGAATGCGAGCGCCGAGATCAAAGGTAGCGTGGTCGTCACCTCGCGTCCAAAACTCGCGGCCGCCTGGCATCTCGAGCCCAATCTCGGCGCGCAGGTCAATCTCGGCGACACCAACCTCAATGTCGCGGGCGCCAAGGTCAATGTGCCCGCGCAGGTGAAGCCGCTGATCGACAAGACGGTCGGCGACCAGCTCAACGTCGTCTCCGAGCGCATCCGCAACGATCCCAGCCTGCGCGAGAACGCGAAGCTGCAATGGGCCAAGGCCTGCCGCTCGATCCCGCTGCAAGGCAGCGGTTCGTCGGCCGCGCTGCCGCCGCTCTGGCTCGAGATGAAGCCGACACGCGCCATCGCGGCGCAGCCGCGCGTCGACGCGCAGAACGTGACGCTGCTGCTTGGCCTCGAGGCCGAGACGCGCGTGACGTCGGCGCCGACCAAGCCGGACTGCCCGTTCCCCGACAAGATCTCGATCGTGCCGCCGACCGGCACCGGCGTGAACATCGGCGTGCCCATCGATGTACCCTTCACCGAGATCAACAAGCTGATCGCAGCCCAGATGGTCGGCCACACCTATCCCGAGGACGGCTCAGGTCCGGTCGACGTCACGGTGAAGAGCGTCAACGTCGTCCCGTCCGGCGAGCGGCTTCTGATCTCGCTGCTGGTGCGGGCCAAGGAGAAGAAGAGCTGGCTCGGGCTCGGCGCCGAGGCGACCGTGCATATCTGGGGCCGGCCGATGCTCGACCAGGCGCAGCAGACGCTGCGGCTCGCCGACATCCAGCTCGCGGTGGAGTCCGAGGCGGCCTTCGGCCTGCTGGGCGCCGCGGCCCGCGCAGTGGTGCCGCAGATGCAGCAGGCCCTGGTGCAGAAGGCGACGCTCGACCTGAAGCCGATCGCCGCCAACGCGCGTGAGAAGATTGCGGCCGTCATCGCCGACTTCCAGAAGAGCGAGGACGGCGTCAAGGTCGAGGCCAATATCAGCAGCCTCACGCTGGCCGACATCGCCTTCGATTCCAGGACGCTACGCGTGGTCGCGGAAGCCGGCGGTACACTCAACGTGTACGTGACCAAGCTGTCGGGCATGTAGCACATCTTCGCGGCACCTGCCGCCTCGCGCGCCGCTGGCATTCTCGTCGGAGGGTGCTAAGCTATTCGTGGCAACCTCGAAAGAGGTGCTGGGAGCATTGTAGGGGACACGCGAGGACAACATGGAAGCCGGCATGGTCACGCCTGCGCCGGCATTGGTGCGATTTTCCGGGATTCAGAAGACCTATGATGGCGAGCATCTCGTGGTGAAGAACCTCGATCTCGACATCAAAAAGGGCGAGTTCATCACCCTGCTCGGCCCGTCGGGCTCGGGCAAGACGACCACGCTGATGATGCTGGCCGGCTTCGAGGTTCCGACCCAGGGCGAGATCTACCTCGCCGACAGGGCGATCAAGAACATGCCGCCGCACAAGCGCGACATTGGCATGGTGTTCCAGAACTATGCCCTGTTTCCGCACCTGACGATCGAGGAGAACGTCGCCTTCCCGCTGTCCGTACGCAAGGTCAACAAGGCGGACACGCAAGCGCGCGTCAGGGCGGCTCTGCGCATGATCAAAATGGAAACGCTGGCGCAGCGGCGGCCCGGGCAACTGTCCGGCGGCCAGCAGCAGCGCGTGGCGCTGGCCCGCGCGCTGGTCTTCAACCCGCAGCTCGTGCTGATGGACGAGCCCTTGGGCGCCCTGGACAAGCGCCTGCGAGAGCAGATGCAGCTGGAGATCAAGCAGCTGCACGAGACGATGGGCATCACCGTCGTCTACGTCACCCACGACCAGAGCGAAGCGCTCACCATGTCGGACCGCATCGCCGTGTTCAACGACGGTATCGTGCAGCAGATCGACAGGCCCGATGCGCTCTATGAGCATCCCGTGAACAGCTTCGTCGCCAACTTCGTTGGCGAGAACAATGTGCTGGCCGGCACGGTGGAGACGGTCGACAAGGACTATTGCCGCGTCACTCTGGCGGCCGGTGGCTCCGTCATGGCCCGTGCGGTCAACGTATCAGGCGCGGGCACATCGACCTCCCTGTCGGTGCGGCCGGAGCGGGTCGCCATTATCCCGGACGGCAGCTCCAGCGACGGACCGAACCGGCTGCCGGCCAAAGTGCAGAACACCATCTATCTCGGCGACCACGCGCTGGCCGTGCTCGATGTCTCAGGGAACGCCGAGTTCATGGTCAAGCTTCAACTCGGGGCGCATGACAGCCTGCGGCACGGCGAAAGCGTGTTCATCACCTTTCGCCCCGAGGACTGCCTCGCGCTCGATCCCGTCTGATCCCAACGCAAGCGAACCTGCATCAATCAACCTCAACGCAACGCAGATGAAGAAGGAACAAGGACCATGCTGAAGCGCAAGATTGGCAAGATTGCTCTGGGTTTCGCCGCGGCGTTCAGCGCCAGCGCCGCGCTGGCCACGGTCGCGCAGGCGCGTGACCTTACCGTCGTGTCATGGGGCGGCGCGTATCAGGACGCCCAGAAGAAGGTCTATTTCGAGCCGTTCAAGAAGGCGGCCGGCATTGCCATGAACGACGAGTCCTGGGACGGCGGCGTCGGCGTGTTGCGCGCCAAGGTCCAGGGTGGCGCCGCCACCTGGGACGTCGTCCAGGTCGAGAGCGACGAACTCGCAGTCGGCTGCGAGGAAGGCCTGTTCGAGAAGCTGGACTATTCCAAGATCGGCGGCGAGGCGGCTTACATACAGCCGTCGGTCAATCCCTGCGGCGTCGGCGCCATCCTCTACGATTTCGTGCTCGGCTACGACAAGGACAAGCTGAAGGACGCGCCCAAAGGCTGGGCTGACTTCTTCGACACCAAGAAGATTCCGGGCAAGCGGGCCTTACGTCAGGGCCCGAAGACCACGCTCGAGATCGCCCTCATGGCGGACGGCGTCGCACCGAAGGACGTCTACAAGGTGCTGGCGACCGACGAGGGCGTCGATCGCGCGTTCAAGAAGCTGGACACCATCAAGGGCGACCTCGTCTGGTGGAAGGCAGGCGCTCAGCCGCCGCAATTGCTCGCCTCCGGCGAGGTGGCGATGACCTCGGTCTACAATGGCCGCATCGACACCGCGAACAAGAATGAGAAGAAGAACTTTGGCATGGTGTGGGACGGAGCGCTCTTTACCCTCGACAGCTGGGTCATCCTGAAGGGCAGCCCGAACAAGGACGCGGCTTACAAGTTCCTGGACTTCGCAGGCAAGGCGGAGAACCAGTCAAAACTGTCGGAGAACATTGCCTACGGCACCTCGAACAAGGGCGCCGCCGCCCTGATCCAGCCGGCCGTCCTGAAAGACCTGCCGACCGCGCCTGACAACATCAAGAATGCGGTCGAGATCAACGTCGCCTTCTGGCTCGAGAACATCGACCGCCTGACCGAGCGCTTCAACAAATGGGCCGCGAAATAGCGCGCGGACGCATGGGCGTGCGGCACAGGCGGAAGGTCGATCCCCTTTCGCCTGTCCCTCACCCCCTTACCTAAAATGGAAGGGCCACCGCATTTGAGAGCAGTTTCGTTGCGGCCATCCTTCGAGACGCCCGCTTTAGGCGGGCTCCTCAGGATGAGGACGGTGTGTGCGGTAGCCGATCCAGAGGCACCGATGTCGATGAGCCTCATCCTGAGGAGACCGCAAAGCGGTCGTCTCGAAGGACGAGGCGCGCGCTCAGGCCGCTCCAAAACATCACATGCGATTGCCCTACCCGAAATGGCGAGGGATGTCCGATCAAAGAGGCTCGCGCCATGACAGCAGCGTCCCTGACCGGCATCGATGCGCAGACTGAGGTGCCGCTCAAGCGCCGCCTCAAGCGAGCGGAGCGCGCACGCCAGATCAAGGCGCTGGCACTGGTTGTGCCGCTTCTGCTGTTTCTGCTCTTCACCTTCGCAAGCCCCATCGCCGGCATGCTGTGGCGCGCGGTCGATGACCGCGAGGTGCGCCAGGTTCTGCCTCAAACCGTCACTGCGCTCGCCAATTGGGACGGCAAGGACCTGCCGGACGAAAAGGCCTACGCTGCGCTGGCGAGCGACATCCTGGCGGCGCGCGCCTCCGGCACCGTCGCCATCGCGGCCAAGCGGCTCAATTACGCCCTGAACGGTTTTCGCACGATCCTGACCAGCACCGCACGCAGTCTGAAGGCGGCGCCCGAGCCCGGCACCGCCAGGGAAACGCTGGGCAAGATCAACCCGGCCTGGCGCGAGCGCGCCACCTGGACGACGATCAAGGATGCCAGTGGCCCGGTGACCGGCTTCTATCTTCTGGCAGCACTCGACCTGACGCGGAACGCGGACGGCGCGATCGTCGCAGCCGCGCCGGATCAGGCCATCTACCGCGGCGTCTTCGCCCGCACCTTCCTCATCAGCTTCAGTGTCACGGCACTCTGCCTGATCCTTGGCTTCCCGGTTGCCTACCTGCTGGCGACGCTGCCGCCCGGCCGGTCGAACCTGCTGATGATCTTCGTGCTGCTGCCGTTCTGGACATCGCTCCTGGTGCGCACCTGCGCCTGGATCGTGCTGTTGCAGAGCAAGGGCGTCGTGAACGACAGCCTGCACTGGCTTGGCATCATCGACGAGCCGCTGCGCCTGATCTACAACCGCTTCGGTGTCTGCGTGGCCATGACCCACGTGCTGCTGCCGTTCATGATCCTGCCGCTGTACAGCAGCATGAAGGCGATCTCGCCGGCTTACATGCGTGCCGCCGCCTCGCTCGGTGCGCCCCCCCTCATCGCCTTCCTGCGGATCTATCTGCCGCAAACCCTGCCCGGCATCGGCGCCGGGAGCCTGCTCGTCTTCATCCTGGCGCTTGGCTACTACATCACGCCTGCACTGGTCGGCGGCGCCGCCGACCAGATGATCAGCTACTTCATCGCGCTCTACACGACCGAGACGGCCAATTGGGGCCTTGCGTCGGCGTTGGGTGCGGTTCTGCTGCTGGCTACTATTCTGCTCGCTCTCGTCTACGGCAAGCTGGTGCAGGGACAGCAGGTCACGGGAGGGATGAAGAATTGAGCGACAATCCTTCCCTCCGCACGCCGAGCCAGCGCATCGCGTGGACCATCACCATCGTGATCTCAACGCTCGTGTTCATCTTCCTGATCACGCCCATCCTTGCGATCATGCCGCTGTCCTTCAGCTCGGGCTCGTACCTCACCTACCCGCTGCCGGGTCTCTCCCTGCGCTGGTACGACGATTTCATCAATTCGCCGCGCTGGATGAATTCGCTGAAGAACAGCATGATCATCGGCGTCGCCTCGACCTTGCTGTCGATGGTTCTGGGCACGCTGGCCGCGCTGGGGCTCGCGCAGTGGAAGAGCCGGTTCAAGCCGCTGGTGCTGGCTTTCGTGCTGTCGCCGGTCGTCGTGCCCGGTGTCATCACCGCGGTCGGTCTGTATTTCTTCTTCGCGCCGATCGGACTGACCGGCAGCTATCTCGGCTTGATCCTGGCTCACACTGCGCTTGCGACGCCGTTTGTGGTAATCACGGTTGGCGCGACGCTGCAAAGCTTCGACACCAACCTGGCGCGCGCCGCTGCCTCCCTTGGCGCCTCGCCACTTGATGCGTTCCGCCGCGTAATTCTGCCGCTGATCCTGCCGGGGCTCGCGTCGGGCGCGCTGTTCGCCTTCGCGACCAGCTTCGACGAGGTCGTGATCGTGCTGTTCATGGCGGGGCCAGAGCAGCGCACCCTGCCGCGCGAGATGTTCAGCGGCATCCGCGAGAACATCAGTCCGACCATCACCGCAGCGGCGGTCATTCTGACGACGGTGTCGGTCATCCTCCTCGCCGCCCTGGAAGGTCTGCGCCGGCGCAACGAACGGCTCAAGGGCAGCAGCGCCTGAGCGGTGGCGCCTTCTTCCCCCTTCGGCCTGTCCGTCACATGTATCGTCTTACGCTGTCGAGAAATCGTTGTTTCTCGCCGGGCGCGTAACCTTGGGAAGCTCCATAATACGGTTCATTGTATTGATTATACGGTGCGGACCGGGAGTGGATCGGCGGCGCAGGTGGCGTGTACGATCTGGTCTCGGCGGGCGCGGGCGATCTTGATCCGACTTGGCGAGAATAATGCCGATTGCTCCCCCTCACCGGCGCCGGCGCACGAGCGTAATACGGGTTGAGGACGCACATCTGACCGTTGGCTGACGCCCTGCATTGGTCCATCGTCGCGTAGCTGCATCGATAGTAAGGGGTGGCTCCGAATGAGACGACGTACAGGCAAACAGGAAAAGCCGGATCATATCTCTGAGCCCGGGCGTGCCCTGCTGTTAAAACGATACCCATCGTCAAAATCGTCAAAGCCAATGTGCGCATTGGAACCTCCAAGTCGTCACAACACTGGTGGCTCGTCCGACATCACCGGGATGCATCAGCGGCAATAGTCCGGATTGCTTCGTCGCTTCAGCGCAAAATTGCTTTTGCAACTTTGTCGCGAGCTCCTCGCAATCACGGGAGCCTGAAAGACACGACAGCGCGCTCGGTGAAAACCGGGCGCGCTTCATTTAGGCCGTCACGTGAACTGCATTACTCCGAGTACTTGAACTCGGGCATGTTCTTCAGCTCGTCCTTGGACGCGTTGAACACGGCGTGGTCCGGATACCATTTCGAGCCCGACGGCGCCGTCGTGGCCGTCTTCTCGGTGCCGGTCGCAGCGCCGGTGGTGGTGGTGGTCGACTTGCTCATGTTGCCGGGGGCGCCCGGAGCCGCGCCGGTGCCGGTGTAGGCTATCGCCTCATTGACGAATTTCAGCTTCTCATAGGGCACGGCGACGAGATGCTCGCCCATGCCGAGGAAGCCGCCGACGCCGATGACGGCGATCTTCACGGCGCCGGTCTTGTCCATCAGCAGGTCGTTGATCGAGCCGATGTTCTCGTTGGCCTCGTTATAGATCTTCACGCCCGCCATTTTCGAGGCGCGCCATTCGCCCGACGCGCTGGTGGTGGTCGTCGTCGCGGCGGCCGCAGGTGGAGACTTGTCGGTGGTGGCGGTCGGGTTTTGCGCAAACGCGACGGTTGCAAGCAAAGCTGTGCCGGCAAGGCCGGCGGCGATCGATTTCATCAACATTGTTGTCCTCTCCTTCAGCAGAAACTCATGCGGAGAGAACAGCCGCGATCACGTGCAGTTCCTGAGCTGCGGCAATTTCGTTGCGCCATTGCTGCACTGCATTGCGGGGAAGGTTCCTGCGTCACACAGAGAACGGTTTGCGGTTCCCCGCCGACGATCACGCGCCCTGGGATGTCACACGATCGCGGCGAGGAACGCGCCGACCCGCGTCGCGCGGGTCAGCTCTTGTAGTCGATCAGCAGCGCCGAAAAATCCGAACTGCTTGAGGAGGTGGTCGTGCCGTTGGCACCGTAGGATGAGCTCGAGGACTGCGACTGCTGCAGCGCCTGGAGGAATTGCTCGAGGATCTTGGCCGCGCTGCTATCGGTCGAGCTGCTGCTGGCCGTCTGGCCCGTCGACGACGCGGAATCCGAGGAGCCGTCATCCGACGGCGGTGGACCGGGAGGCGGGCCACCCGCGCCGCCGGGACCGCCGGGCCCTTTGGAGAAGGCAGACTGAAACACGCCCTTCAGCTCGTCGGCCTGGTCCGACGTCAACGTCCCGTTCGAGACCTCGGTGGAGATGAGATCGTCGATCTTCGATTTCAGCCCGTCCTTGGACGGCTTGCTGCCGCTCGACTGATCGCTGGACTTGCTCTGCTGAAGCGCCGTGTCAATGTCTTGCAGGGCGGTCGTGAGCGCGGACTGGTCCGACGACGAGATCGTCCCGTCGGACACTTCCGATTGCAATTCCTGCTGCAGCTTCTGCAGCGGCGACTGGTAGTTGCCGGCGGAGGCCGCCGAAATCGAGGTCATGATGGCTCCGTGGGGTTACGGGATTTCTTGCACTTCCACGCCACGGTATGGTTAACGGGCTTAACGAGACCTTGCCGTATGACTACGCGGTCGTTGCGAGGTGTTGCGGGAATACATTCGGAAACAATCTGAAACAAAAATCTTCGCCTTTTGGCCCGAATCTTGGACAAACAAAGCTCATGGCCATTCCCTCTCCCAACATCCTGGTCGTCGAGGACGACCGCGAAACCCGGACGTTGATTGCGAAGTATCTCCGCAACAACTCCTGCAACGTTACCGCTGTGAGCGACGGCCGCGAGATGTCGCGTGCCATGGCCGACCACCGCGTTGATCTCATCATTCTCGACGTCATGCTGCCGGGCGAAGACGGTCTCAGCCTGTGCCGCAAGGTGCGCGCCGAGGCGCAGACGCCGATCATCATGCTGACCGCGCGCGGCGAGGATGTCGACCGCATCGTCGGCCTCGAGATGGGCGCGGATGACTATCTGCCGAAACCGTTCAACCCGCGCGAGCTGCTCGCCCGTATCAACGCGGTGCTGCGGCGTCAGGCCTCCGCACAGGCCGCGAGCTCGATCGAGGGCGCCTCGACGCTCGCCTTCGAAGGCTGGCGCATCGACCTGCGCCTGCGCGAGCTGCGCAATCCGGAAGGCGCGCGCGTCGCGGTGACCAGCGCCGAGTTCGACCTGCTCAGGACGTTCTGCGAGCGTCCCGGCCGCGTGCTGTCGCGCGACAGCCTGCTCGACCTCACGCAGGGCCGCAGCACCGGCTCGTTCGAACGCTCCATCGACGTGCTGGTCAGCCGCATCCGCCGCAAGATCGAGCCCAATCCGGCCGATCCCACCATCATCAAGACGGTGCGTTCCGGCGGTTATTTGTTTACGCCCAGAACGGAAGCGGTTACGACGCCCCTGAGCAACTGACGGGGCTTTAAGACGATGAGGCCGTTCGGGTTCTTCCACCTCAAAGGCATCGGCGGGCAGATCGCCGCGCTCGTGCTGGCCTCGACCGTCGCGCTGCATCTCGTCGTCACCGCCGCCTTCCTGATCAGCCGGCCCGACCGCCCGGACCAGCCGCCGGACGGCGCGCCCCAATTGATGGATGCCGCGCTGCTGCTCGGCTCGGCCAAGCCCGACGACCGGCCGCGCCTCACCGCAGATCTCGCGCGCGCCTTCCCCAAGCTCAACATCGAGACGCACGCGCGTGATACGGCGATGGTGATCGAGGACAGTGAAAGCCAGCACCTGCGCGGGCTGCGCCGCCATCTCGGCCGCGGCTACAAGGTGATGCAGCTTGCGCCCGAGGGCGACGCCCGTCGCATCGGCGTGGAATTGCCTGACGGCACCATAATCGCGGGCCATGTCGAGAACGGCCCACGGCCGTGGTTCTGGGGCGGGCCGTGGCTGGTGACGCTGATGACCGCCTTCATCTCTATCAGCGTGCTCGGCCTGTGGGCGGCGCGCGCGCTGGCGACGCCGCTGTCATCCTTTGCCAAGGCGGCCGAGAATTTCAGCCTCGACGGCGCCGCCGAGCCGCTGCCCGAGCGCGGCCCGGAGGAGATCCGCTCAGTCGCCCGCGCGCTCAACCGCATGCATGAGCGGATCGCACGGCTGATGTCGGATCGCACCAAGATGCTGGCGGCGATCAGCCACGACCTGCGCACCCCGATCACGCGGCTGCGGCTGCGCGCCGAGTTCATCGAGGACGAGGGCAATCGCAAGCGCATGCTGATCGATCTCGACCAGATGCGCTCGATGCTGGAAAGCGTGCTGTCGCTGCTGCGCAACGACCGCAAGATCGAAGCCGTGACGCTGGTCGATATCGCCAGCACGCTGCAGCTGATCGCCGACCAGTTCGGCGACATGGGCCACGTCGTGCACTATGACGGCCCGACATCGGTAACCGCCGCCGCGCGCCCCGACGATCTGCATCGCGGCGTCACCAATTTGGTCGAGAACGCGGTGCGCTTCGGCGCCGAGGTGACGATCCGCCTCGATGTCGCTGGCACCAAGCTCGTCATCGACGTCGAGGATGACGGCCCCGGCATTTCGGATGCGCGCAAGCAGGAGATGCTGGAGCCGTTCGTGCGCGGCGACGATGCGCGCACCATGGACGATTCCACCGGCTTCGGCCTCGGCCTGTCGATCGCGCGCGCGATCGCGATCGCCCATGGCGGCGAGCTGTCGCTGCATGACCGCCAGCCGCACGGACTGATCGTGCGGATGCAATTGCCAGTGTGGCAGCAGCCGCGGCTGGCGGCGTAAGTCGCCGCTTAAGCGGCGAGCGGCGGGTGCTCGATCGCGGGCTGGTCGAAGATCGCCACCGCCTCGAAGCGATAGCCGCAGGCCTGGCAATTCCAGAGATAGGAAACGCGGCCTTCTCCCGGCTCGATCCAATCCGGGAACGGGATCGGCGTGCCGCATTGGGCACACGGGTTCTGCATGGGGATGTCGTCGATGTGTGCTCTGGTCATGGACGTCCTCCCAAAATGCCGTTTCTGACTTGCAGTTTTTGGGCGAAGGCGCGCGAATGGGCAGGCCTGTTGTCGCGCGCAACGCGCTCCGCCAGTATTGCTATTAACCCAAGTTTAAGTCGCAAAAACGACGAGGCAGCCAAAATCGGCGATGGCGGCGTTTCGCCACATCATCGCCGCGTTCCCACGGCCTAACGCGCACGGGCGCAGGTCCGTTCTGCCGAGGAACATTTCCGAGGAACATTTCGATGAAAATTTTTCGTATTGCCGTGCTCGTCGCGGCCGGACTGGTGTCGCCGCAGGCCGCATTCGCAGGCCAGACCGAATATGCCGAGATGGTCGCGATGCATGCGCGTGCCAACGGCGTGCCGGAGGCGCTCGTGCATCGCGTCATCATGCGCGAGAGCCGCTATCAGCCGGGCCTGGTCGGCCGTGGCGGCACCATCGGCATGATGCAGATCAAGCTCGCGACCGCCCGCGGCCTCGGCTACACCGGCGATGCCGCCGGCCTGCGCGACCCCGACACCAATCTCACCTATGCGGTGAAATATCTCGCCGGCGCCTACCATGCCGCCAACGGCGACCACGACCGAGCCGTGCGTTATTTCGCGGGCGGCTATTACTACGTTGCAAAGCGGCAGCGCCAGGAGATGGTGCAACAGGCGAGCTTCGAGCCTCAGCTCGAGCCGAACGGCAATCCGCAGCCGATATTTGGCACGTTGCAGCACCACAAGCTGGCCCAGCGCGTCCGCAACGCGCGGGCGCAGGCGTCCAAGTAGTCTCCTGTTCCGGGCCAAACGCGTTGACACAGGCCCCCACAAGCCTACATTAGAGCCGTTCCGAGGGGTGCTCCGAGGAGGAGCTGAGATACCGCTAAATGGGCAAAACCCGCCCAGGACCGTGGTGACCCTTTGAACCTGATCCGGGTCATGCCGGCGAAGGGACAGGGATGTTGCAGACGACCAAGCGATCGGATTCTCCGGTATCCATCATCGGTGCAGGCATAGCCGGAGCCTGGCAGGCGCTGTTGTTCGCGCAGGCCGGCCATTCCGTGACGTTACACGAGCGCGGTGACGCGGCCATGACCGACGCCACCAGCCATTGGGCCGGCGGCATGCTCGCGCCCTGGTGCGAGGCGGAGGTCGCCGAACCTATCATCAGCCGCTTAGGCCAGCGCTCGCTCGATATCTGGCGGCGCGAATTGCCGGATACCCCGTTCAACGGCTCGCTGGTGGTGGCCCATCCGCGCGAGCGCAACGACTTTGAGCGCTTTGCCCGGATGACCGACGGCCACCGCCGGCTCGATGCCACGGCTCTTGCCGAGATCGAACCGTCGCTGGAGGGCCGTTTCCGCGATGCGCTGTTCTTCCCGGCCGAGGGCCATGTCGAGCCGCGCCGCGTGCTGCCAAAACTGCACGAGCGCATCGTTGCCGCCGGCGGCACCATCAAGTTCGGCAGCGATGTCGCCGCCGCCGATCTCGCAAACCTTCATCCTAAGGGCATCGTGATCGACTGCCGCGGCCTTGGCGCACGCGATGAGCAGCCGGAGTTGCGCGGCGTCAAGGGCGAGATGATTTTGATCGAGACCAGCGAGGTGCAGCTGGCGCGCCCCGTGCGGCTGATCCATCCGCGCTGGCCGCTCTACGTGATCCCGCGCGAGGCCGACCTGTTCATGCTGGGCGCGACCTCGATCGAGGCCGAGGACACCGGCGTCAGCGTCCGCTCCGCACTGGAGCTTTTGGGCGCGGCCTATGCCGTGCATCCCGCCTTTGGCGAAGCCCGCATCGTCGAATTCGGCTCGGGCCTTCGCCCCGCGTATCCAGATAATCTGCCGCGCATCGGCGTGCGCGGCGGCAAGATCAGCGTCAATGGGCTCTACCGCCACGGCTTCCTGCTAGCGCCGGCGCTCGCCGAGCTGACGCTTTCCTATGTCGAGCGCGGCCAGATCGACAATGAGGTGATGCAATGCGCGTGATCGTCCAATGCTTGTGATCGTCAACGGCGAGCAACGCGAGGTGAACTCGGCCAGCGTCGATGCGCTGCTCAGCGAGCTCGACTACGAGGGCACGCATTTCGCGATCGCGCTCAATTACGACGTCGTGCCGAAGAGCCGCTGGGCCGAGACCCACCTCAAGGCCGGCGACGAAATCGAGATCATCACGCCGCGGCAGGGAGGGTGAGGATGCTTTTGAATGCGGGCACCGCCTTCCTTCGCCTCTCCCCGCGCGCGGGGAGAGGCCGGAATTTGCAAAGCAAATTCCGGGTGAGGGGGACTCTACACGAGTCCGACTCTCACCTCGCTTGCGGAGACTCCCCCTCACCCCAGCCCTCTCCCCGCAAGCGGGGCGAGGGAGCGCGCTGCATCTGAGGAGACACCTTCCACATGGTGACCTTCTACGGCAAAACTTTCCCCTCCCGCCTGCTGATCGGCAGCGCGCTCTATCCCTCGCCTGCGATCATGCAGGACGCGATCCGCGCCTCAGGCTCGAACATCGTCACGGTGTCGCTGCGGCGCGAATCCGCCGGCGGCAAGACCGGCGATGCGTTCTGGAAGCTGATCCGCGAGCTCGACGTCACCGTGCTGCCGAACACCGCCGGCTGCCGCAGCGTCCGCGAGGCCGTGACCACCGCAAAACTCGCCCGCGAATTGTTCGGCACCAGCTGGATCAAGCTCGAAGTCATCGCCGACAACGACACGCTGCAGCCTGATGTCGTCGGCCTGGTCGAGGCCGCCACCATCCTGATCAAGGACGGCTTTGAGGTCTTCCCCTATTGCACCGAGGATCTCTCCGTTGCGAACCGGCTGGTCGATGCCGGCTGCAAGGTGGTGATGCCGTGGGCCGCGCCGATCGGCAGCGCGAAAGGCATCACCAACCGCGACGCGCTCAAGCTGCTGCGCGAGCGGCTGCCCGACATCACGCTGGTGGTCGACGCCGGCATCGGCGCGCCCTCGCATGCGGCTGAAGCACTCGAGCTCGGCTATGACGCCGTGCTGTTGAACACCGCTATCGCAAAGGCCGCCGATCCCGTCGCGATGGCCAACGCCTTCCGCCTTGGCATCGAAGCCGGCCGCACCGCTTTTGAAGCCGGGCTGATGAACGCCCGCGACTTCGCCTCCCCCTCCACCCCTGTCGTTGGGACCCCGTTCTGGCATGCCGTATCCTGATCGTTTCTATCCCGTCGTCGACAGCCCCAAATGGGTCGAGCGCCTGACCAAGCTCGGCGTCGGCACCATTCAGCTGCGCACGAAAGATCTCGACGACTCGCAAGCGCTCCAGATCGTCACCGACGCACTGGCGATCACTGAGGGCACGCAAGCCAAGCTAGTCGTGAACGACTATTGGCGCGCGGCGATCGTCGCGGGTGCAAAATATCTGCATCTCGGCCAGGAGGATCTGGCGGATGCGGACCTCAAGGCCATCCGCGAGGCCGGCCTGTCGCTGGGCGTCTCCACGCACGACGACGCGGAGCTTGAAACCGCGCTCGCGGCAAAACCCGACTACGTCGCGCTCGGCCCGATCTTCTTCACCACGCTCAAATCGATGCGCTTCGAACCGCAGGGCATTCCAAAGATCACGGAGTGGAAGCAGCGCGTCGGCAACATCCCGCTGGTCGCGATCGGCGGCATCAAGTTCGAGCACGCCGCGGAGATCTTTGCCGCAGGCGCCGATTCCATCGCCGTGGTGTCTGACGTCACCCAGAATGCCGACCCGGATGCCCGGGTGCGGCAGTGGCTCGGCCTGGCAGCGGAGGCGGCGTGATGGACACACTCTCTCCCCACCGTCATTGCGAGGAGCACTTGCGACGAAGCAATCCAGACTGTCTCCACAGAGAGATTCTGGATTGCTTCGCTGCGCTCGCAATGACGGAGAAGCACTCTTCACCCCGTCACCCTGAGGTGGCCGCCTCTTCGGCGGCCCTCGAAGGGCGACGGCCCGGCTCGTTCATCCTTCGAGGCGCGCAAGTGCGCGCACCTCAGGATGACGAGATTGAAATTGCACCCAGGAATTAAAGAGTAACCGGAGGATCCCATGAACATCCGCTCCAACCCCGACAAGACCGTCCCCGCCGTCACCACCGGCCCGCTGCCCTCCTCGCGAAAAATCTTCGCGTCGCCCGACGCCGCGCCCGACATCCGCGTGCCCTTGCGCGAGATCATCCTGTCCGAAGGCGCGGGCGAGCCGAACCTGCCGGTGTACGACACCTCCGGCCCCTACACCGATCCGTCCGTGACCATCGACGTCAACGCCGGCCTCGCCCGCGGCCGCAAAGCCTGGGTGCTGGAGCGTGGCGGCGTCGAGGAATATGAGGGCCGGCAGATCAAGCCGGAGGACAATGGCAGCGTCTCCACCGACAAGGCCGCGCGCGCGTTCTCGGCCTATCACCAGCCGCTGCGCGGCCTCGACGGCCACAAAATCACCCAGCTCGAATTCGCCCGCGCCGGCATCATCACCAAGGAGATGATCTACGTCGCGGAGCGCGAAAACCTCGGCCGCAAGCAGCAGCTCGAGCGCGCGGAAGCAGCGCTTGCCGACGGCGAAAGTTTTGGCGCCGAAGTCCCCGCCTTCATCACGCCGGAGTTCGTCCGCAGCGAAATCGCGCGCGGCCGCGCCATCATCCCCTCCAACATCAACCACAGCGAGCTCGAGCCGATGATCATCGGCCGCAACTTCCTGACCAAGATCAACGCCAATATCGGCAACTCGGCGGTGACCTCGTCGGTCGAGGAAGAGGTCGAGAAGATGGTGTGGGCGATCCGCTGGGGCGCCGACACGGTGATGGACCTCTCCACGGGGCGCAACATCCACACCACCCGCGAATGGATCTTGCGCAACGCGCCGGTGCCGATCGGCACCGTTCCCATTTATCAGGCGCTGGAGAAGTGCAACGGCGATCCGGTGCAGCTGACCTGGGAGCTCTACAAGGACACGCTGATCGAGCAGTGCGAACAGGGCGTCGACTATTTCACCATCCACGCCGGCGTGCGCCTGCAATACATCCACCTCACCGCCAACCGCGTCACCGGCATCGTCAGCCGCGGCGGCTCGATCATGGCGAAGTGGTGCCTGGCGCATCACAAGGAGAGTTTTCTTTACACGCATTTCGACGAGATCTGCGACCTTATGCGCAAGTATGACGTCTCGTTCTCGCTCGGCGACGGCCTGCGCCCAGGCTCGATCGCGGACGCCAACGACCGCGCGCAGTTCGCGGAGCTGGAGACGCTCGGCGAGCTGACAAAAATCGCGTGGGACAAGGGCTGCCAGGTCATGATCGAAGGCCCCGGCCACGTGCCGATGCACAAGATCAAGATCAACATGGACAAGCAGCTCAAGGAATGCGGCGAGGCGCCGTTCTACACGCTTGGACCGCTGACCACCGACATCGCGCCGGGCTACGACCACATCACCTCAGGCATCGGTGCGGCCATGATCGGCTGGTTCGGCTGCGCCATGCTCTGCTACGTCACACCGAAGGAGCATCTCGGCCTGCCCGACCGCAACGACGTCAAGACCGGCGTCATCACCTACAAGATCGCCGCGCATGCGAGCGATCTCGCCAAGGGCCACCCGGCAGCCCAGCTTCGCGACGACGCGCTCTCCCGCGCCCGTTTCGACTTCCGCTGGAGCGACCAGTTCAACCTCGGCCTCGACCCCGACACCGCCAAAAACTTCCACGACGAGACCCTGCCGAAGGAAGCCCACAAGGTCGCCCATTTCTGCTCGATGTGCGGCCCAAAATTCTGCTCGATGAAGATCACGCAGGACGTGCGGGATTATGCTGCGACGCTGAATGATCCGAACTCGATCGGCATGTCCATGAGCGGCATCGCCGAAGACGGCATGAAGCAGATGAGCGCGAAGTTCAAGGAGATGGGCTCAAGCGTGTATCTCGATGCGGAGAAGGTGAAGGAGAGCAATCGGGTGTTGTGACACTATCTCCAGCTCATCGCCGGGCTTGATCCGGGCAGGGCGCCTCGACAAATTCACCTTCCGCGCCTATTCTGATTGCATGAACATCATTCGTCGCACGCTGGATATCGACGCCGAGACCGATGCGCGTTTGCGCGAGATGGCCGACGAACGCGGGCAGGATGTCGCCGCCGTGCTCGCGGAAGCCGTTGCGCTGCTCGATTCCGTGGTCGATCTCGCCGGCCCCGACATCGCTGAGGACCGCCGCCGGCTGGATGACTTCAGAAAGACGCGCGCAGCTGTTCCGCTCAACGAGGTGAAGGACTGGGTCGCGAGCTGGGGTTCGGCGAAGGAACTGCCGCGCCCGGCGGTGCGCAGGATCGGATGATCCTGCTTTCGCCCGATGCCATTGAGGACGTCGAGCGATTGCACCTGTTTCTGGATGAACACAACCCGGGGGCCGCGCAACGGGCGCTCGCGTCGATCTAGCGGGCGATCGAGCGGTTGCAGGAGTTTCCCAATCTAGGAATGCAGACCGAAGATGCCGAGCTTCGCCAGATCGTGGTCCGCTTTGGCACGTCCGGCTACATCGTGCGCTATGCGGTGTTGGCGGATTCGCAAGACATCCTTATCACGCGGATATGGCATGGCCGCGAAGCCCGCAAGACGGACGAGTGAGCGTCAGCCACGGACGATTAACTTGCCCGAAGCCCACCGCCTCCCCGACCAACTCCGTCCCGACCTCCGCCTCGTCTTCGTCGGCACCGCCGCCAGCACGCGCTCGGCTGAACTCGGGCACTACTACGCCCATCCCGGCAACCGCTTCTGGCGCGCGATCCACGAGGCCGGGATTACGCCGCGGCGCTATCAGCCGGGCGAGTTCGCAGGGCTGATCGAACTCGGGATCGGCTTCACCGATCTCTCCAAGTCGGGCGCGGGGATGGATCATCAGATCGCGACGGAGACGATCGACGTGCCGGGGTTCAAGGCCAAGATCGAAAAGTATCGGCCGCGGACGATTGCGTTCACGAGCAAGAAGGCAGCGAGCTTGTTTTATGGCAGGCCGTCGAGCGGGATTACGCTCGGGCGGCAGCCTCGCGATGCAGGCTTGCCGGAAATATTTGTGTTGCCGTCGCCGTCCGGTGCTGCGTCAGGGCATTGGACGCTGGAGCCGTGGCGGGAGCTGGCGAAGTGGATCAATGCGTAGATTCGATTGACGACAGCGCGTCTCAATCTCAGCCGTCGTCCCGGCGAAGGCCGGGATCCATAACCACAGGCAGAGGTTTGGCGAAGACTCGTCGTTCGGTACTTCTACCGCCCGCCACAGATAGATTCCGCGCTATGGGTCCCGGCTTTCGCCGGGACGACACCGTGGGTTTGACTCGCGGTCCTGCTCAAATACGAAGCTGCGTAGGGTGGGCAAAGGCGCAAAGCGCCGTGCCCACCATCTCTCCGTGAGTCCGATAGAACGGTGGGCACGGCGCGCGAAGGGCGCGCCTTTGCCCACCCTACAAAAGCACACGCCCTAAAGATCGAAATTGGTCGGCAGCATGACCACGTCGCGAATTGTCATGCCGCGCGGCCGTGTCAGCATGAACATCACCACGGCAGCCACTTCGCTGGCCTCCAGGAGGCTTCCTGAGTCCCTGGCTTCCTTCAGCTTCTCGGCTGGCCAGTCCGCGAGCAGCGCGCTCACCACCGGGCCGGGGGAGATCGAGCCGACGCGAATGCCGTGCTTGAAGACCTGGCGCCGCACCGTCTGGACAAAGCAGTTGATCGCCCATTTGGACGACGCATAAACCGGCTCCCACGGCGTCGGAAAATGCGCCGCCAGCGAACTCGTGACGATGATGTCGCCGGTCCGGCGCGCGATCATGTGCGGCAGCACGTCGTGCACATTCTTCATCACGACGTTGACATTCAGGTTCAGCATCCGGTCGATCGCCATCGTGTCGGCATCGACCAGGTCGCCACCTACATAGGTGCCCGCATTTGCATGCAGGATGTCGAGCTGCCCCGCCTGCTCCAGGACGCGCGGCAGCAGCGTTGCGCAAGCATTGGGATCCAGGAGGTCGACGACCAGCGGGATCACCGCGTCGCCATGCTTGTTGCAGAGCGCCTTCAGCGCGGCCTCGTCGCGGTCGACCATCACCACCCGCGCGCCCGAGGCCAGCATCGCCTCGGCACTCGCCAACCCGATGCCCGACGCGGCCCCGGTTACGGCGGCAACCTTGCCTTCCAATTCTCTCGCCATGAGGTCACCATCCTGCTGATGGCCGGCAGTATAGCGATCCCAAGCGAATTGGCGAAGTGGATCGCCGTCTTCGTAGGGTGGGCAAAGGCGCTCTTGCGCCGTGCCCACCATCTCTCCGCGAGTCCCAGTAGAACGGTGGGCACGGCGCGAAGAGCGCGCCTTTGCCCACCCTACGGCACCGTCAGCTCCTCACCCCGCATACGCCTTGTCCAGATCCGCAATCACGATCTTCCGCATTCCCATCATCGCCTGCATGACGCGGTTCGCCTTGGTGCGGTCGGGGTCGCCGAGATAGCGGCCAAGCGCGGTCGGGATCACCTGCCAGGACAAGCCAAACTTGTCCTTGAGCCAGCCACACCTCGATTCCTCACCGCCATCAGCAGTGAGCCGGCTCCAGAAATAGTCCACCTCGCCTTGCGTCTCCACGCTGATGAAGAACGACACCGCCTCGTTGAAGCGGTACTGCGGCCCGCCATTGAGCGCGTTGAAGCGCTGGCCTTCGAGCTCGAACACCGCCATGAAGTCGCTGACGGTCTCGACTTTCGCATTCGGAAACACCGATTTGTAGAAGGCCACGGCGTCCGGGACGTTGTTGTCGAACCAGAGAAACGGCGTGATCGAGGTCATATGGTTATCCTTTCGCGTCGAGCCGGACGCGGCTTGCGCGCGCCGTCGCTCGAAGGACGAACGCGCGGACGATAATCCGACAGGCGGAATGGCATTTTTTTCGCTCCTGGAAGGCACCCGTCCCGCATCCTCCGACCGATCGACGTCGCGCGCGGACTATTGCAAGGATGCGATTGCAGCGATACGACTTGGGGTGGAAGAACTTGAGGTGGAAAAGCCGGGCCTCAACCGGCGCACATATCGAGGAAGCCGCCGTCATGAGCGACGATCTCTCCGGTGTCTGGGACGGCACTTACATCCAGCCCGGCACGGGAATGGTCACGTTCACGGCGACGCTGGTCGAGGCCGGCGGCGCGATCAGCGGCAGTGTCACCGAGCCCTGCTCGAATCCGCGCTGCCCCTTGCGAATCCACAGCGCCTCGATCACTGGCCATCGGGCCGGCAGCGTCGTATCCTTCGTCAAGCGCTACGAACCGCCGGGCTACGGTTTCGGCATGGTCCAGTACGACGGCATCATGAATGGAGAGGCGACCGAGATCGACGGGCGCTGGCGGCTGCCGGGCACATCAGGATCGTTCCTGATGATCCGCTCGAGCAAGCGCGCGCAAGCGAGTACGACGGACAAACGGGCGGACGAACCGGCCCGCGAGTAAAGGGAGCCACCATGCTGACCCTCTATTCCTACCCGCAATTATTCGGCGTCGCCGACAACAACGGTTATGGCCTCAAGGTCTACGCCTTCCTGAAGCTCGCCGGCGTGCCATTCGTGCACGAGCACGTGTTCGATGCCTCCACCGCGCCGCGCGGACAGCTGCCCTACATCGTCGATGACGGCGAGACCATCGGCGACAGCGAGACGATCATCGCGCATGCGATCGCGAAATATCATCTGACCATCGATGCCGCGCTGTCACCCGCACAGCGCCGGACCCGTCATCTCGTCACGCGCATGCTGGACGATCTCTACTGGGTGATGTCCTATTCGCGCTGGAAGGACGAGCGCTACTACCCCGCGTTTCGCGACGGCTTCATCGCGCAGCATCAGCAGATCGACGCTGATGGCTTGGAGAAGGCGAAGGCCTACAATGCGCAGCGCTATCACTACCAGGGCATCGGCCGCTACACGCCCGAGCAGGCTTACGCGCGGGGACTTGCCGATCTGCAGGTGCTGGCCGAGATCGTGCCCGCGACCGGTTTCGTGGATGGCGAGCGGCCAACCAGCTGTGATGCCGGCATCTACGGCTTCATCGCGAACATCTATTACTTTCCGATCCCGACGCCGCTGAAGGCGTTCGTCGATACGCACAAGAACCTCGTCGCGCATTGCGAGAAGATTCATGCGATGGTGAGTTTGTAGGGTGGGTTAGCCCCGCGGCTACGCGAAGCGTAGTCCGCTGGCGTAACCCACCGCTTCTCCATCCGCGTGGAAAGTAAAGAGGTGGGTTACGGCTTCGCCTAACTAACCCACCCTACGGCAGCCTGCCCTACCGCATCGTGATCGCGAGTCCGCTCAAATCCGCATTCGCCATCAGGCCGGTCTGGTAGCCCGACAGCTCCAGCACCGCGCCCTTCTGGTTGGTCAGCACGATGGCGCGGGCGCCGCGGCCGACGGCGAGGCCGGCGCCGGCAGCGCCGTAGACGCCGGCGACATCGGAGGGACGGTTGATGTTGGAGACGCGGCCGCGCAGCACGGTCTTGGAGCCGCCGAAGACGAGGCCGTAATCGAGCCCGCCGGTCGAGAGCGAATAAGAACGGCCGCGGAAGTTCAGCACGCCCGAACCGCCGGAGCCGCCGATGATCCAGCCCGCCTTGTAGATCGTCAGCACCACGGTGCCGCCGTCGGCCAGCGCCGCGGTCGAGAGGCCGGCCAGCGCGGCCATGGCGACGAGCGCAGCACGCAAGGTGGAAGCAATCTTCATGGGGCGTCTCCGGGGGCTATTTTTCAAGGCGGGGAATCGAAAGGAATCGAATCAGATGCTGCAATCTATCCGATCGATCGCGGCGGCAACATGATGGGGGACGGTGGTGAAACGCGAGCTGCGAACCGCGCATTCAACTGTCATCGCCCGGCTTGACCGGGCGATCCAGTATCCCAGAGACGGACGTCGGAGATCCCGCTCTCACCACGACGGCCGCGGCGTACTGGATGCCCCGGTCAAGCCGGGGCATGACAGCGGAATTTCGTGCTGCCACCCACGCCATCCGCCATCATGCAATCCTGCCCCTGTTTTGCCCGACGCGTCAATCAGATATTTCCGCCTTCCCGAAATTCAAATTTCGCCAATCATTTCTACTGTGCATGGGGTTGTTTTCGTGTTTTCTGTTGGAGCAGGCCCCGCACACAGCTACGCTCGTCCTGCTCCATCACCATCGCATCCGAGGTCCCCATGCCGATCCAGCATTTCGCGCCCCCGCCGCATGTCAAGGCGCCGCCGCTCTCCTTTGCGACCCGTGTCGGCGACCTGCTGTTCGTCTCCGGCATTCCCGGCTTCGACGCCCATGGCGCGCTGCCCGACGGTTTCGAGGCGCAGTTCGCCAACGTCGTCGTCAACATCAAGCGTGTGCTGGACGAGGCCGGCGCCACGACGCGCGATCTCGTCAAGGTCAACGTGCTCTTGACCCGCGCCTCGGACGTAGCCGCGATGAACGCGCTCTATGCCGGCGCGTTCGGTCCCGCGCCTTTCCCGGCACGCACCACCTGCGTGGTGCAGGCGCTGCCCGATCCGAAGATGCTGATCGAGATCGAGGCGGTGGCGTCGCTGGCGAAAGGATAGTCAACGGGGGCGCCCTGACATATCCGTGATCGGCCGCGGCGCAGCTTGCAAGCCGTGCAGTTTTGCCGCACCAGTCTGCGGTCACGTTCCTATCAGGAGATTTTTCATGCGTCGCGTTCTCGCCCTCTGTGCCGTTGCCGGCATCGCCACTTCCGTGTTTGCCGTGCCCGCATCCGCAGCGGCTGGCTATTACGTGATCCGCTGGGACAACACCGGCGTCTGCCAGGTCTGGAACGAGGACCTCCGCTACAAACCGTTCCAGTGGGGCGTGTCGACCTACAAGGTCGTCAGTAAACCGCTCCCGACCTTCACGGCTGCCTCCGAGCTCCAGATCAAGATGCGCGCCGAGCGCCGCTGCACGCTCTGAGAAGGCCACGTCCAATCCAATGCGAGGGCGGGTTGCGCGAGCAGCCCGCCCTTTCCTTTTGCGCCGACGCGTGGCCGTTGCCCCATTTTGGCTAGCGAATTCCGCGATTTCCCCCGCGCCCGCTTTGAACCTCATCCGCACACGGAACTACTCACGTCTTGTCCGGGGCGCACGCCCAAAAGCGTCCCGCACCCCCTCCCCGTCATTGTCGGGAGGCGCATCACATCTTTCATTTTGAGGAGCTGATCCATGCGTCGTATTTCCATGCTGTGCGCTGCCGCCGGTCTCGCCGCTGCCGCCTTCGTCGCCGCGAGCCCGGCCGAAGCCGGCTATCATTTGATCCGCTGGCAGGACAGCGGCGTGTGCCAGATCTGGGACGAGAGCATTCCGACCACGCCGTGGCCGGCCGGCTACCATCGTGCCAGCGCCTCCGTTCCGACCTTCCTCGACGCGCTCGAGTTGAAGGATCACGCGTTGAAGGCCGGCCACTGCAGCTGGTAAGAATTCGATCGGCGGTCGACAAGGGCCGGGCAAGGATGCGATGCTAGCATCCTTGCCCGGTCGTTTTTTCACCTCGCGGATTTGGAGCAGGTCGATGCGCGCACGGACGATGACAGTCGCGGCCCTCACCGCTTCGCTCCTGCTCGCCACAACGGCGCAGGCGCAGGCTCCGCAATCCCTCCGCGTGATCTCGCCGATCTTCGGCCAGCTCGTCAGCTTCGCGATGCCGTCGAATTTCGCAGCCGTGTTCGAGAACACCAAGGGCGGCCATTACATCCGCGAAGCGGTGCTTCAGGGCGAGACGCCCGACCGCTGGACGCAGATGATCACGGTCACCGGCGAGAAGGGCATGACGTT
Organism: Bradyrhizobium sp. WSM3983; assembly: GCF_000473045.1. Lineage (GTDB taxonomy): Bacteria > Pseudomonadota > Alphaproteobacteria > Rhizobiales > Xanthobacteraceae > Bradyrhizobium. Next base: position 130,719 of record NZ_AXAY01000002.1, on the reverse strand, counting down.
GATGCCAGGCAGCTCGCCGCAGATCTTCGCGGGCACCATCGCAGGCGGGTTCAAGGCGGCATGCCCCGACAGTTTTGCCGCCAGGCCGCTCGGCGCCACGACGTTCGGCCGCTTCGAGGGCTTTGTCGCGGTGATCGGTTGCAGCCGCATCGACAGCGGCCCGACGCGGCACAGCGAGACCGCGCTGCTGATCACGCTCAAGGGCGCGACCGACTATTACACCATCCAATGGGCCGAGCGCGGCCCCGAAAGCGACGAGCCGCCGGTCAACGACGAGCGCTGGGAGGCGCGCCTGCGCGATCTGAGCCCGATCGGATTGTGCCCGATCGTAGCCGGCGAAGCCGCGCCCTATCCGAGCTGCGTGAACAAGAGCTGAGCGCTCTCACGCGTCCTTGTACGCGCGGGGATGAATCAAAATGTCGCGCGCGGCGGAGAGGTCGATGAAGGCCTGCGCGCTGCCGCCCTGGTCGGGATGCATGCCCTTGGCGGCGCGGCGATAGGCCTGGTTGATGTCCTCGCAGGTCAGCTGCACCGCCAGCGGCAGCCCCAGCATCTTGCGCGCGCGATCCTCGCTGGACAGCTTCTTCGGCAACGCGTTGCGGCGGCCGAAGCGTGGCGCGGTCAGATCATGGACGACATCGAGGATCACGCCGACGCGGCGCCGGGCGGCCAGCGTGACGCTGTGATCGTCATTGTCCGCGGCCTGGCGCAGCACGGGCAGCGCCTGCTCGGCAGCCTGCCGCAACATCACATCGGTGCTCATCCGTGCGATCTCGGCCACGAGCCGTCCCGCCTCGGCCCAATCAGCGAATTCCGCCGACCGCAGGCGCTCGAGCGCCAATTTCCAGGATTCAAGTCGTTCCATCATGCGCGCAACGATTAGCAATGGAGATCAGTATGCCAAGGCCGCCGTTTCCGCCCCCTTAATTTCGAGTTAGCCTTTCATGAAACTTAGAAACGAATCCGGGAGGAAATTGTCATGGCATTGCTCGCAAACCATATCGCTGTCGTCACGGGCGCCGGTTCCGGCATCGGCCGGGCGATCGCTGCCGGCTACGCCCGCGAGGGCGCGCAGGTGGTGCTGCTCGACGTCAACGCCGACACGGTCGCGGAGGCCACCCAGGAGATCCGCAAGGCCGGCGGCAAGGCCGAGAGCTTCGCGCTCGACGTCACCAGGCGTGACGACTGCTTTGCGCTGGCAAAGCAAGTCGCCGACAAGGTCGGGCAGGTCTCGATCCTCGTCAACAATGCCGGCATCACCCGCCGCAATGCCTTCACCGCGGAGACTGAGACGGTGGCGAAGGACTGGAACGACATCATCGCGCTCAACCTCAACGGCGTCTTCAACACGACGCAAGCCTTCCTCGCCCCGCTGCGCGCAAGCAAAGGCCGCATCGTCAATATCGGCTCGATCCAGTCCTTCGTGCATCTGCGCACGCCGAGCTCGGCGGCCTACACCACTTCCAAACACGGGGTGCTCGGCTTCACCAAGGCGCTCGCGGTCGAGCTCGGCAAGGAAGGCGTGCGCGTCAACGCGATCGGCCCGGGCTTCATCGAGACCAACATCAACGCCAATGTGCGCGCCACCAATCCCGCGCTGGTTCAGGCCTTCGTCGATCACACCCCGCTCGCGCGCACCGGCAAGCCCGAGGACATCGTGGGCCCCGCGATCTTCCTCGCCTCGGACCTGTCATCTTACGTCACGGGAACGATCGTGATGGTGGACGGCGGGTATCGCACGGTGTGAGCGCGAAATCGGTCCGCCTCGCTATGCAACTCGTGCCAATCGCGGCAACGCGGCGGCATTCCCAAGGTCAATTGGTGCGGCCATCCTGCAATTAACTTTTCATTAACCAAACCCGCCCACCGTGGATCTACGGCTTGGGGGTGTTTTGTTCTCGATCCGCTTCCACGATGGAAGCGGGCGTTGATCGGGGAGTATGTTGATGACCACTGTTCATGTCGCGGCGCCCGAGCAGGGCACGCAATTCCTTGCACCCAACGAAATCGTTCCACTGTTGATCGGCGCGACCGTCGGCGAGGTCGAGCGTGAGCTCGTGCTCCAGACACTCGCCCGCTGCGATGGCAACCGCACGCGTGCCTCGCGCGTGCTCGGCCTGTCGGTTCGCACGCTGCGCAACAAGATCAGGATCTACGCGGCCTCCGGCATCGAGGTTCCGGCATATCACGACTAGCGCGTGGCGGCGCCAATCATTCCGCGCGCGGTATCGTTCGGAAGACCATCTGATACAGCTTGACGCCGACGAGCAGCGACAGCGCGATAATCGCGACCCAGGCCGCGGTCAGCGCGATCGCGCGCAGGCCGAAGGCCGTCAGGATCGCCCATGACGCCTGCGGCTCCTCGGCGTAGCCGACCGCCACGACATCGGGCACCAGCAGATGGGCGAGGCCGACCGCCGCCGCGAAGATGATCGCGGACAAGCAAAACAGTTTCCACGCTGCGCGCATCGGTCGTTCCTCGCGAGGGTTGGGGCCGTGCGTCATCAATGACACGGCGCCCCGCTGCGCCGATTGATGTTGATCAAGCCGGCAGGATGCGCGGGCGGAATTGCTGCCGTCGTCAAACGCCGCTAAGTAGCTTGCGTGCGCAGAAGGAGTAGCGGCGTGGCAGACGAACAGGGACGGCAGGGACCTCAAGGTCCGCGCGGACGGCAGGGCGAGCCGGGACGGCCGGGGCCGCAAGGTCATCCGGGCAAGCGGGGCCCCGACGGCGCACGCGGCAAGCCGGGTCCGCAGGGCAAGCCGGGACCGGCCGGAAAGGCCGGAGCGCAGGGCAAGGCCGGTCTGCCGGGCAAGGCGGGCGAAGCCGGCGCACGGGGCGCAGCTGGACCGCAGGGCGCCGTGGGTCCGCAAGGGCCCGCCGGTTCTCAAGGTCCGCGCGGCGAGGCCGGCCCGCCCGGCCAATTGCCGTCGATCGAGCAGGTGCTGCCGTGGCTCGAGCAACTGTTCGACGCCTGGGACGAACGCCGCCGCCAGCGCGAGCAGGAGGCCGCGGAGCGCGCCGCGCTCGAAGCCGCCGTGCACGAAGCTGACGATGCGCCCTCCGACGACGAGAGCGACGAGGTCGATGGCGACGACAAGAAGAAGAAAAAGAAGAAGAAGCACGGCCACTAGGACTAGCGGCGGCTACTTCGCCTCGTCCTCACGCCCTGGCAGCATGCCCATGCGCTCGAATTGCCAGCGCATGGCGCGGTACCAGAGATAGCCAACCGCCGCGCCGCAGACGGCCAGGATCACCACGGTTGCGCTCGAGAACGAGCCGCTCCACCACATCATCCACGCAGTCCACAACAGCGTGAAAACGATGGCACCTGCTTTCAGCGGAAGAAGGAGGCGGTTCATGGTCGAGCTCCGGGTTGTCAAAACCCCGGCGAACATCATCGCGCGTGACGGCCATCGCTTCCGTGAGCCAGATCACGGTCGAGCTTTGCGGAACCGCTAACCGAAACGCTGTCGCGAACGTTCCTTGGCTTTCTCCGCCTCGACCTCGCGGTCGCGCGTCGGCGCGTGGGTGTGCAGCGAGCTCAGCAGTTTTCGCGCAGCTGCCGAGACCTCGGCGACCGCGCGGTCGAATGCCGCCTCATTGGCCTGCGACGGCCTGTTGAAGCCGGAGAGTTTTCGCACGAACTGGATCGCGCTGGCATGGATCTCGTCCTCCGTCGCCGGCGGCTCGAAATTGAACAGCGTCTTGATGTTGCGGCACATGCAGTCTCTCCCGTGGCAGGCCCGATTTGATCCAAGGACGGATGGAGAAGCTGAAATCCTACAACGCATGTAGCCGCTTGTCACAAGCGCCCGAATATTCCACTTGCGCGCCGCAACATCGAGGAAATGTTTTTTCAGGGATGAGCAGCGCTCTGCTCTCGATCCCAGGACCCGGGCTGATAAGATCGCGCGCAAGGCGGCCACGGGCCATGAGCCGCACATGGGGAGACAAACATGAAAGCTTCTTGCGCGGCGCTGTCGGCCGTTCTGCTGTCCATCTCGACATCGGTATTCGCCGCCGACTATCCGGCGCCGAAACAGGGCGATTGGGTCGCCAAGGATTTCAAGTTCCACACCGGCGAGGTCATGCCGGAGCTGAAGCTGCATTACACCATTGTCGGTGAACCGACCGGCCACGGCACCACCGGCAACACGAAATTCTACAGCGAGCAGGTTCGGCAATTGCTGCAAACCGCGCCGCAGCGCACGATGTAGGCATCGTCGGAGCTGCGCCGATATCGCAACGCATCATATGCGGCGCCTCGGCGCCGCATATTATTTGAGCATGCAATGAGCTGACGGCTCGGGCTTAATCGCGTCAACGATACGAATCGACACGCGATGAGGAGGATTGCATGCACAGGCTTGCGCTGTGCGTTTGGCTCGCCGCGATGACCAGCGCCGCGTTCGCGTTCGACAACGGTCAATACGACAACATTGCGCCCGACGTCCGCGCCTGGTTCAAGAGCGTAATCGCGCCGAACGGCGTGCCCTGCTGCGACATCTCCGACGGCCATCGCACCGACTACGACGTACGCAAAGGCACGTATTGGGTGCCGATCGAGGGACAATGGATGGAGGTGCCCGAGCGCGCCATCATCCGCGATCGCGGCAATCCGGTCGGTCAAGCCGTGGTCTGGTACGTCCGCCACCGCGGCGCTATCATCATCAGTTGCTTCGTGCCCGCGGACGCAGTGTAGCGCGCCATGGCGCCCGACCGCCGTGCGTGTTAGTTCGGCTGATGGCCCCTGCAAAACGACCGAACACGCAATGCGCTTCGTGCTGGCGGCGTTCTACCTTGCGGCGGGCATCGCGCATCTCCGGATCCCGGACAAGCAGGCCGGGGAGTGATATCCTTAAAGCCTCAATCATGGAGACCTTCGTGACCGACCTTTGCGCCGAGGACCTCGCCACCATCTATGCGAAGCCGACACCGCGCGTGATCGCGAAAGCACGTCCTGCGATCGACGCGCATGCGAAGAAGTTCATCGAGATGTCGCCATTCTGCGTGCTCGCGACATCAGCTACCGATGGCAGCGTCGATGCCTCGCCGCGCGGCGGCGGTATCGGCTTCGTTCACGTTGCCGGCCCCAATCAACTGCTAATGCCCGATCGTGCCGGCAACAACCGCATCGACAGTTTTCGCAACGTCGTTGAAGGCTCGGGCTTCGTGCATCTGCTGTTCTTCGTGCCAGGGATCGACGAGACGCTCCGCGTCGGCGGCCGCGGCACGCTGTCGGCCGATCAGGATCTGCTCGCTTCGATGGTGGAGTTCGGCAAGCCGCCGCGCGCGGTGCTGAGCGTCGCTGTCAGCGAAGTCTATTTCCACTGCGGCAAGGCGCTGATGCGCTCAAAGCTGTGGTCGCCGGAGAAGGTGCAGCGCTCGGTGATGCCGAGCATCAGCCAGGTCATTCACGACCAGACCAGCCTCGGCGAGCCGGAGAGCCAGGAGATCGTGGAAGAGCGCTACAAGACGCAATTGTAGGTGGGCGGTTCGCAAATGGACCGTCGTGCCCGGGCTCGTCCCGGGCATCTACGTCTTCGTCGCGCGGCAAAACGTGAATGGCCGGGTCAAGCCCGGCCACGACGAATGGAGAGAGCAGAACGAGAGCTTAGTGCCCCTCGCCCTCGAGCCCGCCGACGTGCTTCTGGGTGTAGAGTTCGAGGCCGATGCGGCCGATCAGGTCGAGCTGGGTTTCGAGGAAGTCGATGTGGTGCTCCTCGTCGCTCATCAGCTTCTCGAACAGGTCGCGCGTGACGTAGTCCTTGACGCCGTGGCAATAAGTCGCCGCTTCCTGGTAGAGCGCGCGCGCGCTCATTTCAGCGGCGAGATCGCACTCGATGATCTCCTTGACGTTCTGGCCGATACGCAGGGGATCGAGCACCTGCATGTTCGGGAAGCCGTCGAGGAACAGGATGCGCGCGGTGAGCTTGTCGGCGTGCTCCATCTCCTCGATCGACTCCTTGCGCCAGACCTTGGCCATGTCCAGCAGGCCCCAATTGTCGAGGAAGCGGTAGTGCAGCCAGTACTGGTTGATCGCAGTCAGCTCGTGACGCAGTGACTTGTTGAGATAGTCGATGACTTTTGCGTCGCCCTGCATGGTTCACTCCAGCTCTTGTAGTCCAAATCGGCCCTAAATCGAATTTAGAACGCTTCTAAATGAGTTCAAGGACGAGGGCAACCGGCTGCGGAGACGTAGCCGGGGAAAAGCTCAGCCGAATTTGAGGAGGTCTTCAGCAGGCCGCGAGGGCAAACTGCGCGGGCTGGGCCGTCTCGTCGTTAGCTGCCACCGTGTGGCTGTGCGGGCACCCGGAACAGCAGGACTTGGCACAGGGGCCGAGCGCTTCGTCGATGATGGTCTTGATCGTCCGGGCGCAGCGGCCGCATTCGGCGCTGCAGCCGAGGCATCCATAAACCTGTCTGGCATGGCGCACAGCATCGTCGGACTCGGCGACGGCGGCGCGGATGTCGTCATCGCTCAGCACGTTACAGGAACAAACGATCATGGAAGCGGTAGGCCCTTGGTGATGCGCCATCATCGATATTTAAGGGGCCGCCCGGATGCAAAGGGAAAAACCGGTATTTCAAGCTATTCCAAACTGGCCCGGAAACAGCCTAGAACGGCTCTAAAATAGGGAGTTGCGCTGGATCAAGATGATGCCTGATAGGGCCTAGTCGCTGCTCCCGCCTCCCCCACCATCGCCGCCGCCTCCGCAATCTCCATCCCCACCACTATCGCTCGTGGAGCAGCTGCCGCTGTCGGTCGCGCTGTCGGAACTGTCGCTGGAGAACCAGCTCCCCAGCGAGAAGCCCTCATTCGTCGTATCCGAGTAGCTGTCGCTTCCCCCGCCTGCTCTGGCCCGCGAGCGCGGCACGCGGTTCTGTAAATGGGTCATCAGGGCATAACCAGCCACGCCGACAGCCCCGATGGCGATCAGGGCATTGGTCAGGACGGTCATCATCGTCTCCCAAGGCCAAAGATCGGCCAATTCTACCAATTGGTCGCACCCGGCCAATGCGCCGTTCATTGATCGTTCAAGCGAAGTGTGGAACTTTGGCGCAGGAGTTCCGCGTTCGCGTTGAAAGGTCGCCCCATGAAGAAGTCGCTTATGGCAGTCGCTGCCGCCGCCCTGGTTTTGGCCGCGGGTACGCCGGCCCATGCACAGCGCGGTGTCGCTGCCGGCGTAGCCGCCGGGATCATCGGTGGCGCCATCGTCGGCGGCGCGCTGGCATCTCCGTATTATTACGGACCCGGACCGGGCTACGCGTATGGCCCGGGTTACGGCCCCGGCTATTATCCGCCCCGCTACTACGCGCCGGGTCCCGGCTACGTTGCCGACGACTATTACGGCGATGGCTGTGTCTGGCAGAAGCAGCGCTTCTGGGACGGCTACGCCTGGCGCATCCGCCGCGTCAGAGTCTGCGGCTGAGGCGCGTTAGGCCGCTCGGTTGAACCGATTCAAATGAGCCGGTTCACTACGGGTGCGCCGTTCATCTCCGGGCCTGAAAAAGACCGCTTTTTCTCGTCACAGCTCCGTGTGCGTTTACCGTGGATTGACCATTTGCGCGCTTCCTAGCTGCAAGGCCAATTCCATCAGAGTGTGCGTGAACCTTTGAAACCCGGACGCTCCCAACGAGGAGCGTCCATCTCCCAGGAGAGCCAAGAGCATGAAGAAGACTATTGTTGCCGCCCTCACGGTTGCGACGATCGCCGGTTCGCTGGTGACCGCCACTCCGTCCGCTCAGGCCCATGACGGCGTTGGCGTCGGTATCGCGGCCGGCCTGCTCGGCGGCGCGATCATCGGCGGCGCCATCGCGTCGAGCCGTCCCGCTTACGGCGGACCGGTGTACGTGGCCGAGCCTGGCCCGCCGCCCCCGCCCTGCTACTGGCAGCGTCAGCGCTACTGGGACGGCTATGGCTGGACCGTTCGCCCGGTTCGCGTCTGCTACTGATCTGGTCGCACCGCGCTGATCAAGCGCCGCGACGAAGCCCGGCCGAGACCATCGGCCGGGCTTTTTCTTTTTGACGACTTGTTAGCGCGCCGCCTGAATCGAACGCAGCACCTCTTCGCTCGGCCAGCAATCGACCTTGAGCCCGGCCGACCTCTGATAGGCGCCAAGCGCAGCGCGCGTCTGCATGCCGGCCTTGCCGTCGATCTTGTCTTTGTAGAGCCCGGCGCGCGTCAGCCCGAGCTGCATCGCCTCGACATCCTTCGTGCGCAATTGCTTCGACGTCGCCCAAGGCGTCGCGAACGGCAACGGGCTCGTCATGCGGTCACTGAGATGACCGACGAACAGCACATAGAGGTCGGAGAAATTGTATTCCTTGATGACGAAGTAGTTCTTCGTGGTCAGGAACGCCGGACCATAGATGCCCTCCGGCTGGAGCAGTGATGCCGGTTGCGCCTGCTCGGCCGCGCTGAGCCTCTCGCCGCGCACCGGCACGAAGCCTTCACGCAGCCACTGGCCGATCGGCTTCGTCACCTCGGGCACGCCGGTGGTGCAGTCGACCCTTGCCGGCGCCTTCACCTCATAGGCCCAACGCACGCCGCTCTGCCAGCCCTTGTTGACGAGCTGCTGCGCGGCCGAGGCCAGCGCATCGGGCACCGAGTGCCAGATGTCGACGCGGCCGTCGCCGTCGAAATCGACGCCATGCTTGTAATATTCGGACGGCAGGAACTGCGTGAGCCCGGTGGCGCCGGCCCAGGACGAGCGCATGTCCTTGCGCGTCACCACGCCCTCGCCGAGGATCTTCAGCGCGAGGATAAACTCGTTGCGATAGGTGTCCTTGCGCCGGCCGACATAGGCCTGCGTCGCCAGCACGCGGACGAGATCGTAAGGCAGTGTGTAGCGGCCGTAATCAGTCTCGCGTCCCCAGATCGCGAGCATCACGGTGGCGGGCACGCCGGAGCTCTTTTCGATCTTCGTCAGCGCGGCATTGTATTTCTGCAGCAACCGCTGCCCCTCGCCCGCGAGGCTCGCGATCGCGCCTTCCCTGACATAGTCCGCCGGCACCTGCACGAACTCGGCCTGCGACGGCGCGCCGGTCGCAGGTCGCCCGGGCAGGATCAGATCAGGCAGCTTGTAATCCGGATCGAGCCCGCGCGTCTGTTGATCGAACGTCGCGCGGGAAACGCCGGCCCCTTGCGCTTCCGGCCAGAGCGAGCCGATGAATTGGGTAAAGGCGGCATCGGCGGCGCGGGCGGACGTCCATCCGCAGGTGACGACAATCACCGCAGCGATGAGCGCCCGTCGCATCATGCCGAGATCACCGCGTCAGCTTCTTGTACTTCACGCGGTGCGGAATGATGCTGTCCTGGCCGAGCCGGCGCATCTTGTCCTTCTCGTAGTCCTGGAAATTGCCTTCGAACCATTCGACATGGCTGTCGCCTTCGAAGGCCAGGATGTGGGTCGCGATGCGGTCGAGGAACCAGCGATCATGGCTGATGATGACGGCGCAGCCGGCGAAATCCTCCAGCGCCTCTTCGAGCGCGCGCAGCGTGTCGACGTCGAGGTCGTTGGTCGGTTCGTCGAGCAGCAGCACGTTGGCGCCGGACTTCAGCATCTTGGCGAGATGCACGCGGTTGCGTTCACCGCCCGAGAGCGCGCCGACCTTCTTCTGCTGGTCGGCGCCCTTGAAATTGAACGACGAGCAATAGCCGCGCGAGTTTACTTCCTTCTTGCCGAGCAAGATCAGCTCGTTGCCGCCGGAGATCTCCTCCCACACGTTCTTGCTGCCATCGAGCGCGTCGCGCGACTGGTCGACATAGCCGAGATGCACTGTCTCGCCGACCGTGATGGTGCCCTTGTCCGGGGTTTCCTGCTTGGTGATCATCCTGAATAGCGTGGTCTTGCCGGCGCCGTTGGCGCCAATCACGCCGACGATGCCGCCAGGCGGCAGCTTGAAGGTGAGATCGTCGATCAGGAGACGATCGCCATAGCCCTTGCTGAGGGTTTCGAAGTCGACGACGTTGGCACCGAGCCGCTCGGCGACGGGAATGATGATCTGCGCGGTCTGGGTCTGCTTATCGCTCGCCTGCTTGAGCAATTCCTCGTAGCGCTGATAGCGCGCCTTGGACTTGGCCTGGCGCGCCTTCGGCGAGGACGCCACCCATTCCTGCTCGCGTGCGATCGTCTTCTGATGCGCGGCGTCCTCGCGGCCTTCCTGCTCGAGCCGCTTCTGCTTCTGCACCAGCCAGGACGAGTAATTGCCCTCGTAGGGAATGCCCTTGCCGCGATCGAGCTCGAGGATCCAGCTTGTGACGTTGTCGAGGAAGTAGCGATCGTGGGTGACGATCAGGATCGCGCCGGGATAGGTGCGCAGATGGCCTTCGAGCCACGACACCGACTCGGCGTCGAGATGGTTGGTCGGTTCGTCCAGCAGCAACAGCTCAGGCTGGTCGAGCAGCAGCTTGCACAGCGCGACGCGGCGGCGCTCACCGCCTGAGAGTTTCGTCACATCGGCATCATCGGGCGGACAGCGCAGCGCATCCATGGCCTGGTCGACCTTGCTGTCGAGATCCCAGAGGCCCTGGGCCTCGATCTCGTCCTGCAGCTTGGTCATCTCGTCGGCGGTTTCCTCGGAGTAATTCATCGCCAACTCGTTGTAGCGATCGAGGATGGCCTTCTGCTTGGCGACGCCTAGCATGACGTTCTCGCGCACGGACAGCGCCGGATCGAGATGCGGTTCCTGCTCGAGGTAGCCGACGCGGGCGCCCTGCGCGACCCAGGCCTCGCCGTTATATTCCTTGTCGAGGCCGGCCATGATCTTGAGCAGCGTCGACTTGCCCGAGCCGTTGACGCCGAGCACGCCGATCTTGGCGTCCGGGTAAAACGACAGATGGATGTTATCGAGCACCTTGCGGGTCGGGTAGCTCTTGGTCAGGCCCTGCATGAAATAGATAAACTGGCGCGCCATCGGTCCCGAAAACCTTCGATTTGAGGAGATTTGCTTGCCGCCGATGTAACGATCCCGCCCCCAAAGGGCAATGTTTTCCCTCCGTTCACCACGGATGAATACCGGGCGGACACCATCCGGACCCCGTCCCGGACAATTGAAACCTTCTTTTAATAAATCAGGCCAAAGCTCGGTTTCGCGCGGAAACAGCGCCACCCGCCCAGAATGAACGGGAGCACAGCGAGGCCCATCATGGCTCTGATCGAGACCAATTCCCTTCCCGTTCCGGCGGAAGCCGGCCGCGCCTCCGCGCTCGTCTCGGAGATCAAGGGCTTCTGGACGCGATTCTTCGCCACGGCCTTCAACCCCTACCGGCCCGAACTGCACTACATGCGCGGCCCCGGCCCGGCCTGGCGCGCCAAGCACGGCATGGATGCGCCGATCCGGCTGAAGCCCCGCGATCTCTGAGCTGCGCCTCCCTATCGGATCTTGCCTACGGATTTTTGAAGACCCAGACTGCTTGCGCGCAGGCGTGATTGCGCGCAACCATGGCCCGGTTCCGACGATGGGGCCCCTCCGCCTGGCGCTGCCACCTCTCGCCATGGATGAACGCTGATGACGCGGCTGCGCTGTGCAATTCTCGACGACTACTTCAACCTCGCTCTCGACGTCGCCGACTGGCCGAAACTGTCCGACCGTGTCGATGCCACCGTGTTCAGCCATCCCTTCGCCTCGGAACAGGCCGCAGCCAGCGCGCTGGCCGATTTCGACATCATCTGCGCGATGCGCGAGCGCACGGCGTTCCCCAAGAGCCTGTTTGACAAGCTGCCCAAGCTGAAGCTGCTGCTCACCTCCGGCATGCGCAATGCCGCGATCGACGTGGAGGCCGCGAAGGCGAAAGGCGTCACCATCGGCGGCACGCAATATTCGCGCGATCCGACCGCGCCGCTGACCATGGGCCTGATCCTGGAACTGACCCGCGGCATCGGCCGCGAGAATGCGCGCATGCATGCCGGCGAGCCCTGGCAAACCTTTGCCGGTGTCGAGATCGAAGGTCTCACGCTCGGCGTTGTCGGCCTCGGCAAGCTCGGCACCAAGATGGCCAGTATTGCCAAGGCCTTCGGCATGAACGTGATCGCCTGGAGCCCGAACCTCACGCCGGAGAAGTGCGCGGCGGCCGGCGTTGGCTACGCCAGCAAGGAGGAGCTGTTCGCCAAGGCCGATGTTGTCACCATCCATGTGGTGCTGAGCGAGCGCTCACGCGGCCTCGTCGGCCGCGCAGACCTCGCGCGGATGAAGCCGACCGCGTTCCTCGTCAACACCGCGCGCGGGCCGATCGTGGACGAGCAGGCGCTGCTCGAAGCCTTGCAGCAGCGGAAGATTGCGGGCGCCGGCATCGACGTGTTCTCGGTCGAGCCGCTGCCGGTCGACCATTCCTTCCGCAAGCTCGACAATCTCGTGCTGACGCCGCATCTCGGCTACGCGACCGAGGACGGCTTGCGCATCCATTACGGACAGATGGTCGAGGCGATCGATGCCTGGACCAGGGGAAGCGAGCTGCCGCGGAAGCTGGCCTGAGGTAGGCCCGTCACGCCGCGGCGCGCTGTGCTGCCGAGGCCCTCGCGAATTCAGCAAATCCCTGGCGCCACGACGACTTCGCCGGCTGCCAATCGAGTTCGCGTCTCGCCTTGGCATTCGACGCCCCACGCACCTCTGTCATCATCGCCACCATGTGCTCGCCCGCAAGCAGGCGCCCGAGCCAGGCAGGAACGTGGAGCGGCGGCTTGGCACCGATCAGTTCGGCCAACGCCGGCAACCAATCCTTCACCTGCGCCGGATGATCGTCGACGACGTTGTAAACGTTGCCGGCGCGTCCGCGCTCGACCGCAGCAAGCGTGGCGGAGGCGGCATCCTCGGTGTGAATGAACGACCACGTGCCGGCGCCACTGCCGATCACCGGCACACGGCGGTGGCGCAGCTGGTCGATCATCGCCGGCGAGAGCGTGCCGGTCTCAGGCCCATAGAAGAATCCATAGCGCAGCACGATCCCTTCCGGCGTCGTCGATGCGGTGACGGTCCGCTCCAGATACCGGATTGCCTCAAGCGTGCGTCGCAGTTCCTGCGGCGGATGTGGGTCAAGTTCATCGACCTCGGTCTTGACCGTTCCTCCGTTGCGGCTGAAGGTCCAGCCGCAGAAGCTTTGCGCGATGAAGCGCCTGGCGCCGGCCTCGCGTGCAGCGTCGAGCAGAATGTCGGTTCCGCGCGTGCGGAGCTCGTTGGTTCGCGCGAAGGCGCGATCGAAATGGCGGAGGTCGGTGGCGGCCGCGAGATCCGTCATCTGATGGACGACCACGTCCGGCTTTGCCGCAGACACCGCAGCGCGCATGCTGCCGGCATCGAGGCCGTCGGCGACGGCCGGCTCCGCACCCAATCGACGCACGAGGTCTGCTTTTGCCGCACTCCGTGTCGTACCAACCACCGAATGCCCCGCCGCGATCAGCGCCGGAACAAGATACTGCCCGACCGCACCGGTCGCGCCCGCAACAAAGATTCGCATCGTGCGCTCCTCGAATTCGTTGCAACTTCCTCGGCAGGTAGTCAACGTCTGTGAGGATTCAACGGGGCGAATGCACGGGAACCGGACGGGCATGCATCAAACGAAAGCGGCGCGTGGCCGATGCACACGCGCCGCTGATTCAATCAGCACTGACGAGGAGAGTTAGCGCACGGTGACTGGCGCGGGCAGCGGCGGCACCACGGTCGGTTGCGTACCCGGAGCCGGGCCGGCCTGGGCGGCCATCGGAGCCGGCGCAGGCGCTGCCGATGCGGTCGCCGTTCCCGGCGCAGGGCCGCCCGGCATCACCACCACGCGGGTGCCGACCTTGGTGCGCTCGAACAGGTCCGAGACATCGTCGTTCAGCATGCCGATGCAGCCGGAGGACACGAACTTGCCGATCGTCGAGGGCTGGTTGGTGCCGTGGATGCGATACACGGTCGAGCCGAGATACATCGCGCGGGCACCGAGCGGATTGCCGGGGCCGCCGGCCATGAAGCGCGGCAGATAGGGCTGGCGCTCGATCATTTCCGTCGGCGGATGCCAATCCGGCCATTCGGCCTTGCGCGTGATCTTCTGCACGCCGGTCCAGGTGAAGCCGTCGCGGCCAACGCGAACGCCGTAGCGGATCGCACGGCCATTGCCGAGGACGTAATACAGGTAGGTGTTCGGAGTATCGACGATGATCGTACCGGCCGGCTCCTTGGTCGCCAGCGACACTTCCTGACGGCGCAGGTTCGGCGCCAGTTGCGCCGGTGCTGCGTCAGGCTGCTCCTCGGGCGGCAATGAGGCGACCGACATCGGCCGGCCATCGGCACCGACAGCGGGCGGCTGCGAGACCGCGCCGGTCGCGGCCGAACCACCGACGGCTTCCGGCGGACGCATGCCGTCGCTGGCGGGCGCCTGGCCCGGACGGTCGGCATAGATCACCGAGGGCGCGCCAGCGGGGCGGCCATAACGGGGATCATCGGGTGACATCACCGGACCCTGCGGCGGGGCGGCGGAATAAACGGGCGGAGCGCCAGCCGGACGGCCGTAACGCGGATCATCCGGCGACATGACCGGGCCCTGCGGCGGGGCGGCCGAATAGACCGGGGGAGCGCCGGCGGGGCGGCCGTAGCGCGGATCATCGGCGGGACCCGGCGGCGGCAGCGAAGCCTGCGGCATCGCGTCGTCGTCATCTTCCAGAGCGTCGAAATTCGGGGTGCGGTCGCCGGGCCGGTATTCGGCCGGAGCGCCGTAGCTCGGCGCCTGCTGAACCGGATAGCTCTGGGCCTGTGCGAGCGAGGTTCCCGCCGCAGCGACTGTTGCGGCAGCGCATATCGTCAGAAAATGTTTGATCATCATCGCTCTTGTTAGCCCCCGGGCCCCGTCCGAGCCGTCAACGGCCAGATGACCGAAGATAGCGGCACATTCAAGACATAACAGGCTGAATTGTGCCTGATTTAGCGATTTGTGATGCAATCGCACACAGTTGCCCCGTTGCATCACGGGACGGAAATCGCATCACGCCGTAGATTGCCGGAGTCATCCGTCCGATTTTTTGCGGAACTGAGCGGAGGCGTTGCGATATGTTCGAATCAGCCTGATTCGCCATCGCTTTGAGCTCGAATTCCCGCATGGCGAACGCGGCAATCAGTACCGTCACCGCGTTCAGATGGCTCATGGGCCCTGGCCACACGCCGGGGCGGAAATTTGTAACCCGTCCGATGCTTCCCGGCTTTCGCTTCCTGCTTGCCGCGATCCTGCTGTCAGCCTCCATCCTGGTATTCGGCTTAGGCGCCGCCTCGCTGCTACGGGCGAGCCACGAGCAGTATGTCAGCAATCCCTCTTGGCGGAACGGCCCGCAGGAGCGGATGTTCGCGCAGGCCTCCGAGCCGGCCCAGCCGGTGCTCGCGGCGCTCCGGGTGGCGCCGGCGGCCAATGAGGCGGCGCCTGTGGTGCCGGAGCAGGTCCCGAGCATCGGGCTGCCCGCGGTCGAGACCGGGCCCGAGCAGATGGCTGCAGTGACGCTGGAGGCCCAACCTCAGGCCCAACCGGAGCCTCGGGTCGTTGCCGTCGCGCCACCCGCAGAGACGGCTCCGCCCGCCACCGAAGGGCCGGCCCCTGAGCCGGCCAAGGGCGAGGCTGCGGCTCCCGCACCCGCTGACACACTGACCCCGGCCGACACGGCGGCTTCTACCGCGACGACAACGCCCGCACCAATCGTCAGCGCCACCGAGGTGCCGCGCACCGCGACACCAGCGCTGGCATCGCGCGTGAGCGACATTGCAGCGGCCAGGATGGCCGCGCTGAACGAGCTTGCGCCGGCGAAGACCAAGGCCGACAGCGCAACGGCCAAGCCGCGTGCGCACAAGCCGAAGAAGCGGCACCGCATCGTGCGGCGCCCGCCGCCTCAGCAGCTACAGCAGGCGCTCGATCCGTTCGGCCGGCAGCAGCAGCAGACGCTCGCCACGACGGCCACGCGCACGCGCCAATAGGATTTACGCCGGCCCGGTCGCGATCGGCGGGCCCTTCTCCTGGCCCCATTCCGACCATGAGCCGTCATAGAGGGCGGTGTCGGTGACACCCAGGCGATAGAGCGCGAGCGTCAGCACGCCGGCCGAGACGCCGGAGCCGCAGCTCGTGACGATCGGCGCATCGAGCTTCACGCCGGCGCCGGTGAAGGCGGCGCGCAGATCCTCGAGCGGTTTCATCGTGCCGGTCACGGCATCAAACAGCTGGTTGTAGGGCACGTTGCGCGCGCCGGGGATGTGACCGGAGCGGATGCCCGCGCGCGGCTCGGGCGCGCGGCCTTCGAAGCGGTCGGCGGCGCGTGCGTCGATCACCTGCTCGGCGCGGCTTTCGACATTGGCGATCAGCTGCTGCATGCTGCGCACGCGCTTCGGATCGTAGCTCGCCTTGAACGTCGCAGCCTTCGGCTTCACCTCGCCGCTCTCGACCGGACGCCCCTCGGCGCGCCACTTCTTCAGGCCGCCATTGAGGATGCGCACATTGCTGTGGCCGAAGGCCAGGAACATCCACCATGCGCGCGGCGCGGCGACCCAGCCGCCGGCATCGTAGAGCACGACCGTGTCGGCATTGGAGATGCCGAGATTGCCGACATCGCGGCCGAACTGCTCGGCGCTCGGATACATGTGCGGCAACGGGTTGGAATGGTCCGACACCGCATCGACGTCGAAGAACGCGGCACCCGGCAGGTGCGCGGCGAGATAGTCGTCCTTCGGCAGCGGCAGCACGCCCGGCAGCTTGAAGCTGGCGTCGAGCACTTTGACGTTGGCGTCGGCGATGTGGGCGGCGAGCCATTCGGTGGAGACGAGGGGGTCGGTGGCGGAGGTCATCGGTCTTTCCTTTATGGTCATTCCGGGGCGTGTAGCGCGAGCGAGGTTGAAGCCGTGCGCGTCAAACTCCGCTGTCATCGCCCGGCTCGACCGGGCGATCCAGTACGCCGAGACGATTGTGATTCAACCGACAGGCCGCGGCGTACTGGATTCCCCGCTTTCGCGGGGAATGACGGGTGGAGAGAGCAGCGACTGCACCCTCACTCCTTCTTCTTCGGCTCCCACTGCTCCGTCGGGCCGCCGGCGTCGCGCCAGGCGGCGTAGCCACCGGCGATGTGGGCGACGGGCTTCAGGCCCATGTCCTTCGCGGTCTTGGCCGCGAGCGCGGAGCGCAGGCCGCCGGCGCAATGGAACACGAACTTCTTGTCTTCCTGGAAGACCGGCTTGGCATACGGGCTCTGCGGATCGATCCAGAATTCGAGCATGCCGCGCGTGCAGGAGAACGCGCCCGGGATGCGGCCGTCGCGCTCGATCTCGCGGGGGTCGCGGATGTCGACGATGACGACGTCGCCGTTCTTGGAGATCTCGATGGCGTCCTTGGCGGTGAGCGTCTCGATCTCAGCATTGGCCTCGTCGATCAGCGCCTTGATGCCGCGGGTGATGTTTTGGGGCATGTGGTTCTCCCTTGTCATTCCGGGGCGCGCAGCGCGAGCCCGGAATCCATTTCTCCACTAACTCTGCGGCCCGATGGATTCCGGGCTCGCGACTTCGTCGCGCCCCGGAATGACAAAGAGCTAGTGCGTCAATTCTTTCATCGCCCCCTCAAGTCCCTCGATCGTGATCGGGTACATGCGGTTGGCGAAGATGCGTTTGATGATGGTAGTCGATTCCGAATAGTCCCAGTGCTTCTGGGCGACCGGATTGAGCCACACTGAATGCGGATAGGTGCGGATGATGCGGTCGAGCCAGACCGAGCCGGGCTCCTCGTTGACGTGCTCCACCGAGCCGCCGGGCACCATGATCTCGTAAGGCGACATCGAGGCGTCGCCGACGAACACGACCTTGTAGTCGTGCGGATATTTGTGCAGCACGTCCCAGGTCGGCGTGCGATCGGTGAAGCGGCGCTTGTTCTGCTTCCACACGCCTTCATAGAGGCAGTTGTGGAAGTAGAAATACTCCATGTGCTTGAACTCGCTCTTCGCCGCCGAGAACAGCTCCTCGACCTGCTCGATATGCGAATCCATCGAGCCGCCGATGTCGAAGAACACCAAAAGCTTGACCGCATTGCGCCGCTCGGGACGCATGTGGACATCGAGATAGCCGTGATTGGCGGTCTCGCGAATGGTGGTGTCGAGATCGAGCTCATCTGGTGCGCCGGTGCGCGCGAACTTGCGCAGGCGGCGCAGCGCCACCTTGATGTTGCGGATGCCGAGCTCGACATTGCCGTCGAGATCCCTGAACTCGCGCTTGTCCCACACCTTCACGGCGCGGTTGTTGCGGTTCTTCTCCTGGCCGATGCGGACGCCTTCGGGATTGTAGCCATGCGCGCCGAACGGCGAGGTGCCGGCGGTGCCGATCCATTTCGAGCCGCCCTGATGCCGGCCCTTCTGCTCCTCGAGGCGTTTCTTCAAGGTCTCCATGAGCTTGTCCCAGCCCATGGCCTCGATCTGCTTCTTCTCTTCCTCGGAGAGGTATTTCTCGGCGAGCTTCTTCAGCCACTCCTCGGGGATCTCCGCCTTCTCCATGGCGTCGAGCAGGCTCTCCAGCCCCTTGAACACCGTGCCGAACACGCGGTCGAACTTGTCGAGATTACGCTCGTCCTTCACCAGCGAGGTGCGCGAAAGATAGTAGAAATTCTCGACCGAATAGTCCGACAGGTCAGCGTCGAGTGCCTCCATCAGCGTGAGGTATTCGCGCAGCGTCACGGGGACCTGCGCATCGCGCAGAGAGGTGAAGAATTGCAGGAACATGGGTGACAGATTGCCTTTCGGATGGCTGGCGTCAAGGGGACGGGCACATCCAGGGCGTCTGGGCTGGATTGTCCGCGTGGCGGGATGGGTGCGGTGATTGTGCTCGTCATCCTTTCGCTGATAAAACGGGTCTGAAAGCCTGACCGAACCAGGAACGGCCGCCATGAGCGGCCGTTCCCTTGTCGCGACCGAGGACCGCTTCGGCCGACGACCAACAAGGACGCGCAATGAAATTTACCGGCACCAAGGACTATGTTGCGACCGACGATCTCAAGGTCGCGGTCAACGCCTCGATCGTGCTGGAGCGCCCGCTCCTCATCAAGGGCGAGCCCGGCACCGGCAAGACGGTGCTGGCGGAGGAAGTGGCGAAGGCGCTGAACGCGCCACTGCTCACCTGGCACATCAAGTCCACCACCAAGGCGCAGCAGGGCCTCTACGAATACGACGCGGTGTCGCGCCTGCGCGACAGCCAGCTCGGCGATGCGCGCGTGTCCGATATCAAGAACTACATCAAGCGCGGCAAGCTGTGGGACGCCTTCGCCGCCGAGCAGCGCCCGGTGCTGTTGATCGACGAGATCGACAAGGCCGACATCGAATTCCCGAACGATCTCCTGCTCGAACTCGACCGCATGGAATTCCATGTCTACGAGACCGGCGAGACGATCAAGGCCAAGCAGCGCCCGATCATGATGATCACCTCCAACAACGAGAAGGAGCTGCCGGACGCGTTTCTGCGCCGCTGCTTCTTCCACTACATCAAGTTCCCCGACGCCGACACGATGGGCCGGATCGTCGACGTCCACTTCCCCGGCATCAAGAAGCGCCTGGTGGAAGAAGCGCTGCGCATCTTCTTTGAGGTGCGCGAGGTGCCCGGCCTGAAGAAGAAGCCGTCGACGTCCGAGCTGCTCGACTGGTTGAAGCTGCTGCTCAACGAAGACATGAGCGTCGAGCAGCTCCGCGAGCGCGACCCGCGAAAACTGATCCCGCCGCTGCACGGCGCGCTGCTCAAGAACGAGCAGGATGTGCATCTGTTCGAGCGCCTGGCGTTCTTGAGCCGACGGGAAGTGTAAGGGAGCGTTCTTTCGATAGCGCTTCGCTCTCGCTCCAGTCACCGGTGTCATTCCCCGCGAAGGCGGGGAATCCAGTACGCCGCGACCTCTCGGCTCAATCACTGCCGTCTCGGAGTACTGGCTCGCCCGGTCAAGCCGGGCGATGACAGCGAGGGTGTAGCGCCAGACACACCTTCGCATCCTCGCGGCACATCTCGCCCGAGCTTTGCTTTGATCTCTCCACCCTCTTCAAAGAGGGCGCAGGGAAGGCCGGGTGCTGACCTCGCACCCACGGTCCGCTGTGCGCATGGTGCGCAAAAAGGACTGCACAGCGGCATACAGGTGAAGCCGAACACACGGCCTTCCCTGCGCGATGGGTTGACGGCTTATGCCGCGCTCTCCCGGGAGCCGAATTCCTTCTGGCCTCCCTCGCCCCGCAGATTAGCGGTGCCGTCCGCCCGGTTGGGCTCGCTGACACCTCCGCGACAGGCTTGACCGTAGCGACGACGGCCAGGACCACACGGTTTTGCCGTACGCGTTCAGCGCCGTTCGTCCGCACGCGGGTCTCAAGCTCACAGGGACTACCCGCCCTGCCCGCCCCATCTCGTGCCGACGCTGCCGCGTCCACCGCAACCCGGCCCGCGTTTCGAACGACTCGCGAACCGCCCCTCTTCGTCGGGCCGGGCTGTTTCGACTTATGCCGCAATTCCGAATTTCGGTAAAGTGGAATATTTTTGCAGAGAGGGGTTGACGGGGTGTGGGGTGTTTTGCCCGACGGGACACGAAGCAGGTCTCGTAGGGTGGGCAAAGCGAAGCGTGCCCACCGCTTCTATCGCAACAGCGGAGCGACGGTGGGCACGGCGCGTTGCGCCTTTGCCCACCCTACGCAGCTGTGACCACGGCGGCGTCGGGGATGCGGGCGGCTTCCATCGGCGCCTTGCCGCGGATCAAGTCTGACGCGCGGTCGGCGATCATCATCGTGGACGCGTTGAGATTCGCCGAGATCATGCGTGGCATCACCGAGGCATCGATCACGCGCAGGCCTTCGAGCCCGTGGACGCGGAGCTTGTCGTCGACGACGGCCCAGGTGGAATCCACCGGGCCCATACGGCAGGTGCAGCCGGGGTGGAAGGTGGTGGTGCCGCGCTCGGTGGCGGCGGCCAGGAATTCGTCGTCGCTGTTGATGTTTGGCCCCGGGAAATCCTCGTAGGCGTAATAGGGCGACAGCGGCGCGCTCTTCAGAAGGCGCCGCGCGAGCTTCATGCCGCCGACGATGACGCGGCGGTCGAGCTCGGCGTCCAGATAATTGGTCTGGATGATCGGCGGCGCGAACGGATCCGACGAGCGGATGCGGACATAACCGCGGCTCTCCGGGCGCTGCTGCCAGGAGGCGACCGTCATGCCGGGCTCGTCCTCGAGCTGGCCTTGCACGCCTTCCTTGTAGCTCGCAGGTGTGAAAGTCAGCTGGAGGTCAGAACTGTCGGCGCTCTCGCCGGAATGCCAGAAGCAATAGACCATGGTCGGCGACAGCGAGAGCAGGCCGCGGCGCGCGGTCGCCCATTTCAGCGCTTCGATCCACAGCGAGAAGCCACGACGAAGCTCGTTGATGGTCTTGATGTCCTTGACGCGCGCCACGGTGCGCGGGGCGTAGTGGTCCTGCAGGCCTTCGCCGACCGGCAGCGCGTGACGCACCTGGATGCCGTGAGCACCCAGCAGATCGGGCGGGCCGATGCCGGAGAGCTGGAGCAGCTGCGGCGAATTATAGGTGCCGCCGGACAGGATCACTTCCTTGTTGGCGCGAACCTCGACCGGCGTACCACCCTTGCCGCCCTTGGTATAGCGCACGCCGACGGCGCGCTTGCCTTCGAAAATGATCTCGGTCGCATGCGCATGCGTCTGCACATGCACGTTGGGCCGCTTCATCGCAGGCTTCAGGAACGCGGTCGAACCGGACACGCGCAGGCCCTTGTCGATGGTGCGTTGGCAATAGGAGACGCCCTCCTGAATCTTGCCGTTGTAGTCGGGGTTGCGGGGAATGCCGAGCGAGACCGCGCCTTCCATGAAGGCCTCGCAGAGCGGATCGCGCCAATCCATGGTGGTGACCGTGAGATTGCCGTCGCGCCCGCGAAAAGTGTTGTCGCCCTCGCCGACCCGCTTCTCCAGCCGCTTGAAATAGGGCAGCACGTCGGCATAGCCCCAGCCGCGATTGCCCATCTGCGCCCAGGTGTCGAAATCCATGCGCTGGCCGCGATTGTAGATGTGGCCGTTGATCGAGGACGAGCCGCCGAGCGTCTTGCCGCGCGGCGCGTAGATGCTGCGTCCGCCGGTGTAGGGCCCGACCTCCTGCTGGTAGGCCCAATTGATGCTCTTCATGTGGAAGGTCTTGATGAAACCTGCCGGCAGATGAATGTAGGGGTGCCAGTCGCTCGGACCTGCCTCCAGCACGCAGACGCTGGTGTTGGGATCCTCGCTGAGGCGGCTGGTGAGGACGCAACCGGCCGAGCCCGCGCCGATGATCACATAGTCAAATCTATCCATGGTGCCTCTGCCGCCCCTAGCGCGGCTTGTCGTTGAGTTGATATTCGAGATGCGCCTTCACCGTCGGCCATTCCGCCGCGGTGATGCTGTACACGACGGTGTCGCGCAGCGTGCCGTTCGGCGCGACCTGGTGGCTGCGCAAAATGCCGTCCTGCTTGGCGCCGAGGCGCTCGATGGCGCGGCGGCTCTGGTGGTTGAAGAAATGCGTGCGGAATTCGACCGCGATGCAGGTCAGCGTCTCGAAGGCGTGGGTGAGCATCAGCAGCTTGCATTGCGTGTTGAGCGGGCCGCGCTGCGCGCTCTTGCCATACCAGGTCGAGCCGATCTCGACACGGCGGTTGGCGGCATCGATGTTCATGTAGGTCGTCATGCCCACGATATTGCCGCCGGCGTCGAACACCGTGAACGGCAGCATCGAGCCCGCGGCCTGGAGCCCCAGGCGGCGGTCGATCTCCTTGCCCATGTTCTCCGGCAGCGGGATCGCGGTGTACCAGAGCTTTGAGAGCTCGCCATCCTTGACGGCCTCCACCAGCGCTTCGCGATGCTCTTTCGACAGCGGCTCGAGACGGGCGTGCTGTCCACGCAGGGTGATGGGATCAGGCCAGGGCATTGCAGTCTCTCCTTACGTCGCGTCATTGCGAGGAGCGAAGCAATCCAGACTGCGAGACCCTCATCCTGAGGAGCTTGCGAAGCAAGCGTCTCGAAGGATGAAGGCCCCGACCGGTGGCCTCGCCCTTCGAGACGCGCGCCAGATGCGCGCTCCTCAGGGTGAGGGTCTGAGAGTTGCCTCGCCTCCCGTACAATGACGGCTTGGCTCACTTGTTCAGAAAGTTCAACGGCAAACCGCCGCGCGGCCAGTCCATGGCGACGAGTTCGCCCTTGCCTGACAGCGTGATGTAGGCAGTCTTCAGCTCGGGGCCGCCGAAGGCGATGTTGGTGGTGACGCGGTCGCCGGTCGGGATCTGCTCGACCAGGGTACCGTCCGGCGCGATCACCGAGATGCAGCCGGAGACGAGGGTCGCGACGCAGACATTGCCGTTGGCCTCGACCGCGAGCGAATCGAACATCTGGTAGCCGCCAAGGCCGCAGATCGGCTTGCCGCGCTCGCCGCGATAGATCACGTCTTGCGGCTTGAGCGTGCCGGGCTCGGAGAGCTCGTAGGCCCAGAGCCGCCCCGTCGGCGTTTCCGCGATGTAGACGGTGTTCTCGTCCGGCGACAGCCCGATGCCGTTGGCCGGCAGCACGCCGTGCACGACCTCGACGATTTCCTTCATGCCGGGCTTGAGATAATACATCCCGCCGACATCCATCTCGCGCGCGCGGCGCTTGCCGAGATCGGAGAACCACAGACCGCCGTGCTTGTCGAACACCAGATCATTCGGCCCGCGCAGATCGTGCTCGCCGCATTTGGTGACGACGGTCTCAACCCTGCCCGATTGCAGGTCGACACGCTGGATCGAGCCGCCGAGATAATCCTCGGGCTGCGGACCCGGCATGATCATGTTGCGGGTCGGGATCCAGGAGAAGCCGCCATTGTTGCAGATATAGATCTTGCCGTCCGGCCCCAGCGCCGCGCCATTCGGGCCGCCCGGCACCTTGGCGACGATCTCCTTGCGGCCATCAGGATAAACGCGAGTCAGGCGCTGGCCGCGGATTTCCACCAGCACCACCGAGCCGTCCGGCATCACGACCGGCCCTTCTGGAAATTCGAGGTCGGTGGCGAGAACGCGGACGTTGGACGTGGCAGTGGACATTGGGGGGACCCTCCCGGCTGCTTGTTATGGCTTGCTCGGGATGTCCGGCACGGGCCCCGCTGGCAAGTTTTGCCAGCGGTTATGACAAAGTAGGTCCCCGTTGCCAAGCAAGCGGGATGGTATGCCAGCGTTGCGCGTTACTCCCGCACTGGTATCCAAATCTCGAAGCCGCCATTGCCGGTCACGGGATCGAACTTCTCGTCATAGCGCTCGAAGTTCGGCGCGTCGGCGGCCCTCATGCCGGAGGACGGCAGCCATTGATTCCAGATCGCGTTGACGGTGCGGCGGACCGAGGCGACGTGGTCGGTGTGGGTGAACACCGCATAGCGCTGCTCGGGGATGCGGATGCGACCGAGCCCGCGGGGCAGGTCGGAGAAGTCGGCGACCTCGACGCCGGCGATGTAATCGAAATTGCCGGAATCATCGCCGTTGCAGCAGACGCCGTAAGCGACGTTGCCGACGCGTTCGGGAATGCCGGCGACCTCCTGGTGGAAGCGAGCCCACATCCCGGGAATGATGGCGCCATTGTCGCAGGCGATGCGCTCGGCGAGGCCGGCGACGAGGAAGGCCTTTGCGGTTTCGAAACGCGGGGCTTTGAGGTTGTCTGATATGGTGGAGTCCATGAGGATCGGCTCCTGAAGCTTGAGTTGATCGACGCACGTCGCCGCCCTCACCGCTTCGGGCGTGGTGCCGAATTGGTCGCGGAACGCGCGGGTGAATGCTTCGTGCGAGCCGTAATCCGCCTCCAGCGCCAGCGACAGAATGTCCGGTGCGCCATTGGCAAGACTGCGCGCCGCTTCCGTCAGCCGCCGTGCGCGCACGTAACGCATCACCGGATCACCGGTGGCTGCGGCAAACGCACGCACCATGTGGAACCGCGACACGCCAGCGATCGCAGCAATCTCGTCGAGCGTCATCGGCTCGGCCAGATGGCTCTCGATATACCAGAGCGCGCGCTGGGCTGGGTTCATGGGTTACGACTCTCGTTCGAAGCGTGGCCATGATGCGCCCCGCCGCCGTAGCGCGCTTGATCAGGATTGCTGTCGCACCGCGAACGCTGAACTCGTAGGGTGGATTAGCCGAAGGCGTAATCCACCAACCCGTATTCGCTGAAGCATGGTGGGTTACGCCCAGCGGACTGCGCTTCGCGCAGCCGCAGGGCTAACCCGCTACTTGTCCTTCGCATCCTTCGGCGGCGGCGCGTCCTGTTTCTTCTTCAGATCCTCTGCCTGCTTGACCTGCGCCGCCTGGAGATCGCCGATAGTCTTCTGCAGACCTACGAGCGTCACCTTCAGCGCGTCGATCTGGCGGTTGGCGGCATCGATCTTCTGCTGGTGATCGAGATTGAGCTTGGTGATGGTCTTCTGGAGGAAATCGACATTGCTCTGGAGACAGCTGGTGCGCCGCTCCATGGTCTTCTCGACCGTACAGATCTCGATGCCCGGCACGTCCTGCGCAAACGCCGGCGCGTGTACGACGAGCGGTAACATGGCGAAACACACGGCAGCGATCCGGCGCGGCATCAGGTTCCTCATCAAATTGATCACGGCAATGTGCGCCGATTGCGCGCAGCCGCCAAAGGCTACCACACTCGTACCGCATTCTCGCGTTGAGCTTGGCGTGTTCCCTTCGGACGGGGAGCAGTAAACCGCGCGCGGAAGAAGTGGGCGCTCTTTCCGCGGCTTTGATTAGGGGAGATTTTTGGAATGGCAACGCGCGATAGACGACTGGCGGAGTTCGATGGCGCCGGAGAACCGCCACCTGGCCTGCCGGTCGAAGTTTTGTGCGAGGATCACAGCGGGACGTATCAACTGCCGTTCGCCTGCCGCTATGTCGAGGGTCGCTGGCAGAACGACGCGGCCGGCGTCCCGGTCGAGGCAACCGTCATCGGATGGCGCGTACCGCGCATGAAGCATTCCGGCGTGGCCTGACGGCCCGCTTCTGTCTCAAAATGCAACGGGGCCGCGCTCTGCCTTAACGAACGGAACGCGGCCCGAACGAATCACGTCCGAATCGGACGTTTAGCCCTGTACGCGGCTGTTCACGGCTAGATGTCGACAAGGCCCTCCCGGCACGCACAATATCTGCGCATCGCGATGTTGCCCCCGCCAAATACCGGCGGCAAACGTTAACGATGGCAAAGACATAAGGGCTAGCGAGGACGCGGTCCACCGCCGCCCAGGAAACAGGCAGAGCCGTGAGCCGCCTGCCTAATATTCGACCTCCAGCTCCTCGATCTCGGCCGGCTCTTCCTTCGCCGCCGCGATCCATTCCTTCATCTCGGGCATCGCCATGATGGTATCGGCATAGGCCTTGAGAGATGGCTCGAGCTTGACGTCATAGGTGACGAAGCGCGTCACCACGGGAGCGTACATCGCATCCGCCATGGTGCGCGTCTCGCCGAACAGGAACGGGCCGCCCGATTTCGCCAGGCAGTCGCGCCAGATGAACCAGACCCGGTCGATGTCGGCCTGCGCGCGCGACCAGATCTTGAAGCCGGGGAAATGCCCCTTCAGATTGACCGGTAGCGAGGCGCGCAGCGTGGTGAAGCCGGAATGGATTTCGCCGCAGATTGAGCGGCAATGTGCGCGCTGGACGCGGTCGGCCGGCAACAGCCCAGCGTCCGGCATCGCCTCGTTGAGATATTCGGCAATCGCGAGCGTATCCCAGACCGTGGCGCCGTCGTGCCGCAGGCACGGCACCAGGATCGAGGACGACAGCAGCAGGATTTCCGCGCGCGCGGACGCGTCGTCCGGCGCGGTGACGATCTCCTCGAAATCCAGCCCGGAAAATTTCGTCAGCAGCCAGCCACGCAGCGACCAGGACGAGTAGTTCTTGCTGCTGATGGTCAGTGTCGCCTTCGCCATAGGGCCTTCCCTCACACGTGCTCATTGCCGGTGCTTCTCGCGAAGAGAGCAGCAAGCGACGTGCCAATTTTGGGGGCGGCCTACCTCCTGTCTGGCTCCGATATTGCATGGCAGCACCGGATAGGTGTGGGCGCTTCAGTATGATGTCGATGTATTATCAGGCTTTTCAGAACCAGATGGACCTGACGGCGCCGTGGCGGGCGGGAGCCTCGTCCGCGCTCAAATTCCTCAATTTGGTGCCGCAGGGGATGTCGGACCAGGTCGTCGGCCGGCTCTCGGCGGCGCTGGAGTTGATCTCGCGCTCCACACTCACCTATCACCGCCCGGCCTACGGCATCGACAGCGTGATGGTGGGCAATCGCGAATTCGGCATCACCGAAGAGGTCGCCTACGCCACGCCGTTCGGCTCGTTGCTGCACTTCAGGAAGGACGGGGCACCGGAGCAGCCGCGCATGCTGCTGGTGGCGCCGATGTCCGGCCATTTCGCCACGCTGCTGCGCGGCACCGTGAAGACGCTGCTGCAGGACCACGACGTCTACATCACCGACTGGCACAATCCGCGCGACATTCCGCGCAGCGAGGGCCGCTTCGGGCTCGACGACTACACCGAGCATCTGATCGACTTCCTGGGACAATTGGGTCCGCGCCCGCATATGGTGGCGATCTGCCAGCCGTCAGTCTCGGCGCTCGCGGCCGCCGCGATCATGTGCGAGGGCAACCATCCCTCGCGGCCGGCGACGCTGACGCTGATGGCGGGCCCGATCGACACGCGCATCCAGCCGACCAAGGTCAACGACTTCGCCAAGAGCAAGCCGATCGAATGGTTCGAGCAGAACCTGATCAATTACGTGCCGGTGCAGTGCCGCGGCGCGCTCAGGAAAGTCTATCCCGGCTTCGTACAACTCACGGCTTTTGTCTCGATGAATCTCGAGCGCCACATCAAGCAGCACATGGATCTCGCCAACCACATCTCCAAGGGCGAGAAGGAGAAGGCCGCCAGCATCAAGACCTTCTACGACGAATATTTCGCGGTGATGGACCTGCCGGCCGAGTTCTACATCGAGACCGTGCGCGACGTCTTCCAGGAGCACCTGCTGCCACAGGGCAAGCTGATGCATCGCGGCCGTCCGGTGGACACCAGGGCGGTCAGCCGCATGGGCCTGATGACGGTCGAGGGCGAGAAGGACGACATCTGCTCGATCGGCCAGACGCTCGCAGCCCAGGACCTCTGCACCGGCGTGCGCGCCTATCGCCGGGTGCACCACATGCAGGCCGGCGTCGGCCATTACGGCGTGTTCTCCGGCAAGCGCTGGAACAACGAGATCTATCCGCTGCTGCGGGATTTCGTGCACGTGAACTCGTGAGCCGGCGGCCGTCTCATGCCGACCACTCCTCGCCCCAGACCTGCACGACATGGCCGGGTGAGACTTCGCGATATTGCCGCGCCGGCGGCTGGTAGTCGGCCGCGCGCACCGGGCTTCTGATCTCGTCGTTGGCGATCTCGCGCCTGGTGCCGCGGCGCGCGGGGTCGGGCACCGGCACTGCGGCCATCAGCTTCTTGGTGTAGGGATGCTGCGGGTTACCGAACAAAGCAGCCCGCGGGCCGACCTCAACGATCTCGCCGAGATACATCACGGCGACGCGATGGCTCATCCGCTCGACCACCGCAATGTCGTGGGAAATGAAGAGATAGGCGAGCCCCATGCTGGCCTGAAGGTCGAGCATCAGATTGACGACTTGCGCCTTGACCGAGACGTCGAGCGCGGAAACCGCCTCGTCCGCGACGATCAGCTTTGGCCCGAGCGCAAGCGCCCGCGCGATGCAGATGCGCTGGCGCTGGCCGCCGGAAAATTCATGCGGAAAGCGCGCGGCCATGTCGGCGGTGAGGCCGACGCGCACGAGGAGATCGGCGACCTTGTCGCGCGCCTGCGACGTCGTGGCGAGCCCGTTGGCGAGCAGCGGCGCGGCGATCGCCGTTCCCACCGACATGCGCGGGTTGAGGCTCGCGAACGGATCCTGAAACACGATCTGCATGTGCTTGCGGAAATCGCGCAAGGTGCGGCCGTTCATGGCGAGCACGTCCTGGCCGTCGATCAGGACGGTGCCGGCGTCCGGCTCGGTCAGCTTGAGGATGGAGCGGCCCGTGGTCGATTTGCCGCAGCCGGATTCGCCGACCAGTGCCAGCGTCTCGCCGGCCCGCAAGGTGAACGAGATGTTCTCGACCGCATGGACGCGGCCCGAGACCTTTCCGAACAGGCCCGAGCGGATCGGAAAGCGCGTGGTGAGATTTGACACCTCCAACAGCGGACGCTCCGCACTCGACACCGTGTCCGGCGTCTCCGCCGGTTCGTCCGAGGTGCCCGTCACCTTATCGACGATCGGAAAACGCATCGGCCGCGTCCGGCCGTCCATCGAGCCGAGCCGCGGCACGGCCGCGAGCAGTGAGCGCGTATAGGGATGCGAGGGGGCGGCGAAAATACGCGACGTCGCGTCGGTCTCCACCGCCTGCCCGCCATACATCACCACGGTCCGGTCGGCGATCTCGGCGACCACGCCCATGTCGTGGGTGATGAAGAGGATCGACATTCCCTCCTCCTGCTGAAGCTCCTTCAGCAGCTCCAGGATCTGGGCCTGGATGGTGACGTCGAGCGCGGTGGTCGGCTCGTCCGCGATCAGGAGTTTTGGCTTGCAGGCCAGCGCCATCGCAATCATCACGCGCTGGCGCATGCCGCCGGAGAAACGATGCGGATGCTCGTGGAAGCGCGACTTTGCCGCGGGAATGCGGACCCGGTCGAGCAGGCGGATGGTCTCGGCTTCCGCCGCGGCACGCGACAGGCCGCGATGCTGGATCAGCGCTTCCGCGATCTGGAAGCCGATCGTGAGCACCGGATTGAGGCTCGTCATCGGCTCCTGGAAGATCATCGCGACATCGTTGCCGCGGATGTCCTTCATATCAGCTTCGGGCAGCGTCAGCAGATCGCGGCCAGAAAGCATGATGCGGCCCTCGCTACGGCCGCTCTCTTTGGGAATGAGCCGCATGATCGAGAGCGCGGTGACGCTCTTGCCCGAACCGGACTCGCCAACGATCGCGACGGTTTCGCGCGGCGCGATCTCGAAGGAGACGTCGCGAACAACCGGGATCGATTGCCGCTCGCGCATGAACGAGGTCGTGAGGCCTGAGACCGACAGCACGGGCGCCTGCGCTTCGGCAAACACCTGATCAGATCTGCTTGCGCCGCTGCTCATGCGAGGGCCCCAGCACCTGTTGCGGAGATGGTGCGCTCCCTCCCCCGCTTGCGGGGGAGGGTTGGGGAGAGGGTATCTCCGCAGTCGAGAACCCCCAAGAGGAGACAACCCTCACCCGCGCCTTTGGCGCGACCTCTCCCGCAAGCGGGAGAGGTAAGAGGAGCCCGTGGCTGCACCGATGTCATCATGACCGTCTCGCCCTTAGTAACCACGACGACGGTCGACCAGCCCCGGCAGCTCTTCGCCGCGGCGGTGACGTGCGATCACGTCGAGCACGAAATCGACGGCCGTGTCCGGGCTCGTCATGCTGGCATTGTGCGGCGTCAGCAGGATACGCGGATGGCTCCAGAACGGATGCGCCGCCGGCAGCGGCTCGGGATCCGCGACGTCGAGCACGGCCCCCGACAGCACGCCGCTGTCGAGCGCCGCGAGAAAATCGGCTTCGACCAGATGCGCGCCGCGCCCGACATTGACGAGCCCCGCCCCGCGCGGCAGGCGCGCGAACAGGTCAGCGTCGAGGATGCCGCGGGTCTCGTCGGTCAGCGGCAGCAGGCAGACGAGAATGTCGGATTGTGCCAGGAATTCCGGCAACGCGCTCGCGCCTGCATAACAGGTGACGCCCCCGATCTCGCGCGGCGAGCGATTCCAGCCGAGAAGCGGAAATTCGAATGCCTTGAGGCGTTCGAGCACAGCCTGGCCGAGCTGGCCGAGCCCCATCACACCGACACGACGACCTTTGGCCGGCGTGATCCGGATCTCGCGCCAGACCTGCGCCTTCTGCCGATTGATGAATTGCAGGAGATCGCGATGCAGGCCGAGCACGGCCATGGTGACGTATTCGACCATGGTCTCGGCGATGCCGGGCTCCAGCATGCGGACCAGCGGAATATGCGCCGGCAGCCTTGTGGCGTCGAACTGATCGACGCCGGCACCGACCGAAAACACCAGCTCGAGATTGGGAAAGGTCGTTGCGATGTCGTCCGGCGGCACCCACGCCACGAGATAGCGAACATCCGTGGGATGACCGATGTCGGGCCAGAGCCGGAACGGAACGTCGGGCGCGCGCTCGGCGAAGAAGTTCGCCCATTCCGCGCCGCGCACCATGTTGGCCTTGTAGAGAACCGTCATGCCACCCTCAGAACGGGCTGACCGGCGCGAGACGCCGGCCGTCGATCATGCGCTTGTGGCTGTAGGCGGCGGGATCGACCAGCGGCGTCGCGCCGGTCACGATGTCGGCGGCGAGCTTGCCGGCGGCGGGACCGATGCCGAAGCCGTGGCCGGAGAAGCCCGTCGCGAGGAAGAAGCCCGGCAGCGCATCGACCGGCGAGATCACGGGGATCGTGTCCGGCGTGCAATCGATGGTGCCGCCCCAGGCTTCCGCGATCTCGATGTCCTTCAACTCAGGATTTGCCTTGATCAGCGAGGCCAGCGCGGCGGTGACCAGCGACATATCGGGCTCGGGATCGCGTACGCGCTCGGTCTCGAACGGTGACGGCTTGTCGAAGCTCCAGCTGGTGCCGCGCGCGAGCTGATCGAAGAACGACTTGCCGAATGACATCTTCAGGCCGTTGCGGCGATGCAGATAGGTCGGCCAGAAGGTGCGCGCATAGCGGAACAGGTCCGGCGACAGCTCGACCGTGCCACGGTTGCGCAGCGCCAGCGTGAAGCCGCCGTCGAGACGGCGGCGGATGCAGTAGAGATCGGTGCCGAGCGCGCCCGACGTGATCTCCGGTGCCGGCGTGGTCCGGCATGCGGTGGCGTTGACGAGGCCGATCGGCAGCTCGATGCCGTGACGGCGGCAGAACAGCGACGACCACGCCCCGCCCGACAGCAGCGCCGCTTGCGTGCGGATGGTCCCCTTCTCGGTGACGACGGCGCTGACGCGCCCGGCTTGCGTCTCCAGCCCGCGCGCGGCGCAGCCTTGATGGATGGTGACGCCATGTTTGCGCGCGGCGGTGGCGAGCGCGGGCACGGCCATCGACGGCTCGGCGCGACCATCGCTCGGCGTGTGCAGGCCGCCGACCCATTTGTCGGTATTGCCGGGCATACGCTCGGCGACTTCGGCCGGCGTCAGCACGGTCGAATGCACCTGCATCTCGCGCGCGGTTGCGGCCCAGCGCTCCCAGCTCGCGAGCTCGTCCCTGTTCTTGGTCAGGAACAGCACGCCGCTGCGGCGGAAGCCGGCATCGACACCGGCGTCGTTCTGCATCTCTTCCCACAACCGCAATGCTTCGCGGGCAAGCGGAATCTCCTCACGCGCGCGGCCCTGCTGGCGGCACCAGCCCCAATTGCGGCTCGACTGCTCGCCGCCGACATGGCCCTTCTCGACGAGGGCGACGGAGAGGCCTTTCTTCGCGAGATGATAGGAAGCGGAGACGCCGATGACGCCGCCGCCAATGACGACGACGTCCACCTGCGCCGGCAGGCGTTCGTCGCTGTTTATACGGTTGAGCGGCGGGGACATGGGACACTCCAGATGTTCGGTTCGATCGAAGCACGTTTGCCGATCATGGGATGTTCATTCGCGGATCGAGCGCGTCGCGCAGGCCGTCCCCGAGGAAGTTGAAGCTCGTCACGGCCAGCGTGATGGCGACGCCCGGCGCAATCGCGAGCCACGGGGCGCTGGTGAGATATATCTGCGCGTTGTTGAGCATGTTGCCGAGGCTCGCGGCCGGCGGCTGGATGCCGTAGCCGAGATAGCTGAGATAGGATTCCAGCAGGATCGCCTTGGCGACGTTGAGCGTCGCCGCCACCATGATCGGCGCAACCGCATTGGGCACGAGCTCGCGGAACATGATCCGCAGGTTCGACGAGCCGAAGGCCAGTGCAGCCACCGCAAACTCGCGTTCCCGCAGCGAGCGCACCTGGGCCTCGACGACGCGGGCCACCCACATCCAGGCGGTCGCCGCGATCAGCACGGTAGTGGTGACGAGGCCGGGCTCGGTGAGCGCTGCCAGCGCCAGCAGCAGGAAGATGGTCGGAAAGCACAGCACGGCGTCGACGAGCCGCATCAGCACCGCGCCGACCACGCCGCCATAGAAGCCGGCGAAGGCGCCGACGACGATGCCGACCACCATCGCCATCACCATCGCGACGATGCCGATCGACAGCGAGACTCGCGCGCCCATCATCAGCCGCGCCAGCACGTCGCGGCCGAGTTCGTCGGTACCCAGGATGTGCGCGCCCGAAAACGGCGGCGCGAACCGCTTCATGATGTCGATATAGGTGTCGTCGAACGGCAGCAGATAGGGACCGATCGCCGAGCCGAGGACAAGGACCACAATGATCACCGCACCTGCAAGCGCCAACCGGTGCCGGCAGAAGCGCCGCCAAGCCGCCTGGCCGGGCGCGGGTTGAGCGGTGGAGAGAGCAGCAGTCGCCATCGCCTAGCCCACCCGGATGCGCGGATCGACGACGGCATAGAGGATGTCGGCAATCAGCGAGCCGATCAGCACCATCGTCGCCGAGAACATCAGGATGCCCATCACCACGGGATAGTCGCGATAACCGATGGAATCGAGAAACAGCCGGCCCATGCCGGGCCAGGTGAATACGGTCTCCGCCACCAGCGCGCCGCCGAGCAGCGTCGGAAACTGGAGGCCTGCCACCGTGATCATCGGCAGCAGCGCGTTACGCAGGGCGTGTACCGTGAGGATCCGCCATTCCGGCAGGCCCTTGGCGCGCGCGGTGCGGATGTAATCCTGGTTGATCACTTCGAGCATCGAGGAGCGCATGAAGCGGCCCCACATCGCGGTCTCGACCAGCGCCAGCACCATGGCCGGCGCGATCAGATGATGTGCCAGATCAAGGAAGGAACCGTCGCCGACGGTTTCGCGGTTTCCCGCCGGCAGCCAGCCGAGCGTCACCGAGAAGACGTAGATAGTCACAAGACCGAACCAGAAGGTCGGGATCGACAGCGCGATCATGGCGCCGACGGTCGCGAGCGAGTCGAATAGCGAATAGCGCCGGAGCGCGCCAAGTATGCCGATCCAGCAGCCGAGCAGCACCGCGATGACGGTCGCCGTCGTCATCAGTTCCAGCGTCGCGCCGAGATGCGAGGAGATCACCGACAGCACCGCCTCACCGTCGCGATAGGATTTGCCCCAGTCGCCTTTCAGCATGCGGCCAAGCCAATCGAGATACTGGATCGGCAACGGGCGATCGAGCCCGAGTTGTCTGGTGACGCGGTCGAGATCCTCCTGCGTCATCTGTGCGGAGGCCGCGAATTGCGACAGCGGACCGCCGGGCGCCAGATGCAGGAGGGCGAAGCCGATCGCGGAGACGATCGCCAAGAGCATCGCCGCCTGCGCCAGGCGATTCAGGACGTAACGAGCCATCTCAGGGGATCCAGCCAGCCTGAGGCATCAGGCCCAGTACCATTCGCGGATGTTCCAGCAATTGGTCGAGGTGTTGATGTTGGGACGGAAGCCTTGCAGTCCCTCCTTCACACCCTCGGCGATGAAGCCCTGGAACAGCGGCAGGATCGCGAGGTCGTTGCGGATGAGCTTTTGCAGATCACCATAGGTGGTCTTGCGCTGCGCGAGATCGAATTGCTTGGCGCCTTGCGCGAGCAGCCGATCGGCGTCCGCACTCTGGTATTGATAGGTGTTGTAACCACGGCCGCCCTTGGCTGGAATCGCACCGGAGCCGAAGCGCGGCGTCACGTCGGGATCGCTGCCCAGCATGAAGTTCACTCCTACGATCACCGAGTTGAACTTCGACTGTTGCCAGAAATCGCCCCAGATCACGGCAGCCGGCATGTTGTTGACGCGCATGGTCGCGCCGATCGCGCGCCAGTCCTGGATCAGGAGTTGCTGGGTCTGCTCGCGCACCGCATTGCCTGATGTGGTCGAATTGGTGAATTCGAGCTTCACCCCGCCCTTCTCGCGCACGCCGCCGGAGCCACGCACCCAGCCGGCCGCATCGAGCAGCGCATTGGCTTTCGTCGGATCGTATTTGTGCTGCGGCAGACCCTGCTG
Source organism: Bradyrhizobium sp. WSM3983 (assembly GCF_000473045.1). Classification (GTDB taxonomy): domain Bacteria; phylum Pseudomonadota; class Alphaproteobacteria; order Rhizobiales; family Xanthobacteraceae; genus Bradyrhizobium. The sequence continues at coordinate 95,577 of NZ_AXAY01000002.1, read as the reverse complement.
GAACGACCACGCCTGCTGCGGCACGAAACTCTCGGTCTGCGTCGGCAGGCCGTAGTTCAGCGCATCGATGATCGCCTGCTTGTTGATGGCGAGATAGAGCGCCTCGCGCACCGTGCGGTCGGCGAAGGGACCGAACTCCAGATTGGGCGCGATGTGCTCCACCGACGACGTCGACGAGACGAAGATCTTGCGCGCCTTCAACGTCCTCGCCTCCTGCACGAAGTTCGGCAGGATGCCCTGCAGGCCGGTGTAGTCGACCTGGCCGGTGCGGAACTGGGTGTAGAGGACGGTGAGATCTGGAATGTACTTGAAGACCACGCGTTCGACGTAAGGTCCCTTGCCGTGATAGCCGGCATAGGCGTTGAACTGAATGTGGTCGCCGGGCACGCGCTCGCCCCAGCGGAATGGCCCGGTGCCGACAGGCGCGTTGTGGAACGGTGACGAATTCGGATCGGACACCTTCTCCAAAATGTGCTTCGGCACGATGAAGGTAAGCGACAGGATCGACATGTAGGGCGAATAGGGAGCTTCCATTCGCCAGTGGATCTCGTCGGGCGCGACGACCGTGATGTCCTTGACCAGGCTATGGCCGACGCGGTTGCGGACGCGGAAATCGGGATTGTTGATCAGCTCCAGCGAGAACTTGACGTCCTCGGCCGTGAAGGCCGTGCCGTCGTGCCATTTCACGTCGCTGCGCAGCTTGATCTTCCAGGTCAGGCCGTCGGCCGAGAGGCCGCCATTCTCGATCGTCGGAACTTCACGCGCGAGGTCGGGAACGACCTTGCCGTCGGGATCGATGAACCAGAGCGGCGAGAACACCTGCCACCAGACGCCCTGGTCGACTTCGATGCCGGGCATCAGCGGATGAAACACGGTCGGCTCCTGCGACAGAGCCGCGATCACCTGCCCGCGCGGCTTGTCCGGCGGATTAGAGGGGCGCTCGCTCTGCGCAAAGGCGCTGCCTGACAACGTCCATCCGGCGGCAGCGCCTGCGCCGAGCTGGAAGAATTGTCGGCGATTTGGAATGCCGAGATGATGCAGTCCGCCAACGCCGAACTTGCCGGTGCTGTCTGCCATAACCAGTCTCCGTTCCCGCACGCGGCACCTCTCCCGCGCCCCCGAGACCCGGCAAAGGGACAGGAGTGGGCTTTAGTGCTTCTATATTTTTCAGTCGAAATTTCATCATGACTAAATACAGCTGTCAATCAGATTGCTAAGATGCGCGACCTTTTCACACCGCCGCCGGTCATTCCGGCGGCGAGTAAATGCATGGGAGAGCGACATGGATGGTCGCGGCGACACGAACGATCCGAAGGACGCCCCGACGATCGAGGTCGATGATGCGGTTGACCGGCGGCTCGGCGAGACCGTGCGGCTGTTGCGCCAGCGCGCCGGTCTCTCGATCCAGGACGTCGCCAACAAGACCGGCCTCTCCAATGGCATGATCAGCCAGCTCGAACGCGCGCGCGCCATGCCGTCGATCCGCACGCTACGCCTGCTCAGCATCGCGCTCGACGTTCCCATCTCCTATTTCTTCGAGACCAGCGATCCCGCCGCCGACGTGCAGCGCTACATCGTGCGCAAGAACAACAGGCGTCTGCTGCGGCTGACCGCCAGCGGCGTCGTCAAGGAGGCACTGACGCCGGAAGGCAAGGGACAGCTCGAGCTCTACGAGCTCACGCTCAATCCCGGCGCCTCCTCAGGCACCGACTTCCTGCAGCACACTGGCGAGAAGGCCGGCTACATCCTCTCCGGCAGCCTGCGGCTGTGGCTCGACAACCAGGCTCATGTGCTCGAGGCCGGCGACAGTTTTCGTTTTCCGAGCATCGTGCCGCACATGTTCGACAACCCGACCCAGCAGGCCGCGCGTGTGATCTGGGTCACGACGCTGCGCCAGACCGATTCGCCGGCTGGTTGAGGCGCGCCCTCGCCCCGATGCCGCCGGAAATTGCCCTCGACGCCGCCGCAGGGAGTCTGTAGCTCACATGGAGCCGGACTCATTTGACAGGGCGGACTTGGGGGTCCGCGGCTGACGTCGTTGGTGCGAGACCATGAAACTCAGGGGGCTTCTGACACTCGCGATGGCCGCGCAGGTCGTCGTGACCGCCGCGGCTCTCTTCGTCTCCTATGCCGCGGCCGGACCGGGGTTCGGCGTTGTCCAGATCATTGCCCTGCTCGCAAGCACCGCCGTTGCCGTGCTTCTCGCGTGGCTCTGCACGCGCACGATCGAGACGTCGCAGGACAAGCGCGCCGCCGCGCAGCTGGCCGAGCAGGCGCAATCGAGCGCACAGATGACCCAGGCCGTCATCAAGACCGCGCTGGATGCTTTCGTCCAGACCGACGCGAACGGGATCATCCTGGAGTGGAGCGTTCAGGCCGAGGCGTTGACCGGATGGACGCGCAAGGAGGCGATCGGCACTGACGTCGTCAACCTTCTCATCGCCGAGCCGCTCCGCGACGGTTTCAGGCAACGCATGATGCGCCTTCTGCCCGAGCTCTCGAATACGCCGATCGGCATCCGGTTTGAGGCGGCCCTGCTGCACCGGAAAGGCGACGAGATCCTGATCGAGGCATCGAGCACCACGCTGCAGCTCGGCGGGCGCACCGTCGTCAACAATTTTGTCAAGGACGTCACCCAGAAGCGCGCCGCCGAGGAGCAGCTGATCCAGGCGCAGAAGATGGAAGCGGTCGGCCAGCTCACCGGCGGCATCGCGCATGAATTCAACAACATGCTCACTGTGATCACGGGCACGATCGAGATCCTCGCCGATGCCGTGAAGAACGACCCGCCGCTTGCCACCATCACCAAGCTGATGAGCGAGGCCGCCGACCGCGGCGCCGCACTGACCTCGAGCCTGCTGTCCTTTGCCCGCAAGCAGGCGCTGCAGCCGGCCGATATCGACGTCAACGACCTGCTCGAAGAGCTCGCAAGGCTGCTGCTGGCGACCTTCGACAAGAAGATCGAGATCGTGAGGAGGCTCGACGGCACCATCTGGCTCGCCTTCGCCGACCGCGGGCAGCTCTCCTCGGCGCTGCTCAACCTCGCGATCAACGCCCGCGACGCGATGCCCGAGGGCGGCAGGCTGACGCTGACGACGCGCAACGTGGTGTTCGGCGTGCGCGAGGCGGTCTCGGTCGGCGCCGGCTATGCCGGCGACTATGTCGAGATCCAGATTGCCGACACCGGCACGGGCATTCCGCAGGCGATCCTCGAACGCATCTTCGATCCGTTCTTCTCGACCAAGGAGGTCGGCAAGGGCACAGGCCTCGGGCTCAGCATGGTGTTCGGCTTCGTCAAGCAATCCGGCGGCGGCATCAAGGTTGATTCCGCCGAAGGCCGCGGCACGACATTCACGATCTACCTGCCGAAGGCCGAAACCAGCGCGCTGCGCCCGACCGGCTATGACGAGCGCAAGATCGTGGGCGGGACGGAAACCATCCTTTGCGTCGAGGACGACCGCGACGTCCGCCACTACGTCAGGGTCCAGCTCGAAAGCCTCGGCTACAAGGTCATCCCCGCCGCCAACGCGAGCGACGCGCTCGCCATCGCGGCGAAGGGCACGCCGTTCGATCTGCTCTTCACCGATATCGTGATGGCCGGCGCCTTGAATGGACGGGAGCTCGCCGACCAGATGGTGGCCGCGCGGCCCTCCTTACGGGTGCTGTTCACGTCGGGCTATGCCCACGATGCCCCGCATGGGCCGGGAGGCGCGACCATGGGCTCGCCGCTTCTGACCAAACCCTACCGAAAGGCTGAGCTGGCGCGCATGCTCCGCCGCTCGCTCGACACTGCCGTCGATGCGGCAGGCGACCCGATCCCGACACCCTATTCGGTGCAGGCCGAAGTCGAGGGGTTCTTGCGCAAGCAGTAGACCGACGACGGCGCGACGCGATCGCCAAAATAACTTTGCGACGCCTCTCGCTAGCTGATCCGCCGCCGCAGCGTTGCCGACGGCGTCTCGCCGAATTTTTCGCGGTACGCTCCAGCCATGCGGCCGAGATGGGTGAAGCCGAGATCGAAAGCGATGTCGGTGATTGAAACGTCTGGTGACGCCTGCGCGAGCCTCGCATGGAGACCAGCAAGGCGCATATCGAGCAGCATCTCCGAAATCGACACCCCGAAGTGACGGCGGAAGCCAAGCTGGAGCGCGCGGATGCCGATGCCGGACGCGCAAGCGAGCTGCACGAGGTCGAGCGGCTCATCGGCGTTTTCCGCAAGATGATCGCGCGCGGCGCGGAGTGCGCGCGGCAGACGTTCGGCTTGCCCTGAGAACGTCCTGATCGCATCCGACAAGCCGTGCCGCTGGCCGTTGAGGAGACGATCGAGCAGCGCCTCGCGCCAGTCTGCCATCGCGACCGGTGAAAGCCGGCCGGACGGCCCAAGCCGTTCGGCAAGCCTCATCAGCTCGGCAAGCCCGGCTTGCAGGTGGCGGCCGGACGGCGCGTTCAGGTCGATCGCGGGATCGAACTCGACCGCACCGGCCGCCCTGCCCGACAGCGCCGCGGCACGCTGCTCGACCATGCGACGGTCGAGCAGCAAAATCGCTTGCGCACAGTCGCGCCACATCATCCGGGTCGGAATGGTTGGCGACAGCAGGGACGCCGTCCGGTCCGGCGCGACATCGAATCCGCCAGTGCCCGCACAAATGTGGGCGGTGCCCGTGAGCGGGATTTGTACGAGGAAGAACCGGTCAAGGCAGCCCGGATCGATGCTGACCGATCCTCCGTAGGCGACGTAGTTGATGGAAAAGCCCTCGAACGCTGCGCAATTGTGCCGGGCGGAAAATCCGGAAGCGCGGGCCTGCGCCGGCTTGAGGTCATGCGGGCAGAAGATGCGTCCGATCTGCTCGGCTGCCTCGTCGACATCATCCGTCGTGACGCGGGCGAACTCCGCAAGCCTTTCGGCTTGGGACCACCGCGTGCTCATTTCCTGCACGGCTGCGGACATCATCGACCACGCTTCGCGTCACGGAATTGCTTTAAGCCTATAATAGTTCCCCGGACGCGAAAAGGGCCGCGTCGCAAAATCGTCGTGTTGCATGGCACCAGCCACCGCCGGATTCGTTTAGCGGATAGACAGACGCCCCATCGCTGGCCGAAGCTCGGTACCCGCTGGAGTTCACATGGAGGCGAGCATGACTGCACTCGAAAAGGGCATTACCGCGAACGGCACAGGCTATGGCGGCAAAACCTGGAACATCCTGGGTCAGGTCTATTTCCCCAAGGCCGTCACCGAGTCCACCTTCGCGTTCGAGACCAACAGCGATCCCGGGCAGTTCGTGCCGGTGCACATCCATCCGACCCAGGACGAGTTCATCCTGGTGCAGGAAGGCACGCTCGACCTCAAGCTCGACGGCAAATGGGTCAAGGCCCATGCCGGCGACCTCGTGCGCATGCCGCGCGGCATCCCGCACGGCTATTTCAACAAGTCCGACAAGCCGTGCCGCGCGCTGTTCTGGGTCTCGCCGATGCAGAAGCTGGAGGCGCTGTTCAACCAGCTCCACAATCTGACCGACCCCGCCGAAGTCGTGCGCATCTCGGCGCTGCACGAGGTCGACTTTTTGCCGCCCGAGGCGAACGACTAGGCAACCGCCTCCTCGTCTCTTTCATCTGCTTGCAGCTCGGCCGGCCGCGCCTTGCGGCCGAACGTGGTCGCTTGCGCGCGAAACACATTGATTGCGAGCCATCCCATGGTCAGTCCAAAGCATGTCTGCGTGATCGGCGCCGGCGTCTCCGGCCTCGCCACCGCAAAAGCGTTCTCCGCCCGCGGCCACCGCGTGATCATCGTCGAGCGCAGCGCCGATTTCGGCGGCGTCTGGGAGCCGGCGCGCTCCTACCCGGAGGTGCAGACGCAAAGCCCCAAGGATCTCTACCGCTACACGGATCGCGCCATGCCGGACTCCTATCCGGAATGGCCGACCGGGCCGCAAGTCCACGCCTATCTCGCAGACTACGCGAAAAGCTTCGGTCTCGACCGCATGCTGCGCCTCAATACTGCGGTCGCCGGCATGGCGCGGCGCGCTGACAGCAGACCGGGCTGGACGCTCGCGCTGTCAGGCAAGGACGGTACGACCACGAACGAGGATTTCGATTTCGTCGCGGTGTGCACCGGGCAGTTCAACGAGCCGCGCGAGCTGCATTGCCCGGGCGAGGACGGCTATCTCGCGCGGGGCGGGCAGATCCTGCACTCGTCGAAATACAGCGATCCCACGCTGGCGAAAGGACGCCGCGTTGTCGTGCTCGGCGGTTCGAAGTCCGCGACCGACATCGCCGTGAATGCAGTGAAATCCGGCGCGCGCGAGGTGACCATCGTGATGCGCGAGCCGGTCTGGCGCATTCCCTATTTCATCGGCGGGCTCGTGAACTTCAAGCGCATCCTCTACATCCGCGCGCAGGAGGAGATGTTTCCGGGCTGGGGCATCGGTGCGACGTCGCGGCTGGCGTACCGCATCGCCGCGCCCCTGATCTGGGCGAACTGGCGCGGGCTTGAGAGCCTGTTGAAGGCGCAGCTCAAGCTCAACCGGTGCAAGATGGTGCCGAAGGAGCGGATCGAGGACGGCGTCAACTGCTCGGTACCGATCGCAACGCCCGGCTTCTATCCGATGGTCGCCGATGGCCGCATCAAGGCCGTGTTCGGCAGCTTCGATCACTATGAAGGCGACACCATCGTGACGAGCGCCGGCGAGCGCATCAGTGCCGACGTCGCCGTACTCGCGATCGGCTACAGGCTCGGCGTGCCCTTCCTGCCGGACGCCTGTCAGGCGAAGCTGGTCGATGCGGACGGGCAGTACCGGCTCTACCGCCTGATCGCCAACCCTGACCTGCCCGACCTCGGCTTCGTCGGCTTCAACTCGTCGTTCTGCACCGTGCTCTGCGCCGATCTCGCCGCAAACTGGCTGGTGCGCTACGCTGACGGGAAACTCGCCAACCAGCCGACGGCGCAGCAGATGCGCGACAACATCGAGATGATGCTGCACTTCAAGCGCGTGGAGCGGCCGGCCGCCGGCGTCTATGGCGGCTTGTGCGTCGCGCCTTATCACTACCGCCATTTCGACGAGCTGATGGCCGACATCGGCGCAAAGACCCGGAAGCGCGGCGGACTCGCCGGACACTTCCTGCCGCCGGATGCGGATGCCTACGCCAAGTTTCTGACGTCGACGCCGGAGTACCAGGCAGCGGGATGAGATCGGGCAACCCGATTTGCGGCTCGCCAGGCCGCGGGTTTGATGTTTACGATCCCATGACCGACGAATCTCCGGGACATGGGAACCCGCCATGGGACGACGATGTCACACCGCTGCAGCCATGGCGGTGCTTGGACTGCTCCTCGCAACGCCCGTCGCGAGCCAGGCGCAAGCGCTCACGGCAACGGAATCGGACGCGCAGGCCGCCTACGATCGCGCGCTCAGCGATTTCAAATCAATCCTTGCCGAGCGGCGTCGCCAGATCGAGGCGAAACAGCCGCTGCCCAACCTGCCGGGCCAGGCGGTTTACCTCGCGCGCGTCGCGGTCATCAGCACATACAAGGATCTCACCGATGCCGTACCGTCGCGGATCGGTAAGCCGAACAAGTTCGAGATTCCTCCGGCCTATTTCGACGCCACGATCGAGCCGCTGGTCGACGAATATGCTGATCTGTTCGAGATCATGGAGGCGCCACCGGCGAGCGCGCAGAATTCGGCCACGCCGTTCAAGGACGTTATCGACCTCGCTTCAGCGATTGCGCGCGTCAAGGGGCTTGCGCCTGTTCACGCTGAAGCCGCCGGCCGCATCAGCCTCGGGCTGTTCTTTGCCGAGACCAATGGCAAGCAGAACGTCCGCAATGCGCGCTCGAACACCTATATGGGCAGCCTGCAGACCGGCCCGTCCGAGGACCGCAACGGCCAGCGCAAATGGGAGGCCATCAAGGGTGCGATCGCGGCCACCGATCCCGCGCTGAACGCGCGCGACGACAAGGAAGAGGCACGATCCCGCGGTACCGATCGCCGTTTCAATCACTGGACCAATGTGCGCGACGGCCTGATGAACGCGCATGCGGAGCTGTTTGCCGAGATCCCCGCGATCGTGAAGACGCTGCCAGATCCGATCGACCAGATGAAGCTGTTCGAGCTGATCCAGATCATCCCGACGCCGACGCGCGCGGCACTCACGTCGGGCGACCTGCTGAACTACCGGGTGTCCAATCCCACCATCATGAAGCACCTGCGCAACAACAGCATCTTCGCCTTCGGCAAGGCCGACCGGGCGCGAAGCTCAGCGAGCTTCCGCGAGATTCTCGGCGCGATGTGGCTGTTCAAACGGAAGTTCGAGAAGGCGATGGCGAAATACGCGGAAATCAAGCCACACTAGGGTCACGCCGCGCACGCGCCCTAGTTCTCCACCTTGTAGCCGTCCGTCAGCGTCTTCAGGAAAGCGATGATGTCGGCTTCCTCCTGATCCGTCATCGCCGGCTTGTCGCCGGGGCGGCGATCGAAGGGCGGATCGGTGATGTCGACATTGGCGTGATATTTTTCAGGCAGGTCGTCGTATTTCTGCACCGAGCCGTCGGCAGCGCGTCGGAACACTTTTTCCGGATTGGTATCGCGGAAATTGTAGAAATCCATCACCTGCTCGAGGGTCGAGAAAACGCCGTTGTGGAAGAAGGAATGGCGGGTCGCCGTGTTGCGCAGCGTCGGCGTCAGGAACATGCCGCAATACTGCGTCTGCTCGGCAACGTCGGTGCGTTGCGGACCGCAGACACCGAGATCGAAATAATTCGGGTCGCGATTGGCGACGAGCGAGGCATTGCGCGGCGCGCCGAGCGCTTCGTATTGATGATCAGTGAACAGCGGCGGCAAGCCGTCGCGGGTCGGCGCTGAGGTGTGGCAGCCGGCGCAGTTTGCCTTGCCGGGATCGTTGAACAATTGCAGGCCATGCAATTCGCTCTCCGACAACCGCGCCTTGCCCTCGAGCCAATAGTCGTACTTGCTGGTGTAGGGATGGAAGCTCGGCTCTTCGACCTGGTAGCGCGCAACCGCAAACATCGCTTCCGCAATCAGCAGCCCTTGATTCTTCAATACGCCGGCGCCGAACAGCTCGACGAAGCGGTTGACATAAGGCGCGCGGCGCAGCTTGTCGGCCACGATCGCCGCGCTGCCACCGTCCATCTCGTTGGGATCGAGCAGCGGAAACAGCGCCTGGTCCTGAAGCGTGTCGGCGCGGCCGTCCCAGAACAGGCCGCCCTGCGGCACGATGTTCGCCGATGCACCCGTGCCGCCCGCGGTCTTGGTGGTACGCGCGGCCTGCTGGCCGAGCGCGGCCATCTGCGCGAGGTCGATGATGTTGTCGTCGTCGCCCTTGTCAGGGCCGATGCTGAAATTCGGCTGGCGATCGAGATAGGTCAGCGACGGCACTGCGCGTGCGCCTTGTCGCGACAAATTGGCGCCGCCGAGCATCACCGGTCCGTCATTGGGCGGGCCGTAAGCGTGATCCGGGCTGTGACACGACGCGCAAGACAGCGACCCGGACGACGACAGCGAGGCGTCGTAGAAGATCTCCTTGCCGAGCAGCGCCATCGCGGACAACCGGGCGACGGGCGGACGCATGAGGCGAACCGGGTTCGGGTTCGTGCCCGCCGAGTTCGCCTCAGCAAGTCCTTGCGTCTCGGCCGCAAAGACAGCGCCGGCCAGAGCGATCAGGCCGGCGCCGAGAAGCCACAAGGCGCGGCTGTTCATTATGACGTCCCATTGGACTAGTGGTGGTGGTGCTCGTCCGTGGGGCTGACCATCACGGTGCCCGTGGTCGGATCGAGGAACAGCGCATCGATCCGGAAGTCGTGGCTGTGATCCTGGTCGAAGTCGAACAGGTCCATGAGCGATCCGGAGGTCGCATCGAACGAGCCACCGCCGAGACGCTCACCGCGCAGCCAATTGTCCTCGATGAAGCGAACCACCGAAGCCTGGGTAGTGTAGGTGTGGCTGACATAGTTGGTCTTGGCGTAGGGCGAGACCACGATCAAGGGAACGCGCGTTCCCGGACCGCAGCGGCCGTTGACCGGCTTGCCGCCGAGGCCCTTCGGCGCCGGCTGCTTGGTCGGACCAAGGCCGCACAGGCCGGGGCCGTTGACCTGATCGGCGGTCGCATCATACGAGGCGTTCTTCGGCGCAACGTACTGGTGATCGTACCAGCCGTCCGAGTCGTCATAGGTGATGATGATGGCGGTCTCGCGCCATTCCGGCTGCTTCTGGAGGAAGTTGATCAGCTCGACATTACCGGCCTGCTCATCGAGCGGGTCGGAGTTGCCAGCGTGACCGTCCTGGAAGGCAGGCATCTTGACGTAGGAGACGGCCGGGAAATTGCCGGCCTTGATCGCGGCATAGAGATCTTCGAGGTCGTAGTTGTGGTTCGCCGGGTCGACCTTGCCATTGAAGTCATGCGTGTGGCCGATCGCGTGGACCGAACTCGGCCGCGCATGGGTCGGGTTGGCCGTGGACGCGTGATACTGGAAGAAGGCGTGGTGCGGGATGTAGTCGACGATGGTGCCGTTGACATTGATCGAGAACGTGCTGCGGCCACAACCGGTGGTGCCGTTGGCATTCTTGAGCGTCAGGTCGAAGCCGCCCATGAAGCTGCCCCAGCTGATACGCTCGTCGGTGAGCAAATTGCCGATGTTCTTGCCGCCCATCAGCATTGTGCTGGTCGTGCTCGAGCAAGCGTCGTTGCCCGGATCGGTGTCGCCGGTCAGCGTGAGGCCGCCCTGGCCATCCGCGATCGACGCCGTAGTGCCGATGACAGGCTGCACGCCGTTGGTCTGGCCACCGACGACTTCCAGCACGCCAGGCGTCGACGGACCGAAGGTGTCGGTCCAGTTGTTGTCGCTCATGGCGAAGTGCTGAGCGTAGTTCCAGAGCGCGGTGGTGGTGTTGCCATCGAAGTAGCCCATCACCTGGCCGTTGGTGCCGAACGCGCCGGCGCCGCCGGCGGTGCCGCGGCCGGTGAATTTCGGGAACAGGTCTTCCTTGCCGTTGTCGACGGCCTGCTGCTCGGGCGTATAGGCGTGGTTCTGCGAGCGCGTGTTGGCCTGGGTGCGGTCGAGGCGGAACGGGTCCGTCGCGCCGGTGCCGTTGGCCGGATTGTTGTTCGGGTTGTTCACCAGCAGATTGGCGTTGGCGAGGTTGTTGACCCGGGGCGTATGCGGCTTCGGCACGAAGGGGATCGAGCCCGAGGGATTGGCCGCGTTCGGATAGGTCGCGAAATAATGGTCGAACGAGCGGTTCTCGTTGAAGATGATCACGAGGTGCTTGATCGGCGTTTCCGTATGAATGTCATGCGGATCGCGACGGTTATCGCGATCATGGTCCTGGTCCCGACCGCGACCGAAATCGTCTGCGAGGACTGGCAAGGAACACACAAGGGCAGCCGCGGCCGCGAAAATCGCAGCCGTCGTCAAAAATCTGGATTTCATTTTTGTTACCCCGAACGAGTGAGGCCGCAAGCCTAGCGATCACGGGTGACAGAGCTGTGTCAGTTTGACGCAAGAGACATTTTGCGCAGTTGTCGGGACAAAAGTTTTAGAGGTGCCCACTATCGGCAATTATTCCATGCGTGGAATAAAAAATTGCGGTTCCACGCCGGTGGCAGAGGCGAAGATCGGCCATTGGCGCCAGGACATGGTGTGTAGTCGAAGGACTCCAAATATGTCGTCGCCCAATGCATGGTCGAGAGCGAGCTTGTCGCCTTCTCGTTCGACGGCAAGGCGCTGACCAAGACATCCACGTTCAAGATGCAGGTGAGCCCCGCGGGAATCCGCGCCGCCGAGCCGTAAGGCGTCCGCTGAAATTATCGGTCGAGTGAGGTGAGGTACTGGTCGGCGGCCGCGCGCCAGCGCTCGGGATAGAGCCGTAGCAAATGGCCGTCGCCGGGAACACCGTGCAGCAGCTCAAAGCGTGCGTTGCCGCCGGTTGCCGCGAACGCCTGCTGATATTGGCGGATCAGGTCTTCCTTGTAGAGGCGGTCGTTGTCGGCATAGAGCCAGAGCTGCTTGACCTTGTCGGCCGCACCGCGGCCGGCATTCGCGTAATAGTGCGTGGTCACCGGTCCATACGGATACCAGCCGCCGCAGAAGTTCACCACGCCCATCACCTCGCCGGGCTTAAGGCCGGCGTAGTGCATGGCGAGGAAGCCGCCGCGCGACTGGCCGGCGAGCAGCACCTTGCCCGGTTTGACGCCCCGCAGCGTACGGCCATAGGCGATCGCCGACTCGAGATCCTCGACGGCCTCGGCGACACCGGCCGAGACGTCAATCAAGCTGCCGTCGTATTCGCGTCCGAAATTTTCCTCACCATTGACGCCTTCGGAGTTGCCGCGTCCTCGGCGCATCAGCACCAACACGGCAAACCCGTTGTCGCGCAGCCAATGCGCCTCGGTCGAAAACGACCAGGACCTGAGCTGATTCCGACCGACGTCGGATCCGTGGGTGAAGATCGCGAGCGGTGCTGGCCCCTGCCCCGACGGCGGATAGAACGTGCCCTCGAGCGTGATCGGACGCGCGCCATCGGGCGTTCGAACCGTGAGATGCGGAATCCGGACGCGCTCGCCAGGCCACGGCCAGTCGTTCGGCCGATCGCCTGCAGCAAGATGCGCCGGGTCGGCGCGGACCAGCGTCCCTGATGTGACGGCGCCATTCTTGAGCGTGGCTGTCATGTACAACCGGTCGGGGCCATCGAAGGCATAACGGAAGATGCGAAACCCCGTCATGGTCAGCACGCCATCCACGACCGTCGCCTGGTCGCGCCACCATTCGCGATTCATGCCGTTGAAGGCCGAGTCCGACCGGGCGAAGACGAGGTCTGCATGACCCTCAGCCCTCACGTGCTCGACCACGAGGATGTGCCTGTCGTCCTGCCAGGTCCCGATCCACGCGCCCTGAAAGCGGGCGATCTCGGGCGGCACGTCGGGCGCCGGCGGCTCCATCTCGAACCCCGGCGGCAACGGGACGATGGTCTCGGGATCGACCGTCAGCGGTTGGGCCTGGGCGCTTTGCATCATCAACACCAGCAACAATATCGCGGCTGCAATCCAACGTCCAAACATGTGCGCCCAATCGAAATCCAAGCAGCCGGAAGGAAAGACCTATTCGGTGCGGATCGGCAGATCCTTGCGCCCATCGCGCGGCGTTTGGCACAATTCTGGTCGATCATGCACACGATGAAAAGCGATTTGTCATGACAAACCTGTCAAAGGCCACGCCACCCTCTGCAGAAGGGCTGTGACTGCCATGGCTATGGTGTTCCACGGCCGGGCATTTGTTGGTAGCCTGCCGCACCGACAGACAGCTATCGGGGGCCACCGAATGACTTGCGCGAATCCCGCTCGACGCTATGGACAGTGGAGACATCTTGGTCTGACGCTGGCCACGACAGCGGCCGTGGTCGCGCTCGCCGGCTGCGAGGACAAGAACGCTTTTGTGGCGCCGCCGCCGCCGAAGGTGGACGTCGCAACGCCGGTGCAGCGCCCGATCACCCGCTATGTCGAGGCCACCGGCAACACCGCGCCGATCAAGAGCGTCGATCTCGTCGCCCGCGTGCAGGGCTTCCTGCAATCGCAGGACTATCAAGACGGCACCTTCGTCAAGCAGGGCACCCAGCTGTTCACGATCGAGCCGGAGACCTACAAGCTGAAGCTGGATCAGGCGCAGGCGGCCGAGGCGGGCGCGCAAGCGTCGCTCAAGCAGGCGGAAGCCGACTTCAGGCGACAGAGCGACCTGGTGCAGCGGCAGGCCGTGTCGCAAGCCACGCTCGACACCTCGACGTCGACCCGTGACAACGCCCAGGCCAATCTCCAGCAGGCCCAGGCCAATACCAGGATTGCGGAGGTCAACTACGGCTACACCAAGGTGAGCGCGCCGTTCGATGGCATCGTCAGTGCGCACATGGTCTCGATCGGCGAGCTCGTCGGCGTCTCCTCCCCGACCCAGCTCGCCACCATCGTTGCGATGGATCCGATCTATGTGAACTTCACCGTCAACGAGCAGGACGTGCTGCGCATCCGCGCCGAGGCCGCGCGCCGCGGGCTGATTGCCGCCGACCTCAAGCAATTCCCGATCGAAATCGGCCTCCAGACCGAGACCGGTTATCCGCATGAAGGCCACCTCGACTACGTCGCCCCGACCCTGAACTCATCTACGGGCACGCTCGCGGTGCGCGGCCTCGTGCCCAATGACAAGCGCGTGCTGCTGCCCGGCTATTTCGTCCGCGTCCGCGTGCCCTTCACCCAGGAGAAGGACGCCCTTCTCGTCCCCGACACCGCGCTCGGCAGCGACCAGGGCGGCCGCTATCTCCTCGTCGTCAACGCCGACAACGTGGTCGAGCAACGCAAGGTGCAGATCGGTCCGGTCGACAACGGCCTGCGCGTGATCGAAGGCGGGCTGAAGCCGGACGACCGCGTGGTGATCGCGGGGCTGCTGCGCGTGATCCCGGGCCAGAAGATCGACCCGCAGGTGACGAAGATGGACCAGCCCCAGGCGTCCAGGTAGGAGCCGCCGGTCATGATCTCAAAATTCTTCATCGAGCGGCCGGTCCTCTCGAACGTCATCGCGCTCCTGATGATCCTGATCGGCGGCGTTGCGCTGTTCAACCTCGCGATCGCACAATATCCCGACGTGGTGCCGCCGACGGTACAGGTCACGACGCGCTATCCCGGCGCCAGCGCCAAGACCGTGATCGACACCGTGGCGCTGCCGATCGAGCAGCAGGTCAACGGCGTCGAGGACATGCTCTACATGCAGTCCTACAGCGGCTCCGATGGCACCTATACGCTGACGGTAACCTTCAAGATCGGCACCGACCTCAACTTCGCGCAGGTGCTGGTGCAGAACCGCGTCTCCAGCGCGCTGTCGCAATTGCCGTCCTCGGTGCAGAACCAGGGCGTCACCGTGCAGAAGCGGTCGACCTCGATCCTCTTGTTCGTGACGCTGACCTCACCGGACAAGACGTTCGACAGCCTTTACCTGAGCAACTACGCCACCATCAACCTCCGCGACGAGCTCTCGCGCCTGCCCGGCGTCGGCAACGTCACGGTGTTCGGCGCCGGCCAGTATTCGATGCGGGTGTGGCTCGATCCGAACAAGCTGCAAGTGCGCAGCCTCGTGCCGCAGGATGTCATCAACGCGATCCAGCAGCAGAGCCAGCAGGTCTCCGCCGGCCAGGTCGGCGCGCCGCCGACGCCGCCGGGGCAGGCGTTCCAATACACGCTCAACGTCAACGGCCGGCTCGACGACACCAGCCAATTCGAGAACATCATCGTCAAATCAGGCACCGGCGGCGACGTCACGCGCGTGCGCGACGTCGGCTGGGTCGAATTGGGAGCGCAGACCTACAGCCAGATCTTCTCGCTCAACAAGCAGCCGGCCGTCGGCATCGGCGTATTCCAGTCACCGGGCGCCAACGCGCTCGAGGTCGAGCAGGCCGTCGAGAAGAAGATGGTGGAACTCGCGAAAGCCTTCCCGCAAGGCATGAAATACGACACGCCGTTCGACACCACGAAGTTCGTGCAGGCCTCCGTGCACGAGGTCTATATGACCCTGATCGAGGCCGGCCTCTTGGTGCTGGTCGTGATCCTGGTGTTCTTGCAGGACTGGCGCGCGATGCTGGTGCCGGCGACCACGGTGCCTGTCACGATCATCGGCGCATTCGCCGCGATGGCCGCGCTCGGCTTCACCATCAACATGTCGACGCTGTTTGCGATCGTGCTGGCGATCGGCATCGTCGTCGACGACGCCATCGTCGTGGTGGAAGGCGCGGCGCACAATATCGAGCAGGGCCTGAACGGCCACGACGCCGCGATCAAGGCAATGGACCAGCTGTTCGCGCCGATCGTCGGCATCACGCTGGTGCTGATCTCGGTGTTCTTGCCGGCCTCGTTCCTCGCCGGCCTCACCGGGCGGATCTATTCGCAATTCGCACTGGTGATCGCGGCAACCGCGCTTCTGTCCGCCATCAACGCGGCCACGCTGAAGCCGACGCAATGCGCGTTGTGGCTACGGCCGACCGTGCCGCCCGAGCAGCGCAATTTTTTCTACCGCGGCTTCAACGCGGTCTATAACCGCGTCGAGCGCGGCTACACCCGGCTGATCACCTTCCTGGTGAAGCACGCGACGATCTCTGTCGCGTTCGCACTGATTGTGATCGGGTTCAGTGGCTACGGCCTGTCGCGGGTGCCGACCGGCTTCCTGCCGATCGAGGACCAGGGTTATCTGATCGCCGCGGTGCAGCTGCCCGACGGCGCCTCGCTGGAGCGGACCCAGAAGGTGCTCGACAAGGCCGCCGATATCATCAAGGACACGCCGGGTGTCCAGCAGGTCATCACCATCGCCGGCATCTCGGCGCTGGACAACAGCGCCAGTCTTGCCAATGCCGGCGTCGCCTACATCATCCTGAAGGACTGGGCCGCGCGCGGCAAAGGCGAGGATCTGCGCTCGCTGGTCTATGGCCTGAATGACAAGGTCGCGACCATCATGGAGGCGCGCACGCTGGTGCTGCCGCCGCCGCCGATCCAGGGCATCGGCAACGCGGCCGGCTTCTCGATGCAAGTCGAGCTGCGCGACGGCAACAGCGACTTCGCCAAGCTCCAGGCGATCACGAGCGCGATGGTCAGCAACGGCCAGAGCCAGAGCGCGCTGCAGCGCGTGCAATCCTCGTTCCGCTCCTCGGTGCCGCAATACAACGTCGAGATCGACCGCATCAAGACCCAGACGCTGCACGTGACCACCGATCAGGTGTTCGCGGCGCTGTCGACCTATCTCGGCTCGTCCTACGTCAACCAGTTCAACAAGTTCGGGCGGGTGTTCCAGGTTTACACCCAGGCCGATCCGGCATTCCGCGTCACCGAGCGCGACATCGCCAACATGATGGTGCGCAACTCGAACGGCGACATGATCCCGATCGGCACTGTCGCCACGATCACGCCGGCCATCGGTCCGTCACTGATCAGCCTCTACAATCTCTATCCCTCCTCGACCGTCATCGGCCTGCCGGCGCAGGGCTACTCGTCCGGCCAGTCGCTCAAGTTGATGGAGGACATCGCGGACAAGACGCTGCCGCCGGGCACCGGCTTCGAATGGACCGCGATGTCCTATCAGGAGAAGGCGGTCTCCAACCAGATCTACTGGGTGTTCGGCCTGGCCATGCTACTGGTCTATCTCGTGCTCGCCGGCCAGTATGAGAGCTGGTACGCGCCGATCTCGGTGATCCTGGCGGTGCCGCTGTCGCTGCTCGGGCCGATGCTGATCCTCTCCGGCCTGAAGATCGACAACAACCTCTACTGCCAGATCGGTCTCATCCTGCTGATCGCGCTCTCCGCCAAGAACGCCATCCTGATCGTCGAGGTCGGCCTCGAGCTGCACAACCGCGACGGCAAGCCGGTCGCGGAAAGTGCGATCGAGGCGGCGCGCGCCCGCTTCCGCCCGATCCTGATGACGTCATTCGCCTTCATCCTCGGCGTGGTGCCGCTGGTGATCGCGACCGGCGCCGGCGCCAGCGCGCGCAAGTCGATCGGCATCACGGTGTTCTCCGGCATGCTGGCCTCGACCTGCCTTGCGGTGCTGTTCGTGCCGGCGTTCTTCGTGGTGGTGCAGCGCTTCGAGAACTGGCGCGCGTCGAAGAAGGTACCGAAGGCGGAGCCGGCCGCGGAGGTGAAGTCCTAGGCATTCTCCGCCGGAGCCTGCCGCGGCTCGCCGCTCGACACCAGCAGCACCGAGACTTTCGACTGCCTGAGCACGGCATCCGCAACACCGCCGAAGGAGAGGTGATCGGCCTGGATGCGGTCGACGCCCATGACGACGAGATCGACATCGGTGGTGTCGATCTCGCGCAGGATCGCAGCCTCCGGCGCCCGGTTCACGCGCAGCGTTGTGGTGATGTCGACGTCGTAGCGGGCAGCGAGATCGCTGGCGTCCTTGAGGATGCCGGCCTCCTGGCTCAGCCCGCGGGAGGCGCCGCGCTGCGCGCCCTTGTCCCGGGTCGTCGCGACATAGATCACCCGGAGCGAGCCTGATCCGGCCTGCGTCAACGCAACCGCGACCTCGGCGCCGCGCTTGGAGACGCCGCTGCCGGAGACCGGAACGAGGATGTTGAGTCGCTCCGGCATCGGCTGCTTCAGGTGCTTGCCCTTGGCTGCCACGATCGCGAGCGGGCCGTCGAATTTTGCGGCGATGTCCTCGATCTTTCGATCAAAAAGGTCCTTGGTGGCCGCGACCTTGTCGACGCCGACGACGAGGAGATCAAAACCCTTGCGCGCCTCGTCGGCGATGGTCTCGCCGAGCTCCGCGCGCCGCGCACGGGTGACGACATCGACGCTGCCGGCATCGCTGTCGGCATTGGCAGAGACGGTTTCGGCCGCCTTCTTCACGACCGCCTCGTGGCTCTCCTCCTCGTCAGGAGTCTTCTCCTGCTCCCTGGCACGCTCGCCGATATGCAGCACGGTGATCGGCAGGCCGCGCATGCCCGCGATCAGGCCGACAACGTGCGACGCAAAGGTGGCGTTGACGCTTTCGTCGACGGCCAGCAAGGGGCGTTCGAGATTGGCGACAAAGCCGCGCTTCTCGAACTCCTCCCGCTCCAGCCGCCCCTTCTCCTCCTTGTTCATCGGCAGCCTGGCGAGCGCCCCGCGCAGCATCGGCGGCATCGCCATCGTGGTCACGATCGCCATGGTCACGATCATCGTGAACAGGTTCTGGCTGAGAACGCCGATGGACAGGCCGATGGTGGCGATGATCACTTCGGTCGAGCCGCGCGCGTTCATGCCGCTTGCGAGCGCCAGCGACTCCCGCGTGCTCAGGCCGCCCAATGTGCCGCCGACAAAGGCGCCGCCGAACTTGCCGACGCTGGCGATCACGACCAAGAGGCCGGTGAGCATCAAAAGGTTCGGATCGCGCAGCACCGAGAGATCGGCGCTTAAGCCCGCAAGGCCGAAGAACACCGGCATGAAGAAGCTCGAGATCAATCCTCGCAACCGCTCGTCGATCTGCCGCGTCAGGATCGGGGACTCCCCGACCAGGATGCCGGCGACGAAAGCACCTAGCACGGTGTGGACGCCGATCAGGTGGGTGATCAGCGCCATGACGCCCATCAGCAGCAGGATCACGGTTATGACCGCCGCCGTGCTGACGAGGTTGTCGTTGGTCCAGCGGATCAGCTGAAACACCAGCCGCCGACCGATGGTGAAGCTGACCGCAAGGAAGGCGAGCGTGCCCAGCACGGCCTTCGCCACCGAGGCAATATCCGGCGTGCCCTGCGAGGCCAGGCTGAAGATCACGGCGATGATGATCCAGCCGATGGTGTCGTCGATGACCGCGGTCGCGACGATGATCTGGCCGACATTGCGGCGCATGAAATTCATCTCGCGCACGACGACGGCGACGATCTTCACCGATGAGATCGACAGCGCCGTGCCCATGAACAGCGAGGCCACGAGACGCTGCTCCGGCTTCGGCAGCAGCGCATCCGGCAGAAACTCGCCAAGTGCAAAGCCGCAGGCGAAGGGCACCAAAATGCCGGCGATCGAGATCGCGATCGCGGCTTTGCCGACCTTCCTGACCAGCTTGAGGTCGGTCTCCATGCCGGTGAGCAAGAGCAGCAGCAGAATGCCGAACTGGGCGATGCCGTCGATCATCGCCTTCTGCTCGGGCGTCTTCGGGAAGATCGCGTGCTGCGCCTCCGGCCAGATCCAGCCGAACAGCGACGGCCCGAGCAAAATGCCGGCGAGCAATTCGCCGATCACCGAGGGTTGGCCGATCCGCTGCATGATTTCGCCGAGGCCGCGCCCCACCGCGATCAGCAGCACGATCTGCGCCACCAGCAGGAATTCGGACGGACCTGCCGATTTGCCGCCCTCGGCGCTGGCCGCAATGGTGGTGAGGACAAGCGCCGCGGGGACAAGGCCGACCGGTCGGAGCAGGCTCCACTGCATGCAGGTGTCTTTCCCCCTTCACCGGGTCCCGGCAAGGTACCGGGGCCACAGCGGATAGAACCCGCGGAAGGTGGAGCGGGTTCCCGGCTCGCGCGGCGGGTTAAGGGGCGAAAGTCGAAAACAACCCCATGCGCAGTAGAGATCAGGTCGAAAAAGCTTGAGAAATTTCGGTCTTACCGAAATAACTTGCTCCGTCGGGCAAAACACCGGCATGATGGCATCATGGAGGGTGTGCGCGACGCGGTACGACGTCCCCCCCGCCTCTCCGGCGTTACGCCTCGCTCGTGCCCCGGACGCAGCGCAGCGTCACTTCGGCGGTGCGCTGCAGAGCCGGGGCCCATGCGAAACGGGAATTCGCAGCCCCTGGGTCCCGGCTCTGCGCCGCAACGTTCACGCGTTGCAGCTTGTCCGGGACACGATAGCTCACGCCGCCGCCAGCGTCCTGATCTCGCGCGGCAGGATGATCGCTGCCGCAATCGCCAGCAGGCAGAGCGCAGCAAATGCGTGCAGCATGGTGACGAAGCCGCCCTGCTCGTAGAGCCAGGCGACCAGGCCCACTGACGCGCCGGCCGCGGTGAAGCCGATGAAATAGCGCACCGCATAGGCCCGCGAGCGCCATTCCTCGCTGGTGTATTTTCCGACCATGGCGTCGTTGACCGTGACCTGCCCGAACGCGCCCATGACGATGCCGATCGAGACCAATATCAGCGGCAAATTGCTCAGGCTCGCGGCGAGATAGAGGAACGGCGCCAGCATGAAGGACAGCGGCAGCGCCACCGTCTTCAGCGAATAGCGGTCGAGCAGCCGGCCGATCGTGTACTGCGTCATCGCGCCGAACACGTAGACGCAGGCCGCGATGACGCCGAGCAGCGCCGGGCTCTTCGTCAGGTCCGCGAGCCGCTCCGCAAACAACTTCGGTAGCGCGACAGTGACGGCGTTGAACGTCGTGGAGATCGCGATCACGACGATCAGAAGCGACAGCACCACGCGCCACATGTCCTGCTTGGCGACGCGCGCCTGTGCCGCCGCCTGCTTCGAGCCCTTGCGGTCCTCATGCACGACCAGCATCGCAAACGCGATGCCGATCAGGATGGTGACGATGCCGGGGACGATGAAGGCGAAACGCCAGCCGAGATACTGGCCGATCACGCCCGTGACCAGCGCCGACGAGGCAACGCCGAGATTGCCCCAGACGCCGTTGATGCCCATCTCGCGGCCGAGCCGGTCGGCATAGGACACGATCATCGCGGTGCCGACGGGGTGATAGATCGAGGCGAAGACGCCGATCGCAAACAGCGCCGCGCCGAGCTCGACCTGTGTCTGCACGAAGCCGACCGAGATCATGGCAAGGCCGATGCCGACGAAGAAGATCAGCATCATGTGGCGGCGGCTCCAGCGGTCCCCTAACCAGCCGGTGAGCAGCGAGCCGGCGCCGAAGGCGATGAACCCCGGGGTCGCGTAGGGAAGCAGTTCCGAATAGGCCATGCCGAGCGCCGGCCCCATGATGATCACCGCGGCGGCGAAGATCAGCATCGCATAATGGTCGATGAAATGGCCTGCGTTGACGAAACTGATGACCCGGCTGGGGCTGTTCATACGAATCCTCTCCTGCTCCGAAATGAGTTATATGTCTTGGCCATGACGGGATGCTGCCAATGACTGTCGTCGAAACGCCAATCCTGAGGGAGGTCCGGGGCAACCACCGCTCCACCGCGGGCGTGCATTTGGTCGCGCGCGATTATCCGAAGGGCATGCGGCTCGACCCGCACATGCACCGCGAGGCGCAGCTGGTCTATGCCGCGAAGGGCACGATGCAGGTGACGACGCCGGGGGGACGGTGGCTGGTGCCGCCGGACCGGGCGGTCTGGGTGCCGGCCGGGCTCGAGCATGCCCTCGATCTGCTTGCCGACATCGAGATGCGCACGCTGTATTTCGACCTCGCCTGGCTGAAGCGCGAGCAGCGCTACGAGGGACTGACCAAGGAGTTCGTGGTGCGGGTGTCGCCGCTGCTCAATCAGGCGATCCTCGCTTTGTTCGACGCGCGCAACACCGAGGAACGCACCGAGCTGCTGGTCCGCCTGGTGATGCTGGAGCTGCACGAGGCCGAGGATTCCGCGACCTTCGTGCCGCTGCCGCACGAGCCGCGCTGCCGGCGCGCCGCCATGATCGTGCTCGACGATCCCACTGGGCTACACGATATCGACACGCTGGCACGCGAGGTCGGAACCTCCGCGCGTACGCTGTCGCGGCTGTTCTCGACAGAGACACAACTGACCTTCAAGAGCTGGTGCCAGCGCGCGAGGATTGCGGCGGCGATCCAGCGGTTGTCGACGGATGCGAGCGTCTCGGTGAAGCAGCTTGCGACGCAGCTCGGCTACGCCAGCGTGCCGGCTTTTTCGGCGGCCTTCCGTCAGGTGACGGGACGGACGCCGACGGAGTTTGCGGGGAAGGTGTAGCTGTTGCTCCGCTCTCCGTGTCATCGCCCGGCCTTGCTTGACCGGGCGATCCAGTACGCCGAGACGGCGCGGCTAGAACCGAGACGCCGCGGCGTACTGGATGCCCCGGTCAAGCCGGAGCATGACAGTGTACCGTGAGGCGCATGGCCTAACTAAAGTTGCCAAATTCGCCTGCTTGATTGTGATCGGCTTTCGCCTAAATCCCATGTAAGCTTCCGCATTGCACAAACCCGGATTCGAAAAGCCAAATGGCCAATGCCTTCTTCTCTGACCTGCTCGCCACAATTTCCGAGCGCGGCCGCACGCTGCTGCGCCGGCGGGATTCCGCTGACACCAGGCAGGATGCCGAGGGGCTGATCGAGCTCTGTGGCGCGCTGCTGTCGGGTCGGGGCGAGGCCTCCGGCACCGCCATGGCGCGCGAAGTGCTCGACATCTACCAGGAGTTGGATGCGGCAGGACGGCGCGCCTTCTTCGAAGGACTGGTGCGCGATTTCGGTCCGGATCGGGAACGGCTATCCAAGGCGATCGAGAAATGGCGCGCCGAGCCGAGCGACGAGGACGCAAGCTCGCTGCATTTCGCCTCGGAACCGCGGCGGCAGGAGCTGATCCGCCGTCTCAACCGCGCGCCGGGCGGCACCGGCGACCTCGTCGCCATGCGCGCCGATCTGTTGGGCATGATGAACGGACACACCGACTTCGCCGCGCTCGACCGAGACGTCTCGCATCTTCTCTCTTCATGGTTCAACAGGGGGTTTCTCGTGCTGCGCCGGATTGACTGGTCGACCCCGGCCAACATCCTCGAAAAGATCATCCGCTATGAAGCCGTGCACGAGATCAGCGACTGGGACGATCTGCGCCGCCGCATCGATCCGGTCGACCGCCGCTGCTACGCGTTCTTCCATCCCGCGATGGTCGACGAACCCTTGATCTTCGTCGAGGTGGCGCTGACCGAAACCATTCCGGGCGCGATCGCGCCGCTGCTCGCCGTCGATCGCCAGTACCTTCCCATCGAGAAGGCGCGCACCGCCGTGTTCTATTCGATCTCCAACACCCAGCGTGGGCTTGGCGGCATCTCCTTCGGCAGCTTCCTGATCAAGCAGGTGGTCGAGGAGCTCCGCCGCGAGACGCCGAAGCTCGACACCTTCGTGACGCTGTCGCCGGTGCCGGGCTTCATGCCATGGCTGAAGCAGGACAAGGATCTGCCGCTGTCGGACGAGGACCGCGAGATCCTCAAGCGCCTCGACGATCCCAAATGGTACGAGAATCCCGAGACGACCGCGCAGCTGCGCAGCCTGATCGAACCGCTCGCCGCGCACTACTTCCTAAGGGCGCGCACGTCGAAGGGCCGCCTGATCGATTCCGTCGCCCGCTTCCATCTCGGCAACGGCGCCCGGCTGGAGCGCATCAACTGGCTCGGCGACCTCTCGCCGAAGGGTCTGCGCGAGTCCGCCGGCGTGATGGTGAACTACCTCTACCGCCTCGACGACATCGAGAAGAACCACGAAGCCTACGCCAATGACGGCGAGGTCGTGGCGTCCAGCGCGGTGAAGAAGCTCTTGAAGGGCGAAGGGCGACGGTTGCTGGATATGCGGCTGTCGTAGCGACAACATCGGTGTCATCGCCCGGCTGGGCGATCCAGGTATTCCAGAGGCCAGCGTTAGAGAACTCGCTCTCGCCACATCCGCCGCGGCGTACTGGGATGCCCCGATCAAGCCGGGGCATGACAGCGGGATTGTGGATGCGCCCGCTCGCAATGACGTAGAATGTGGCGGCATCTCGCCGCCCGGCTACGACGGAATTCAGACCGCGATGACCTCCGATAGCGCCGTAATCCCCAGGCCGACGCCCTCCTCGGAGCGGATCGACGCCATCGACGTGCTGCGGGGCATCGCCCTGTTCGGCGTCATGGCCATCAACATCGTCATGGAATTTCGCGTTTCGATCTTCGACCAGTTTCTGGGTCCCCGGATGCTGGCGTCGCCGGTCGATCGCGCCATTGAAGCGATCCTGACCCAGGCCGTCGAACTCAAGGCGTTCGCGCTGTTTTCGCTGCTGTTCGGCGCAGGCCTTGCCATTCAGTTCGACCGGCTCGCGACCAGCGAGCGCCGCACTGTGCTGCTCGTGCGCCGGCTCGCCGTTCTGCTGGTGTTCGGCATCATTCATCTGTGCCTGATCTGGAACGGCGATATCCTCACCGAATATGCGCTGGCCGGATTCATCGTGCTGCCGTTGCTGTTTGGTCCGCGCTGGCTGCTGACGCTTGCCGCGCTGGTGTCTCTCGCGCTGTATCTGGCCATGCAGGCCTTTCCGCCGGCCGGATTGTTTCCGAGCAGGGCCGCGATCTGGCAGGACGTCATGGATGCCAATCGCATCTATGCGACGGGCGGCTTCCTCGACGTGCTGGCGTTTCGCTTCCGCGAAATTCCCCTCATCGCCTCCCTGCACGCGTTCGTCTTCCTGCGCACGATCGGGTTGTTTCTCGTCGGCGCGCTGGCCTGGCGCAGCGGCATTCTGCAGAATGTCCGCGCCCTGTTCGCCATCGCGATTCCCGCCATCGGCCTCGGTGCAGCCTTGCTTTATCGCGGCAGCGAGCCGCTCGGCACCATCCTGCTCGCGCTGGGCTATGGTGCCGGCATCCTCGGCATCGCCCATTTCGAGCGCGGCAAGAAGTTGCTTGGCTGGGCCGCGCCGCTCGGCCGGATGGCCTTCACCAACTACGTCGCACAATCCATTATCTTCGGTTGGATCTTTTACGGCTACGGCCTTGGCCTGTTCGGCCGGCTCGGCATCACCCCGGCCCTCGCCATCGGCATCATCGTCTATGCCGGACAGTTGCGCTTCAGCAAATGGTGGCTGCGCCACTACCGCTACGGCCCGCTCGAATGGCTGTGGCGGTCGTTGATGTATGGGGTACGGCAGCCGATGGTGCTGGCGGAGATGGCCTTGCGAACTCAGCTGTCGTCCCGGACAAGCGAAGCGCAGATCCGGGACCCATAACCACAGGATTTGATTTGGCGAAGGCTCGGAGTGACCAGCGCGCGCCATAACCACTCCCTGGGGTTATGGGTCCCGGCCTTCGCCGGGACGACACTGTATATTTGGCGCGGCCGTCGTGCGCCAATGCGCCCGCTACTCCGCCAGCGCCTTCATCTCCTTGTAGAGATCGGACTTGCCCTCAAAACCGATGCCCGGGAGATCCGGCATGGTGATGTGGCCGTTCTCGACGCGGACACCATCCGGGAAGCCGCCATAGGGCTGGAACAGATCGGGGTAGCTTTCGTTGCCGCCGAGGCCGAGGCCGGCGGCGATGTTGAGGGACATCTGGTGGCCGCCGTGCGGGATGCAGCGGCTGGGCGACCAGCCGTAGGTTTTCAGGACTTCCAGCGTGCGCTGGTATTCGCACAGGCCATAGGAGAGCGCGCAGTCGAATTGCAGCCAGTCGCGATCGGGGCGCATGCCGCCGTAGCGGATGAGATTGCGGGCGTCCTGGTGGCTGAAGAGATTCTCGCCTGTGGCCATCGGGCCGGGATAGAATTCGGCAAGTGCTGCCTGCAGCGCGTAGTCGAGGGGATCGCCGACTTCCTCGTACCAGAACAGCGGATAATCGCGCAGCATTTTTGCGTAGGCGATGCCGGTCTCGAGATTGAAGCGGCCGTTGGCGTCGACGGCGAGCTGCGCGTCCTTGCCGATCTCCTTCAGCACCGCCTCGATGCGGGTGCGGTCCTCGTCGATATCGGCGCCGCCGATCTTCATCTTCACAACGTTGTAGCCGCGATCGAGATAGCCGCGCATCTCGCCGCGCAGCATCGAGAGATCCTTGCCGGGATAGTAATAGCCGCCGGCGGCATAGACGAAGACGCGCGGATTGGCTTTGACGCCGTGGCGCTCGGCCAGCAGACGGAACAGCGGTTTTCCTGCGATCTTCGCCACCGCGTCCCACACCGCCATGTCGATGGTGCCGACCGCGACCGAGCGCTCGCCATGACCGCCCGGCTTCTCATTGGTCATCATCGCGCCCCAGACCTTGTCGGGGTCGAGATTGTCACCGGCCGCATTCAACAGCGACTTCGGATCGGCCTCGGTGATGCGCGAGGCAAAGCGCTCGCGGATCAAACCGCCCTGCCCGTAGCGGCCATTGGAGTTGAAGCCGTAGCCGACGACGCGCTTGCCGTCGCGCACGACATCGGTGACGACGGCAACCAGGCTCGTCGTCATCTTGGTGAAGTCGATATAGGCGTTGCGGATCGGCGATGAGATCGGTTTTGTAATTTCGCGGACGTCGACGATGCGGACGGACATGACCTACTTCTTGTCCCTGAAATACGGCTCGACCGGGCCATGCACCTTGATGGTCAGCTGATTGCCGTAGCGATCCTTGGCATTCCCTGCGGCGACGCGGACCCAGCCTTCGCTGATGCAGTACTCCTCGACATTGGTCTTCTCGACGCCCTTGAAGCGGATGCCGACGTCGCGCGACAGGATGTCCGCGTTGTAATAGGGGCTGTTCGGGTCGACCGACAGGCGGTCCGGAAATTCGTCGCTCATGATTGTCTCGCTCATAACAGGGTCTCGATCTTCTGCCGCAATCCTTCCGGCCGCGCGGTCGGCGCGTAGCGCGCGATCACGTGGCCGGCACGGTCCACCAGGAATTTGGTGAAATTCCATTTGATGGAGGCCCCCAGCAGGCCGGATTGCTGGCGTTTCAGGTACTCATACAAGGGGTGCGCGTGGGCGCCGTTGACGTCGACCTTCTCGAACAGCGGAAAGGTGACGTCATAGTTGGTCGAGCAGAACGCCTGGATCTCGGCTGCCTGCCCCGGCTCCTGCGCGCCGAACTGGTTGCAGGGAAAGCCGAGCACCGAAAAGCCGCGCGGCGACAGATCGCGATGCAGATCCTCAAGCGCGCGATATTGCGGCGTGAAGCCGCATTTGCTCGCGGTGTTGACGATCAGCAGCACCTGCCCCTCGTAGTGGCGCATTGGCACCTCCTCGCCGAGAAGCGAATTGGCCTTGAAGTCGTAGATCGCAGACATCGCTAACCCACAGGGTCGATGGGCGACGGCGGCACACCACCCGCCTCGATCGCTTCGCCGGCGAGCAGGCACAGATCCTCGCGGTAGCGGCCGGAGACGATGTGCACGCCGACCGGCGCCTTGCCGACGAGGCCGGTGGAGACGACGAGACCCGGCAGCCCCATGAAGGGCGTCGCGATCTGCGGCAGCTGCGCCTCCCAGACGCGCTCGAAGGAGGCTGCGTCCTTGCGGTCGAGATGGTCGGGGAACGGCAGCTCGCCGGAGACCGGCGTCAGCACGACGGCGTATTTCTCCAAGAACAGCATCCAGTCGCGGGTCAACGTGGCGCGGCGGGTCAGCGCCTGCGCGTAATTCGCCTGGTCCATCGGCGTGACCTTGGCGCGGTTGCCGCGCAAGCACGCCAGCGCGCCGGGATCACCCTCGCGCTCGGCCATTTCGAGCTGCGCCTCGTAGGCATCGCCGAGCCAGAGCTTGCGCTGCCACTCGACCGCTTCGCGCATCGGCGGGGTGTTTTCGATTCCCTCGACGGTCCAGCCGGCACGCTCCAGCCGCTTGCCGGCGTCGGTCACGGCGGCCTTCACCTCCGGCGTGGTCGCAAGGCCATCCGGGTTGAGGCAGATCGCGGCGCGCTTCGGCACTGCCGGGCCTTCCAGTGGCGCCGGCACATACCAGGGATCGCGCACGTCGCGAGCGGACATCGCGGCGAGCGAGATCCGCAAGTCGTTGACGGTGCGCGCGAGGGGTCCCGAGACCGCCATGATCTGCGGGCCGATCGGGCGTTCCGGCAGCGCCGGATTGAAGGCCGGGATGCGGCCGAGCGTCGGACGCAGGCCGTGCACGCCGCAGGCATAGGCGGGATAGCGGATCGAGCCGGCGATGTCGGTGCCGTGGGCGATGTGGCCGATGCCGGCCGCAACCGCGGAGCCGGCGCCGCCGGACGAGCCGCCCGGCGTCAACGCGGCGTCGCGGGGGTTCTTGGTGTCGCCATGGACGAGGTTGGTGGTGAACCAGCGATAGGAGAAGGCCGGGCAATTGGTGCGCCCAAGGAGAACCGCGCCGGATTTGCGGAAATTGGCGACCACCGGATTGTCCTCGCGCGCAATCAGGTCGCGCTGGAGTTTCAGGCCGTTGGTGGTGGCAAAGCCTTCCTGGTCGACATTGGCCTTGATGGTGACGGGCACGCCGGCCAGCATGCCGGGGTCCTCTCCCCGCGCGATGGCGGCATCGACGGCGTCAGCCTGCTTGAGCACGTCCTCGGGCCGGTGGTCGATCACTGCGTTGAGCTTCGGATTGACGGCGTCCAGGCGGTCGAGGCCGGCCTTGGCCGCCTCCCGGGCGGACACTTTCCTGGATTTGACGAGGGTGGCGAGGTCGGCAGCCGACAGGCGCCAGAGATCTTGCATGACGTGCTCCGTGTGACCGGCGTCTTTTAGCGCCGGGAACGCGGCAAAGCCATGCGGATTTCGCAGGGACGAAGGTGGTGGTTCACCTCTCCCGCAGGGAGAGGTGGCACCGCTGCATCGGCCACAGCTAATGCCGCGTCGCGGATTGGTCCGGAATGTCCAGCAGGGCCTCGCTGAAGGGAAACTCCAGCACGATATCACCGTCGTTGTCGGTCACTTCAATGACCGCTTCGAGCAGCGCCGGCTGGGTCCCCTCGGATTTCAGCACCTCCAGGATCATCTGGCGGGCGACCTCCCAGGCGCGGTCCGGATTGCGCAGATCCTCGCCATCGGGATCCACGATCAATTCATCGCCGATACGGGTGTTGAAGAAGTATTTGGGCATCACAAGATCCAGCTAAAGTCGCCTGTATCGGATTGAAAGCCGCACTGCACTCACAACTGCTTTATCAGGACAGGGTTCGCGACCGAATGCGCCATGCGCAAGGCGGCATCACCAGAACTGATGTTCCACCATCATTTTTCGCGACGCAACATGCCTTTCTCGGGAAGATTTCACTAGCGAACTTCCACGCCCGCATTACTTTAACCGGCGGGCGGATACGTCCGGATTTGCGACAATGGAGAGCCAAAATGGCCTGGAAAGCCCCCAAGATCGTCGAAGTGCCCTGCGGCATGGAAATCAACATGTATGTGAGCGCCACCCGCAAGTAAGCGGTTGGTGAGTACGCGTTCTGCGCAGGTGGGTCTTTCGGTCACGAATCGTTTCCGGAAGTCAGGAATTGTGTCGGCGTGAGATCCACCTCGCGACGTTGCCTCCAGGAGACGTAACATGCTTCGCGTCGTCGTCCTGGGCGCCGGGGCGGGCGGCGGAGTCCCGCAATGGAATTGCGGTTGCGAGGGCTGCCGGGCGGCCCGTAGCCACGGCCATGAGCTTTATCGAACCCAGGCCTCGGTTGCCTTCAGCGGCGACGGCGAGCACTGGTTTCTGATCAACGCCTGCCCCGACCTTCGCCAGCAATTGAATGCCACGCCGCAGCTGCATCCGAAGGCCGGCGCACTGCGCCATACCCCGATTGCGGGCGTGATCCTGACCAACAGCGAAGTCGATGCGGTCGCGGGCCTGTTGTCGATGCGCGAGGGCTCGCCCTTCACGGTCTATGCGCATGAGAAGGTGCTGGCGATCCTGAAGAGCAACAGCATCTTCAACGTGCTGAACGAGAAGAACGTCAAGCGTCAGCCGATCGGAATCAGCGAGCCGTTTGAGCCGCGCCTCACCGATGGTGCACGCTCAGGGCTGGAGGTGCTGGCCTTCGCCGTGCCGGGCAAGTCGGCCTGGTATCTTGAAGGCAAGGCACATCCCGGCGGCGAGAGCGGCGACGGCGATACGCTGGGCCTGAAGGTCACCGACAAGGCGACCGGCAGGTGCTTCTACTTCATCGCCGCCTGCGCCGAGGTTACCGATGCGCTCAAGGCCGAGATCGACGGCGCGGCGCTGGTGTTCTTCGACGGCACGGTCTGGCAGGACGACGAGATGATCAGGGCCGGGCTCGGCCACAAGACCGGCAAGAGCATGGGACATGTCGCGATGTCCGGCGACGATGGCGCGATCGCGCGGCTGGCCGATCTCACTATCGACAGGAAGATGTTTCTGCATATCAATAACTCGAACCCGGCGCTGCTGCCGACCTCGCCTGAACGCAAGACAGCCGAGGCGGCGGGATGGCAGATACCAGCCGACGGAACGGAGATCGTGCTGTGAATGCCGCGTCCATGACTGGCAAGACACTGACTGGCAAGACACTGACTGGCAAGACACTGACTGGAATGACTGCGCTCTCGATCGGCAAGGACCTCAAGCTCACCAGCGCCGAGGAGCTGGAGGCGACGCTGCGCCACATCGGCGCCACGCGCTATCACAGCCTGCATCCGTTCCATAAGCTTCTGCACGGCGGCAAGCTGAACAAGGGCCAGGTGCAGGCCTGGGCGCTGAACCGCTACTATTACCAGAGCACGATCCCGATCAAGGACGCGGTGGTGATCTCGCGCTTCCGCGACCGCGCTACGCGGCTGGAATGGCGCCACCGCATCGAGGATCATGACGGCGATGTCGGCAGCGAGGGCGGCATCGAGCGCTGGCTGAAGCTGACCGAGGGCCTCGGCCTCGACACGGCCTATGTGGAATCCACCGAAGGCATTTTGCCGGCAACGCGCTTCGCGGTGGAAGCTTACGTGCACTACTGCCGCGAAAAAAGCCCGCTGGAGGCGATCGCCTCTTCGCTGACCGAATTGTTCGCGCCGAACCTGCACGAAGAGCGCATCTCCGGCATGCTGGAGCATTATGACTTCGTCAATTCCGACATCATGAGCTATTTCAAGCGACGGCTGGCGCAGGCGCCGCGTGATGCCGGCTTTGCGCTCGACTATGTCAAGGCGCATGCCACGACGCCGGAGCAGCGCGCGCAGGTCTGCAACGCGCTGATCTTCAAGACCAACGTGTTGTGGGTGCAGCTCGACGCGCTCCAGCACGCCTATGTCGAGGGCAACATTCCGCCGGGCGCGTTCGTGCCCAAAGCGAGCTGAGGGATCAGAGCAATGGCCGGGCCGCGGAACATCAGCGTCAGCGAGGCAAGTCGCCCCGTGCTGCCGCGGCATGCCAAGCTGAAATACGACGAGACGCGGAAAGTCTGGGTGATCCTGGCGCCGGAACGCGTACTGGCGCCGGACGAGATTGCCGTCGAGGTCTTGCAGCTCTGCGACGGCGAGCGCAATGTCGGCGACGTGTCCGACCAACTGGCGGCGAAATACGCAGCCCCCCGCGAGGCGATCCTGGCCGACGTCATCGTCATGCTGCAGGGTCTCGCCGACAAGGGCTTCCTCACCGAAGCCCGGGAGAAGACGCCATGAGCGATGTGCTCCCGATCATCCCGCCTGATAGCAGCGACAGCCTCGCGGTGCTGGAGAAGAGCCGCTCGACGGCCGAGACCTTTGGCATTCCGCTCGCGGTGCTGCTCGAGATCACCCATCGCTGCCCGCTGCAATGCCCCTATTGCTCCAACCCGGTCGAGCTCGATCGTTCCGGCAAGGAGCTGACCACAGACGAGTGGAAGAAGGTGCTGAGCGAGCTCGCCGAGATCGGCGTGCTCCAGGTGCACTTCTCCGGCGGCGAGCCGACGGCGCGGAAAGACCTCGTCGAGCTGGTGAAGCATGCCAGCGACGTCGGGCTCTACACCAACCTCATCACCTCGGCCGTGCTGCTGACGCGCGAGCGGCTGAGCGAGCTTGCCGATGCTGGCCTGTGCCACGTGCAAATCTCTTTCCAGGGCATCGAAGAAGGCCTCGCCGACCGTGTTGCCGGCCACAAGGGCAGCCATCGCAAGAAGCTCGAAGTGGCAAAGTGGACGCGCGAGCTGGACCTGCCGCTCACCGTGAATGCGGTGATGCATCGCCAGAACATGCACCAGCTTCCCGATATCATCCAGATGTCGATCGATCTCGACGCCGACCGCTTAGAGGTCGCCAATGTCCAATATTACGGCTGGGCGCTGAAGAACCGCGCCGCGCTGATGCCGACGGTGGCGCAGCTCGATGAGTGCACCCGCATCGTCGAGGAGGCTCGCGAGCGGCTGAAGGGCCGGCTGACGATCGACTACGTCGTTCCCGATTATTACGCGTTGCGGCCGAAGAAATGCATGGGCGGCTGGGGCCGCCAGTTCTTCAACATCTCGCCGGCCGGAAAGGTGCTGCCCTGCCACGCCGCCGAGAGCATCACCGGGCTCGATTTCGAGTCGGTGCGCTCCAACCATTCGATCGCCTGGATCTGGCAGAACTCGGACGCCTTCAACCACTATCGCGGCACAGGCTGGATGAAGGAACCGTGCAAGACCTGCGAATTCCGCGAGATCGATTTCGGCGGTTGCCGTTGCCAGGCCTTTGCGCTGACGGGCGACGCCGCCAACACCGATCCGGCCTGCGCGCTGTCGCCGCTGCACGAGACCATCTTCAAGCAGGCCGAGCGCGAGGCCGAGGGCGAGACCAACCGCTTCCTCTATCGCAACTTCGCCGGCGGCACTCTGGAATCCGAGAATGGTGCCTGACGCCGACGCGGCCAACTCAGTCAGACGCGCCGATCCCTTTGCGCCGCTGACCTCCGACATGCTCGACGTCGGCGACGGCCATGAGCTCTATGTCGAGAGCGTCGGCCGCGCCGATGGCATCCCCGCGATCTATCTGCATGGCGGACCCGGCAGCGGCTGCCAGCCCGATCATCGCCGCCTGTTCGACCCCGATCGCTTCTGCGCCGTGCTGTTCGACCAGCGCGGCTGCGGCCGCAGCCGCCCGAAGGGATCGCGCGAACACAACACCACGGCGCATCTGATCGCGGACATGGAAAAGATCCGCGAAAAGTTCGGCATCACGCGCTGGATGGTGGTCGGCGGCTCCTGGGGCGCGACGCTGGCGCTGGCTTATGCGGAGGCCCATCCCGAGCGCGTCTCAGGCATTGCGCTACGCGCGACTTTCCTGGGTACACAGGCAGAAGTCGAGACGGCCTTCACCTCGCGCCTGGCGCAATTCTATCCCGCGCTTTGCGAGGATTTCCTGAGCGTGCTACCGCCGGAGGAACGCGCGCGACCGGTGGAATCCTATTATCGCCGCATCCTCGATACTGACCCGGCCGTGCATGGACCGGCGTCGCGCGCCTGGCACGACACCGAGCGCGCCTTGTCTGAACACAAGCCCGCGAAAACGCGGATCGATCTGCCGTCGCTGAACGTGTGGCGCACGCTGCCTGCGACGCCGTTCATGGAGGCGCATTATTTCGTCAACAATTCCTTCATGAGCGAAGATCAGTTGTTGCGAAACGCGACCCGGCTCGCCGGCATTCCCGGCATCATCGTGCAGGGCCGGTACGACCTGCTGTGCCCTCCTGAGACATCACAGCGGCTAGCGAAAGTTTGGCCGGGTTCCGAGATTCGGATCGTGGAAGAAGCCGGACATTCGCTCTATGATGCCGGCGTGAGGGACGCGGTCATGAAGTCGATCGCCGACCTCGCGTCGAAGGCCGCGCGTTAACGCGCGAAAAAAGGACAACAAGAAAATGCCGCTCGCCGGGAAAGGCATGCTGCTGACGTCGATGAACATCGATGCAGCCGACGAAGCCGAGTTCAACCGCTGGTACGATCGCGAGCATCTGGAAGAGCGCGTTGCGATCGAGGGGTTCCTGGAAGCGCGCCGTTATGTCGCGTACGCCGCCAATCCCAAATATCTCTCGCTGTATTCGACTGCGACGCTCGACGTGCTCGACAGTCCCGCCTACCGGACGCGGCTCGCGAACCAGACCGAATGGTCGCGGCGAACCATGGCGCATTTCAAGAACATGCTGCGCGTGGTCGCGCGCATCACCATCAGCAAGGGCGCCGGTCGTGGCGCCGCGCTCGGCCTCGTGCGGCTGCGGCCGACACCGGACAATGCCGGCGCTTGGCGTGATGCACTGCAAGAAAAGCTGTCGCCCGGAGAGCGCGAAGGCGTGGTCTCGATGCATCTGCTCGAGAGCGAGCCGGAATTGTCGGGCGCGACGGCGGACATTCCAGCGGTGCGCAACGAAGGCGCGCGCGACTGGTTCGTGCTGATCGACGGCACGCGTGTCGGTGCAGTCTCGGCTGTCATCGCCGAACGCTTCACCGGCCCTGCCGCCGCGCCCTTTTCGCTGCCGGTCTCGGTCGGCACTTACTGCCTGATGTGGGACCTCGCCAAAGGCGACTTGCCGCGACCACGCGCCTAGCCGATCGCCTCCGCCTTGGTCGCGCTTGTATCGGCGTCTGTGAATCCCCGCAATTCCGCAATCTCCTCGAACGACGCGCGCTCGGTCACGAGGCCATTGATCGGGTGCGCCGCGTCGGCAAAGCCGAGCGAAACTCCGCAAAACACGATGAACTCCCCCGGAAGAGCAAGGTGCGCGCGCACCGTCTCGTGCATTGCCGCCCACGCGGCTTGCGGACAGGTCGCAAGCCCCCGTTCGTGCGCGAGCAGGAGGATCGATTGCAGGAACATGCCGACATCGGCCCACTGGCCCTGCTCCATGCTGCGGTCGATCGACAGGATCATGCCGACCGGAGCGCCGTAGAAGTCGAAGTTGCGTGCGAACTGCATCAGCCGCGCCATCTTGTTCTCGCGCGCAATGCCGATCGTGCCATAGAGATCCTCGGCGCATGTGATACGTCGGCGGTTGTAGGGATCCTTCAGATTGGCGGCGTAGATCCTGTATTCCGAACCCTCTGCGGAGGGATTGGCGGCAAGGCTTTGCCGCACTGCGCCCCTCAGGCGGTCGAGGTCGGCCCCTGCCATCACGCTAAGCCGCCAGGGCTGCATGTTGCTCGACGACGCGGTACGGCGGGCGATCATGATGATGTCGCGAATGGTGTCGACCGGAACCGGTTTGCTCAAATAGGCCCGCGCCGAACGGCGCTCGAGCATCGCCTGGGTCACGTTGATCATGAATGCAGCCCTCAATGAATAACTGGCTGCGCAGGCTTATTCTGGCTATCATCGGATTAATACGGCAGGATTTCGATATCATAAATTCGTCAATTGCATGAATGGGCCTAACTTTCAGGAAGCAGAGGCGTTTCTCACGGTCGCCGACCGCGGTGGGTTCGGCGCGGCCGCGCGCGAACTCGGCGTCACGCAGTCCACCGTCAGCCGGCGCATCGCCTCGCTCGAGCTGCGCATCGGCAAGCGGCTGGTCGAACGCACCACCCGGCGGGTCGGCCTGACGCAGGCAGGTCTCGCCTTCGCCGCCGATCTGCGCGACGTGCTGACCCGGCTCGCCGAGGCCGAGGGACGCGTGCAGTCGGAAGGTGGCGAACCGGAAGGCCTGCTGCGCATCACCATGCCGACGGCCTACGGCCGCACCACAATCGTGCCGCGGCTGGCGGCCCTTGCCAGACGTCATCCGCGGCTCCGGCTCGAGCTTGATCTGTCGGATCGTTACGTCGACATTCTCGAGGACGGTTTCGACGTCGCGATCCGGATCGCCGAGCCGACGCAGTCGGGCCTCGTGGCCGCGTGCATCGATCGCTTCACGCTGCACATCTGCGCCGCTCCGCAATATCTCGCCCGGCACGCGCCAGTCGCCTCGCCGCAGGATCTTGCCGATCACAGCTGCATCGTGCAGCGAACCTACGCGCCGCGCACCAACTGGCGATTGGAGTGGTCTGGCAAGACCGTCGAAATCGAAATCATGCCACGGATCATCGCCAGCGACATGATGGCGGTGCGGTCGCTGGCGCTGGATGGCGCCGGCATCGCCGTGCTGCCATCGTATCTGGCGCGCGGCGATCTTGCGTCCGGCGAGCTCGTCGAGGTTCTCACTGACGCGGGCTTGCCAACGATGAACGTCTTCGCGGCCTGGCCGCATCATCGGGCAAATCTGTCGAAGATCGCCGTTCTCGTTCAGGACCTCCGATACATCGCCGGCTGACGTTCCAGCACGCAGCGCACATGCTGCATCGCCGCATAGTGCGCCCCTGTTAATGCTACGAGCGCGCAGCTCCCATGAAAGCAAGGGATCGCGAATATTTGCCGTTGTACTTCGGAGTGGTTCTAATAAGCTAACCCAATGACGTCATTCAGAAACCAGATCGCGGCGCGTTAAGCGTTCGACAAGCTCAAGAAAAGGCCGCCGGGTCTTTGGGCCTGCGCGGACAGGGTAGGAATGAAACCGACCGATATCGCGGCCCCCGACTACTTTCATAAAGTGGTCGACTGCCAGTGGGCCTGTCCTGCGCACACCCCGGTTCCCGAATACATCCGACTGATCGCACAAGGCCGCTACAGCGACGCCTATATGATCAATTGGAAATCGAACGTGTTTCCCGGAATTCTGGGACGCACCTGCGATCGTCCATGCGAGCCGGCGTGCCGGCGCGGACGCGTCGAGGAAACGCCGGTGGCGATCTGCCGCCTCAAGCGCGTCGCCGCCGACTTCAAGGACGACATCAAGCAGCGCCTGCCTCACCCCACGGCGAAGAATGGCAAGCGCGTCGCGTTCGTCGGTGGTGGCCCGGCCTCGCTGACGGTGGCGCGCGATCTCGCGCCGCTCGGCTATCACTGCACCGTGTTCGACGGCGATCCCGAAGCCGGCGGCATGATGCGGACCCAGATCCCGAAATTCCGCCTGCCCAATTCGGTCATCGACGAGGAGACCGGCTACATCCTCAATCTCGGCGTCGAATTCAAGGGCGGCCACCGCATCGAGAGCATGAAGGCGCTGCTTGCAGAGAAATACGACGCGATCTTCGTGGGCTCCGGCGCGCCGCGCGGCCGCGAGCTCGACATTCCCGGCCGCAAGGAAGCAGCTGCCCACGTCCATATCGGCATCGACTGGTTGTCCTCGGTGTCGTTCGGCCACACCGACAAGATCGGCAAGCGCGTGATCGTGCTTGGCGGCGGCAACACCGCGATGGATTGCTGCCGCACCGCGCGTCGCCTTGGCGGCGAGGACGTCAAGGTGATCGTGCGCTCGGGCTTCGAGGAAATGAAGGCCTCCCCCTGGGAGAAGGAAGACGCGATCCACGAGGACATCCCGATCATCAACTTCCTCGTCCCCGTCGCCTTCATCCACGACAACGGCAAGCTCACCGGCGTCACGTTCCAGAAGGTGAAGGCCGAATACGACGCCAGGGGCAAGCGCAACCTGGTGCCGTCGGGCGAGCCGGACCAGACCATCGAATGCGACGACGTGCTGGTCGCGGTCGGCCAGGAGAACGCATTCCCCTGGATCGAACAGGATTGCGGCATCGAGTTCGACAAATGGCACATGCCCAAGGTCGATCCGAAGACCTTCGTCTCGACCAACCCGAAAGTGTTCTTTGGCGGCGACGCCGCATTCGGGCCGAAGAACATCATCTGGGCCGTGGCCCAGGGTCACGACGCCGCCCTGTCGATCCACAAGCTGCTCTCGGGCGAGGACATCACCGAACGGCCGCTGCCGGAGGTGCATGTCTCCTCGCAGAAGATGGGCATCCACGAATGGAGCTATGACAACGACATCTCCAACGACAAGCGCTTCAAGGTGCCGCATCGCGACAAGGTGATCGCGCTGAAGGACATCCGCACCGAGGTCGAGCTTGGCTATGACGTCAAGCTCGCGTTGGGCGAAGCCGAGCGTTGCCTGAACTGCGACGTCCAGACGGTGTTCTCGACCTCGCTCTGCATCGAGTGCGATGCCTGCGTCGACATCTGCCCGATGGACTGCATCACCTTCACGCCAAATGGCGAGGAAGACGATCTGCGCCATCGCCTGAAGGCGCCCTCGCCGCATCCCGACCAGGACCTCTATGTGTCCAGCGACCTCAAGACCGGCCGTGTGATGGTCAAGGACGAGGACGTCTGCCTGCATTGCGGGCTGTGCGCCGAGCGTTGTCCCACCGGTGCCTGGGACATGCAGAAATATTTCATCGAGATGACCTACGCAGGTTCGACATGTCCGACAAAAAGCCGATCAGCAGCGTAAACGACTTCGTCGTCCGCTTCGCCAACGTCAACGGCTCGGGCTCGGCCAGCGCCAACGAGATGTTCGCGCGCGCGATCCTGCGCCATGGCGTACCGGTGTCGCCACGTAATATCTTCCCCTCCAACATCCAGGGCCTGCCGACCTGGTATGAGGTGCGCGTCACCGAAGACGGCCATCTCGGCGCCCGTGGCGGCGTCGACATGATGGTGGCGATGAACCCGCAGACCTGGGACAAGGACGTTGCCGGCATCGAGCCCGGCGGCTATCTGTTCTACGATTCCACCAAGCCGATGCCGTCGACCAGATTCCGCAACGACATCACGGTGATCGGCGTGCCCTTAACCGCCATCACCAACTCGACCTATACCGATCCGCGCCAGCGCCAGCTGTTCAAGAATATCATCTATCTCGGCGCGCTGTCAGCGTTGCTCGACATGGACCCGAAGCTGATCGAGCAGCTGATCGGTGAGCAGTACAAGGGCAAGGAGAAGCTCTTGTCCTCCAACGTCCACGCGCTCCACTTGGGGCGCGACTGGGCGCTGCAAAACCTGAAATGTCCTCTCGGACTGCGCATCAAGAAATCCGACAAGGTCGGCGACCGCATCTTCATCGAAGGCAACAGCGCCGCTGCGCTCGGCGCCGTTTATGGCGGCGCCACCGTGTGCGCCTGGTATCCGATCACACCGTCGTCCTCGGTGGCGGAGGCCTTCACCGCTCATTGCAAGAAGTACCGGCACGATCCTGAGACGGGCAAGGCGAAATACGCCATCGTGCAGGGTGAGGACGAACTGGCCTCAATCGGCATCGTGATCGGCGCCTCCTGGAACGGCGCCCGCGCCTTTACCGCAACCTCGGGCCCGGGCATCTCCCTGATGACCGAATTCATCGGCCTCTCATACTTCGCCGAGATCCCGGCCGTAATCATGAACATCCAGCGCGCCGGCCCTTCCACGGGCATGCCGACCCGCACCCAGCAATGCGACATCATCGCCTGCGCCTATGCTTCGCATGGCGACACCAAGCATGTGCTGCTGTTCCCGGAAGATCCGGCCGAAGCCTTCGAGTTCGCGGCCGCCGCCTTCGATCTCGCTGAGCGGCTCCAGACCACGATCTTCCTGATGCTCGATCTCGACATCGGCATGAACCACAGGCTCTGCCGCCCGCTGAAATGGGACGATGCCAAGCAATATGACCGCGGCAAGGTGATGACCGCGGAAATGCTGGAAGAGGGCCGCGACTTCGGCCGCTATCTCGACGTCGACGGCGACGGCATTCCCTACCGCACCTATCCCGGCACGCACCCGACCAAAGGTTCCTATTTTACCCGCGGCACGTCGCGTGATCGTTATGCGCGCTATTCCGAGGAAGGCTCGGTCTATGCCGACAACATGCAGCGTCTCGTGCGCAAGTTCGAGACGGCGCAGGACCTGGTGCCGCGACCGCTCCAGGCCAACGCGGAACGACCGACCAAATACGGTGTGATCTATTTCGGCTCGACCTCGCCCGCGATGGACGAGGCGATCGGATTGCTGGAGGCGCGCGGACATCAGCTCGACCGCCTGCGCATCCGCGCCTTCCCGTTCCACTCCAGCGTCGCGAGCTTCCTCGCCGAGCACGACTTCGTCTATGTGGTCGAGCAGAACCGCGACAGCCAGCTCCGTCAGCTCATCGTCAACGAGAACGGCATCGATCCCGTCCGTCTCGTGCCGATCGTGCATTATGACGGCACTCCGATCACCGCCCGCTACATCGCAAAAGCCATTGGCGACCACCAGGATCACCTCAAGGTGACCCCGCTCCGCAAGGCCGTGTCATGACCTATATTGCCAAGCCGAAATTCCATCATCCCGGGCTGAAGAAGAACGAGCTCGGCTACACGCATCGCGATTACGAGGGCAAGATCTCGACGCTTTGCGCCGGCTGCGGCCATGACTCGATCACGGCGTCGATCATCGAGGCCTGCTACGAGCTCTCGATCGAGCCGCACCGGGTGGCGAAGATTTCCGGCATCGGCTGCTCGTCGAAGACGCCGGACTACTTCCTCGGCAATTCGCACGGCTTCAACTCCGTGCACGGCCGCATGCCGTCGGTCTTGACCGGCGCCAATCTCGCCAACCGCGATTTGATCTATCTCGGCGTCTCCGGCGACGGCGATTCCGCCTCGATCGGCTTCGGCCAGTTCGCGCATTCGATCCGGCGCGGCGTCAACATGACCTATATCGTCGAGAACAACGGCGTCTACGGCCTGACCAAGGGCCAGTTCTCGGCCACCGCCGACCGCGGCTCGAAGTCCAAGAAGGGCGTGACCAACACCGACAACGCCATCGACCTCGTCGCGATCGCGCTGCAACTGGGTGCGACCTTCGTCGCGCGCTCGTTCTCGGGCGACAAGAGCCAGCTCGTGCCGCTGATCGCGGCCGCGATCGGCCACAAGGGTGCGTCCTTCATCGACGTCATCAGCCCCTGCATCGCCTTCAATAACCACGCCGGCTCGACCAAGAGCTTCGACTATGTGCGTGAGCACAATGACGCCGTGAACCGGCTCGACGTGCTGGTCGGCCGCGATCCGATCGCGGTGGACTACGCGCCGGGTACGGTGCAGGTGGTCGAGCAGCATGACGGCAGCAAGATCGCGCTGCGCAAGATCGACGCCGATTACGATCCGCATGACCGGCTCGGCGCCCAGACCTTCCTCGCGAAGCACGCCGCCAAGGGCCAGATCGTCACCGGGCTGCTCTACGTCGATCCCGACGCGGAAGATCTGCACAGCCATCTCAACACGGTCGAGACGCCGCTCAACACGCTGGAAGCGGACACGCTCTGCCCGGGCTCGGCGGTGCTGGACAAGATCAACGCCAGCCTGCGGTGATGCGCGACCTCCCCTCCCCCAACAGAGATAGGGTGCCGGAAGAGTTCGGCCTGCATGGTTCGAGACGCCCGCTTTGGCGGGCTCCTCACCATGAGGGTCTGATATCTTGCCGCAAAACGTGACCTCATCCTGAGGGCCCGCCGGAGGCGGGCGTCTCGAAGGATGGCCGCAGACAAGAGTCTGGGCCGCACCGATCTTGCTAAATCTAGCTGACAGGCTCGGGCTTAGCCTCAGGCTCCGGCACTGAGTGGTCCACATGGGCCGGTCGTCCGGCGCCCCAGTATTGCTTGCATGTCTCGAGCAATGTTTCGATGTTCATGGTCAGGCCGCCCGCATTGACGATCACCCCGTCGGCGCCAAGGGCCTTGTTCATCATCGACAAGGCCTGCGTCAGAAAGCTGCCGGAGAATCGCTGGGCGACAAGGGGATCGACCTTGAGCACCACGAACTTCTGCGCGCGCTGCTCGAAGAGCGTGATCTTCCGCACCGCGCTCCAGGCGATGGTCTCATCGGCGAGCCTGGTGTCGCGAATGCCGACGCGGCTGATGAAGACCACCGGCTGCCTGGCTGAGGTCAGCCTCCAGAGCATCCGGCAGGTGGCAAGGCCGAAAAACACCGCGCCGATATAGCAGGCGGCGACCTGGAACGTGGTGACGTTCTTGCCTTCCTGCCAGGTGAATGCGAGCACGGCACAGAGCAGCGTCAGCAGCAGGCTGCCGCCGAAAAACATCAGCAGCCGGCCCCGGGGATAGCCGATCGCAAGATTGGGCAAGTTCTGACTTTCGGACATTTTTCACCGCCTCCAGCCATTTCAGACAACCCGGGGTTTATCCGCGCCCCTCCTTTGCAAGGGTTAAGCCTGGAACCTTGCGCGAGGCTGCCGGCAGGAATGCAGTTGAACGCGCGGCGCGCGGCTTGCGACTAACGGCAAGTTGGCCCCCACCGTCCCGATGCGGGCCGTCCACGGCTGACATGCCCGGTGCGATCATGAAGCTTGCCCTCATCCTTCCGCTAGCGCTTGCCGCCTTCATCGGCGCCGCCCGGGCCGATGAGGCCGACGACATCCGCGAGGCGAGCAAGACCGAAACCGAGGCCTTCAACGCGCGCATCTATGCGGGCACGCCCGGCAAGACGGCCTATGCCTGCTTCGTGCGCCGCTACGATGCCGAGCACCTGGCGCGGCATCCGAAGCAGAAGGTCGCCGCAATGAAGCTGCTGGTCTCGGCGGAGATCGACAGCGAGGACAAGCAGCTCCACAACTCCTTCCGGCTCGGCTTCCGGTATCGTCACCGCAGCGGCGATTTCGACTCCAGCGGCTCCTGTCACCACGTGGTGTTCACCAAGGACGGCGGCGAGGTCCGCCTCGGCTGCGGCGTCGATTGCGAGGGCGGCGGCATCGGCGTCGCGCTCGCGAAGGACGACAAATCGGCCATCGTGCGGCTCGCGAGCGTCAGGGTCTGGCTGCACAACAGGCCGGACGAGGAGGCCGAGCGGTCGCTGGTCGCAGGCCACGACGACGGGATTTTCCGGCTCGATCGGACCGACAACAGCGAGTGCGCCGCGCTCGTGACCGACCGCAAGGAACTCGCCGCACTCCGCCACAAGTGATAAGCCCAACGGCAAAGCCGGTCGCTGCGAGGGAGGTCGCCATGAACCGCCGGACCATCTTGTGGAGCACCGTCTCGGCGCTGGGCGCAGCGTTTGCGGCCTCGCGCGCCAAGGCTGCAACTGAAGCGACCAGATCAGACAAGCTGAAGGTCGTCTATCACCTCAGCGACGCCGACAAGGTCAATTTCGTGCTGGGCAATATCCAGAACCACATCGACGGCGTCGGCGGCCCCGACCAAGTCACGATCGCGCTGGTGATCCACGGGCCGGCGTTGAAGGCGTTCCACTCCGCGCAGGCCAACCCGGATATCAGCAAGCGGATCGGCGATTTCTCAAAGGACGGCGTCGAGCTCGCCGCCTGCGGCAACACCATGAAGGCGCAGAACATCACGCTGACGGATTTGCTGCCGGGATTCGTCAGTGCGGAGAAGGGCGGCGTGGTTCGTTTGGCCGAGCTTCAGTCGCAGGGGTATCTGTATTTGCGGCCGTAAGGCGCGCGCCGCGAATTCGGTACGCTCCCTCCCCCGCGTGCGGGGGAGAGCTGGGGAGGGGTGTCTCTGCAACCGAGAACCCCCAAGAGGAGAAAGCCCTCACCCGGCGCTTCGCGCCGACCTCTCCCGCAAGCGGGAGAGGCAAGGTAGAGGCCGCGGATAGTCGTCCCAACTCACCTTCATTGCACGCTTGACTTACCCATAACTCCCTGGTTATGAATTAATCCATAACCTACGAGTTATGGATTTCGCATGTCCGCCGCGCACGACCTTCTGTTCAGGACGCTCGCCGACCCGACGCGGCGGGCGATCTTCGAGCGGCTGTGCCGCGAGGGCGAGCAGAC
The DNA here is from genome assembly GCF_000473045.1 of Bradyrhizobium sp. WSM3983. GTDB lineage: Bacteria > Pseudomonadota > Alphaproteobacteria > Rhizobiales > Xanthobacteraceae > Bradyrhizobium. The sequence continues at coordinate 51,915 of NZ_AXAY01000002.1, read as the reverse complement.
GGTCGGGGCACTGACGCTGCGATCCGGCGTTTCCCAACCGGCGGTCTCAAAACATCTCGGCGCGCTGAAGCAGGCGGGCCTGGTGCGCGACCGCCATGAAGGACGCCAGACCCATTACAGCGCGCAGCCGGGTGCGCTCAATCCGCTGATCGACTGGACCAGCCAGATGGCGGGCTTCTGGCAGAACCGGCTCGATGCGCTCGACGATCTCCTGAAGAGGATGGACCAATGACTGACGCTGCGACCGAAACCCGTTCCGTGGTCATCGAGCGGGAATTTAGCTATCCGCCGGAGCGGCTGTGGCGCGCGCTGACGCAGCCGCATCTGATCGAGGAATGGCTGATGAAGAACGACTTCAAGCCGACCGTCGGTCATCGCTTCAATCTTCGCGGCGAATGGGGCGGCGTGCTGGATTGCGAGGTGCTCGCCATCGAGCCGCAGCGCTCGCTCGCCTACACCTGGAATTTCACGCATGAGGATGCGGCCTACGACCTCAAGAGCGTGGTGACGTTCACGCTCACTCCGCAAGGCACAGGCACGCATCTGCGCGTCGAGCAGGCGGGCTTCCGTCCGAGCCAGAAGCAGGCCTATGGCGGCGCGCATGCCGGCTGGAAGCAGTTTTTCACCAAGCTGGACCAGCTGCTGGCGCGGGCGGAATAGCCCGGTCACTGGCGTCCATTCCCGACATACTCACAGGAGACCTAAATGAGTTCGAACATGTGGATTCGACAAATCCATCGCTGGCTGTCGATTGCTTTCACGATCGCGGTGATCGCCAACATCGTTGCGCTGACCATGCAGATTCAGGCGACGTGGATCGGACTGCTGGCCTTCGTGCCGTTGATCCCGTTGCTCGCGACCGGGCTTTATATGTTCGCGCAGCCCTATCTTGGTCGTCGCAGCGTTAACGGGGCGAGATCATGACGAAAGCCGTGACCGCAAAGAAAAGCAGTGCAAGGGACGCGGACGTGCCGTCGCCCTCCAAGATGATCGACGGCAGGATCAAGGAGCTCGGCGACTGGCGCGGCGAGACGCTCAAGCGCATCCGCGCCCTGATCAAGGAGGCCGATCCTGAAATCGTCGAGGAATGGAAATGGCGCGGCGTTCCCGTCTGGGAGCACGACGGCATCATCTGCACCGGCGAGACCTACAAGGCCGTCGTGAAGCTGACCGTTGCCAAGGGCGCGGCGCTGGACGACCCGGCCGGCCTGTTCAATTCCAGCCTCGACGGCAATGTGCGGCGCGCGATCGACATTCGCGAGGGCGAGAAGATCAACGAGAAAGCATTGAAGGCGCTGATCCGCGCGGCCGTGGAGCTCAACGCGTCCAAGGCGAAGAAGCCGGCGAAGCGATCGGCTTAGAGCACCATGGATTCACATTGATCGCTGTTAGCAGCCGCGGGCTCGATAACCTCTCCCGCTTGCGGGAGAGGTCGGCGCGTAGCGCCGGGTGAGGGCTTTCTCCTCTGGGGGAAACCCACTGCGGAGACACCCTCTCCCCAACCCTCCCCCGCAAGCGGGGGAGGGAGGGCACCTCCGTTGGGGCGTTATAGTTGCCCGGTGGCGTCAGGCCGCCGCCGGGATCGGACGCGGGCTCACGACGTATTCGCGCAGCACCTTGTCGTTGGAATCGACCTCGATCAGCGCGACGTCGTAGGTCCAGAGATCGGCGAGATGCTGGAGCACGCGCTTGGCATCGGTCTCGTTGAGCTGCGAGCCCTTGATGACGCGGTGATGCAGGATCAGCCGGCGGTCGCCGGAGAGATCGACGTCGACCACCTCGATATTGGCGTCGATGAAGCCGACATCGTGCTGCCGCGCCAGCTCGCGGCGAACCCGTCGGAAGCCGCGCTCGTCGTGGATGGCGTCGACCCTGATGCCGGCGCGCTCCTCGGGATCGTCGTGCAGATGGAACATGCGGAAGTGCCGCATCAGCTTCGGGCTCAGGAACTGGCCGATGAAGCTCTCGTCGCGGTAGTTGGCCCAGACGTCACGCAGCACGCCCATCACGTCGTTCTTGCCGGCGATGTCCGGGAACCATTCGCGGTCCTCGTCCGACGGACTGGTGACGATGCGCTCGATGTCCTGCATCATGGCAAAGCCCAGCGCATAGGGGTTGAAGCCCGAGAAACGCTGATCGTCGAATTCGGGCTGGAACACCACATTGGTGTGCGATCCCAAAAATTCGAGGAAGTTGCCGTCGGTGATGCGGCCCTGCTGATGCAGCTGGGTCATGATGCGATAGTGGACGTAGGTCGCCGTCCCCTCGTTCATCACCTTGGTCTGGCTCTGCGGATAGAAATACTGCGCGATGTGACGGACGATGCGCAAGAGCTCGCGCTGCCAGGGCGCCAGCCTCGGCGCGCTCTTCTCCAGGAAGTAGAGCAGGTTCTCCTGCGGCAGACCGAGCAGCTTGCGGCGCCGTTCGAGGGAGATCGCGGACCGGGTCTTCGAGGCGCCCTTGGGCACGGTGCGCCAGAGGTCGTTGAAGACCTCCTCCTCGTGCCGGCGGCGGCGCCCCGCCCGCTTCTCCTCCTCGCGCAGATCGAGCTTCTTCTTGCCGGGATAGCGGTCGATGCCGTGCGACATCAGCGCATGCGCGGCATCCAGCGTGCGCTCGACCTCGATGCGGCCATAGCGCTCTTCGCACTGCATGACGTAGTTCTTGGCGAAGTCCAGATAGTCCAGAATGCCCTCGGCATCGGTCCACTGCTTGAACAGATAATTGTTCTTGAAGAAGTGGTTGTGGCCGAAGGCGGCATGCGCGATCACCAGCGTCTGCATCGTCGCCGTGTTCTCCTCCATGAGGTAGGAGATGCAGGGTGAAGAGTTGATCACGATCTCATAGGCGAGGCCCATCAGGCCCTTGCGGTACGACGCCTCGTGATACGCAAAATGCTTGCCGAACGACCAGTGCTTGTAGAACAGCGGCATCCCGACGGACGAATAGGCATCCAGCATCTGCTCGGCGGTGATGACTTCGATCTGGTTCGGATAGACGTCGAGCCCGAGATCCTTCAGCGCCACCTCCTCGCAGGCATCGGTGATGCGCTGCAAGGTGTGGAAATCCCAATCGGCGCCTTCGAACAAGCGTTCCGTCATGGAGCGGCTTTCTCCTGGGCAGCTTCGCGGCGCTGGAACAGGTCGTGGAACACCGGAAAGATCTCGCTGCGCTCGCTGACCTTGCGCATCGAGAGCGATGCGCCGCTGTTGCGCAGGCGATCGTAAAGGGTCCAGAGCGAGGAATCGGAGAGATCGAAGGCGCTGCCGCCTGCTTCCCCGACCTCGAGATAGGCGAAGAACTGGCAGACCGGCAGGATTTTTTCGGTCAGCAGCAGTCCGGTGAGCTCGCCGTCGGAATAGGAATTGTCACCATCGGAGGCCTGGGCTGCGTAGATATTCCAGTCCGACGGATTGAAGCGCTCGCGCACGATCTCGTGCATCGCCTGCAGCGCGCTGGAGACCAGCGTGCCGCCGGAGGCCGGGCCGTAGAAAAAGGTCTGCTCGTCGACCTCCTCGGCGCGATCAGTGTGGCGGATGAACACGATCTCGACATGCTTGTAGCGTCGCTTCAGGAACACGTAGAGCAGCATGTAGAAGCGTTTCGCCAGATCCTTCATATGTTCGGACATCGAACCCGACACGTCCATCAGGCAGAACATCACGGCCTGCGCCACCGGCCGCGGCACCTTCTCGTAGCGGCGATAGCGGATGTCGAGCGGATCGATGAAGGGAATGCGCTTGGTCTTCGCCTTCAGCTTCTCGAGCTGGGCGAGGAGCACCAAACGCTCGTCCTCATCGGTGCAGGCGGCGATCGCGGCTTCCAGCTCCTCGATCTCGTCCTTGCTGGGACGCTTGAGCGCGATGCGGCGGGCGAGCGCGAGCTTGACCGTGCGGCTGACCGAAATGTTGGCGGGTGAGCCTGACGTGGTGTAGCCGGCGCGCTGGATGCCTTCGCTCTCGGTCTGCGCGATCTTGCGCTTGGCGAGATCGGGCAGCTCGAGATCATCGAGGAAGAGGTCGACGAACTCGTCGCGGCTCAGCACGAAGCGGAAGGCGTCCTCGCTGTCGCCTTCGCCCGGACCGGAATCCTTGGCGCTGCCCTGGCCGGAGCGCTGCAGATAGTCGCCCTCGATGAACTTCTTGTTGCCGGGCAGCACCATGTCCCGTGTTCCGCCTTCACGGCGGAACCGCGGCTCGTGCATTCCGTCCAGCGGTATCGTGACCTCACCACCCTCCAGGACGTCCTTGATGTCGCGTTCCTGCGAGGTCTTCTTGACGGCGCCCTGCACCAGGGATTTGGCCCGACGCAAGAACCGCTGGCGGTTCTCAAGACTCTTGCCGCCTGGATTCAGGCGCCTGTCAATAATGTGAATGGCCACTTTCTCATCCGCCTCAACCGGCTTGCTTCACGCGCATGTACCATTCGACCAGTCGGCGAACCTGACGCTCGGTGTAGCCGCGCTCTACCATGCGTGCGACGAACTCGCCGTGCTTCTTCTCGGTCTCGCCGTCCTTCTTCGACCCGAACGAGATGACCGGAAGCAGGTCCTCGACCTGAGAGAATATCCGCTTTTCGATCACATCGCGAATCTTCTCGTAGGAGGTCCAGGTCGGATTCTTGCCGCCGTTCTGGGCCCGAGAGCGTAACGAGAATTTGACCACCTCGTTCCGGAAGTCCTTGGGGTTGGCGATGCCGGCCGGCTTCTCGATTTTCGTCAATTCCTGGTTCAACAGTTCGCGATCCAGCAACTGGCCGGTGTCGGGATCCTTGAAGTCCTGGTCCTCGATCCAGGCGTCGGCATAATCGACGTAACGGTCGAACAGGTTTTGGCCGTAATCCGAATAGGATTCGAGATAGGCCTTCTGGATCTCGTTGCCGATGAACTCGGCGTAGCGCGGTGCGAGGTCCGCCTTGATGAACTCCATGTAGCGCTTCTCGACTTCCTCCGGCAGCTGCTCGCGCTTGATCGACTGCTCGAGCGCGTACATCAGGTGCACCGCATCGGCGGCGACCTCCTGTGGATCGTGGTTGAAGGTCGCAGCCAGGATCTTGAAGGCGAAGCGGGTGGAGACGCCATCCATGCCTTCGTCGACGCCGGCGGCATCGCGATATTCCTGGACGCTGCGCGCCTTCGGATCGGATTCCTTCAGGCTCTCGCCGTCATAGACCCGCATCTTGCCGAACAGCGTCGAGTTCTCGTGCTTGCGCAGCCGCGACATGACCGAAAACCGCGCCAGCGTCTCCAGGGTCGAGGGTGCGCACGGTGCTGCCGCAAGCTCCGAGCCCTGGATCAGCTTTTCGTAGATCTTCTGCTCCTCGGTGGCCCGCAGGCAGTACGGCACCTTGATGACGCAGATGCGGTCGATGAAGGCTTCGTTGTTCTTGTTCGACTTGAAGCTCGCCCACTCCGCTTCGTTGGAGTGCGCAAGAATGACGCCGGTGAACGGAATCGCGCCGATATTTTCGGTGCCGATGTAGTTGCCTTCCTGCGTTGCGGTCAGCAACGGATGCAGCATCTTGATCGGCGCCTTGAACATCTCGACGAATTCGAGGATGCCCTGGTTGGCGCGGTTGAGACCGCCGGAATAGCTATACGCATCGGGGTCGTTCTGCGCGTAGGTCTCGAGCTTGCGGATGTCGACCTTGCCGACCAGCGATGAGATGTCCTGGTTGTTTTCGTCACCAGGCTCGGTCTTGGAAACCGCGATCTGGCGCAGCCGCGACGGCTGGAGTTTTGCGACACGAAACTGAGAAATGTCGCCGCCGAAGGCCTCGAGCCGCTTGTAGCACCACGGGCTCATCAAGCCGGTGAGGCGCCGGCGCGGAATGCCGTACTTCTCTTCCAGCATCGGCCCGAGGTGATCGGGATCGAACAGGCTGAGCGGGCTCTCGAACACGGGCGAGAGTTCATCGCCGGCCTTGAGCACGTAGATCGGCTGCACTTCCATCAGCGACTTCAGCCGCTCGGCGAGCGAGGATTTGCCGCCGCCGACCGGGCCGAGCAGGTAGAGGATCTGCTTGCGCTCTTCGAGCCCTTGCGCCGCATGGCGGAAGAAACCGACGATGCGCTCGATGGTCTCTTCCATGCCGTAGAAGCCGGCGAAGGCCGGATAGGTGCGGATGGTGCGGTTCAAAAAAATACGGCCAAGGCGTGGGTCCTTGGCCGTGTCAATCGTCTGGGGCTCACCAATCGCTGCTAGTAGTCGTTCGGCCGAATTCGCGTATTTCATGGGATCGCTTCGACACGATTCCAGGTACTCCGCCATCGACATGTCGTGCTGGCTCCTCGCCTCGAACGACTTAGCGAAAGCGTTGAATAGAGAATCGTTGTACATGATCCCTCTCCGCGTGAGTTCCGCTACAAGCTGAAACGAAAGCAGTTACTGGACCGTTCCTCAGGCCGCTTCTCGAATCAGCGTGAGCACATGACGATCATTGGACACCCGGGTGCCGACACGACGCAACGCACAAGGTAGGCACTCTGTGAATTACGAACAGGCACTTGCCTGTAATTTGTGCGAATCTATATGTATCTTCGCTCATTTCCAGAAATTGTCACTCGCTCGCAACATCCGGGCAATTCCGGGGACAAGTCCTTCCGGCACTGCAACATAGGGCGATCAGCGAGCGGCAAACTTATGACGCTCATAGGGCAATGCCTTGCGCGCGCGTTCATCTTCCTGCTGCAATGCGGTGCTGCATGCAGCATGACGGTCGCGGCAAGCGCGCAGCGATGTATCAAAATCGGTCGCACCCCCTCCGAATGGATAGATTCGTTCTGCGTGGCGGCTCGGATGCAAAAGAGCAGCCGCGTCTGACTTGACAGCAAAGCTTGCGCTCGGCCGCGTCATCGCGAAGCGCGCCGCGACCCAGCCGCATGACACCTTGACCGATGTCGAGATCATGGAATGTATCGATGCAGTCGGCCGGCGCGTTCGATTGCCGGCGATCGGTGACGGCAAGAGCAACGCCATCAAGACGTGCATGCATGCTTTCCCCCAGCATGGCCATTCGCGACCAATGACGATCAGACGGATCGATAACCGCTGACGACGCTCGACCTCACGCAACAAGACCTCGGCCGAACCATCCCGGCCAAATTATTATTACGCAAAAGCACGATTGCCGCCTGGATCGCCATGATCGCGACGGAGTTACCTTGGGAGAATGACGCCAATACCCTTGATTGGTTCCCTCCCGGGAGCATGTGAGCTAAAGGATAGCGCGTCAGGACCGGCGCGGAAACCCCCTCCGCCCGCAGGCTTGGAGATAAAAAGCATCATGAATCCCGTCAAAGAACTGGAAAAGCACGGACAGGCCGTCTGGCTGGACTTCCTCGCCCGCGGCTTCATCGCCAAGGGCGACCTGAAGCGGCTGATCGACACCGACGGCGTCAAGGGCGTCACCTCCAACCCGTCGATCTTCGAGAAGGCGATCGCCAGCTCGGATGAATACGACGCCCCGATCGGCAAGGCGCTGAAGCGCGGCGACCGGACCGTGGCCGATCTGTTCGAGGCGGTCGCCGTCGAGGACATCCAGAACGCCGCCGACGTGCTGCGTCCGGTCTATGACCGGCTCAAGGGTCATGACGGCTATGTCAGCCTCGAGGTCTCGCCCTATCTGGCGATGGACACTGCCGGCACTGTCGCCGAGGCGCGGCGGCTCTGGAAGGACGTCAATCGCAAGAACCTGATGGTGAAGGTGCCGGCGACGCGGGAAGGCCTGCCTGCGATCGAGCAGCTCACCGGCGACGGCATCAGCATCAACATCACGCTGTTGTTCTCGAAGGCGGTCTATCTGGAGGTCGCCGAGGCCTATCTCGCCGGTCTCGAAAAATACGTCACCGGCGGCGGCGATCCGTCGCATGTCTCGAGCGTGGCGAGCTTCTTCGTCAGCCGCATCGATTCGATGGTCGACAAGCAGCTCGACGAGAAGATCGCACGCGCCAACGATCCATCCGAGAAGGAGCGGCTTGCCGCACTCAAGGGCAAGGTCGCGATCGCCAACGCCAAGGTCGCCTACCAGGATTACAAGCGCCTGTTCTCAGGTCCCCGCTGGGACAAGCTCGCCGCCAAGGGTGCCAAGCCGCAGCGCATGCTGTGGGCCTCGACCGGCACCAAGAACAAGGACTACAGCGACGTTCTCTATGTCGAGGAGCTGATCGGCCCTAACACCATCAACACCGTGCCGCCGGCGACGCTGGATGCGTTCCGCGACCACGGCAAGCTGCGCGACAGCCTTGAAGAAAGCGTCGATGACGCGCACCGGGTTCTGGAAGAGCTGGAGCGCTCCGGGGTCTCGCTCGACGCGATCACCGCGGAGCTCGTCAAGGACGGCGTCAAGCAGTTCGCCGACGCCGCCGACAAGCTTTACGGCGCGGTCGCGCACAAGCGCGCAACGGTGCTCGGGCCGGCGATCGACCGCCAACAGCTCTCGCTCGGCGACGGCCTCGGCAAGGCCGTGGCCAAGAGCACCGAGGAATGGCGCGCTTCGGCCAAGATCCGCAGGCTGTGGCAGCGCGACAAGTCGGTCTGGACCGGGACGGACGAGGACAAATGGCTCGGCTGGCTCGATAGCGCGGCCAAAGCCGACGTCGCCGACTATGAGGACTATGCCAACCGCGTGAAGGGCCAGAAATTCTCCGACGCCGTCGTGCTCGGCATGGGCGGATCGAGCCTCGGGCCCGAGGTGCTGGCCGAGACCTTTGCGCGGAAGCCGGGCTTCCCGAAGCTGCACGTGCTGGATTCCACCGACCCGGCAGAGGTGCGGGCGATGGAGGCCAGGATCGATATCGCCAACACCGTGTTCATCGTGTCGAGCAAGTCCGGCGGCACCACCGAGCCGAACGCGATGAAGGACTATTTCCATGAGCGCGTGGCGCAGGCCCTCGGCCCGAAGGCCAAGACCGGCTTCCGCTTCATCGCTGTGACCGATCCCGGCTCCTCGCTGGAGAAGGCGGCGAAGAGCCTCAACTACGCCCGCATCTTCCATGGCGAGCCGTCGATCGGCGGTCGCTATTCGGTGCTGTCGCCGTTCGGCCTGGTGCCGGCGGCCACCGCCGGCATCGACGTCAAAACCCTCATCAAACATGCACTCTCGATGGCGCGCTCGTGCGGACCGGACGTGCCACCAGCTGAGAACCCTGGCGTGCAGCTCGGCCTCGCCATGGGCCTCGCCGGCCTCGAAGGCCGCGACAAGGTGACGATCCTGTCGTCGAAGAAGATCGCCGATTTCGGCGCCTGGGCCGAGCAGCTCATCGCGGAATCGACCGGCAAGGAGGGCAAGGGACTAATCCCGATCGCCGGCGAGCCGCTGGGCGAGTCCTCGCTCTATGGCAACGACCGCTTCTTCATCGACATCCGCACCGAAGGCGAAACCGACGCCGCACACGACTCGGCGCTCGCCGGGATCGAGGCCGCCGGCCATCCGGTGGTGCGCATCGTGATGAAGTCGATCGACCATCTCGGCCAGGAATTCTTCCGCTTCGAGATGGCGACGGCGGTCGCGGGCTCGATCCTTGGCATCAATCCGTTCGACCAGCCCGATGTCGAAGCGGCCAAGATCAAGACCCGCGAGCTGACGTCGGCCTACGAGAAGACCGGCGCGCTGCCGGCCGAAGAGCCCGTGGTCAGCACCGCGGAGTTCGACCTTTACACCAACGACACCAACGCCGCCGCGTTGCGCACGATGGGAGCCAATGGCGACCTCACCTCCTGGCTCAAGGCACATATCACGCGCTCGCGGCGCGGCGACTATTTTGCCCTGCTCGGCTATATCGCGCGCGACAAGTCCACGATCGAGGCGCTGCAGCAGATGCGGACGGCCGTGCTCGAGAAACGGCATCTGGCAACCGCTGCCGAATTTGGCCCGCGCTTCCTGCACTCCACGGGGCAGGCCTACAAGGGCGGGCCCGACAGCGGCGTGTTCCTCCAGATCACCGCCGACGATGCCAAGGATCTGGCAGTGCCGGGCCAAAAGGCGAGTTTTGGCGTGATCAAGGCGGCGCAGGCGCGCGGAGACTTTGACGTGCTCACCGAGCGCGGCCGGCGCGCGCTTCGGGTGCACCTGAAGGGTCCGCTGAAGAAAGGTCTCGCGGCGCTCAACGCCGCGCTCACTGACGCGCTGAATTAAGAGGAATATCTCAATGCAACTCGGCATGATCGGCCTCGGCCGGATGGGCGGCAACATCGTTCGCCGGCTGATGCGCCACGGCCATTCGACCGTGGTCTATGACAAGGACGCCAATGCCGTCGCCGGTCTCGCCGCGGATGGCGCAGTCGGCTCGGCGACACTCGAAGAGTTCATCTCGAAACTGGAGCGGCCGCGCACGGCCTGGGTGATGCTGCCGGCAGGCCGCATTACCGAGCAGACGATCGACACGATCGCGGTCGTGATGCAGGAAGGCGACGTCATCATCGACGGCGGCAACACCTTCTGGCAGGACGACGTCCGCCGCGGCAAGGCGCTGAAGGCGCGCGGCATCCACTATGTCGACGTCGGCACCTCAGGCGGCGTCTGGGGTCTCGACCGCGGCTATTGCATGATGATCGGCGGCGAGAAGCCGGTGGTTGATCGGCTCGATCCGATCTTCGCGGCACTGGCGCCCGGCGCCGGCGACATTCCGCGCACCGAGGGACGCGACGGACGCGATCCCCGGATCGAGCAGGGCTACATTCATGCAGGCCCGGTCGGCGCGGGCCATTTCGTCAAGATGATCCACAACGGCATCGAATACGGCCTGATGCAAGCCTATGCCGAAGGGTTCGACATTCTCAAGAACGCCAATATCGATGCGCTGCCGACCGATCATCGGTTTGATTTCAATCTCCCCGATATCGCCGAGGTGTGGCGGCGCGGCTCGGTGATCCCGTCCTGGCTGCTCGACCTCACCTCGACCGCGCTCGCCGATAATCCGACGCTGTCGGAATATTCCGGCTTCGTGGAAGATTCCGGCGAAGGCCGCTGGACAGTGAATGCGGCAATCGACGAGGCCGTGCCGGCCGAAGTCTTGACCGCGGCGCTGTACGCACGTTTCCGTTCCCGCAAGGAACACACCTTCGCCGAAAAAATTCTCTCCGCGATGCGCGCGGGGTTCGGCGGCCACAGGGAGCCGAAGCAGCCGGACGCTTCGAAGCCCAAATAAAAAGCCCAAGTAAGAATCAACAAACGAAGGTCAATCGTTCGTGACAAAAGACCCGCAAGCCAAGCGCAAGCCGGAAAATTGCGCCTTCGTCATTTTCGGCGTCACCGGCGACCTCACCCATCGCCTGGTGATGCCGTCTCTGTACAATCTGGCCGCCGAGCACCTGTTGCCGGAAAAATTCTGCGTCGTCGGCGTGGCCCGCAAGGGCCAGTCCGATGACGAACTGCGCGACAGCCTGTTGAAGGGCCTGAAGCAATTCGCGACGCGGCCCGTGGACGACGATATCGCCGAGAGGCTGCTGCAATGTCTCACCTTCGTCGAGGCCGATCCGAAGGACCCGCCGTCCTTCGATCGCTTGCGCGAGCATCTGGATTCGCTGGAATGCGCGCAGGACACCGGCGGCAATCGCCTGTTCTATCTGGCAACCCCTCCCGCCGCGTTTGCACCGACCGCACGCGAGCTCGGCCGCACCGGCATGATGAAGGAGAACGGCGCCTGGCGGCGGCTGGTGATCGAAAAGCCGTTCGGCACCGACCTCGCCTCGGCCAAGGCGCTGAATGCCGAGCTGCTGAAGATCATGACGGAGCACCAGATCTACCGGATCGATCACTATCTCGGCAAGGAGACGGTACAGAACATCCTGGTGCTGCGCTTTGCCAACGGCATGTTCGAGCCGATCTGGAATCGCAACCACATCGACCACATCCAGATCACGGTGGAGGAGAAGCTCGGCGTCGGCCATCGCGGCGGTTTCTACGACGCCACCGGCGCGCTGCGCGACATGGTGCCGAACCATCTGTTCCAGCTGATGTCACTGGTCGCGATGGAGCCGCCCGCGCGCTTCGACGCGCATTCCGTCCGCTCCGAGAAGGCCGAGGTACTCACCTCGATCCAGCAGCCGAACCAGGAGGAAGCGCTGAGAAACTCGGTGCGCGCGCAATATCTCGCGGGCCGGATCGGCGACGACGAGATCACTGACTATCGCAAGACCGAGGACGTCAAGGCGGGCAGCACCACCGAGACCTTTGTCGCGCTGAAGCTGATGATCGACAATTGGCGCTGGGCCGGCGTGCCGTTCTATCTACGTACCGGCAAGGCGCTGGGCCACAAGCGCACGGAAGTCGCGATCAAGTTCAAGCAGGCGCCGCTGTCGATGTTCTCGGGCACCGACGTCGATCGCTTGTCGCAAAACTTCCTGACCATCGGCATCGCGCCGACCGAGACGATCGAGCTTCAGTTCAACGCCAAGATCCCGGGACCGAGCATCACCATCGACGGCGTCGAGATGAAGTTCAAGTACGGGGACTATTTCCGGGCCGATCCCTCGACCGGCTACGAGACGCTGATCTACGACTGCATGATCGGCGACAACATCCTGTTCCAGCGCGCCGACGGCATCGAGGCCGGATGGCAGGCGGTGCAGCCTTTCCTGGATGCCTGGAAGAGTGCAGGCACCAACGGCATCGAGACCTACCCCGCCGGCAGCGACGGCCCGGGCTGCGCCGATGAGCTGCTGCGGCGCGATGGGCGCAGCTGGCGGAAGTTTTCGTGATGGCAGCGGCCGGAGAGCCGAAGCTGATCGTCGTCGCCGACACTGAGGCCCTGGCGCAGGCTGCGGCCAAACGGGTGATGGCCCGGATTGAGGCCAATCCCGACCGCATTGCGATCTGCCTCACCGGCGGCTCGAGCCCGAAGAAGCTCTATCAGCTCCTCGGCAGCGACGCCTGGCGCAGCAAAATCCCGTGGGATCGCGTGCACTGGTTCATCGGCGACGAGCGCTTTGTCCCCGAGAGCGATGCCCTCAACAACACGGCCGTCGCGCGCGCGACCTTCCTCGATCGCAACGCGCCCGCCGGCCATATCCACCCGATTCCAACCACGATTGAAAATCCGGACCGAAGCGCCGAGGCCTATGCGCACGAACTGCAGGCGTTCTACGGATCTGAAAACCTCGATCCGGCGCGACCGCTGTTTGATCTCGTTCTGATGGGCGCGGGCCCTGATGGACACACCGCCTCGCTGTTTCCCGGCTATCCGGCCATCGAGGAGAGCGCGCGCTGGGTCGTCGGCGTCCCCAACGCCAATGTGGCCCCCTTTGTGCCGCGGGTTTCGCTGACGCTCCCCGCACTGGCGTCCTGCCACGAAATGCTGTTCGAGATCGCTGGGCATGACAAGCAGCCGATCTTGACGCGCCTCCTCAATGGCGAGACTTTGCCGGCTGTACGCGCGCGCTCGAATGGTGAGACCGTCTGGCTGGTCGACCAGGCCGCGCTTCCGGAGGGAATTCGTGGCGGGCGTTAAAGCACCTTGTGCGCTGATCGTGATGGGCGTGTCGGGCTCGGGCAAGAGCACAGTTGCGGAACTACTCGGCAAGCGGCTCGGCTGGCGCTTCGAGGACGGCGACAGTTTCCACCCCGCGAGCAATGTCGAGAAGATGAAGGCCGGCCATCCGCTCACCGACGAGGACCGCTGGCCCTGGCTCAACGCCATCGCCGACGAGATTGCGCGGGTCTGCGGCAAGGGCGGGCACGTCATCATCGCCTGTTCGGCGCTCAAGCACACCTATCGCGACGTGCTGCTGCGCGGACGCGACGACGTGCGCTTCGTATTCCTGAAGGGTACGCAGGAGCTGATCGCCGACCGGCTCGCGCATCGCAAGGGCCATTTCATGCCGCCCGGGCTGCTCACCAGCCAGTTCAACACGCTGGAGCCGCCGGAGGCGAGCGAGCACGTCATCACCGCGTCGATCGACGAGACCGTCGAGGCGATCGTCGACGGCATCGTGCGGCAGCTGAAATTCGACGGCGGGACAAGCAAGGCCAAGGAAACCAAGGCTCAGCCATGACGAAAATCTCATTGGTCGTCTCCGACGTCGACGGCACGCTGCTCACCAAGGACAAGACGCTGACGGACCGCGCGAGGTCCGCGGTACAGAAGCTGCACCAGGCTGGCATCGGCTTCACCATCACCTCCAGTCGCCCCGCGATTGGCATGCGCTTCCTGATCGAGCCGCTGGCGCTTTGGCTGCCGGTCGGCCCGTTCAACGGCTCATCGATCGTCGATCCCGAGATGAATCCGGTCGAGCAGCATTTGCTCCCGAAAAGCGCGGCCGAGCGGTCGATTCAGATCCTCCGTGAATTCGGCGCCGACGTCTGGCTCTTTACGTACGACAAATGGCTGATCGATAACCCGAACGGCGGCTACGTCGCGCATGAGCAGCACACGATCCGCTCCGAACCAACTGTTGTAGGAGACTTTTTGCCGTATCTCGCCAGCGCCTGCAAAATCGTCGGCGCGAGCGCAGATGCCGCAGGCCTGGAGCGTTGCGAGAAAGCGATGCAGGAGGCGCTCGGCAGCCAGGCGACCGCGGTGCGCTCGCAGACCTATTATCTCGACATCACCCCGCCCGGCTTCGACAAGGGCACGTTCGTGCAGGCCATGGCCAAGCGTTTGGGCATTTCCGCCGACGCAGTCGCCACCATCGGCGACATGCAGAACGACCTCGCCATGTTCCGCGTCAGCGGCGTCTCGATCGCCATGGGCAACGCCACCGACAACGTCAAGGACCAGGCCACCAACGTCACCGCGACCAACGAGCAGGACGGTTTTGCGGAAGCGATGGAAATGATCCTGAAGCGGAACGGGGTTGGTTGAGCGATTGGCCTATCGGTGCGCGACCTTGGGAATTGAACAGCTAACTTTTCTAGCCGATGGCGCGCAGCTGTTCCGCCAGGCGCTGACCTTAGATCAATTGCACCAGCTCAAGGCAATCCTGCCCCATTTGCCGCCCGATCACGCAGGGCTGAGGCTCCGAGGCATCGAGGGCCTTGCGCCCTTCTTAGCCGCGAGCGGGCATGTCGGAAGCCGCGCAGCGTCGGTGCTTGGCGAAGCTTGTCGTCCGGTCAGGGCCATCCTCTTCGACAAGACCCAAGCAATGAACTGGGCCCTGGGCTGGCACCAGGATCGCACCATCGCCGTGAAGGAGCGCATCTCCGTCGATGGTTTCGAGACCTGGAGCGTCAAGAACGGCATGCAGCACGTCGAGCCGCCCTTTACGTTGCTCTCGGGCATGGTGACGTTGCGGGTTCATATCGATCCGGTCCCGGCAAGCAATGCGCCGCTGCTGGTCGCGCCTGGGTCGCATGAACTTGGGCGGATTGCCGAGGAGGACGTAAAGGACGTTGTCCGCCGGTGCGGCACGGTCGCATGTCTGGCCGATCGCGGCGACATCTGGCTCTATGCGACGCCAATTCTCCATGCATCGGATGCCGCTGACGCTCCGATGCATCGCCGCGTCCTGCAGGTGGACTTTGCCGTCAGCGAACTCCCCGGCGGCCTGGAGTGGCTCGGGGTCTAAAAAAGGCCGTCACTACTTCGACCGCTGCATCGCGGGCTTCTCGCTCGCGTGCCGGGCCGCCGAGAGATTATGCGCGGTGTTGATCAGCGCGATGTGGGTCAGCGCTTGCGGGAAGTTGCCGGTCTGGCGGCGTGCGACGGGATCGTATTCCTCGGCCAATAGCCCGACATCGTTCGCAAGTCCCGCAACGCGGTCGAACAGCTCTTGCGCCTTGTCGAGATTGCCCGCCAGCACATGGGCGTCGGCCAGCCACAGCGTGCAGGCCAGGAACGCGCCCTCGATCGGCTGCTCTTCCTCAGAGACCTCGCGCGGATCGTGCCGCAGCACGAAACCGTCGCGCATCATGTATTTCCCGACGGCCGCGATGGAGCCGCGGATGCGGGGATCCGACGCCGGCAGGAAGCCGACAGCCGGCAGCAGCAGCAGGCTGGCGTCGAGCAGCTTCGACCCGTAGGACTCGACGAAGGTATTCTCCTCCGCGTCAAAGCCGCTGTGGCAGACGTCGCGATGAATGGCGTCGCGTAGCGCGCGCCAATGCAGGAGCGGCGCCTTGAAACCGAAGGTCTCGGCGCTCTTGATGCCACGGTCGAAGGCGACCCAGGTCATGACCTTGGAGAAGACGTAGTGCCGGGGCTGGCCGCGCCGCTCCCAGATGCCGTGATCGGGCTGGTCCCAGACCTCGGCGAGATGGTTGAGCACGTTGCATTCCAGCGCCCAGGTCTCGTCGTCGAGCTTCAGCTTGGCCATGCGCGACTGATGGAAGGCGTCGATCAATTCGCCGTAGACGTCGAGCTGGAGCTGCGCGTGCGCGGCATTGCCGATGCGCACCGGCTGCGCGCCCTCGTAGCCATCGAGCCAGCCCGCCTCCCATTCCAGCAATCGCCGCTGGCCCCAGATGCCGTACATGATCTGCATGCTCGACGGAGAACCGGCGGCCGCGCGCAAGAGCCAATTGTGCCAGGCCGAGGCTTCCTCGGTATAGCCGGAATTCATCAGCGCCAGCAGCGTGAAGGTGGCGTCGCGCAGCCAGCAGAAGCGGTAGTCCCAATTCCTGGCACCGCCGAGCTTTTCCGGCAATGAGGTGGTGGGCGCGGCGACGATGCCGCCTGTGGGCTCGAACGTCAGCGCCTTCAACGTGATCAGCGAGCGCAGGATGAGATCGTGGTACTCGTCGTCGCGCGTGCAATGGCTGCACCATTCCTTCCAGAATGTCTCGGTCTCCTGGAGCGCGATCTCCGGATCGATCGGCTCGGGCGGGTCGAGATGCGAGGGGCCGTAGGTCAGCACGAAGGGCACGGTCTCCCCCGCCCTCACCTCGAAGTCGGAAACCGTGGTCATGTCCTCGCCGCGGGTCTTGGCCGGCGTCCTCAGAACCGTCATGTCCTGGCCGGCGATCGCCAGCAGCGAATGGTCGATCCGGCGCACCCAGGGAATGTCGACGCCGAAGCCGAAGCGGATCACGAGCTCCATCCGCATCTTCACCGAGCCCGTGAGACCGCGCACCAGCCGCACGATGTCGGAGGCCTTGCCGCGCGGCGGCATGAAGTCGACCAGCGCGACGGTGCCGCTCTTGGTTTCAAAACGCGTTTCGAGGATGAGGGTATTGCCGAGATAGCGGCGCGACGTGGCGGTGATGTCCTCGCTCGGCGCAACCAGCCAGCGGCCGTTCTTGCGCGTGCCGAGGATGGCGGCAAAGCAGGCGTCGGAATCGAAGGCCGGCCAGCACAGCCAGTCGATCGAGCCGTTGCGCCCGACCAGCGCCGCGGTCTCGCAATCGCCGATCAACGCATAATCCTCGATCTTCTGAGACAATGTCGTGCGAGCCTTGGTCGTACAAGCCTTGGAAATCCCGGCTGATCAACTC
Source organism: Bradyrhizobium sp. WSM3983 (assembly GCF_000473045.1). Classification (GTDB taxonomy): domain Bacteria; phylum Pseudomonadota; class Alphaproteobacteria; order Rhizobiales; family Xanthobacteraceae; genus Bradyrhizobium. Next base: position 34,548 of record NZ_AXAY01000002.1, on the reverse strand, counting down.
CCGCCAGTCAGCGAACGTTCCCGCGTCGCGGCCTTCAAGGCCGCGAGATCGATCTTGGCGGCGATCTTGTCGAGCGCAACGGGCAGGCGCTGGCGCCAATTCGGATGCTCATCGATCGTGCCGGGAATGTTTGGCTGGTCGATCACGCCGAGCAAATCCTCCATCGACACCGCAAGCAGCCGCGACGGCGTGCGCGACAGGAAGCCGAGCACTGAATAGAGATCGTTGGCGGTGATGCCGTTCTGACGCAGGATCTCATCGAGCGCGCCGAGCGCGCGCCAGCGCGCCTGGTCGTCCTCTCCGGGATCGAGCCCGAGCGACTGCTTCATCCTGAGATCGCTGAACGAGCGCCATCCCGCATAGGTGCAGAGATCGTGCGTGTTCAGCGTCACCAGTGCGTTCGGCCGGTAGTGGTCGGTGTTGCGGAAATGACCGGCATCGTCCCGCTCGAACATCATGACGAGGTACGACCAGATGCCGAAATCCTGCATGGTCTCGCGAAAACCTTCCGGCACGGTGCCGAGGTCTTCGCCGATCACGATGCATTTGTGTGTGACGCTTTCGCGCACGACCGCGGCCAGCAGCGCCTCGAGCGGCATCTGCACATAGGCGCCGTTGTCGGGCTTGAAGCCGCGCGGCACCAGATAGAGCCGCTTCAGTCCCAGCACGTGATCGAGCCGGATCGCGCCGGCGTGCCGCATCGAGGCGGCCACCATGTCGGCGAACGGCACGAAGGATTGCGCCTCCAGGCCGCCCGCGTTGAAGCCAGCGAGGCCCCAGTCCTGCCCAACGGTGTTGAGCACGTCGGGCGGCGCGCCGACCGCAAGGTGGCGCGAGATCGCCATCTGCTCGTTCCAGGCATCAAAACCGTTGGACTGCACGCCGACGGCGACGTCGAGATAGAGCCCCACGCGCATGCCAAGCTCGGCGGACAGCGCCTTGGCGGCGCCCAATTGCGCATCAGCCGTCCATTGCACGAATTCGACGAACTCGACCTCGCGGCTATCAGGACCCTTGCGCAAGGTGGCGCATTTGGCATCGTCCGGTTGCCGCCATTCCATCGGCCATTCCCACCATGGCGTTGTGAAACGATGCCGCAGCACCTCGAAGCAGGCGAAGCGCGACAGCAGCGGCCCCCGGTCGGCGCGGAAGGCATCAAACTGGTTGCGGCGGACACCGCTCGCGGTTTTCACGAAACTGTCAAAGGCGGCGCGCAGACCCAGCCATTTCAGCGCCGCCATATCGGCATAAGGGACACGATCGCCTTCGCGCAGCCGCGCGGCGGTCGCGACCGCGTCCGGGATGAAGTCCGCTGAAAATTCGGGGACGGCCTCGACGTCGATATAGAGCGGATTGAGAAACAGCCGGCTGTTCGGCGAATAGGGGCTGCAGTCGGCCGGATGATTGTCGAACAGAACGTGAAGCGGATTGAGTCCGACGCCATCGGCTCCCAGTTGCTTTGCGAGCCTGAGCAGGCCGGCCAGATCGGTGAAATCGCCGATGCCCCAATTGCGGTCCGAGCGAACGCTGTAGAGCTGCACGGCGAGCAGCCAGCCGCGGTCGAAATCACCACCAAAAGCCCGCTCGGGTGCCACGATCATGGGCACCTCTTCCGACACGCCTGCGGCATCAGTCAGCGTCAGCCGGTGATAACCAAGCGGGAGGCCGGCGGGCCAGGCGATCACGGGTTCGCGCGTCTCGCCCTGCGCAATCACATTGCCGTTGCCCCTGATTTTCCATTGCAGCGGCGCGGTGCCGATGGCCGCGAGCTCCGTGCGCGGATTGCCCAGCGCGCGAACCACGACAGGCCCGCTGACGAAGCGGTAGACCCGCTTCTCCGGCAGGGCATCGAGGATGGATTTGAGCGCCTCGGGTGCGGTGACCCGCAGCTTTCCGAGGGCATCTGTGAATTCGGATTGAACGCCCTTGATCCGGGCTTGAGCTAAAAGGTCCATTCGGCACGCAGCTTGCAGGCCATCAATCGGCCCGGGGGCATCGATTTTAGTGAGGTCGCGGAAGAGGTTAGTCGGGCTTAACTCACAAACCGCGCCTGCCGTTCCCAGGGGAACCAATGACACACAAGCGGCTTTCTATATAGGTATCAAGCGTAGGTTCCCGACAAGGGAAACGGGCTCCTGCTTTCTTGTCAATGGCATCACCGTGAACAAGACAATTCAAACTGTCGAGAGTGCCGCTGCCGGCAGCGCTTTCCTGATCGAAGACGTCTATCCGTCGATCGATGGCGGTCGCTTTGCCGTGAAGCGGATCGCCGGCGAACGGGTCGAGGTCTGGGCCGACATCTATCGCGATGGCGACGCCACAATCGGCGCCGCGCTGATCTGGCGCGGCGAGCAGGACCGGGAATGGCGGCGCGAGAGCATGACCCATCATAGCGACGACCGCTGGTCCGGCACGTTCGTGCCGGCCGAGTCCGGCCAATATGTCTATGCCATCGAAGCCTGGACCGACGAATTCGCCACTTGGCGTCACGGGGTCGAGCGCAAGCAGCTGTCCGGCAGCGACGTCACGCTCGATGCCATCGAGGGTGCGGGCCTGCTGACCAAGGCGCATGGCGCGCGGCAGGACGCCGCGGCCGTCATTGTCAGGCAATGCGAGGACTATCTTCAAAGCGGCGATGTCGCCTCGCTGTTGGCAACCGATCTCGGTGAGGCCATGGCCGAGAGCCAGTCCCGGCCTGACCTCACCCGCTCGCCGCCCTTCCCGCTGATCATCGACCGCGACAAGGCCCGCTTCGGTGCCTGGTATCAGATGATGCCACGCAGCCAGAGCCGGGTTGCCGGCCGGCACGGCACGCTGCGCGACTGCATCGCGCGCGTGCCCGATATCGCCGCGATGGGTTTTGACGTGCTCTACTTCACGCCGATCCACCCGATCGGCCAGACCCACCGCAAGGGCCGCAACAATGCGCCGGTGGCGACCGAGGGCGAGCCCGGCTCGCCCTACGCGATCGGCGCGGCCGAGGGCGGGCACGATGCGGTGCATCCCGAGCTCGGCACCGTCGAGGATTTTCGCGCGCTGGTCGCGACCTGCCTCGAATACGGCCTCGAGCTCGCGCTCGATTTCGCCGTGCAATGCTCGCCGGATCATCCCTGGCTGACGCAGCACCCGGAATGGTTCAAATGGCGGCCCGACCGCTCGGTGCGGACGGCGGATGGTCCCTATTCGGATATCGTCATCCCCGATTTCGCCTCCGTCGACCGGGTCGGGCTGTGGAATGCATTCCGCGACGCCATGCTGTTCTGGATCGACCATGGCGTGACCATTTTCGCGATCGACAATCACGACACCGCGCCGCCGCCGTTCTGGGAGTGGCTGATCCGCGACATTCGTCTGCGGCATCCCGAGGTGATCCTGTTCTCCAAGACGTTTGCACGGCCGAAGCTGATGAAGGGTCTCGCCAAGCTCGGTTTTTCGCAGTCCTTCACCTATTTCCCATGGCGCACGGCGAAGTGGGAGCTGGAGCAATATCTGGGTGAGCTCACGCGCTATCCCGAACGGGACTTCTATCGTCCGAATCTGTTCGTCAACACGCCGGACCTGCTGCCCTATCATCTCCAGAGCGGCGAGGCCTGGGCCTTCAAGTCGCGCGTCGCGCTGGCCGCAATGCTGTCGGGCAATTACGGCCTCTACAGCGGGTTCGAACTGCTCGAGCACGAGGCCATCCCCGGCCACGAAGAATATCAGGATTCCGAGAAGTACCAGATCCGCCAGCGCGACTGGGACAAGCCTGGCAACATCAAGCCCTACATCACCGCGCTCAACCGCATCCGCAACGACAACGCGGCGCTGCAGCAGACGACCAATTTGCGCTTCCTCGGCATCGAGGACGGCGAGACCATCGCCTTCGCCAAGGAGGCGGCTGAACCGGCCAACACTGTCGTCGCCGCCATCGCCCTCTCGCGCCATGTGCGCGAATTCTGGTTGCTGCTCGGCGACCTCACCATCGGCGTCGGCGGCGAACGCCGCCACGTCACCGCCCTCGAAAATCTCATGACAGGCGAACAGTCCCGCATCGAATGGGGCGGAGTCAGGTTGCGCATCGATCCTGACCGCGATCCGGCGCTGCTATTCCGCTGTCTGGCGTAAGGATCGCGCCATGAATGTATTGTCTTCCGTCGACACCAAGAAGGCTGAGGCTGCCGAGGTCGTGGATGAGCTCTGGTACAAGGACGCCATCATTTACCAGCTCCACGTCAAGGCCTTTGCCGACAGCAACAATGACGGCATCGGCGATTTTGCCGGACTGACCGAGAAACTGCCTTATCTGCAGGATCTCGGCGTCACCGCGCTATGGCTGCTGCCGTTCTACCCCTCGCCCGGCCGCGACGATGGCTATGACATCGGCGACTATGGCTCGATCAATCCCGATTTCGGGACGATGAAAGACTTCAAGCGCTTCATCCAGGAAGCGCAGAAGCGCGGGCTTCGCGTCATCACCGAGCTCGTCGTCAACCACACCTCCGACCAGCACAATTGGTTCAAGCGCGCACGCCGCAGCCCGGCCGGTTCGAGCGCCCGCGACTGGTATGTGTGGAGCGATACCGACCAGAAATACCAGGGCACGCGCATCATCTTCACCGACACCGAGAAGTCGAACTGGACCTGGGATCCGGAGGCCGGTGCGTTCTACTGGCACCGCTTCTTCTCGCACCAGCCCGACCTCAATTTCGACAACCCGCGCGTCGTCAGCGCCATCATCCAGGTGATGAAGCGCTGGCTCGATGCCGGCGTCGACGGCTTCCGGCTGGACGCCATTCCCTATCTCTGCGAGCGCGAGGGCACCTCGAACGAGAACCTCCCCGAGACACATGCCATCATCAAGCGCCTGCGCCATGAGCTGGACGCCTATTCCAAGGGCAAGCTGCTGCTGGCCGAGGCCAATCAATGGCCCGAGGACGTGCAGGAATATTTCGGCCGCGGCGACGAATGCCAGATGGCCTATCACTTCCCGCTGATGCCGCGCATCTACATGGCGATCGCGCAGGAGGATCGCTTCCCGATCACCGACATCTTGCGCCAGACGCCTGACATTCCCGCGAGCTGCCAATGGGCGCTGTTCCTGCGCAACCATGACGAGCTGACGCTGGAGATGGTCACCGACGTCGAGCGCGACTATCTCTGGACCACCTACGCCAACGATCCCCGCGCGCGCATCAATGTCGGTATCCGCCGGCGTCTCGCGCCGCTGATGGACAATGACCGGCGCAAGATCGAGCTGATGAACTCGCTGCTGCTGTCGTTCCCCGGCACGCCGATCATCTATTACGGCGACGAGATCGGGATGGGCGACAACATCTATCTCGGCGACCGCAACGGCGTGCGCACGCCGATGCAATGGAGCCCGGACCGCAATGGCGGCTTCTCCCGCGCCGATCCCGCCCGCCTCTATGCGCCGCCGATCATGGATCCTGTCTACGGCTACGATTCGGTCAACGTGGAGGCGCAGTCGCGCAGCCTGTCGTCGCTGCTGAGTGCCACCAAGCGGCTGATCTCGGTACGCAAGTCGACGCTGGCCTTCGGGCGCGGCACCATGACCTTCATCCGCCCGGCGAACCGGGCCGTGCTGGCCTATGTCCGTCAATATCACGACGAGGTCATCCTCTGCGTCGCCAACCTCTCGCGCGCAGCGCAGGCGACCGAGCTCGATCTGTCGCCGTGGAAGGATCGCATCCCGCAGGAGATGCTCGGCCGCACCCGCTTCCCGGCAATCGGCGAGCTGCCCTATATGATCACGCTCGGGCCTTACGGCTTCTACTGGTTCCAGCTCCAGGAGCGCGATAAGTCCGAGCCGGTGACGCCACGCGCGGTGCCGGAGTTCGAAACGCTGGTGGTGCCAGTGAACTCGAATTGGGTGTCGCTCGCGCGCGAGCGCGGCGTGTTCGAGCGGGACGTGCTGCCGGGCTTCCTGTCGCGGACACGCTGGTATCCCGAGCACAATCCCAAGCTTATCAAGGCCACGTTGACCTCGGCAGTGCCGTTCAGCGACATCGGCGACAACAGGCCCTGGATCGCGTTCTTCGAGACGGCGCAGGACGACGTCACGACGCGCTATGTGCTGCCAATGCAGATCGAGTGGGTGCGGTTCGATCGCGAGCGCTTCAACCCGAAGGCGCTCGCCGCGGTACGCCAGGGCGCGCGCGAAGGCACGCTGCTCGACGTCGCGACCGACCAGATCTTCATTGGACTGTTCCTGCGAGGCTTGTCGCAGAACCTCGTGGTGGACGAGAACAATCTGCGGCTCGAATTCAAGCCGACCAGCAGGTTCGCCGAATACACCATCAAGGAGCCCGCGCGCATTCGCGCGGTCGAGCAGTCGAACAGCACGGCCCTGGTCGACAACCAGTATGTCGCAAAAATCCATCGCCAGATCGAGAGCGGCATCAATCCCGAGATCGAGATCGGCTGTTACCTGACCGAGGTCGCCCGCTTCGCCAATGCGCCGGCGCTGCTTGGCAGCGTCGAACTGGTCGAAGGCGATAGAAGCAGTGCGGTCGGCGTTTTGCACGCCTATGTCGAAAACCAGGGCGACGGCTGGGCCGTGACTACTGGCTATCTCGACCGCTACATCGATGAGCAGCGGTTGGGGCCGGTGGACGAGATGCCCCGGGCAACCCAGGAGCAGGCGCCCTATCTGCACTTCATGGCGCAGACCGGCCGGCGGCTTGCCGAGTTGCATGTGGCGCTCGCCGCAGCAAAGTCCGCCGATCTTGCCCCTGAAGCGATTGGTCCTGCGGATGTCAAACGCTGGGCGTCCGACCTCAAGGGACGGGCCGAGCGACTCTTCGACCGCCTGGCCGACAGCCGCGACGGCCTGCGTGAGGGCGACCGGCCTCTGATCGACCAATTGGTCGCGGTGCGCGCGACCCTGCCCGACCACATCAACGCGCTCTTGCCATCCGACATCGGCGGGTTGAACATCCGTCATCATGGCGACTTCCGCCTCGGGCAAACTCTGATCGTGAAGGACGACATCTTCATCATCGATTTCGACGGCGATCCGCATCTCGCGCTGGCCGACAAGCGGCGCAAGCTGCCTGCCGCGCGCGACGTCGCGGGCCTGGTCCGCTCGATTGATCTTTCGGTTAACGCCGCACTTAACAGGGCGGTCTCCGGGGGCAGCGACGAGCAGGGCCGGCTCACGGCCGCGCTCGACGAATGGCGCGAACGCGCCACCGCGACCTTCCTGTGCGCCTATCGCGAGGCCATGACCGATCGGCGGCTCTGGCCGGAACAGAAGCATTCCGCGGAAAGCATGTTAAGGTTTTTCCTGCTTGATCAAGCGTTCGACGAGGTAGAGTACGAGCTGTCCCACCGGCCGGAGGGGCTCAATGCGCCGCTGACCGGCCTGCTTCGCATTCTGTCCAGTGCCGGGAGCGAAGCCCATGCCTAAACTGCCAGCCGAAGCCTACGCGATCATCGAGGGCCGCCACTCCGATCCCTTCCACTATCTCGGGCTGCACCCCGAGGGGGGCAAGAGCGTAGTGCGCGCCTTCCTGCCCGAGGCCTCCAATGTCGAGGCCGTCGGCGAGCATGGCGAGGTGGCGAAGCTCGACCGCGTCCACGATTCCGGCCTGTTCGTCGGTGCCCTGCCCAACGGCTCGAAGCACTACCAGCTCCGCGCCAAATTCGGTGACAACGTCGTCGAGTTCGAGGATGCCTACCGCTTCCCGCCGATTCTGACCGATTTCGATCTCTATCTGCTCGGCGAAGGCACACATCAGCGCATCTACGACAAGCTCGGCGCGCATCCGATGCGGCTCGAGGGCATCGACGGCATCGGCTTCGTCGTGCTGGCGCCGAATGCGCGACGCGTGTCCGTCGTCGGTGATTTCAATTTCTGGGACGGGCGGCGTCACCCGATGCGGGTGCGCGGCGCCGGCTATTGGGAATTGTTCATCCCGAACGCCAAGGCCGGCGACCACTATAAATTCGAGATCATCGGGCCACACGGCCATCTGCTGCCGCTGAAGTCCGATCCGATGGCGTTTGCGAGCGAGGTGCGGCCGAAGACGGCATCCATCGTCTTCGACGAGGCGCATCTGCCACGGCCACGTCCGGCACCGGATGGCATCAACGCGCTGTCGGCGCCGATGTCGATCTACGAGGTCCATCTCGGCTCATGGCGTCGCAAGAACGGCAACGAATGGCTGACCTATCGTGAGCTCGCCGAGCTGCTGCCGGCCTATGCCCGCGACATGGGCTTCACCCATCTCGAATTCCTGCCCGTGAGCGAGCATCCGTTCGACGGCTCCTGGGGCTACCAGCCAACCGGCCTCTACGCGCCAACCAGCCGCTTCGGCACGCCGGAGGATTTTGCCGCGCTGGTCGATGCCTGCCATCGTGAAGGCATTGGCGTTCTGCTCGACTGGGTGCCCGGCCACTTCCCGGACGATCCGCACGGGCTCGGCAGCTTTGACGGCACCTCGCTCTACGAGCACGCCAATCCGCTCCAGGGCCGGCACCTCGACTGGGGCACGCTGATCTACAATTATGGCCGCACCGAAGTGACAAACTTCCTGGTGTCAAACGCGCTGTTCTGGCTGGAGCGCTACGCCATCGACGGCCTGCGCGTCGATGCGGTCGCGTCCATGCTGTATCTCGACTACAGCCGCCCGCCCGGCGCCTGGATTCCGAACCAGTATGGCGGCCGCGAAAACATCGAAGCCATCAACTTCCTGCGCCGCTTCAACACAGAGCTGTTTGCGCGCTTCCCGCAGGCGACCACGGCGGCCGAAGAATCCACCGCATGGCCGCAGGTCTCGCGCCCCGTCGAATTCGGCGGGCTCGGCTTCGGCTACAAGTGGAATATGGGCTGGATGCACGACACGCTGAACTACATCAGCAAGGATCCGATCCACCGCAAGCATCATCACGGCGAGATCCTGTTCGGCCTGCACTACGCGTTCTCGGAAAACTTCATCCTGCCGCTGTCGCATGACGAAGTGGTGCACGGAAAGCGCTCGCTCCTCGGCCGCATGCCGGGTGATGAGTGGCAGCGCTTTGCGAACTTGCGCGCCTATTACAGCTTCATGTTCGGCCATCCCGGCAAGAAGCTGCTGTTCATGGGCGCGGAGATCGCACAGAGCCGCGAGTGGAATCACGATCAGTCGCTCGACTGGCACCTGCTCGAATACAAATATCATTCCGGCATCCAGGCGCTGATCCGCGACCTCAACCGGCTCTATCGCGCGGTGCCGGCGCTGCACCAGATGGATTGCGACCAGGCCGGCTTCGAATGGCTGATCACGAACGATGCCAACCGCAATGTCTTCGCCTGGCTGCGCAAGGGGTTCGACGAGCACGCGCGGTGCCTGGTGATCGTCAACTTCTCCCCCAACGTCTATCGCAACTACCGCGTCCCCGTGCCCTTTGCCGGCAAGTGGAAAGAGGTGTTCAATTCGGACTCCGCCCATTATGGCGGCACCAATGTCGGGAACATCGGCGAGGTCCAGACCGTTGACGGCAAGACGCCCGAGCTTCGCCTCACCATTCCGCCGCTCGCCGCGATCTTCCTCGTTCCGGAAAGCTGACCGATGCGCCTGACTGCTGGATCGCCCGCACGCCTCGGTGCAAGCTGGGACGGACGCGGCACCAACTTCGCGCTGTTTTCCGCCAACGCGCAGAAGGTCGAACTGTGCCTGTTCGACAGCCAGGGCCGTCGCGAGCTCGAACGCGTCGAGCTGCCGGAGCGAACAGAGGATGTCTGGCACGGCTATCTGAACGACGTCTCGCCGGGCCAGCTCTACGGCTATCGCGTGCACGGCCCCTACGAGCCCGAGCACGGCCACCGCTTCAACGCCAACAAGCTGCTGCTCGACCCCTACGCCAAGCGGCTTTCGGGGCGGCTCGTCTGGAGCGATGCGCATTTCGCCTATCGCACCGGCTCGGCGCGTGAGGATCTGTCATTCGACCGGCGCGACAATGCGCGCGGCATGCCCAAGGGCGTGGTGGTCGACGAGACTTTCAACTGGGGCCGGCGCGAGATCCGGCCCAACATCCCCTGGGAAGACACGATCATCTACGAAGCCCACGTCAAGGGTCTGACGCAGAAGCGCGACGACGTGCCGCCGAATTTGCGCGGCACCTATGGCGGGCTGTCATCGCCGGCGATGATCGAGCATCTGAAGAAGCTCGGCGTCACCACCGTCGAGCTGTTGCCGATCCATAGCTTCGTCGACGACCGCATGCTGGTGGAGAAGAAGCTCGCCAATTATTGGGGCTACAACACGCTGTCCTTCTTCGCGCCCGAGCAGCGCTACGCCCAGGACAATGCGCTCGATTCCTTTCGCACCATGGTGGCGCGGCTGCACGATGCCGGCATCGAGGTGATGCTCGACGTCGTCTACAACCACACCGCCGAAGGCAACCACCTCGGGCCGACGCTGTGCTACCGCGGCATCGACAACGCCTCCTATTACTGGCTGAACCGCGAGAACCCGCGCTATTACGACGACTTCACCGGCTGCGGCTCGTCGGTGAATCTGACCCATCCGCGCGTGCTGCAGATGGTGATGGATTCGCTGCGCTACTGGGTCGAGGTCTGCCATGTCGACGGCTTCCGCTTCGACCTCGCCACCACGCTCGCGCGCGGCCCGACCGGATATGATCGCGGCATCTCGTTCCTGACCGCAATCCGGCAGGATCCGGTGCTCGCCGCGGTCAAGCTCGTCGCCGAGCCGTGGGACCTCGGGCTCGGCGGCTACCAGGTCGGCGCCTTCCCCTCGCAATGGTCGGAGTGGAACGATCGCTATCGCAGCGCCATGCGCCGCTACTGGAGCGGCGAAGGCAGCCTGATCGGCGACATCTCCAGCCGCATGACAGCGTCCTCCGACCTGTTCAACCATGACGGGCGGCGGCCGCGCGCCAGCATCAACCACATCACCGTGCATGACGGCTTCACGCTCGCCGACCTCTTCAGCTACAACGAGAAGCACAACGAGGCCAACGGCGAGGACAATCGCGACGGCTCCAACGACAACCACAGCAACAATTGCGGTGTCGAGGGCCCGACCGACGATCCCGCGATCCTCGGGCTGCGGCGGCAGCTGCGCAAGAACGTGCTGGCCTGCCTCATGCTGGCGCAGGGCATTCCGCTGATCCTCGCCGGCGACGAGGTCGGCAATTCTCAGTCGGGCAACAACAACGCCTATTGCCAGGACAACGAAATCGGCTGGGTCGGCTGGGACAATCTCCGCAAGGACGACGACGACATGGTCGATTTCGTCGCCCATCTTGCAGATATCCGCCGCCGCTTCTCGCAGCTTCGCAGCCATCGCTGGCTCGACGGCCGGCCAAAGGACGGCATCTCCTACGGCGCATTGTGGCTGACCCCTGCGGGCGACGAGATGACGGAGAACGACTGGAAATTCCCGGAGGGCCGGTTTCTCTCTTATGTGATGGGGCCGATGGAACCGGGTAGCGCGGCGATCTTTATCGTATTGAACGCCGCCCCCGAAGAGATCGCATTCAAATTGCCGAAAATGCCCGAATACCAGAGCTGGCAGCAGATCCTGAACACGACGGATGCCAAGCTGAACAGCGTTGATTTCCTGCCCGGAAGCGACAGCAAGGCGCCGCCGCGCTCCGTGCTCGCCTTCGCGGGGGCGCTATGAGGCCATCCTTCGGGGCGAGGCCGACCAAGGACGGCGTGTCGTTCCGACTGTGGGCGCCCGGTGCGCGTCGCGTCGATCTCCTGCTCGAGAGACGGCACGCCATGCAGCGACGGCAGGATGGCTGGTATGTCGCCGACATCGCCGCCCTGCCCGTCGGCAGCCCTTACAAGTTCAGAATCGACGACGAGATCGACGTGCCCGATCCGGCCTCCGCCTTCCAGCCCGCGGACGTATCCGGCCCGAGCGAGGTGATCGATCACGACGCGTTTGCGTGGCGCGCGAAGGATTGGCGCGGCCGCCCCTGGGAAGAGACCGTGCTGATCGAGACCCACGTCGGCACCTTCACGAGCGATGGCACCTACCGCGCCATGATCGCCAAACTCGATCATCTCGTCGCGACCGGCATCACCGCACTCGAACTCATGCCGCTTGCCGATTTCGCCGGCCGCCACGGCTGGGGCTATGACGGCGTGCTCTGGTACGCGCCCGACAGCGCCTATGGTCGCCCGGAAGAATTGAAGACGCTGATCGACGAAGCCCATCTGCGCGGGCTGATGGTGTTTTTGGACGTCGTCTACAACCACTTCGGGCCCGAAGGAAACTATCTCGGCCGCTACGCGCCGACCTTCTTCACCGACGCGCACACGCCGTGGGGCAGCGCGATCGATTATCGCGTGCCGCAGGTGCGGGCCTTCGCGGTCGAGAACGCGCTGTCTTGGCTCACAGACTATCGCTTCGACGGCTTGAGGCTGGATGCCGCCAACCACATCATGGCGATTCCCGGCGAGCAGTCGATGCTGCAGGACCTCAGCGCCGCCACCGGCGAGCTCGCCAAGGCCACCGGACGCCACATTCATCTCGTGCTTGAGAACGGCGACAACCGCGCAAGCCTGCTCGACGCCGCGCAGGAGCCGCCGAACGGAAAGTATCGCGCGCAGTGGAACGACGACTATCATCACGCCTGGCACGTGATGCTGACCGGCGAGCTCGCCGGCTATTACGCCGATTATCAGACGCCGCGCATGGACCTCGCACGCGCGCTCGCCTCGGGCTTCGTCTATCAGGGCGAGATCTCGGAATTCTGGGGCAAGAAGCCGCGCGGCGAGGCGAGCGGCGAGTTGCCGCCGGCGACCTTCGTCAACTTCCTGCAAAACCACGACCAGATCGGAAACCGCCCGCTCGGCGACCGGCTCGAAAGCCTGGCATCGCCTCAGCAGATCGAGGCCGCGCTGGTGGTAACGTTGCTCGCACCGATGGTGCCGATGCTGTTTCAGGGCGAGGAATGGGGCTCAAAAATCCCCTTCCCGTTCTTCTGCGATTTCCAGGGCCGGCTGGCCGATGCCGTGCGCAAGGGGCGCAAGCAGGAATATGCCTGGGCCTACGAGAAGTACGGCGACGAGGTCCCCGATCCGCTCGATCCGGCCACGCCGCAATCGGCCGTGCTTGACTGGGCCGGCCGCACGGCGGAGCAGGATGCACGGCTTACACTGGTGCGCGAGCTGCTCGCACTTCGTCGCAAAGAGATCATGCCGCGGCTGAAGGGGGGGCGCTTCGGCGATGCCGCGGCGGCCGATAACGGCCTGCTCACCGCGCATTGGCGCATGGGTGACGGCACGACGCTGCGGCTAGTCGCCAATCTGTCGGACAGCGAAATTATACATTCCAACAGCAATGCGGGCACGCCGCTTTGGGGCGCCGCAAGTGGCGACCGGCTCACGCCGTGGTCGGTGATCTGGCATCTCGGAGGTTGATATGCCTTCCGCGATTCCTCTCGCGACTTACCGGCTCCAGCTCACCGCGGATTTCAACTTCGACAAGGCCACCGCGGTGGTGCCTTATCTGAAGGCGCTGGGGATCACGCATCTCTACACCTCGCCAGTGATGAAGGCGCGCAAGGGCTCGACCCACGGCTACGACACCGTCGATCATAGCCAGTTCAATCCCGAACTCGGCGGCGAGGCCGGCTTTGCGCGGTTGAGCGATGCGCTCAGGCAGCACGACCTCGGCCTCATCATCGACTTCGTGCCGAACCATGTCGGCGTGCATTTTGCTGACAATCCCTGGTGGCTGGACGTGCTGGAATGGGGCCAGGCCTCGCCGCACGCAGCCTCCTTCGACATCGACTGGGATCAATTGGCCTTCCGTGCCCGCGGCGGCGTGCTGCTGCCGATCCTCGGTGCATCCTATGGCGAGGCGCTCGAGCGCGGCGACATCGAGCTGCGCTACGATCCCGACGAAGGCAGTTTTTCCGCCTGGTATTTTGAACATCGGCTGCCCATCGCGCCGGAGCGCTACGGCGAAGTGCTGCGCATGATCGTGAAAGAGGCGGATGCTACCGAGACCGAAGCCGGCAGGCGCCTGCTCTCGCTCGCCACGCGCTACACCGGCTTGCGCCGGCCAAACCGCAAGGAAGCTCCCGCCTTCAAGGCGGAGCTGAAGGAGATCGCCGGCGCCGCCGACATCGTCACGCACGGCCTCGCCGCCTATCGCGCGGCAAAAGATCGGCCGGCGCAGACGCTGGCGCTGCACCATCTGCTCGAACGGCAGAACTACAAGCTCGGCCATTGGCGGCTGGCATCCAGCGACATCAACTATCGCCGCTTCTTCGACGTCAACGGGCTTGCGGGCCTGCGCGTCGAGGACGCGAGCACCTTCGCTGCCACGCACCGGCTGGTGAAGCAGCTCATCACTGAGGGCAAGCTGCAAGGCATCCGCCTCGATCACATCGACGGCCTGCGCGATCCCGCGCAATATTGCCAGCGGCTGCGCCGGCTGGTGCGCGATGCGCAAGGCAACACAAAACCGTTCTACACGGTGATCGAAAAGATTCTGTGCGAGCACGAGCGCCTGCCGCACTTCGCCGGCGTCCAGGGCACCACCGGCTATGAGTGGATGAACGCCATCACGCAAGTTCTGGTCGACGCCAAGGGGCTGGAGGCGCTGGACGAGACCTGGCGACAGATCAGCAACCGGCCGCCGCGGCTCGCACCGTACGTCAAGGACGCCAAGCGGCGTGTGCTGGAGACGCTGCTGACCAGCGAATTCACCGTGCTGACGCGGCTGCTCGCCCGCATCGCCAATGGCCATTACTCGACCCGCGACTTTTCCGCCGACAGCCTGCGGCAGGCGCTGGAATTGTATGTGCTGCATTTCCCGGTCTATCGGACCTATCTGACCCACAGCGGCCCGACCGCACTCGACCGCAAGCTGATCGACGACACCATCGAGCGCGCCCGCGCCGAGTGGTTCGCCGCGGACGAAGGCATTTTCGACTTCCTGCGCGATGCGCTGACCATGGACCTGCTCAAAGCCGGCCGCCCGCCGCACAGCGCCCCGCGCGTGCGCCGTTTTGCGCTGAAGGTGCAGCAGTTCACCGGGCCGATGATGGCAAAGTCGCTGGAGGACACCGCGTTCTACCAGTTCCACCGGCTGCTGGCGTTGAACGAGGTCGGCGGCGATCCCGCGAGCCGCGGCCTCACCATTCCCGCCTTCCACGAGGCGATGCGGGCGCGCGCCAAGGAGTGGTCGCAAGGCATGACGGCGACCGCGACCCATGACACCAAGCGCGGCGAGGACGCCCGCTCGCGGATCGCGGCACTGAGCGAGATTCCCGGCGAATGGACCAGCGCGGTTTCGCGCTGGAAGGTGCTGAACGCGCCGCACTTGGCGCTCCACGGCAATCTGCGCGCACCCTCGGCGACGTTCGAATACATGCTCTACCAGACCCTGCTCGGCGCCTGGCCTCTTGAGGGGCCGGACGCCAGTTTGGTCGAGCGCATCCAGGCCTATGCGCTCAAGGCCGCGCGTGAGGGCAAGGAGGAGACGAGCTGGCTCAACCCGCATGAGGCGTATGAGAGCGGCATAAAGGGCTTCATCGAGAAGATCCTCGACCCCGCGCTGTCAGGCGAATTCCTACAGGCGCTGCAAACACTGGCCCGCCGCATCGCCCTGCTCGGCGCGCTGAACTCGCTGAGCCAGCTCACGCTGAAGGCGACGCTGCCGGGGGTTCCCGATTTCTATCAGGGCACCGAATATTGGGACCTCTCGCTGGTCGATCCCGACAACCGCCGACCGGTGGATTTTGCTGCGCGCAGCGCAGCTCTTGCGTCACTGGAAACGCCGGATTGGCGTGGCCTGATCGAGACCTGGCCGGACGGCCAGCTCAAGCTGGCCTGGACGCGGCATCTGCTCAAGCTGCGCAATGAACTCGCTGACGTCTTCGCGCGGGGCGAATATCAGCCGCTGGACGTGCGCGGCACACACGCGGATCATGTCATCGCCTTCTCGCGCCGGCATGGGCGTGCTACCGCGATCGTCGTGGTCGGACGTCAGTTCGCTCCCCTCACGCAAGCGGGCCGCCAATGGCCCGCGCTCGAAGGCTTTGACGCAACCGTCGACATCAGCGGCTACACCGCGCCGGGTCTTGCGGGCAACGAATTGCCGCTCGCCCAAGCTTTCCGGGATTTTCCTGCCGCGGTCATCGAGGCCCGCGCGGCGAGCGCCATCAGGCCTCCGAGACAGCGCGTAAGCGCTTGACGCTTACTTCCCTTCGTCCTTGGTGAGCAGCAATTGTCCGCGCTTACGGATGGTCGCCTGTGCCATCTCCGCAAAACGCTGCAGCAGCCACGGCAATACCACCTGGACCTTGACGTGGTCGTCGGCGACGTCGACCTGACCGCTCGCGATCTGCCCGAGCGCGCGGATGCGGAAATTCATGCTGTCGCCACTCCAGCGCTCCTCCTCGACCTGCATCACGGGAATGCTGGCCGCCGCGCGGCCAAGCCCGGTCTTGAGCCGGCGCACCGCCTCCTCGCGGCCGAGACGATGCGGAATGGAAACGACAAGCGGTGCTGACATGACTCTGCCCTGTGCTGGCTGATCCCCACTTAGTCATGCCGGACGGAGCGGCAAAGGTTCCATGCAACTGGGACCTGTCGCCCCGTTTCAAAATCGGAACTTTAAAACATGCGGCAAGTTGCCTCCGCACAACGGGACAGGTGCAACGACCCTTTCGACAAAGGGCTGGAGGAGATTCGCATGTCTATCGGTACGATCATTCTAATCATTTTGGTCATCGCACTGCTCGGCGGCTTCAGCGGCATCGGCGGCGGTCCGTTCTACGGCACCGGCTATTACGGCGGCGGCGGCCTCGGGCTCGTCATCATCATCCTGCTGATCTTGCTGTTGCTGGGACGAATCTAGTCGAGATCTCGTAGGGTGGGCAAAGGCGCAACGCGCCGTGCCCACCTTCGCATCGCCGCAAAAAAGATGGTGGGCACGCTTGCGCTTTGCCCACCCTACGAGCGCAGCGCCTGTAGCACCGACCTACTTCATTTTCCCCGCAAGCTTCTTCGCCGCCGCCTTGATCGACGCGGCCGCATCGTCATAGCCCTCCCACGCCTTCGATCGCGCCAGCAAGCCCGGCACAGTCCGCACCGTATATTTCTTCGGATCGAGATCGCCCTTCACCTGCGCCCAAGTCACCGGCATCGACACCGTCGCGCCATCACGCGCACGCGGTGACAGCGCCGCCACTGCCGTGGACATGCGATCATTGCGCAGGTAATCCAGAAAAATCTTCCCGTTGCGCAACTTCTTCGACATGTTGAGCAGATAGCGCTCGGGATCGTCGTCCGCCATCCGCTGGCAGACGCCTTGCGCGAACGCCTTGGCCTCTTTCCAGTTCACCTTGTCCCGTGCACCGTAGAGCAGCGGCACCACCACATGGAGGCCTTTGCCGCCAGTGGTCTTGCAAAAGCTCTCCATGCCGACATCGCTGAGCCGCTGCCGCATCTGCTTCGCCGCTTCGACGACATCGGCAAACCTCACGTCCGGCGCGGGGTCGAGGTCGAATACCAGCCGGCCCGGCGTGTCATAGGCATCCGGCGCGCAATTCCAGGGATGCAGCTCGACGCCGCCGATCTGCGCGACCGCGGCGAGGCCTTCGACGCGATCGATCTGGAGATACGGCTTACGATCGCCGGACACTTTGGCGAGTTCGAGCAGGTTCGACATCCCCTGCATGGCATGACGCTGGAAGAATTTTTCACCGCCGATTCCGTCGGGCGCGCGCAGGATCGAACAGGGGCGGCCCTTGATGTGTTCGATCATCCACTCGCAGACAGCCTCGAAATAGCGGGCGAGGTCGAGCTTTGTGACAGCCTCGCCGTCGCCGCCATCCGGCCACAGCTCCTTCTCCGGCTTGGAGATGACGACGCCCATCACCTCGGCGGTACCCCTGCCTTTCCCGGGCTTCGTCACAACACGCTTTTTTGCGGAGGGCTTGGCGAGTTCGGTATCCGCAGGCGTTTCCGCCTCAACCTCCTCGGCCGGCTTGTCCTGCCGCAGGCCCTTGAATGCTGCCTGGCGGATGTTGCCGTCGGCGGTGAAGCCCGCGAACTCGATCTCGGCGACGAGCTCGGGCTTCAGCCAGTGCACGTCGCGCGTCTTCTTCGGCGCATTTTTGCCGCCGAACGGGCTTTCGCTCGACGCCGCCTCCTTCAGGAACGGCATGACGCGCTTGACCTTGTCGGCACCGAAGCCGGTGCCCACCATGCCCACAAAAGCGAGGTGATCTCCCCGGTGTACGCCCGCCATCAGCGAGCGGAATTTCCCGGCCGTCGTCTTCCAGCCGCCGATCACGACCTCATGCCCGGCGCGGCACTTTGCCTTGGTCCAGCTCTCGGTACGGCCCGAGCGATACGGCGCATCGAGCTTCTTCGAAACGATGCCTTCGAGCTCGAGCTTGCAGGCCGATTGCAGCACGGCGTCACCGCCGCTCACAAAGTGCTCGACATAGCGGATCTGGTTCGTCTTCTTCTTGCGCGCCTCCAGCAGTTCCTTGAGGCGGTCTTTGCGCTCGCCCAGCGGCAGACGGCGATAGTCGAGGCCTTCGGAGAACAGCAGGTCAAAGGCGAAGAAGATGAGATCTTCCGTCTTTCCATCCGACAGCGCTGCCTGCAGCGAGGAAAAGTTCGGGGCGCCGTTGTGATCGAGCGCGACGATCTCGCCGTCGATCAACGCGTCCGGCAGGGCACCGGCCTCTTGCGCAATCGCCGCGAACTTCTCGGTCCAGTCGAGGCCCTTACGCGTCTTCAGCGTCGCCTCGCCGTGCTCGACGCGAAGCTGCACGCGGTAGCCATCGAACTTGATCTCGTGGCACCAGCCATCGGCCGCGGGCGGCCGCTCGACCGGGGTGCAGAGCTGCGGCGCCACGAAGTCCGGCATCTCCGAGACCTTCCGGGCCGTGGTCGCAGTCGTAGCCTTCTTTTTCGAAGTTTTGCCGCTCTTCAACGCCGTGCGAGGCGCGGGCTTGACGGTTCGCCCCTTGGTCTCCTCGACCCGGTTGGACTGCCAGACCGCATCGGCCTTGCCCTTACCCTTCGCCAGCATGAACGGTTTTGGCGCGCGGCCCTTGCCTCCGGCGATCTGATCCATGGCGCGGCCGGAGGCCACCGATTTATCCTCGCTGAGGATATCCTCGTCCTCGCTAGCGTATTCGTCGCGGTGCTTGATCAGCAGCCAGTTGGTGCGCTTGCCGCCGCTGCGGTCGTGCCGCATCCGCACCAGCACCCAGCTTCCGTTCAGCTTCTCGCCGTGGAGGGTGAACTTCAGGTCGCCCTTTTTGAAACCGCCTTCCGGATCGTCCGATTCCCAGGTGCCGCGGTCCCACAGCATCACCGTGCCGCCGCCATATTGGCCTTCCGGAATCGTCCCTTCGAAATCGCCATAGTCGAGCGGATGGTCCTCGACCTCCACTGCCAGCCGCTTGTCATGCGGATCGAGCGAGGGGCCCTTGGTCACGGCCCAGGACTTGAAGACGCCATCGAATTCGAGGCGGAAATCGTAATGCAGGCGGGTCGCGTCGTGCTTCTGGATCACGAAGCGTCGCTGCGTTGACGGCGCCACTGCCGTCTTGCCCGACGGCTCCGGCGTCTTCTCGAAATCACGCTTCTCACGGTAGGTGGAGAGTTTTCGCAGCACGACCGGTCCCGCATTCTCTGATCAGAGTTGAAGCCTATCACGGCAAAAGTCCTACCCGGAACCAAAACCCTATGGGGCGGTTGGGGTTCCAAAACGCCTTGAGAACGCTGGAGAATAGAATGGCCCCCCGTGCCTATTGGAAGGGAACGTTGAAACTGTCGCTGGTCAGCTGTCCGGTCGTGCTCTATCCCGCGACCACGGCGGCCGAGAAGACCCGGTTTCACATGATCAACCGCGAGACCGGCAACCGGCTCAAGCAGCAGATGGTTGATGCCGAGACCGGCGATGTCGTTGAGAGCGACCAGAAGGGCCGCGGTTATGAGCTGCGCAAGGGCAAATATGTCGAGATCGAGCCGGAGGAGCTCGAGGCGGTGCAGATCGAGAGCAACCACACCATCGATATCGAGAGTTTTGTGCCGAGTGAGGAGATCGATCAGCGTTATCTCAACCACCCTTATTACATCGCCCCGGACGGCAAGGCCGCGATCGACGCCTTTGCCGTGATCCGCGACGCCATGAAGGACCAGGACCGCGTCGCGCTCGCAAAAATCGTGCTCACCAACCGCGAGCACATCATCGCGATCGAGCCGCTCGGCAAGGGTCTGCTCGGCACCACGCTGCGCTTTCCGTATGAACTGCGCGAGGAGGACGAGTTCTTCGACGACATCAAGAGCCCGAAGATCACCAAGGACATGGTCGAGCTCGCCGGCCACATCCTGCACACCAAGGCGGCACATTTCGATCCGAGCAAGTTCAAAGACGAGTACGAGACCGCGTTGAAGGCGCTGGTGAAGCGCAAGGCGAGCGGCAAGACAATCGAGCTGCCGGAGCCCGAGGAGCGCCCGAGCAACGTCGTCAGCCTGATGGATGCGTTGAAGCAAAGCCTGAAGGGACGCGGCGGGAAGAAGACGGCGGCGAAGTCGCATGCGCGGCGCGCAACGGGGCGGCACCGTCCTGCGAAGAAGGCGCACCGGTCGACAGCGCGGCACAGGAAGGCGGGTTAGCTTCCCGCCGCGCGCCTCTCTCCCCTCATGGTGAGGAGGCGCGAAGCGCCGTCTCGAACCATGCAGGCCTCGCTACCTACAGCCGGGCCTTCATCCTTCGAGACGCGCGTTCCGCGCTCCTCAGGATGAGGAGACGGAGCTAATCCCCCGCCTTCAGCCGGTACCCGATCCCCGTCTCAGTCAGCACATATTGCGGACGCTCCGGATCGGCTTCGATCTTCTGGCGGAGCTGGCGGACGTAGACGCGCAGATATTGCGCGTCGGTCAGCTCATCCCAGAGCTCCTTGAGCAGGAAGCGGTGGGTCAGCACCTTGCCGGCGTGCTGAACCAGCACGCGCAGCAGGTCGTATTCCTTCGGCGACAGCTTTATCTCCCGCTCGCCGAGCTTGACGATGCGGCGGACGAGATCGACCGAGAGATCGCCGGTACGAAACACCGGGCGTTCGCCCTGGACCTGAAGCTGGTGACGGAGCGCGGCGCGCAGCCGTGCCAGTAGCTCGTCCATGCCGAATGGCTTTGTCAGATAATCATCGGCACCGAGATCGAGCGCCTGCACCTTGCCGGCCTCGTCGCCGCGGCTTGACAGCACCACGATCGGCACGCTCTCATTGCGGGCGCGGATGGTCCGCAGCAGCTCGTGGCCCTGGATGTCGGGCAGACCGAGATCGAGGATGATCAGCGCGGGCTCCTCGGTCAGCTTCTCCAGCGCGATCCTGCCGCTCGACGCCTCCAGAATCTCGTAGCCCTGCGTCGAAAGCCCCATCCGCAGCAATTTGCGGATCGGCGGCTCGTCGTCGATCACCAAGACCTTGATCGGGGCAGCACTCATGCGGCGGTATCCAATGCGTGGGTCTGTGCCGGAACCGGCAGGCGGATGGTAAGGACAGCGCCGCTCCGGTCACTGCGATTGGCGGCCGAGATCGTGCCGCGCATCGCCTCGACGAAGCCGCGAGAGATGGCAAGGCCGAGCCCGGTGCCAGGGCGAACATGGTCGCCTTTCTGCACGCGATAGAATTTGTCGAACACGCTCTCGAGCTCGTCGGGCGGAATGCCGGCGCCCTCGTCGGCGACCTCCAGCACCACCTGATCGCGATCGCGCCCGCTCTTGATCGCGATCGTGGTCTCGGGCAGCGAATATTTCGCGGCATTGTCGAGCAGGTTGAACAGCACCTGCTCGAACAGCACGGCATCGAGCTCGAGCATCGGCAGATCGGCGGCCAGAACCAGCTCGACCTTGTGCGCGGCCAGGATCTTTGATGCCCGCCGCAGCGCGCTGCCGACGATCTCGCTGAGATCGTGCAGCGCCGTGTTGGGCACGATGGCGCCCGATTCGAGCTTGGTCATGTCGAGCAGATTGGCGATGAAGCGGTTGAGCCGCTCGGACTCGTCGATCACGGTGGCGAGCAGATCGCGCTTCTCGGTGTCGGACAGCGCGCCGGCCAGATCGCGCATGGTCGAGGCCGCGCCCAGCACCGAGGCGAGTGGCGTCTTCAAATCGTGCGAGATCGAGGTCAAGAGCGCGGAACGCAGCCGTTCGGACTCAACGGTACGCTTGACCCGGTCCATGTCCTCGACCAGCAGCACGCGCTCGATCGCGAGCGCGCCCTGATCCACCAGCGCGTCCAGCAGCCGGCGCTGGTCCGGCGTGAGCAAGGGGCCGGTGCGGTCGTTGTCGATGCCGATGACGCCGATCGGGCCGCGCCCGGTGCGCATCGGCAGGAACAGCCGCTTCGCGCCCGGCAGCGTATCGGAACCGCGGCCGGCGGAGCGGTCATTGCTCCAGGCCCAGTTGGCGGCGGCTAGGTCAGCCTGGTCGAGCTGGTCCTCCGGCGGATAGCCGGATTTCACCGTGAGAAGTCCGTCCTCCGGCAGCAGCAGCACCACGCGCACCTTCAGCATCAGCGCGATCTGGTAGGCCGAGGCCCACAGCACGTCGTCGAGCGTGGCAGTGCCGGCGAGCTTGCGGCTGAAGGCATAAAGCTGCTCGGTGGTCCGGATGCGGCCAATTGCGGTGTCGGCTTGCGTGCGCACGCGAGCCGCGACATTGGAGACAATCATCGCCACCACCATGAACAGGATGAAGGCGGCGACATTGGTCGGATCGGCGATAGTGAACGTATGGACGGGTGGCATGAAAAAGAAGTTGTAGCAGAGCGAAGCCGCGACGGTGGCGAGCAGCGATGGCCAGATGCCATAGCGCACAGCGACCGTCACCACCGCAGTCAGCAGCACGAGATCGACGTTCTCGATCCCGAACCGGGGCTCGATCAGCTCAGCGGCGCCGAGCCCCATCAGCACGATGCCGAGCGCCTTCAGATAAGGCAGCGGATTGAACGGCTCGGACCGCGCCGCGGTCTGCACCCCCGTTTTGGGCGCCGCCTCGTCCAGCAGCTTGTCGCCGGGAATGACGTGAACGCTGATATTGCCGGCGCGGCGCACCAGATCGTGCACGACAGAGCCGCGCGTCATCTCGAACCAGCGCGAGCGCGTCGACTTGCCGATCACGATCTGGGTGACGTTGTTGCCTTGCGCGAAATTGATGAGGTCATCGGCGATACGGCGGCCGACCGCGGGGATGGTCAGCGCCTCGCCGCCGAGCGACTCCGCAAGCCGCAGCGTATCGGCCAGCCGGTCGCGTTCATGGTCCGAAAGCTGAAGTGCGCGCCGCGTCTCGATCGAGATCGCGGTGAAGGGCGCATGCAGCCGGTCGGCCAGCCGCTTGGTGTAGCGCACGAGCCCGGCCGCGCGCGGGTCCTCGCTGACGCAGACGAGGATGCGCTCGCCCGCGGCCCAGGGACCGGCGATGGCGTTCGCCTGCATGTGAGTAAGCAGCTGCTCGTCGACCCGCTCGGCGGTGCGCCGCAGCGCAAGCTCGCGCAGCGCGGTCAGATTGCCGGGCGAGAAATAATGCTCCAGCGCCCGCTCGGCCTGCTTGGGGACGTAGACCTTGCCCTCACGCAGGCGCTGGATCAGATCGTCGGGCGTGAGGTCGATCAGCTCGATCGCGTCGGCACGATCGAAGATCGAATCCGGCACGGTCTCGCGCACCCGCACATGGGTGATCTGGGCGACGACGTCGTTCAGGCTCTCGATGTGCTGGATGTTGACGGCGGTGTAGACGTCGATGCCGTGGGACAGCAGCTCCTCGACATCGAGATAGCGCTTGGGGTGGCGGCATAGGGACGCGTTGGTGTGGGCGAGCTCGTCGACCAATGCGATCTTCGGGCGCCGCGCGATCACGGCGTCGAGGTCCATTTCCTCGACGATCTGGCCGCGGTAATCGAGCCGCTTGCGCGGGATCACCTCAAGTCCGCGCACCAGCGCCTCGGTCTCGGCGCGGCCATGGGTCTCGACGAAGCCGACCACGACATCGATGCCGGCCTTGCGCCTGGCATGGGCGCTTTGCAGCATCTCGTAGGTCTTGCCGACGCCGGGCGCGGCGCCGACGAAGATCTTCAGCTTGCCGCTCGCGCCCTCCTCCCGGCGCGCGGCTTCCAGCAGCGCCTCGGGAGACGGACGTTGTTCGGGATCGCGGCGCTGTTGAACCATCGGGCCAATATAATCATCCGGGCATTCGCGGCCTAGAGCGCTACTTCGCGGATGCACGATCCAGTGCGAGGTTCAGGGCAAGAACGTTAACCCGAGGTTCGCCGAGCAGGCCGAGCAGACGGCCCTGGGTGTTGGCGGCGACGAGCTGCTTGAGCTGGTCCTCCGATATATTCCGCGCCTTGGCGACGCGCGGCACCTGGAATTGCGCCGCTTCCGGGGAAATATCGGGATCGAGCCCGCTTGCCGAGGTCGTGACCAGATCGACCGGCACGGCGGCGTTCGGGTTCTCGGCTTTCAGCTTGTCCACATCCTCCTTCAGCCGGTCGGCCAGCGCCTTGCTGGTCGGGCCGAGATTGGAGCCGCCCGAATTGGCGGCGTTGTAGGGCGCCGGGACCGTCTTGGTCGAATCATTCGGGTCCGGCGCCAGCGTCGCCGACGGGCGGCCGTGGAAGTATTTGTTGTCCTTGAACTCCTGCCCGATCAGGGCGGAGCCGATCACCTTGCCGTCCTTCTCGATCAGGCTGCCTTGCGCCTGTGCGGGAAAGATCGCGCCGGCAATGCCGGTCATGGCGAGCGGATAGGCCAGGCCCGTGATGGCGGTGAGCACCAGCAGGAGGACGATGGCGGGGCGAATTTCTCTGAGCATGTGTTTTTCTCCAGTTTCTCCCGTCATTGCGAGGAGCAAAGCGACGAAGCAATCCAGGCTGTCAACCGTGGAGACATTTCTGGATTGCTTCGCTTCGCTCGCAATGACGGCGCTAGGCCAGGTGCAAGGCAACAACGACGAGGTCGATCGCCTTGATGCCGATGAAGGGAATGACGATGCCGCCGAGCCCATAGATCAGCAGGTTGCGGCGAAGCAGCGCGCCGGCACCGACCGCGCGATAGGCGACGCCCTTCAGCGCCAGCGGGATCAAGCCGATGATAACAAGCGCGTTGAAGATGATCGCTGACAGAATGGCGCTCTGCGGGCTCGACAGGTTCATCACGTTGAGCACGTTGAGCTGCGGATAGAACGCCAGGAACATCGCCGGGATGATCGCAAAATATTTTGCCACGTCGTTGGCGATCGAGAACGTCGTCAGCGCCCCGCGCGTCATCAACAGCTGCTTGCCGATCTCGACGACCTCGATCAGCTTGGTCGGGTTGGAATCGAGATCGACCATGTTGCCGGCCTCGCGCGCGGCCTGCGTACCGGTGTTCATGGCGACACCAACGTCGGCCTGCGCGAGCGCCGGTGCGTCATTGGTGCCGTCGCCGCACATCGCGACCAGCTTGCCCTTGGCCTGCTCGTCACGGATCAACTTGAGCTTGTCCTCAGGGGTTGCCTGCGCCAGGAAATCGTCGACGCCGGCCTCCGCCGCGATCGCGGCCGCCGTCATCGGGTTGTCGCCGGTGATCATGACGGTGCGGATGCCCATGCGGCGCAGCTCGGCAAAGCGCTCGCGTATGCCCCCCTTGACGATGTCCTTGAGCTGGATGACGCCGAGCAGCCTGCCGTCCTTGGCGACCGCAAGCGGCGTACCTCCAGCCTTGGAGATTTCGTCCGCGATGGTCTGGATCTCGCGGCCGATGTCCGAAAGCACTGCGGGTTGGATGGCCCGAGCGGTATTGCCGGAGGCCACGGCCAGCGGCGCGCCGCCGCCGACATAGTTGAGCATGGCGTCGACCGCGCCCTTGCGCACCGACGACCCGCCGGCGTCGACGCCGCTCATGCGGGTCTGCGCCGTGAACGGAATGAAGGTCGCCCCCAGCTCGGCCATGTCGCGGCCGCGGATGCCGTACTTTTCCTTGGCCAGGACGACGATGGAGCGGCCTTCCGGCGTTTCGTCGGCGAGCGAGGCGAGCTGGGCGGCGTCCGCCAGCTCCTGCTCGCTGACACCACGCACCGGGCGAAACGCCGTTGCCTGGCGGTTGCCGAGCGTGATGGTGCCGGTCTTGTCGAGCAGCAGCGTATCGACGTCGCCGGCGGCCTCGACCGCGCGGCCCGACATTGCCAGCACGTTGAAGCGGACCAGGCGGTCCATGCCGGCGATGCCGATCGCCGACAGCAGTGCGCCGATCGTGGTGGGGATCAGCGTCACGAACAGCGCGACCAGCACGACCACCGAGATCGAGCCACCGGCATAGGCCGCATAGCTTGGAATGGTGACGGTGGCGAACACGAAGATGATGGTGAGGCCGGCCAGCAGAATATTGAGCGCGATCTCGTTCGGCGTCTTCGCCCGCTCGGCGCCCTCGACCAGCTTGATCATGCGGTCGATGAAGGTCGAGCCTTGGGCTGCCGTGATGCGGACGCGGATCCAGTCGGACAGCACTTGCGTGCCGCCGGTGACCGCCGAGCGATCGCCACCGGACTCGCGGATCACGGGCGCGGATTCGCCGGTGATGGCAGCTTCGTTGACGGACGCAACGCCTTCGATCACCTCGCCGTCGGAGGGGATCGTATCCCCTGCCTCGACCAGCACGACGTCGCCGACCTTCAAGCTCGTGCCCGGCACGAGATTGAAGTCCCGGCCCGCGCCTGTCAGGAGCTTGGCCTGGCTTTCGGTGCGGGTCTTGCGCAGCGAATCGGCCTGTGCCTTGCCGCGGCCTTCGGCCACGGCTTCAGCAAAATTCGCGAACAGTACCGTGAACCAGAGCCAGAGGATGATCTGGAAGGTAAAGCCGAGATTCGCACCACCCGTGACGAGGTCGCGTAGAAAAATCACCGTGGTGAGCGCGGCCACGATCTCGACCACGAACATCACGGGGTTCTTGATCATCAGCCGCGGATCGAGCTTGGTGAAGGACGCGCGGATCGCGGGCACGACGATCTTTGGGTCAAGCATTGCCGAGACGGACGCGCGCTTTTGCAGTTTCATGGTTTCCATGGAGGTCACTCCAAACAATCAGAACACTTGACCGGCGTTCATCGCGAGATGCTCGACGATTGGGCCGAGTGCGAGGGCCGGGAAGAAGGTGAGGCCGCCGATGATCAGGATCACGCCGACGACGAGGCCGACGAAGAGACCGCCGGTGGTTGGGAACGTGCCCGCCGACGGCGGGATCGATTTCTTGGCGGCGAGCGAGCCTGCGATCGCCATCGCCGGCACGATCATCAGGAAGCGGCCGACGAACATCGCCACGCCGCCGCTGATGTTGTAGAACGGCGTATTCCCGGTGAGACCTGCGAAGGCCGAGCCGTTGTTGCCGGTCTGCGACGAATAGGCGTAGAGCACCTCCGAGAAGCCGTGCGGGCCCGCGTTGTTCATCGAGGCCACGGCCGAGGGCAGCACCACCGCCACAGCCGACCAACCGAGGATCATCAACGGCAGGATCAGAATGGCGAGCATCGCCATCTTGACCTCGCGCGCCTCGATCTTCTTGCCGACATATTCCGGCGTGCGGCCGACCATGAGTCCCGCGACGAAGATCGCCAGGATGACGAATAGCAGCATGCCGTACATGCCGGCGCCGACGCCACCGACGATGATCTCGCCGAGCTCGATATTGATCAGCGGGATCATGCCGCCGAGCGCGGTGAAGCTGTCATGCATGGCATTGACGGCGCCGCAGGAGGCGGCGGTCGTGATCACGG
This sequence comes from Bradyrhizobium sp. WSM3983, assembly GCF_000473045.1. Taxonomy (GTDB): domain Bacteria; phylum Pseudomonadota; class Alphaproteobacteria; order Rhizobiales; family Xanthobacteraceae; genus Bradyrhizobium. The sequence goes on along the minus strand of NZ_AXAY01000002.1, from coordinate 6,799 downwards.
CGAACAGCGAGGATGCAGCGATACCGAAGCGCACCTCCTTGCCTTCCATGTTGCCGCCGGTCAGACCCAATGCCTGCAGGGTCGAGGTGCCCTGTGCTTCAGCCCAATAGCAGACGGCGACGCCGGCGATGAACAGCACGCCCATCACCGCGAGGATGGCCCAGCCCTGACGCTGGTTGCCGACCATACGGCCGAACACGTTGGTCAGCGCCGCGCCGAGCACAAAGATCGACAGCATCTGCACGAAGTTCGACAGCGCGGTCGGGTTCTCGAACGGATGGGCCGCGTTGGCATTGAAGAAGCCGCCGCCATTGGTGCCAAGCATCTTGATCGCGACCTGCGAGGCCACCGGGCCGACCGCGATGGTCTGCTTGGCACCCTCGAGCGTGGTGGCCTCGACATATGGCCCGAGCGTCTGTGGGATTCCCTGCCAGATCAGGAACAGCGTGTAGACCACGCAGATCGGCAGCAGCACATAGAGCGTGCAGCGGGTGACGTCGACCCAGAAATTGCCGACGGTGCGCATCGACGCCCGCGAGAAGCCGCGGATCAGGGCGACCGCAAGCGCGATGCCGGTGGCCGCCGACAGGAAGTTCTGGTGCGTCAGGCCGAGCATCTGCACGAGATACGATAGCGTGCTCTCACCGCCGTAGTTCTGCCAGTTGGTGTTGGTGATGAAGGAGATGGCGGTGTTGAAGGAGAGATCCTCGGCGACCGCCCCCTGCCGCGCCGGATTGAAGGGCAGCACGGCCTGCAAGCGCATCACGCCATAGATGATGAGGAAGCCGCCGACATGGAACAGCAGCATGGCGACCGTGTAGGTCAGCCAATGCTGCTCGCGCTTCTCGTCGACGCCGGAGACCCAGTAAATGCCGGCCTCGACCGGACGCAGCACCGGCGAAAGAAACGTCTTCTCGCCATTGAACACGCGCGTCATGTACCAGCCGAGCGGCTTGGTCAGTGCGACGATGATGGCACAATAGAGAATGATCTGGAGCCAACCGGTCACAGTCATGGAATCAACCCTTCAGGCTTTGTGTCCGGCGCAGAATCGGCAGGACCAGCGCAAGCAGGCCGGCGACGAGCGCGACGTCCGCCAGCAGCAATTCGAGAAGCAGCAGCACGGCTCAGAACCGTTCCGGCCGCAGCAGCGCATAAGTGAGATAGACCAGGAGGCCGAACGAGACGGCGCCGGCGAGCGCATAATCGAAGATCATGATCCGCTCCGTCACAGCCGTTCGCAGGCATAGGTGTAGCCGATCGCAACGGCGAAGAAGGCGAAGCCCAGCGCCAGCATCAGAATGTCCATCATGGGATTTCTCCTCGTTGCGTCCCTTTCTCGGAAGCAACACTCTCTCGGGGGCCGGTGGAGTTCATGGAGAGAAGCGCAACGCATTTCCGCGAGCTCCAGCCGGGACTTTTGACCGTGCTGAAGTGCCACCATGGGCATAGGTTTTCGAGACGGGGGCTATGGCGAAGTTATAGGAATCTCATAAAGGGTTGCCGTCTCGCAACGCGTCGCGTTCCCCGGGGCATGCCACACTTATGAAATCCCTATATTTCGCAGCCCTTTCCCATCTCGTTTTCAAATGCCTGTCCCGCCATCCTGAAGAGGCCGGCCGACTGACCGACGCCAATTCCAGGAGGCCTGACATGAGCGTCGCTTTCCGACACTACGATCCACCTTCACTCGGCGACCGCTTGCGCAATGCGCAGGCGATGACGCAGCCGTTGATGCTCCAGATCATCGACAAGGCCTGCCGCCGCTTTCCCTCGCTCGGCCAGAGCGAGCGCACCGCACGCGTCATGCGCCTGATTGATGCGGAGGCCTGGACCGATGCCGCGCTGACGCTGATGGAGCTGGAGCTGCCGCTGTGGCGGGTCCGCCGCATCGCCTATGACGAGGGCGAATGGCACTGCGCGCTCTCGCGCAAACGCGAATTGCCGGATTGGCTCGACGCCGCGGTCGAAGGATGCCATGACGACCTTGCGATCGCCCTGCTGTCAGCCTTCGTCGAGGTCCAGGCACTCGCCGTGGAGGCGTCTCGGCCGAGCGTTCCCAACGTGCGCCCCGCGCCGGATTCGCTCTATGAGCCGGTCGCATGCGAGAACTTCAGCTGATCGGCCTGGCCGGTCCGGCGTTGTTACAGTTTCGAACATACCGCGCATGCTGATCCCGACACCCAGGAAAAATCTCGAACACGGGGTCACCACGACGATCCTGACCATGACGTTGAGCCTGGTCTGGGGAGCGGTCCTGACGATCGCGATCACGCTCGCCGCGCGCGGGCTCGGGGTTTAAAGCCTCGGCACGGCGATCGACCGCGAATTGACCATGGCTGCCTACGAGGCGAGCAGCCGGGCGCGAACGGCGGTCGCACAGCCCGGCAGGCCGCATCGCGGTTTGCGGAAAACGCCCGGCCGATCTGGCGCCGTTTCACGGAACCGTGTAGAGCGGTTGCATGAGCACAAGCAGCGTCAACGTCGTCGCCCACCCCCTGGTCCAGCACAAGCTTTCCCTGATGCGGGAGAAGGACCGCTCGACCAAGAGCTTTCGCGAGATCCTGAACGAGATCGGGATGCTGCTCGGCTACGAGGTGACGCGCGATTTGCCGCTGGAGCTGGTCGAGATCGAGACCCCGATCTCGCCGATGCAGGCGCCGAAGATCGCCGGCAAGAAGCTCACGCTGGCGCCGATCCTGCGCGCCGGCGTCGGCTTCCTCGACGGCATGCTGGCGCTGATGCCATCGGCCCGCATCGCCCATATCGGGCTCTACCGCGATCCCGAAACATTGCAGGCCGTGGAATATTACTTCAAGGCGCCGCAGGACCTGTCCGACCGCACCGTGATCCTGATGGACCCGATGCTGGCGACCGGCAATTCGGCCTGCGCCGGCGCGTCGCTGCTCAAGGACCGCGGCGCCCGCGATATCCGCTTTGTATGCCTTCTGGCGGCGCCCGAGGGCATCTCGAAATTCCAGAGCGAGCATCCAGACGTGCCGGTCTGGACCGCCGCCATCGACGAGCGGCTCAACGATCACGGCTACATCGTGCCGGGCCTGGGCGATGCCGGCGACCGGATGTTCGGCACCAAGTAGACAGGTTTGCGCGATCGGGCTACTCCGGTTGCCATGCGCGCCGATGATGTTTCATTGCATTCGCTGATCGGATCCGAGACCGCCGCCGATCCCGCCTTCGTGTTCGACGGCACGCCCGCCTCGCGCGCAGAATTTTTGGGGAAGATCGAGCAGACCACGGCCTGGCTTGCCGCTGAGGGTATCGGCAAGGGCGACGTGGTGGCGGTCTGGTTGGTCAACCGGGTCGAATGGATCGCGCTGCTGTTTGCCGCCGCCCGGCTAGGCGCGATCGTGGCCGCCGTCAATACGCGCTACCGCAGCACGGACGTCGCGCATCTCCTCAAATTGTCTGGCGCGAAGCTGCTGGTGGTCGAGGCGACGTTTCGTTCGATCGATTTCGCGGCCATTCTCGCCGACATCGCCAGGGCGGATGTTCCCGCGCTGCAAAAGCTCGCAGTGGTCGGCGCGGATGCGATCCCCGCGCAATGGCCCTGCGTTCGGTTCGATGCGTTCGACAAGCGCTATCCGCTAGCTCCCACTCAGGACGACATCGACCTGCCCGTGCTGCTCTACACCACGTCGGGCACGACCAAGGGGCCGAAGCTGGTCGCGCATTCGCAGCGAACGCTGGCGATCCACGCCAACGCCGTTGCCGCGGCGCTCCAGCTCTCCCCGCAACGTCATTCGCTGTTGGCGATGCTGCCGTTCTGCGGCACCTTTGGCATGACGAGCCTGCTTGGCTTCATCGCCGCCGGCGCGACCGTCCATGTACTCGACGCTTTTGAAGCCGCGCCGGCGCTGAAGATCCTCGGCGAGCACAAGATCACTCACACTTTCGGCTCCGACGAGATGTTCCGCCGCATCCTTGCGCTGACCGACTCGCAGCGGCCATTCCCGCACCTCGAAGTCTGCGGCTTCGCCGCGTTCCAGCCCGGTTGGCGCGAGCTGGCTGCGGAGGCCGAGGCGCGTGGCCTGACGTTGTTTGGCCTCTACGGCTCGAGCGAGGTGCAGGCCCTGTTCTCGATAGCCCGCGCCAGCGACGCCTTCGCCGATCGCATCGAGGGCGGCGGCTGGCCGATGTCCCCCGACGCGAAGGTCCGCGTGCGTGATACCGAGACCGGCGAGCTTGCGGCACGGGACGTCTCCGGCGAGATCGAGATCAGCGCGCCGTCGCGCTTCCTCGGCTATTTCAACAACCCCGATGCGACGCGCGATGCGATCACCGCGGACGGCTTCTTCCGCACCGGCGACATCGGCCGGCTTCGCGGCGGCGCCTTCGTCTATGAGACCCGCGCGGGCGACGCCATGCGGCTCGGCGGATTCCTGGTCGCGCCCGGCGAGATCGAGGACGAGCTCAAGTCGTGCGCCGGCGTCGCCGATGCCCAGGTCGTCGCGGTCGACCTGAACGGCCAGGCGCGCTGCGTCGCCTTCGTCATTCTGGCCGGGACTTCACCGCAACAGGAGGTGCTGACCGCACGCCTGCGCGAGCGGCTCGCCGGCTACAAGGTCCCGGCGCGGATCTATGTCGTGGACGCCTTCCCGGTCACCGACAGCGCCAACGGCGTCAAGATCCAGCGGGCAAAACTCCGCGCCATGGCGATGGAGCGGATCGCGACCGAATAGGGCTTGCCTATTTCAGATAGCTCGCCAGCCTAGTACGACTTGGCGAGGCCCAGCACCTTTTCCGCAATGAAGCTGAGCGCGAGTTGCGGGCTAACCGGCGCGATACGCGGGATCAGGACTTCGCGCAGGTAACGCTCGACGTGGAATTCCTTTGCGTAGCCGAAACCACCATGAGTCATCACCGCCTGCTCGCAGGCGTGGTATCCGGCTTCGCCTGCGAAATATTTCGCGGCGTTCGCGCCAGCACCGCAGGGCAAGCCCTTGTCGTATTGCCAGGCCGCTTGCATCACCATCAGCCAGGCCGCCTCGAGTTCGACCCAGTTCACCGCGAGCGGATGCTGGATGCCCTGGTTCTTGCCGATCGGGCGGTTGAACACGACGCGCGTCTTGGCGTATTCGGTCGCACGCGACAGCGCGAGCTTGCCGAGGCCAACCGCTTCCGCAGCGATCAGGATGCGCTCGGGGTTCATGCCTTCGAGGATGTACTGGAAGCCTTTGCCCTCTTCGCCGATCCGGTCCTCCATCGGGATCTCGAAATCCTCGAAGAACAGCTCGTTGGAATCGACGACCTTGCGGCCCATCTTCTCGATCTCGTGGACCTTGATCTTCTTGCGGTCGAAATCGGTGTAGAACAGGCTGAGACCGTGGGTCGGCGAGCGCACCTCCTCCGGCGGCGTGGTGCGCGCCAGCAGCAAAATCTTGTGCGCGACTTGCGCGGTCGAGATCCACACCTTCTGGCCGTTGACGATGTAGCGATCGCTCTTGGCGACGGCGCGGGTCTTGAGTTGCGTGGTGTTGAGGCCGGTGTTGGGCTCGGTGACGGCGAAGCAGGCTTTCTCGCGGCCCTCGACCATCGGCGGCAGCATGCGCTTGCGCTGCTCCTCGGTGCCGAACACGACGACGGGATTGAGACCGAACACGTTGATGTGCACCGCAGACGCACCGGACATGCCGGCGCCGGATTCCGCGATCGTGCGCATCATGATCGCGGCTTCGGTGATGCCGAGCCCCGAGCCTCCATATTCCTCCGGCACGCAGATGCCGAGCCAGCCGGCGTCGGCCAGCGCCTTGTGAAAATCGTGCGGGAAGCCGCCGTCGTGGTCCTTCTTCAGCCAGTAGGCATCGGGAAAGCCTTCGCAGATCTTTGCGATGGCGTCGCGAATGGCTTCCTGCTGATCGGTGAGCGCGAAATCCATGTTCTTGATCTCCTTACTGGGAGCCGCACGGCTCCGATCTTAGCGTCCCATCTGCGAGGGCAGCCAGAGAATGATCGACGGAAACGCGACCAGAATCGCGATCGCAATCAGGTGCGCGATGAAATGCGGGAAGGTGCCATGGAACACCTCCGCCACCGGCCGCTTCGCATAGCGGGCGACGATGAAGCAGTTCAGGCCGACCGGCGGCGTGATCATGCCGACTTCGGCGGTGACGATCTTGATGACGCCGAACCAGATCGGGTCGAAGCCGAGCGTCTTGATCAGCGGCAGCACGATCGGCACGGTCAGCACCAGGATCGCGATCTGGTCCATGAAGGAGCCGAGCACGATGTAGCCGCACAGGATCAGCGTGATGATGACCCAGCGCGAGGTCGGCAAGGAGCCGATCCAGGCGACTAGATCCTGCGTCACGTGGGTGAGCGTGAAGAAGTAGCCGAAGATCGAGGCACCGACCAGGATCATGATGATCATGCAGGTGCCGTGGCTGGCGCGCAGCAGCGTCTTGTACAGCGAGGTCGGCGTGATCTTGCCCTTGACGATCGCCAGCAGAAAGGCGCCGAACGCACCGAAAGCCGACGCCTCCGTCGGTGTCGCGACGCCGAGATAGATCGTGCCCGTGACGATCGAGAACAGCACCACCATCGGCGAAACCTGCCACAGCAGTGCGAATTTTTCGCGCCACGGCACCGATTTCGCGGCGGGTGCACGCGACGGATCCTGCCAGACCAGGAAATAGATCGTGGCCATGATGGTGAAGGTAACGAGGATGGCGGGGATGATGCCGCTGATCAGGAGTTTTCCGATGTTCACCTCGGCGAGCAGGCCGAAGATAACGAGCGCGACGCTGGTCGGCAGCAGCATCGACAGCGTGCCCGAGATCGC
>NZ_AXAY01000001.1 GCF_000473045.1 Bradyrhizobium sp. WSM3983 | reverse complement strand
ACGGCCATGCCGATCTCTCCTACGTCTACGCTGCCGCGAAAGAGATCGCGCAGTCGCTGTCCGGCTTCACCGTCGTGGTGACCAAGTCGACCGTGCCGGTCGGCACCGGTGACGAGGTCGAGCGCATCATCCGCGAGGCCAACCCCAAGGCCGACGTCGTCGTCGCCTCCAACCCCGAATTCCTGCGCGAGGGCGCNGCGATCCGCGACTTCAAGTATCCCGATCGCGTCGTCGTCGGCACGTCCGACGAGCGCGGCCGCAAGGTGATGGGCGATGTCTATCGCCCGCTGTCGCTGAACCAGGCGCCGCTGATGTTCACGGCGCGCCGCACCGCCGAGATGATCAAATACGCCGCGAACGCGTTCCTCGCGACCAAGATCACCTTCATCAACGAGATCGCGGATCTCTCGGAAAAGGTCGGCGCCAACGTCCAGGAAGTCGCGCGCGGCATTGGGCTGGACAACCGCATCGGCACCAAGTTCCTGCATGCCGGCCCCGGCTTCGGCGGCTCCTGCTTCCCGAAGGACACCAAGGCGCTGATCAAGATCGCGCAGGATTACGACGTAAGCTTGCGCATCGTCGAATCCGTGCTCGCCGTCAACGAGAACCGCAAGCGTGCGATGGCGCGGAAAGTAAGCCAGGCGCTCGGCGGCTCGCTGCGCGGCAAGACNATCGCCGTGCTCGGTCTCACCTTCAAGCCCGACACTGACGACATGCGCGATGCGCCGTCGATTCCGCTTGTGACCGGCCTTCTCGACATGGGCGCGAAGGTGAAGGCGTTCGACCCGGTCGGCATGGAGCAGGCCAAGGGCGAGCTGCCCAGCATCACCTATTGCGAGGACGCTTATTCCTGCGCGCAAGGCGCCGACGCGCTCGTCATCGTCACCGAATGGGTGCAGTTCCGCGCGCTCGATCTCGACCGGCTGAAGGCGACCATGGCGCAGCCCATCGTCGTCGATCTCCGCAATATCTATCGTCCCGAGGAGATGGCCGCGGCCGGCTTCGTCTATGAAAGCGTGGGACGCTCGTCGCAAGCCTAGCACGGCAATGCGCCGCTGAGCTTTGCGGTTTTTCGCTCGCCTCGTCCCGAGGCGAGCGAAATCGTTTTCAATGCGGTATGGTCTGCTCACATGAGGCGACAGTCCTTCGGGCCCCCGGCCTCGCTGCTGTGATGGAGACTGCCATGACCGACGACACCCACACGCTCCGCAGCGGCCCCCTCACCGCGACCATCAAGGCGCACGGCGCCGAGATGTGCTCGCTCAAGCACAAGGACGGCACCGAATTCGTCTGGCAGGCAGGTCCCGCGTGGGCGCGCCATGCACCGTTGCTGTTTCCGATCGTCGGGCGTCTCGCCAATGACGAAATGCGGCACCGGGGCAAGACCTACCGGATGACCCAGCACGGCTTTGCACGCGACAGCCGTTTTGTCTGGGCGGAGCGTGGCGAAAGCCGGTGCGCGCTCGTGCTCGAGGACAGCGAGGCGACGCGCGCGCTCTATCCGTTCGCGTTTCGGCTGACGGCGGCCTATGCGCTCGACGAGTCAGGTCTCGATCTCTCGCTCACGGTCATCAACACCGGCAAGGAGACATTGCCGATGTCGCTCGGTGGCCATCCGGCTTTCAACTGGCCGCTTCAGGCTGGAGTGCCGAAGGAGAGCTACGCACTGACGTTCACGAACGGGGAGCCGTCTCCGGTTCGCCGTGTGGAGGGCGGACTCCTGCTCGCGGCAACGGATCCGAGCCCCGTCCGAGGCACTGTGCTTCCTTTGTCGGAAGCTCTGTTCGCCAACGACGCCGTCATCCTCGATCCCGTCAACAGCCATGCGGTCCGCTACGCCGCCGGGCATGGCGCCGGGCCCTGGCTCAATATGTCCTGGCGCGGCTTTCGCGAACTCGGTGTCTGGTCGAAACCATCAGGCGCGCCGTTCCTTTGCATCGAACCCTGGCGCGGCTATGCCAGCCCCAAAGACTTCGACGGCGAGTTCACCGACAAGCCGGGCCTGATGCACATCGCACCCGGGGCAGAGGAGCAGTTGTCGTTCCGGGTCGAGGTGGGAACGTCCTAGCTCTCACACCTCAATGCGTGTGAGGTCCTCGCCGAGCACGACGGGACCCGCGCTCTCCTGACAACTCACTCCCCATACAAGGATGACGGAATAAACACCCCAGGGAACGGCTACCCCGACGCGCGTGTTGTGGTTTGGCGCGGGCCCGGCCGATGCTATGGTGCGCCTCGCAATCTCTGTACGACAGGACGAGGATATTTCAGTGGCTGATGTTCATCCCGCGGCGGGCAAGCCGGTTTCGCCGGACGTGCTCGCCAACATTCCGCGGCTCGTGACGGCCTATTTCGCCAACAGACCGGATGCGGCGGACCCGGCGCAGCGGGTGGCGTTCGGAACATCGGGCCATCGCGGCACCTCGCTCAAGAACAGTTTTAACGAGGGCCACATCCTCGCGACTACGCAGGCCATCTGCGACTACAGACAGGAAAAGGGGCTGACCGGTCCGCTCTTCATCGGCATCGACACCCATGCGCTGGCCGAGCCTGCGCTCGCCAGTGCCGTCGAGGTATTCGCGGCCAACGGCGTCGAAATCATGATCGACAAGGACGGCGGCTACACGCCGACGCCGGTGATCTCGCACGCGATTCTCACCTACAACAAAGGCCGCACCTCGGGTCTGGCTGATGGCGTCGTCGTCACGCCGTCGCACAATCCGCCGGAGGACGGCGGCTATAAATACAATCCGCCGCATGGCGGCCCGGCTGATACGGATGTCACCGGCGTGGTCGAAAAGCGCGCCAACGCCTATCTCGCCGACGGCCTGAAGGGCGTGAAGCGCATCGACTACGCCAGGGCGCTGAAATCGTCGACCGTCCACGCTTACGACTACATCACGCCTTACGTCGCCGATCTCGGCAATGTCGTCGATCTCGACCTCGTCAAATCCGCCGGCATCAATATCGGCATCGATCCGCTCGGCGGCGCGGCCGTGCATTACTGGCATCCGATCATCGAGCGCTACGGCCTCAAGGCCACCGTCGTGAACGAGGCGATCGATCCCACCTTCCGCTTCATGACGGTGGATTGGGACGGCAAGGTCCGCATGGACTGCTCCTCGCCATACGCGATGGCGAGCCTGATCGCGATGCGCGACCGTTTTGACGTCGCCTTTGCCAACGACACTGACGCCGACCGCCACGGCATCGTCACGCGCACCGGCGGGCTGATGAATCCAAACCATTATCTCGCGACCGCGATCTCCTATCTGTTCGCGCACCGGCCGAACTGGGGCGGGGGTGCTGCGATCGGCAAGACCGTGGTGTCGAGTTCGATCATCGACCGTGTCGCCAGGAAGCTCGGTCGCAAGCTGGTGGAGACGCCGGTCGGCTTCAAATGGTTCGTCGACGGGCTCATCACGGGCGGCTTCGGCTTCGGCGGCGAGGAGAGTGCAGGGGCCTCGTACCTGCGCCGCGACGGCACGGTGTGGACCACCGACAAGGACGGCATCATCCTCGGCCTGCTCGCCGCCGAGATCATGGCCAAGACCGGCCGCGATCCGAGCCAGCTCTTCAACGACCTCACCGCCGAGCTCGGCGTGCCGTACTACGCGCGCATCGACGTCGGCGCCACGACGCCGCAGAAGAACATTTTGAAATCCGTCACGCCGGAGCAGCTCGGCCTGAAGGATCTCGCCGGCGATCCCGTCCGCGCCACGTTGAGCAAGGCGCCCGGCAATGGCCAGCCCTTTGGCGGCATCAAGGTCGAGACCGATTTCGGCTGGTTCGCGGCGAGGCCGTCGGGCACCGAGGACGTCTACAAGATCTACGCGGAGAGTTTTAGGAGCACCGAGCACCTGAAGCGGATTCAGGAAGAGGCCCAGGCGGGGTTGAAGAAGGTGTTCGGGGCGTAAGGGGTGCGCGGGGCGCCTTACCCCTCCAGGGGAGGGCGACCGTCACCTTCCTTTATGTATACATTAGGCCGATAAGAGGTATTATGCTACGCAAAAATTGCCCTTGAACAATTCCGTCTCCCCGTTATTGTATACATAACGTATTCATAAGCCCAGGGAGATCGTCCGGTGACAAAACCCTTCCCCATGAACGCCTGGTACGCCGCCGCCTGGGACGCGGAGGTGAAGCCGGCACTGTTGCCGCGGACGATCTGCGGCAAGCACATCGTGATGTACCGCAAGGCCGATGGCTCGGTGACCGCGCTGGAGGATGCCTGCTGGCACCGGCTGGTGCCGTTGTCCAAGGGCCGGCTCGAAGGTGACACCGTCGTGTGCGGCTATCACGGCCTGAAATACAACGCGCAGGGCCGCTGCACCTTCATGCCCTCGCAGGACACCATCAATCCGTCGGCCTGCGTGCGCGCCTATCCCGTGGTCGAGCGCCACCGCTACATCTGGCTCTGGATGGGCGACCCCGCGCTCGCCGATCCCGCACTCGTGCCCGACATGCACTGGAATCACGATCCGGCCTGGGCGGGCGACGGCAAGACCATCCGCGTCAATTGCGACTACCGCCTCGTGCTCGACAATCTCATGGACCTCACCCACGAGACTTTTGTGCACGGCTCTTCGATCGGAAATGACGCTGTTGCGGAAGCGCCGTTCGACGTCACCCATGGCGAGAAGACGGTGACGGTGACGCGCTGGATGCGCGGCATCGAGGCGCCGCCGTTCTGGGCCAAGCAGCTCGGCAAGTCCGGTCTGGTCGACCGCTGGCAGATCATCCGCTTCGAGGCGCCGTGCACCGTCGCGATTGACGTCGGCGTGGCGCCGACCGGTACCGGCGCGCCGGAAGGCGACCGCTCGCAGGGCGTCAACGGCTTCGTGCTCAACACCATCACGCCGGAGACCGAGAAGACCTGCTATTATTTCTGGGCTTTTGTCCGCAACTACCAGATCGGCGAGCAGCGCATCACCACCGAAATCCGCGAGGGCGTCTCCGGCATTTTCCACGAGGACGAGTTGATCCTCGAAGCGCAGCAGCGCGCGATGGACGAGAACCCGGATCGCATCTTCTACAACCTCAACATCGACGCCGGCGCGATGTGGACGCGCAAGCTGATCGACAAGATGATGGCGAAGGAGAATCCGCCGCAGCATCTCCAGGCCGCGGAGTAGAGCATGGCCGAGCGTGAGGTCGATCGCTCCGTCTCGCAGACCGTGAAGGCGCAGCTCGCGCTGCGCGACCAGATCCTGTCGGGCGCCTTGCGTCCGGGCGAGCGCATCTCCGAGCTGCAGGCGGTGGAGACCACGGGCGCCTCGCGCACGCCGGTGCGCATGGCGCTGGTGCGGCTGGAGGAGGAGGGCCTGCTGGAGGCGATTCCCTCCGGCGGCTTCATGGTGAAGGCATTTTCCGAGCGCGATATCTCCGATTCCATCGAGCTGCGCGGCACGCTGGAGGGGCTGGCCGCGCGCTTCGCTGCCGAGCGCGGCGTCTCCGCGCGCGAGCTCGAGCCGCTCAAGGAATGTCTTGCGGCAATCGACGAATTGCTGCGTCAGGTGCCGATCTCGATCGAGGCCTTCTCGTCCTATGTCACGCTGAATGCGCGCTTCCACGCGCTGCTCACGGAACTCTCGCGCAGCCCGCCTTTGATCCGGCAGATCGACCGTGCCTCGGCGCTACCGTTCGCCTCGCCCAGCGGCTTTGTGATGGCGCAGTCGGCATTGCCGGAGGCGCAGCAGATCCTGATCATCGGGCAGGAGCATCATCGCGTCGTGATCGACGCCATCGAAAATCGCGAAGGCGCGCGTGCCGAGGCCGTGATGCGGGAGCATGCCCGGCTTGCGGTACGAAACCTCCGCCTCGCGCTGCGCAACCGGACCCATCTCGACCTCTTGCCGGCGCTCGCGCTGATCAAGACCGCAGCCGATTGAGGGCACCATGCGCTTCATCGAAACCTGGATTCCGGCCACGCTGGTCTCGACCCGCGATCTCTCGCCCGGCATCCGCGAATTCCTGATCCGGCCCGATCAGTTCGACGGCGCCGCCTATCCAGTCGGCAGCCACATCAAAGTCAGCGTCACCATCGACGGCCTGCCGGAGACACGGTCCTATTCGCTGGTCGGTGAAGCCTCGCCGCGCGGCTTTAGAATTGCGGTGCGCCGCGCCGAGGATTCCCGCGGCGGCTCGCGCTATATGTGGCAGCTGGCGCCGGGCGCAAGGCTCGACATCACGCGGCCCGCCTCGCTCGTCGCAGTCGACTGGGCGCGGGACAACTATTGCCTGATCGCCGGCGGTATCGGCATCACCCCGATCCTGGGCGCCGCGCAGGCGCTGGCGCGGCGCGGCTCTGATGTCCGGCTACATTATGCCGTGCGCGGGCGCGCTGATGCCGCCTATCTCGATGATCTCGCGAACTTGCTCGGTGACCGCCTGGTCGTCCATGCCAGCGACGAAGACAAGCGGCTCGACCTCGACGCGCTATTCGCTTCGCTACCGAAAGGCACGCTGGCGCTGTTCTGCGGCCCGATGCGCATGCTCGATGCCGCCCGCCATGCCTGGATCGGCGCCGGCCATCCGCTCGCCGATCTCCGCTACGAGACCTTCGGCTCGAGCGGCACGCTGCCGACCGAAACCTTTCGCGTGCGCCTGAAGGGCTCCGACGTCGAGCTCGAAATCCCCCGCGAGCGCTCGATGCTCGATGTGCTCAACGCCAGCGGCCACGAGGTGATGTACGACTGCAAGCGCGGCGAATGCGGCCTTTGTGCCATCGACGTCGTCGCTGTCGACGGCGAGATCGACCATCGCGATGTCTTTTTCAGCGACCATCAGAAGCAAAGTAACGAAAAGATCTGCACCTGCGTCTCCCGCGCGCGAGGGACCATCACGGTGGATACGCTGCTGCGTGCGGATGCGGTCTGAGCGCGCCTACGCCGCGAAAATCGCCCGAAGCTTCTTCGAGTTGAGCAGCGCCTGCACGCCCACCGCCGACACCGGCCGGCCGATCAGATAACCCTGCACTTCGTCGCAACTGATCTGGCGTAGATATTCGAGCTGGTCGGCAGTCTCGACGCCTTCGGCGACGACGTCGATGTTGAGGTCGCGCGCCAGCGAGATCACCGATTTCACGATCGCCGCGCAGTCCGGCTGCACCAGCATGTCGCGGATGAAGGACTGGTCGATCTTGATGCGGCTGAACGGCAGTTTGCGTAAATAGGTCAGCGACGAGAAGCCGGTGCCGAAATCGTCCAGCGCCACCGTGGCACCGAGCTCCAGCAGCGCGTTCAGGATCGAGGCGGCCGAACCGTATTTCGACAGCAGCATCGATTCCGTGATCTCGATTTCGAGCCGATGCGGCGCGACCTTGGCGTCGGCCAGCGCCTGCACGATGGTCTGGAGAACGCCGGTGTTGTGGAACTGTGCCGCCGAGAAATTCACGGCGACCCGGATGTTCTCCGGCCAGTCTGCCAGCGTCGCGCAGGCGCGGCGGATGACCCATTCACCGATCTCGTGAATCAGCCCGGTCTCTTCGGCGATCGGGATGAACTCGCTCGGCGGCACCAGTCCGCGCGAGGGATGCTGCCAGCGCAGCAAGGCCTCGAAGCCGGTGATGCGGTTTTCGCCGAGATCGAGGAACGGCTGGAACACCAGAAACAGCTCGTCGCGCGCGACGGCGCCGGCCAGATCCGTCTGCAACGCTTTGCGGTCGCGCGAGGCCTTGTCGTCGGCTTCCTCGAAGAAGCAGACCGTGCCCGGCCCGGCCTTCTTGGCGCGATAGAGCGCGGCGTCGGCGTTCTTCATGATGTCGAGCGGCGTGTTGCCGTCGCGTGGCGCAAGCACGATGCCGACGCTGGTCTCACCCGAGATCTCGCAGCCCTCGATCAGGAACGGCTCGGTGAAGGCCGCGACGAAGCGCTCGGCGATCCCCAGCGCATCCTCGGGACGAACCAGATTGGCCATCACCAGCGCGAACTCGTCGCCGCCGATGCGCGCGACATGCTCGGCCGCGCGGGTGCAGCGTTGCAGCCGGCTTGCGACCTGGACCAGGAATTCGTCACCGCCAGGATGGCCGAAGCGGTCGTTGACCTCCTTGAAGCGATCGAGGTCGAGCAGCAGCACGGCGAATTCCTCGCCGGACAAAGCGAGGCGCTTGAGCGCGCCATCGAGCGTCTCGTTGAAGGCGACGCGGTTGGGCAGCTGCGTCAGCGGGTCCTGTCGCACCGTGCGGTCTGCCTCGATCTGCCGTATCACGCGCCGCGCGAAGACGAAGGAATTGACGAACACGGCGCGCAGCAACACGGTCCCGTAGACCACCACCAGCACCGCCATCAGCACATAGGCGGGATCGCCGTCCTGGCCGAGGCAGATCGCGATGCCGATGAAGATCGGAGTCGTAAAGGCAATCGCCGCGATCGGGATGGTCGCGAAGGCCAGCGCGCCGCCGGCCAGCATGCCCGAGCAGAGGCAGGTGATGACGAGTTGACCGCCGGTGGAGGCGTTGGCGAAGAAGGCGACGGGCACGATGCCCCAGGCGGCACCGAGCATGAATGCGTTGCGCACCAGCCTGTGCATGGCGCGGCGCGAGACGAATTGCGGCTTTGTGATCCGGCGCGACAAATGGGATTGCAGGCCGAATGCGATCGCAGCACCGGCGACAACCACCGTCCAGCCGAGCGCGAACGCCCAGTCCGGCGAGTGCCGCAGCGCGACCGCAAGCACGGCGGCGTTGCAGGCATTGGCGAGCATGATGCCGACCGAATAGCCGAGCACCAGTGACATCTGTTCGGCGCGGATATGGCCGGCGACGGCTTCGTCGGTTGCAGGACCGCCAAAGGCTGACAGATCGCCGGCAAACAACCGAGCGATATAATTGGTCAGTTGAGTCCGCATTCGAGAGCCTGCAGCAGCATGGGCCGTTTGTCCGGCTCGATCCGGAGAATTCGCCGCAAACCTTTGACGAACTATGAATTATCCCCGATTGCCGCGGTCGCCGCGACCACTTCTGCGTGTTCGATCGCGAGTATCGATAACAATTCGATACAAATGCGGCGCCTCGGGTTACGGCTGTAACGGTGGGCGAATGTTCGCTATCACCTCCGCTGTCATGCCCCGCGCAGGCGGGGATCTAGTACGCCGCGGCCCATCGATTCGATCACTGCTGTCTCGGAATACTGGGCGGTTTCAACCGGTCGAGCCGGGCGATGACACCACCGTCGCGGAAGCGGTTTACCGTCCCAGCTGCTTCGGGTCGTAATAGAACCGCTCCTCGATCAACCGATCGCCGCGCCAGGTCTGCCACGCAATCTCGTCCAGCGTTCGGACGACACCTTCGGCATTTGTGAAGCTGAAGGTCCAGCGCGTCGCGACATGGTCGCCCTCGATCAGGCTCGGCCCGACGCGGACGGCCTTGACCTCCTTGGAGGCCGCCAGCACGCCGCGCTCCTTGGCAACGAGCTTGTCGCGGCCGATCGTCGGCGCGGCGTTGTTCTCGTAGGTGGCTGCATCGGGCGTACAGAACTGCTCGATCGCGCCGAGGAAATCCCCGTCCTCCAGGCGCTTCGCAAAGGCTTCGACGATGTCACGGCTCGGCATGGCGCACCTTTCGATTAAAACCGACTATTGGTCGGTAAATACCGACTGATAGTCGAAAAGTCAACTGGCCGCCTGCACCGAATTGGATTAGAGCTTCACTTGATCAAATCGAGGTGCGTCCGCGAAGAAGGTCAACTCCCTCTCCCGCTTGCGGGGGAGGGCTAGGGTGGGGGTATCTCCGCGATGAAGAACCCCAAAGAGGAGAGAACCCTCACCTGGCGCTTCGCGCCGACCTCTCCCGCAAGCGGGAGAGGTCGAGCAAACCCGCGGCTCCGGACGAGGATCCATGGCGAAACAGGCGGAGCGGCGGGCGGCGACGACAGAGGCGATCCTGACGTCGGCGCGCCGGCTGTTCGGGACGCAGGGCTTTGCCGCCACGACAATGGATGAGATCGCGGAAGGCGCCCGCATCGCCAAGGGCGCGGTCTATCATCACTTCAAAACCAAGGAGGCGGTGTTTGAGGCCGTGTTCGACCTGGTCTCGCGCGATCTCGTCGTCGAGATCGACAGCGCCGCGCGGGCCGAGAAGGACGTGCTGGCCGCGATGGTCGCCGGCACCCAGCATTATTTTGCCGCGACCGCCAAAGGCCCGACCGGCCAGATCATTTTGCGCGACGGCCCGGCCGTGCTCGGCTGGGAGCGCTGGCGCGAGATCGACGCAAAGCACTTTGGCGGCAAGATGCCGCGCGCGCTCTCGGTAGCGATGGAGGCTGGCCTCATCGCCAGGCAGCCGGTCGAGCCGCTGGCGCGGCTGCTGCTCGGCGCGGTGACGGAAGCCGCGGTCGCCTGCGCCGGATGCGCCGATATCGCAAGGGCGGGTGCGGAATATGCCCGTGCGTTCAAGTCGCTGGTCGAGGCGCTGCGTCTGCGCGCATGATTGTGCTAGTGCAGAATGAGTTGTTTGGGCGGTGCTGGCGCCAAACGCGATCACCTCTCCCCGTCGGGGAGAGGTGAAGTCGGAAACGCCCACACCAACAAGAAGAAGCGTAGCGCATGAACGCAAATTCCGTCCTGGTGTCGTCCGATCCCGAGTTCGACTACATCATCGTCGGCGCCGGCTCTGCCGGCTGCGTGCTCGCCAACAGGCTCTCGGCCAACGGCAAGCACAGCGTGCTGCTGCTCGAGGCCGGCCCGAAAGATTCCAATATCTGGATCCACGTGCCGCTCGGTTATGGAAAGCTGTTCAAGGAGAAGACCGTCAACTGGATGTACCAGACCGAGCCGGAGCCCGAATTGAAGGGGCGCCAGGTATTCCAGCCGCGTGGAAAGACGCTCGGCGGATCGAGCTCGATCAACGGCCTGCTTTATGTGCGCGGCCAGCACGAGGATTACGATCGCTGGCGCCAGCACGGCAATGCCGGCTGGGGCTATGACGATGTGCTGCCTTACTTCAAGAAGGCCGAGAACCAGACGCGCGGCGCCGATCAATATCACGGCAGCGGCGGGCCGCTGCCGGTCTCCAACATGGTCGTGACCGATCCGCTGTCGAAAGGCTTCATCGACGCCGCGGTCGAGACCGGTCTGCCCTACAATCCCGATTTCAACGGCGCCACGCAGGAAGGCGTCGGGCTGTTCCAGACCACCACGCGCAACGGCCGCCGCGCCTCGACGGCGGTGGCCTATCTCGGCCCCGCGAAGACGCGCAGCAATCTCAAGGTCGAAACCGAGGCGCTTGGACAGCGCGTGCTGTTCGAAGGGCGCCGCGCGGTCGGCGTCGAATACCGGCAAGGGGCGACCGTGCGCCGGGCGCGTGCACGGAAGGAGATCGTGCTGTCGAGTGGCGCCTACAACTCGCCGCAACTGCTGCAGCTCTCGGGCGTCGGGCCTGCCGATCTCCTGCGCAAGCACGGCATCGACGTCGTGCTCGATGCGCAAGGCGTCGGCCACGATCTCCAGGATCACATGCAGGTCCGCATCGTGATGCGCTGCTCGCAGAAGATCACGCTGAACGACACCGTCAACCATCCGCTCCGCCGTACGCTCGCCGGCGCGCGCTATGCGCTGTTCCGGAAAGGCTGGCTGACGATCGCGGCCGGCACGGCGGGTGCGTTCTTCAAGACCAATCCGCGGCTGGCTTCGCCCGACATCCAGGTCCACTTCCTGCCGTTCTCGACCGACAAGATGGGCGAGCGGCTGCATGATTTCTCCGGCTTCACTGCTTCTGTGTGCCAGCTCCGGCCTGAGAGCCGCGGCTCCTTGCGCATCCGAAGTGCCGACCCGACCGTTCCGCCGGAAATCCGCATCAACTACATGTCGACCGAGACCGATCGCACCACCAACGTCGAAGGTCTGAAGATCCTGCGCAAAATATTGAATGCGCCGGCGATGAAGCCGTTCGTGGTCAGCGAGTACGATCCCGGGGCGAAGGTATCCACGGACGCCGAGCTGCTGGATTATTGCCGCGAGCGCGGCAGCACCATCTACCATCCGACCTCGACCTGTCGTATGGGCAACGACGCGCTCGCGGTGGTGGACCAGCGGCTGAAGGTGCGGGGGCTCGAAGCCTTGCGTGTCGTCGACGGTTCGATCATGCCGGACCTCGTCTCGGGGAACACCAACGCGCCGATCATCATGATCGCGGAGAAGGCGTCCGATATGATATTGGAGGATGCGCGTTAAATACGCGTCTTGAGAGGATTTGGACTTGGCCACGCGATTCAAGATCGGCACCCGCAAGAGCGCGATGGCGCTGGCACAGACGGAAGAGATTGCGCGCCGCCTGACCGCCGCCGTGCCCGGTCTCGACGTCGAGATCGTCAAGTTCGACACCACCGGCGATCTCGACCAGACCAGCAAGCTCTTGCCCCATGGCGGCAAGGGCGGCGCCTTCGTCGCGCAGATCCGTGCTGCGGTGCTGTCGGGTGAACTCGAGGCGGCGATGCATTCGCTGAAGGACATGCCGGGCAACGAAGACACGCCGGGCCTCGTCATCGGCGCCACACTGTCGCGCGATCCGCCCAGCGATGCGCTGGTGCTGCGCGAGGGCGTCACACTCGAGGCGCTACGCCAGTCGCGCGGCAAGGGTTTCAAGATCGGCACCAACGCCGTTCGTCGCGCCGCCTATGCACGGCGATTGTTCCCGGACGTGGAGGTGATCCACTTCCGCGGTGCCGCCGACACGCGGGTGCGAAAGCTCGACAATGGCGAGATGCAGCGCCTGCCGGATGGCGGCGCGGTGGGGCCGGCGGACGCGTTGATCATGGCGCGTTCGGGCCTCGACCGCGTTGGTCTTTCCAGCCGCATCGCCTACGAGTTCACCGCGGCCGAAATGCTGCCCGCAGCGGGGCAGGGCATCGTCGCTGTGGAGTGCGCGACGCAGGACTGGCAAACGCGACAAATCCTGTCAGCGATCGACGATCCCGCTGCGCACGCATCTGCCGATGCCGAGCGCGAGGTGCTGTGGGTGCTCAACGGCCACTGCAATTCGCCGGTGGCGAGCTTCTCCACCATCGCGGGCGATCAGATGTCGCTCACGGCATCCGTGCTCGATCTCTCCGGCAACACCATCATCGAAGCCTCGCGCACAGGCCCCGCCGATCGCCCGCGTGAGCTCGGCCGTGCGGTCGGACTGGATCTGTTGGACAAGGGCGCCGCCGAGATCATCGAGCGCAGCCGGCCGCGCTAGCCTGGCTGCGAAGTTACGATCGTCGGGATCATGCCATCGTGCGCCTGTTTTGCCCGACGTGTCAAATGCCGGTGCGACAGGCACCCAATCCGCGCGGTGCGAAATCCTTCAATGATTTCTACTGTGCATGGGGTTGTTTTCGCGGTTTTTGTTGTTGGCAGTCGCTTTCCCCAATCTCAAGGTTCGAGACGCGCCGTAAGGCGGCGCTCCTCACCATGAGGCTCCGGAATGCCACCGCAGAATACGACCTCATCCTGAGGGCCCGCCAACGGCGGGCGTCTCGAAGGATGGGCCGCAAGCGAGCTTTTATCCCCGCACCCGCTTCAGCATCTGCTCGACATGGGCGATCGGCGTCTCCGGCTGGATGCCGTGGCCGAGATTGAAGATGAAGCGGCCCTGCGCAAAATTCGCCAGCACATTGTCGGCCGCGCGGTCGAGCGCAGCACCGCCGGTGATCAGCGCCAGCGGATCGAGATTGCCCTGCACCGCGACGCGGCTCTGCACGCGCTCGCGGATGAAGGCGGGCTCCGCGGTCCAATCGATGCTGACGGCGTTGACGCCGGTCGCCTCGACATAGCCAGGCAATTGCGCGCCGGCGCCGCGGGGGAAGCCGATGATCTTCGCATCCGGCACCTTTGCGCGCACGCCTTCGACAATGCGCCGTGTCGGCTCGACGGACCAGCGCGCGAACTCGACGGGCGGCAGCACGCCGGCCCAGGTGTCGAAAATCTGCAGGGCGTTGGCGCCGGCTTCGAGTTGCGCCAGCAGATATTGAATCGAGTTCTCGACCAGCACGTCAATGATTTTCGCGAACGCCTCCGGATGCCGATACGCCATCATCCGCGCCGGCGCCTGATCGGGCGTGCCATGGCCCGCGACCATGTAGGTCGCCACCGTCCACGGCGCGCCGCAGAAGCCGATCAGCGCGATCTCTGAGTCGAGCGTGCTGCGCACGAGCTTGAGCGCCTCGAACACCGGCTTGAGCTTGCCGAAATCGGCATGCGCGGCGAGCGTTCCGACCTTGGCGGGATCATCCAGCGGTTCGAGCCGCGGCCCTTCGCCGACCTCGAAGCGCACCGAGCGCCCGAGCGCATAGGGGATCACCAGAATGTCGGAGAAGATGATCGCCGCATCGAAGCCGAACCTGCGGATCGGTTGCAGCGTGACTTCGGCGGCGAGTTCGGGATTGAAGCAGAGATCGAGGAAGCCGCCCGCCTTGGCGCGCACCTCACGATACTCCGGCAGATAGCGGCCGGCCTGCCGCATCATCCACATGGGCGGGACGGCTTGCCGTTGGCCGGAGAGCACGTCGATGAATGGCTTTGTCGCAGACTGGGGCACGAACGATCCTGATGCAGATTGGGGTTCCTGATACACCGTGCGCGGCCCGAGCGGAACAGGGGAACCAGCGCAAATGCGCCGCGTTGCCCCGCCAAATGGAGGAGGAATTTCATGGCTCAGACATTCAATCCCGCGCCGCACGACAAGCACGCCGACGATTTGCGCGAGGCGCTCGCGGCCGACCGCCACGCCAGGCTCGATACCGGGTTGGAAGATACCTTTCCGGCCTCCGATCCCGTGAGCGCCACGCAGCCGACGCCGTCGAAGGCCGATGCCGAGGCCGACAGGCCCTCGCTCTGGGAGAAGGTTAAGTCCATCTTCAGCTAGGGGCCGCCGGTTTCCGATAGGCTTGATAAGACCCCGTTAGTGATCTGCGGATGCCACGGTCCGTAGGAGTACGGGAAAACCCGTAGATGAATGCGAATCCCGGCGCGCGCTTCAGGGTTCAATAAGAGAAGCGGCAGAAGTTCCGGCTATCGGAGATTTCTGCCGCATGAACGTCGCCTCACAGAGAGCCGGATGGAGCCGCTTGCCGTTGCGCGCGGCGGCTTTCGTCGTGCTCACCTGCGTGGCGATCCTCGGCATCAGCGGCTGGCGTGAGTGGGCCGCGCGGGATGCGGTGCTCAAGGGCGCCGAAACCGAGATGGCAAACGTCGCCCGCTCGTTGACGCAACATGCCGAGGACAGCCTCGATCTCCTGGATTCCGGCGTCGTCGGCGTCGTCAGCCGGCTCGAGATGGATGGCGCCGATCCCGTCACGGTCGCGAAGCTGCGCAATCTCCTGGAGACGCGCAAGAAGGCGATGGAGCGCGTCCATAGCCTCGCCATCATCGACGACCAGGGCAACTGGCTGACCTCGCCCGGCACGATCGCCTCGACGCTCAGCGATGATGCGTTCTTCCGTTACCACCAGCTCTCGCCCAAGCGCGAGGCCCTTATCGGCCACCCCGTGAAGAGCCTCGTGGACGGGGAGTGGGTCGTCACCCTGTCGCGCCGCTTCAACAAGCCCGACGGCAGCTTCGGCGGCGTCGTGCTCGCGGCCATCGGCTCTCGATATCTGGCGCATTTCTACGAGCAGTTCGAGATCGGTCGCAACAGCTTCGTGGCGCTGATGTACGGCGATGGCCTGATCATCGCGCGCAACCCGAACAACGAAAAATTCGTCGGCCGCAGCGTCGCCGACGCGCCGCTATTTCGCGCCCCCAGCCTGCAACGACCGAGCGGCGCTTATCAGTTCAAGTCGACGCTGGACGGTGCCGAGCGCGTCAGCTTCTTCAAACGCAGCAGCCGCTATCCGCTCGTCCTGCTCGCAACCGTCGACAAGGACGAGCTGCTCGCGCCATGGCGGGCTGCTGCGATCTCCCGCATGCTGTACGTGGTCGCGCTGGTGATGCTGATCGCTGTCATCGGCGCGGTGCTGGTGCGGCAGTTGCAGCGCGGCCAAAACATGGCGGCGGCGCTGATCGAGAAGGAGGCGCATTTCCGCCTGCTTGCGGAAGGCTCCAGCGACATGGTCACCCGCATCGGGCTCGACGAGCGGCTGCGCTACGTCTCGCCGTCGTCCAACCGTATCGTCGGCTGGCGCGCCAATCAGCTGATCGGCACCGACGCGCTCGCTGGAATCCATCCGGAGGACCGGCCGCACGTCCAGGCCATCGTCGATGCCATGAAGCGTGGCGACACTGACGAAGCACGCATCACCTACCGCAACGTGCACCGGGAGAAGTCCGAGGTCTGGCTCGAATCGACCATGCGCGTCACGCGCAAGGACAACGGCAATGTCGACGGCGTGGTCGCGATCTCGCGCGACATCACCGAGCAGAAGAAACTGGAGACCCGGCTCGAGACGCTCGCGACCGAGGACAGCCTCACCGGGCTTGCCAACCGCCGCCGCTTCGACGAGCGGCTGAAGGAGGAATGGGCGCGGGCCTATCGCGACCGCTCAAGCCTCGGCCTCTTGATGATCGACGTCGATCACTTCAAGGCCTACAACGACGAATACGGCCATCCCGCGGGCGATGCCTGCTTGCGCGTGGTCGCAGAGATCATCGCGGCCGAGATGCAGCGGGCCGGCGATCTCGCTGCGCGTTACGGCGGCGAGGAATTCGCCATGCTGCTGCCGAACACCGATGCCGCCGGCTGTGCCCGGATCGGTGAGCGAATCCGCAGCGCCGTCCATGATGCAGGTCTGGTCCATGCCTCCAATCCGGCGGCGCCATGCGTCACCGTCTCGGTAGGTGGTGCGGCCTGCCGGCCGTCGTTCGAGCGCACCGCGGGCGCGGGATCGCTGGTCGAGGCGGCCGACCGGGCGCTCTACGCCGCCAAGGATGTCGGCCGCGACCGCCTGATGATGTCGGGCGAGGTCATGAACCTGATGGCCAAGGCGTCAGGTCAGTAAAAGCCGTCCGGTCAGTAATTCCGCTCAATAATGCGGCGGGCGCTCGTTTGCCGGTCCCGGCGCATTCGTCTCGGCTTCCTGCAACCGCTCGCCGAGCTCTGCGATCTTCCGCGCCAGCGCATCGATCTGTTTCCACTGCGCGGTGATGGTCTGGTTCAGCGTCTCGATGGTATCGTCCTGATAGGCAAGACGCGTCTCCAGCGTGTCGATGCGCTCGGCGAGCGCCTTGATCTCATTCGTCACGTGCCGCGTCCTTGTCCCGTTCGCGCAAACCAAGTTCTTGTAAGCCATGGCCGAGTGCGACGCGCTCGTCGAACACGAAGCATTCGCCGCGCCAGCGGCTTTGCGCCTCAGGTACCTGTTCAAGATATTTCAGGATACCGCCCTTGAGGTGATAGACTTCGGCAAAGCCGCGCGCCACCAGATGCGCGCTCGCCTTCTCGCAGCGGATGCCGCCGGTGCAGAACATCGCGATCCTGCGATGTTTCGCGGGATCGAGCTGCTCGGCCGCAAAATCCTTGAACTGGCCAAAGCTCTTGATGTCAGGGTCGACCGCGCCCTCGAACGTGCCCATCGCCACCTCGAAGGCGTTGCGGGTGTCGAGCACCAGCGTGTCGGGCGAGGCGATCAGCGCGTTCCATTCGGCGGCCTCGACATAGATCCCGACCTGACGGGTCGGATCGGCGGCCGCATCGCCGAGCGTGACGATCTCCTTCTTCAGCCGCACCTTGAGCCGGCCGAACGGCATGGCTTCCGCAGTCGAGCACTTCAGTTCGAGATTGTTCAGGCGGCCGCCGAACATGGCGCCGTGCGCGAGTTCGTGGGCGAAGGCGTCAATCGCCGCGGGCGCGCCCGCAATCGTGCCGTTGATGCCCTCCTGGGCCAGCAGCACGCTGCCCCTCAGGGACAGGCCGGCACAGAACGCGCGCAGCGGCTCGCGCAGCTCGCGGTAATCGGGCAGGGCGGCGAATTGGTAGAAGGCGCAGACCTTGTAAGTCATGCGCCCGTTTAGCAGGCGGCCGGCGCGCAGAAAACCCGCAACCGATAGCTCTATTCCCAGCGAATGGCAGCCATTTCCCTGGTATGCCAGCATTGCCCGGACGGGTCGGGATGTGTCATGAAGGCCCGATTTTTCCTAGATGGCGCGCCATCTGCGCCCACGGTTTGAGAGAGCAGAACTTCGATGAGAAACTTCCACTTCCCCGGTAGGTCCACGGTCCACGCCACCAACGCGATGGTGGCGACCTCGCATCCGCAGGCATCTCTTGCCGCGATCGAGGTGCTGCGCGAGGGCGGCACGGCGGTGGACGCGGCGGTGGCGGGTTCGGCCCTGCTCGGCGTGATCGAACCGCAATCGACCGGCATCGGCGGCGACTGCTTTGCGCTGATCCAGCCGCGCGGCGAGGGCAAGATCATCGCCTATAACGGCTCCGGCCGGGCGCCGAGGGCGGCCAATGCCGACTGGTATCTCGAGCGCAAGATCAATTCCGTGCCGCTGACCTCGGCCCATGCGGTTTCGATCCCCGGCGTGATTGACGCGTTCGCCACCGTGCTGCGCGATCACGGCAAGTTCGGTTTCGACCGGCTGCTCCAGCCCGCGATCAAGGCGGCCGAGGAAGGCTATGTCGTCGCCCCCCGCATCGCCTTCGACTGGAAGAACCAGTTCGAGAAGCTGAAGGGCGGTACCAACACCGTGCGTTACCTGTTGCCGGGCGGCAAGCCGCCGGTCGCCGGCGACGTCATCCGCCAGGCCGAACTCGGCAAGACGCTGCGCGCGATCGCCAAGGATGGCCGCGACGCTTTCTACAAGGGCGCGATCGCGGAGGACATGGTCGAGACCCTGCGTGGGATCGGCGGCCTGCACACGCTCGACGATTTCGCCGCGCACACCACCGAGACGACGACGCCGATCGGCACCATGTACAAGGGCTATGACGTCTGGCAGTGCCCGCCGAACGGCCCGGGCGTCACCGCGCTGCTCATGCTCAACATCCTGTCGCGCTTCGACCTGACCAAGTACGCGCCGCTCAGCGTTGAGCGCTTCCACCTCGAGGCCGAAGCCGCGCGCATCGCCTACATGAACCGCGAGATGCATGTCGCCTCTCCCGAGCATATGAAGATCAACGTCGCCGAGATGCTCGAAAAGGGCTTTGCCGATGAGTACATCAGCAAGATCCGCATGGACGGCATGCTCGATCTGCCGAACGTCGCGCCCCCGATGAATCCCTCGACCATCTACATCACGGTGGTGGACAAGGACCGCAACGTCTGCTCGTTCATCAACTCGGTCGCGCATTCCTTCGGCTCGGCCATCGTCTCCAACAAGACCGGCGTGTTGTTCCAGAACCGCGCGGGCGGCTTCCGTATCCAGCCAGGCCATCCCAACTGCATCGAAGGCGGCAAGCGTCCGCTGCACACGATCATGCCGGGGCTGCTCACCAAAGGCGGCCGTTCCACGATGTCGTTCGCAGTGATGGGCGGACAATACCAGCCGACCGGCCAGACCCGTCTCCTGACCAATATCCTCAACTATGGCTGCGACGTGCAGGAGGCCATCGATATGCCGCGCGGCTTGCACTACGAGGGCCAGTACCAGCTCGAGGACAGCGTGCCGGCCGATATCGTCGAGGGCCTCAAGAAGCTCGGCCACAAGACCACCAGCGTGGTCGGCCCGCTCGGTGGCGCCCAGGCAATCTGGATCGACTGGGACAAGGGCACGCTCGCCGGCGGTTCCGATCCGCGCAAGGATGGCTGCGCGCTCGGCTATTGATCTTCGTGGGAACAAGTTCCCGCACCAATCAGCAAAAGTTGACGATGGGATGACGCGGCTTCTGCTGCGTCGTCCCGTCTCGTTCGGAACGGAGCTCGCGGCCCAAAGTTGAGGGGCGATGAGCGGTGCAGGCGTGCGCTGCTTTCCTTGCAAGCAGCGGAGGCCGCTTATGTCCAACGCTTCAGGTTCCCCACCCTCCGGATTCCATCGGCGTGCTTTCATCGCAGGCGCTGCCGGCAGCGCGCTCGTTCCGATGACCGCGCGGGCCGCCACGCAAGATGCGAGCGCACCGGCCCCACAGGATCCGGCGCTTCCCATCGACGTCACGTTGCGGGTGAACGGCCAGGACAAGCGCCTCAGCCTCGACGCACGCACCACGGTGCTGGATGCGCTGCGTGAGCATCTCAAGCTCACCGGCAGCAAGAAGGGCTGCGATCACGGCCAGTGCGGCGCCTGCACGGTGTTGATCGGCGATCGCCGGGTAGTGTCGTGCCTGACGCTCGCGCTCGCGGCCGAAGGTCAGGAGATCACGACCATCGAAGGACTCGCCACCAACGACCGTCTGCATCCGATGCAGCAGGCCTTCGTCGACAACGATGCCTTCCAGTGCGGCTATTGCACGCCCGGCCAGATCATGTCGGCGATTGCCTGCGTGAAGGAGGGACATGCCGGCACCGACGCCGATATCCGCGAGTACATGAGCGGCAACATCTGCCGCTGCGCGGCCTATCCCAACATCGTCGCCGCCGTGAAGCAGGCCGCGCCCGAGATCATGAAAGGTTAGGCGCATGCGACCGTTTTCATATCAGAGGGCGACAGACCCTGGCATGGCTGTGCAGGCGCTCAGTGCCGCCGCCGCTGCAAACAATCCGCTGACGCAGGCCAATGCACAGCCGCTCGCCGGCGGCACCACGCTGATTGATCTGATGAAGCTGGACGTGATGCGGCCCGCGGCGATCGTCGACATCAATCCGCTCGCGCGAGGCTGGTCGGCGATCGATCCGGGAGCCGACAATTTGCGGCTGGGCGCGCTTGCGAAGATGTCTGATGTCGCCGCGCATGACCAGATTCAGCGTAGCTATCCGGTTATCGCCAACTCCCTGAAACTTGCCGCCAGCGCCCAGCTTCGCAACATGGCGACGCTCGGCGGCAATGTCATGCAGCGGACCCGCTGCAGCTATTTTCGCGACGTCTCCTACGAGAATTGCAACAAGCGCAATCCCGGCTCGGGCTGTGCCGCGATGGATGGCGTCAACCGCATGCATGCGGTGCTCGGCACCTCCGACCAGTGCATCGCGACCTATCCCGGCGATTTTGCCCAGGCGCTGATCGCGCTGGACGCCACGGTCGAGATCACCGGCAGATCCGGGACCCGCGGCATGCCGTTCGCGGAGCTGCACAAGGCGCCTGGCAATACGCCCGAGATCGAGACCGCGCTTCAGCCGGGCGAGTTGATCTCCGCCTTCGTCATTCCCGGCCGCTGGCCGCGCTCAGTTTACCTGAAGGCGCGCGACCGACAGTCCTATGAGTTCGCGCTGTCCTCGGCTGCGGTCGCGCTCGACGTGCAGGACGGCACGATCCGGGATGCGCGTGTCGCGCTTGGCGGTGTCGCCACGGTGCCCTGGCGCGCGCGAGAGGCGGAAGCGCTGCTGAGGGGACAAAGGTTCGATGACGGTCTGGCACAGCGTGTCGCCGATACCGCCTTCGCGGACGCGAAGGGGCGCCAATACAACAGCTTCAAGATCGCACTCGGCAAGCGCGTCGTGGCACGCGCGCTGCAGCAGGCCGCAACGATGGAGATCTGACCATGACCGCAGCTGCTCCCGATCCGAAGGCGAATATGGGCCAGCCCGTGCCGCGCTACGATGCAGCGGCAAAAGTCACGGGGCGGGCGACCTACGGGTCCGATATGCCGCTGGACAATCCGGCCTATGCCTTCCTGGTCACCAGCGCGATTGCCAGGGGCCGCATCAACAGCTTTGATCTGCACGATGCCAAAAATGTCCGCGGTGTGATCGACATTGTCACGCACGAGAACGCACCAAAGTTGAAGGAGTCAAAGCTCTTCAGCAATGGTGGCTATGCCGGGACCACGATCCAGCCATTGAAGTCGGCCGACATCGCGCATGACGGCGAGATCATCGCCGTGGTCGTCGCGGAGAGCTACGAGGCTGCGCGCGAGGCCGCTAACCGCGTCAAGGTCAGCTACTCGGCGGCCACCCCGAGCGCGAGCTTCGACTCGCCTGGAACGACGAAAGCCGCTGCGAAAGGCCAGAACGCGCAGTTCAAGGAAGACCCGCAGGTCGGCGATTTCGCCAAGGCGTTTGAGGAGGCCGAGGTGAAGGTCACCGCTTCCTATGACACGCCGACGCAGCACCACAATCCGATGGAGCTGTTTTCAACGAGCTGCGCCTGGATGGGCGATAATCTCGTCATCTATGAGCCCAGCCAATATGTCTACGGCCTGAAGAACGGCGTCGCCGAGCAGCTCGGCATCGACGCCGACAAGGTGAGGGTGGTCAATCCCTATGTCGGCGGCGGTTTTGGCTCTCGCGGCTCGATGACGCCGCGCACCGCCATCATCGCCGGCATCGCGAAGCGGCTGAACCGGCCGATCAAGTTGGTCCCCACGCGCGACCAGGGTTTTACCATTGCAACCTATCGGGCCGAGACTCGGCACGAGATCAAGCTCGGCGCCGGCCGGGACGGCAAGCTGGTCGCCCTCAGGCACGAGGGCGCGGAGGTGTCCTCGCGCGCTGATGCCTATTGCGTCGGAGGCACCAAGACCACGGCGCGGCTCTATGCCTGCCCCAATGTCGACAGCCTCGTATCGATCGTGCGCGCCGACCGCAACACGCCGGGCTTCATGCGGTCGCCGCCGGAGGTGCCGTATCTGTTCGCGCTGGAGAGCGCGATGGACGAGCTTGCCGTGAAGCTCAACATGGATCCGGTCGAGCTCCGTCGCGTCAACGACACCACCAACGAGCCGATCGGCGGCAAGCCCTACACGTCGCGGTCGCTGATGGCATGCTTCGACGAGGCCGCCAAGGCCTTCGGCTGGTCGCAGCGCTCGGCGGCGCCGAAATCGATGTCCGATGGCGATTGGCTGATCGGCTATGGCTGCGCGGCCACCTGTTATCCGACGCAGATGGCGCCTGCAGCGGCGCGCGTTCGCTTGCAGCGCGACGGCCGTACCCGCGTCGAGATCGCCGGTCATGAGATCGGCACCGGCGCCTATACGATTCTGGCGCAAACGGCAGCCGAGCGGCTTGGCGTGCCGCTGGAGAAGGTCGCGGTCTTCGTCGGCGACAGCGACTTGCCGCCGGGACCCGTCGCCGGTGGATCGAATTCGACGGCCAGCACCTGTTCGGCAGTGATGATGGTGTGTGACCAGATTCGCCAGCGGCTGTTCAAGGCGGTGATGCCGGGCGACACCCTCACCGACAAGGCGAAGGAAACGATAGGCCTCAGTCAGGCGCCGACGACGCAGGCGGCAAAGGGCGACCGTCCGCTCGACATCGAGAAGGCGTTCGACGCGCTCGGTGCCGGCGTGGTCGAGGAATATGGCGAGTGGAAGCCGGACGGTGCGCCGCTGGATTCTTTCAAGGCCATGCATAGCGGGCACGTGCGTATTGTCGGCGGGGCAGCGATGAAGGACAAGATTGCCTATGCCTTCGGTGCGGAGTTCGTCGAGGTCAGGGTCAACCGCTACACGCACGAGATTCGCGCACCTCGCCTGGTTGGTGCGTTTGCGGCCGGCCGCATCATGAACCCGCGGACGACGCGCAGCCAGCTCATGGGCGGCCTGATCTGGGGCATGTCCTCCGCGCTGCTGGAGGCCACCGAGATTGACGAACGCACCGCGCGCTACGTCAACGACAATTTCGCCGATTATCTCGTGCCCGTGAATGCGGATGTGCCCGGTGTCGAGGTCATCCTGCTCTCCGAGCAGGACGATCACATCAACCCGGCCGGCGCAAAGGGCCTCGGTGAACTCGCCAATGTCGGCACCAACGCTGCGATCTGCAACGCGATCTATCACGCCACGGGTCAGCGCATCCGCAAGCTGCCGGTGCGGCTGGAAAATATCGAGGTCTGAGGGGTGGAAACGGCCCCGGCCTTGCGCTAGACACCTTCCGCCTCAAACGGAAGGTGTTCTATGCAGCGTTTTCAGCGCGCACTCCTCGCCATCATGTCGGCACTCGCGATCACTGTGATCGCCAGCGTGTCGACATTCGTCTCCACCACGGCATCGGCCCAGACCGCAGGAAAACCCATGACCACAGCTTCAGGCTTGCAGACCATCGACAGCGTCGTCGGCACCGGTGCTTCGCCGAAGCCCGGCCAGATCTGCGTGATGCACTATACCGGCTGGCTCTACGAGAACGGCCAGAAGGGCAAGAAATTCGACTCGTCGGTCGATCGCAACGAGCCGTTCGAATTCCCCATCGGCAAGGGCCGCGTCATCGCCGGTTGGGACGAGGGCGTGTCCACGATGAAAGTCGGCGGCAAGCGCACGCTGGTCATCCCACCGCAGCTCGGCTACGGCGCCCGCGGCGCCGGTGGCGTAATCCCGCCGAACGCGACGCTGATGTTCGACGTGGAATTGCTCGCGGTGAAGTGAGCGAACAGACGGACAAACAAAAAGACCGGCCGCGAGGCCGGTCTTTTCGCTTTCAGTTTTGCGCGCGTCACTCGGCCGCGCGGCGCGCTGCAGCAGCGGCGCGATCAATCGCTTCCTTTGCAGCGTCCTTGGTGTCGCCCATGGCCTTCTGGCCCTTGCCCTTCACTTCCTGGACCGCGCCTTCGCCCTGGAGGCGTTCGGAACCGGTGGCTTCACCGATGCCCTGCTTGGCCTTGCCGATGGCTTCGTTTGCGTTGCCCTTGACCTTGTCGCTCGTGCTACCCATGAAACTCTCCTTCCAGATTGTTCGCGACGACAACGTCTGGTGGCTATGAGGGTTCCGATTTTGGTATGGCTTGATAGGCCGGCTTTGGTTAGTTTCGCGCGCACGGAACCAACAGAGAGCAAGTCCCATGACCGGCCATGACCACACGCACTCCCACCATGACCACGATCATCACGACGATCGCTGGAAACATGACGGCGTGCGCGTCATTCCCGGCAACCAGCTCGATACCAACGTGCCATCGACGGCGGGCATGGACCGCGCGGCCGCGATCAATTTCGCACGCGTCGGCGCGCAGAAACTGTGGGCGGGCACCGTCAGCATCAAGCCCGATGCCAAGACCGGCGCGCATCATCACGGCCATCTCGAAAGCGTCATCTACGTCGTGAAGGGCAAGGCGCGGATGCGCTGGGGCGAGAGCCTGCAATTCACCGCGGAGGCCGGCCCGGGCGATTTCATTTTCGTGCCGCCCTACGTGCCGCACCAGGAGATCAACGCCAGCCGCGACGAGGTGCTGGAATGCGTGCTGGTGCGTAGCGACGGCGAGGCGGTCGCGATCAATCTCGACATCGAGCCGGTCGAGAAGCCCGAGACCGTGCTGTGGATCGATCCCGTCCACCGGGATCCCAACGAGAAGAAGTAAGGCTGAAGACCGGGCGGGGCGGTGCGACAGAACCCCGCAGCCGGGAGTCAGAAAAATAATTCGACAGCCGTGTCGGATAGCGGCTCGGCCGTCCGTCCTTGGGCAGAACCCCGCCCAAGGAGCTTCCGATGCCCAGGATGATTTTCCTCAATCTGCCGGTGACCGACCTCAAGTGTGCAACCGCCTTTTACGGGGCGATCGGCGCGACGAGGAATCCGCAATTCAGCGACGATACCGCGAGCTGCATGGTCTTTTCCGAGAGCATTTTCGTGATGCTGACGACCCACGACAAATTCCGTCATTTCACGCCGAAGCCGATCGCTGATGCAAAGACCTCGAACCAGGCGTTGTTCTGCCTGTCCGCCGACAGCCGGAACGAGGTCGACGATATCGTCGCCAAGGCCGAGGCTGCGGGCGGGGTGGCCGATCCCAGCCCGAAGGACGAATATAGCTTCATGTACGGCCGCAGCTTTGAGGATCCGGATGGCCATATGTGGGGTGTGAACTGGCTGGACATGGCAGCGGTCCCCGCGAAGCCCGCGATGGCGAACGCCTGATCGAAACCCGAAGAGGAGCATTCGCAATGTCCAAGCTCGTGCCCTGCATGTGGTTCAACGGTGATGCTGAGGAAGCCGCAAAATTCTACGTCTCGCTCGTGCCGAATTCGGAGATCACGCACGTTCAGCAAAACGTTTCGGACGGCCCGTCCGGCACGGAAGGCTCCGTGCTCGTTGTCGAGTTCACGGTGGCCGGCCAGCCGCTGGTCGCACTCAACGGCGGCATGAAGATGGAGTACACGCACGCGATCTCGCTGATGATCCATTGCGACGACCAGGCCCAGGTCGACAGCGTTTGGAACGCATTCCTCGCTCATGGCGGCAAGGCAGAGCAGTGCGGCTGGCTGAGGGATCGCTGGGGCGTGGCGTGGCAGGTGGTGCCCAAGGTGATGTTCGACTTCCTGTCGAGCCCCGACAAGGCCGCCGCCGCACGCGCGATGCAGGCCATGATGAAAATGGTGAAGCTTGACGTGGACGCCTTGCGGCGTGCGTTCGAGGGCAAGTCGGCGGCGTGACGTCAGCAGAGGTGCCGTAGGGTGGTGCAAAGGCGCGATAGCGCCGTGCCCACCATCCGTCTCCGGTTGAGAGAGAAGTGGTGGGCACGCTTCGCTTTGCCCACCCTACGAAAGCTAGCCTGGGCCCACCCGCTAATAATTGATCCTCAGCCCCACGCCGCCATGGATGGTGTTGCCGACCGGCTGCGGGCCCAGCGTGCCGTTGGCGAAGAGGTCCACGACCCAGCCCCTCTGCACGCGGAAGCCGAGGCGGCCGCCATATTCGAACCAGCCCTGGTTGCCCATCGTCGGCACCACCATGCCGTCGCCGGTCACGGTGGCGACGATGCCGCTATGGCTGGCGAACGACTGCACCCGGCCGCCGTTGATGTTGGTCTCGACGTTGCCGGCGAAGAGATGGGTCCACTGGCCGCCGATCTTGACCAGGCTGGTGCGGTCGGTGCCGGTCGCAATATTGGCGTCGAACGGATTGAACGCGACCACATTGTCCGCATAGCCCGATACGCGCTGCCAGAGCTGCCAGACCTCGACGGAGGCTGCGACCTCATCCTGGCCTGACAATCGGCTCATCCAGCCGGCGCGACCGTAGACCGCGTAATTCGCGGCGTTGGTCGAGCTGGTCACGCTCACTGGACCCAGGCTGGTATTGTAGCTGCGGGTGTAGCGCGCCTTCTCCCATGGTGTCAGGATCGTGCCGACGTCGAAGAACGGACGCGACGAGCCCCAATCGGTGAAATCATAACGCAGTGCGAAGGCGCCGATCGGAGCGCTGGTGATGTTGTAGCCGCCCTCGCTGTATTGCGTGTAGGCGAGGCCGGCGAGCAGCGACAGATTGGGCGTCAGCTCCTTGCGGCCGTGGATGCCGGCCGAGAACGAGCCGGCCGAGCCGAACGCGCTGATGCAGTCGCTGCAATTGACCTGCTCGTTGACGCCAAGCAACACCGTGCCGAGCACGCGGTTGGTGATCATCTGGTTGAAGCGCTGGTTGGCGAGGCCGCCGACCGATTTGCCGCTGGAATCGGAGCCGGTCGGAGTTGGGCTTGACATCGGGCTTGACATCGGGCTTGGCGACGGGACTGGGTTCGGTGATGGGGACGGGCTCGGCGACGGATATGGGCTTGGTGACGAATAGGGGTTAGGCTCGCCGCATTCAAACCCGCAGGTGCTCGCGGCCCCGGCCGGACGGGTGTGGAGCGCGAACTGTGCAAACGCCGAGGTTGCGGCCAATGCGCCCGCCAGGACCAATCGCTTGAAGCCGAGCTTCGCCATCGTCAGCGCCCGCACAGCATGCCATCGTCATGGACGGCAGGAGTGATGGTCGGTGAGGCGTCGGCATATTGGTTGACGGAGCACAGCCCCGCATTCGCGGCGCAATTGGCGGCGAAAGTCCAGGGCGGCGTGTTGGTCTTGGTGATGGAGACCTTGCCGCCGGTCGAGGTGATGACCGCGGTGTCGCCCGGCTGGGTCAGCTGGATGCACTGGAAGTTCAGCGTGCAGACGCTGGCCGCGCCCTCCTGAAGCACGACGACCGAGCGGCCGCGCTGCGACAGGATGTCGAGCGTGGTGCCGCGAACGCCGATGGTCGCGAGCGGCGTTGTGATCTTGTAGGCGGTCTTCTCCGAATGTCCGGTCACGAAGCGGAAGGCGCCCGTGGCCATGCGAATCGCGACGTCGCGATAGCTGTGCTCGTCGTTGAAGACGGTGCGGTCGAGCTTCAGCGTGGCGCTCGGTCCAAGCGACAGATTGGTGCTGTCGGCCATGACGAACCGCGCTGCGCTGTCGGCGCCGGTGCGCACGGTCTCGTCGCGCAGCATGCTGTCGCCGACGCTGATCGGCGACGTGGTCGCGGCGACGCGTACCACCTCGTTCTGAACCAGGACGGCTTCGCCGACGCGCGTTTGGGCCTGCGCGCAAGTCGCTGCGCACAGTGTGGCGGACAGCAGTGCAGGGAAAAGCAGAAAACGCAAATTCATATCGTACCCGATCGAAGTCCCTGATCGCGCACGCCTCTGTTGTGGTAGAATGATCACAAGCGGCGCGGGACGAGCGTTAGCTTAGTGACAGTTGCGGCGGAATGCGTTCAATGGATCGGCTGAGTTGTTTTTTTCGCGGTGACGCAGATTTGCCACGCAAAATAATCCCACAGCAGTCGCTCGAAGCACACGCGGCTCCGAAGTTGTCGCGAAGCGCAGTGATCGCCGTCGCGATCTTCCTAGCTGCGCATCTCGCGCTGCTGATCGGGCTGGTGACGCCCGAAAAGTTCGTCTTTGACGAGGTGCATTACGTGCCGGCGGCGCGGCAGATGCTTGGCTCCGGGACGTCGCAGCCGATGCTCAATCCGATGCATCCGCCGCTGGCGAAAGAGCTGATCGCGGCATCGATCGCTGCATTCGGCGACAATGCGCTGGGCTGGCGCTATCCGGCGACACTGTTCGGTGCGCTCGCGATCGTTGCGATCTATCTCTGCGGCCTCGCGCTGTTCGGATCGCAAGCGCCTGCGATCGCGGCGGCGCTGATCGCGGCGTTCAACCAGATGGTCTATGTGCAGGCGCGCATCGCGATGCTCGACATCTTTGCGCTCGGTCTCGGTCTGCTCGCCATCGCCGCCTTCATGCACGGCTTTCGACGAGAGCGGCCGCAGGCGCTGTTCGCGCTTGCAGGGGCGTTGTTCGGCCTCGCCGCCGCCTGCAAATGGAGCGGACTGTTTCCGCTCGGTGTCTGCATCGTCATCGTTGCGGTGATCCGCCTGATGCAGGGCTGGCACACGCTGTTCGCCGATGCGAAGCCAAGCGACTGGTACCGCCCCGATCTCTGGCCCGGCTTCAGGGCGCATCATGCTGCGCTCTGCTTCGCGCTGTTGCCGGCCGTGACCTATCTCGCCGCCTTCGTTCCGCTCTACGGGGTGTCGTTGCCGGATCTGATCGAGGCGCAGCGCCGGATCTTCGCCGATAACACCACCACCGCGATCGCCGGCCACACTTATATGAGCTCATGGCCTTCCTGGCCGTTGCTGGCGCGGCCTGTGTGGTTCCTGTTCGACAAGACTTCGGACGACAACGTCGCGGCGGTCGTTTTCCTCGGCAATCCGCTGGTAGCGTGGCCGGCACTGCTCGCGCTCGTCGTGGTGTTGCGCGACTTCATCGTCGCGCGTCGCTGGGATGCGTTCCTGATCGCGGCGTTCTATTTCGGCCCGTGGCTCGCATGGGCGCTGCTGCCGCGCACGCTGGGCTTCATCTATTATTATCTGCCGGCCGCAACAGCGGCCTCGCTCGCGCTGGTTTATGTGCTGCGCAGAGAAGACCTGCCGCGCTGGCTGTTGTGGGCCTATGTCGGTACTGCCGCGATCGGCTTTGCGGTGATGTTGCCGATCTCGGCCGCCTTCATCGGCACGTCGATGCAGCTGTTCAACCGGCTGATGCTGTTCCAGAGCTGGATCTGACAACAGAAGACCGCCTGCCACTCTCGCGGCAGGCGGCTTGTCGATGGCCGCAATCGCTTCTCAGATCATTTCGACGCGGTCTTGGTGTCCATGTTCACGACCTGGACGCGACGGTTGATCGGGTCGGCGCCGTTGGCGGTGTCCTTCAGCTTGGTCTTGCCGTAGCCGACGGTGACGAGATCGTTGCCGCTGAGGCCGTAGTTCTGCACCAAGTACTTCTTGATCGTGTCGGCGCGACGCTCCGAGAGGCCCTGATTGTATTCTTCGGTGCCGATCGCATCGGTATGGCCGGCGACCACGAAGGTCGAGCCCTTCAGCGACGGATCGGACAGCGCCTTGCCGAGCGCCTGCACCGACGGCACCGAGGTCTTGGCGATGTCGGCCGAGTTGTAGTCGAACTGGATCTCCAGATCGATGTTCGGCTTGGTCGCCGCGAGCTCGGCGATCTGATCGCGCTCGCCCATCGAGAGCGAACGGGTCTGCCGGTTGCGTACGGTATTGAGGAAGGTCGCTTCCTTGGCTTGCGCCGTCGGATCAGCTTGCGGACCGGCGGACAGGCCGCGGGTGATCGGCTTGGGCTTCAACGCATCCAGGATCTGGTTGGTGGAGACGCTGGTGTCGCCGGCGAAAGCGAGGCCCGCCGTCAACGACAGCGCCGCCGTGAGCGTGATCGCCTTCAGTCCAAAAAACTTATTGAAATGGGTCATTGTCGTATCCTCGCTGTGACGCCTGATGGCAATTTGATGCTGCGAGCATAGGGAAGGTTCAAAGGCTCGGATGTGATTCGGGTCACATTCAGAAATCGCCGAAGTACCATCCGCATCTTAGCCGCATCTTAGCGCCGGCGCCGGTCGGCATCCGTCGCATCCAGCTAGCTGGCAGTGGCCCGTTACCGGTGCAGCACAAGGCCTGCTCAGGAAGTAACGCTGTCTCGTTCGATCCTCGAAAGCAGGTGCAGATCCTTCACATCATTTCGAATCGGTCTTCTGCGATTCGCTGGACTTCGGGCCGCAGCGGGTACAATCTCCCTGCCATTGCTCGTCACCAGCACTCATTGCCCGTTGCGCCAGCCGCGCGAAGAGTAGCCGTCGCAGCGTCGCTCAGCTCGGTTCGAGCATTAGAAATCCCCGGGTGATCCAGATGACAGTGCGTCGTTGTGAACTGGATCAGATAGCTCTCATCGGATCGGCTCGGGCTGATCCGAGAACAGCGAAGAAGTTTGGATCAGGGGAGAATGATCATGCGCTTCTTGATCGCAGCAATTTCAATCGCAGCATTTCTCGTCAGCGGCAACGCAGCTTTCGCTGACAAGCGCGTCGCCTTCGTGGTCGGCAATGCCGCCTACAAGAATGTCCCGCAGCTCCCAAACCCCGCGATCGATTCCAAGACGATGGCCAGGGTGCTGCGCAATGTCGGCTTCGATGTCGTCGAGGGCGCCAACCTCACCCGCGACGCCATGACTGCAAAGCTTTTGGAGTTTGGCAAGAAGAGCGAAGGCGCCGATGTCGCCGTGTTCTTCTATGCCGGCCACGGGATTGCCGTGAACGGCGTCAACTATCTGTTGCCGATAGACGCAGACCTGAAATCCGAAATCGACGTCAAGCTCGGTGCGGCGATCAATGTCGACATCACGCTCGATCAGACCATGGCGGATGCGAAGGTGAAGCTCGTATTCCTGGACGCCTGCCGTGATAACCCGTTCGCGGCAAAGATCCGGTCGGCCAAGGCCACCCGCTCCGTCAACGTGCAGACTGGCCTCGCCGAGATGAAGTCGGGCGAGGGCACGCTGATTGCCTTTGCCACCGGTCCCGGCCAGACCGCGCTCGACGGCGAGGCCGGCACCAACAGCCCGTTCACCCGGGCTCTCGTCGCCAACATTGCCCAGCCCGGGATCGAGATCCAGCAGGCCATGACCAAGGTCCGTGCCCAGGTCAGTGACGAGACCAGCAAGGGGCAATTGCCCTGGGGCCACACCAACCTCACCGGCAACGTCTATCTCAATCCGGTTGGTGCGTCGGCCACGGCCACGATCGATCCGTCGAATGCGCCGGTATCGGCCGCGGCCAGGCAAGGCTCCGACATCGAGCTCGAGTTCTGGCGCTCGATCAAGGACACCAATAAGGTGGAAGAACTCAACGCCTATCTCACCAACTATCCGAACGGCACGTTCAAATCGATCGCACTCGCCCGCATCGCGGCGTTGCAGGATGGACCGTCCAATACCACCCGCAACCTGTCGGCCGGGATCGATCCCGCGACCTTCACCGAAGAAGCCAGCCAGATGTCCGAAGACCAGATCGGTCTGGACAAGAGCCAGCGCCGCGACGTGCAGCGCCGCCTCACCGGGCTCGGCTTTGACGTCAAGGCGACCGGGAAGTTCGACGACGAGACCCGTTCCGTGATGAAGCGTTGGCAGGCCGCACGTGGCTATCCCGCCACCGGTTATCTCAACAAGCTCCAGCACAAGGCTCTGCTATCGGAGATCGTTTCGACCCGCGCTGCCTCCTCTGAGCAGGCAGACGATGAGCCGGCGCGTCGCCATTCCTCCGGTGGTGGCGGTCGGCGCCATTACAGTGGTGGCGGCGGCGCCCCGACGGGCGCCCCCGGCGGTCTGTTTGGCGGCATGATGGGTGGATTGTTTGGCCGCCGCTGAGGGCAAACGGCCACGGGCGGCGGCTCAATCCGGGCCGCCTTCCCTGTCGGAAACCTGCGCTTATCCTTCGTCGCAAAGCGGTCGCGTGGCGGCCTGTCTGCGAACAAGTTTTCGGCAAGATGCGCGCCTAGCAGGACTCCTGATCCGACAACCGCAAGCGAAGGGGAGCCGAGTTCAATCCTGTGCCAAGGCCGAGTGACTATCAGTTCTATCGTGGCGGCCCGCCGGATCGGACCGTGTTCCTGAGTTCCATGCCGATCTATATCGGTGCGGCGATGATCGCAGTGGCGATCCTGCTCTCGACGCTGATCACGGGATTGACCTCCCGCTATGTCGGCCTCGAAGCTCCGACCGACGAGAACATGTGGCTGGTCGACCGCCTCACCGGCAACGTCTATCGCTGTCAGGCCGAGGGGCGCGGCAGGGCCGCGTGCGAGCCCGACATTGCCACCGGCAGCCTCAGTGATCGGCCGAGAGCGCCGAAGGACGGCCGCTAGAGCCGGTTTCACTTTGCATTGCAGCAAGAAAATTTTCTTCTCCGCGAAACATTGTCGCGAGACAATACGTAGTTGCGAATGCCGGCATGGCGCCGGTTTCGTTTTACGGAGGAGACTTTTCGATGAAGATCTTGCTCACGGCCGCAGCCCTTGTCGCGTTCACCCTTTCGCTGTCCCCCGCATCCGCCGCAATGATGGCGTGCACCAAGGACAACATGATGAAGTCCGCCGCCATGATGGGTGGCACTCCGGACACGCCGGCCAAGACGGCGGCGAACAAGGAAATGGCCATGGCCAACACCGACATGAGCAATGGCAAGATGAAGAGCGCCTGCATGCATTACATGAAGTCGCAGAAGGCCATGTCGATGAAATAGGCGCGCGGCGCGCACCAGCCGGCCGCGCTGTCAGCAGATGGCAGCGCGGCTTTTTATTTGACCGCCGCTTTGCCCATTCTTTCGCTTGGCGCGAATCCCGCTACATTGCGTGTTGCAATGTCACGCGCGCCCAAACCGATCCCCCTCAGCACGACGCAGGCCCGGCAGATCTGGCTGCATGCGCAGCGGCTCGACACGCGCGAACCGTTCGGGGAGGGCGCGCAGGCCGTGGCGGAGGCGATCGCCCATCTCGGCTATGTGCAGATCGACACCATCAACGTGATCGAGCGCTGCCATCACCACATCCTCTTCAGCCGCATCCCGTCCTACCGCCGCGCCGATCTGCGGCATGCCCAGAGCGTCGACAAAAGCGTATTCGAATACTGGACCCATGCGCTGTCCTATGTGCCGTCGAGCGATTTTCGCATCTTCCTGCCGGCGATGCGCGAGCACAAGCGCGAGGGGCACAGATGGTATGTCTCGGTGACGCCAGCCGACACGCGCAAGGTGATGCGGCTGTTGCGGGCCGGCCCGCTGACGATCCGCGACATCGAGGACGACGTGCTCACCGAGAAGGAGCATCTGTGGCAGAGCCGCAAGCCTTCGAAGCGGGCACTTCAGCTTGCCTTCTATACCGGCGTCGCGACCATCAGTGCGCGCCAGGGCATGCTCAAGACCTATGATCTGATGACGCGGCATTTCGGCTGGGACAAGCTGCCGAAGCCGGCCTCAGCCAAGGAGATCACGGCCTATCTGCTCGATCGCGCGTTGCGCTCCCAAGGCGTGGTCAGCCTCGATTCGATCTGCCACCTCGATGCGCCGAGCAAGAAAGCTGTGGCAAGCCTGATCGCCGCGCGCGTCCGCCGCGGCGAGCTCGTGCCTGTCGCGGTCGAGGGCGCCGGTAAGCAGGAGCATTGGGCGAGCCCCGCGGCGCTGGAGCCTGGCGAGGTATCGCCTGATCTCGTCCATATCCTTTCGCCGTTCGATCCGCTGATCATCCAGCGCAAGCGCACCAATCTCATCTTCGGCTACAATCATCTGTTCGAGGCTTATGTGCCGAAGGCCAAGCGCAAGCTCGGCTATTTCGCGCTGCCCGTGCTGGTCGGCGACGAGATCATCGCCGCGCTCGACCTCAAGACCGACCGGCAGGCCAAGAAGCTGTTGATGCAGAAATGGACCTGGCTCGGGAAGGGCAAGAAGATAGCGGGGCGCAAGGAGCTCAAGCAGAAGATCGAGGAGGAGCTCGAGCGATTTGAGCGGTTTCAGCTCGCGGAGTGAGCGTGACCGTCGCCCAGTCTACGGCCTTTCTTGGAGGTCGCGCGTGCCTCGCGGTTCGCGGCCAAGGTCGGACAGCATATGCGCATACCTGTCCAGCACTTCGTCGGCCGAATAGCCCGAGCGTCGCGCGAACTCCTCGCGCAATTCCAGTCGCGCCGAGACCCTCAGTCGCTCCGCTGTCGCGCTCGTCATGAGGGGATCGAAGCCCAATTCCCGCAGGCCCGCCGCCACGCCGTCCATTTCCACTGCGCGGCGCTCGGCATGCAGCACGTCGGAGCGGACGCACATGTCCAGGAACTTGCTGAATGTGGTGGCATCCATGGATTGGCAAAGCCCGCGCATGGTTTCACGCCGCACGCCGGCGAGCGTTGCGGCGGTCAGAGCCTCGACCAGCAGCGCCTCCATACCCTTCGTCACCACGCTCCGAAGCATCTTCACGGCCGCTGCCGTTCCGGCTTCGGAGCCGGCCACCTCGATGTGGAAGCCAAATGGCCTGAACGTCTCTGCGAAGCGTTCGGCGCCGCTGCCCGACGTGTAGAGCGGGACTGCTGCGCCATAGAGATCGACCGAGCCCATCAGGTTCGCATCCGCGAACACGCCGCCGCGCGCCTCCACGACCTCGGCGACACGCTTTTTCGTTCTCGGGGTCGCGGCGTTGATGTCCACTACGAGGCCGCCGGGACGCA
This sequence comes from Bradyrhizobium sp. WSM3983, assembly GCF_000473045.1. Classification (GTDB taxonomy): domain Bacteria; phylum Pseudomonadota; class Alphaproteobacteria; order Rhizobiales; family Xanthobacteraceae; genus Bradyrhizobium. Next base: position 564,932 of record NZ_AXAY01000001.1, on the reverse strand, counting down.
CAATTCTGGCTATGGCCTCTCCCATCTCGGTCGCGACGGCAACGACTACGGCGGAAAATATTACGTCCGCCTCCGACAGGTCGTCGAGCCGCTCGACCAGCGTGACGCCACATCTGGCCGCGACCGCAAGAAAGGCTTGGGAGTAGGGCGGTGCGTTGGTCTTGCCCTGACAGAACGCGACGATCGGCGCTCCGGTCTGAGCTGCCAGGTGCGACGCAAAGCATTGCGCGGCTTCGCCAAATCCAACAAAGGCGACCTTGGGCTGCGGCATGGCTGCAACTTCTCCGGACCGCTCGACGGAAAGGGTGAGGTCTCCTCTCCGCGCACGGCTTCATCGCGGCCATTGTGCCAAGTTCGGCGCCGGAGTCAATGAACCGGTTCATCATCCGAGACAATCTTACTCCCGCAATATCAGAGCTGGCTAATATTTCGGTAGATAGTGGCCGAGAGACTTGCTTAAAATAGTGAACCGGTTCATGTGGGAGCATGACGTCGCAGCCTCGCCGCCCGCAAACCGTGAAAGTCAGGGACGTGGCCCGAGCGGCCGGCGTCGCGGTCGGCACGGTATCCCGTGTACTCAACGATCGTCCCACGGTGACCAGAGAGCTGCGCGAGCGCGTCGAAAGGGCCATGGCCGATCTCGGCTATGAGGTCGACGTCACGGCGCAGAGCATGCGCGCGGGACGGTCGCGGCTCGTGGCCTGCGCCATTCGCGACTTCGACATCCCGCGCTTCGCGCTCTTCATCAAGGAGGCCGAGGCGGTCCTGCGCGAGGCCGGATATACCCTGCTTCTGGCGAGCACGACCAACCGCCCCGAAGTCGAGATCTCCTTGCTGCGCGCCTTCCGCAGGCGCCGGGTGGATGGCGTGATGATGACGCTGAGTGATGAGGCGCACCGGGACGTGCGCCAGGCGCTGGCGGAGGCTCCGATGCCGGTCTTGCTTATCGACAGAGACAGCATCGAGGCGCTCGATCGCGTCACGGCCGATCATCGCCTGGGCGCACGCCTTGCGACCAGCCATCTGCTCGGTCTCGGGCACCGGCGGATCGCCATGCTGGTCGGCGATATCAAGGCCTTTCCGTCGCGCAGCCGCCTGGAGGGATTCCGTGAGGCGTATTCGGCGGCGGGCATCACGCCGGATTCGAGGCTGTTACGACACAATGTGCTCTCGAGCGAAGACGCCTATCGGGCGACGGCGTCGCTCATGAATCTCGCGGATCCGCCGACGGCGCTCTTCGTCGCGGCTATGGACATGCTCGGCGGCTGCCTGAGAGCGCTGCGGACGATGAGCATTGACGTTGGGGATGGGATTTCCGTGGTGGCCGGGAGCGATTCCGACCTGGCTGAACTGCATACCCCGCCGATCACCGCGATCGAGTGGGATCTGGCGGCGATGGGCCGCCACGCAGCGACAATGCTGCTGGAGCGGATGCGCGGCGACGAAATCGAGCGCGGCCGTGGTCTCACCGTGCCGACGGAGCTGATCATTCGCGGGTCGAGCCGGTCTCTTGCGAGATGAGCTTGCTCCGCAGGGCGACCAATCTCGTGATGCAGATGCCGGCCGCAACACCGATCAGGTAAGCTAACAAATTTCGCAGCGAGAAGATCCGCCCTAACAGCAACGGGCGAGCTCGACCGCTTCGAGCGGTTTCAGCTGGCGGAGCGAGCGTCGGGTGACCTCACCTCATCTGGACGACGACTTTCCCCTTGGCCCTGCCCTTCGCAAGGTAGCCAAGGGCTTCCTTGGCCTCCGCGAATGGAAAGACCTTGTCGATCACCGGCCGAATGCGGCCCGCCTTGAGAATCTCGCCGATCTGCGAGAGCTGACCGCCATCTGGATGCACAAACAGGAATGAATATTCGGCGCCGCGTTTTCGGGCGCAGCGAATGATCTTGCGGCTCAGCAAGCCGAACAGGAACACCATGAAGAAGTTCATGCCGCGGGCACGGGCGAATGCAGCATCCGGGGGCCCGATGAGCGAGAGGACGGTGCTTCCACGCTTCAATATCCCAAGGGATTTCTCGATTGCGTCGCCCCTGATTGTGCCCAGCACGGCATCATAGTCCCGCAGCACGGTCTCAAACTGCTGCTTGTTGTAATCAACCACGTCATCGGCTCCGAGGCTCCGCACCAGGTCCACGTTTCCGCTGCTGGTTGTCGTTCCCACCTTCGCTCCGAGATATTTCGCAAGTTGGATCGCGAAGGTGCCGATCCCGCCGGATCCTGCGGGAATGAAAACCTTTTGGCCGGGCTTGAGGCGCGCACGCTCCGTCAGCGCTTGCCACGACGTTAGTGCGACCATCGGGATGGAGGCCGCTTGCACAAAGTCCAGGTTGGGCGGCTTGAGCGCGGCGGCAGTCTCGGGAACGACCGCGAATTCAGCAAGCGCGCCCGTGCCCAGGTCGAAGATGCTGGCGAAGATCTCATCGCCCGGCTTGAATCGGGTAACGCGATTTCCGACCTCCACCACGACGCCAGCCAAGTCGCTGCCCAATGCGGCCGGGAGCTGAAAGTGCAGGATGGGCTTGAACATTCCTTTTGGAATCATGTTGTCGATCGGATTCAAACCGGCGGCGTGGACCTGAACGAGAATTTCATCCGGCTTCGGCGTCGGCCGGGGCGTATCGATGAAAGCAAGCTGATTGGCCTTGCCATAACGCTTGAAGATGAGCGCTTTCATGTCTCTGTTCTCTGTGTCCGATGGGTCTACGCCGGTAGCGGGGCGCCCGCGTGCCGTCAAAAAGCTCGTGCGGGACGGGGGGACTGTGACGCCTGCGGTGCATCAAGCCGGAGGTCCTTTCGAATCCCGGCATCGACCAGGCCAGCGGGCGCAAATCTGCGAAGAAATCGCAGCCGGCTCGCGAGCTTGCCGGCTGCGTATCGAATTTTCGGATGCGCCGCGTTCGCCGCCTTCAACACGGTTTCGGCGACCACATCCGGCGATTCCGCGGTGGCCATGACCTCATTCACCCGCCTGCTTACGCCCGCACGCGCTTCGCGATACTCGTCGAGCTTGACGTCCGGCTCGATGAAGTTCGCGTCGAATGGCGTCTTCGTGTACGCGGGTTCGATGATGGAGACCCTGATGCCCCGCGTGCGCAGCTCGTGGTCGAGCGATTCCGAATAGCCTTCCACCGCGTGCTTGGTCGCGGCATAGAGCGCCCCATAGGGCATCGGCAGAAAGCCGAGCACAGAGCCGATATTGATGATGCGTCCGCTGCCCTGGCGGCGCATCTGCGGCAGGACAGCGCGCGTCATCCGGATCAGCCCGAAAAAGTTCGTCTCGAAGATCGATCGCGCCTGCTCGATCGAGCTCTCCTCCGCTCCGGCGGGCGCAACGCCGAATCCGGCGTTATTCACCAGCAGATCGATGCGACCATCGCGCCGGATCACCTCGCTAACTGCCGTCGCCACGGATTCGTCGCTGGTCACGTCGAGGGCCAGCATCTCGAACGACCGCTTGCCTGCCTGAACTCCGCGTCTGCTGGTGCCGTAGACCTTGTAGCCGTCCGCAGCGAGCCGCTGTGCGGTGGCTTCGCCGATGCCCGACGAGGCGCCTGTCACGAGAGCAATCTTTACCTTGGTCATGACCTTCTCCTGATGTTCAACGCTGCGCTTGCCAGTTTTGATGACGATCGTAATGATTGAATTAGATGATGATCGTAATTATAAATGTCAAGACCCTCTGATCAGGACCTTCGACATGCGTGTTTCCAAGGAAAAGGCGGCCGACAACCGCGAACGAATTCTTACGACGGCCTCGCGCCTGATCCGGGAGCGCGGGATTTCCGGCGTCGGTGTCGACGCGCTGACCGAGGCCGCCGGCATGACCCACGGTGGTCTCTACAGTCAATTCGGCTCCAAGCAGCGGCTTGTCGAAGAAGCGGTCGCCGAGGCAATCGCCTCCAAGGGACGAGAGCTCTGTGAAACGACCACGGTCGATGACTACGTTTCGGAATATCTTTCGCCGGCGCACCGGGACGACCCGGGAAGCGGCTGCCCGTTTGCGGCGCTGTGCTCTGAAATGCAGCGCCAAAGCCAAGGCGCGCGAGAACGATTTACCGCCGGCGTGAAGGGCATGATCGGGTGGCTCAGCGCACGAATCGGTTCGGGGACCAGGCAACGCCGGCGCGATGAGGATGCGATCGTGACTCTTGTTTCTCTGGTCGGGGCGCTCGTGCTCGCCCGCGCGGTGAGCGATCCCAAATTGTCAGATGAGATTCTTCGCGCCACCCGGAAAAAGCTGGCTGGCTAGCTTTTGCCCGCGCCGCGCTTCTCCATGAGTCGATCGAGCCAGAGGCCGACCACGACACCGGTGAGGTAGGCAACCAAATTCCACAGCGAGAAGATGCGCCCGAGCAGCAGCGCGCCCGCCGTAGTGAGCCGGAACGCGTCGAGCCCCGGCGTATGCACCAACCGCGAAAACTCGACGACCACCGCGATTGCAACGGCGATGGCCGCGAGTTGGCTTCGTGTCAGCCACGGCAGCAAAGCCCCGACCAGCAACAACACCACAGCAGCGAGCCGCCATACTTCACCACGAAGGCGGGAAGGCCGAGCGGAAAACCGTACCAGCGTAGGGACAGCCCGCAGGCGATCGCCACCAGCGCCAGCCCGGCTCGGATCAGCATCTTCCGTCGCAGCGTAATGGTGTTGACTGGCTGCGCTCCTTGCATGGCTTCCATTGACTCTTTGCCCACGATGCTGAAAACCGCCTGCGAAAGCGTTTTCGAGCGAAGTGGATACCGGTTCGCGTGAAGAAAACGCGTCAAATCAAGAATCTTTCTAGCTCACAAAAGCAAAAAACCGGGGGAAGCCATGAGCCAGACCACAACCTATATCGGTTCCACAGGAGCCAAGTCGGAAATCGAGACATCGACCATCCGCGCCATCTCCTGGCGCCTGATCCCGTTCCTGGTGCTGGCCTACTTCTTCTCCTATCTCGACCGCGTCAATCTCGGCTTCGCCGCGCTGACCATGAATGCCGAGTTGAAGTTCACGCCGTTGATCTTCTCCTGGGGCGCCGGCATCTTCTTCATCGGCTATTTCATCTTCGAGGTGCCGAGCAATCTCGCGCTGGAGAAGTTCGGCGCGAGCCGCTGGATCGCCCGCATCATGGTGACCTGGGGCATCATCTCGGCGCTGATGGCGCTGGTGAGCGGCGTGACCAGCTTCTACGTGCTGCGCTTCCTGCTCGGCGTGGCGGAAGCCGGCTTCTTTCCCGGCATCATCCTCTACCTCACTTATTGGTATCCGGCCGAATATCGCGGCCGCTTCCTCGCGGCCTTCGCGATCGCCGTGCCGGTCTCGACCGTGATCGGCGCGCCGATCTCGGGCCTCTTGCTCGGGCTCGACGGCGCGATGGGGCTGAAGGGCTGGCAGTGGCTGTTCATTCTCGAGGGCATCCCTTCGGTGCTGCTCGGCATCGTCACCTGGTTCTACCTCACTGACAGGCCGGAGAAGGCGGACTGGCTCTCGGCCGAGCAGAAAGCCTGGCTCAAGGCCCGGCTCGATTCCGAAATCGCAATCAAACAGGCGGTAAAGCACCCCTCGCTCGGCGAAGCGCTGTCGTCGCCGAAGGTGATCGCGCTCAGCCTGATCTATTTCGGCTTCGTCGGCGCCCTCTATGGCATGCAGTTCTGGTTGCCGCAGATCGTCAAGGCATTCGGCCTGACCAACGCCCAGACCGGCTTCGTCACCGCGATTCCCTATCTGTTCGGCACCGTCGCCATGATCCTGTGGGCGCGGCATTCGGATGCCACGCGCGAGCGCGTGATGCATGTCGGCGCCCCGCTGCTGCTCACCGCCGTCGCGCTCGCCGTCTCCAGCTACCTCACCGATCCCACTATGACCATGGTGGTGCTGACAGTCGCCGCGATCGGGGTGTTCTGCTGCTTCGGCGTGTTCTGGACCCTGCCGACCGCCTGGCTCTCCGGCACGGCCGCTGCCGGCGCCATCGCGCTGATCAATTCGGTCGGCAACCTCGCCGGCTTCGGCGGTCCCTATCTGATCGGCTGGGTCAAGGAAGCCACTGGCCAGACCTCGACCGGCCTTCTGGTGCTCGCGGTGCTGCCGCTATTGGCCGGCATCCTGGCCTTCATCGGCGGCCACGAGAGCAAGCACGAGTTCGCCGACCGGGGGCGGTGAACCTACGTCGCCCTGGCCAAAGCCAGGGCGACGTACCCCGCGGCTCCTCTTGGGGCGCGCGTGGGGAGACGTATTCTTCCGGCAACCGACTTCAGGGGTAATGGGCCCGGCTTTCGCCAGGGCGACGGGAGAAGGGTTACCACCCCCTAATGATCACGCTTTTCTGATGATTGACGATTATTGACTTTTATCAGTAATTAGTCGACATTCCTCCTATTGCAGCGCGGGAGTGTCCTCCGATGTTCGTTCGGTCCGTTTTGTCCAGCTATTCCAAGCTCTTGGCGGGTGTATCGCTGGCTCTGATGGCCGCTGCGCTGGCCGGGTGTAATGATACCGTGGCGCAAAAGGCTGACCCGCCGCGGCCGGTCCTGGTCGCAACCGCCCATTATGATGCCGAGACTCCGGAGCGCAGCTTCGTCGGCACCATCAGGCCCCGGATCGAGAGCGATCTCGGTTTTCGCGTCGCCGGCAAGGTCGATAAGCGACTGGTCGAGGTCGGCCAGACCGTCGAGGTGGGGCAGGCGCTTGCCACCCTCGACGAGGTCGATCTGAAGCTTCAGGCCGAGCAGGCCGTCGCCGAGCAGACCGCCGCCACCGGCGTGCTGGCCCAGGCCGCCGCTGCCGAGCAGCGCGCCAAGGATTTGAAGGCAAAGGGCTGGACCACCGATGCCGCGATGGATTCGAGCCGCGCCGCCGCCGACGAGGCACGTGCGCGGCTCGACCGCGCCGTCCGCTCGGTCGAGCTGACCAAGAATTCTCTTTCGTACGCGACGCTCAATGCCGACGCCCGTGGCGTCGTCACCGCAACGCTGATCGAGCCCGGCCAGGTGGTCGCCGCGGGCCAGGCCTCGATCCGCGTCGCCCGCTTTGCCGAAAAGGAAGCGGTCGTCGCGATCCCTGAGACGCTGGTCGGACGTGCCAAGTCGGGCGCCGCCAGCGTCACTCTTTGGTCGGAGCCGGACAAGAAATATACGGCGAAGCTGCGCGAGATCGCGCCCACCGCCGATCCGGCCACGCGCACCTATCTCGCCAAATTTTCGCTGCCCGAGGCCGACGACAAGGTTTCGCTCGGCATGACCGCGACGCTGACGCTGTCGGACGCTGCCACCGAGCGCGTCGCCCGGCTGCCGCTGTCGGCGCTGTTCAACGAAGGCGGCAAGCCGTCCTTCTATGTCGTCGACGACAACGGCGCGGTCACGCTGAAGCCTGTCGCGGTGAAGTCCTACGACAGCAACGACGTCGTCATCACCAGCGGCGTCGAAGAGGGCGCCAAGATCGTCGCCCTCGGTGTCCAGAAACTTGATCCCGGCCAGAAGGTGCGGGTCGTGTCGTCGCTGTCTTTCTAAAGTTTACGAGTACCGTCGTGTGAGGTGAGTTTCGGCCTGAGCGCAAATGCGAAGGCTGAAGCGGCGAAGCGATCCAGAACCTGCCCAGCCCCCTGGATTGCTTCGCTGCCTCGCGACGACGGGTTGAACAGAGCGGCTGTCGTTTTTGGCAATTGGATCGTTTTTTCCGGAGAGAGCGATGAAGCGCTTCAACCTTTCGGCCTGGGCCGTCAGCCATCCGACGCTGGTCCTGTTCCTGATGCTGGTGCTCGGCGTCGCCGGCTTCTTCTCCTATCAGAAGCTCGGCCGCGCCGAAGATCCGTTCTTCACGGTGAAGGTGGTCAACGTCTCCGTGCTGTGGCCGGGCGCGACCGCGCAGGAGATGCAGACCCAGGTCGCTGATCCCATCGAGAAGAAGATCCAGGAGCTGCCTTATTTCGAGAAGGTGCAGACCTATTCCAAGCCTGGATTCACCGCGCTCCAGGTCACCTTCCGCGACTCCACGCCGCCGAAGGATGTGCCCTATCTCTTCTATCTCCTGCGCAAGAAGCTCGCCGACGTGCAAGGCCAGTTGCCTGCCGGCATCCTCGGTCCGGTCGTCAACGACGAGTTCTCCGACGTTGATTCGATTCTTTACATGATGACTGGCGACGGCGCCGATTACGCCCAGCTCAAGAAGGTCTCCGAAGGCTTCCGCCAGCGCCTGCTCAAGGTGCCCGGCGTGACCAAGGTCGACGTCTACGGCAACCAGGATGAGCGCATCTTCGTCGAGTTCAGTCACGCGAAGCTCGCCACGCTCGGCATCACGCCGCAGGCGCTGTTCGACTCGCTCGCCAAGCAGAACAACGTGACGCCGGCCGGCACGGTCGAAACCTCGTCGCAGCGCGTGCCGCTGCGCGTGACCGGCGCGCTCGACGGCGTCAAGGCGGTGGCCGAGACCCCGGTCGAGAGCAATGGCCGTGTCTTCCGCCTTGGCGACATCGCCACCGTCACCCACGGCTATGTCGATCCGCCGAGTTTCGTCGTGCGCCAGGAAGGCAAGGCCGCGATCGGTATCGGTGTCGTCACCGCCAAGGGCGCCAACATCCTCGAGCTCGGCAAGGACGTCGAGAAGGCGACCGCCGAATTCATGAAGGCGGTGCCGCAGGGCGTCGACGTCCGGCTCATCGCCGACCAGCCCAAGGTGGTCGAGCACGCGGTAAGCGAATTCGTGCACTCCTTCATGGAGGCACTCGTCATCGTGCTGTTCGTGTCGTTTCTTGCGCTCGGCTGGCGCACCGGCATCGTGGTCGCCATGTCGGTCCCGCTCGTGCTCGGCATCGTCTTCATCGTCATGAACGTGATGTCGCTCGACCTGCACCGCATCACGCTCGGTGCGCTGATCATCGCGCTCGGCCTGCTGGTGGATGATGCCATCATCGCGGTCGAGATGATGGTGGTGAAGATGGAGCAGGGCTGGGACCGCATGCGTGCGGCGTCCTTTGCCTGGGAATCAACTGCGTTTCCGATGCTCACGGGAACGCTGGTCACGGCCGCTGGCTTCCTCCCCATTGGCTTTGCCAATTCCGCGGTCGGCGAATATGCCGGCAGCATCTTCTGGATCGTGGCGATCGCGCTGGTCGCGTCCTGGTTCGTGGCGGTGATCTTCACGCCCTATATCGGCGTCAAGCTGCTGCCGGAGATGAAGGTGCACCACAACCACGATCCGCACGCGGTCTACGAGACCCGCATGTACCGTGGCCTGCGCGCCGTTGTGCAGTGGTGCGTCAGTCATCGCATCACGGTGGTGGTCGCGACCGTTGGCGTCTTCGTGGCTTCGATCGTCGGCTTCGGCCACGTCCAGCAGCAGTTCTTCCCGCTCTCCGAGCGGCCCGAACTGTTCCTCCAGCTCCGCCTGCCTGAGGGCACCGCCTTCAACGTCACTGAAAAGGCGGTGAAGAAGGCCGAGACGCTGCTGAAGGACGACCAGGACATCGAGACCTACACGGCCTATGTCGGCCAGGGCTCGCCGCGCTTCTGGCTCGGCCTCAATCCGCAGCTTCCGAACGAGGCGTTTGCCGAGATCGTCATCGTCGCCAAGGGTGTCGAGGCACGCGAGCGCATCAAGGCCAAGATCGAGAACGCGGCCGCCGACGGCATGTTGACGGAGGCGCGCGTCCGCGTCGACCGCTTCAACTTCGGTCCGCCGGTCGGCTTCCCCGTGCAGTTCCGCGTGATCGGCCCCGACGCCAACAAGGTGCGCGAGATCGCCTACCAGGTTCGCGACGTCATGCGCGAGAACAAGAACGTCAAGGACGTTCAGCTCGACTGGAACGAGCAGTCGCCCTACCTCAAGCTCGTCGTCGACCAGGATCGCGCCCGCGCCATGGGTCTCACCCCGCAGGACGTGTCACAGGCGCTGTCGATGCTGATCTCGGGGGCACAGGTCACGACCGTGCGCGACGGCATCGAGAAGGTCGGCGTGGTCGCCCGTGCCGTCCCGTCCGAACGCCTCGATCTCGGCGGCGTCGGCGATCTCACCATCACCACGCGCAATGGCGTCGCTGTTCCGCTGCAGCAGATCGCCAAGATCGAGTATGCCCATGAGGAGCCGATCCTGTGGCGGCGCAACCGCGACATGGCGATCACCGTGCGCTCCGACGTCGTCGACGGCGTGCAGGCGCCCGATGTCACCAGCCAGATCACGCCGAAGCTGCAGCAGATCAAGGACTACCTCGAGCCGGCCTACCGCATCGAGCCGGGAGGGGCGTTCGAGGAATCCGCCAAGGGCAACGCCTCGATCTTCATCCTCTTCCCGGTGATGGTCATGGTGATGCTGACGCTGCTGATGATCCAGCTGCAGAGCTTCTCGCGCCTGTTCTTGGTGTTCCTGACCGCACCGCTTGGCATCGTCGGCGCCTCCCTCGGCCTCAACGTCGCCAATGCCCCGTTCGGCTTCGTGGCGCTGCTCGGGCTGATCGCGCTTGCCGGCATGATCATGCGCAACGCGGTCATCCTGGTCGACCAGATCGAGACCGACGTCTCCCACGGCCTGACCCGCCGCGAGGCGATCGTTGAGGCCACCGTCCGCCGCGCCCGTCCGGTGGTGCTGACGGCGCTCGCCGCGATCCTCGCCATGATTCCGCTGTCCCGCTCGGCGTTCTGGGGCCCGATGGCGATCACGATCATGGGAGGCTTGTTCGTCGCGACCTTCCTGACGCTGCTCTATCTGCCGGGCCTCTATGCCCTGTGGTTCAGGAAGAGCCTGGATGAGGCCGGCACCCCCGAGCAACCTGCCGCGCCGCAGCATGGGAGCGATGACGAGCACGCAATTCCGCTTGCTGAAGCGGCTGAATAAGTGAGAAGACTACCGACGAACGAGTCCTGAAACATGACACTGGTTGCGGAACATATCGAAGGTGACACCCGGGATCGTATTCTCGAGGTGGCCGAGCGGCTGTTCCGCGTAATCGGCTATCAGAAGACTACGGTCGGCGACATCGCCAAAGAGCTCCGGATGAGCCCCGCCAACGTCTATCGCTTCTTCGAATCGAAGAGGGCGATTCACCAGGCGGTGGCACGGGGGTTGATGGGCGAAGTCGAGCTGGAAGCACAGCGGATCGTGGCTGGGACCGGTCCGGTGCTGGAGCGCTTCCGTGAGCTGCTGACCACCATCCATCGCATGAACACCGAGCGCTATGTCGGTGATTCCAAGCTGCATGAGATGGTCGAGATCGCCATGCAGGAGGACTGGGACGTCTGCGTCACCCATATGGAGTGCATCGCCGGGACGATCGGCCAGATGATCGCGCAAGGCGCGGCCACCGGCGAGTTCGAGGCGCCCGACCTGCAGCTGGCATCGCTGTGCGCCTGCACCGCCATGATGCGCTTCTTCCATCCCCAGATGATCGCCCAGTGCGCCACCAAGCCGGGCCCGACCATCGATCAGATGATCGATTTCGTCATCGCGGGTCTGTCCCCGCGCCACTGACCAATGTTTTGAGTTGACCGTCATTCCGGGGCGATGCGAAGCATCGAACTCCGGTGCGCAATTGCGCACCTGAGAATCTCGAGATTCCGGGTTCGGTCCTCCGGGCCGCGCTCGCGCGGTCCCGTCGGACCGCCCCGGAATGACGGAAAACGGAGAAGCAGCGCGTGACCGACAAAGACCTGTATTTCTACGAGCCCGCCAAGGGCCACGGCCTCAAGCACGATCCCTTCAACGCCATCATCGCGCCGCGGCCGATCGGCTGGATCTCGTCGCGCGACACCAAGGGCCACGTCAATCTCGCGCCCTACAGCTTCTTCAACGCGTTCTGCTACGTGCCGCCGATCATCGGCTTCTCCTCCACCAACTGGAAAGACTCGGTCGAGAACATCAAGCAGACCGGCGAATTCGTCTGGAATCTCGCCACGATGGATCTCGCCAAGCACATGAATGCGACGGCGGCGCATGTTGCGCCTGAGGTCGACGAGTTCGAGATCGCTGGCCTTACCGCCGTGCCCGGCAAGCTCGTCAACGTGCCGCGCGTCGGCGAGAGCCCGGTCGCCTTCGAGTGCAGGGTGTCCGACATCGTCCGGCTCAAGGGCGCCGACGGCAAGGAGGCCGACGCCTGGCTGACGCTGGGCGAGGTCGTCGCCGTCCACATCGACAAGGCCATGATCAAGGACGGCGTCTACCAGACCGCCGCCGCCCGCCCGATCGTGCGGGCCGGCCGCCGCGGCGACTATTTTGAGATCAAGCCGGAAAACATGTTCGAGATGGTCCGGCCGGATTAGGCCGGCCGCCGCTCTCTCCACACGTCATTCCGGGGCGGCCGCAAGGCGCGAGCCCGGAATCCATTCATCAACCAACGCTACCGTCTGATGGATTCCGGGCTCACGCTTCGCGTGCCCCGGAATGACAAGGGGAGGCATTCAGCCCCATCCCCTCCCGGAACTGCCAGCGCGCCCCGGCCGTTATGGTCCGTGGGCGGCCGCCCGGCCGCGTCAATTCGCATCATTTTGCAGGCGAAGTGTTCGCTTCTGCCGGCCAGTTTCCGCTAAAATGCCCTAACCGCGCCGTTGCATGAGGTCCGCCATGAGCTTCCGCCGCGACACCATTACCAAGCCGATCTTCTCCTGGGCGCGCCGCGTGCTGCCGGCGATGTCCGACACCGAGCGCGAGGCGCTGGAGGCCGGCGACGTCTGGTGGGACGCCGATCTCTTCACCGGCAATCCCGACTGGTCGAAGCTGCTCAAGATTCCGCAGGCGAAATTGACCGACGAGGAGCAGGCCTTCCTCAACGGCCCTGTCGACGAACTCTGCGCCATGCTCGACGAGTGGAAGATCTTTTGGGAGTGGCGCGACTTGCCGCCTGACGTCTGGCACTTCGTCAAGAGCGAGAAATTCTTCGGCATGATCATCCCGAAGGAATTTGGCGGCCTCGGCTTCTCGCCCTATGCGCATTCGGAAGTGGTACGAAAAATCTCGACCCGCTCGATCGCGGCTGCCGTTACCGTGATGGTGCCGAACTCGCTCGGACCTGGCGAACTCCTGATGCGCTTCGGCACCAAGGAGCAGCAGGAGCGCTGGCTGCCGCGCCTCGCTGACGGCCGCGACATTCCCTGCTTCGGTCTAACCAGCCCGGAAGCCGGTTCGGACGCGGCCTCGATGGTCGACACGGGCATCATCTGCAAGGGCGTCTTCGAGGGGCAAGAGGTCGTCGGCCTCAGGCTCAACTGGCACAAGCGCTACATCACGCTCGGACCTGTCGCGACGCTGCTCGGCCTCGCCTTCAAGGCCTATGACCCCGATCATCTCGTCGGCGATCAGGAAGAGCTCGGCATCACCGTCGCGCTGATCCCGACCAATCTGCCCGGCGTCGAGATCGGCCACCGTCATCTGCCGTCGATGCAGGTGTTCCAGAACGGCCCGAACTGGGGCCGCGACGTCTTCATCCCGCTCGACTATGTCATCGGTGGCCAGGAGCGGCTCGGGCAGGGCTGGAAGATGCTGATGACCGCGCTCGCCGCCGGCCGCGGCATCTCGCTGCCGTCGCTCTCCGCGGCCGGCGCCGCTTATGCGGCGCGCACCACCGGCGCCTATGCCCGCATCCGCGAGCAGTTCGGCATTTCCATCTCAAAATTCGAAGGCGTCGAGGAGCCGCTCGCGCGCATCGTCGCCACCGCCTATCAGCTCGACGCGGCGCGGCGGCTCACTTGCGCGGCGCTCAATGCCGGCGTTCATCCCGCCGTGATCTCCGGCATCATGAAGCTGCACGCGACCGAGCGGATGCGCATCGCGGTCGACGACGCCATGGACATCCATGGCGGCAAGGCCGTGATCGACGGTCCGCAAAATTATATCGGCAATCTGCACCGCGCCGTTCCCGTGGGCATCACGGTCGAGGGCGCCAACATCCTCACGCGCAATCTCATCGTGTTCGGGCAGGGCGCGATCCGCGCGCATCCCTATCTGCTCGACGAGATGAATGCGCTCGCCGACACCGATCGCGAGCGCGGTCTCACAGCCTTCGACAAGGCGTTCTGGAAACATGTCGGCCACAGTTTTCAGACGCTATTCCGCGCCTTCGGCCGAAGCTGGACTTTTGGCGCCTTCGCGCTCGCGCCCGATGCGGGCGACACCACGCCGTTCTATCGCCAGCTTTCGCGTTACTCCGCGGCCTTCGCGCTCTGCGCCGACATGGCGCTGCTGACGCTCGGCGGCGCTCTCAAGCGCAAGGAGATGCTGTCGGCGCGTTTCGGCGACATCCTCTCCGAGCTGTACTTGCTCTCGGCCGCGCTAAAACGCTGGCAGGACGAGGGCCGGCAGAAGGAGGATTTCGCCGCTCTGGAATGGTGCATGGCGACCGGCTTCAAGACGATCGAGAACCGGCTCGCCGAAATCCTCGCCAATCTGCCGAACCGATTCGTCGCCGTGATCCTCAAGCTCGTGGTCCAGCCGTTTGGCGCCCGCGTGCTCGGCCCGTCCGACCGCGTCGTGCACCAATGCGCTAGCCTCGTGCTGGAGCCGTCCGCGGCGCGCGAGCGCCTCACGCCGGATCTCGCTCATGTTGATGACGACAGCGGCTTTGCCCGGCTGGAGCGGGCGTTCAAATTGGTTACCGGCACGGACGCGATCGCCAAGCGTATGCGCGCTGCGCATGTAAGGGACTGGAAGGAGGCCGTCGCCAAGGGCGTGATCACGCAGGCCGAAGGCGAGCAGTTGGCGGCCGCCCACGAAGCCGTCACAAAAGTCATCGAGGTCGACGATTTTGCGCCGGAGGCGCTGTCGCCGATTTACAAGAAAACCGGCGACGTGCATCAGTTCTTCCAGGAACTCGGTGAACAGAGGGCGGCGAGCTAATGGCACGACCGGTTTTCATCGTCGACGGCAGCCGGACGCCGTTTCTGAAAGCGCGCTCCGGACCGGGGCCGTTCACGCCGGTCGATCTCGCAGTGCAGTGCGGCCGGCCGCTCCTGGCGCGCCAGCCGTTTTCGCCAACCGACTTCGACCAGGTCATCCTCGGCTGCGTCAACGTGATCGCCGACGAGATGAACCCGGCGCGCGTCGCCGCACTCCGGCTCGGCATGGGCGAGGACATGGTCGCTTTCACCGTGCAGATCAATTGCGGCTCCGGCATGCAGTCGATCGATACCGCCTACCGTTACATCCGCGAAGGCCATGCGGACATGATCCTCGCCGGCGGCACCGAGGCGCTCAGCCACGCGCCGCTGGTGTGGCCGAATTCCGGCGTGCGCTGGTTTGCCGGTCTTGCCACCGCCAAGGGCGTGGCCTCGAAGCTCGCCGCCGCGTTCAAGCTGCGGCCGCGCTATCTCAAACCGATCATTGGGCTCGAGCGCGGGCTGACCGATCCCATCACCGAACTGAACATGGGGCAGACTGCGGAAGTCGTCGGCCATCTCTTCGGCATTACGCGCGCCCAGTCGGATGCTTATGCCGCCGAGAGCCATCGACGCCTTGCGCACGCGCAGGCCGAGGGCTTTCTGAAGGGCGAGGTCGAGACCGCCTTCTCCCGCGACGGAAAGTTCTTCGACCATGATGACGGCGTGCGTCCGGACTCCACGGCCGAGACACTCACGAAGCTGAGGCCGGTGTTCGAACGCCCCTGGGGCCAGGTCACCGCGGGCAATTCCTCGCAGATCACCGACGGCGCCTCATGGGTGATCCTCGCTTCCGACGCGGCGGTCGCAAGGCACAGACTGACGCCGAAGGCTGCGATCGTCGACAGCAACTGGGCCGCGCTCGATCCGAGCATCATGGGGCTCGGCCCCGTGATGTCGGCGACGCCGCTCTTGACCCGCAACAATCTCACCCTCCAGGACGTCGAAACCTGGGAGCTGAACGAGGCCTTTGCGACGCAGGTGCTCGGCTGCCTCGCCGCCTGGAACGACGACAAGTTCTGTCGCGAGATTTTGCGACTCGACGGCGCGGCCGGCGAGATCGACCGCGAAAAACTCAATGTCGATGGCGGTGCGATCTCGCTCGGCCATCCCGTCGGGACCTCCGGCAATCGCATCGTGCTGCATCTCGTCAACGCGATGAAGCGGCTCGGCACGCGGCGCGGGATTGCCACCGAATGCATCGGCGGCGGGCTCGGCGGTGCCATGCTGATCGAGGCGGTGTGACCATGGATTCAAAGATCATGACCGCGCTCGGCGACCGTATGCTCTCGCTTGGGCCTCAGTCCGCAGCAGACGGTCCCTACAAGCACTTCAAGCTGACGCGCGATGCCGACGGTGTCGCCTGGCTGCTGTTCGACCGCGCCGACGCTAGCGCCAACACCCTCTCCTCCGATGTGATGGAGGAGTTCGACGCCGCGCTCGCGGCGATCGAGACCGAACGGCCCGCAGGCCTCGTGATCCGCTCGGCAAAGCCGTCCGGCTTCATCGCGGGCGCGGACGTCAATGAATTCCGCGGCGCCACCGATCCCGCGCTGGTGGAGACGCGCATCCGCGCCGCGCATGCGGTGGTGGACCATCTGGAAGCGCTCAAGCTGCCGACGGTCGCGGTCATCCACGGCTTCTGCCTCGGCGGTGGGCTCGAAGTTGCGCTGGCCTGCCAGTCGCGCATCGCCATCGACGGCGCGCGCTTCGGCTTTCCGGAGGTGATGCTGGGCTTGCATCCCGGCCTCGGCGGCACCGCGCGCTTTACAGCGCTAGTCAATCCGACCCAGTCGATGGCGCTGATGCTGACCGGCCGCACCATCGATGCACGCCGCGCCAAATCGCTCGGCCTTGTCGATAGCGTGACGCAGGAGCGCCACGTCCGCAACGCCGTGAACGATGTGCTGTTCGGCCGCCTGAAGCGGGCCAAGCCCCGCCTGCTCACCCGCGCGGCCAGCTTTGGTCTCGTGCGCGGGCTCCTCGCAAAGCGTATGCGCAGCGAGGCGACGAAGGCGGCTCCGCGCGAGCACTATCCCGCGCCTTACGCGCTGATCGATCTCTGGGAAACGCATGGCGGCAGCAAGGCCGCGATGCTGAAGGCCGAGCAGACGTCCTTCGCCAAGCTGATGGTGACTCCGACTGCGCAGAATCTGATCCGCGTGTTCTTCCTGCGCGAGCAGATGAAGAAGGCCGCCGGAAGCGGCAACAGCATCAAGCACGTCCACGTCATCGGTGCCGGCGCCATGGGCGGCGATATCGCGGCCTGGTGCGCGGGACAGGGGCTCCGCGTTTCGCTCGCCGACATGAAGGCCGAGCCGATTGCGGCCGCGGTGGAGCGCGCCGCCGAGCTGTACGGCAAGATCATCCGCAAGCCGACCGAGGTCCGCGATGCGCTCGATCGGCTGATCCCGGATATGGACGGCGAGGGCGTCCGCAATGCCGATCTGATCATCGAAGCGGTGCCGGAAAAGCTCGAGCTCAAGCAGAAGGTCTATGCCGGCATCGAGCCCAAGATGAAGCCGGGCGCGATCCTTGCGACCAACACGTCGAGCATTCCGCTTCAGGACTTGCGCACCACGCTGGCGCGCCCGGAGCGCCTCGTCGGCCTGCATTTCTTCAATCCGGTGTCGCGGCTGCAACTGGTCGAAATCGTCAGCCACGACGGCAACGATGCGCAAGTCCTGAAAGAAGCACTCGCCTTCGTTGGTGCGATCGACCGCCTGCCGCTGTCGGTGAAGAGCTCGCCCGGCTTCCTCGTCAACCGCGCGCTGACGCCCTACATGCTGGAAGCGATGGTGATGCTGGACGAGAAGATCGACCCGCGCCTGATCGATTCTGCTGCCGAACAGTTCGGCATGCCGATGGGGCCGATCGAGCTCGCCGATCAGGTCGGCCTCGACATCTGCCTCGACGTCGGCGACATGCTGCGCACCAGGTTCGGTGACCTGCTGCCAGCGACGCCCGCCTGGTTGCGCGAAAAAGTCGCCAAGGGTGAGCTCGGCCGGAAGACCGGCAAGGGCTTTTACAGCTGGAAGGACGGCAAGGCCGAGAAGGCACCATTGCCAGAGACCGGCCCGCGCGTCACCGACCAGATGATCGACCGCCTGGTGCTGCCGATGTCCAATGTCTGCGTCGCGGCCCTGCGTGAAGGCATCGTCGACGATCCCGATGCGGTCGACGGCGCCATGATCTTCGGCACCGGCTACGCGCCGTTCCGCGGCGGTCCGCTGAACTATGCGCGTGCACGCGGCGTGGAGAATGTCGTATCGACCTTGCGCGCGCTGGTCGAACGATTCGGTGGGCGCTTCGCGCCCGATCCGGGCTGGGACAGTTTCAAGTGAGAGGCACATGAGCGAACAGGCCGACACCGAGCCGAGCGGCGATCTTTGCATCCGCACGCTGGCGATGCCCGCCGACACCAATGCCAATGGCGACATTTTCGGTGGCTGGCTGCTCAGCCAGATGGACGTCGGCGGCGGCGTGTTCGCATCGAAGGTCGCGAAGTCGCGCACCGTCACGGTTGCGATCGAGGCGATGAATTTTCGCAAGGCCGTGTATGTCGGCGACCTCGTCTCGGTCTACGCCAATCTCGTGCGCGTCGGCCGTACCTCGCTCACCATCCATCTCGAAGCCTGGGCGCTGCGGCGGCGCGAGCTGCAACCAATCCTCGTGACCGACGGCAATTTCACCTACGTCTCGATCGACGATAACGGCCATCCGCAAGCGATCCAGCGCGACACTCCGGTGATCGCGACGTAACCGCGCGCGGTTTTGCGTCTCATCTCACGAAGACGTGCGGTGTTAAGAAACGCGGCGTGACTGAGTCATCGTGCCGCGGCTTCGCCAACAACCAGTCATAAAACGGATGAGGTCCCGGCGTACTCAATGACGCGTCGATTCGGGGTGGAAACCGGCTGATTTGCCTGCGGAACTTTCGGGCAAGGAACCGGTTATTTGCCCGCAGTGAGGAATCTACGGGCCATGCCGGACAGCTACATCATCGAAGTGAATTCAGAGACCGCGGGCATTGTCGTTCGCGGTCACGGAGGCTACTGCTTCTTCGCCTCGTCTCACCAGTTCAATCGCCTCGAAGGCCAGCTCTTCCGCAACGCACGCGAGGCCGAGCGCGCTGCGCGCAGGCTGGTTAGCGGTGATGTGAGGGAGGCGGCGTAGCCTTTCTTCCTTCTCCCCTTGTGGGAGAAGGTGGCGCGAAGCGCCGGATGAGGGGTTCGATCTGCGCACTCAGAAGCGAGACACGTATTCGCTGCGGCAACCCCTCACCCGTCTCGCCGCTCTGCGGCGAGCCACCCTCTCCCACAGGTGGAGAGGGAAGAATCGCATCACAGCTTCGTAGCTGCACGCGACAAGAGCTTCCACTCGTCGCCCTGCTTCTGCCAGTTCATCAGGATGTGAAGGTTGGTCGGCACTTTTTTCCCATCGGCCGCCATCTCCTGTTCCGCGACCCAGTGGAAACGCACGATCGCGGCGGGGCCAACCACTTTGATAGTCGGGTCCTGATAGGCGATCGACAGGAATTTTGATTTGCCATCCGTGGCATTGGCGATGAAGGTCGCCTTGTCCTCGACCTTGCCGCTGGAATGACTGTAGCTGAGATCGTCCCAGCACAGCGCGCCGAGCGCCTTCGGGTCGGCCGCGATCTGGGCGAGCCGGAAGGCCTCGACCTTCTTCGCCACGGCTTCTTCGTCAGCCGAAGCGGCGAGCGCGGCTGTCAAGAGCGCAAGCGCGGAGACGGCGAGAGTCGAGAGAGCCAGATCGCGTCGGTTGATCGTCATCGTTTCCTCCTTTTTGATCTTGTATGGAGTGTTGCAGCCGCGCGCGGCTTTGTCGAGTGGCGCGTGGTCGTCATGCGTCCGCGTCATTGCGCGCGCGAGGCTCTATTGATACGTCTTCGGCATGGATGCGCCGCGCATTGGGGAAAGTACGGACATGATCGAGAGTCTCGGCAGGGCATTGCTGTTCGATATCGACGGCACGCTTGCCAACACCGACCCGCTGCACCTGAAGGCGTTCAACCAGGTGCTCGGTCCTCGCGGTCACGTCTTCGACCACGCGCGCTTCTCCAGGGAGCTGCAAGGCTTCGCCAATGCGTCGATCGGCGAGCGTTTTCTGCCCGATGAAACATTGGAGCGGCGCGCCGTGATCCTCGGCGAAAAGGAGGAAGTCTTCCGCACGCTGGTCGCGGGGCAGATCGAGCCGCTGCCGGGCCTGATGGCGCTGCTCGACCGCGCGGACGCGTCCGGCATTCCCATGGTTGCCGTCACCAACGCGCCGCGTCTCAATGCCGAGTTGCTGTTGTCCGGTCTCGGCATCACGCAGCGCTTCAAGGCGCTCGTGATCGGCGACGAACTGCCGCATGGCAAACCGCATCCGCTGCCCTATCAGGAGGGGCTGCGCTTTGTCGGCGCCAGCGCGGCCGCCTCGATCGCGTTCGAGGATTCCCGCTCCGGCGTGCAATCGGCGACCGCGGCCGGGATTCCGACCATCGGCATCCGGACCAGCCTCAGCGATGCTGACCTTGTTGGCGCCGGCGCGGTTGCCTCCGCCAGCGCTTTCGACGATCCGACGTTGCTCGCGCGGCTCGCTTCCGCGATGGCGCGGTGAGGGGCGTCATCCATTAACCGTGATCGGCGCGCGCATTGACCGCGCGCGCGAACCGCCGCACCATGCAGCATTCTGATTTGAGGCCGTCGTCGTGACCGGATTGACCCACCGCCAGGCTGAAATTCTCAACATCGCGCGCGCCTCGGGCCGTGTCATGGTCGAGGAGTTGGCACGCCGCTTCGAAGTCTCGGCGCAGACCATCCGCAAGGACCTCAACGATCTCTGCGAGCGCCGTTCCCTGACCCGCGTCCATGGTGGCGCGATCATCGCCTCCGGCGTCGAAAATCTCGCTTACGAGGCGCGACGGTTCGTCGCCGCCGACGAGAAGAAGGCGATCGGCGCTGCCGCCGCCTCCTTGATCCCGAATGGCTGCTCGCTCTTCATCAACATCGGCACGACGACGGAGGAGGTGGCGAGCGCGCTGACCTCGCACGAGGATCTCCTCGTCATTACCAACAATCTCAACGTCGCGATGCTGCTCTACCGTCACCCCCGCATCGAGGTGGTGGTCGCCGGCGGCACCGTGCGGCGCGCCGACGGCGCCGTGGTCGGCTCGACCGCGACGCAGCTGATCGGCCAGTTCAAGGTCGATTACGCCATCATCGGTGCGTCCGCGATCGACGAGGAGGGCGCGCTGCTCGACTTCGACTATCGCGAGGTGCAGGTGGCGCAGGCCATCATCGCCAATGCCCGCAGCGTCATGCTGGTGGCTGATTCCACAAAACTTCGTCGCAGCGCGCCGGTCCGCATCGCCCATATCAGCCAGATCCAGACCTTCGTCACCGATCAGGAGCTGCCCGAGCGCCTCGCCACCATCTGCCACAGCAAGGGCATCGAGGTGGTGGAAGCGATGCCGAAGGGGGCGGGAGATATCGATGATGCTCAGGCCGAAGCGCAGGACGCCGCGCCCGAGGCCGGGCCGGTGGTGCGGCTGAGATAGCGCCTCAGGCGGCGCCCCACGGATTGAGCAGCGGCACGCCCGCAGGTTCGAAATCCCCGACATTGCGCGTGACAACCGTCAATCCGTGAACAAGCGCCGTCGCTGCGATGAGAGCGTCGCGTTCAGCCCGCGGATTGGGAACGTGAAGTTGCGCACAGCGCTGTGCCACGGCCGTATCGATGGCCAGGATGCGCCCCTCGAAGCGAGTCAGAACTTGATCGTCGATCCACGCGCGCAAGAGAGCGCCTTGCGCAGCGTCCCTGCGTTCGATCAGACGCGCGCCAAGTTCAATCTCGAGAATCGAGATGACAGACATGAAGAAATTCGCCGCGGGAGCTGCATTGGCCCAAGCGACGACATTGCGATCGGCTTTATCCGGTCGCCTGAGTTCGGAAATGACATTGGTATCCAGTAGAAACATCAATCGAGATCGGCGGGCCTGAAGACCCCGCCGGACACGCGAGGCGGATCGAAATCAAAGTCCGCGCTTGCTTGCGCCAGAGCTTCGGCAAGGCTCATGTGTTCGCCGCTCAGGCGCAGATAATCTTCGATCGTCAGCAGCACATGGGCCGGGCGGCCGCGATCCGTAATGAAGACGGGTCCTTGCGATGCAGCTTTTTTCGCGCCGCTGGTGTCCTGATTGAATTCTCGGCTGGTGAGGGTGGTCACCATGGTCTGCGCTCCCAGTTGCGGCGGTGTCACAGGCAAGTATATGTAGGCATGTTTCTACATTCAAGGCCGCGAGCAGGCTCATTGGCTCGGTCATGGTCCACATGCCGTCCAATCACGCCGATTGCCTTTGAATCCGCCCGTCTGTCTGCCAATTTCTGCGTCATTCTGGTGGAGAAAAAGTTCCACTTTCGCTTCCTTTCGCCTCTCTTTCATCTTGCTTTCGTTTTTCGGTGTGATCTAATCAAAAGCGAAAGTACCCACTCGACGGAACGAGTGGTCGCCGGGGGATGCGTCTGTTGGAGCGGATTTTCGACCTCGCCATCATTGGAGGCGGTGTTAACGGTTGCGGCATCGCGCGTGACGCGGTCGGCCGCGGGAATACTGTTTTCCTGTGCGAAATGAACGATCTGGCGAGCGGGACGTCGTCCTGGTCGACCAAGTTGGTGCATGGCGGCCTGCGCTATCTCGAATATTACGAGTTCCGGCTGGTCCGTGAGGCGCTGATCGAGCGCGAGATTCTCTGGGGCATCGCGCCCCACATCATCCGTCCCTTACGTTTCGTTTTGCCGCATCACGCCGGCCTGCGCCCGGCCTGGCTGTTGCGCCTCGGCCTGTTCCTCTATGATCACATCGGCGGCCGTCATTTGCTGCCGGCGACCCGTTCGCTCGATCTCAGGCGCGATGAGGTCGGCCGTCCGCTAATCCCGAATCGCTATCGCCGCGCCTTCGAATATTCCGACTGCTTCGTCGATGACGCCCGTCTCGTCGTGCTCAATGCGCGTGACGCCGCCGACAAGGGTGCCGAGATTCGCACCCGCACCCGCGCGACGGATATCAAGCAATCCGACGGCATCTGGACCGTCAGCATGGTCGACACGCTGACCGGCGCGCGTTCGTCGATCCAGGCCCGCGCGCTGGTCAATGCCGGCGGCCCCTGGGTCGAGGACGTGCTCGGGCGCGGTGCCGGCGTCAACGCCAAAGCAAAGGTGCGCCTGGTGCAGGGCTCGCACATCGTGGTCAAGAAGCTCTACGACCACGACCGCGCCTACATGTTCCAGAACGCCGACGGCCGCATCATCTTCGTCATCCCGTATCAGGACGATTTTACGCTGATCGGCACCACCGACCGCGACTATGACGGCGATCCCTCCAAGGTGAAGGCCACGGCGGAGGAGATCCAGTATCTCTGCGCCGCCGCAAGCGAATATCTCGCCAAGCCGGTGACATCAGAGGACGTGGTCTGGACGTATTCCGGCGTGCGGCCGCTTTATGACGACGGCGCCAGCGAGGCCAAGGCTGCGACCCGCGACTACGTGTTCGAGCTCGACACGCCCGGCGGTTCGCCGCTGCTGTCGATCTATGGCGGCAAAATCACGACCTATCGCCGCCTCGCCGAAGAGGCGCTGGAGCGGCTCGCGCCCTATCTTCGCAGTGCGAAAGCGCGCGAAGGCTGGACCGGCAAATGGCCGCTGCCGGGCGGCGACATGGACGTGTCGGCGGTCGACGGCCTGATCGCCGAGCTCCAGCGCGGCTATCCCTTCCTGAGCCATGAGCATGCGCGACGCCTCGCGCGCGCCTATGGCACCCGCGCCATCAAGCTGCTCGGCGACGCCAAATCGGCCGCCGATCTCGGCCAGGCCTTTGGCGCAACTCTGACCGAACGCGAGGTCCGCTACCTGATGACCAACGAATGGGCGGTGACCGCCGAGGATATCGTCTGGCGCCGTTCCAAGCTTGGCCTGCGGCTATCTGCCGACGAAATTGCCGCCCTGGACGACTGGATCAGGACCCACATTGTGTCGCAAAGTCCTCTGCTGGAAGCAGGAGGACGCTCATGAGCGTGACACTCGATCACGTGACGCGGACCGTCGACGGAGTCCCGCACATCCGCGATGTCTCGCTGACGCTGCAAAGCGGCACGCTCAACGTGCTGCTCGGACCGACGCTGTCGGGCAAGACCTCGATCATGCGGCTGCTCGCCGGCCTCGACAAGCCGACCACGGGCAAGGTGCTGGTCAACGGCAAGGACGTCACCGGCGTCGACGTGCGCCAGCGTTCGGTCGCGATGGTCTATCAACAATTCATCAACTACCCCTCGTTGACGGTCTATGAGAACATTGCCTCGCCCTTGCGCGTGCAGGGCAAGCCGCGTGGGGAGATCGAGACGCGTGTTGCGGAGGCCGCGCGGCTGCTGCGGCTCGAGCCGTTCCTGAAGCGCACGCCGCTCCAGCTCTCCGGCGGCCAGCAGCAGCGCACCGCGATGGCGCGCGCGCTGGTGAAGGGTGCCGATCTCGTGCTGCTCGACGAGCCGCTCGCCAATCTCGACTACAAGCTGCGCGAGGAGCTGCGCGCCGAGCTGCCGCGCATCTTCGAGGCGTCGGGAGCGATCTTTGTCTATGCCACGACTGAGCCGACCGAGGCGCTGCTGCTCGGCGGCAACACGGTCTGCATGTGGGAAGGGCAGGCGCTTCAGATCGGCGGGACACCCAACGTCTATCGCCGGCCGCAGACCCTGCGGGTCGCGCAGGTGTTTTCCGATCCGCCGCTCAATCTTGTCGGCATCGAGAAGAGGAATGGCTCGGTGCAATATGCGGGCGGCATCGCCGCGCCGGCTTCCGGTCTCTATTCCTCACTCGCCGATGGCGCCTATCGCGTCGGTTTTCGCGCGCATCAGCTTGCACTCGCCAATGGCCAGACTGATCGTCACGCCTTCCATGCCACGGTGACGGTGACCGAGATCACCGGTTCGGAGAGTTTCGTGCATTTGACCCGTGACGGATCGAACTGGGTTGCGGTGCTGCACGGCGTGCACGAGTTCGAGCCCGGCCAGACCATCGACGCCGTGCTCGACCCCAATGACGTCTTTGTCTTCGACGCGGCCGATCGCCTCGTCGCGGCGCCTGCCGTAGCGTTTTCAAGCGAAGCGCGTAGCGGTTCGCGTGAAGAAAACGCGTCAACAAGTAAAAGCTCGTGAGGGAGGTGCGATATGGCCCGCATTGACCTCGTCGATCTCGCCCATTCCTACGGCGGCAATGACGCGCCGCAGGAAAGCTTTGCGCTGAAGCCGGTGACCATGACCTGGCGGCAGGGCGGCGCCTATGCGCTGCTCGGCCCGTCCGGCTGCGGCAAGACCACGCTGCTCAACGTCATCTCCGGCATCATCACGCCGTCGCGGGGGAAAATCCTGTTCGACGACAAGGACATCACACCGCTGTCAACCCAGAAGCGCAACATCGCCCAGGTGTTCCAGTTTCCGGTCATCTACGACACCATGACGGTGGGGCAGAACCTGGCGTTTCCGCTGAAGAACCGTGGCGTGCCGAAGGCCGAGATCGACAAGCGCGTCGCCGAGATCGGCCGTCTGCTCGATCTTCAGCCCTATTTGAACCGCAAGGCGACGCGGCTCACCGCCGACGCCAAGCAGAAGATCTCGCTCGGTCGCGGCCTGGTCCGCTCCGATGTTGCCGCCGTGCTGTTCGACGAACCGCTGACGGTGATCGATCCCGAGCTGAAATGGCAGCTTCGCTCCAAGCTGAAGGCGCTGCATCGCGAGCTCGACCTCACGATGATCTACGTCACCCACGATCAGACCGAGGCGCTGACCTTCGCCGACACCGTCGTCGTCATGCATGACGGCCGCGTGGTGCAGAGCGGCACGCCGGCCGAGCTGTTCGACAAGCCGGCCCACACCTTCGTCGGCTATTTCATCGGCTCGCCTGGCATGAACATCCTGCCGGCCGAAGTGAGGGGGCGCGAGGCGCGGATCGGCGGCTACGTCATCGCGCTCAACCGCGCTTACGACAATCTTCCGGCAGGCGCCAAGATCGAGATCGGCGTGCGTCCGGAATTCGTCGAGGTCGTCGCGCCCACAGCGGGGCTGCTCACCGCGAAGATCGAGCGTATCGACGATCTCGGCCGCATCCGTTTTGCGCGTGCGCGTCTTGGCGACGCCAAGCTCGCGGCGCGGGCTCCGGCAGGCTTCACCAGCTCCGACGGCACGGCCGGGCTGAAATTCGATCCGGCGCATGTCCACGTCTATGCGGACAGCCTTCTGGTGGAAGGAGCCGCCTGATGGACAAGACCATCAACCAAAAAGCCTGGTTCCTGGTGCTGCCGGTGTTCCTGGTCGTCGCCTTCTCGGCGGTGCTGCCGTTGATGACGGTGGTGAACTATTCGATGCAGGACACCTTCGGCAACAACCAGTTCTTCTGGAACGGCGTCGGCTGGTTCAAGGAATTGCTCGATCCCTCGACCGATCTCGGCGGCCGCTTCCTGGCCTCGCTCGGCCGCAATCTGTTCTTCTCGCTGGTGATCCTCGCCATCGAGGTGCCGCTCGGCATCGTCGTCGCACTGTCGATGCCGCGGCAGGGCTGGACCGTCGCGGCCTGCCTTGTCACCCTCGCGCTGCCGCTGCTGATTCCATGGAACGTGGTCGGCACGATCTGGCAGATCTTTGGCCGGCCCGACATCGGCCTGCTCGGCTATACGCTCAATGCGATGGGCATTGACTACAATTACGTGTCCAACGCCGTCGACGCCTGGGTCACCGTCATCGTGATGGATGTCTGGCATTGGACCAGCCTCGTCGCGTTGCTCTGCTATGCCGGCCTGAAGTCGATCCCCGAGGCCTATTACCAGGCCGCGCAGATCGACGGCGCCTCGCGCTGGGCCGTGTTCAAGGCGATCCAGTTGCCGAAGATGAACCGCGTGCTCTTGATCGCCGTGCTGCTGCGCTTCATGGACAGCTTCATGATCTACACCGAGCCGTTCGTCGTCACCGGCGGCGGCCCCGGCAACTCGACCACCTTCGTGTCGATCGAACTGGTCAAGATCGCGCTCGGCCAGTTCGACCTCGGCAAGGCTGCAGCGCTCTCGCTGGTCTACAATCTGATCATCCTGATCGTCTGCTGGATCTTCTACACGGTCATGACCAATGCCGGCGCCGAGCGCAAAGTCCAGGCGGAGAGCGAGCCGGCAGCGGTTCCCAAGCCTTCGGCCAGCCTCAAGCCCGTGACTGCGCTCAAGCCAAAGGAAGGAGTGGTCTGATGCACTCGATCCCCGGCCGCCGCCTCATCATGGCGCTGTTCCTGATCTTCCTGCTGTTGCCGATCTACTGGCTCGTCAACATGAGCTTCAAGACCAACGCCGAGATCGTCTCGACGATGACGCTGTGGCCGCATGCGCCGACGCTGCAGCACTATAAGCGGATCTTCACCGACGAGAGCTGGTATTCCGGCTACATCAACTCGCTGGAATACGTCATCCTCAACACCATCATCTCGATCTCGGTGGCGTTGCCGGCGGCCTACGCGTTCTCGCGCTACCGCTTCCTCGGCGACAAGCATCTGTTCTTCTGGCTGCTGTCGAACCGTATGGCGCCGGCAGCGGTCTACGCGCTGCCGTTCTTCAACCTCTATTCGGCGATCGGCTTGTTCGATACGCCATGGGCGGTTGCGCTGGCGCACTGCATCTTCAACGTGCCCTTGGCGGTGTGGATCCTCGAGGGCTTCGTCTCCGGCGTGCCGCGCGAGATCGACGAGACTGCCTTCCTCGACGGCTATTCCTTCCCGCGCTTCTTCATACGGATCCTGGTGCCGCTGATCGCGAGCGGCATCGGCGTCGCCGCCTTCTTCTGCTTCATGTTCTCCTGGGTCGAGCTGCTGCTGGCGCGGACCCTGACCTCGGTGCAGGCCAAGCCGATCGCGGCGATCATGACCCGCACGGTGTCGGCGGCCGGCATGGATTGGGGCTTGCTGGCGGCCGCCGGCGTGCTCACCATCATTCCGGGTGCGCTGGTGATCTGGTTCGTCCGCAACTACATCGCGCGCGGCTTTGCGCTCGGCAGAGTTTAGGGAGGCGCTTATGGAATCCATCGCATGGATGGCATGGACGCTGCCGACGGCGATCTTCTTCGTCGCGCTCGCCTGCACGCTCGCGGTGATGACGTGGCTCGCGGCAGTCTATCCCGAAGCCGAGCGTGTCGGCGTGCTCAGCATTCCGACCACGCGCGGCGATCGCCTGTTCATCTCGCTGATTTTGGCTGCCGTCATCCACCTCGTGTGGATCGGCCTCGTCGGCACCGACCCGATCGCCTCGCTGCCGCTCGGCGAGGACGGGATTGAGATTTCGAGCCTGTGGCTCGCAAGTGGAATTTCGCTGGTCACGGCCGTGCTTGTTTTTCGCACGGTCTGAAGCTCGCGAAGGGACGGCCAGATCCGGGGGCAACCCGGGCCTGTATAAAAGTTTGTCGCTGCAACGGAGGAACAACATGCGACAGTTTAGGAGAAGGAAAGGTCCATTGACCAAGATCAGTTTTCTGACCGTATCGAGCGCCGCGGCCATTCTCGCCACCGCGTTCGCTGCCTCGGCGCCGGTCCGCGCCGCGGATGATGCCACGATCCAGAAGTGGATCGCGGAATTCCAGCCTTCGACCATTTCGAAGGACGACCAGAAGAAGGAGCTGGAGTGGTTCGCCAAGGCCGCCGAGCCCTTCAAGGGCATGGAGATCAACGTCGTCTCCGAGACCATCGCGACCCACGAATATGAGTCGCAGACGCTCGCCAAGGCGTTCACCGAGCTGACCGGCATCAAGCTCAAGCACGACATCATCCAGGAAGGTGACGTCGTCGAGAAGCTGCAGACCCAGATGCAGTCCGGCAAGAATGTCTATGACGGCTGGATCAACGATTCCGACCTGATCGGCACGCACTTCCGCTACGGCCAGACCATCGTGCTGTCGGACTACATGACCGGCGAGGGCAAGGACGTCACCGATCCCCAGCTCGACGTCAACGACTTCATCGGCAAGTCGTTCGGCACGGCGCCGGATGGCAAGCTCTACCAGCTGCCCGACCAGCAGTTCGCGAACCTTTACTGGTTCCGGTACGACTGGTTCACCAACCCGGACTACAAGGCCAAGTTCAAGGCCAAGTATGGCTACGATCTCGGCGTGCCCGTCAACTGGTCCGCGTATGAAGACATCGCCGAGTTCTTCACCAACGACATCAAGGAGATCAACGGCGTCAAGGTCTACGGCCATATGGACTATGGCAAGAAGGACCCCTCGCTCGGATGGCGTTTCACCGACGCCTGGCTCTCGATGGCCGGCAACGGTGACAAGGGCATTCCGAACGGCCTGCCGGTCGACGAGTGGGGCATCCGCATGGAAGGCTGCCGCCCGGTCGGTTCGTCGATCGAGCGTGGTGGCGACACCAACGGTCCCGCGGCGGTCTACTCGATCACCAAGTATCTCGAGTGGATGAAGAAGTACGCTCCGCCGCAGGCGCAGGGCATGACCTTCTCTGAGTCGGGTCCGGTCCCGGCGCAGGGCAACATCGCCCAGCAGATGTTCTGGTACACCGCCTTCACCGCCGACATGGTGAAGCCGGGCATCGCCGTGATGAACGCGGACGGTACGCCGAAGTGGCGTATGGCTCCGTCGCCGCATGGCGCTTACTGGAAGGAAGGCATGAAGCTCGGCTACCAGGACGCGGGCTCGCTCACGCTTCTGAAGTCGACCCCGGCGGATCGCCGCAAGGCTGCCTGGCTCTATCTCCAGTTCATCGTCTCCAAGACGGTGTCGCTGAAGAAGAGCCATGTCGGTCTCACCTTCATCCGTGAATCCGACATCTGGGACAAGTCGTTCACCGAGCGTGCGCCGAAGCTCGGCGGCCTGATCGAGTTCTACCGTTCGCCCGCGCGCGTGCAGTGGACCCCGACCGGCAACAACGTGCCTGACTATCCGAAGCTCGCGCAGCTGTGGTGGCAGAACATCGGCGATGCGTCGTCCGGTACGAAGACGCCGCAAGCCGCGATGGATGCTCTTGCCGCC
Source organism: Bradyrhizobium sp. WSM3983 (assembly GCF_000473045.1). GTDB lineage: Bacteria > Pseudomonadota > Alphaproteobacteria > Rhizobiales > Xanthobacteraceae > Bradyrhizobium. The sequence goes on along the minus strand of NZ_AXAY01000001.1, from coordinate 535,024 downwards.
GCGCAGGACTCCGTCATGGAGCGTATCGAGAAGTCCGGTGTGCAGGGCGCCTGCGGTCCGAAGCTGCACAAGAAGGAGTCGGCTGAGTTCTGGTTCGCCAAGGCCCAGAAGGACGGCACCATCGCGCCGCAGCGCAAGCTCGCCAACGAGAAGCCGAAGGGCGAAACGGTCGACTACGACACCCTGATCAAGTCGTGGCCGGCCACCCCGCCCAAGCGCGCCTCGCTGCAGTAAGGCGCACCAGCCCACGCCATCCGCAACGACGAAAGGCCGGGAGCGATCCCGGCCTTTTGTCTTGGTGCTTGTGGCGCGAGTGCGTTTCACACACTCGCTGCCATTGCCCGCCTTGTGCGCAGTTGCGCACTGGGGCGGGCAATCCAGTGCTCCGAGACGGTCGTGATTGAACCGAGAAGCCGCGGCGTACTGGATGCCCCGCCTTCGCGGGGCATGACAGCCGTCGTGCGGATGGCCCCTTACTCCGCCGCCTCCGCCGCCTCCAGCGTCGGGTAATCCGTATACCCCTTCGCGCCGCCGCCGTAGAAGGTGTTCTTGTCCCAATCGTTCAGCGTCGCGCCCTTCTTCAGCCGCTCGACGAGGTCGGGGTTGGAGATGAACGGCTTTCCGAACGCGATGAGATCGGCCGCGCCTGCGTCGAGCACCTTGGTCGCAAGGTCGAAGTCGTAGCCGTTGTTGGCCATGTAGGCGCCGGAGAAGCGCTTGCGCAGGCTCGCGTAGTTGAATGGCGCGATGTCGCGCGGGCCGCCGGTGGCGCCTTCGACGACGTGGAGATAGACCAGCTTCAGCGCGCTGAGGCCGTCGACAATATGGTCGTACAAGGCTTGCGGGTTGGAGTCCGAGATATCGTTGGCCGGGGTCACCGGCGAGATCCGGATGCCGGTACGGTCGGCGCCGGCCTCGGTCACGACGGCCTTGGAGATGTCCAGCATCAGCTTGGCGCGGTTCTCGATGGAGCCGCCATAGGCGTCGGTGCGCTTGTTCGTGCCGTCCTTGGCAAATTGCTCAAGCAAATAGCCGTTGGCGCCATGAATTTCGACGCCGTCAAAGCCGGCTTCGAGCGCATTGCTGGTCGCGCGCTTGAAGTCGTCGATGATGCCCGGAATTTCGGAAAGCTCGAGCGCGCGGGGCTCGGAGACGTCGGCGAAGGTGCCGTTCACAAAAGTCTTGCCCTTGGCGCGGATCGCGCTCGGCGCCACCGGGGCTGCGCCATTGGCCTGGAGATCGACATGCGAGATGCGGCCGACGTGCCAGAGCTGGATGAAGATCTTGCCGCCGCGCTCATGCACCTTGTCGGTGACCTTGCGCCAGCCGGCGACCTGGTCTTTCGAATAGATGCCGGGAGTGTCCTGGTAGCCCTGGCCCTGCTGCGAGACCTGGCTCGCTTCGGTGATCAGCAGGCCTGCGGAAGCGCGCTGGCCGTAATAGTCGGCGGCGAGCGGCGAGGGGACGAAGGTGCCGGGCGCCGCGCGGTTGCGCGTCAGCGGCGCCATCACCAGGCGGTTCGCCAGCGTGATCGGGCCGAGCTTGTAGGTCTCAAACAGTTTGGTCGAACGGCTCATTGGTGTGCTTCCAGGGGTTAAGAGGTCCGGAACACTTGTGCATTGCGGCAATCAGCGCAAGGGACGAGCCATACGGAAAGTGCAGGCGAGCTACGCGGCAGGCCCGCGCAGCATAATTCATGCGCATCTTCGGCCGCGGCAGCGGATTTCCGCTGCCGTGGCCGTGCGACTTGAAACTCAGTTCGCGCCGAGGAAATCACGCTTGCCGATCTCGACGCCGTTGTGACGCATAATGCCGTGAGCGGTGGTGGTGTGGAAATAGAAGTTCGGCAGCGAGACCGCGCTGAAGAACTGCTGGCCCTTGAGCGTCATGGTCCGGTCCGGGCCGGCCGGGAAGGTCACGTCCCTGGTATCGGCGCCTTCGAACTGCTCAGGCTTGTACGATTTCACGTAGTCGATCGTCTTGGCGAGCCGCTGCTTCAGCTCCTCAAACGTCTTTTCCGTGTCGGGCATCGAAGGCACCTCGCTATGGGTCAACCTGGCGCAGCCCTTGGCGGCGAAATCGCTGGCGAGCTGGATCTGCTTCGACAACGGCAGCATGTCCGGGAAGAGGCGCGAGCCGAGCATGACATTCGGGTCGATCTTTTTGGCCGCACAATGCGCCTCGGCCTTGGTGAGCAGGCCGGTGAGGCTGTTCAGCATCTGCAGATAGGCGGGGACGACGGCGTCGTGGAAGGACATGTGATGCTCGCTTCAAATGGTGGGAAATCTCAGGGGAAAACCTGAGCCACTCACATGGGAGCCTCATGGAATAATACAATCGCCAAAGCGGCCTGTGCGGTGCGAAATTTCTACCGCACCACCCCCGCCGGCTGCGCCTGTGCCGTGCCGCCGCGCATGCGAGCCAGGAGCTCGGCGGTCGGCCAGGAGTCGGCCGGCAGGCCGTGTTTGATCTGCATCGCCTTCACGGCGGCGCGGCTCTGCTGGCCCAGCACGCCGTCGACCTTGCCGACATTGAAGCCGGCTTGGACCAGAAGCTGCTGCAATTGCTTGAGCTCGTTGAACGGCAGCTGCGCTACTTGTCCGGCCGGCCTGCGCATCGGCGCAGCGCCCGCAATGCGCGAGGCGAGATAGCCCGCGGTGGTCGAATAGATCAGCGAGTTATTCCATTCGGTGTAGGCCGCGAAATTCGCATACGCCATGAAGGCCGGCCCGTTGCGTCCCATCGGCAGCAGCACGGACGCCGCGAGATTGTCATTCGGCAGCGGCCGGCCGTCGGGATAGGTGACGCCGAACTGCGCCCATTTCGAACGCGGCAGCTGCACGCTGAGATCGGTCTGATCCCATGGCAGGTTCTGCGGCACCTTGATCTCTTCGAGCCACGGCTCGCCGCGTCGCCACTTCAACCCGTTGGCGATGTAGTTCGCGGTCGAGCCGATCACGTCGTCCTCGCTGCGTAAGAGGTCGCGCCGCCCGTCGCCGTCATAGTCGACGGCATAGTTCACGTAGTGCACGGGCAGGAACTGCGTCTGGCCGAGCTCGCCCGCCCAGGAGCCGATCATCTCGTCGGGCGTGAGATCGCCGCGATCGATGATCTTCAGCGCGGCGATGGTCTCGTTCACGAACATCTCCGAACGGCGGCAGTCATAGGCGAGTGACACCAGCGATTTCAGCGTCGGCAGATTGCCCATGTTGACGCCGAAATCGCTCTCCAGGCCCCAGAACGCGGCGATCACCGCCGGCGGCACGCCGTATTCCTTTTCGGCGCGCGCGAACGCCGCCGCGTGTTGCTTGATGTGCTGCTGGCCGTTCTGCATGCGATAGGGCGCGGCCATGCGGCCGGAAAATTCGGTGAAGAGCTGGCCGAACACGCGCTGGCCGCGGTCGCGATTGACGATGCCCTGGTCGTAGACGAGGTAGGGCGACGCCTCCGATATCGTTCGCTGCGACACGCCGGCGGCAACCGCCTGCTGTTTCACGTCGGCGAGGAAGCGATCGAAGCTCTGCCCATTGTGGCACGACGCGGCGCGCGGCGAGGGCGCGGTGGCCTTCGGCGCCACAGGCCTTGCGGGTGGCGGTGCGAACTGGGCGGCGGCGGGAACGGAGAGCGCGAGCAGAGCGGCGGCCGCGATCGCAAATCGGGTCTTGGACATGAGGTTTCCGGAGGGGGGAAGGCGCGAGGATTCTTGACGAAGTTTAATGGAATGATCGGGCCCAAACCAGTGCCGCGTCTTCGGGCCGCACCCGGAAACCTTGCGGCCGGGCAGGGGTCATTCCTACCTCGTCATGGCCGGCCGCCAAACGGCCGCGGCCGGCTCCGGGAGACGACCATGAACTATCTGCGTACCGCAATGCTACTCGCAGGCCTCACCGCCCTGTTCATGGGCGTGGGCTATCTGATCGGCGGCGCCACCGGCGCCATGATCGCGCTCGTCATTGCTGCCGCGACCAATCTCTTCACCTACTGGAACTCCGACCGCGCGGTGCTCTCGATGTACGGCGCCCATGAGGTCGACCGTCAAAGCGCGCCGGAGCTGGTCGGGCTCGTTGCCGAGCTTGCTGGCCGCGCCGGCTTGCCGATGCCGCGCGTGTTCGTGATGGACGAGGCACAGCCCAACGCGTTCGCGACGGGCCGCAATCCCGAGAATGCCGCCGTCGCCGTCACCGTCGGCCTCATGAACCAGCTCAGCCGCGAAGAGCTTGCCGGCGTGATCGCGCACGAGCTCGCGCACATCAAGAACCACGACACGCTGCTGATGACGATCACCGCGACCATCGCCGGCGCGATCTCCATGCTGGCGCAGTTCGGCATGTTCTTCGGCGGCAACCGCGACAACAACGGCCCCGGCATCGTCGGCTCGATCCTGATGATGATCCTGGCCCCGCTCGGCGCCATGCTGGTGCAGATGGCGATCAGCCGTACCCGCGAATATGCCGCCGACAATCTCGGCGCGCGCATCGCGGGACAGCCGATGTGGCTCGCCTCGGCGCTGGTGAAGATCGAGGGCGCCGCGCATCAGGTGCCGAATTATGACGCCGAACGAAATCCCGCGACCGCGCATATGTTCATCATCAACCCGCTGTCTGGCCATGGCGTCGACAGTCTCTTCGCCACTCATCCCTCGACGCAGAACCGCATCGCGGCGCTCCGGCAGCTCGCGGCCGAGCTCGGGGCTCATGCTGCGCCGTCGGTCGGCGCCAACGAGAACTATCCGCCGCAGGGCCCGTGGGGCCGCTCATCATGGCGAGGTCCTTCAAACGGGCCTGCACGTGGTCCTTGGGGCTGATACGAGCCGGCCGGATTTTGCCCTGCTTTGTGACCTGGCGCACAGAGGGCCGGCCCGGCCGGTGTTAACACCCGATCGAGAGTACTCCTTCGAAAGGGGATGTGTGGTCGGTCTGTCGCCGGTCACCGTCGAAGATGACCAGAGTCACCGTGCCATTGTTGATCGTCCTGGGCGTGGCCATTGGCCTGTCCACGCATACGGTCGTGAATTGCGGCGATGAGGACGAGCCCGACATTTGTTCGGCCGTGATCGGCTTCTCGCCGTTTCGCGGCTCCCTGATCGCCTTCGCCTATGAGGGGCGCGGACGGATCGCGCTGCGCCACGGCAACAACGGCCGGGCGATCGCCGATTTCAACGAGGCCATCCACCTCAATCCCAACCGCGCCTCGCTCTATCGCGACCGCGCGCAGGCGTACCGTCAGAACGGCGAGCTGAGTCTTGCGATTGCCGATTTTGACGAGGCGATCGCGCTCGATCCAAAGCCAGCGATGCCCTATCACGAGCGCGGCCTCGCACTCGCCGCCAAGGGCGATCTCGATCGCGCGATCCTGAGCTACAGCACAGCGGTCCGCCTTGCCCCAACGGACGCGCGGACCCGCTTCGATCGCGGCCTTGCGTTCCTTGCCCGCGGCCAGGCCGATGATGCCCGCGCTGATTTTGAAGTCGCCCTCACGCTGCCGCCCGGCAAGGACAGCCGCACACGCGACGCAGCGCGCGCCAAACTCGCCGAGCTCGCGCACGCTGAGCCGACCCAGGTCTCCACACCGCGGCGGTGAAATGAATTCCTCTCGCAAGCGGGGCGAGGTGAAGGGCAAGCGGCGACTACTTCGCCTTCTTGGCTTTGGCCTTCTTCGCCTTTGCAGCCTTCTTCGCCGGCTTGTCCTTGGCCGGCTTCTCGGCCTTCGCCTCGACAGGCGTGCTGGCGGCTACTCGCATGGCGCGGGCGTAGCTGTCGGCGACGTTGTCGGCGGACATCTGGAGGCGCCGGGCAGCGGCGGTGGCCTGCTCCATGGTGGCCTTGGCCATCATCTTGAAGCGGTTGCCGGTCTCCTTGCCCTTGGCCTTGGCCGCAAGGCCGCTGAAGCGATCCCGCCGCTCCTTGGCGCGGGTCATCAGGCCCGTCTGCAGCTGTCTGGCCAGTTGCCGGATCACGACATCCAGGTCGGCTTCCGCCATGTCTTCTATCCTCTTCGAAACAGTCCCAATCGATGCGGCGGGACTATGCAGATCAGGCCCCACCTTGGCAATTCCCGCCCGGGCGTCATCCGCAGCTTCCGGTTACCAAACCAGAAAAGCCGCGCATGTCGCGCGGCTTTTGGCATTGGTCTGGCGCGAGGCGCGCCGTGTCGGCCTTATTTCAGCGAGGCGACCGGTCCGCTCGAAGCCGCTGCCGGATCAGGGTCGAAGCCGAACACGCCGACCAGATATTTGTAATAGTCCGGCATCTTTTCCTTGAGCGCTTCGCGGGTCTTGGGATCGTGGAATTCGCTCTTGCCGGCCAGGAAGATGCTGGCGGTCACCGCAAAGAACTCCATGTGGTTCTTCAGCGCATAGGCTTCCTTGGGCAGGAAATCCTTGGACTTGGCATAGGCATAATAGCCGATCACGCCCTTGTTGGCGTAGCCGTCCGGCAGCAGCCGCGCGTGATAGGCGTGCAGCATCTCGTGGAGCAGCACGGCCTCTTTCTCGTAACGCATCATGTCCGGCCGGACCATGATCACGCCGAGCCCGGAATCGACCGCGAGGTCGACGGCGTTCGGGTTGGTCCAGCGCTGCTTGTCGTGGTCCCAGACCGTCAGCGTGCGCGGCGTGGTGCGCTGGATGTCCGGCGTGACCCGGCCGTAGCACGCGGTCGCGGCGCCTTCGTCGAGGCAGGCCAGCTCGCTCGCGATGATCGGGACGGTACGGAAGAAGCGCAGCACACGCGGGGAGAAACCGGCGCCTTCGACGACGTCGATCTGCTGCTTCAGATTCGCGGTGAGCTTGTCGACGTCCTTGCGATCGGAATTCTCCGACACGTCGAACATGTAGCCGCGATAGCTCTGGAAGCCGGGCGGCAGCGCCTTCGCGGCATCGGCGGACGCGACGTCGAGCGAGCCGGCGTTGGACGGATTGGCGAACAGCGCGCCGACGATGGTCGCGGTCAGCAGCAACGCAATGCGCATGATGAACCCCCTGATGTCACTTCACGCGGCAGGATAGGCTGCCGTTGTTTGCGAAAAGTGAGTGGGGCGAGACTAAGGCACCGATGTTGAGGCGTGCTTAATCGTTGGTTGCAGATCGCGGAGGTGCATTAGGGCAGGATTAACCAAGCCGTAGATCGGCCGCGCACTTCGGCGTAACATGCCGGCGGGCACCACGCCCCACATCAGAAGCCGGAAGGGAGGATGCCATGTATGCCGCCATCCGTCAGGCCAAGGCGAAAAGTGGAAGCGCCGAAGAGCTGGCGCGCCGCATCAAGGACGGCGCCGTTCCGATCATCAGCGATGTCGACGGTTTCAGGGCCTATTACGTGGTCTATGCCGGCGACGACACGGTGACCGCGATCTCCATCTTCGACAAGTTCGAGCAGGCGGAGGAGGCGAACCGGCGCGCGATCGCCTGGATCGAGAAGGAGTTGGGCCCGCTGCTGGCGGGGCATGCGAGTGCCGCCGCGGGGCCGGTGATCGTGCATACGCTGGCGTAGGCGTTAGGCGCGAACTCTCCCCGCAGTGTCGTCCCGGCGAAGGCCGGGACCCATAACCCCAGGAAGGAGTGTGGCGCGAGATCGGAGTGGCCTGTCGTCGCCAAACCACGGCCTGTGGTTATGGGTCCCGGCCTTCGCCGGGACGACAGCGAGTTTGTGATGCCAGCCGTCCGCCAAACGTGCAACCGCCCCTCACAACTCCCGTGCATTCGAGAACGCGAACGAGCTCACACGTCGCGTGGTCTCGTCCAGGATCAGCGTGCGCGTGATCGGCGGCTCGGCGCGCTGGGCGCAGTTTTCGCGCTCGCAGAGCCGGCAGTTGACGCCGATCGGCGTGCCTTCCGTCTTCTCCAGATCCATGCCGGCGGCGTAAGTCAGGCGCGTAGCGTGGCGGATTTCGCAGCCGAGGCCGATGGCGAAGCGCGGTTGTGGCAGCGGGTGCGGCGCGACGGGCCGGCGCACCATCTGCGCGATCGAGAAATAGCGCGTGCCGTCGGAAAGCTCGATCACCTGCTTCAACAGGCGATCCGGCGTGTCGAAGGTCGAGTGCACGTTCCACAGCGGACAGGTGCCGCCGAATTTCGAGAACGGGAACGTCCCCGACGAAAACCGCTTCGACACGTTGCCGGCATTGTCGACCCGCAGCAGGAAGAACGGAATGCCGCGCGCGTTCGGCCGTTGCAGCGTGGTGAGGCGGTGGCAGACTTGCTCGAAGCCGGAATTGAAGCGCTGCGCCAGCACGTGGATGTCGTAGTTGAGCGCTTCGGCGGCAGCCAGGAACGTCGGATAAGGCATCATCACGGCGGCGGCAAAATAGTTGGCGAGCGTAATGCGGAACAGCCGTCGCGGCGCGTCGTCGAGCGGGCCGGCGCGGCTGATGATGGTTTCCAGGGCTTGCGTGCATTCGCCCAAGCCCAGCTGGAAGGCGAGCTGGAACGCGCGGCCGGCTGGGTCGACCAGCTCGGAGATCAGGAGCTGGCGGCGATGACGGTCGAAGCGGCGAAGCGTCTCGCGCATCACGTCGACCGGCATGATGCGGGTCTGGATCGAATGCTTTTCGCGCAGGCGCGCGGCGAGCGCGGCATAGAGCCCTTCGGCCGGGACGTTCAACTCGTCGCGCAAGGTCTCGGCCGCCTGCTCGAGCTCCGGGAAATAATTGCGGTTGGCCTCGATCAGCTCGCGCACGCGCTCGACCGGATTGGCCTCATAGCGCGTACCGACGTCGCGATCGGCCATTTGGGCTGCCGCCAACGTCTCGCCCTGACGCGCCTCGGTATAGGCTGCGTACAGCCGTTGCAGCGCATGGGTGACGCCAGGACAGAGCTCGGCGAGGTCGCGCAGCTCCTGCTTGGGAACGTCGATCTGGCGGAACAGCGGATCGGAGAAGATCTCGTTGAGCTCCGCGAAGAAGCGGTCCTCGTCGGCGGTCGCGAGATCGCGCAGATCGAGGTCGTAGGTTTCGGCCAGCCGCAGCAGGATTTGCGCCGTCACCGGGCGCTGGTTCCGCTCGATCAGATTGACGTAGCTCGGAGAGATCCCGAGCCCCTCGGCGATCTGGGTCTGGGACAGCCCCAATTGCTGCCGGATCCGCCGGAAGCGGGGACCGACGAACAGCTTTTTCCCGGACTCGGCGGGCATTTTCAGGCCTCCAGACGCGTTAAGGACAGACAGGCTAACCCATATTTTTGACAATATTTACAATATTACATCTATTACAAGTTCTGATGTTACATGACATCACCATTCAGATACAAGCCCTCTGTACGAACTTCTCTTTCTCGCGTTTAGCTCATGTCACGCATTTCGCAATGCACTGTCAAAAATGTCGAGAGAGAGCACGCAGATGAACTTCCAGCCACGCGGGATCAATGATCAGACCATCCAGGGGCCGGCGTCGTATCAGAGCGAGATTGAGGCCGCCGAGGCGCTCCTCAAGACCAAGGACACCTGGAATGGCGTCACCGCCGAAGCCGTCGCGCGCATGCGCCTCCAGAACCGTTTCAGGACCGGCCTGGACGTCGCCCGCTACACCGCGGCGCTGATGCGGGCCGACATGGCGGCCTATGACAACGATCCAACCAAGTACACCCAGTCCCTCGGGTGCTGGCACGGCTTCATCGCCCAGCAGAAGCTGATCTCGGTCAAGAAGCACTTCGGCGGCAAGACCGATCGCACCTACCTGTACCTGTCCGGCTGGATGATTGCGGCTCTGCGTTCCGAGTTCGGGCCGCTGCCCGACCAGTCGATGCACGAGAAGACCTCGGTGCCGGCGCTGATCGAGGAGCTCTACACCTTCCTCCGTCAGGCGGATTCCCGTGAGCTCAACGACATCTTCCGTTTGCTCGACAAGGCGCGCAAGGAAGGCGACGCGACCCGCGAGAAGGAGCTGATTGCGAAGATCGACGACTTCCAGACCCATGTCGTGCCCGTCATCGCCGACATCGACGCCGGCTTCGGCAACGCCGAGGCGACCTATCTGCTCGCGAAGAAGATGATCGAGGCGGGTGCTTGCGCGCTGCAGATCGAGAACCAGGTCTCCGACGAGAAGCAGTGCGGTCACCAGGACGGCAAGGTCACCGTGCCGCACGAGGTGTTTATCGCGAAGATCCGTGCCTGCCGCCACGCCTTCCTCGAACTCGGCGTCGAAGACGGCGTCATCGTCACCCGCACCGACTCGCTCGGCGCCGGCCTGACGCAGCAGATCGCCGTCAGCCACAAGCCGGGCGACCTCGGTGACCTCTACAACAGCTTCCTCGACTGCGAGGAAATCACTGCTGAAAACGCCCGCAATGGCGACGTCATCATCAACCGCAACGGCAAGATGATGCGTCCGAAGCGGCTGCCCTCGAACCTCTACCAGTTCCGTCCCGGCACGGGTGAAGACCGCTGCGTGCTCGACAGCATCACCTCGCTGCAGAACGGTGCGGACCTGCTCTGGATCGAGACCGAGAAGCCGCATATCGAGCAGATTGCGAAGATGGTCGACCGCATCCGCAAGGTCGTTCCGAACGCGAAGCTCGCCTACAACAACTCGCCCTCGTTCAACTGGACGCTCAACTTCCGTTGGCAGGTCTACGACGCGATGAAGGAAGCCGGCAAGGATGTCTCGAAGTACAACCGCGCCGAGCTGATGAAGCCGGAATACGACGATACGCCGCTGGCGATCGAAGCCGACGAGCGCATCCGTACCTTCCAGGCGGATTCGGCCAAGCGTGCCGGCATCTTCCACCACCTGATTACGCTGCCGACCTACCACACGGCCGCGCTGTCCACCGACAACCTCGCACGCGAGTATTTCGGCGAGCAGGGCATGCTTGGCTACGTCAAGAACGTCCAGCGCCAGGAGATCCGTCAGGGCATCGCCTGCGCCAAGCACCAGAACATGGCCGGCTCCGATATCGGCGACGACCACAAGGAATACTTCGCAGGTGAAGCCGCCCTCAAGGCGGGCGGCGCCCACAACACGATGAACCAGTTCGGCTAACGCCACGCAACAGGAGACTGACAATGACCATAGGCAGCAATTTCTGGGTGATCGGCGGTGAGTTCGGCTCGATGAACTTCCACAAGCTCGTCGAAGGCTCGGCCCAGGTGCAGGGTCCGTTCAAGACCCGCAAGGAAGCCGAAGATGCCTGGCGCTCGGTTTCGGAAGAGAACCGCCACAAGGCCGGCGTCCGTTTCTCGATCGTGGAAGAGCCGTCGCGGGTCTCGGCCTGACGGCTGCCTGACAAAATCTAAGAAGACGTCCAAGGACGGAGGGTCCCATCCGGCGCAAGCCGGGTGGGATCGTCTGTTTTTGGCACAGGTGACGCCCCTGTGGGCGCCGTAAGTATCTGGAATGATGGGCGCTTTGCGGACGTGATGGTTGCTGATAGGTTAACGGCGTCGAGTGAGAACGAGGCCGACAATGTCAGAGCCCGAAACCAGCGGGACCCATCCCAGCCAGCCGCGCCCGGTGCGGCTGCGCGATGCGCTGTTGCGCGCGCGGATCGAGGCCGCCGACCGCACCGGCGTCGTCGTCGATTTGCGCGACGCCGAGGTGGCGCGGCTCGAGATCCTCAACGACGCGCTCGACCCGCTGTTCGCCCAGGTGCCCGAGCAGATCGATCTGTTCGACCGCGGTATCAGCCAGGGTGATACGCCGCGACTCTGGATCGACGTCGTCGCCCACATCATGATGGGGCGCGACAAGCGGATGTACCGCTTCGTCCAGGACACCCGCTTCGGCCGCATCGTGCTCGCCGAATCGCACGACACTTCGGTGATCGTGGACGCCGTGACCGACTATGTCGCCCGCCGCATGATCGAGCGCGAGCGCGCGATGGTGGTGCTGCCCGAGCCGAAGCTGGAGGTCGCGGAGCCGCGCCGCCACTCGCGGGTGTGGCCGTTCGTGTTCGGCTTCATCCTCGGTGTCGCCGGGCTGTTCGGCGTCGCCGTGCTCGCGGCGCTGCGGAGCTGGTGATTGCTTGCCGTCGTCCGTGCTCGCGCTGACGCGCGCGCCTCAAAGCAGCCGCGCGCGCTTGATCTCCCGGATCTGCAGGCCATGATCGATGCTTCGCACGATCTGCTCGCAGTGCCAGCCGGCATTATCCCTTTCGATCGCGAACAGATTGTAGGCCGCTGCCGGATAGCGCCCGTGCGCGAGCGCCGAGGCCGACGGCACGCCGATCGCGGGAATGTTGCCATTGGGGCCTTCGAACCACATCGTCGAGTGAATGTGGTCGTGCCCGTGCAGGATCAGCTCGACGCCATGGCGCTTGAGCAGCGCCAGCAGCGCTGCCGAATCCGTCAGCCGCTTCTGGCGCGCATCGGACTTCAGGGGATGATGCACCAGCAGCACACGGAAGACGTCTTCGGCGGCGAGCTCGTCGAGCACCTGCTCGAGCGCGTCGAGCTGATCGCGTCCGAGCGTGCCCGTCGCCATCAAGGGCGGCGTCGGCACGGCGCTGGAGAGGCTGATCAGCGCAGCCGGGCCGCGCCGGCGCACGCCGGGAAAGCCGACGCCGCCATCGTCGCTGGCAAGGTAGGGCGCAAAGGTCTCACCGAAGCGGTGATACGTTGCGCGGACATAGGCGTCGTGATTGCCGGGAATCGTGGTGACGCGGTCGGGCGCGCCGACCCCGTCGAGCCAGGCGCGTGCCGGCGCGAACTCCGCCTCCATCGCCAGATTGACGAGATCGCCTGTGACCGCGATGTGGTCGGGCGCTTGTGCCTGCACGTCGGCGACCAGCGCGTCGAGCACTTCGCGGCGCTGGTATTTGTGACGGTTGCGCGTCCAGTTGACGTAGCCGAGCGCGCGCTTGCCGGCGAGTTCGATCAGCCGCGGCTTCGGCAGCGGCGGCAGATGCGGGTCGGACAGATGGGCGAGCGTGAAAGGTGCCATGGCGCGCGATTGCCTCGCTATTCCCTTGCTGTAATGGCAAGGTCGCGACGACTGCGCAAGGGACGCCTGAAAGGGCGCGTCAAGAGAGTCTGATGGGGGAACGCCTGGACAAGATCCGACAGAGATTCGAGCCGCTGCTGCGGCATGTCTTCCACGCCTATTTCCTGCTGGTCCGCGGCATGACGCTCGGCGTCCGCGCGGTGGTGCTCGATGCCGACGACAAGGTGTTTCTGGTCAAGCACAGCTACGTCTCGGGCTGGTATCTGCCCGGCGGCGGCGTCGACTATGGCGAGACCATGGAGCAGGCGATGCGCCGCGAGCTCAAGGAGGAGGGCGATATCGACCTGACCGGCGAGGCTGTGCTGCACGGCATCTTCCTCAACAGCCATATCTCCCGCCGCGACCATGTCGCGGTCTATGTGGTCAGGCATTTCCGGCAGGACCGGCTGCCGGCGCCCAATCACGAGATCATCGAATGCGGCTTCTTCGACACCGCTGCGCTGCCGGAGGAGGCAACCCCCGGCACGCGGCTGCGGATCGCGGAAGTGCTTCACGGCAAGCCCCTGATTGCGACGTGGCGCTGAGGGCGAGCTATGCTAGTACCAGTCCGAATGGGCGCCACGGAAACCTGATGAAAGCCGCGAAACTCACCTTCGGCCTGATCTGCCTCGCGATCCTCGCCAGCAACATTGCGACAATGTCGCGCTGGAGCGAGGCGCGCGGGGTCTATGACGACATCTGCTATCTCCGGCAGGCGCATCTGTTCCAGCGCTTTGGCGCCGGTGGGCTCGACACCAATGCGGTCAGGGACGACGACCGTTATTTCGAAGGCAAGTTGAAGCAAATTGCCTTCGCCGAATGGAAGGATCCGATCCGCTGGCCTTGCCACAATCCGATGCCGGACGGCAAGGTCGTGTTGCAATATCCGCCGGGCACCGGCTTTCTGCTGGCGCTGTTTCCAGAAGGCCACCAGGTCGTGCCGCTCTACATTGCCGCGAGCCTGATCGTGTGCGGTCTCGCGCTATCGGGCATTGCCATGGCGCGGACGCTGCCGTCGATCCTGGGCGCAGGCCTGTTCGGCGCGCTTGCTGTCTACCTCATGATCAATCCGGCGAAAGCGAGCTATTCGGTTGCACCGACCATGGCGCTGTGCGCGGTCGCGGGCTTCCTGACGGCACTGTGGCTGGCCAGGGGCAAGCGCAGCGTCCTGCTGATCGCGCTGATCGGTCTCCTGCTCGGCGCATCCGTCAATTTCAGACTGCCGAATGCCTTGCTCGCGGCCGGCTATTTCCTGTTCCTCGGCATTCCCTTCCTGTGGACGCGCTCGCTCGCGATATTCGTGCAGGGCCTCGCCTTCGGTGCCGGCGTGCTCGTCGGCATGGCGCCGACGCTGGCCGCCCAGGCCATCAACGCCGGCAGCGCGCTGGCGACGACCTATGGCAGCGCCGATGTGGTCGCGCCGGCGTTCGACCTCGCGATTCTCGGCCAGTATCTGCGCGACATGCAGATCGTGCTGGTCGTGCTTGCGATCGGCGCGACGCTCTCGCTGTTGTGGTCCGGCGAGGGGCATGAGCGGCAGGGCGCCTTCGTCGTTGCCGGCAACCTCGTCGTCAATCTCGGCTTCTTCCTCAGCCATCCGATCTTCACGCCGTACTACGTCGTGCCGATCGCGATGCTGTCACTGTGGACGCTGTCGTTTGCCCGGCTCTCGCAACCGGCCGAGATGCGTGAGGCTGCATCGGTTGGCTGCGAGCCGGCCAGTCTGGGAGCGCTGCCGCGATGACATCTGCCCAACCCCGCATCGCCGTGCTGGTGCCCTGCTACAATGAAGAGGCGGCGGTCGCGACGGTCGTCGCCAACTTCCGCAAGGCGCTGCCCGCGGCGGAGATCTATGTCTACGACAACAATTCGCGCGACAGCACCGCGGCTGTCGCGCGCGAGGCCGGCGCGATCGTGCGCAGCGAACGGCGGCAGGGCAAGGGTCATGTCGTGCGCCGCATGTTCGCCGACGTCGAGGCCGACATTTACGTGCTGGTCGACGGCGACGCCACCTACGATGCGCCGAGCGCCCCGCGCATGATCGATAAGCTGCTCGACGAACATCTCGACATGGTGGTCGGGCTCCGCATCGACCAGTCGCAGGCCGCCTACCGTCTCGGCCATCGCACCGGCAACCGCATGCTGACCGGCTTCCTGTCCTCGACCTTCGGCCACGCCTTCAAGGACATCCTCTCCGGCTACCGCGTGTTCTCGCGGCGCTTCGTCAAATCGTTCCCCGTGCTGTCCGATGGCTTCGAGATCGAGACCGAGCTCGCGGTCTACGCGCTGGAACTGTCGCTGCCGGTCGCCGAGGTCGAGACGCCCTATTACGCGCGGCCGGAGGGCTCGTTCTCGAAGCTCAACACCTGGCGCGACGGCTTTCGCATTCTCGGGACCATGCTGAAGCTGTACCGCTCGGAGCGGCCGCTGCGTTTCTTCACCGTGATCGGGATCCTGCTGGCGCTGGCCGCGATCATCCTTGCGATCCCGATCGTCGTCACATTCATCGAAACCGGCCTCGTGCCGCGCCTGCCGACCGCCGTGCTGTCGATGGGATTGACGATCGTGGCGATGTTGTCGGTCTCGTCGGGCCTCGTGCTCGATACCGTGACGCGGGGACGGCGGGAGATGAAGATGCTGGCCTATCTGTCCCAGCCGGCGCCGAAAAGGGACTGAAGTCGGGCGCAACGCCCATGGACCTCCACATACGCAGATGCTACTCCGATTCCTGTATTGACGCGTTTTCTGAACGCGAATCGGGATTCACTTCGCTCGAAAAACGCTCTGGTCATATGAACGATCTCTCAATCACCATCAGTCCTGAAGCCCCAGGCGACGCCCAGGCGATCGAGCGGCTGCACGAGCGCACCTTCGGCCCCGGCCGCTTCGTGCTCAGCGCCTATCGCATCCGCGAACACGTCGACCATGTGCGCGACGTCTCGTTCACGGCCCGCATCGGCACGCTGCTGGTCGGCTCCGTCAGGCAATTGCCTGTCATGATCGGTGAGACGCCGGCGCTGCTGCTCGGGCCGCTCACCGTCGAGCCGCCATTTCGCAGCCGCGGCATCGGCCGCATGCTGATGGAGCGGGCGTTGAAGGACGCCAGGGACAAAGGCCATCGCCTCGTGCTGCTGGTCGGCGACGAGCTCTATTACAGCCGCGTCGGTTTCAAGCTCGTCCCCAAGGGACGCGTCACCATGCCGGGCCCGGTCGATGCCGCCCGCGTCCTGGTGTTCGAGCTCGTCGACGGCGCCCTCGAAGGCGTCTCGGGCACGGTCGCGCCCGACTGGAGCAAGGCGCGCGGGTAGTCGAGGCGCGCTATTTCCATCGAGGAATGCCCGAGGCAAGATGCCGTATCGACCCTCTTCGCGGAGGTTGCCGGCATCTTCGAATTGGATCCTGAGAACCCCGTTCGCTAGATGCAGGGCTCGTGACTCACCGGTGCCACACCGACGGCAACACCGTCGGCTGGCGCTGAGCAACTTTAAGCCGAATTCTGAAAGCGGAAAAGCCGGACACGCTATACCGTCGGCGCGGTTTATGCCAAAAACCGCAGGCGAAGCTGACGAAGGATATGTGAGGTTTGGCCGCATCCAAAAAGGGCACCTCGCCCGCGGAACGCCAGAACGGGATTGATCGGACCATCGATCTCCTGGAAGCGCTGTTGCATTTGCGCGCGCCCTCCAGGCTCAGCGACCTCGCCAAGCAAATGGGCGCGCCGCGATCGACCGTCTATGCCATCGCCAACCGCCTGATCCAGGCGGACCTGCTGGAGAGCGTTGGCGAAGGCGGTCAGGTCTATTTCGGCAAGGCCGTGCATCTCTACGGGCGCGCCTATGCGGAGGCCAATCCGCTGCATCGCCGATGCCGCGAAGCCCTCGACCGGCTGGCGACCCAGCATAGTGCCACCGCGCAACTCTGTGCGTTGCGTGGCCGCAAATACGTTGTGGTCGATACAAGGGACGGGTCGGGCCTGTTCCGGATCACGACGGATGTCGGCATCGAGGTGCCGCTGCCGTGGACCGCATCCGGCAGGTTGCTGTTGGATCATATGAGCCCGACAGACATTCGCGCGTTCGTTCCGAAAGAGGATTTCCGCCTTCCGGACGGCCGCGTCCTCGATATCGACGATTTCATCAAGGACGTCGCGCGCGCGCGACGTGACGGCAAATGCGTGACGACGGCGCTGTCCGATCGGTTCACGTCGTGTCTTGCCGCCCCCATCCGCGACAAGAAGGGTGTCGCGGTCGCGACGCTTTGCTTCGTCGTTCCCGCGGACTCGGTGAAGGAGCGCAGGACTGCGCTGCTCGACGACCTCGTCGCCACCGCAACCGAACTCTCGGATCGTCCCTGAATTCAGTCGAGCGGCAGCGCTGCGGCCGATGCACCTGCATCGGGCCGTAGCGCCGTCGTCGCGCGTCCCGGCTGCGGGCCGATCGCGCCCTCGCATGTCCACTCTTGACATCACGCCGCCAGAATATCTAACGTGACGCTATAAGATAATATTGTCCACTATAAGAGACAATGCAACAGCAGGCGCGGCGAAGTTCTCGTTCCCATTCGGGGCGAGAGACGCGAGCCTGCGTTCCAAGCGAGGATTCAAAATGGCGAAGGCAGGCCAACAGGTACCCGGGCGACGCTGGCTGATCGGCTGCCTCCTCGGCGTCGGAATTCTCATCAACTACATCGATCGCGTCGGGCTCTCCGCCGCGACGCCCGAACTCACCAGGGAGCTTGGCCTCTCCGCCACGGACATCGGGCTGCTCGGCAGCGCGTTCTTCTGGACCTATTCGCTGCTGCAAGTCCCCGGCGGCATGGTGCTCGACCGCTTCGGCGTCACCATGGTCGGCCGCGCCAGCACCTTCCTGTGGGCGGTCGCCGCCACCATCACCGCGCTTGCCAGCGGACTTTGGGGCATCGCCGGCGCGCGCCTGTTGCTCGGCGTCGCGGAAGCACCGGCCTTTCCGGCCAGCCAGAAGGCGACCGGCCATTGGTTTCCGCTCGACGAACGCGCGCGTTCGACTGCGATCTTCGATTCCGCCGCCAAATTCTCCAACGTGATCGGCGTGCCGCTGGTCGCCTATGTGATCTTTCTCTACGGCTGGCGCTGGGGTTTCGGCGTCACCGCGCTGCTGAGCTTTCTGTATTTCGTCGCCTACTACGTCATCTATCGAAATCCGAGCGAAGATCCGAAGCTCTCCAAGGCGGAGCACGACTACATCATCGCCGGCGGCGGCACGCCGGAAGGTCCTGCCACGGCGGGGCAGAGCCGCATGCTCGGCTACCTCTTGCGCAACCGCAAGGTCTGGGGCCTGACCATCGGGTTCTCCGCCTATGGCTACACCTTCTATCTCTTCCTCACATGGTTGCCGGGCTATCTCGCCCAGACCATGCATATGAATCTGATGTCGGCTGCGGGCTATTCGACGATTCCCTGGATTTTCGCGACGCTGTCGGACCTCCTGATCGGCGGGTTCCTGGTGGATCATTTGATCACGCGCTGTTACGACAGCACGCGGGTGCGCCAGTCGGTGATCATCGTCGGCATGCTGATGGGGCTTGCCGTCATCGGCGCCGCCTTCACCGTGAAGCCTGGCTGGGCGCTGCTGTGGCTGTCGATCGCGATCTCGGGATTGTCCGCCGCCGCGCCCGTCGGGTCCTCGATCGTGTCGCTGATCGCGCCGAAGGGCGGCGCGGGAACTGTCGGCGGCATTCTCAATTTCACCAATAACATGATGGGTGTGCTCGCGCCGATCGTGACTGGTATCGTCGTCGACTGGACGCAATCCTTTGCCGGTGCCTTCATGATCGCCGGCGTCGTGCTGCTGATCGGTATCTTCTTCTATGTCGTGGTGTTGGGGCGGATCGAATCGATTCCCGATTTCGCCGAAACGCTGCCGCCGGACGTCGTGCCGGCCCAATGAGGAGAGGGGCATGCCCCAAGGTACAAGCCAAAGCAGGGCTAAGGACACGCTCATCCGCAATGCCCGGCTGATCGACGGCACCGGCGCACCGTGGTTCGAGGCCGATTTGCGCATCAGTGGTCGCCACATCGCGGCGATCGGCGGCTCGCTGCCGGCGGAGGGGGCCGACATCATCGACGCGCGCGGATGTTATCTCGCGCCGGGCTTCATCGACGCCCATTGCCATGACGACCTGATCTGCCTGCGCGAGCCTGATCGGCCCGAGAAGGCGTTGCAGGGCGTGACCACGCTTGTGGTCGGCAATTGCTGCTTCTCGCTCTATCCGGCGACCGCAGGCTCCGCCGAGATGCTGCGCCTGCACTTCTCGGGTCTCGCCGGCGAAACCCGGGCGAACGAAGTCTTCGACAGTTTTGACGGCTACCGGCTGGCGCTGGAAGGGCCGGGCGTGGCGCTCAACTTCGTCTCGCTGGTCGGGCATGCCGCAATCCGGCTCGCCGTGCTCGGTTACGACCGCCGCGCGGCGACGGAGCCGGAGATCGCGGCGATGCAGGCGCTGCTCGCGCAGCAGCTCGCCCAAGGCGCCGCCGGCCTGTCGCTCGGCCTCGTCTATCCGCCGAGCGCCTATGCCGACACCAACGAGCTGTGCGCGCTGGCGGAGACGGTGCGGGCTCACGGCAAGCTGCTCACCGCGCATATCCGCAGCTACGAGGCGGGTCTGCTGCAATCCATCGACGAGTTCATCGCGATCCTGCGCGCCTCGGGCGCGGCGGGGCTGCTGTCGCATCTGCAATCGGCGGGAAAGCCGAACTGGGGCGCGATCCCCAAGGCGCTCGACCGGCTCGAGGCCGCGCGCGCGGAGGGGATCGATATCTCCTTCGACATGTATCCGTATCCCGCCGGCAGTTCCTACATGCTGCAATTGCTGCCGCCGCCCGCGCTCGAAGGCGGCATCGACGCGCTGCGTGCGCGGCTGCGCGATCCGGCCGAGCGCGAGGCGCTGCGCATGCTGGTGGAGGAGGGCGATCCCGATCCGCATGCGGCGCAGTCCAAGATCGTGCTGATCGGCTGGCACAATGTGCGCATCTCCGGCACCGGCAATCCCGCGCTGAAGCCGCTCGAGGGCAAGTCGATGGTCGATGCCGCGCGCGAGCTGGGCATCTCGCCGTTCGATCTCATGGTTCGGTGCATCGAGGAGGACCAGGGCCAGACCGGCATCATCATGTTCCAGCTCGATGAGGCCGATCTGCGCGCGGCCTTCACCCATCGCCTGCACATGGTCGGCTCCGACGGCATTCCGCGCCCGGGCACCAAGCCGCATCCGCGCGCCTATGGCAGTTTCCCGCGCGTCGCCGGCCGCCTGACGCGCGAGCAAGGCTGGCTGACGTTGGAAGATGCCGTACGGCGGATGACGGCGATGCCCGCCCAGCGCTTTGGCCTGTCCGACCGCGGCATCCTGCGGCCGGGCATGATCGCGGATCTCACGCTGTTCGACGAGACCATCATGGACAAGGCGACGTTCGAGACGCCGACGGAAATGCCCGCAGGCATCCGTTCGGTATTCGTCGCAGGCGAGGCCGTGGTCACAGACGGACGCAGCACGTTCGCGCGGCCGGGCCGGGCCTTGATCGCGGGATGACGGCCCCGCAAGTCCAATCACCACACACAGGACAAGACCCATGACCTTGAAACGATACGGCGCGGCCGGCGGCACTGGCACCGGCGGCCAGCACCTTCCTTTTGCCCGCGCCGTCGAGGCCGACGGCTGGCTTTACGTTTCGGGGCAGACGCCGATGGAAAACGGCGAGGTGATTGAGGGCGGCATCATCCCCCAATCGCACAAGGCGATCCGCAACCTGCTCGCCATCCTGACTGAAGCCGGCTATGAGCCCGGGGATGTCGTGCGTTGCGGCGTCTGGCTCGACGATCCCAGAGACTTTCAAAGCTTCAACAAGGTCTTCGCCGAATATTTCGGCGCCAATCCGCCGGCGCGGGCCTGCGTGGTGTCGAGCATGGTGGTGGATTGCAAGGTGGAGATCGACTGCGTCGCCTATCGCAGGTGATTGGCGGGCGCTCGCAAAGCGGCGCTGGCGGAGAGGACCAGACGTCGGGGCCGCTAGGGCCCCGACTGGAACAAGCCTAGAACTTGAAGTTCGCAAACGCCCGCACGCCGATGCCGGGCATCAAGACCTCGTCCTTGTTGTAGGAGACCGAATTGCGAATCTTCTCGTTGAGAAGATTGTTGCCGATCAGGCCCGCATACATTTCTTTCGCGCCGATCCAGTTGGGCCCGAGCTTGGTCTTGTAGGTGACCTCCGCCTTCAGAAGGTTATAGCCGGCCGTCGGCGTCTCGGCGATCTCCGCGACATTGCTTTGCGGGAAGGCGTGCAACAGGTTGATGCGCGTCAGCCAATTGGAGTCGCGCCAGAACAGGCCGGCACCGATACGCGCCGGCGGAATCCGGGGAACGTTGGTGCCATCGGTGAAGGTGGCCCGGACGATGTCAAACTGGTCCTCAAATCCCCAGATGCCGCCGTAGAGCGGCCCGACATCGACCTGGCTCTGGAATTCGCCGCCGCGGAAGATCGCGTTCCGCTGCGAATAAACTGCCTGGTTGAGCTCTGCATCGGGCGCTCCGCACGAGGCAAAGTCGCCGTCGCACATCACGCCGGTGAGGCGGCGGAAAATGAAATTGTCAAAGCGCGTGTAGTAGGCGGTTGCTTCAAATCGCAATGGTCCCGTCGCCTTGCGCAAGCCGACCTCGACCGTTTTGGCGGTCTCGATCGTCAGGTTGGGGTTGCCGATGTCGAACGTCGCCGTGGCGTCATGTCCGCCGCGCGAAAACAACTCGGCGGGCTTGGGCGCGCGCTCGACATATTGCGCCGTGAGGCTGCCGACGAGGTCGTATGGCAGGATCTGGATCAAGCCGACACTGCCGCTCTTTGGCGTAAAATGCAGGTTGCGCGCAATGCTGGTCTGAGGATCGCCGTTCGGCAGGAAATCGGCCGGGAAATCGGGCGTCGATCCGCTCAGATCGACATGCTCGATGCGGCCGGCAATCTGGGCCTTGGTCGTGTCGGTGAATTTCAGCTCGTTGAAGACGTAACCCGCTTCGCGCATGTTGCGGTTCGGGTCCCACAGGCCGTTGAAGAGTGTGCCCGGGTCGTCCGGGCTCGGCGCGGTCAGCTCCTGATGGCCGACCTGAAAGCCGAACGCAGTCGTCACCTCCGCAAAGCGTACATTGAACGGCATCAGCTGCGTTTCGACCCGGATCTCCTCCTCCCTGTTCGTGAAGGTCTGCCGGACGCCCAAGGTGGTCAGATCGGCCGGGTCGGCGAGCCCGATCTCGTTGTGGCGGTAATTGGTCGCACCGGCCCAGAATCGGACTGCATCGATTGCCGCCGCGTCCGGCCGGTACTCGCCCTTCATGGTGATCTTGGTCTGATGCGCATCGATGCGGGTCTGGTGGTCGGCGCCGTCGATGCCAGGGATGTGGTAGAGCGCGTCGTTCTGCGTGATCGCCGCGCCAATGAAGCCGCCGAAGAAAAAGTACGAGCCGCCGATCGAGGCGCCGTCCGACCGGGCTGCCGAGTTCGGCTGATGGTTGCCGACAGGCCGCGTATTGTCGAACAGATAGGGATAACCCGGAATGTAGTAGTCGGAGGTGTTGCGGCCGTAGGCGTCGGCATGGACGGCGAAGTTGTTGCCGCCGCCGTCGAGCAGGATACCGCCCTCGACGCCGCGGTTGACGGAGTCGAATGAGGTGCGGGTCTCGGCCGTGACGCAGGGCGAGGTTTGCGCTGACGCCAGCGGTGCCTTGACTGGCAAGCCGTAACTTTGGAAGGGCGCGGCGGCGCAAGACGGCACCGCGTCGGGAATCCGGTTGTTGGTGGCGGCGACGACACCGCCGATCGACTGTGATCCATAGCGAAGCGCCGCGGGCCCACGGATCACTTCCACCTGGTTGGTCGCAAGGGGATCGATCGGAACGAAATGATCTTCGCCGAGATCGGATGCGCCGCCGGCATTGGTGCCGTTCTCGAGGATACCGACGCGGTTGACGTCGAGACCCCGGATGATCGGCCGGCTGGAAGCGCCGGGCGCAAAGCTCGAACCGGTGATGCCGGGTTTGGAGAACAGGAGATCGCCAAGCTGGGCGCCACCCTCCCTGCGGATCTCCTCATTCGGCACCACCGTAACTGTTGCGAACTGGTCGGTCACGATCGGCAGCACGCCCTGCTGGGGTGCCGCGGCAACAGTTGCGGCAGCTGGCGTCGCCGGTTGCGGTTGCGGAGTGCGGGCCCTGCGTGCGACGCGTGGGGCAGCAGTACGCGACGGCACCGCGACCGGGTGTCGCCGCACGATCGGACTCGGCGCCGTAACCGTTACGGAGGGGAGCTCGGCTGGCGCCGCGTCTTGTGAGATCGCCGGCGTCGCGCCGGCACACAGCATGAGCAGACTCGCTCCGCCCAAATGCTGCGCGCGTCTTGAAAAGAATATCATTGTCCCAATCCCCGTCTCAATTCCCACTCAGGCGCCGATCGGAATGGTCGATCGGTGGTTTACCTGCCGTCGATGCACAACGGAATTCCACTTCGATTGCTCTTGCAGGTTTCGTCCGCGTGTGAGGCGGCACCGGCGCGAGCGTGATCAAATATTGGAAGTCAGGACACAGGAGGGGCGCGGGGCTGGAACGCCCGGCCCGCCGATTTCAGATGGATGAATTCGGCGTCGGTGGTGAGGTAGAGGAGTTGAACGGCCTGCGGCAGTTCGAGCAACGGAGGTGTGGCAAACACGACCGTGCCCGCCATCGCGACCATGGCACAGATTGCGCAATTGTCTTCCGCCGGGTGCTCCCGGTGGGGACCGGCCGGAGACTGCTTGTCGACCGACACGTGATCGATCGCCGTACTGCGTTTGTGACTGTCAGCTTGTTGTTGTGACGAGTGAATGACGGGGGCAGCCTGGGCGAACCCGTGACTGTGGCCGAACGTCAGCACAAGCTGCACCAGCAGCGCGAACAGCGCGAGCCGGGCACCGTGCTGAATGTTCGACCGAACCCACATCATATGAAAATGCACCCCGCCGCCGGCAGAATTCCTCTGCCAACTGAATTACAGTCGCAGGGCGACTTGACCGATGTCAACCTTGGCCGAGCCGCTAAACTCGTTCGACAAAGCGATGTGATATTCCTGCAACTTCGGATGTCGCGCATCACGCCACTTGCCTGTCCCAACTGGGAAATGGATCGGGGAGATGACACCAGGCATCTGGCGTGAAAGCATCAATCATGCCGGTCAGTGCGGCGTCGAGTTCGGCGCGGATGGCCATTTCGTCCATCTGATCGGCAAGGCCGATGAACACGATTTCCTGACGCCGGTCGCCCCACAAGCGATCGAGATAGGGTTTCATGCTGTCGTGCCATTCAGGGCTATCCGGCCAGCGCTCGCGCGGCACAGCGGCCCACCACAGGCCGCGCTTGGAGGTCCGGACCATCGCGCCGGCCTGGGCGAGTTCGCCGACAAAGTTGGGGCGGGTCGCCAGCCAGAAGAATCCCTTGGCGCGAACGACGCCCGGCCACGACTTGCTGACGAAAGCGTTGAAGGCCATTGGCGCGAACGGACGACGGGCGCGATAGACAAAAGAACGGATGCCGTATTCCTCGGTCTCCGGCACATGGTCCTTGAAACCGTTCAGTTCCTTGAACCAGAGCGGATGGGTTTGGGCACGCTCGAAATCGAACCGGCCCGTGTTGAGGATGGCGTCGAGCGGGATGCGCCCATAATCGGCGTCGATGATCCGAGCTTCCGCGTTGAGCGAGACAATGATCTTGCGCGCCAACTCACGTTGTTCAAGCGAGGCGGACCCGGACTTGTTCAGCACGACGACGTCGGCGAATTCGATCTGCTCGACGAGTAGGTCGACGAGGGCGCGTTCGTCCTCCTCGCCGGCAATCTCGCCGCGATCACGCAGGAAGTCCTGGCTGGAATAGTCTTTCAGCAGATTCACAGCGTCGACGACCGTGACCATGGTGTCGAGCCGCGCGACATCCGCAAGCGAGCGCCCATCCTCGTCCCGGAAGTCGAAGGTGGTCGCAACGGGCAGCGGTTCGCCAATCCCTGTCGATTCGATGACGAGGTAATCGAAGCGTCCATCGTCGGCGAGGCGACGCACTTCCTTCAGAAGATCATCCCGAAGCGTGCAGCAGATGCAGCCGTTTGACATCTCGACCAGCTTCTCGTCGGTCCGTGAGAGTCCGCCGTCATGCTTCACCAGCGCGGCGTCGATATTCACCTCGCTCATATCGTTGACGATGACTGCGACCTTCATCCCGTCCCGGTTGTTGAGGATGTGGTTGAGCAGCGTGGTCTTGCCCGCGCCAAGGAATCCGGACAGGACGGTGACGGGGAGACGATGGTCTCCCGCGATTTGAGGCTTGCTCATGAACACTCCGGATCAAACGTGGACAGTCGAGGACAGGCTTGCGGGCGCTTCCGCATCGAGCTCCGCGGCGCAACGGGCTTAGATCTCGGTGTAGTCCAGCACCGTGTGCTCCCCGGACCAGATCTTGTCCGCGTCGTAAACTCGCTCCCGACGCCTGGACCTGAAGTCAACTCCGCGAATGACGGCGTCCGTGGTCAGAGCCTTAACTGTCGTCTTGCGGTTGACGGGCAGGCTGAGGATTTCCGCGATCAGAGGCTCGGACATGGCCGCTCCGGATATGTAATGTTATAACATTACATTCAGCTACACCGCCTTGGCCGAGGTCGTCAAGCTGCAATGCATCGCTTCGGGCATCTGCGTCCACTCGTCGAATGTGGGCAACTGCGCGGACGATTGCAGGTTCGTCGAGGGCCCCTCGGTCGCCACATTCGACGCGTCCATTGCGCCCCGATCGCCGGCAAGCGGCCAAGTATGGCGCCGGTGGTTCTTAAGCTGCGGAACCACCAGAAGGGAACAGCTCTCTTGGCAGGAGCGAACATCGGGACGGCAAGGCTCTTCGCCCGGCCCCGCTGCTACGGATTCTCAATCTCTCGATTCGGCGAACACATCATCATGAAACTGATGTCTTACTGCTGCGCAGTCATTCTGCTTTGGTCGCTTGTGCACCGTGCGGAGGCGCATCCCCACGTCTGGGTGACGTTCCATAGCGAAGTTCTCTACGCCGCCGACGGCCGGATGACGGGCATCCGTCATGAATGGACCTTCGACGACATGTTTTCGGCCTATGCGCTTCAGGGCATCTCCCACGCCAAAAAGGGACAGTACACGCGCGAGGAGCTGACCTCGCTGGCCCAGACCAACATGGATTCCCTCAAGGAGTACGCTTATTTCACCTACGCGCGCGCCGACGGCAAGAAGCTGAAGTTCGGCGACCCGGTCGATTATTGGCTCGAATACAAGAGCGCAGCCCTTACCCTGCACTTCACCTTGCCCCTGAAAGCGGCCGCCTCTGCCAACGCCATGCAGATCGAGGTCTACGACCCCACGATCTTCGTCGATTTCGAATTCGCCAAGGACAAGCCGGTTTCTCTGAACGGCGCGCCGCAATGCGCCGTGACCTACGATCTTCCGCACCAGCCGACGCCGGCCGAGCAGGCTCGGCTCAGCCAACTCGATGCCGTGCCGCTCGATTCCTCCAGCACCTATGGAGAAATCTTCGCCAACAAAATTCAGGTGAAGTGCCCGTGACCAGATCCCGCAAATTTTCCTGGGCTGCCTGGACCGTGATTCTCATGTCCTGAGCGACCGGTGTGGCGTCGGCATGAGCCGCACCGTTCGGTGCGCCACATCCTGCGGCCATAACAAGGAGCGAGATCAGCGCCCTTCACGCAGCCATGTCGCGGCGAAGGCGCCGAGCAGCAGCAACAGGCCGATCAGGCCGGCGAAGATCGGCAGTACGCCGACGCCCTTCACGACGCTGGCGTCGCGCATCCGAACGCCCATCCAGCCGTCACCTGAGAAGACGCTCGCTGAGCGCACCGGGACGATGCGGGGCAGCTCGACGCTCCCGCCATCCGCGATCCGCACGGCGCTGCCGCCGGTCGCCTGCGTCAGCGGCTTCAATGCCTCGGTGGTGGAGGTGACTTCCGAAAACTCCTTCGGATTGGTCGGGCCGACATTGATCAGCGCCTTCAGCGTGCCGTCGGTCGCCTGCCAGAGGCCGAGCTCGCTGGCCGGCAGGCTGGCGCGCCACTCGCCGGGGTCGCCGGGGCTGAGCGTCAGATCATGCGAGACGCCGGAGGGCGAGGTCACGCTCACCGGCTGGACACTATCCGCCATGGTCTGGCGCACCACCACGAGATCCTTGCCCTGCACCTGGAGGCGCAGTGCCTCTTCGTCGAGGTCCGGCTGCTTCATCAGCCAGTGCGACATCCGCCTGAGCAGATCGAGATGCGGACCGCCGCCCTCATAGCCGCGCGCCCATAGCCAGATGTGGTCGGACAGCAAGAGCGCGACACGGCCCTCGCCGAAGCGCGACAGAAACAGCAGCGGCTTGCCGTCCGCACCCGTCATCACCGGCGGGTTGACCGAATTGCGGGTCTCGACGGTGCGGAAGAAGCGGCTCCAGTGCGGCGGCTCGAACGCCGAGCCCTCCAGCCCGCGCGTGACGGGATGGCGTTTGCCGATGTCGGAGAGATGCGCATAGAACGGCTTCTCGGTGACGCCGACCGGCTCGGCCGGCAGCACCGTGTCGAGCGGCGTGCGCCAGATGCTGGTGGTCGAGGCGTAGTCGGGACCAGCCGACACCAGCACGGCGCCGCCCGCGCGCACATAGCGCGCGATGTTGTCGAAATAGGCGATCGGTAGCACGCCCTGGCGGGCGTAGCGATCGAAGATGATCAGCTGGAATTCGTTGATGTGCTGCTGGAACAGCTCACGCGTCGGAAACGCGATCAGCGACAGTTCGTTGATCGGCGTGCCGTCCTGCTTCTCCGGCGGACGCAGAATTGTGAAATGCACGAGGTCGACGCTGGCGTCGGACTTCAAGAGGTTGCGCCAGGTGCGTTCGCCGGAATGCGGCTCACCCGACACCAGGAGCACGCGCAGCTTGTCGCGCACGCCGTCGATGGCGACGACCGCGCGATTGTTCACCGGTGTCAGCTCGCGCTCGAGCGGCGAGGCCTCGATCTCGACGATGTTCGGGCCGGCATGCTTGATCTCGACGTCGACGCTTGCGCTCTGGCCACTCGAGAGCGTGCGCTCGTTGATGACCTCACCGTCGCGGCGAACCGTGACCTTGGCGCGCTCGCCGGTGACACCCTGGTCGTCGAGCTTGTAGGTGATGGTCTGGTTCTGGCCGACGATGCCGAAGCGCGGCGCCGCCGTGATCGCGATGCGGCGATCGCGCTCGTCCTTCTGTCCGGTGATCAGGGCCTGCACCGGTGCCTGGAAGCCGAGCGCGGCGGCGTTGGCCGGAATGTCGTGGACGCGGCCGTCGGTGATCAGGAACGCGCCGGCGACGCGGTCGACCGGAACGTCCGACAATGCGGAGGCCACTGCGCCGAACAGCTTTGTGCCGTCGGTTTCGCCGTCGGCCTGTCCGGCATCAACGACGCGTACCTCAAGCCCCTTGATCTTCTTCAGGCTGTCGACCAGCGCCTCCTGCGCCTTCGCGGCTTCCTGGTTGCGCTTGCCGAAATTTTGGCTCGGGCTCTTGTCGACCACGACGGCGGCGACCGAGGTGAGCGGATCGCGGTCCTCGCGCGTGAAGGAGGGATTGGCGAGCGCCAGCAAAAACAGCGCCAGTGCAGCCACGCGCACTGCTGCGCCGCGCGCCCGCGCAAGCAGCAGCACGATTGCGATGACCACGGTCGCAGCAAGCGCGATCCACAGGACGATCGCGGGGACAAGCGGCGTAAAGGCGATGCCGTAATTCATGTTAGATCCAGCACGTTTGCGTCATCCTGAGGAGCGCGTCGCACTTGCGACGCGCCTCGAAGGATGCTTGGTCGGTGGGCGTGGCGCATCCTTCGAGGCTCGGCCAGCGGTGCGGGCGCACCGCCGGTCTCGCACCTCAGGATGACGGCGGTGCTCATTGCCCCAGCCGTTCGATCAGGGCCGGTGCGTGCACCTGGTCGGCCTTGTAGTTGCCGGTCAGCGTGTACATCACGATGTTGACGCCGGCGCGGTAGGCGAATTCGCGCTGGCGCGGCTCGCCCGGCGTGAGCGGCAGCATCGGCTGGCCGTCGGGACGGAGTGCCCAGGCGCCGGCGAGGTCATTGGAGGTGATGATGATCGGCGAGACGCCATCGCCGCCGCGGGCGGGGCGCTGTGCGCTCTCGTCGTCGTCCTCGCGCGGCAGCGCTTCCACCCAGGTCTGGCCCGAGTTGAAGCGGCCGGGGAAGTCGCGCAGCAGATAGAAGGTCTTGGTCAGCACGTGCTCGCGCGGCACCGGCTCGAGTTCGGGCACGTCGAGTGAGGACAGGATCTCGCGCAGGGCCTGCATGCCCGGCGTCTGCGACGCGCCGTTCTCGCCAGGCGGCGCCTCGACCGCGTCGCGGGTGTCGAAGATCACGGTGCCGCCCTGCTTCATATAGGCGTCGATCTTGTTGATGGCGTCCTGCGGCGGTTTTGGCGCGCCAGGCACGATCGGCCAGTAGATCAGTGGGAAGAAGGCGAGCTCGTCACGCACGGGATCGACGCCGACGGGATCGCCGGCCTCGAGCGCGGTGCGCTGCGCCAGGAACAGCGTCAGGCCGGACAGGCCGGCCTTGACGATGGAATCGACGTCGGCATTGCCGGTGACGACATAGGCGAGGCGGGTCTGCGAGGTCGACTTCATCGCGAATTCGTCCGACATGCTGTCGGCGTGCGACGGCGTCGGCGAAAGCACCGCGATGCCTGCGAGCATGAGCCCAAGCAGGATCATGGCGGGCGCGGCGCGGCGGCGCAGCAGCGCGGCGAGGCCGCCGCCGAGCAGCGCCACGATGATCGCGTCCACCAGGAACAGCGCCAGCGAGGTCGACAGCAGCCAGCCACGCAGATCGCGCGGCTCGGCGTTCGTGTAGGTGGCGTGCCGGGCGCGCAGGCCTGCGGTGTTGAGGGCTGCGATGCGGTCGGCGGCGGCGAGCGTGTTCACGGCGAGCGGTCCTTCTGCCGGCCCGTAGAAGCCGGGCGGATGGTCCGGCGTGGCGCGGTCGCGATAATCAGCCGTCAGCGGCTTTGCGGTGGCGGGCGGCGGCCCGAAGGCGCCGAAGCCGTCGAGCATGCGCAGCGGCGAGAGCGTCTCGGCGGTCGCTTCGGCGGCAACGCCGGGGCCGGGCTTGGACGTGTAGCCGGACATGTCGACGACCCGCCGCAGCATCTCGACGAAGGTGCCGGACATCGGCAAATCCGACCAGCGCATGTCGGCGCTGACGTGGAACAGGCTGACCAGCCCCTTGCCGCGATGCTCGCCGGTCACGAGCGGCGTGCCGTCTTCGAGCGAGGCCCAGCTCTTGGTGGCGAGCACCGCATCGGGCTCGGCCAACACCTGCCGGCTCACGGTGACGTCCTTGGGGACGACGACGCCGGCAAACGGACCATCGGCCGCGAAGCTGGCCAGATGCTGCGGCTTCTCCCAGGTCAGGCTGCCGCCGAGCGTGCGGCCGCCCTTGCGCAGCTTGACCGGAACGAGATCGTCTTCGGCCTGCGCGAGCCTTGGACCTGCGAACCGCACCAGCACGCCGCCCTGGTCGATCCAGGCGTTGAGGCGCTCGCGCAGTTCGGGCGCGACGGTGCCGACATCGGCCAGGATGATCATCGGCAGCTTCTGGTCGAGGAATTGGGTGATGCCCTGCTGCGGCGAGCCCTTGTCGGCGAGCCGCACGTCGGCGAACGGCGCCAGCGCGCGCGTGAGATAGAAGGTCGGCGCCAGCAGCGGCTGCGCGGTCTCACTGCTTGCGCCCGAGACGATGCCGATGGCGCGCCGCCGCCAGCGCTTGTCGAGCAGCTGCACCGCGCCGGCCGAACGCTCGCCGGAGATCTCGAGCCGCGAGATGTCGTTGCGCAGCTCGACCGGCAGGTCGAACGCCGCCTCGGTCTCCTTGTCCTGCAGTCCGAAGGTGAAGCGCGCCTCGCCGATTGGCGAGGCCTTCTGGTCCAGCGCCCGCACGGTGCCGGCGGCAATGCCGCTGTCGGTGCGCAGCACCTTCACCGTCATCCTCGCAGCCGCGTTCTCCGCCGCGACCAGCGCCAGCGAGGAGGAGGTGCCGCCTTCGAACACCGTCAAGCTGCGATCTCCGATGGTCTTGCCGAGCCCTTGCACGAACTCTTCGCCACGGCCGGTGTCGACGCCGTCAGACAGCCAGGCGATCTCGCAGTCGCCAGTCGCTTTCAGGAAACGATCGATCGCGGTAAGGGTTTCAACGCGCTCGATCGAATAGGGTTTCGGCACGATCTGCCGCAGCGCAACGCGCGCCGCGCCCGCCGGCATCAGCGTGATGTCGCGGTTCGACTCGGACAGCGGCACCAGCGCAATCGCGCGGCGGTCGTTGTCGGCGTTGGCGATCAGCTCGTCGGCGGCCCGGATCCTGACGTCCCAGTTCGATGCGGCGCTCCAGCCGTCGTCGAACATGATCATCAGCGGCGCCTTGCTGGCCGCAAGGCCGGTCTGCGGATTCCAGATCGGGCCGGCGGCCGCGAAGATCACCAGGGCTGCGGCGAGCAGCCGCAGTGCGGTCAGCCACCATGGCGTCCGCGCCGGCGTCTCTTCCCGTGGCGCGATGTCGAACAGCAGGCGTGTCGGCGGAAACTCGATGCGGCGCGGCCGCGGCGGCATCACGCGCAAGAGCCACCACAGCACCGGCAGGCTGACGAGGCCGATCAAGAGCAGCGGTTCGGTGAAGGCGAGCGGCAATCCCATCATGCGGCCGGCCCCGCCTTGATCGAGGTGGTGCGAGCGCCCGACTTGCTCACCTGCATGCCGGCGTGGAGGAACAGCAGCAATTCGGCGGCCGAGCGGTCGGTCGCATGCGTCGTGAAC
Source organism: Bradyrhizobium sp. WSM3983 (assembly GCF_000473045.1). Taxonomy (GTDB): domain Bacteria; phylum Pseudomonadota; class Alphaproteobacteria; order Rhizobiales; family Xanthobacteraceae; genus Bradyrhizobium. Next base: position 503,224 of record NZ_AXAY01000001.1, on the reverse strand, counting down.
AGCCAGTCGAGCTTGTTGGTCTCGGCGCGGATCTGGTCGCGGTGCAGCGCCAGCCGCGCGGTATAATCCTCCGCCCAGCTTTCGGCGCGGCCGGCGGTGATCACGCCAAAGCCCTCGGGCTCGACGAACTCGACGCGGCCGGAATAGGGGAAGCTCTCTTCGGCGGGATCGACGATCTGCACCAGCATGCCATGCGCGCCGGAGCCGGAGAGCCCTGCGAGCGTGGTCCTGATCTCCGTGATCGGCGACCAGAAATCCGACAGCACGATGGTCTCGGCGAGCGCCGCAGGCACGAAGGACGGCGGCAGGCTCAGCCGGTCGGCATCGTCATGCAGCATCGCCTGCGCCATTTTGTCGATGACGCTGCGGCTTGCAGTCGGCGACATCAGCCCGGGAATACCGACGCGCTCGCCGCCCGCGACCAGCAATTCTGCCAGTGCAAACGCGACGATCAAGGTGCGTTCGAGCTTGGATTCACGCGCGGTCTTGGAGGCGAATGCCATCGACGGCGAGCGGTCCGGCCAGATCCAGACCGTGTGCGAAGCTTCCCATTCGAGCTCGCGGACATAAAGATGGTCGTCACGCGCCGAGCGGCGCCAGTCGACGTTCTGCGACGGCTCGCCGGAGACGAAGCGACGGTACTGCCAGAAATTCTCGCCAGGGCCGGCGCGTCGGCGGCCATGCAGACCGTGAATGACGTTGGCGGCGATGCGGCGGGCCTCGAGCACCAGGCGCGGCAGCGAAGCGGCGAGCGTACGGCTTTCGCCATCGGCACGTCGGATCGCTGCTATCTCCCTCGCTGTGTGCCCGGTCTCTGCAGCCATCAACCGATCCGCGTCTTCAATTGTTTGATCACGTCCGGAATCGTCCGGCCTTCGGCACGTGCCTGGAAGGTCAATGCCATGCGGTGCTTCAATATCGGCTCGGCGAGGTCGAGCACGTCGTCGATCGAGGGCGCGAGACGTCCGTCGATCAGCGCGCGGGCGCGCACGGCCAGCATGAGGGATTGGCTGGCGCGCGGACCGGGGCCCCAGGCGATGAACTTGCCGGCCTCGCCGCTCTCCTCGCCCGGACGAGCCGAGCGCACCAGCGACAGGATGGCTTCGACCACGGAGTCGCCGACGGGCAGGCGGCGCACCAGCCGCTGCGCGGTGATCAGCGCGTCCGCGCTCATCGAGCCCTTCGCCAGCGTCTCTTCGGCGCCGGTGGTCTCGAACAGGATGCGCCGTTCGGCATCGCGATCGGGATAATCGACGTCGATCTCCATCAGGAAACGGTCGAGCTGCGCTTCAGGCAGCGGATAGGTGCCTTCCTGCTCCAGCGGGTTCTGCGTCGCGAGCACGTGGAACGGCTTTGGCAGATCGTGGCGCGCGCCGGCGACGGTGATGTGCTGCTCCTGCATCGCCTGCAGCAGCGCCGATTGCGTGCGCGGGCTGGCGCGGTTGATCTCGTCGGCCATCAGCAATTGCGCGAACACGGGGCCGGAGATGAATCGGAACGAGCGTTTTCCCGCGACGCTCTCGTCGAGCACTTCGGCGCCGAGAATGTCCGACGGCATCAGGTCAGGCGTGAACTGGATGCGCTTGGCATCGAGACTGAGCGTGACGCCGAGCGTCTCGACCAGCTTGGTCTTGGCAAGCCCGGGCACGCCGATCAGGAGCGCGTGGCCGCCGGAGAGGATCGTGACCAGCGTGTTCTCGATCACGCGATCCTGGCCGAAGATCACCGATGCGATCGCGTCCTTCGCGGCGCGCACCTGGCTCGACACCTGCTCGGCCGAACGGACGACACCGTCTTCGAGCTTCTCGACACTTTCCGCCATCCGTTAGCTCCTTAAGCCTGCCACGCGGCTATCTTGCGTCGTCAAATGATCGCATCAACTTGCAACATGGGCCCTATGCTAGACTTGCAGGAAGGCCATGTATTCGTTGAATTAACCTATCCCCACCTTATCGGCTTCGGGTTATGTACGGCATCACGAAGTGGCGACCTCCACACCGGACTTTACCGGGTGGAACCGTACAGTTACGTACAACGTAGACGTACTGATCAGACTTGCACCAATCGTGCCAACGGACAAAGTCAGGGCAAACCATGGCGAACCAAGGGCAGAGCGCCGATCGCGGTCTTGAGGGGCTGACTGCCGCCGCCAAAAGTGCTGCCACTGCCGAAGGCGCCAAAAAGGGCCTGCCTCCGGTGCATCTGTGGAATCCGCCGTTTTGCGGCGATCTCGATATCCGAATCGCCACCGATGGTACTTGGTTCTACATGGGCACGCCAATCGGGCGGCACGCGCTGGTCCGCCTGTTCTCGACCATCCTCAAGCGCGAGGGCGACAAGCATTTCCTCGTCACGCCTGTGGAGAAGGTCGGCATCCGTGTCGACGACGCACCGTTCATGGCGGTCGAGATGCTGAAGCAGGGCGAGGACAACCATCGCGTGCTGAGCTTCCGCACCAATGTCGACGACTGGGTCACCTGCGACGCCGCGCACCGGCTGCGCTTCGAGCAGGCCAGGGACGGCGGGTTGACGCCATATCTGCACGTCCGCGCCGACCTCTGGGCCAAGGTCACCCGTGCGCTCTATTACGATCTGGTTGACATGGGGGAGGAGCGGATGGTCGATGGCCAGCCGATGTTCGGCGTCGAGTCGGCCGGCGAATTCTTCGCCATGGCCGACGCGGAGCAGGTGAGGGCCGCGCTTTGAACAAGCCTATTTCCAAGAGCGAGCACGAGCCCGTCGCTTTCCGCGCGGCGGATTTCTTTGCCCGCTCCAGGGCGAAGCTCGGCTTCGACGTGCCGCCCGGCCTGTTTGATCCGAATATCGTTCCCGCCTCCGGCGATCCCGGCACCGACAAGATGCTCGAGATCGTCGCGCGCGAGCAGCCTGTGCGCCCCGCAGCTGTGCTGATCGCGGTGGTCGACCATCCCGAGCCGACGATCCTGCTGACGCAGCGCTCGGCGCATCTCAACGATCATGCGGGCCAGATCGCCTTTCCCGGCGGCAAGATCGACGTCACCGATTCCTCGCCGCTCGACGCCGCGCTGCGCGAGGCCGAGGAAGAGGTCGGGTTGTCCAGAGATTTCGTCGAGCCGATCGGCTATCTCGATCTCTATGGCACTGCGTTCGGCTTCCGCATCCTGCCGACGGTCGCCCGGGTGCGGCCGGGCTTTCATCTCACCATCAACCATTCCGAGGTTGATGACGCATTCGAAGTGCCGCTATCCTTCCTGATGAATCCGGCGAACCACCAGGTGCACAGCAAGGAATTCCGCGGCATGGAGCGGTTTTACTACGCGATGCCGTTTGCAGAGCGCTACATCTGGGGTGCGACGGCCGGAATGTTGCGTGTGCTGTATGAGCGGATCTACTCGTCATGATCCGGCCGGTTCTGACCGAGATCGGAATCTTCCTCATCCCCTTTGCCGTCTATGCGCTGTTCCTGGCCGCCACGCGGTCCGGCCTGTTCGTGCAATCGTCCTGGCCGATCACCGTCGTCGCGCGCCTTATCCTGGTGGCGCTCGTGCTCGTCATCGCCGGGCTGATCGGGCTCGCGCATTTCTCCGGCGCCGCGCCGAACTCCACTTACGTTCCCGCCCATGTCGTGAACGGCAAGCTCGTGCCGGGCACTGAAAAATAAGGGCTGCATGATGAGCGCAGAGCCGATACTCGCCGGTGCGCCCTGGCTGACCGCAGGCGGGACGGCGCGCGTCCTGCAACTGCTCAACGCGGATGGCGAGGAAGGGCGTGTGGTCGGCGGCACCGTCCGCAACGCTCTGCTCGGCCTGCCGCCGGGCGATACGGATATCGCGACCACGGCGCTGCCGGAGGAGGTCGTGCGTCGCGCGAAAAGCGCCGGCATCAAGAGCGTGCCGACTGGCATCGACCACGGCACCGTCACGCTCGTCATCGATGGCGTGCCTTACGAAGTCACGACGCTGCGCGAGGACACCGAAACCTTCGGCCGCAAGGCCAGGGTCGTGTTCGGTCGCGACTGGGTGAAGGACGCCGAGCGTCGCGACTTCACCATGAACGGCCTGTCGGTCGACGCCAACGGAGTCGTCTACGACTATGTCGGCGGCATCGCGGATGCCAAGGCGCAGCGCGTGCGCTTCATCGGCGACCCCGACCAGCGCATCGCCGAGGATTACCTGCGCATCCTGCGTTTCTTCCGCATCCATGCCGCGTTCGGCGTCGGCGAGCCCGATCGCAACGGCTATCTCGCCTGCATCCGCGGGCGCGCAGGCCTTGCGACGCTCTCGGCCGAGCGGGTGCGCATGGAGATGCTGAAATTGCTGGTCGCGGGCGGCGCATGCGCAGCAGTGCTGTCGATGGCCGACAGCGGATTGCTGCAAGCGATGATCGGTGGTGTCGCCTATACCGGGCCGCTGACGGCGATGATCGCAATCGAGCACGCGCTCGGTCTGCCGGCAAGCAGCACGCGCCGGCTGGCTGCGCTCACCGTGGCCGTCACCGAAGACGCCAAGCGTGTCGCCACGCGATTGAGGCTATCCAATGCGGAAACCAAGGCGCTGGATTCGATGGGCCATCGCTGGTGGCGTCTTCCCACCAGGGACGAGGCCAATGCGCGGCGGCTGGTCTACCGTCTTGGTGCCGAGCGCTATCATGATCGTGTGTTGCTGGCCTGGGCGCGCAGCGGCGGCGACGTGACCTCGTCGCGCTGGCGCGAACTCGCCGAATTGCCGCAGCGCTGGACCGCGCCGAAATTTCCGCTGCGCGCCGCCGACTTCATCGCGCGCGGCATGGCCGAAGGGCCTGCGCTCGGACATGTGTTGACACTCGCCGAGGACGCTTGGCTTGCGGCGGATTTTCCACTAGACGAAGCCGCACTCGCCGTCATTGCCGATCAAGCTGCGGCACGCATCAGCCGCGACGAGAGAACGTGACCATCGTTTCAGGCTTCGCAGACATCTGCCGCTGGTCGGCGCCGAGCCGGTGGTGCCGATCATCGCGATCTCCGCGCTCGGCGACACTGGCCTTGCGGCAGGATCCGTCGGCTACGGCGTTCTCGTCGGCGGCACGTCAGGCTCGGGCGTGATCCTGCTCTCGCTAATGATGGCCGCGGGCCTCGAAGGCGCTGCCGTGATCGCAACCGACGCGATGATCTCGCTCGGCACCGGTCTCATCAGGATCTCGGTGTTCGGCCTCGCTGGCGCGGTGACTGCGCAGGTGCTCGCCTTCGCGCTTCTGATCGGCGGCATCGCCATCCCCGGCGCGTTCCTGGCCAAAGCCTTCGTCGAGCGGATGCCGGTGCACATCCACACCGCGATCCTCGATGTTGCGGTGATCACCGGCGGGCTGGTGATGATCTCGGCGGCGGCGAGGCAGCTGATCGGGTAGATGGCCCTGGCGTCAGGCGGGGGTTGAGGCACCGATGGTCAGCAACACAGCGCAAGCAAAAGCTAGTGCGCGATTCGGAACTTTCGGAAAATTCCGAGGTAGACCGGATGGCCAATGGTATGGAGTGCCGCCTGTAGCGCATTCTGACATGCCTGGTCTGGTGAAAGCCCGTCAGTCCAGCAAATTGGCCTCAGCTCAGCCAGCCCCGAGTTGAGGCCGATTTTTGCTGGCCATTGGCCTTCGGCGACAGCGGCGGCGGACGTCCCGTTCATCTCTAGAAGTTGTAGTTCAGGCCGACGCGCACCAGATTGCCGTTGTTGTGAAATCTGTACGTGATCGTATTGTTCGCGTCGCCCGGAACCGGGGCGTAATCCAGGGTGAGGTTTTGCGCGCCAAGATCGTAGTAGAGGTATTCGAACTTGGCCCTCCAGTTGCTGGAAAATGCGTATTCCAGGCCGCCGCCCGCCGTCCACCCGATGCGAACCGCCGCCGAGCCGGCGCTGATCAGAAATGGGCCCGCGCCGTTTGGGACGCCAATGGTATAGATGCTGTCATCGACCTTTCCATAGGCCAGGCCAGCGGTTGCAAACGCAAGCAACCTGTTGTTCAGGGTGGTAAACCCGAGGCGACCGCGTACGGTCCCAAGCCAGCCCAGCTTTTGTGTAGCGGATTCGGTATTGGCGTCGATGACGCCGCCGCCGATGAAAGGGGTCGCCGGGAACACGCGCGTGTCGGTCTTCTTCAGACCGCTGGAGTTGATATCGGCTTCAATACCTGCGACCCAATTCGACCCGAATTGGAAATTGTATCCAACCTCAACCCCGCCGGTGAAAGCGGTATCGCCGACGTCGAACCTCGGAAATTGGCCAACGGCCTGGCGCCCGGAAAAGTCAACGCCGGTGGTCGTAAATGACACGGGGTCCGCCCGTGTGTCGCTCCACGTGACGCCCACGCTGCCGCCCAGGTAGAATCCGGACCAACTGTAGGCGACCGGTGCCGCTGCCCGCAGGCGCCGCCTTGTACACGGGCGCGAGATCGGCCGCGTTGACCGAACCAGTGATCACAATCGTGGCGATAGCAGCAGGAATCCACGTCCGCACAGACCATCTCCCGTTAGCCCGCAGGCTGATCTAACCACAAGCACGCGACGATACCTGTGCACTTCAGGCAACACCCTGTGAAATACGGATGGATTGAGCTGCGAAATTGAAGTTCCACTCGGCCAACCCGTCTCGTTGACGAACCATTCGCGCTGCGCCGCCGACTAAGGGGACGGGATCAGCGCCGAGGGAGAATGGCGAAATTCGCTATCCCGGCTCCTCCCGTCGATTGCGGAACCCACATGTGATGCAGATGCGCTCCACAGTATACCGGTTGTTCCCATGGTTGACCGTGGCGGCTCTCGCAGGGATGCCCATTGTGGCTGTCGCAGACGACGCGGACACCTGCGCAAGGCAATCAGGCGACGCCGCCATCGCGGCGTGCTCCCGCGCCATTGCGTCGGGAGAGTTCACGGGCGAGGAGCTCGCGAAAATCTACTTAAACCGCGGTGCCGAATATAAGAACAAGGGCGACCTCGACCGCGCCATCGCCGACTACAGCGAGGCAATCCGGGTCGATCCGAAGCGCGTCGCGGTCTACATCAACCGTGGCAACGCCTGAATGGCCAAGGGCGACCGCGATCGCGCCATCGGCGAATACGATTCTGCACTCCGCCTCGATCCGAAATATGTCGAGGCCTATGACAACAGCGGCGACGCTTTTCTGGCCAAAGGCGATCTCGACAGTGCCATCGCGGACTACAACGAAGCGATCCGGCTCAATCCGAAATTTGCCAAATCCTATTACAACCGCGGCGTGGCACGTGAGAAGAAGCGCAGTCTGCAAGAAGCATTGTCCGACTTCGCAGCGTACGCGCAGCTCGTTCCGTCCGACCCGGATGGCCCGTAGTCCATGGCGCGCGTCAAGACGGAGTTGAGCGCGATGACGCGGCGGCGCTGACGGCTTGATGGCTGGGGTTGGCCGACGCGCACGCTGTCGGCGCTTTGTCCGACCTGCGCTCCTGATCCGAAGCGAGCATTCCGCATGGCTCGAAACGTTCGAGCCATGCTAACCTATGTTCTGATGCAGCCGCCGGGCGAAGTGAACTAGCGGCGGCCCAATTGCTCGGCTACTCGCTTTTCGCCGGGCAGCTTGCCCCCGGCCAGCAGGCTGGTGCAAATCCACCGAGATTCTCTAGGTTGCGCGCCAAGGAAGGCCTTGGTCTCTACGCACTGCGCGTAAGTGTTGTAGCTGAGCGTGTCTGTGCATGTTGGCGAGAACATGCTACCATCAACCCCTCCCTGGCCGGCAAGGCTACATCCAACCCAGGGAGCGTTGCCGACCCTGAAACTTGTTTCGCAACCACCGTTGCAGCTGCGGGCTTCTCTCTCCAGCTTGGCAAGCCTCCACAATGCTGAACCCGGGGCGAACTGCGGATTTTGAGCTGATGATGTGCCGGTTGCCCGGTGATGAGATGTCACGGTCGTTGGCCCCTGCCTCGGCACAGCTGTCGGTCTTGCCTTCGGCGCTTCGACCGAGACGGCGGGAAGCGTGGAGTTTGGCGTGGGTTGCGACATTGCCGTGGTGCTACACAGCAAGACGGATGACAAGGTAGCGACGACTGACGGCACGACGAAGCCCAATGACGATCGCATAAGGTACCTCCCCAAACCGGGACAGAACAGCCGTCCCGACAGCTAGAGATTGTATCACAACATTCTGATGCCGGCAATTCGGAGGACGTAGGAGCATCCGTGCCATCGACATGGTGGCCGACAGAACGCCGCCAGCTCGCGCCGTTGCAATGTCGCTTCTGGCTCTTCTGTGACCTCCAGTGATGTCCGCTGGTGCGCGGTTGCTCGCAGAGAAGCGGGCGTCGAGTGTATTGCCGTGACCGTGCACTCGGATCGCGGCTGCGCTTCAGCGAGGGGCACGAGTCATTCGTTTGCGTTCCGTCGCAGATCTGATCTCAACGTTATGTGCGACGATTGCCCGGCCCATGCATTGTGCCTGGTCAAGTTGCAAACAAGCGGTCGGCACAATATCGTCGATGGTCCGACGCTCTTTCTGGCGATCAATCTTCTCAGGAATAAACACCATGAATGTGGTCTCGGCGACCCGCGGGATCGATCGCCCTTCAGGGAGGGTCGACATCCCATCGGCCTGGCAGGGCGCTGAGATGAAGGCCAATCCTGAGCGATGGCTGATATCGCTTGCGGCCAGCGAGATCGCGGAGCTTGAGAACGCGGCAAAATCCTATCTTGGCCGAAGCAAGAAGATCGCCGACATCACCAGGGAAAGCTTTCCGCTTCCCCGCTTCGGCGCGCATCTGGCAGGGCTCAAGACAAGGTTGCTGACTGGCTTGGGTTTCGAGGTCATACGCGGTCTCCCGGTGGCGAATTACAGCCAGGAGTTTGCGGCCACGATCTTTTGCGGGGTGGGCGCGCATCTGGGATCGGCGCGGTCGCAAAATGCAGCGGGTCACATTCTCGGTCACGTCCGTGACATCGGCGCCGATGCGAGGGATCCGAACACCCGGATTTATCAGACGTCGGAACGGCAAACATTCCACACGGATTCGTCCGACGTGGTGGGACTGTTATGCATTCGCGAAGCCATGGAGGGAGGCGACTCTCTCCTCGTCAGTACGACGACCATCTACAACGCGATGTTTGACAGGCGTCCCGACCTTGCCGCTCTCCTGTTCGATCCCATCGCGACGGACCGGCGCGGCGAGGTCCCGGAGAACGAAAAACCATATCTTGAAATCCCGGTGCTGAATTGGCATGCGGGATTCCTGACCGGGTTCTATCAGCGTCAGTATATCGACAGTGCGCAGCGCTTTCCCGATGCGCCAAGACTGACGCCGGCTCACGTCGAGGCGCTCGATCTGTTCGACGCGCTCGCAAACGACCCCGGCTTGCATTTTGGTATGCGGCTTCAGCCGGGTGATATGCAGTTCGTCTACAATCATGCCCTGTTGTCTACAATCATGCCCTGTTGCATGACCGGACCGGCTTCCGCGATTGGCCCAATGCAAGCCAAAAACGTCATTTGCTGCGCCTTTGGCTCAGCATGGAAGGTGACCGGCCGCTGCCCGACTGCTTCAAGCAGCGCTATGGCTCGATCGAGATCGGCAACCGTGGCGGCATCATCACCAAAGGCACCAGTCTGAACGTGCCGCTGGATTGATGGTCGAGGTCAGACTACGCCGCTCGGTAGCGTCCGCCCCGACGGCATCGCCGGCGAGATGGACGTGAGGTGCTGGCCCAAGCACTTACGGGCCCAAGCACTTACGGGCTCAAGCGTCTACGGGCCGTGCAAGCTGTTCAGAAACCGCTCCTTTTCGCCGGGCGCATAACCCTGAGAAGCGCCGTAATACGCTTCAGTGTTGCCACCGGAGGGCGCCGCACCGAATTGGGTCGGCGGCCGGTCCGGCGCGTAGGCAAAGCTCGAAGCGGAACTTGGTGACCAGCCCCGATGGGCGTGAACAACCGCGTGCCGGTGCGCGTGACGCACCGTCGCCGCGTTCGCAGCGCCGCACAGGGAAATCAAAAGGCCCAAGGCCAAAATGGAACGCATCGTTTTTCTCCGGCTGCCCCTTGGCTCCTCAGGTAAGGCTCGGCCGCGGAGTCCCAACCGATCCGGACTTCACGGCTGGTCACATCCCCGACATTACGGACCCGTATGGGGCGAGCGATCGTGCGATTTGACAAATGTCGCCTGGCGACATCGCAGGACGCGAGAAGTTGATGAGCCTTCCGGCCCTGCGATCAAGTGGCACTGGGAGCGCAGTCTGCGCTGAGCGCGTGCCAGCATTGCCGTGATCAGCGCGTCCGGGGCGGAGGCTGCAGCTGTCTGAACCTCACGCGCGGGTTTACATCGCAATAGGTGTTCCACCGCCCGGATGACGAGGCCAGGCACTGCTCTCGCGTCGAGTACATGCACTCGCCGGAAGCGCCGAGCTCTCCGCCAAAGACGCACCAGGGATAGTCACGCTCAGCGTGCGCGGCGGGAGCAAGTCCCGCCACCATGAAGACAACCAGCACGGCGATGCGCATGAGATCCTCCATCATGCCGGCCGAACGGCGCCGGAAAAAACTGGAGCCTGGAAAGGGTAGCCGGTCGCTGAATAGGGCCTAACGAATTGTCGCCGCATCGGCAAGCACCGATCCGGCGTTGCACGACATCGTTCCTGACGAATTGCGAAAGCTTGTCATCAGCTCTTAGGAACATCCGCAAGCAGCCTCGCTTGACGAGCACAACGTCAAACGGAGTTGAAGCATGCGAAAGACAATTTTCTCGGTGGCCCTGTGTGCGTTGCTTGCGGGTGCGTCGATCGGTTTCGCCCACGCGCAGGCGGGCGGGGCGGGTGCTGGAGCCGGCGGGGGTGCCGGCGCCGGTGCGGGCACTGGAGGAGCCGGCTCCGCGGCCGGTAATGGATCGAGCGGCGGCACAAGCGGCATGGGCAGCGGCAGCAATGCGGGTGCCGGATCCAACGCAGGCGCCACCGGCAATGGCGGGACCAGCAGCGGCCAGGGTGGCCCCCAGAATATTCGTCCCGGCCGGAGCAACGATCCCACCGGTCGCTGACATTCTCGCCTCGTGACCTGACAAGGAAAGGGAGGCTGCTGAGCCGCGCTCGGCAGCTTCTTTCCTATGATGGCGTCGTCAGATTCTTCTGACTGCCGACGTTTACAACAAGATCGACCCATTGCAGACCTTGCCGCTGCCGATGAGAGGGGTCATGGAAGTATCGGTCACACGTTCGGAGGATTGAACCCGATGACTGAGCGGAAGGAAGTCCCTTGGGAAGGGCAATGTGCCGACGCCGCCTACCAGTTCGCATTTCGCTGCGCAGACTTGGTAACGCGAAATCCCCACAACTTGGCCGCGCCGCTAAATGGTATCATCAACAACTTGATGACTGAGCTCTGGGACCGGAATTTCAGCCAAAGCGAAGTTCGGACCGCTATAGGTCCCGGGCCGGAGTATTGACAGGTTAGCTGACACTGCGAATGGGCATCTTGATGCTTAAACGTGAAGGAGATCACACTCGCAATTGGGATATTGCCGTACGAGAGTGATGGTCGGACGCCAAACGGAACTGGGTTTCGGTAAACCTACCCCGTTCCCGCAGCTCAGGTCTTTTCGCGCCCCGACTGCTTTGCTGGTGTCCGGCAGTATGATAGGTTTTCGAACGTCAGGCTCATTTTTTCATCGACGATAATCGTTAGCTAAGCCAAATTGAAATGGCCGAAATTCGCAACATCAAGTCTGGCAAGAGTGGTGGCGAGCCTCCGCGCGAGGCGATGCCGCGCCGCCTTGCTGCAATTGTCGCTGGCGATATTGCCGGCTACAGCCGCCTCATGCAAATCGATGAAGAGGGAACGCACGTTCGCGTCAAGCGGCTCGAGCGCGAGCTTATCGAGCCCAGTATCGTCGAGCACCACGGCAAGCTCGTCAAAACCACCGGTGACGGCTTTCTCGCAATTTTCGACAGTCCAGTTGAGGCCGTTCGATGCGGTATCGTCATTCAGCAGAACATGATCGGACGCAACGCGTCTCTGCCGAAGCACCATTGGATCGAATATCGAATAGGAGTGAACCTCGGCGACGTCATCATCGAGGCGGACGACATCTACGGTGATGGTGTCAACATCGCGACGCGCCTCGAAGGAATTGCCGATCCCGGCCAGGTGTACATTTCGGGAGGCATCTACGAGCAGATCAAGCATAAACTGGTCTGCGGATATGAATCACTGGGCGATCGCAAGGTGAAGAACATCACCGATCCGGTGAGAGTCTATCGCGTTCTTCCCGACGCTATGGCCTTCAGCAGAATCCGCAAGCGACGCGAGAGCGTTCTGATGATCTTGTTGAGTTTTACCGTGTTGGTCATCGCGGGCGGCGTGCTGTGGTATTTGCTGCAGCCGCACGATCAAGCGGCGCGTCAGGTGCTGGCACCAGCCTCGCCTCCAGCAGAGTCGCCCGTGCCCTCTCCATCGGCGTCATACGCTGCCAAACAGGACGTGCCGTTAACTTCGTCGCCCGTACCGTCCACCGTGCCGGCGCCGATCCCGCAGCCTGCCGCTCCCCAATCTCAGCCGGCTCCTTCGACCCCGCCACCGGTCCCGGCGGCGGTCCGCGAACCTGAAATGGTTCCGGTCCGTGGCGGCATCTTCACGATGGGCAGCAACGACGACATCTCGGAAAAGCCTGTTCGCCGGGTCACGGTTAAATCTTTTGATATCGGCAAATATCCGATCACTGTTCGCGAATGGAACGAATGCGCCGCGGCAAAGGTGTGCGCTTTCGTGGCGGCGGGAGCGGATGATGCGCCGGTTACGAATGTGAGCTGGAGTGACGCAAAGACGTTTGTCACCTGGTTGGCAACTGCGACCGGCAAGCCCTATCGGCTTCCAAGCGAAGCTGAATGGGAGTACGCGGCGCGGGGCGGCACACAAAGCAAATATTGGTGGGGCGATCAGTTCAAGCCGGGCATGGCCAATTGCAAGAATTGCGCTGATGTCGCCAGCGCCGAGCAGCCGGGCAGGGTCGGAAGTTTCAAGCCAAATCCGTTTGACCTGTTCGACATGGGCGGCAGTGTCGATCAGTGGGTCGAGGATTGCTGGCACAAAAACTATCAGGGAGCGCCTTCGGACGGGTCACCATGGCTCGGAGGTGAATGTTCGTCGCACGTCATCCGGTCTGGCTCTTGGAAGAACGACGCGACCTATGTTCGCCCAGCGAGTCGCGACAGTTATGACACCAACGTTCGCTATCCGACCCATGGATTCCGTGTTGCTTTGTCTCCGTGACGCGGCGGAGGGAATACTCCCATGAAGATCATTCGATTTGTGATGCTTTCCGTCGTCCTGACTCTGGTGTGCTTCGGCGCCGCACGCGCCCAAGGAAAGCCTGCTGGCAAGGACACGGTACTCTATTTCGTTTGGCCCCAGAACGGTGCCGTCATCAAAGGTGGGTTCTGGTGCCGTTTCGGCTTGCGCGGTATGGGCGTGACCCATGCCGGGGACGACTTCAAGAACAGTGGGCACCATCATCTTCTCATCGACGTGACGGAGCCGCTCAATCCCAATGAGCCGATTGCATCGGACAAGTCTCACCTTCATTTTGGAGCGGGGCAGACTGAGGCACGTATCGAACTGCAGCCGGGAAAGCACACGTTGCAACTCGTCCTGGGGGACGCACGTCACTATCCGTTCGACCCGCCGGTCGTTTCGGAAAAAATTACCGTCACAATAAAATAGATGTCCCCAGGTGTTTCCAAGTCTGTGAACGTCGTTTCCTCTCTTGCCCGTTAGGTATCACTTCAGAGTGTCTTCCCTCGAAAAAGTGGACGGGTTTAAGCGGCTTTTAGCCCCTATCAGCTGCGATGTAAGCAAACTGTAAGAAGAATGGAAGCGGCTTGTAAAGCGCTTCCCATGACCTCAGGGCATCCTCGTGCGCGGCTGAACGGTATGCACTGCTTGCCGATCTCGGGTCACGAGGGAGGTCATCATGAGACGGATTGTTGAGCTGACGAGCGCTACGTGCTGCGAGACCGATGACCTCGCCGGGCAGGGGATCGCCGCGAATTCACATCGGTCGATAGGTTTGGAGGCCGCGGCCGCGTCGCTCTTGCTCTGTGTCGTATGCGTTCTCGCATCTGCGAACCCCGCTCACGCTCAATGTTCAGCGCGTGATGTGTTGCAGAGGCAGTTGATGCTCAAGGCGACGCCCGTTGTCCCAGGACGCATGGGTCCAGTAACGTCTGTTTCGGACGTTGCCAGATGGAAAACGATCACCATCGGCACGTTCCCAGATTCGTTTGCTCTTCTCACCGCGCTAAGTGCGATCGGTTGCGGCGTCGGCGACTCGGCTGCGGCGGCTCTTGCTCGACCGGCCTTTACCGTCGGCGGCACGAGGACGGCGGTGGAACTTCTGACAGTGTCGGCGGCCGACCTGGGCTTCAAAGGTGAGACCGTGTCGTTGCGGCAAATCTACGAACTCGCGCAGCAACTGGGCTTTGGGCTTGCACCGCCCGAAATCGCTCCGCAGCTTAGACTTCAATATCTGGACCAGCCCGTCGGTGAGTTTCTCATCATCGGCATGAAGCCGATCCGGACATGGACAGATGAAGAAGTCATCCTGACCGTGGCAAATGGGGGAGCGGGTCTCATTCTCATCGGCCAGGATGGTCGCGCCGATGCGGAAATACCGGTGGCCTCCCGCTTCGTCTTTGTGCGCTCCTTGCCCATGACGCCAGCGGCGCTGATCGAAACTGACTTTCCAAGATGACCGAGGCGAAGAAATGCTGGCTATGAGAACGATGAATCAGATGGCGATTCCGATCTGTCTACTGCAGCTGTTCACGACCGCGACGCTTGCGCGAGACGACGGGCGCTATGCGAATTCCCCGCTGAAGCCCTGGTTCGAGAGTCTGCAGAGCGAATTCGGGAAGTGCTGTGAGGATTCTGACGCCTACGTGGTCTCCGAACCGAATTGGAAGTCCGATCACGGGCAATATCGCGTTCGCATCGACGACGAATGGGTGCTCGTGCCAGACGGCGCTCTCATCAAGCAACCCAATCTCGCCGGACGGACGATGGTCTGGAAGCACTACATCGATGGCCATCCTCGTGTCCGCTGTTTCATCCCGGGCAGCATGACTTGATGCGTCGACCATCCTCCAATACACTGACGTCATTGCCGAGAATGCCGGCAAACTCCACCTCGCGGTAGCCGAGAACGGCAACTCTCCTCAGGGTGCCCTCAAAATCGGACTTCAGCAGGTCACGGGCCGTACAGAGCTGCAGACCGATCTTCCGCTGCCCTCGATCGGGCCGGATCGATTCTCATCATCGCCCCAGCCGCGATGCGTCCTAAAACATGGCGCCTGCTGGGTTGCACCGGCACACTGACCTACCTTGGCGCCTGTAAGGCGACACCGTAGCGCTCATATATCCGATTAATCGTACCGTCGGTTCGCAACCTGTCCAGAGCTCCGTTGATGGCTTCGCGCAACAGGTCATCCGGGCGCACCATGCCAACAGCAACATTCCAGTTGAGGTCCGCCTCGGTCTCGTCGAGTTCGAGGATGCGAACCGCCTTGTCTGGATGCGTCAAATTGAAATAGCTGGCGGCGGTCGGGGTGACCGCTGCCGCGTCGATCTCATGATTGGCGAGAGCCTCTAGGCTGTCGATCTCAAAACCGAAGGTCGACGTCGGCACGTGGCGCTGACCAAGGGTCATGGCGGCCATTGATCCGACCAAGACGCCAACTTTCGAGTGTTCGTCGAGGCTTTTAAATGAGGTCAGTCGGCTTCCCTGGGGAACCGCCAGCGCAACGCCCGTGCGGTAATACGGCTTCGATATCCTGAGGTTGGTCTCGGCCTGCGCCTCTCGATCGGCGATGATGTCGAGCACGATGTCACAGCCCGCGCTGCGCATCTGATATTGAGTGATGATCCAGTCAAGCCGGAGCGAGACACCAAGCTCGCGTGCGAACGCGTTGCCCAACTCGATCTGAAACCCCGGAGGGTCACCCGCTTTGTTGGCGAAAGGCAGTGAGTTGGGGTGGGCGCATAGTCCGAGCACGCCGGAGCCGCGGATCGCATCGAGAGAACGGGGCTGCGCCACATCGGTCAGTCCCAGCAGGGCGCTGACCACGAGGGGGAGATATGTCTTCATGGAATTTCGGGTGTAGATCAATGTGGCCTAGCCTTCATGTGGCTTCAGAGCGCGGATGTATCTAATGATCTCCTCGATCTGCGCATCGCTGAAGGTCGCTCCGAAGGCAGGCATCGCACCTTCCTTGCCGTGCTTGATGCGGTTGCGGATGAAGTCGTCATCTCGTTTGGTGTCCATGAGCTGCGGCCCCTTGCCGGCGGCGCGACCACCGTCGGAGTGACACCAGCCACAAGTCGTCGCGAACAACTGCCCGACATCGATTTGTTCGTTTTCCGGCGCGGGCGGAGTCGATTGCTGTCCGCGAGATGGCAAGGTGGAAATCGTAAGGAGCGCAGCAAGTGCCGGCATCGACAGCGTCGTGATCTTCCAAGCCAATCGCATACGGCTAAACCTACCTACGCGCCGAGTTTCATTAGCTGCTCCTGGTGGAGGGAGCGGCCTAACGCCGCTCCCTCCCAACGTCACGAGGTTCTATCTCAGACTGTAGACGACAAGGGCGCCGTCGTCGCGAGGCATGCTCTTGTAGACGCCACCGAAGGTCGGCGCGTAGTCATCCGAAGCCATGCCGCCGAAGCCGGCGACGACCGCGATGTACTGCTTGCCGTTGACGGCATAGCTGATGATGCCGCCTTGGTGGCCGGTGCCGTCGCCGTGGCTCCACAATTCGGCACCGGAATCGGCATCGTAGGCATGAACCGTGCCGCGCGAGTCCGGCACGAACACCAGATTGCCTCCGGTCGACAACACGCTCCCGAGCGGCGGCTCGGGGAAGCGGACTTCCCACTTTTTCGCGCCGGTAATGGGATCGCGCGCATCGAGATGGCCATAGATCTCACCGCCGGGCGGCGGCGCGATCTTGAAGTCGGCGCCGATGTTGAGCTGGGCCTGAGGAGCAACGATCGGAGTCGTCTTCTGAACTTCGAGCGTCATGCACCATTCTTGGCCGAGCTTGTAATAGAGGCCCGTCTTCGGGTTGTACGATCCGGAGTTCCAGCTCACCCCGCCAGATATGTGAGGGCACAACGGCTCGGAAACCTTCCCGGCGGAGAAGTCGCGACGGCCGATTAGCTCGCCCGTCTTGGGATCGATGTCCTTGACAAAATTGCTGTTCTGCGTGATCCGCCAGACGTTCTTGACGCCAAGGCTGCGGTCATAAACGAAGATATATCCGCTCTTGTTCGGATGGACGATGTACTTCTGGCCATCCCGATCGAGCATCACGAATTCGCCGACTGCGCTATCGAAGTCCCAGGCGTCGTGAGGCAGCTCCTGGTGAAAGGACTTCAGCTTGCCGGTATCCATATCGAGCGCAATCACCGAGGTGGTGTAGAGATTGTCTCCCGGACGTGCCCCCTGCGTCTTGTAATCGGCTCCCGACCAGTCGTAGAGCGGCGCTGGGTTGGCAGTGCCCCACAGGACTGTATTGGTCTCGGAGTCGTAAGTGCCCGGCATCCAGCCGCCGCCGCCGCCGGTGCGCCACGAGTCATTGCCCCAGGTCTTCATGGCGTCGTCGGTGCCGGCAACTGTCAGGAATTCCCATTTCTTCTTGCCGGTCGCGGCATCAACACCGAAGATCGGCCCGCGCCCAGGCCATTCGCCGCCCTGCGCGCCGATTACCACTGTGCCCTTGGCGTAAAGCGGCGCGCCGGTGAACCCAACGGTCAGCTTCTGGGAATCGATCAGCTTGGTGTCCCACATCACCTTTCCGGTCTTCATGTCGAGCGCGATGAGACGGCCATCCATCGTTCCCACGTAGACCTTTCCCTCCCCGATGGCGGCGCCGCGATTGTAGGGGGAATGCGTCTGCCGCGCGATTAAGGCTTCGTCGAGCTCAGGGAAGTAGGACCAGATCACCTCCCCGGTAGCGCCGTTCAGCGCAAAGGTGCGGCTATAGGAGCCGGTGTAGTAGAGCACGCCGTCGGCCGCGAGTGGCATCGATTGCAACCCTCGCGTCGAACGTCCGGGAATATGGATCCAGGCAACACCCAGGTTGCTTACATTACTGGGATTGATCTGTGCTAGCGGGCTGTAGTGATACGACTTGTATGAGCCATGATAGGTCAGCCAATCGTTCTGACCGCCGGCTTCGATCCGCGCCGTGTCCACGGATTGCGCAAACGCCGACGACGCTGTGAGCGCCGCACCGATAACAAGAACAGGTAAACAAGAATAGCGCCATTGCTTCTTCATGTAGAGTTCCTCCCGCCTTTTTATAATCGACTGAGTTGGCCACCTCCGACGACTTTCGCCGTTCAATATGCGGCGCTCTTCGTCACCACAAGGACTGCCAGCAAATTGCCCGCGCTCGGTTGTCACAAGGAGCTACGCTTACCGGACTGGCTGCTGTTGCACCGCCAGTATCCTAGAGTACGCGGGATCACATCTTTTTCAAACGGAATGCGCAACGCGGCGCAGCTAGTGAACGTCAGCGGCACTTACTGAAATCGACATGCTGGGCGGCCACGGAGGCGCGGCCAAAAAAAGCCCCCGAGAAGCGGGGGGAGTACCACAGTTACAACTGAAAACGGGCCTGTGATCGGCTTGCTAGCAGTCCGGCATTCCTGGTGGGCGCGAGGAGGCATTGGCGTTAGCACTCGTACCGGAAGAAGCAGCGGGGGAAGTACTAGAGCTTGACCCGGGCGGCGTTGTTGAGCCGACAGTCGTATTTCCAGACGGTCCAGTTGCAGTGGCGCCACTTACGTCGCGAACTACCTTGTTGGCCACGTCCCAGCATTGCTTGAGATCGTGACCACTCGACCCACCCGTCGAAGTTCCTTGTGCGTTCGCGAATGCACCGACCGCCAGCAATGCGCCGCTGATCGCCACTCCTAGATAAATCTTCCTCATGAAAGGGACTCCTCATTCTGTGCCGGCTCGAGTGCCGACGCCTCTCAATGCGGACGCGACATCCAACGTTCCTTCCGGATGAGGCGCATTGCAGCTCTTTGATGATCTGGCGCAGCCGCTCGCTCTCGTGCCGCTCCGCAAGCAGCATCGTCTTCAGCGTCTCGGGATCATCAGGAAGATTATCGCTCACAGGCAAATCAGAGCATGTTCGCGCCCGCCTGACGACGTGCTCAATGCCCCCAGTCCTTTGGCTCTTCTGCGATATCCAGCGATGCCCGCTATTGCGCCCGTTATTGGCGGAGAAGCGGACATCTCTCGCACGGCGCCGGACGCTCCGATCTGGTGAAGTCGGATGCGATCTCAGACGCGGCTACTCGTCGTCCTCGTCGTCTTCCTCGTCTTCGTCGTCCTCATCTTCGAGGTCTTCTTCTTCCACCTGGATGAGCGTGGCGAGCGGCAGCGTCTCGCGGAAGAGATCGCCTTCCATCCCCATCCAGAGGCAGAGCACGTCGTCGCCCTTGACCTCCGCGACGGTCAGCGGCTGGCCGCCCGATTTCAGCATAACGATATCGCCGGCTTTCAATTCCATGGATTTGTCCTTCGAGTTGATCGACCCGGATGCGAGGCTAGCAATTTGTCGTGACACGCCGAACACGGGCTAGTGGGGAGATGGGCTGTGCGGTCGATGCGCAGAACGCTCGAGGCCGCCACGCGGCTCACGCGGGAGCGTTTCCATCGCACGCATCCCGACGATGGCATCATGCGCCTGTTTTGCCCGACGGGTCAAATGATTTCGCAAAATCCGTAAGACCTTGAATTTGCAGCGGCGCCTACTGTGCATGGGGTTGTTTTCGAGATTTAGCCCGGCACCAGCTCGGTCAGCGAGCGGATGATGCGGTCGGGCTTGACGGTCGAGCCCTCGGGCAGGCCGTCGCCATGCACGTCGATCCAGATCGCATAGATGCCGAGGCGCTGTGGCGTCACGACTTCCCATTCCAGATTGTCGCCGATCATCCAGGTATCCTCGGCGGTGACGCCGAGCGCCTCCATCGCGTGCAGATAGGCGCGCTGCTCGGGCTTGCCGAAACCGTGCTCGCCCTCGATCTGGATGTGATCGAAGCGATGGGTCAGCTCGAAGCGCTCGACCTTGGCGCGCTGCATGTCGGCGGCGCCGTTGGTGACCAGCGCGAGCTTGACGCCGTGCGCCTTGAATGCGTCGATCGCGTCATGCGCGCCCGGAAAGACGAAGATCGCTTCCTCGCGATAGGTGGTGAAGCGGTCGGCAAGGCGAGCGGCGAGATCGTCGGAGAGGGCACGATGGCCGTTGGCGGCGAGCGCCGCGAAGCCGCCGCGCACCGTGAGCCGTCGCGCCTCGCCGAGCTTCATCCGCCATGCGGCTTCCGCGTTCGACCAGAACTGCCGCGCATAAGCCAGCACCGCCGTGGCGACTTGCGCCGGCGGCAGCGGCGCGAGCTCCTCGGCAAATTCTTCGGCGATCGTGTTCCAGGCGATCTCGGGCCGGCCATAGGCTGACAGGATGGTATCGTCCATGTCGATCAGCATGGCGCGGGGGAGAGGTCTCATTGCTTGCTTGATCGTCATCATGGCCATTTCACCTCCGGCGGCAGCGACGACAGGATCGAATCCACGTTGCCGCCGGTCTTGAGCCCGAAGATGGTGCCACGGTCGTAGAGCAGGTTGAACTCGACATAGCGTCCGCGGCGGATCAACTGCTCCTCGCGATCGTCTGCGGTCCAGGCGCTCGCGAAATTGCGCCTGACAAGTTCGGGATAGATCTTCAGGAACGCGCGGCCGACGTCCTGGGTGAAGGCGAGGTCGGCGTCCCAGTCGCCGCTGTCATGCCAGTCGTAGAAGATGCCGCCGACGCCGCGCGCCTCTTTCCGGTGCGGCAGATAGAAATACTCGTCGCACCAATTCTTGTACTTGTCGTAATCGGCAACGCCGTTCGGTCCGGCGCAGGCCTCCTTCATCGCGGCGTGGAAGGCGAGGGTATCCGCGTCCTCCTGCGAGCGGCGGCGGTCAAGCACCGGCGTGAGATCGGCGCCGCCGCCGAACCACGCCTTGGTGGTGACGACGAAGCGCGTGTTCATGTGCACCGCCGGCACGTGCGGATTGCGCAGGTGCGCGATCAGCGAGATGCCGGAGGCCCAGAACCGCGGGTCTTCGGCCGCGCCCGGAATCTGCGCGCGAAACTCGGGCGCGAACTCGCCGTGCACGGTCGAGCAATGCACGCCGACCTTCTCGAACAGCCGGCCCGACATCATCGACATCACGCCGCCACCGCCGGCAGCCCCACTATGATCGGTGCGCTGCCAGGGCGTGCGCGCAAAGCGGCCGGCCTCGCCGGGATAGAGGCTTTGCGGCGCGTCGTCCTCGAGCCGCTCGAAGTTTTCGCAGATATCGTCGCGCAGATGCTCGAACCAGCTGCGGGCACGCGCCTTGCGGTCTTCGATTGTCGATGCGTCCATATCTCAATCCCAAAGCGGACGGCCGTAGGGTGGGCAAAGGCGCCCTTGCGCCGTGCCCACCATTTTTCACCGTCGTCCTGATTGGTGGGCACGCTTTCGCTTTGCCCACCCTACGAAGACTACCCCTGCGGACCGTAATAGGTGCAGCTCTCGTTGCAACTGTCGCGGTGGATGCTGACGCGGGTGAGCTTGCCGACAGGCGCGAGCCGCTCCCAGACGAAGCGCGAGAGGTTCTCCAGCGTCGGTGTGCCCAGCGCCTCGATCTTGTTGAGGAACTTGTGGTCCAGCGTCAGCCGGACGTCCTCGATGGCGCGCTGAAGCAGGCCGAGATCGACCACCATGCCGGTCGTGGGGTCCGGCGTGCCGCGCACCGTCACCTCGGCGCGGAAGGAGTGGCCGTGAATCTCTTCGCTCGCCGCACCGAAGGTCGTTCCCGACAGCGAATGCGCCGCCTCGAAGCGGAACGATTTCGTCAATTCCCACATCTGTCCGTCAACCCATCCTATCTGATGCCAAGCGATTTATGCGTCTGCACGCTCAGCCGCCACTGCGGATGGCGCAGGCAATAGTCGATCGCGCGCGCGGTGTTCTCTGCGACCTCGGGCCCGTCCATCGGTTGCAGCGAGAAGCGCTCAAAGGCGAGGCCTTCGAAAGTCTCGGGGGCGGCAAGCGCCTGCGGATAGACCAGCTTCAGCTCATGGCCACGGCGCAGCACCAGCTCGCTGCCGCCCTTGGGGCTGACGCAGATCCAGTCGAGCCCCTCCGGCGGAGCGACCGTTCCATTGGTCTCGACGCCGATCTCGAAGCCGCGGAAATGGAGCGCCTCGACCAGGGCGTCGTCGACCTGGAGCAGCGGCTCGCCGCCGGTGAGCACCACATAGCGATTGTCGGCGGAGGCCGTCCATTGCGCGGCGATGGTGTCGGCGAGTTCCACCGCCGAGGCATAACGGCCGCCCAGCGTGCCGTCGGTGCCGACGAAATCGGTGTCGCAGAACTGACATGTCGCCTCGCTGCGGTCGGCCTCGCGGCCACTCCAGAGGTTGCAGCCGGCAAAACGGCAGAACACGGATGCGCGTCCGGCATGGGCGCCTTCGCCTTGCAGGGTCAGGAAGATTTCCTTGACCGCGTAACTCACTGGTCTCTCCTCGTCATATTCAAACTTGCGGGTTCCTGACCTGCCGGAGCGCTTCGCCTGCGGCCATCGCCGCGGTCATGGCGACATTGAGCGACCGCAGCCCCGGGCTGATCGGGATCACCAGCCGCGCGTCTGCGGCCTCGACCACCGCGTCGGTGACGCCGGCGCTCTCGCGCCCGAATAGCAGGATGTCCGACGTCTGGTAACGGAAATCGCGGTAGTCGGTAGCACCTTTGGTGGTGAACAGCAGCAGGCGGTCACCTTGTGCCGCCCGCCACTCCTCGAATTTCGACCAGGAATCGTGGCTGACGATCCTGACATGGTCGAGATAATCCATTCCCGCCCGGCGGAAATGCCGGTCGGAGACCGGAAAGCCGGCCGGTTCGATGATGTGGGCGGCGATGCCCAGACAGGCGCACAGGCGAAGAATCGTGCCGGTGTTCTGGGGGAT
The DNA here is from genome assembly GCF_000473045.1 of Bradyrhizobium sp. WSM3983. GTDB lineage: Bacteria > Pseudomonadota > Alphaproteobacteria > Rhizobiales > Xanthobacteraceae > Bradyrhizobium. Next base: position 480,207 of record NZ_AXAY01000001.1, on the reverse strand, counting down.
GTCGGGTTGGAAAAGTGCGATCTGCATGAGCGGTGGTCGGTCGGTTGTGGGCCGGAAATGTCTCAATAAAACATCGCCAGCCGCGGAATTCGTGCATTGCACGCTCCCGCGCCGTTAGCGGGCTTGCGCTCGTCCTGCAAGGGTGCCAATAGAACGATTCTGGACTGCTGTTTTTCGCCTTGTTTTGGTGGGGACAAGCCAAGTTCTGCCGCCGCGGGGGGCCGCGGGCGCCGGCAGCCTGTTCCGGGGACCTTGGGGGCTCCTGGAGCGGTTCCGTCGGCAGCATAAGAAGAAAGGGTTGGAATCGTGACGACAGCGTCTTCGGCGGACCATCCGACACGCCGTGATTTCTTATTCGTTGCAACGGGGGCAGCTGCAGCAGTAGGGGGCGCAGCTGCGCTCTGGCCCTTTATCTCGCAAATGAATCCGGACGCCTCGACCATCGCCGCCGGTGCGCCGATCGAGGTCGATCTGAGCCCAGTTGCCGAAGGGCAGGACATCAAGGTGTTCTGGCGCGGCAAGCCGATCTACATCAGCCACCGCACCAAGAAGCAGATCGACGAGGCGCGCGCCGTTCCGGTGGCGAGCCTGCCCGATCCGCAGTCCGATGAAGCCCGAGTCAAAGCGGGCCACGACCAGTGGCTGGTCGTGATCGGCATCTGCACCCATCTTGGCTGCATCCCGATCGCTCATGAAGGCAATTACGACGGGTTCTTCTGCCCCTGCCATGGTTCGCAGTACGATTCGTCCGGCCGCATCCGCCAGGGGCCCGCGCCCGCGAACTTGCCGGTGCCGCCGTACCAGTTCGTTTCCGACACCAAAATCCAGATCGGCTGAGCTTCGGACCTGCGTCCGAAGCCTCGTACCGTCTCGTCGTATTATTTCCTCAGGATCGCATCATGAGCGGACCATCCGACTACCAGCCGAGCAATCCGGCCCTGCAATGGATCGAGCGGCGTCTGCCGATCCTGGGTCTCGTCCATTCCTCCTTCGTCGTCTATCCCACCCCGCGCAACCTGAACTACTGGTGGACGTTCGGCGCCATCCTCTCCTTCATGCTGGGGATGCAGATCCTGACCGGCGTGATCCTGGCGATGCACTACACGCCGCAGGCCGATCTCGCTTTCAAGTCGGTCGAGCTGATCGTTCGTGACGTGAACTATGGCTGGCTGCTCCGCAACATGCACGCGGTCGGCGCGTCGATGTTCTTTGTCGCCGTCTACGTCCATATGTTCCGCGGCCTTTACTACGGGTCCTACAAGGAGCCGCGCGAGGTGCTCTGGATCCTCGGCGTCATCATCTACCTCCTGATGATGGCGACCGGCTTCATGGGCTACGTGCTGCCGTGGGGCCAGATGAGCTTCTGGGGTGCCACAGTCATCACCAATCTGTTCTCGGCCATTCCCTATGTCGGCGAGAGCATCGTGACGCTGTTGTGGGGCGGCTATTCGGTCGGCAACCCGACCTTGAACCGCTTCTTCTCGCTGCACTACCTGCTGCCGTTCCTGATCGCGGGCGTCGTCGTGCTCCACGTCTGGGCGCTGCACGTCGCTGGCCAGAACAATCCGGATGGCGTCGAGCCGAAGACGGAAAAGGACACGGTTCCGTTCACGCCGCATGCGACCATCAAGGACGGCTTCGGCGTCGCCTGCTTCCTGCTGCTCTACGCCTGGTTCATCTTCTACATGCCGAACTATCTCGGCGACGCCGACAACTACATTCCGGCGAATCCGGGCGTGACGCCGCCGCACATCGTGCCGGAATGGTATTACCTGCCGTTCTACGCGATCCTGCGCTCGATCCCGAACAAGCTCGCGGGCGTGATCGCCATGTTCTCGGCGATCATCATCCTGTGCTTCCTGCCCTGGCTCGATGCCGCCAAGACCAGGTCGTCGAAGTATCGTCCGCTGGCCAAGCAGTTCTTCTGGATCTTCGTCGTGGTCTGCATCCTGCTCGGCTATCTCGGCGCGCAGCCGCCGGAAGGCATCTACGTGATCGCCGGCCGCGTCCTGACGGTCTGCTACTTCGCCTACTTCCTGATCGTGCTGCCGCTGCTCTCGCGCATCGAGACGCCGCGGCCGGTGCCGAACTCGATCTCGGAGGCGATCCTCGCCAAGAGCGGTAAGGCGGTGGCCTCCATCATGGTCGCGCTCGTCGCCGCGGGTGCGCTGTTCGTCGGCACCTTGCAGGATGCCCGCGCCGAGGAAGGTGGCACCAGGCCGCCAGGCAATAAATGGTCGTTCGCCGGCCCTTTCGGCACCTATGACCGCGGTGCGCTTCAGCGCGGCCTGAAGGTCTACAAAGAGGTCTGCTCGAACTGCCACGGCCTGTCCTACATCGCCTTCCGCAACCTCGCGGAAGCTGGCGGGCCCGGCTATTCGCCGGCGCAGGCCGCCGCCTTTGCCTCCGACTACAAGATCAAGGACGGCCCGAATGATCAGGGTGATATGTTCGAGCGCTCGGGCCGGCCGGCCGACTACTTCCCGTCGCCATTCCCGAACGAGCAGGCGGCTCGTGCGGCGAACGGCGGCGCGGCGCCGCCCGACCTGTCGCTGATCACCAAGGCGCGTTCCTATGGCCGCGGTTTCCCGATGTTCCTCGTCGACTTCTTCAGCCAGTACCAGGAGCAGGGCCCGGATTATGTCGCGGCAGTGCTGCAGGGCTTTGAGGACAAGGTGCCGGAGGGCGTCACCATCCCGGAAGGCTCCTACTACAACAGGTACTTCCCGGGCCACGCCATCAAGATGCCGAAGCCACTCAGCGACGGCCAGGTGACCTATGACGACGGCTCGCCGGCGACCGTTGCGCAATACGCCAAGGATGTCACCACGTTCCTGATGTGGACCGCCGAGCCGCATATGGAAGCGCGCAAGCGCCTCGGCCTCCAGGTGTTCGTGTTCCTGATCATCTTCGCGTTCCTGATGTACTTCACCAAGAAGAAGGTCTGGGCCGACTCGCACTAAGCGGCCGGCGCGAAACGAGAATGAAGAAGCCCCCGCGAGGGGGCTTTTTTGTTGCACACGCGCGTGTGTTGTTAGCGCGGTTGCCTATCGAGCGCGCAGCCGCCAAAATACCGCTAACCTCTCCCCAGAAACCCATCGGAGGACACCATGGGAACCGCGATCACTTTCAAGCGTCCGGACGGCAAGGACGCCTCGGGCTATCTTGCGAACGCCGCACGCGGCAACGCGCCGGGCGTGGTCGTGATCCAGGAATGGTGGGGCCTGTCGGACCAGATCAAGGGCCTGTGCGACCGCTTTGCGCTCGCCGGCTTCGACGCGCTGGCGCCCGATCTCTACAAGGGCAAGGTGGTGCCGTATCACGACACGGACGCGGCCGGCAAAGAGATGAACTCGCTCGATTTCATGGACGCCACCACGCAGACCGTGCGCGGCGCCACGCAATATCTGTCGCGCAACGGCGCCAAGGTCGGGCTAACAGGCTTCTGCCTTGGCGGCGCCGTCACCATCATCGGCTCGGTGCATGTGCCGGAGCTCGCCGCCGGCGTCGTGTTCTACGGCATTCCGCCGGAGCAGGCGGCCAAGCCCGCCGACGTCAAGATCCCGCTCCAGGCCCATTTCGCCAACAAGGACGATTGGTGCACGCCGGAGCTGGTCAACGGCTTCGAACAGGCCATGAAGGCCGCCGGCAAGTCGCTCGAGCTGTTCCGCTATGACGCCGAGCACGCCTTCGTAAACGAGCAGCGCCAGTCCGTGCACGACCGCGAAGCCGCCGAGCTCGCCTGGGGCAGGGCGACTGAGTTTTTCAGGAAGCATCTGGGGTAAGAGACGCGCGACTCGCGCCACAAATCCCGGTGTCGTCCCGGCGAAGGCCGGGACCCAGAACCACAGGGAGGAATGTGACGCGAGATCGTGGTTGCCAGCCTTCGTCAAACCACTTCCTGTGGCTATGGGTCCCGGCCTTCGCCGGGACGACCGTGGAGATTGATGTTGTTAGCCGAGAGCCGGCACCTTGACGCCGTCCCCGCGCCATGGTGAGTATCCGCCCATGCGCACCGCAGCCCCCCCAGTCCGTCTTTGGTGGCGCACCTCCTAAGAGGTGGCCGGTGCGATTTATTTTCCCAGAATCGTCGAAGGTCGCCAGCACAGTGCGGCGGCCTGATCGTTTGTCCTGTGTGGCGTTCCCTCGGCAAGTTTCGTAAGAGGACCACATGAACAGGACAGTCTTTGCCCTCCCGGCCAGAAGCGACTACGTCACCCGCGGTGGTCTCGCGATCACGCGTATGGCCGAACAATTCACCGGCGGCGCCAGCAGGCTCGACGATCTCGTCAACCTGCTCGACCGCCGCCGCGGCGTGGTGCTGTCCTCGGGCACGACTGTGCCCGGCCGCTACGAGAGCTTTGACCTCGGCTTCTCCGATCCGCCGCTCAAGCTCGAGACCACTGGCGTCAATTTCAAGCTCGAAGCGCTCAACGCGCGTGGCGAGGTGCTGATCGCCTTCCTCGCTGACGTCCTGCGCGAGCCCTGCGCCGTGATCTCCGAGAAGTCCGCGACGCGCCTTGCCGGCCACATCATCCGTGGCGATGCGCCGATCGAGGAAGACCAGCGCACCCGGCGCGCCAGTGTGATGTCGCTGGTCCGCGACCTCGTCGCGGCCTTCTCCGCCAATGACGACGGGCTGCTCGGCCTGTTCGGCGCCTTCGCCTACGACCTCGTGTTCCAGATCGAGGACCTCGTGCAGAAGCGCCCGCGCGAGAATGACCAGCGCGACATCGTGCTCTACGTCCCCGATCGCCTGCTCGCCTATGACCGCGCCACGGGGCGCGGCGTCGTGCTCAGCTATGATTTCGCCTGGAAGGGCAAGTCGACCGAAGGCTTGCCGCGCGAGACGGCCGAGAGCCCGTATGTAAAGACGGGGCGCCAGGGCTTTGCCGATCACGCGCCCGGTGAATATCAGGCCACCGTCGAGACCGCGCGGGCAGCCTTTGCCCGCGGTGATCTCTTCGAAGCCGTGCCGGGCCAGCTTTTCGCCGAGCCCTGTGACCGCTCGCCGGCCGAAGTGTTCCAGCGCCTTTGCGTCATCAACCCGTCGCCGTACGGCGCGCTGATGAATCTCGGTGACGGCGAATTTCTCGTCTCCGCTTCGCCGGAAATGTTCGTGCGCTCGGACGGGCGCCGCGTCGAGACCTGTCCGATTTCCGGCACGATCGCGCGCGGCACCGATGCAATCGGCGATGCCGAGCAGATCCGCCAGCTCCTGAACTCGGAGAAGGACGAGTTCGAGCTCAACATGTGCACCGACGTCGATCGCAACGACAAGGCGCGCGTCTGCGTTCCCGGCACGATCAAGGTGCTGGCGCGGCGGCAGATCGAGACCTATTCAAAGCTGTTCCACACCGTCGATCATGTCGAAGGCATGTTGCGTCCCGGCTTCGACGCGCTCGACGCTTTCCTAACCCACGCCTGGGCGGTGACGGTGACTGGCGCGCCAAAGCTCTGGGCCATGCAGTTTGTCGAGGATCACGAACGCTCACCGCGGCGCTGGTACGCCGGCGCGATTGGCGCGGTGAACTTTGACGGCAGCATCAACACCGGTCTCACCATCCGCACCATCCGCATGAAGGATGGTCTCGCCGAGGTCCGCGTCGGCGCCACCTGCTTGTTCGACTCCGATCCCGCCGCGGAAGATCGCGAATGCCAGGTGAAAGCCGCAGCCCTGTTCCAGGCGCTGCGCGGCGATCCGCCGAAGCCGCTGTCGAGCTTCGCGCCGGATGCCACCGGTTCGGGCAAGCGCGTGCTGCTGATCGACCACGACGACAGTTTTGTCCATATGCTCGCCGACTATTTCCGTCAGGTCGGCGCCAGCGTTACCGTGGTCCGCTATGTGCATGCGCTCGACATGCTCAAGCAGAAGAGGTGGGATTTGCTGGTGCTGTCGCCCGGTCCGGGCCGTCCCGAGGATTTCGGGATCAGGACAACCATCGACGCGGCGCTGGAGAACAAGCTGCCAGTATTCGGCGTGTGCCTCGGCGTGCAGGCAATCGGCGAATATTTCGGCGGCGAGCTCGGTCAGCTCACCCATCCCGCGCACGGCCGGCCCTCGAGGGTCCAGGTGCGCGGCGGGCGCTTGATGCGCAATTTGCCGAACGAGATCGTGATCGGCCGCTATCATTCGCTCTTCGTCGAGCGCGACAGCATGCCCGAAGTTCTTGATGTCACCGCCAGCACCGAGGACGGCGTCGCCATGGCGCTGGAGCACAAGACCCTGCCGGTCGGCGGCGTGCAATTCCATCCGGAGTCGCTGATGTCGCTCGGCAACGAGGTGGGACTACGTATTGTCGAGAATGCGTTCCGGCTGGATGCGCCGGTCAATTGAGAGGCACCGATGACCTTTGACCACGATCTGAAGGCGAGCGTCCGCACCATTCCCGACTATCCCAAGCCGGGGATCATGTTCCGCGACATCACGACCTTGCTCGCGGACGCGCGCGCCTTCCGCCGCGCGGTCGACGAGCTCGTCAATCCCTGGGCCGGCAACAAGATCGACAAGGTCGCCGGCATGGAGGCGCGCGGCTTCATCATCGGCGGCGCGGTGGCGCATCAGCTCTCGGCCGGCTTCGTGCCGATCCGCAAGAAAGGCAAGCTGCCGCACACCACAGTCCGCATTGCTTATTCTCTCGAATACGGGATCGACGAGATGGAGATGCATGTCGACGCCATCTCGCCCGGCGAGCGCGTCATCCTGGTCGACGATCTCATCGCCACCGGCGGCACCGCGGAAGGCGCAGTAAAGCTGTTGCGCCAGATCGGCGCCAACGTCGTCGCCGCCTGCTTCATCATCGACCTGCCCGAGCTCGGCGGCGCCGCGAAGTTGCGCGCCATGGACGTGCCGGTGCGCACGCTGATGACGTTCGAGGGGCATTGAGTCTCCGCCGCGGCGATCGTCAGATCGCCTCGGCGTTCAACTCGGCCCGCCAATGCAGCACGCACTCGTTCAGCAGCGCGTTCCTGACATAGGCGCTCTCCTCGTCCTCCAGCCGCTCGCATTCGCCGAACGTCAGGCCGGCCCCGCCATGGGCGTTCCAGGCGGCCTGGAGGCTACGGCAGGGGTGGTTGCCCTGGCGCAAGGTGAACCAGATGCGGTTCTGGATGGTCTCGAGGTTTGGGGCCTGGCCGACCCAGGCCTCGCCCGAGGCCGCGCAGCGGATGACAAAGATGCCCGCAATGGTCTTCCGCTCCTTATAGGCGGCGATGGCTGCTTTCCGGTCGGTGCTCACGGGAGGGCCTCGCTGAGGGACGCTGTTGCGCAGCCTCAGTAACGGCAAGGACGCCCGGGGTCAATATTACCCGGATAAAATATTCAGGATCGTTGCAGAATCAAGCTGAGCTCGAGCTCCCGGAAAGCGAGGTAATTCCGCCGTACCCATTGGTGCAGTTCGGTGGAGGAGTCCTTTTCCTGGCGCAGATAGCCGGTGAAGGAGAAGTTCAGCCGGTCGATATAGGTCTTCAGGAAGCCTGGCAGCGCCGGAAGCCGGAACAGCCGGCCGCCCGCCATCGCGGGCGGCAACTCGCCGCGGATAATGAACTCATTGTCGACGGTGATCAGATTCATCCGCGGGATCTGCTGGCGCAGCATCTCATGGGCGCGGGCCGAGACGCGGTCGGTGTCGGCGACGAACAGGATCATCGGCGCGACATGCCGGCGTGCTGCTTCCTTGAGCAGGCCGATCTCGTCGGTCATCTTGAAAAACTCGTCGAAGGCGTGGAAGCCGAGGTCGATGACCTTGGCGAGCCCGTCATCGACGATGACGCGGTCCATCAGCTGCATCTTGCCGTAGGTGTCGATCACATCAGCGGTTTCGGTGACCTTCGGCAGATAGTCGAGCAGCGACGGCTCCTTCAGATTGACGTCGAAAGCCGTGACGTTGCCGTTCTTGAGCAGCAAAAATTCGCTCAACAGCCGCGCCAGCAGGGTCTTGCCGACCTGCGGGCGGGGCGAGCAGATAATGTAGAGGGGCGTCGCGGACATCGACAGATATATCAGGCCAACTCACCGCCCAATCCAGCCGTATCCGCACCTCGACCGCAACTATTTTTCGCTGTTGCGGGGCGCGGGTTTCGAACCGACGATGTCGGTCAGCCGGATCCGGTCGAACTCGCTCCAGACATTCGCCAACCAATGCCGGACATAGCCGCGCAGCACGAAGGAGTAGTTGGCGGCATCGTCGTTGATGCCCTTGTTGGCGACGAATTTCAGGAACGGAACGGAGGACACCTCGACTTGCTCATAGGCCATTTCGTTGAGCTTGGGGATGGTCAGCTCGGTCGCATCCTTGATGCGGTGGAAGTAGGAATTGTAGGTCGACTGGTCCCACTGGAAGAACTGGGTGTCGTTGATGAAGTTCTTCACCAGGAAATATTTCGCGCCGGTCATGAAGCCGGCGGTCTCGGCGATTTCGTCGAGCGAAGCGATCGACGGGCCGAGGATGTGGAACACGGCGAAGGTGATCTGGCCGGCCTTGGCAGCGTCGAGAAAACCAATGTCCCGCAAAGAGGCGAGAGCCGGCGAGAGCAGGCCGGCGCGGACGTCGATCACGGTCACCGACGGGCTCGTCGCGTTGAGCGTATCGAAGATCTTCATCTGGTCGGCCGTCGTCGTCATGTCGACGATCTCGGTGATGTCAGGGTGGAAGCGCTTTAGCGTTCCGCGCGGCGACTCCGTGTCGAAGGCGCGTGTCGGCACGTTGTTGGCGGAAAAATAATCGAGCAGAGTGCGCGAGACCGTGGTCTTGCCAACCCCGCCCTTGTCCGCGCCCACCACAACCACTGCCGGCTTTGCCATTGCTGTCCCCTAACGCGCCCCCGATCGCGAGGTCGCAATCGGCCGGGCCCCAAATCGATGTCCCAAGGATGTCCCAAGTCTGCTGTTGGGCGCGAACATGGCAGAAACAAGGGAGAATTCAATTCCTCGGCATGCCGTGGCGGCAATTCCCGAAGTTTTTCCAGATCGCTGTGAAATCGGCCGCCGAGGGCAGACAAATCACGCGCTTAGTGGCGGCCCCACGGACCCATGGGATTGCCGATCGGGTTGCCTAAAGGATTGCCGGCTGCGGTTCCGGAGGGGCTCGGCGCGGGGACGGGCGGTGGCGTGGCCCCGCCGCCTGCATCGTTCCAGGGACCCTGCGGCAGCGGCGGCGAGGCCTCCTGCTGATCGGCCTGTGCCTCAGGCTCGTCCGCGGCGGGCTGTTCCGTCTCGTCGGCCGGTGGCGGCAGTGGACCGGGATCGCGGCCGCCGGCGAATTTGACCAGCGCGTCGACGCGGGACTGCACCGAGGGGTGGGTCGCGAACAGATCGGAAAAGCCTTCGCGCGGATTGTCGAGACAAAGCTCCATCACCGCGGAGGTCGCGCCGGGCAACTCACCGCGGCCTTCGATCTTGCGCAGCGCCGAGATCATGGCATCGGGATTCTTGGTCAACTCGACCGAGCCGGCATCGGCCAGATATTCGCGCGAGCGCGACAGCGCCAGCTTGACCACCTGCGAGACCAGCCAGGCCACCACGATCAGCACGACCGCAATAATGATGACCACGATGGCGCCGCCGCCGGAGCTCTTGCTGTCGCTCGACGACGAGGACGATCGCGACGACGAGGAGGAACCCGACGACCACGAACCGCCGGAGCTCCAGCTCAAATTGGTGAACAGGCGGAAGAACAATTCGCCGAAGAAGCCGACCACGCCGGCGATGATCACGGCGACCACCATCAGCTGCACGTCGCCGTTCTTGATGTGGGTGAGCTCGTGGCCGAGGACCGCCTCGATCTCCTGGTCGTTCAGCGCCTTCAGGAGACCGGTGGTGACGGTAACCGCATATTGCCGCGGATTGAGGCCGGTCGCGAACGCGTTCAGCGCCGGACTGTCCATGATCTTCAGCTTCGGCATGGTGATGCCGCGCGAGATGCAGAGATTTTCCAGCAAATTGTAGAGCCGCGGTTCCTCCTGCCGGGTGACGTCATGGCCGCCGGTCACCGCGTCGATCATCGACTGGTGGAAGAAATAGGCGATGATGATCCAGGCAACCGACGCGATCGTCGCAAAGGGAAAGGCGACGATGAGGTCGTGGAAGGCGCGGTTCAGATAATAGGCGACGGTCTCGTTGCCGTTGATGACGACCTCGGCGACCAGCGCGCCGGCATAGACCAGCACATAGACCAGTGCGAACAGGCCGGCGAGCAGCAGCATCGAACGAAACTTGTTCGAGGCGATGTGCGTGTAGAGACCATACGCGGCCATGACGCGTTGCCCTGCCGGTCTATCGGCTCAGATCAGAATTTCACCTGGGGCGCGGCCTCGACCTCGGCGCGGCTCGCGCCCAGATCGAAGAAGTCCTTCCTGGTGAAGCCGAACATGCCGGCGAACAGAGCGGCGGGCATCTGCTGGATGCCGGTGTTGTATTCCTGGACCGCATTGTTGAAGAAGCGGCGGCTCGCCGCGATCTTGTTCTCGAGGTCGGAGAGCTCACTGGCGAGCTGCTGGAAATTGGCGTTGGCCTTGAGGTCAGGATAGGCCTCCGACAGCGCGATCAGCCGGCCGAGCGCGCCGGAGAGCTGGTTCTCGGCGGCGGACACCTGCGCCGGCCCCTGCGCCGACATCGCCGAGTTGCGCGCCTTGATGACGTCGTCGAGCGTGCCGCGCTCGTGCGAGGCATAGCCCTTCACCGTCTCGACCAGGTTCGGGATCAGGTCATGACGCTGCTTGAGTTGCACGTCGACATCGGCAAAGGCCTGGCTGACGCGCTGGCCCAGCGCCACCAGCCGGTTGTAGGCGCTGAAGGCGAACAGCACGAGGACGACGATGACGCCGAGAACGATCCAGCCGGTCGACATGGAGAACTCCTGAAGGGGAATTGGGGCGGACAGCGTAAACCAAAATGGGGCCCGGGCGAGAGCCCCGCGCGGAGCAAAGGTAAGACTTGGTCGGATCGGGAGCCATCCGAGTTCAAGCGAAAAGCCTGGAACGAGGTTAACTTTCGGACAGGACGGCATCACCCCAGCGCCAGCGACGGGCGCCGGCATAGGCGGCCTTGTCGCGGCGCGCGACCTTCGCGAGCTCGACGCTGTGCTCGGTGCAGAGCTTCGCCGCGATCTCGGCCTTGCCGACATCCGGCGGCGCCAGCACGCGGGCGGCGCGCGTGGCGGGCGGCGTGCGCGTCAGGGCAACGTAAATGTAGCGTTCGTCCTCGAACGGCACCTCGGCGCCCTTGATCTGGCGGTGCGCTTGCGAGCGGGGCAGGCGCTGGTTGAAATGGCACCAGTCGGGCGCGATGAGCGGGCAGGGCTTTTCGTGCGGGCAAGGCGCAGCGACGAAGGCGCCGGTCGCAATCAGTTGCTGGCGCAGCGCGAGGATGCGCGCATAGCCGGCCGGCGTGCCGGGCTCGATCACGACCAGCGCGTGGCGCGCCTTCGTCCACATCGTCTCTGCGAGCTTGCGCTGGTCGGCCTCACCGAGTTCGCCGATGATGTAGCTCGCAACGACGAGATCGGCTTCCGAGACCTCGGCGAGGCTGCTGGCGGCATCGCCCGGCAGATAGCGGCAATCAGAGAGGCGCGAGCTGTCGCGCGCCAGTTCGAGCGCGAGCCGGCTCAGCGTGGCATTGGCATCGAGCAGCGTAAAATCTTGCAGCGAGGAGAACGCCTCCGCCGCGGCCCAGCTTGCGGTGCCCGGGCCGGCGCCGACGTCGAGCAGCGTTGCCGGGGCGAGATCTGGCGCGATCTCGACGAGTGCATTCAGGCTTGCGGCGACGGCGGCGTAGGTGGCCGGCATGCGCGCCAGCGCATAGGCGAGCGCATCGGCTTCCGACTTGATCGTGCCGGAGCCGCCGCCGGCGCGATAGGTGGTCGAGATTTTCTGCGATCGCTGTGCGGCGTCGGTGCGCGAGAAGCCCTGCAGCCTGGCGTCGAGTGCGGCTTTGAGTTCGGCGGGGAGGGTGGGGGCTATCATGGTTGCCTACCGTCGTTCCGGGTTCTCGCTCTGCGAGCCCGGAATGACGGCAGAGATATCACGCCACGTTCTGGTCGAGAATGTCCACCGCCTCTGACAGGCTCACCGACACGAGCTGGGAGACGCCGCGCTCGGCCATGGTGACGCCGAACAGCCGGTTCATCCGCGCCATCGTGATCGGGTTGTGCGTGATGATGACGAAGCGGGTGTCGGTCGAGCCGGTCATTTCGTGCAGCAGGTTGCAGTACCGTTCGACGTTGTGGTCGTCGAGCGGCGCGTCGACTTCGTCCAGCACGCAGATCGGCGAGGGGTTCGTCAAGAACACCGCGAAGATCAGCGCCATCGCGGTCAGTGCCTGCTCACCGCCCGAGAGCAGCGACAGCGTCTGCGGCTTCTTGCCCGGCGGTTTTGCGATGATTTCGAGACCGGCTTCCAGCGGGTCGTCGCTCTCGATCAGGTGCAGCGCGGCTTCGCCGCCGCCGAACAGCTCGACGAACAGGCGCTTGAAGTGGTTGTTGACGACCTCGAACGAGGTCAAGAGCCGCTCGCGCGCTTCCTTGTTGAGGCTCTGGATGCCCTGGCGCAGCCGCTTGATGGCTTCGACGAGGTCGTCGCGTTCGGTGACCAGGCCGGTGTGCTGGGTTTCGACCTCGCGCAGCTCTTCCTCGGCGCGGAGGTTCACGGCGCCCAGGCGCTCACGGTCGCGGCGCATTTTTTCGAGGTCTTCCTCGATGTCATGCAGCGGCGGCAGCTCCGCGCCGGGCTCGAGCTCGGCGAGGCCGGCGACGGCCTGCGGCTCGACCTCGAGCATGTCGCGGATTTCGCGCTCGATGTCCTCGAGCCGGCGCCGCGAACCTTCCATGCGCTCCTCGGCGCGGGCGGTCGCCTCGCGCGAGCTGGAGAGCGCCTCGAGGGTTAGCTTGGCGACGCGATCGGTCTCGGCCATCGCGGTCTCCGCGGCGGCGAGCGCGTCGGCAGCCATACGGCGGTCGTTCTCGGCGTACTCGATCTCGGTGATCAGCGCGCTGCGCTTCTCGGCGAACACGGCCGGCGCGTTTTCGAGATCGCTGCGCTCGATCGAGACCTCGGTGATGCGGGTCTGGATGGTGTCGATGTGGGAGGCCGCGCTCTCCTTGCGGTTCTGCCACTCGGTGCGCTCGGCGAGGATCGCCTGCACGCGGCGGTCGGCGAGCTCGGCCTCGCGCGCCAGCGCCTGCGCCTCGGCGCGAACCTGGGCGGCCATGCGGCGATGGCCTTCGATGTCGCTGCGGACCGCGGCGAGGCGGGTCTCGGTGTCCTCGCTCGACGGCAGCTCGCTGATGCCGGCCTCGGCGTATTCGTAGGCGGCCTCGGCCTCGGCGCGGTCTGCGGCGAGACGGCTGTGCGCTTCCGACAGCGTCGCCTTGCGCGCGGCGTGGCGGCTGATCTCGCGCTCGGCGGCAGCATGGCGCTCACGCGCGACGTTCAGTTCGCGCTGTGCGGCGCGCCAGGCTTCGCGGCTGGCACCCTCGGTGCTGGCCGCCATCTGCAGTTCGGACTCGGCATTCTCCAGCGCCTGACGCTTGATCTGCGCGTCGATGCGGGCCTGCTCCAGCTCGTTCTCGATATCGACGAGGCGGGCGCGCTCGGCCAGGCGCCGCGCGGCGCCGGTGGGCGCGTGAGCGGCGGCGACGAAGCCGTCCCAGCGCCAGACGTCGCCCTCGGGCGAAACCAGCCGCTGGCCGGTCTTGAGCTGCGAGACCAGCTCGGCGCCACGCTCGCGCGGCACCACGCCGATCTGCGCCAGGCGCCGCGTCAGCTCGGCCGGGGCCTGAACGTGGTTGGCGAGCGGGGTGACGCCTTCGGGCAATTCCGGATCGCCGTCGGTGACGCCGGCATTGGTCCAGCGCATCGGCGCGGACGGATCGACCGGCGCGTCGAGATCGTCGCCGAGCGCGGCGCCGATGGCCTTTTCAAAGCCCTTGTCGACTGTGATGCCGTCGATGATCGGCGGCCACAGATTCTTGGTCTCGCCGTTGACGATTTTTGAGATCGTGCGCGCCTCGGTATCGAGCCGCTGCACGCGCTTGTCGGCTTCGACCAGCGGCGAGCGTGAGGATTCCAGGGTCTGGCGGGCGGCGACGTGCGCGGCTTCGCTCGCCTGCGCTGCAGCTTCGGAGGCTGCCAGCGTCTGCTCGGCGGTCTCGACCGTTGCGGTCAGCTCGTCGAGATCGCCGAAACCGCCGGTCTCGTCGGCAAGCTTCTGCTCTTCCGCTGCGACATTGGTGATTTCCTGGTCGAGCCGGGCAAGCTTGTCGCGGTGGGTGCGGACGTTGGCTTCGAGTTGATTGCGCTTGGCGGTGAGGTCGGCGAGCGCGGTGGTGAGCTCGGCGAACTGCTGCTCGGTTTCGGTCAGCACCGCCTCGGCCTCGCCGACGCGCTCGTCGACGCCGGAGCGCTTCTCGACGCGCGACTTGATCTCTTCCTTCAGCTCGGCATCTTCGCTGTCGAGCCGCTGCAGCGCGACGTCGGCGTCCATGGTCTGCTGCTGGGCGCGCGCGATGTCGCCTTCGAATTGGGCGAGGCGGCGTTCGAGCTCGGCGACGCGCTCCTTGGCGCGTTCTTCCTCGCGGTCGAGCAGCTCGCGGGCATTGGTCAGGCGCTGAAGCCCGGCTGCGGCGCGCGCTTCGGCATCGCGCAGCGCCGGCATTTCGGCGGCGCGGATCGCCTGGATACGGGCGGCTTCGGCCTGGTGCTGGGTGCGCTCGGCCATCTCGCGCACGGCGAGATCGTGGGTCTGGCCGGATTCGTTGACGTCGGCGTGGGCGCCGATCCAGCGCAGATGGAACAGTGTGGCCTCGGCCTTGCGCACCTTGGCTGCGACTTCGCGATAGCGCACGGCCTGACGGGCCTGCTTCTTCAGGCCTTCCATCTGGCCTGCGAGCTGGCCGATCACGTCCTCGACGCGGGTGAGATTGGTTTCGGCGGCCTTCAGCCGCAGCTCGGCTTCATGGCGGCGGGCGTGCAGACCGGCGACACCGGCGGCGTCTTCCAGCACGCGGCGGCGCTGCTCGGGCTTGGCCTGGATGATTTCGCCGATCTTGCCCTGGTGGACGAGGGCGGGCGAACGCGCGCCGGTGGCGGCATCCGCAAACAGGATCTGCACGTCGCGGGCGCGGACGTCGCGGCCGTTGATGCGATAGACCGAGCCCGCTTCGCGCTCGATGCGGCGGGAGATTTCGAGCAGCTGGCTGTCGTTCATCGCCGCAGGCGCAGTGCGATCGGCATTGTCGATCGTCATCGTCACTTCGGCGTGGTTGCGCGCGGGACGGTTGCCGGAGCCGGCGAAGATCACCGCGTCCATGTCAGCGGCACGCAGCGACTTGTACGAGGTTTCGCCCATCGCCCAGCGCAGCGCCTCGACAAGATTCGACTTGCCGCAACCGTTGGGTCCGACCACGCCGGTCAAGCCGGGCTCGATGACGAAGTCCGTGGGCTCAACGAAAGACTTGAAGCCGTGAAGGCGCAGGCGGGTGATCTTCATAAACACGCATCTCTGTTGGCAGGCGCGAATCCCCCTGCCGGGACAATACCATGGAAGGCAATGTCACTCTCTGGGTGAGTCGCGCGAGGCGCCTCATGCGGCGGACAATGGCCGCGGTGCGCCGCGAGGGCAACCTGCGAAAGCCGCTTTTCCCAAGGGATTTATGCCGGGAAAGCTACGGCTTTCGAGATGCGAATCAGGATCTTGACGAGCGAATCAGCTCTTCAGCAGCGGATTGATCTTCTTCGCGAATTCCTCGAACGAGGTCTCGCCCTTGATCTTCTCGCCGTTGATGAAGAACGTCGGCGTCGAATCCACTTTCAGCACGTCGCTGGCATATTTCTGGTCGGCGGCGATCTTGTCGAGCAGCGCCTGGTCCTTCAGACAGGCTTCCACCTGCTGCTGGGTGAGGCCGGCCTGCTTGCCGATCCGCGTCAGCGTTTCGGTGGTGTTCTTCGTCACCCAGTCGTTCTGCTGGCGGAACAGCATGTCGGTGACCGCAAAGTATTTCGGCGCGTCGCCATTGGCGATGCAGCGCGACAGCATCGAGCCGGCCGCGGCCTTGATGTCGAGCGGGAACTCGCGGAAGATGTAACGCACCTTGCCGGTGTCGATGTATTCCGACTTGATCTTGGGGAACACCTGCTCGTTGAAAGCCGCGCAATGCGGGCAGGTCATCGAGGCGAATTCGGTGATGGTGACGGCGGCGTCCTTGGAGCCCAGCGCCATGTCGGGCAGCGACACCGGCTTGGCGACATCGCCGGCACCCTGCGCCATGGCTTCAGGGATCATGGCTTCAGAGATGAACCGCAGCGGCGAGAGCCCGGCGAGCGCGGCAAGACCGGTCAGCGACAGCATCGTGGTGAAGGCGCGGCGGGTGATGATCAAGGTCGGCTCCCGAATTGGCGTGGTCTCGCGCCCTGAGGCTCATATGAAGGTTCCCGGGCGGCCTGTCGCTAGCTTGAAACGTGGTTTGAGGCAATGGCGAGCGGCAAGGACAGGTCCAGATTAGCGCTGGAATGAGGCTCAATTTCGCTTGATGGCGGCCCCGAGCCGCGCCAGCGCCGTCTTCAATTCTTCATCTTCGATATCCCCCAGGCTCTCCGCCACCTTGGCGACGGCCTTGGGGTCCGGCGGGCCGGGCCGCACCGGGCGCCGGGGGCGCGCCAAGGGCGCCTGGCGGAAGGCGAGCTTGCCGACCGCGCTCCAGCCGAAGAAGCGGTTGACCCGCTCGAGGATCACGTCGGCCGAGTGCTGGATCTCCAGCGCCATCGGGCCCTCGACCCGCAGCACCAGCGTCGCCGGTTCCTGCGGCTGGCCCTCGACCGGCCGCGGCCATTGCATCTTCAGCGGCTCGGCATGGGCGGCGATCTCGGGCCCGGCAATCTGCGCCCACCGCGTCACCAGCTCGCGCGCCGCAAAACCCTGCTTGGCATAGGCCTCGGCAAAGACGTCGTTGAGCAGGATCCCGAGCGGCTTTGCGCTGATGGGGCCGGGTTTGGGTGGGAATTTGGACATGGGCCCTTATAGCACTCCGGCGCGTGAGCCACAGGCTCCTCGCTGCGAAGAAAGACGTGGATGCCCGCGACGAGCGCGGGCATGACGTGGAGAGGTCGGTTCGTTGTCGTTACAGTAAGAGCATGAGCCCCAAATCAGTCCTGAAGGCGAAATCGGAACCCAGGCGGCCGGAGACCTTGTCGCGCCCAGTCGTGCTGCTTGCCTGGTACGACCGGCACCGCCGCAGGCTGCCGTGGCGCGCGGCGCCCGGGGAGACGTCGGATCCCTATCGCGTCTGGCTGTCGGAGATCATGCTCCAGCAGACCACGGTGAAGGCGGTCGGGCCCTATTTCGGAAAATTCGTCGCGCGCTGGCCGGACGTCACGGCGTTGGGAAGCGCCTCGCAGGATGACGTGCTGCGGATGTGGGCCGGGCTCGGCTATTATTCGCGCGCACGCAACCTCTATGCCTGTGCGGTGGCCGTGACGCGCGAGCATGGCGGTGTCTTCCCCGATACGGAGGAAAGTTTGCGGGCGCTGCCGGGCATCGGGCCCTACACGGCAGCGGCGATTGCGGCCATCGCGTTCGATCGCCACACCATGCCGGTCGATGGGAATATCGAACGCGTGGTGTCGCGCCTGTATGCGGTCGAGGAGGAATTGCCGCAGGCAAAACCGCTGATCCAGCAACTGGCGGCGACGCTGCTGGCCAACTCCCGCGCCGGCGACAGTGCCCAGGCGCTGATGGATCTCGGCGCTTCGATCTGCACGCCGAAGAAGCCGGCCTGCTCGCTATGCCCCCTGAACGAGGATTGCACGGCGCGCGCGCAGGGTACGCAGGAGACATTTCCGCGCAAGGCGCCGAAGAAGAGCGGGACATTGCGGCGTGGCGCCGCCTTCGTCGTCACGCGCGGTGATGAGCTGCTTGTCCGCTCAAGGCGTGAAAAGGGATTACTCGGCGGTATGACCGAGGTGCCGGGTTCCGACTGGCTCGCCGGACAAGAGGATACGACGGCAAAACAGCAGGCGCCGTACCTAAAAGGGCTGTCGCGCTGGCAGCGCAAGCTCGGTGTGGTCACCCACGTCTTCACGCATTTCCCGCTGGAGCTTGTGGTCTACACCGCGAAGGCCGAAGCCCGCACGCGCGCCCCCGAGGGCATGCGCTGGGTGCCGATCGCGACGCTCGCCGACGAGGCGCTGCCCAGCGTGATGCGCAAGGTGATCGCGCACGGATTGAGCCTCTAGCCCTCGCTCCTGCTGACACTAGCCTGTCAGCAGCCTTGCGTTATGTACGAGCGGTAACGGAGGTTCCACATGATCAAGACCGCGCTTGACAACTTTCCAAGGCCGCCCTGCGCCGAACTGTTGGGGTGGCGCCTGCTCGATGCCCGTCCCGAGGAGGGCTGGATCAAGCTCGGCTTCGAGGGCAAGCCCGAATTCTGCAATCCGGCCGGCTTCATCCAGGGCGGCATGCTCTCGGCCATGCTCGACGACACCATGGGCCCCGCTGTGCTCGTAATGAGCGAGGGCCGACTCTACACCACCACAATCAGCATGACCGTGAATTTTCTGGCGCCCGCCAAGCCCGGCCCGATCATCGCCGAGGCGACGGTGACGCAACTCGGCAAGACGATCGCGTTCGTCGAGGCGAAGCTGATGGCCGAGGACGGCACCGTGCTCGCGACGGCGAGTGCGACCGAGCGGCTGCTGGAGGCGGCAAGGGTGGTGCGGTAGTCTAGCCGCGCACGCGGCGTCCCTGCACGCAGGGCTTATACAGCGCTTGTAGCGCCTTGCCGCGCAGCAAGATGAGTTGCGGCCTCAACCCGCCGCGCGCCGCGATCCAACGCTGCACCGGCCCGGGATACATGGAGTACAGGTAGTTGGTGGCGTCAGGGTTGGTAATTGTCCTTCCCTTCCGACCGAAATCCCAAGCAGCGTGGAAGCCGAGAGCGGCCTTCGAGGTCACGCAGATTTTGTCAGCGGCAACTGCACCGAGAACGATGGTGCACGACGAGGCACAAAGTCCATCGATGATTACGGTCTCTCCGGACGTGCGCAGGCGCTGATATCTGTCAACGTAGGTGTCGATTAGCCCGCCACGATCGCCGGCGATCCGTATCGCCGCATGACTTGCGTGCATTTCGGCCAGCAAGATAGCCGCCGCAAGCAACTCTGCCCGGAACTTCATGATCGCGGCCTCGGTTATTGGCGTCTATCGGATGGACAAGTTCTCTCGCATTCAAGGACTGGCGTAGATCAAAGCGCACGAGCGAACGGTTGCGACCGCTCATGGTCTTCAACCTCGGCCTGAAAGCGCAGGACCATCCCGGGGGCGTTGAAACCGACAGGCATTGATCTAGGTCAATTGGACATGCAGGGCGTGCCAAATGATGGCGTAAGTGCCTGTCCCGTTGACGGCATCACCCTGCGGATAGAATGGCACTCCAACGACGGGAGAACGCCCATGTTTCGATATGCTTTAGTTGGCCTGGCCGCAGCCGCTCTTGTCGGCGCAAGCCTTGTTCCCGATGACGCACTCGCCCGTGGTGGCCGTGGAGGAGGTGGCGGCTATCGCGGTGGAGGAGGATTTCACGGAGGAGGCGCTCACTACAGGGGCGGTGCCGTTCACGCTGGTCGCTACGGCGGCCGCGCTTACGTCTCCCGGCCGATATAGCAAGGCACCCTGTAGCGCGCACAGCGGCGCGTAGAGGCGTCTACCGGGGAGCGGCATACGGAGCCGCAGCAGTAGGAGTCGGAGCGGCAGCGGCAGGTGCATACGGCTACTACAACAACCGTTGCTACGATGCCTACGGCAATTGGGTGTGTTCCGGACAGTATGGATATTGATGGGCCGTGACGCATGCGGGGCGGCTGGACCACTCTTACCGCCCCGCTTGTCTGTTTAAGCCCTAGCCCTGTACCAATCGGCCAGTTCGTCAGCCAATGTCACGAGTTGCACGTCCGTCGTCAACGCGGCGCGATCAAGCGCTCGCGCGCTTCGCATCCCCACTGACGATCGGCGGCTTGGCGTTCAGAGCCTCGACCTGGAATCCCGCAACGCGCTTGTAGTTCGCGGCGATGTCTTCCAGCTCCTTCTGCGACAGCACGTCAGTGACGATCTTGTAGCCATCCGGCGCGCGTTCTTCGACGATTTGCATCACCTGCTCGGGGCCGTTCTTGCGGTTGAGCAGCACGAGGTCGGTGGTCGCAGGCCGCCGCTCTGCTTCATACGCCAGCAGCGCTGCCCGCGTCGGCCCGTGCGCCAAAATCTCGCGCGTGATGGTGCGGGCATCGAGGATCGCCTGCGACGCTCCGTTCGAGCCGATCGGGTACATCGGGTGCGCGGCATCGCCCATCAGCGTGACCTTGCCAAAGGTCCATTGCGAGACCGGATCTCGGTCGACCAGCGGATATTCATAGGCGTGCGGGCAGTTCCTGATCAGGCCGGGCACGTCGAGCCAGTCGAACTGCCAGCTCTCGAACCAGGGCAAGAACTCTTCCAGCCGCGCGGTGCGGTTATAGTCCTCGCGGCGCCACTGATAGGTCGGCGGCATGTGGCGCTCGGCGACCCAGTTGATCAGATGGTTGCCAGCGGCATCCGGTTCTTTCGAGATCGGATAGCAGACGAATTTCAGGATCTCGTGGCCCGCCATGATCATGGTGCGGCCGGTCAGGAAGGCCTTTGACGGCGTCACGCCGCGCCAGAGGATGCGGCCGTTCCAGATCGGCGGGCCCTCGTCGGGATAGAGCTTTTCTCGCGCGGCGGAATGAATGCCGTCGGCGGCGATCATGATCACGCCTTCGTAAGTCCCGGCAGCCTTGCCGGTCGCCCGATCGATGAACTCGGCGCGGACGCCGTTCGCCGTTTCGGTCCAGCCGGTCAGATGATGGCTGGTGAGGATGTTGTCGCGGCCGAGCCGCTCGACCGCGGTGTCGAGCAGCAACTGCTGCAGCGTGCCGCGATGAATCGAGAATTGCGGCCATTTGTAGCCGGCTTCCAGCCCGCGCGGCTCGCTCCAGATCGGCTTGCCATGCTTGGAGAAATGGGCGAGCTCGCGGGTGCGCACGCCGCTGGCATCCAGCTTGCCCATCAGCCCGAGCTCGATCAGCTCGCGCACCGCATGCGGCAGCACATTGATGCCGACGCCGAGCGGCTTCAGGTCCGAGACGCTCTCGAACACCTTCACGGGAATGCCGATTCCGTGAAGGCTGAGCGCAAGCGCCAGCCCGCCGATGCCGCCGCCGGCGATGAGTACCGTCATGACCAAACCCCTCCAATTGCTGGCGTCTTGGCACAACCGAGCCGCGATGGGCAACTGCGAAGAGCAAGGGCATTGAGAACGTCGTGCTATGGACCTGGCGGCCCGCAGCCGTTAATTTCCAATTTTCCCATGAGGTCCGACATGCTCAAGCTCTACTACGCCACCGGCACCTGCGCGCTCGCCACCTACATGACCCTGGAGGAGGCCGCCGCCGACTACACGGCCGAACGGCTCAGCTTCAAGGATAATCAGCAGAACCGCCCGGATTATCTCGCGATCAATCCGAAGGGCCGCGTGCCGGCGCTGGTGACCGATCGTGGCGTCCTCACCGAGACGCCTGCGATGCTGGCCTACATCGCGCAAACCTTCCCCAAGGCGAAGCTCGCGCCGCTCGACGATCCCTTCGACTTCGCCCAGGTGCAGTCGTTCAATTCCTATCTCTGCTCGACCGTGCACATCAACCATGCCCACAAGATGCGCGGCGCGCGCTGGGCGACGCAGGAGAGCTCGTTCGCCGACATGAAGGCGATGGTCCCGAAGACCATGGGTGCCTGCTTCGCCTTGATCGAACAGAAAATGTTCAAAGGCCCCTGGGTGATGGGCGACCAGTTCACGATCTGCGATCCCTACCTCCACACGCTCTCGCACTGGCTCGAAGGCGACAGCGTCGACATCAACGCGACGCCGAAGATCGCGGACCATTTCAAGCGGATGTCGGATCGGCCGGCGGTGCGCAAGGTGATGGACGCGCAGAAGGCGTAGCGGCGCTCGAAGCTTTTGTAGGGTGGGCAAAGGCGCAAAGCGCCGTGCCCACCATCTTTCGACGAATGCGATCGGGAATGGTGGGCACGCTCCGCTTTGCCCACCCTACGGGAGTTTGCGCTTGGCTTGCTCCAACTCCCGCCCCGTCTCCAGCATCAGCCGCCGCAGCCAGATCGACCCTGGGTCCATCTGCGCCCGCGTCGGGTAGAATAGGAACTGCTCGTCTATCCCCGGATCGAGCGGCGGCGTCACCGTGACGAGCCCGAACTGCTTTGACAGCGCCGCGATCAACCGGCGCGGCACGAAGGCGACGAGGTCGGTGCGGGCGGCGACGTGCAGTGCTTCGAGATAGCCCGACACCACCAGCGAGATGTGCCGCTCGATGCCCTTGGTGCGCAGCCAGGCGTCGATCAGATCCTCGCTATTGCCGCGGATGATCACGCCGACATGGCGCGCGGCGAGGAACGCCTCGTGCCGCTTCAGCTTTGCGCCCACGGGATGGCCGCGCCGCACCGCCAGCGCGTCGCTGTCGGTGTAGAGCAATTGGCGGTGAAAGCCCTTGAAGGCGTTGCCGATCGAGATGACGAGGTCGATGGTGCGGGCGAACTCGGCGTGGAAGATCGCCGAGCCCCGCCACGGCACAACGTCGATGCGGACGTTCGGCGCAAGGTGCGTCACCTTCTCCATCAAGGGCGGCATCAACAGCTCGACCGCGAGATCCGGCATCATAAGGCGGAATGGCCGCTCGCTGCGCGCGGCGTCGAACTCGTCGGGCACGAACAGCCCGCGAATCTGGTCGAGCGCCTGCGCCAGCGGCGCGCGCAGCGCGTGCGCGCGCGGCGTCAGCTCCATCCGTGCGCCGGTGCGTACCAGCAGCGGGTCGCCAAAGATGTCGCGCAGGCGTTGCAGCGCGTGGCTCGTGGCCGGCTGCGACCGCCCGATGCGCATGGCGGCGCGGCTGACATTGGCCTCGCGCAGCAGCGCGTCGAGCGCGGTCAATAGATTGAGGTCGAGCGAATTCAAATTCATGAGGTGAATAGATATCATATCCGCTATCGATTTGAAGAATTCTCGTCAGGCAGCGATGCTTTCCGTGTTGCCACCAAACGGAGATGCCGCCGTGAGCGCGAGCGCCAACAAGAAACTGATGCAGGATATTTTCGCCGCCGCCGCCAGCCCCGACCCGGCTGTGCGCGACCGCTCGCTGTTCACCGCCAGCCTTGCCGACGACGCCAAATGGATCGTCACCGGGCAATATTCGTGGTCGCGCACCTTCACGGGGAAAGACGCGATCCTCAACGATCTGCACGGCTATGTGCGCATCCGCCTGCGCGACCGGACGCGCACGGTTGCCGAGCGCTTCATTGCCGATGGCGACATCGTCGTGGTGGAGGCCAAGGGCGACAACGTCACCCCCGAGGGCGTGCGCTACGACAACGACTATTGTCTGGTGTTTCGGATCGAGGACGGCAAGATCAAGGAGATCCGGGAATATTGCGACTCGGTCCTGACCGAGAAGGCGCTGGGGCCGTTTCCGCAGCCGGCTGTGAGGGCCGCGCGCTGAGCGGATTGAGTGGCGTCACGCGCCCTTTGCAGCGATCTGCATATTGCTGCGGGCTGTGCGACAATACCGCAACTGCCGATTATATCAGCAGGCCTCGTGCCCGCTGATGCGCGCAGGCGCGAAGAATTTGAAGGTTCAATTAACGAGTGTCCCGCATTGTATCGCGGTGCAGCGTGAGTCGCTCGAGGAGTGATGCGCGGCTGCCGGGGTGGCCGTGACGATCGCCGGAGTTATGCGTCCGCCCGAATTCACATGCATCTGGGTGGAAGTGGGAATGCCGAGTTTTCGTTTGCGGATCAGGGGCCGTCTCTATGCCGGCTTCATGGCGCTGGTCGTGGTTGGTCTCGTGATGGCGGTGGTCGCCATCTGGAATTTGCGGTCCGTGCAGGACCAGGTCGCCAAAGCCTCGGCATTTTCGGACAGCACGGCGCGGGTCCTGGAGATATCGACCCATCTCCAGGCGATCCAGCGGGCCAATCTGCGCTACATCTACGACGCCAATGAGTCCGCGATGCGGGAGGCCTCGGAGCGGGAGACAGCGGCGACCGAGCTGTTGCAGGTCGGGGCCAAGGGCACGCTCTCCGAGGAGCGGCGCAGGCTTTACAACGATCTGATCGCCGACATCGCGAAAATGAGGGTCCTGCGCGACAATCTCGGCGACGCCGTCAACGAGGCGCGGACCGGCAAGGCGACGCTGCTGCCGAGCGGCGACGAGCTGACCGTCAAGATGAACAAGCTGGTCGACGTGGCGCGTGCGGCCGTCGACGAAGACACCGCGTCCCTCGTCGCGGACCTCGAATCCCGGCTGCTGCTCGTTCAGATCGCAAACTGGCGCTTCCTGGCCCTGCGCGATACCAAGGGTCCTGCCAACTTCAGGACCAATGTGGACAGGGCGTCCCAGCGCCTCGCAGCGCTCGAAAAGAGCCCGCAGGCGACGGAATTGCGCGCCACGCTGGCGCCGGTGAAGACCTCGCTCGGAATCTACAAATCAGCGTTCGAGACCACGTCGGCCGCGATGCTCCAGGCCGATGAGATCTACCACAAGAGCCTCGCGCCGCTCATCGTCGACAGCATCGCCAAGCTCAAGGTCGCCGAGACCGCCCTCAAGAAGGACTACAAGGACTCGCGCAGCCAGGCCGAAGCCACGATCGACGGCACGACGTCCATGCAGGAGATCGTGGGTGGGGTGGCCACCCTGTTCGGATTGATCGTGGCCTTCCTGATCGCCCGCAGCATCGTCGGGCCGCTGACCTCGATGACGCGCGCGATGGCCGCGCTGGCCGGTGGCGATCTCGTGGTCGAGATTCCCGGACGCGGCAAGGCGGACGAGATCGGCGACATGGCCAAGGCGATCGACGTGTTCAAGACCAACATGATCGACACCGAGCGCATGCGCCACGAGCAGACCGAGATCGAGGCGCGGCAGGCCGAGGACCGCAAGAAGGACATGGTCCGGCTCGCCGACCAGTTCGAGCAGGCGGTCGGCGAGATCGTCGACACCGTGTCGTCGGCCTCGAGCGAGCTCGAGGCTTCCGCGGGCACGCTGACGGCGACCGCGACGCGCGCCCAGGATCTGTCGACGGAGGTCGCCTCTGCGTCGCAGGAGGCGACCGCCAACGTCCAGGCCGTCGCGTCCGCCACCGAAGAGCTCTCTTCCTCGGTGAGCGAGATCGCGCGCCAGGTCCAGGAATCCGCGCGTATTGCCAGCGAAGCCGTGGGGCAGGCGACGAAGACCAACGCCCGCGTCAGCGAGCTCTCCAAGGCTGCTGCCCGCATCGGCGACGTGGTCGAGCTGATCAGCACCATCGCCGGCCAGACCAATCTGCTGGCGCTGAACGCCACCATCGAGGCGGCGCGCGCGGGCGAAGCCGGCCGCGGCTTTGCGGTGGTCGCCTCCGAGGTCAAGGCGCTGGCCGAGCAGACCGCGAAGGCCACCGGCGAGATCGCCCAGCAGGTCTCCGGAATCCAGGCTGCGACGGAAGAGTCGGTTGGTTCGATCCGGGAGATCAGCGGCACCATCGAGCGGCTGTCGGAAATCTCCTCGACAGTTGCCGCCGCCGTGGAGGAGCAGGGCGCGGCGACGCAGGAGATTTCTCGCAATGTCCAGCAGGCCGCGCACGGCACCCAGCGGGTCTCGACCAATATCGGCGATGTCCAGCGCGGTGCCTCCGACACCGGCTCGGCGTCCTCGCAGGTGCTGTCAGCGGCGCGCTCGCTGTCGGCCGACAGCAATCGGCTGAAGCTCGAGGTCACCAAATTTCTCGAGTCGGTCCACGCCGCCTAAAAGCAAAAGGCCACGCGCATGCGCGTGGCCTTTCATCGCAGCGGGATGTGATCAGGCCACTTTCGTCGTCATGTGCCCGAACATGTTGCGGCGGGCCTCGTCGTCCATCTCGGCCTTGAAGGTGAACTTGTCCTTCAGGGCGGTCGCGCGCGCAGCCGCCGGCCGCGCCGAGATCTCGTCGACCAAGCGCTTCACATTCGGGTAGCGCGCAAAGGCGTCATCGCCGAGCTTGAACGGCACCATCCGCGCCCAGCCCCACAGTGCCATGTCGACGATCGAATAGCTGTCGCCGACCATGTAGCTGCGGCCGTTGAGGTGATCGTCAAGAATCTTGTAGTGGCGATCGGTCTCGTACTGATAGCGGTTATGGGCGTAGTCGTGGTTCTGGTCCTTCGGCGCAAAATGCTTGAAGTGCACGGCCTGACCCGAATACGGCCCGACGCCGGTCGCGACGAACATCAGCCAGGACAGCAGTTCAGCGCGGTTGGCGGGCAGGAACTTGCCGGTCTTCTCGGCGAGATAGAGCAGGATGGCGTTCGAGTCGAACACGATCGTGCCGTTGTCGTCGATCGCGGGCACCTTGGCGTTCGGATTGATCTTGAGAAACTCCGGCGTGAATTGCTCGCCCTTGCGGGTGTCGATCTTCACCGGCTCGAAAGCCAGGCCAGCCTCCTCGAGGAACAGCGCGACCTTGGTCGGGTTCGGCGATCCGTTGAAATAGAATTTGAGCATCGGACGTCTCCCAAGTGTGGGTGCAAGTGTGGGTGCAAGTGTTGGTGGCCGAGAGCGAACGCAGCATCATGGCTGCGAGGCGGTCTTCTCTTGCCTGAACCTTGCCGGGGAGAGCAACCGGCGAGTTTGCCGTGCGGCATCTGCACGCCGCGCAGATCGGCCGGCGTAACAATGGCCGATCGCCGTCGTAATGGCAGGTTCAGCTCCGGCTGATGGATGCTTCCGACAAATTGGTCGCACGCCTGGCACCGTGAGGCGACGCGTCGACGAGGCTGCGCAGCCAATTCAACCGGAATAGAGCAAGCCGATCACGGCGATGACGATCATTCCGGCGCCGACAGCGTCGAGCCGCATCGCGAGCCGCGTTGCGGCGCGCATGTTGGACGCCTGCGCCGTGCGCTCCGACCTCCGCGCATAGCCGTGGACGATGACGTCGTGGTTGAAAGCGTCGTGAGCCTCATTGCTGCTGGCAAGGCCGACGCAGATCATCAGCATGCCGAAGATGGCGAGGCCGAAAAATCCGAGCAGGGCGATCAGGAACATCGGAAACATGCCGACCAGAAAGATCGGCAGCAGCGGCACCAGCAGCAATGTCTCGGACTGTCGTCGCATGGGACCAGCCGGTCGGACGGGCACTGACCCCTTAATCTAGTCCTGACTGGCGCGTCATTCAAGAAGCCGTAGGGTCGGCAAAGGCGCGGAGCGCCGTGCCCACCGACCTTCTTGCAGCTATCGAGATGGTGGGCATGCTTCGCTTTGCCCGCCCTGCGAGATCGCGATCGGAGCCGGATTTACTCCGCCATGCCGGCGCGGATCTCGGCGCGGAGCTCGTCGATCAGCTTGAGACCCTTCTTGGTTTCGACGTGCCAGAAGGTCCAGCCGTTGCAGGCCTGTGCGCCTTGCGCCACCGCGCCCATGCGGTGGATCGAGCCGACCTTGTCGCCAAACATGATGGCGCCGTCGGCACGGACCAGCGCGCCAAGCTTCTTCTTGGCGTCGAACAGCTTGGTGCCGGGCATGATCATGCCGCGCTCGATCAGCTCGGAGAACGCCACGCGCGGTGCTTCGCGCGCGGTCATGAACGGGGCGAGGCTTTCTTCCGACAGCGGCTCGACCGCGGCGATGCGCGCCTGGGCCGCCCTGGCGTAGGTCTTGTCGCGCTCGAAGCCGATATAGGAGCGGCCGAGGCGCTTGGCGACGGCGCCGGTGGTGCCGGTGCCGTTGAAGGGATCGATCACGAGATCGCCGGGCTTCGACGACGACAGCAGCACGCGTGCGAGCAGGCCTTCCGGCTTCTGCGTCGGATGCACTTTCTTGCCGTCGGCGCCCTTGAGGCGTTCCTCGCCGGTGCAGAGCGGGATCAGCCAGTCGGAACGTGCCTGCACGTCCTCATTGGCCGCCTTCAGCGCTTCGTAATTGAAAGTATAGCCCTTGGCCTTCTCGTCGCGCGCGGCCCAGATCATGGTCTCATGCGCGTTGGTGAAGCGGCGGCCGCGGAAGTTCGGCATCGGGTTGGTCTTGCGCCACACGATGTCGTTCAGGAGCCAGAAGCCGAGGTCCTGCATGATCGCGCCGACGCGGAAGATGTTGTGATAGGAGCCGATCACCCAGATCGTCGCCGACGGCTTCATCGCGCGGCGCGCGGCCAGCAGCCAGGCGCGGGTGAAATCGTCATAGGCGGAAAACGAATCGAACTTGTCCCAGTCGTCGTTGACGGCATCGACATGGGATTCGTCGGGGCGCTTGAGATCGCCCTTGAGCTGGAGATTGTAGGGCGGATCTGCGAACACCAGATCGACCGAACCAGCCTGAAGCTTCGACATCTCGGCGACGCAATCGCCGAGGATGATGCTGTGCGAAGCGGACTCGAAATTTGTGCGGGGCGCCCTTGCAGACGCCCCGCGACGCGACACTACCATGACTCAAGAACTCTGACTCAGGCGACGCTGTCGGCGACGCGGGACCAAACAACCGACTGACCGTTACAATGAAGCGGCAAAGTAAAAATCGACTTAACCCGCTGCTTTCGTGAGCAGACCGCGCATCGCGTGTTGCGCGCGACTGGCTGCGCGCGTTTGCCGTGTTTTACAGTGTGTTTCGCGCTTCTTCGCGTTGCGGGAGTGGCCGGAGCTGCAAAAGACTCCAAAATTCTCTCGGAAAAAAATGCATGGCCCTCGGAAAAAATTGCTCGTGCGACGGCGCCGTCGCACTAGGCAATTTTTGCCGACCACGATATTGATAAAGGCAGCGGAAATTTTACGTATGTGGCGAGTTGGGCTTTCGCGTTTCTGCGCCGCCCAGTTGACGCCATCAAGCACTTGAGGGAAGCCCGCCATGCGCTACGATGATTTCCGCCGCAGCGACGACATCGAGGATCGTCGCGATGACGGCGGCGGAGGGTTCGGCGGCGGTGGAGGGGGCGGCGGGTTCGGCCTCCCGATGGGCGGCGGCGGTCTCGGCATCGGCACCATCATTGTGCTCGGCCTGGTCGGCTATGCCTTCGGCATCGATCCGCGCGTCCTGATCGGCGGCGCCGAGATCCTTACCGGCGGCGGCCAGGCGCCGAGCTACCAGAGCGACCGCCCGTCTTCCCAGGCCAAGCGCGGCGCGCCGACCGATGAGATGGGCAGCATGATCTCCGGCATCCTCGGCGAGATCGACGACCGGTGGAGCGAGATCTTCCAGGCCAGCGGCCAGTCCTACACCGGCCCGAAGGTCGTGCTGTTCCGCAACGCCACCAATGGCGGCCGCTGCGGCCGGGCCGAGTCGGCGATGGGTCCGTTCTATTGTCCGCCGGATCGCACCATCTTCCTCGACACCTCGTTCTTCCGCGAGGTCGAGACGCGCTTCCGTGGCTGCTCCGGCAAGTCCGCGTGCAATTTCACCACCGCCTACATCATCGCGCATGAGGCCGGCCATCACATACAGAACCTGCTCGGCATCATTCCGAAGGTGACGCGACTGCAGCAGCAGGCCGGCAGCAAGGCCGAGGCCAATGCGCTCCAGGTGAAGGTCGAATTGCAGGCCGACTGCCTGTCCGGTGTCTGGGTCAATCGCGAGTCGAAGAAGCGTCCGAACTTCCTCGAAACCGGCGACATCGACGCCGCTCTGACCACCGCGAGCGCGATCGGCGACGATACGCTGCAGCGTCAGGCCACGGGGCGCGTCGTGCCTGATTCCTTCACCCACGGCTCGGCGGCGCAGCGCAAGCAGTGGTTCATGACCGGCTATCAGCAGGGCACGGTCCAAGCCTGCAACACGTTCGGCGGCGGGGGACCGTAGAAGGTCTCGTGCCCCGGACGCAGCGCAGCGCTTCTTCAGCGGTGCGCTGCAGAGCCGGGGCCCATCTTTCCGGTCTCACGCAACTGGGTCCCGGCCCTGCGGCGCACCGCTAGCGCGCTGCACCGCGTCCGGGACACGAGAGGATAAAGAAATGGCCCCCATCGACGAAACCAGACAATTCATCCCGCTCAACATCGCGGTGCTCACCGTTTCCGACACCCGCGCGCTCGCGGATGACAAGTCCGGCCAGACGCTCGCCGACCGCCTCACAGCGGCCGGCCATCATCTCGCCGCGCGCGAGATCGTCACCGACGATGTCGAGGCGATCCGCGCCGTTATCCGCCGTTGGGTCGCCGACGCCAGCGTCGACGTCGTCATCACCACCGGCGGCACGGGCTTCACCGGGCGCGACGTGACGCCGGAGGCGATCGAGCCGCTGTTCGAGAAGCGCATGGATGGTTTCTCCATCGCCTTCCACATGCTGAGCCACGCCAAGATCGGCACCTCGACGATCCAGAGCCGCGCCACCGCGGGCGTGACAGGCGCGACCTACATCTTCTGCCTGCCCGGTTCGCCCGGCGCCTGCCGCGATGGCTGGGACGGCATCCTCGCCGCCCAGCTCGACTACCGCACGCGCCCCTGTAATTTCGTCGAGATCATGCCACGGCTGGACGAGCATCTGCGACGGCCGAAAGCGCAGGGCGCAACGGTGTGAGCGCTTGCGGGATCGTCAGAGATCCCACTCCCAGCTCAGGCCAACCAGTATCGTAGGGTGGGCAAAGCGAAGCGTGCCCACCACTTCTGTCGCAATGCTGGATCGGTGGGCACGGCGCTGACGCGCCTTTGCCCACCCTACGATTCCAGACTCGCGGAGAGAGACCCGTCACCCAGATGAGTTCGCGTCTTCTGACGGCGCTGCCCTCTCCCACAAGGGGCGAGGGCACATTCATGCGCATCTCGCTCGTTGCGAAATGATCAGAGATCCCGCTCCCAGGTCTCGCCAACCAGATCGGCACCGAAGCTGTGGTGTTTCTCTTCCTTCACCAGCTTGAATCCTGCGCTCTGATAGATGCCGCGTGCGGCGACCAGAATGCTCTGCGTCCATAGCGTCATGCGGCTGTAGCCTCTCTCGCGCGCGCCCTGGATGCATTGCTCGACCAGCGCGCGGCCGACACCGAGCCCGCGCGCTTTCTTCTCCACCTGCAACAGGCGGAGTTTTGCGATCTCGTCCGTGGCCTTGACCAGAAAGATCGAGCCTACCGGCTCGCCATTGACTTCCGCGATCCAGCAATGCTCGCGCGCGGGGTCGTAGTTCTTGATGAACTGTGCGCAGATCTCGGCGACCAGCGCCTCGTAGCTGATGTCCCAGTTGTAGTCCGCGGCATAGGCGGCGGCTTGCCGGGAAATGACCCAGCCCATGTCGCCGATGCGATGGCTGCGCAGCACAACGGCCGCGGGCTGGCTCTGGCGTTGCTCCAGCACGGTCTCAATGGTCGCCATGGCCTGCGTCAGCCGCGTTGCATCGCTGGTCGAAAGTTGAGCCAGCATTGCGGCGACCTCGTTTTGCGAGCTCAGGCTCAGCTTGGCGAAGGTCTGGCGGCCCTTGGCGGTGAGGCTGAGCTGGTATTGCCTGCGATCTGCGGGCAGAGGCGTTCGTGTGATCAGCCCCTTTTCGTCGAAGCTTTGGACGATGCGGCTGAGATAGCCGGGGTCGAGACCAAGCTCGTTTCCGATCTCTTTGGCCGCAAGGTCGTCGCGATGCGCGAGCTCATAGAGCACGCGGGCCTCGCTGAGCGAAAAAGGGCTATTTCCCAGGTGCTGGTCGAGCACACCGAGCTTGCGGGTATAGAAGCGGTTGAAGGCGCGAACCGCCGCGATCTGGTCGCCGGCACCGTCGATTGGCATGGGACACCTCAATAATTGCCATTGTCAAATAATTATTTGACTTTGGCAAGTATATGGCGGCCTCACCCGACCATGACGATCCGGCTGCGCAGCAGCGTTCGGGAGGAGCGGCCGAGCCGCCGCATCAGCCGTGCCTCGGAACGGCGGGCCTGGGGTGGGTAGCCGCCGATCCGGTCGTAATGATCACGCGCGATCAAAAGCCCCTGGTCGCCGAGAGGGCCGACCAGCTTGCGCGCCACCGACCACATCACGTCCCGGAAGCCGGTATCAGAGTAAGGCGAACGGGCATAGCGGAACACGGCCGCGCGATCCCGGCCGCTGGCCGCGACGGCCTGGATGAACTGGGTGGTCTCGTCGATCCAGCCGGTGTCCAGCACTGCGCCGGCGGGGAGGAACATCAGCCAGGGCGAACGGGCCTGGAGCGCGCCGGCGGCCAGCGCCGCGCCTTGCGAAGACCCCTCGCAGCCGACGAAGCGGCAGCCGGCGACGTCGGCAACGCGTTCGATGACGCCGTTGCGGGTGCCGTCGACCAGCAAAACTTCCTTGATGATGCCCGCCGCGGCACCGGGTACCAGCGCGGCCAGAGTTGCGACCGCCGTCTGCTCGACGCCTTCGGTCGGAATGATGACGCTCAGCATGATTGAGACTTCGATGTCCACAATTCGGGAGAAGCGTAACTCGTTATGATGTTGTCATAAACACGCTGCGGTGCCGAGTGCAACTTTTCGCAGGCCGCTCGGCGTGCGATGGTAAACCGCCGGGCGCCCATCGCAGCCGAATATGTCGTGTGCGGGGTGGTCACCTTGCCGAATGTTTCGGTGAATTTTGGCTTCGTGAGCTTCAAACGGGGCCTGTCTCTGCCGATATCGTCGGGCGACGGCGCTGTCCCCATGCGGATGGGAAAATCGTGCAACAGCCGTCGCACAGAGCGAGATGTGTTCAATGAATGCCGATCAACTTCCCCTTGGCGCGACGCCGATATCGCCGAAGCCGGATGCCGGGCCGACCTTGCGGATCCGCGCGGTGATGCTGGGCGAACGGATCAATCCGTCAGGGCTCGAGATCGGCACGCTGGTGTCCTCGACGCCGGCGGCCTTCCGCCTCCATGGCGGCCTTGCCGTGATCTTCCGCTACGGCGTCGTGGTGCTGATCGGCCTGTTGCCATCGGAGGAGAAGGTCCTCATCGACAGTCTCAAGTCGCGCGTGATCGGCGAGCTCAGCCCCCATGAGGAGGAGACCGCGCAGGCGCAGCTATGCCACGACGAGAACGCCGAGGCGATCCAGCCGGGCGGGCCGATCAACCTCTCGAAATTTTCCGACGAACGGCTGCTGCTGATCGCTGACGCGCTCGCCAAGAGCACGTCGCTGGCACGCGACGAGCGCCGTGTCGCTGCGGTCTTCGATGTCATCGAGCCCTTTGCGCGCGAGCTCGCCGAGAAAGGCCGGACGTCGCGGCCGCGCAGGGGCATCCTGCAGCTCATCGGCAACGCGCTGCTGGTCCAGCAGCGCGTCGCCGGCCGCGTCGCGGTTGCCGAAAAGCCCGATGCGCTCTGGGAAAAGCCGCAGCTCGACCGGCTCTATGCGCGTCTCGAAGACGAGTACGAGCTGAAGGAGCGTCTCGACACGCTCGAGCGCAAGCTGACGGTCGTCGCGGAAACAGCCGATGCGCTGACCGACATCATCGACACCCAGCGCTCGCTGCGGCTCGAGATCGCCGTGGTGGTGCTGATCGTGATCGAGGTCGCGATCGGCTGCTTCCAGATCTATAGCGGCATACACTGAGCCGCGGCGCGGACCGGCGTGCCGAGGCCGCCAGCCTGCGATGATTGCCATCTCGCGATCTCGCCGAGCTCGGCTTCGGGCCGCGTCTCGACCGTGCGGCAGCGTCCGAGGTAGAGCCGGCCCGCGTCGCCCTCGATCGTGATCCAGTCGCCTTCCGACAATGTTGCGTCGGCGAACTGGGCCTGCCCCGCGACGGGGTCGATCTTGAGCGCGTGGCAGCCGACGACGCAGGGCTTGCCCATCTGCCGTGCCACCAGCGCCGCGTGCGAGGTGCGCGCGCCGACCGCCGTGACGATGCCGGCTGCCACGGCGAAGCCGGCGACGTCCGCGGTGCTGGTGTCCGGGCGCAGCAGGATGACCGGCTCGCCAGTGGCCGACAGGCGCTGGGCGCTCTCGGACGAGAAGGCGGCACGGCCGATGCCGATGCCGCCGGACGCGCCAACGCCGGTCGCCGCGGGCTGGCCGGCAGAGACCAGCGAGGTTACGGCGAGCGAGGCAAGGTCGATCCCGGCAATCCGGTCCAGCGCTTCGTTCTGCTCGATCAGGCCTTCATGCACGAGATCGATCGCGATCCTGACTGCGGCGCGCGGGGTCCGCTTGGCCGAGCGGGTCTGGAGAATCCAGAGCTTGCCATCCTCGACCGTGAACTCGACATCCTGGACGTCGCCGAATTCGCGCTCGAGGCGCTTGAGGATATCGCCAAGTTCGACCTCGGTCCGCGGCAGCGCGCGCCTGATCGCATCCGCGGTGTCTGGCGTCCGCCGCCCGGACACGACGTCTTCGCCCTGCGCGTCGAGCACGAGGTCGATCATCGGGCGTGGTGCTCCCGTCGAAGGGTCGCGCGAGAAGGCCACGCCGGCGCCGGATGCCAGTCCGCCATTCCCGAACACCATTGCCTGCACGGTGACGGCGGTGCCCTGGAGATCTTCGAGCTGGTGGAGTTTCCGATAGGTCTGCGCCCGTTCGCTCATCCATGACCGGTAGACGGCCCGCGCCGCCGCTTCGAGCTGCGCGACGGCGTCGTCGAGCAGGCCTTCGGCATGATCCTCGACCAGCAGCTGTTCGTCGCCGGCGAGCCGCTCCAGCGCTTCGCTGTCGAGCTCGCGATCGTTGTCTGCGCCTTCGGTTCCGACCAGGTCGGAGATGCGGGCTGCGAACCCGGCTGCATCGAGCCCGAGCACGGTCTCCCCGAAGCTCTCCAGGAAACGGCGCCGGCAGTCCCAGGCGAGCCGCGGGCGGCCGGTCGCGCGGATCAGGCCGTGCACCGCATCCTGCGTGCAGCCGACATTGAGGACGGTGTCGAGCATGCCCGGCATCGATCGCGCAGCGCCCGAGCGCACCGAGACCAGCAGCGGCTCGCGCCGGTCGCCGAAGCGTTTGCCCGTCGCCTGTTCCAGGAACGCGATGCCTTCCTTGAGGCCATCGCGAAGATGATTCTCCGCATGAGCATGCCCGGCGATGATGTCCGCGCAGAGTTTGACCGGCAGCACGAAAGCGGGCGGCACCGGCAGGCCGCGCGCCGCCATGCGGGCGAGGTTGGCCGCCTTGGCGCCGATGTCTTCGGCGCAGCGCGTTTCGGTCGCGTCGGCGCCGATACGTAGGATATGCATCGTGGTCTCCCTATGCCGCGAGATCAATCATGATGTGACGGCGCAACAAATGGCCGAAGCCGGCGAGCCGGTCGGTGGCGCGCTCGATCGCCCGCGCGAACTCGAGCACCGAGAGCGAGGTCGCGACGTCGAAGCCGCCGCCGAATACGAGCGCGGTGGTTGCGCGCTCCTGGCCGTCTGCGGCATGTTCGGCATCGATCAGGCGGGTCACGGCGGACAGCGCATCCTCGGAATCCGCGCGCCGACCTTCCGGCACGTCTGTCGCCGCGGCGACACCGCAGGCCGCGACCTCGGTCGCGGTCATCGCGATCGAGCAGAGTTCGGCGAGTGCGGCCAGCAATGAAGGATCGGTGCGTTCGGGCATGAGGGAGGCAATGAATGCCGCCTGCTCCAGTTCGTCGACGGCCTCTTCGGCGCGATCGATCAACTGCCCGATCGTCGGCCGCGCATTGAGCCGGTCGATCTCCTTTCGGGTTTCCAGCGCGATGCGGTCGGCTTTCTGCTCGATCGCGGTGCAGCGCCGCGCCAGCAGCCCGCGGTCGGCTGGCTGGCCGGCCTGAAGCGCGGAGATATGGCGCGAAATCGCCGCCACGAGATCATGGGCAAGCCCGATCTGGCGCAGCACGGCTGCAAGCAGGGCACCGTCGACCCGCTCCAGGTGCCGCACCAGGTCGGCCTCAATCTGATCGCGCACCATCCTCACGGAGCGGCCTGCGAGCAGCGCCTCGGTGGAGACGCGCAGCGCCGCCTTCAGGAAATCGATCGCGGCGCTGCGGCCGAGTGCCTGGTCGAGCCGCTCGCCGAAGCCGATCCGTGCCGGTGCGGCGTTCCGCACCGCGGAGCCCAGCAACTCGTTGCCGCCGAGCTCCAGGAATCCGCGATGGCCGATCCGGTGCCGCGCCGCCCATTCCAGGATGCGCGCCGCATCGTCCTTGGCGACCCAGGTCCGGAGCAGCTTGCGGGCCTTGTTCCAGTCAATCAGGAAAACCAGCGCGGCGCCGACCGCTGCCAGGAATTCATCGCGATCGGCGGCGTGAGCCGGCTGGTACTGGCCCGTCACGAGATAGAACGAATTGTCTTCGCCAAGTCCCGCGGCCGTGTGGCGGTCGAGCCCGCTCCAGGTCGCGTCGAACTTGTCGAATAGCGAGATGAAGAACTTTGCCCGCGCCAGATGCACATCGGTGTAGGTGACGGTCACTGCGTTCTTCTTGACCGCTATCACCACGACGTGGGCGTCGGTGGTGCCGATGTCGTTCTGGATCAAAAGCCGGCCGCCCGAGCGGGTCGCCATCGTGTCGAGACCGGGATGGTTGAATTTCAGCCCGCGCGTCTCGTTCAGGCCGCTCGTGAAGGCTTCGACTGCGGTGCGGTCTTCGCCATGCAGCCCGAACACATGGGCGCCACCGAGCGTTTCCTCCGAGCAGGTTGCCGCAAGCTTGTTCAGCGCCTTGTGCAGATCCATCACCAGGCGATGCAGGCTGTCGCCGGCCGCTTCAGCGACGCCGGTCAGGCGGGCTATGCGGGCGAGATCGATTTCGTTGGTGGCGTCGAGCAGTCCCGCGCTGCGGACCGCAATCAGCCGTGCCTCGGCTTTCTCGCCTGCGGACGGCGTGCCGGCGCTGATCGCGCGGATCATGGCTGCGGCGTCGTCCCGGATCTCCTTCATCAGCTTCGCGAGGTTCGGTGCGGCGAGCCGGGACGGGCCGATCAAATGGGCGCCGCCAATCAGCGTTGCGATCGCTGCAGGCGCGATGCCGGCCGCGTGGCTCTCGATGGCAAGCTCGCTGGCCGGTCGATCGGGTTCCTGCGCGTGCTGGGCTGCCGCCTGCAGCGCGCTCATCCGTACCTTGATGCGGTCGTTGGCGGCGAGCCCCTCCGCCACCAGTGCCGGCAGCAGGATGTCGCCTTGTCCGAGCTCTTCGATGATGTGAGTTTTCATGACCTGTCCAACGTTGGGTGCCGGCTTTATGCCGCGAAACGGCGGCGCGGCTGTTGCGCCAGATCATTCATCCAACCGTCATATGGCTCGTCGTTGGCGCAGCTTCGCCGCGCAATGACGCGCCATCGTCATCTCTTCGTCGGTGCGAATGACGAACGCCTTGACCGTGCTGTCTATGGCATCGATGCGCTCGCGCGCCTCATCGTTTGCAACGGCGTCAATGCGCAAGCCGAGCCAGACGAGGCGCTCACCGATGGCGCTCCGGACCTCCTTGCTATGCTCGCCGATGCCGCCGGTGAAGACCAGGCCGTCGAGCCCGCCAAGCGTGTTGGCCATCACCGCCACTTCCTGCGCCGCGCGGAAGACGAAGAGATCGATTGCCTCACGTGCCGCCGGCTCGCCGCTCGCGAGCAGGGTGCGCATGTCCGAGGCGATCCCGGAGACGCCGAGCAGGCCGGACTCGTGATAGAGCAGGTGCTGGACGTCCTCGACGGACAGCTTCTCGTGCTGTTGCAGATAGAGCAGGACGCCGGGATCGATGGTGCCGCAGCGCGTGCCCATCACCAGCCCGTCGAGCGGCGTCAGGCCCATCGTGGTGTCGACGCTATGGCCGTCGCGGAGTGCGCAGAGGCTGGCGCCATTGCCGAGATGTGCGATGACGGTGCGCTTGGGCGCCAACCCGGGCGCGATCTCGGCGAGGCGCCCCGCGACATATTCGAACGAGAGGCCGTGAAAGCCGTAGCGCCGGACGCCGCGCTCCTCATAGCGCCTCGGAATCGCGAAGCGGCTGACTGGCGGCGCTAGGCCGTGGTGAAAGGCAGTGTCGAAGCAGGCAATCTGGGTCAGGTCGGGCCTGATCGCGCCGATGGTGCGGACGGGCGCGAGGCAGCGTGGCTGGTGGAGCGGTGCCAGCGGCGTAAGCTGGTCGAGCTTGGCGTAGACGTCGTCCGTCAGCTCGACTGGGCCCGAAAAATCCGGCCCGCCATGGACGATGCGGTGGCCGACCGCGCCCAAGCTGTCGGCGCCGTACCGGTCCTCGATAAAGGCGAGCACGTCGGCGAACAGATGGCTGCCGTCGGCATCCGTCCCTTCCCTCCGCTTCTCGAACAAATCCTCGCCTGCAGGGCCCCTCACGACGAGCCGGGGCTTCGCCTCGTGCTCGTCGAGCAGGCCCTTGCAGAGCAGGACCGGCTCGCTCGCCGAAATATCGAACAGGCCGAACTTGATGCTCGACGAGCCCGAATTGAGGACGAGGACTGAGGCCGGCATGCTATCAACCCGCCTTGCCTGGCCAGACCCAATCGCGGATCACGGGCATGTCCTCGCCGTGCTCGCGCACGTAGCGCGAATGCTCGATCAGCGCGTCGCGGAACTGCTGCTTCACCTGTGCTGCCTTGATCGCAAGCCCTGGCACGCGCTCGATCGCCTCGATCGCGAGATGATAACGGTCGAGCGCGTTGAGCACGACCATGTCGAACGGCGTTGTCGTGGTGCCTTCTTCGGCAAAGCCGCGCACATGCATGCCGGCATGGTTGGTACGGTTATAGGTCAGCCGGTGGATGAGATAAGGATAGCCGTGATAGGCGAAGATGACAGGCTTGTCCGACGTGAACAAACTGTCGAAGTCACGATCGCTCAGGCCATGCGGATGCTGCTCCTTCGGCTGCAGCGTCATGAGGTCGACGACGTTGACGACGCGGATCTTGAGGTCCGGCAGCGCCTTGCGCAGGAGGTCGACGGCCGCCAGCGTCTCAAGTGTGGGCACATCGCCGGCGCAGGCCATCACCACGTCGGGCTCGCCACCCACGTCCTCGTTGCCGGCCCAGGTCCAGATGCCGATGCCGGCATCGCAATGGTTGGCCGCTTCCTGCATCGACAGCCATTGCGGCGCCGGCTGCTTGCCGGCGACGATGACGTTGATGCGATTGTAAGTGCGCAGGCAGTGATCGGCGATCCACAACAGCGTGTTGGCATCCGGGGGAAAATAGATGCGGACGATGTCGGCCTTCTTGTTGGCGACGAGATCGACGAAGCCTGGGTCCTGATGGCTGAAGCCGTTATGGTCCTGCCGCCAGACATGCGAGGTCAGGAGATAGTTGAGCGAGGCGATCGGGCGCCGCCAGGGCAGATCGCGCGTGACCTTCAGCCATTTGGCGTGCTGGTTGAACATGGAATCCACGATGTGGATGAAGGCCTCGTAGCAGGAGAAGAAGCCGTGCCGTCCGGTCAGCAGATAGCCCTCGAGCCAGCCCTGGCAGAGATGCTCGCTCAGCACCTCCATCACGCGGCCGTCCTGCGCGAGATGCACGTCGTAAGATTCGATCGGCTCCATCCAGACCCGTTCGGTCGCCTCGAACAGGGCGTCGAGCCGGTTTGACGCGGTCTCGTCCGGGCCCATGATGCGGAAGTTGCGCTCCTCGGCGTTGAGACGGATGACGTCGCGCAGAAATTTGCCGAGCTCGCGCG
Source organism: Bradyrhizobium sp. WSM3983 (assembly GCF_000473045.1). GTDB lineage: Bacteria > Pseudomonadota > Alphaproteobacteria > Rhizobiales > Xanthobacteraceae > Bradyrhizobium. Next base: position 440,639 of record NZ_AXAY01000001.1, on the reverse strand, counting down.
TTGCTTCTCCGGCGACGGCACCGGGCTGCGGCACGTCGAGGGCAAAACTGCGGAAGTCCGGCAGCTTCAGCTCCTTCTTCAACAGCCCGCCATTGGCGTGTGGATTGGCGCCCATGCGGCGGATGCCTTCGGGCGCGAGCGCCTGAAGCTCGGGAACAAGCGCGCCGCTCTTATCGAACAGTGTTTCCGGCTCGTAGCTCTTCATCCAGTCTTCGAGAATCTTCAGATGCGCCGGGTTCTCGCGGCAGCTCGCAACGGGCACCTGATGCGCGCGCCAAAACCCTTCGACCTTCTTGCCGTCGACTTCCTTTGGGCCGGTCCAGCCCTTGGGGCTGCGCAGCACGATCATCGGCCAGCGCGGCCGCTCGATCGTCTTCCGTCCGTCGCGGGCGTGCTGCTGGATCGAGCGGATGCTGGCGAGCGCGACATCGAGCGCATCCGCCATGGCCCGGTGCATCAGCTTGGGATCGTCGCCCTCGACGAACAGCGGCTCGTGGCCGAACCCGCGGAAGAGATCGCGGATCTCGTCATCACGCATCCGGCCGAGCACGGTCGGGTTGGCGATCTTGTAGCCGTTGAGGTGCAGGATCGGCAGCACCGCGCCGTCATGGGCCGGGTTCAGGAACTTGTTCGAATGCCAGGACGCTGCGAGCGGGCCGGTCTCGGCCTCGCCGTCGCCGACGACGCAGGCGACGATCAGGTCGGGATTGTCGAACGCCGCGCCGTAGGCGTGCACCAGCGCGTAGCCGAGCTCGCCGCCTTCATGGATCGAGCCAGGCGTTTCCGGTGCGGCGTGGCTCGGAATCCCGCCGGGGAAGGAGAACTGCCGGAAAAGCTTTCGCAATCCGTCCGCATCGCGCGCGATATCAGGATAGATCTCGCTGTAGCTGCCTTCGAGATAAGTGTTGGCGACCATGCCCGGGCCGCCATGGCCGGGGCCGCAGACATAGATCACGTCGAGGTCGAGCGCGCGGATGACGCGGTTGAGATGGACGTAGATGAAGTTCAAGCCGGGTGTCGTGCCCCAATGGCCGAGCAAGCGCGGCTTGATGTGCTCGGGCTGCAAGGGTTCGCGCAGCAGCGGATTATCGAGCAGATAGATCTGCCCGACGGAGAGATAGTTGGCGGCGCGCCAGTAGCGATCGAGCAGATCGAGATCAGTGCTCGCCGCACGCAATTGTTGTTGATTTGTCATATTCATGGGGACCTCCACCCGGATCGTCACCAACCGAGTTCCGGCGAGATCGATCCCAAAATTGATCCTGCTCGGCATCAAACGAGATCGCAGTCACGCGGTGTTGCGTGAGGTCAAAGCTGGGCGCGCGAAGATTGGGCAGCGCTACTGTGCATGGGGTTGTTTTCACGTTTTTCATTCTTGTTCTTGCTTTGTTCCGTTTACGTGTTATCTTGGCTTCATGAGTCCAGCATCTTCTTCTGCTCTCAAGCACCCGCCGGTCACGGCGCCCTCCGAGCCGGCGGGTGCGCCTTCTGATTTCCCCGAGCTTGGCGTCGCCATCGACCGCGCGCGCAGGCGAGGGCGAGGCGCCCAGTCCAATGCCAGTGGCCGCTACGAGGCCGAGGCGCGCGTCGCCTTCGACGATGGCTGGCAGAGCCTGGAAGAGCTGCCGCCGTTCAAGACGACGGTCGGCGTGGACACCTCGCGCAAGGTGATCACCCGCAACGACTCCCCCGACATCGGCTTCGACCGCTCGATCAATCCCTATCGCGGCTGTGAGCACGGTTGCGTCTACTGCTTCGCGCGGCCGACGCATGCCTATCTCGGCCTGTCGCCGGGGCTCGATTTCGAGTCAAAGCTGTTCGTGAAGCCCGACGCGCCGGCGCTGCTCGAGAAGGAGCTCGCGGCCGCCGGCTATGAACCGCGGATGATCGCTATCGGCACCAACACCGATCCCTATCAGCCGATCGAGCGCGAGCGCAAAATCATGCGCGGCATTCTGGAGGTGCTGGAGCGCACCGGCCATCCCGTCGGCATCGTCACCAAGTCCGCGCTGGTGGTGCGCGACATCGACATTCTTGCGCGCATGGCCAAGCGCAACCTCGCCAAGGTCGGAATCTCGGTGACATCGCTCGACCAGAAGCTCGCGCGCACCATGGAGCCACGCGCCTCGACGCCGCCGAAGCGGCTGGAGGCGCTGAAGCTGCTCTCCGACGCCGGCATTCCGACCACGGTGATGGTCGCGCCCGTGATCCCCGCGCTGAACGATTCCGAGATCGAGCGCATTCTGGATGCCGCAGCGCATGCCGGCGTCAAGGAGGCCTCCTACGTGCTGCTGCGGCTGCCGCTCGAGGTGCGCGATCTCTTCCGCGAATGGCTGATGGCGAACTATCCGGACCGCTATCGCCACGTCTTCACGCTGATCCGTGACATGCGCGGCGGCCGCGACTACGATGCGAAATGGGGCGAGCGGATGAAGGGCACGGGACCAATGGCCTGGACCATCGGCCGCCGCTTCGAGATCGCCTGCGACAGGCTCGGCCTCAACAAGCGTCGCTCGAAGCTGACGACGGATCATTTTGCGCGGCCGAAACAGAACGGCGAGCAGCTCAGTCTGTTCTAAGGCGCACGGAGCGAGTGAGGGGTGTGATGAGCAAGGAACTTCCGCCGCCGGTGCCACGGCTCACGGTGATCACGCTTGGTGTCAGCGACATCCGCGCCAGTATCGCCTTCTACGACGCGCTCGGCTTCCCGCGCCGGCTGAAGGCGACCGGCGAGGCCGTTGCGTTCTTCGACACGGGTGGTCCGGTGCTCGGTCTGTTTCCCTGGGACCAGCTCGCGGCCGACGCCAAGCTGCGCGACCATCCGAGACCAGCGACCTTCCGCGGCATGACGCTCGCCTGGAACTGCGCGACGCGCGAGGAGGTCGACACGGTGCTGGCGTTTGCCGTCGACAGGGGAGCCGCGCTGCTCAAAGCCGCGCACGAGACCGATTACGGCGGCTACTCCGGCTATTTTGCCGATCCCGACGGCCATCCCTGGGAGGTCGTCGTCGCGCCCGGCATCGAGGTCGGCGATGACAGGCGGGTGCATCTGGCGGAGTAGGGTGGCCTGAATAACGGGAATTGTCCGGGGTTCCCGGTTGCGCTGGCCGGGCTGCTTGCGCACGATCCCGGCCATGATTCGGGACAAGCCTGCCAAGAAGCCGGCCAAGGACGCGCCAGAGAAGGACGCTGCCACAAAGGCCGTGCCTGCGAAGCCGCCAAGCTTCCGCCGCGAGCGCGCGCTGATCAAGCGCGGCGTCTGGCCGGTCGCAGGCTGCGACGAGGCCGGCCGCGGGCCGCTTGCCGGTCCGGTGGTGGCAGCCGCGGTGATTCTCGATCCCGACCGCATTCCGCGCGGCATTGACGATTCGAAGCGACTGACCGCCGAAGAGCGCGAAAGGCTTTTCGACAAGATCTGTGCCACAGCACAGGTCTCTGTCGCGGTTGCCTCACGCTCCCGCATCGATCGCGACAACATCCTGCGCGCCTCGCTCTGGGCGCTGAAGCGCGCCGTGGTGGCGCTGCCTGAGGCCCCGTGTCATGTGTTCGTCGATGGCCGCGACCGTCTCGATACGTCCTGCGACTGCGAAGCCGTGATCGGCGGCGACGGCATCGTGCTCTCGATTGCGGCCGCCTCCATCGTCGCCAAGGTGACGCGCGACCGGCTGATGTGTGCGCTGGCGCAGGACTGCCCCGGTTACGGCTTCGAGCAGCACAAGGGCTATGCCGTGCCTGAGCATCTCGATGCGCTCAACCGCCTCGGCCCCACCATCCACCACCGCAGCTTCTTCGCCCCGGTCGTTGCCGCCCGCGTCAAGCACATGCCCTGGACCGTCGAGCCGGCGCGGGACTTGTTCTCGGCCGAGCTTGACGTGCAGATGGAGGCGGCCGTTGAAATCGATGCCGCCGCGGGCCCCTAGAGCAGACCGTCGTTGCCACAACGCGTGACGCCCTTTATCAAATCAATTCAGAGCAAATAGGGCCGGCTGGACGGGTTGGCTGCATCTTTCGGACGTTGCATGCGGTTTACCTCCCTGGTCATCGAGCTCATTCGCGCCCGGCCGCGGCTGATCGTCTGGATTGCCGTGTTACTGCAAGCCGCGATGTGGCTGCTGGTGGCGCTCTTATTTTACCGCAGCCCGCCGGGCAGCCTCGCGACCATGCTGGCCTTCGGCCGCGAATATCAAGTCGGCACTGATCTTGGCCCGCCGCTGTCGGTCTGGCTCGCCGACATCGCCTATCGCGCGGCCGGCGGCCACTTGTTCGGCGTCTACGTGCTCGCCGAGCTTTGCGAGATCGCGACCTTCGTCACGCTCTATCACTTGGCGCGCGCCGTGGTCGGCACCCAGCAGGCGGTGCTCGCCGTGCTCCTGACCATGACGGTGCTGGCCTTCTCCTCGTCGGCGCTTGATTTCGGCCCGCTGGTGCTGGCGCGGCCGTTGTGGGCGCTGTTGCTGCTGCATTCCTGGCAGATCATCGGCCAACGCCGCGGCAACGCCTGGTTTGCATGGTCGATCGAGGCCGGCCTGCTGCTCCTGACTACGCCGGCCGCGATCTTCCTGCTCGCATTGCTCGTCATCTTCGCACTCTCGACAGCCGGCGGGCGCCGGACGTTGCGCGCGCTCGATCCGCTGTTCGCGGTCATCGTCGTCGCCGTGCTGGCGCTGCCCTACGCCGTGTGGCTGATGCGCGCCGAGACCCTTGTGCTGCCGGCCCTGCCGCAAATTGCCGACCTCAGCGCCCGTGCGCTGCACGCCGTCTGGCTGCTCGGCGGGCTCGTGCTCGGCGCCGTGGCGGTCCCGGTGCTGAGCTTCCTCAACACGCCCGTGTTTGCCGGCAAGAGCGAGGAGGCGCCGATCATCTACCGGCCGCCGGTCGAGCCGCTTGCGCGCAACTTCGTCTATTTCTTTGCGCTCGCGCCCGCGCTCGGGGCGGTTCTGATCTCCGGCCTGTTCGGGCTCGATGCCGTCGTCGGCGGCACCGGCGTCGTGCTGGTCATGTCGGGCCTCGCCATGGTCGTGGTGGCGGGCGATCTCATCGCTATGCGCCGCGCCCGCATGCTACGCACGGTGTGGGCGGCGGCCGTCGTGGCGCCCGCCATTGGCGTCGTGCTGGCCGTGCTGTTCCTGCCCTGGAGCGGTACCGGCGAGATCGCGACATCGATGCCGGCGCGCGCGATCTCGGACTTCTTCGACGACAGCTTTGCCCGCCGCACCAACCATCGCCTGCGCGCGGTCGCCGGTGAAACCCAGCTTGCAAGCCTGATCACGCTGCATTCCGGCCGGCCGCATCTGTTCATCGACGCCGCGCCCGCCCGGACGCCATGGATGTCACAGGCAAGATTCAGCGAGACCGGCGGCGTCGTGGTCTGGCGCGCCTCAGATACCGCCGGCACCCCGCCGCCCGAAATCCTGGCGCGCTTCCCTGGCATCGTGCCGGAAGTGCCGCGTGCCTTCGAATGGCTGGTCAATGGCCGTCAGGGATTGTTGCGCATCGGCTGGGCGATCGTGCGGCCGAAGGGGGCTTAGATGGTCTCGTGCCCCGGACGCTACGCAGCACGAAGTGGTGCGCTGCAGAGCCGGGGCCCATCTCTCCGCGGGACGCGTGGGTCCCGGCTCTGCGAAGCAGCGCTCTCGCGCTGCATCGCGTCCGGGACACGGGAGTATTATCCCGCCAGCACTTTCGCGATCGCGCGCAGATCTTGCCAGGCCAGGCGCTTGTAGGACGGCGAGCGCAAGAGATAGGCCGGATGGAAGGTTGGCAACGCGCGGATGGTGCGCCCGCCCGTGTCGTAGTCGAACCAGCGCCCGCGCGTGCGCATGATGCCTTCGCGGGTCGAGAGCAGCGTCTGTGTCGAGGGATTGCCGAGCGTCACCAGCACGTCGGGATTCACGAGCTCAATATGGCGTTGGATGAAGGGCAGGCAAATCTGCGTCTCCTGCGGCGTCGGCGTGCGGTTGCCAGGCGGCCGCCAGGGAATGACGTTGGTGATGTAGGCCGTGGTGCGGTTGAGGCCTATCGCGCCTATCATCAAATCGAGCAGCTTGCCGCTGCGCCCGACGAAGGGCAGTCCCTCGATATCCTCGTCGCGGCCCGGCGCCTCGCCGACGAACATGATGCGCGCCTGAGGATTGCCGTCGGCGAACACCAGCCGCGTTGCGGTGTGTTTTAGCGCGCAGCCTTCGAAGTTTTGCATCAGTTCGCGGAGCGCCTCCAGCGTCGGCGCTGTGCGCGCGGCCTCGCGCGCCGAGGCAATGGCGACATCCGGCGCCGGTGCGGCCTCGCCGCGCAGCACTGCAGGCGCGGCGACAGGCCGCGCTGCTTCGGCCGGCGCCGCGCGCGGGGCCGGCGGCGGGGCGTCTAATTCCGCCAGGCGGTCGGCCGGTTCCTCCGCGAGCGCGCAATCGACTCCAGCCTCCAGATAGAAGGCGAGAAGCTCTCGGACGGTGGGTGCGGGCTCGGGGATCATTTGGAAAGTCAGACTATTAGTTCATCTTAAGGCGCCTTGCATCCCAGCGGAACGCATTTCCGTGGTTGTCCTACCCGGAAAAATCGGAAACAAGGGGGCGCAAATGACAAGGAACCGTCTCAAGGGCTGAGATCAGATGAGCACCGAAGAACTTCCCCCGCGCGAATCCATGGAATTCGACGTCGTCATCGTCGGCGCCGGCCCCTCGGGCCTGGCCGCGGCGATCCGGCTCAAGCAGATCAATGCCGATCTCAACGTCGTCGTGGTGGAGAAGGGCTCCGAGGTCGGTGCGCACATTCTCTCCGGCGCCGTGATCGATCCGGCCGGGCTCGACAAGCTGATCCCGGACTGGCGCGAGGATTCCGATTGCCCGCTGAAGACTGAGGTCAAGGACGACCGCTTCTACTGGATGACGGCCGGCGGCGCGATCAAGCTGCCGGGCTTCATGATGCCGCCGCTGATGGATAACCATCACTGCTATATCGGCTCGCTCGGCAATGTCTGCCGCTGGCTTGCGCGCAAGGCCGAGGCGCTTGGCGTCGAGATCTATCCGGGCTTTGCCGCCGCCGAAGTGCTCTATGACGAGCAGGGCGCGGTGAAGGGCATCGCCACCGGCGACATGGGCATCGGCCGCGACGGCAAGCCGAAGGACTCCTTCACCCGCGGCATGGAGTTGCTCGGCAAGTACACGCTGTTCGCCGAAGGCGCACGCGGCAGCCTGACCAAGCTGCTCATCAACAAATTCGCACTGGATGCCAAAAGCGAGCCGGCGAAGTTCGGCATTGGCCTCAAGGAAGTCTGGCAGATCGATCCCGCCAAGCATCAGAAGGGCCTGATCCAGCATTCGTTCGGCTGGCCGCTCGACTTGAAGACCGGCGGTGGTTCGTTCCTCTATCATTACGACGACAATCTCGTCGCTGTCGGCTTCGTCGTGCATCTGAACTACGACGACCCCTATCTGTCGCCGTTCGACGAGTTCCAGCGCTTCAAGACCCATCCGTCGATCCGCGGCACCTTCGAAGGTGCCAAGCGCCTTGCTTACGGCGCGCGCGCCATCACCGAAGGCGGCTACCAGTCGGTGCCGAAGCTGACTTTCCCCGGCGGCGCGCTGGTCGGCTGTGCGGCCGGCTTCGTCAACGTGCCGCGCATCAAGGGAGTCCACAATGCGATGGGCACCGGCATGCTCGCGGCCGAGCATGTCGCGGCCGCGCTCGCCGCCGATCGCGCCAATGACGAGATCGTCGATTACGAGAACGCCTGGCGTTCGTCATCGGTCGGCAAGGATCTGTTCCTGGTCCGCAACGTCAAGCCGCTTTGGTCGAAGTTCGGCACCGTGCTCGGTGTCGCGCTCGGCGGCTTCGACATGTGGTGCAACACGCTGTTCGGCACCTCGTTGTTCGGCACGCAGTCGCATGCCAAGCCCGATCGCTCGACGCTTGATCCGGCCAAGCAACACGCGCCCAAAAACTATCCGAAGCCGGACGGCAAGATCACCTTCGACAAGCTGTCCTCGGTGTTCCTGTCCAACACCAACCATGAGGAGGACCAGCCGGTCCATCTCAGGGTGGCCGACATGAACCTCCAGAAGACCTCCGAGCATGACGTCTTCGCCGGTCCGTCGGATCGCTATTGCCCGGCCGGCGTCTATGAGTGGGTCGAGGAGGGCGGCAGCCCGCGCTACCAGATCAACGCCCAGAACTGCGTCCACTGCAAAACCTGCGACGTGAAGGATCCCAACGGCAATATCACCTGGGTTCCCCCGGAGGGCGGCGGCGGACCGAACTACGAGGCGATGTAAGGGCGCGCCTGGCGACCAAACACGCCGGAAGGGTGATGTAGCGCACGTTCGCGTGAGGACCGGGCGGCAACGGATGCTCCCGGCCACGATAAGGCCATAGTAGCAGCGTCTTGGGACGCTCTTGACGAACGCTTGGTCGATTTGGGGCGTGTGGAGGGGACCGCCCGGTCCGAATCCTTGCGGTGAAGCGCCAAAAGCGGCATTGTCCCGACCCGACGGTTCCGGGTCCCGATGTCGGCGGCCGCGTTCGCGTGCGAGACGGCCTTTTGCTTCAAACCCAGGCACTACCAACTCAAGGCGAGCCCTGATGTTTTCAAATCGTTTCAACCGCTGGACTGCTGCTGCCATCGCCCTTGCCGGCTCTGCGATCGTGGCGGTCCCTGGCGGGGTGCTGGCGCAGACGCCGGATCATCCGGCCGACACGGCGGCGCAGTTTCCGAGCCGAAACGATCTGAAGTCGCTCACCACGGCCGGCAGCTATCTCGCCGCCCGTCACGCCAGCGTCGAGCGCGACGCGACCTCCGCCGCAGCCTTCTACCGCTCCGCGCTGCGGACCGATCCCAAGAACAACGAGTTGCTCGACCGCGCCTTCATCTCCTCGGTCGGCGACGGCGACATCGAGGAAGCGGTCAAGCTCGCCGAGCGCATCCTCACCATCGACAAGACCAATCGCGTCGCGCGCCTCGTGGTCGGCGTGCATGATCTCAAGCTGAAGAAATATCCGAGCGCGCAGACCAACATCAACCAGTCGATTCGCGGGCCGATCACCGATCTCGTCGCGACCCTGCTGTCCGGCTGGGCGGCCTACGGTGCGGGCGATGCCAAGGGCGCGGTCGCGACCATCGACAAGCTGGCGGGCCCGGAATGGTATCCGCTGTTCAAGGACCTGCACGCCGGCATGATCCTCGAGAACGCCGGCAAGGAGAAGGATGCGGGCACCCGCTTCGAGCGCGCCTACAAGCTCGACGATTCCATGCTGCGCGTCAGCGAGGCCTATGCGCGCTGGCTTTCGCGCAACAAGGACGCCGCCTCGGCGACCGCGATCTATGAAGCCTTCGACAAGAAGCTCGCCCGCCATCCGCTGATCGTGGAAGGGCTGCGTGAGACCAAGGCCGGCAAGAAGATGCCGTCGCTGGTCGATTCCGCGCAGGCCGGTGCGGCCGAGGCGCTCTACGGCATCGGCGCCACGCTGACCCGCCGCGGCGGTGAGGATCTCGCGCTGGTCTATCTCCAGCTCGCGCTCTATCTCCAGCCCACGCATCCGCTGGCCTTGCTTTCGCTCGCCGATCTCTATGAATCGGTGAAGCGGCCGCAGATGGCGATCAAGATCTATGAGCGGGTGCCGTCGTCCTCGCCCCTGAAGCGCAACGCGCAGATCCAGCTCGCCATTGACCTGGATTCCGCCGACCGCACCGACGAGGCGATCAAGATCCTCAAGAACGTGACCGCCGAGGACTCCAAGGATCTCGAAGCCATCATGGCGCTCGGCAATCTCGAGCGCGGCCGCAAGAAGTTCGGCGACTGCGGCGCGACCTATTCGCGGGGCATCGACGTGCTGCCGGCCGGCAACGACAAGGCCAACAGCGTCTGGTACTACTACCGCGGCATCTGCGAGGAGCGCTCCAAGGAGTGGGGCAAGGCCGAAGCCGACATGAAGAAGGCGCTCGAGCTGCAGCCCGACCAGCCGCATGTCCTCAACTATCTCGGTTATTCCTGGATCGACCAGGGCGTGAACCTCGACGAAGGCATGAAGATGATCAAGCGTGCCGTCGAGCAGCGTCCTGACGACGGCTACATCGTCGATTCCCTCGGCTGGGCCTATTACCGCATCGGCAATTACGAAGAGGCGGTGAAGAACCTCGAGCGCGCGATCGACCTCAAGCCCGAGGACCCCACCATCAACGACCATCTCGGCGACGCCTATTGGCGCGTCGGCCGCACGCTGGAGGCAAAATTCCAGTGGGCGCATGCCCGCGATCTCAAGCCCGAGCCGGACGAGCTGCCGAAGATCGAGGCCAAGATCGCCAACGGCATGACGGATGACAATTCGAACTCTTCGAACTCTTCGGCCGCGCAGGCGGACAAGAAGAAGGACGATGGCAAGGGCGGTTGATCCAAGTCACTGGGGGCATATCGCCGATGCCGGCGTTGGTTGAAGAAGGGCGCGCGAAGGTCAATCTGAGCCTTCGCGTGGTCGGCCGTCGTGCCGACGGCTATCATGATCTCGAAAGCGTGGTTGCGTTTGCCGATTGTGCCGACCGGCTCACGCTGGAGCCGGGCGGCGAGCTCAGGCTTGCGACCACGGGGCCGCTCGCGGCGGCCTGCGGCGAGACCTCAGACAATCTCGTGTTCAAGGCTGCAAAACTGCTGGCCGACGCGGTGCCGAATTTGAAACTCGGCGCCTTCGCGCTCGACAAGGTCTTGCCGGTCGCAGCCGGCATCGGCGGCGGCTCGGCCGATGCGGCGGCGGCGCTGCGCTTGCTCGCGCGCCTCAACAATCTGTCGCTCGATGATCCCCGGCTCAAGGAGGTCGCGCTCGCGACCGGCGCCGACGTGCCGGTGTGCCTGTTCTCGCGCGCCTGCGACATGACCGGCGTGGGTGAGCAATTGCTGCCGCTGGCGTTGCCAAGCATGCCCTGCGTGATGGTCAATCCGCGCGTGCCGGTTGCGACCAAGGACGTGTTCAGGGAGTTGGGTCTGCGCAACGGCGAGCTTCTTGTCGGCGCCACCGACGTCCTCGAAGCTCCGGCGTGGCCGGAGCAGGGCGGATCGATCGACGATTGGGTCGATGTTCTCGAAACCGTCGCCAATGATCTCGAGGCCCCTGCGCTGCGCATCGAGCCTGTCATCGGTGACGTGCTGGAGGCTTTGCGCTCGTCCGCCGGCATCAAGCTGGCGCGGATGTCCGGCTCGGGCGCGACGTGCTTTGCGATCTACGGCGTGGCCGCGGAGGCACATGCCGCTGCCGAGAAGATTCGCAGGGATCACCCAGACTGGTGGGTGCATGCGGGGACGTTGAGCTGAGCGGCACTGTCGTAGGGTGGGCAAAGGCGCGGTAGCGCCGTGCCCACCATCTATCCAAGTCACGCGATCGAAGAGGTGGGCACGCTTCGCTTTGCCACCCTACGGCAGCGGAGCTAATCGGCGCCATCTTCGGCAAGCCCGAGAAATTGCCGGATCTCACCCAGCACCTCTTCCGGCTTGTCATGCTGCAGCCAGTGCCCGGCACCGACGATGGTCTCGATGCGCGCCTGCTGGAAATAGCGCTCCAGGCCTGCGGCCCGGGCGCCGGCGAGAAAGCTTTCGCCGGCATTGAGCAGCAGCGTGGGGCAAGCGACGCGCGACCACAGCGCGATGTGGTCGTCCGGCCAGAGCCGGTGCGGCGCGGAGGCGCGCTGGTAGGGATCGAACTTCCAGCTGTAGGTGCCGTCCTCGTTCCGGCGCGCGCCGTGCGTGGCAAGGTGGAGCGCGAGGTCAGGGGCCAGGCGCTTGTTGTGCAGCACCATCTGCGCGGCCGCGTCCTCGAGGGTCGGATAGCGGCGCGGCGTGCGGTCGTGCAATCTGTCGAGCTGTGCCACCCATTTGCCGATGCGCTCATGCGTCGGCAGTTTTGGTGAATCCGGCAACATCGTCACACCGTCGAGCACGATGAGCCTGGAAACCAGCTCGGGGAACGAGCCTGAAAAGATCAGGCTCACCATGCCGCCCATCGAATGGCCGATGAGCGTCACTTGAGGCGCTGCAATGCTGCGGACGAGCTGGGCGAGATCGTAGACATACTCGGTCAGCGCGTAGCTGCCGCCCCTGGTCCAGTCGGAATCGCCGTGGCCGCGCAGATCGGGCGCGATCACATGAAAGTGCGGCCGCAACGAGCGGGCGATGGCATCCCAGCTCCGGCAGTGATCGCGGCCGCCATGGACCAGGATGAGAGGCGGCGCGTTCTCGTTGCCCCAATCGGCATAATGCAGGCGCAGGCCGTGGGATTCGTAGGTGTGACTTTGCGGGGCGAGCATCGTGGCTACCCGTCCACCGGCCGCCGCGCCAGCGCAAGCGACAGGCCGAGGCCGGCGATGAAGACGCCGGAGCCTTGCGTGAGGCGTCGCATCAGAAGTGGTCGTCCGATCAACTGCGTGCGCGTCGCGGCCGCCATCAACACCACCACGACATCGGCGAGCGTGTTCAGCGTCACCGAGATGGCGCCGAGCACGATGAATTGCAGCGTGGGGCTCGCTCCCGCGGGATCGAGGAATGCGGAATGAAGGCGAGGAAGAACGCCGCGGTCTTCGGGTTCAGCGCCTCGACCAGCACGCCGTCACGGAACGCGCGCTTGTCGCCGACGGGCTCGCTCTCAAGCGACAGCGTTCGGCCGGCGCTGCGAAACGTCTTGATGCCGAGCCAGACCAGATACAGCGCGCCAACGAACTTCACGACCGCGAACAGCTCGGCGCTCGCCAGGATGATCGCGGAAATGCCGAGACTACCCGCGACCACATGAACCAGTCCGCCCAGCGCCGTACCGGCGGTCGAGGCAAAGCCGCTGGCGCGCCCTTCCGACAGGGTTCGCGCCGCGACATAGAAGATGCCGGGGCCGGGAATGGCGGCGATGACGAGGGCGGCGGCGAGGAACAGCCAGAAATTCGTGTCGGTCATCCTGCTTTGGTAACGATGCCCGGCGTGATTGCAAGTCCTCTCGCTAGCCGATCCGGCGGAAGATCGCGCTGGCATTCACCCCGCCGAAGCCGAAGCCGTTGGAGATTGCATGCTGCATCGGCATAGGCCGCGCGCTGCCTGAGACGATGTCGATGCCATCAGCGCTCGCGTCGGGGTTTTCGAAATTGAGCGTCGGCGGCGCGATCTGGTCGCGCAAAGCGAGCACAGTGAAGATTGCCTCGAGCCCGCCGGCGGCGCCGAGCAAATGGCCCGTGGCCGATTTGGTCGCGCTCACCGCGATAGAATTGTTGCGGCCAAACAGCGCACCGATCGCGCCGAGCTCGCTCTCGTCGCCGGCCGGGGTCGACGTCGCATGCGCGTTGAGGTGTTGCAGATCCGCGGGCGCAAGGTTCGCCTGCCGGAGCGCGATCTCCATGGCACGGCGGGCGCCGTCGCCGTCGGGCGGCCCCGATGTCATGTGATAGGCGTCCGCGGTGGTGCCATATCCCACAATCTCGGCAATCGGCGTGGCGCCGCGCGCGAGCGCATGCTCCAGCTCCTCGATCACCAGGATGCCGGCGCCTTCGCCCATGACAAAACCGTCGCGGTCGCGATCGAACGGGCGTGAGGCGCGCGCGGGCTCGTCGTTGAAGCCACTCGATAACGCGCGCGCTGCTGCGAAGCCGCCGAGGCTGACGATATCGATGCAGGCTTCTGCGCCGCCGCAGATCGCGATATCGACCTCGCCCGCGTGGATCATGCGCGCGGCATCGCCGATCGCCTGCACGCCGGCGGCGCAAGCGGTGACCGGCGTGCCCAGCGCGCCCTTGTAACCGTATTTGATCGAGACGTGGCCGGCGGCGAGATTGGCGAGAAACGAGGGGATCGTGAACGGCGACAGCCGGCGCGGGCCGCGCTGCTCGGTGATGCGCACGGCCTCCGCCATGGCCGGGAAGCCGCCGACGCCCGAGGCGATGATCGTCGCGGTCCGCTCCAGAGATGCCGCATCCTGCGGCGTCCATTTGGCCTGCGCCACCGCTTCCGCGGCGGCGAGCAGCGCGAACAGGATGAAGCGGTCCATCTTGCGTTGATCCTTTGGCGCTGCCGCCGCTGCCGGATCGAAGCCGCCGTCGGCATCGTCGGCCTTGTCGGGCACGAGACCCGCGATGCGCGCGGGCAGTGCCTGCGACCATTCGGGCAGCGGTCGCAGCCCGCTTTGCCCCGCGAGCAGCCGGCGCCATGACAATTCGACACCACAGCCGAGCGGCGACACCGCGCCCATTCCCGTCACGACGATACGACGCATGTCAGTCTCCAGCCGGCGCGACCGCCGGGTTCATGGCCTTGAGCGAAGTGAGCCGCCGCCGCATCAAGCGGCTCGCGCCGGGACCCGCGATCACAACCGCATTGGCGAGCGTGATCGGTTGCATGTCGGCGGCGTCGACCACGACCGGATCGAGTGGGCGACGATCGTCCCGGTTCGCCAGCAGGATGGCTTCGCCCTTCGGCGCGAGATGTTTGTTGCCCCAGGCGAGCAGCGTCGCGATCACGGGGAAGAAATCCCGCGCCTTGTCCGTCAGCACATATTCGTAACGCGGCGGCCGCGCTTGATAGCGGCGGCGGACGAACATGCCGGTCTTGGTGAGATGGGCGAGGCGCCGCGACAGGATGTTCGGTGCGATGCCGAGATTGCGCTCGAACTCGTCAAAGCGCGTCGAGCCCTGAAATGCATCCCGCAGGATCAAAATGCTCCACCACTCGCCAACCGTCTCCACGGCGCGGCCGACCGGGCATTCCAGGATAGAGGGGGATTTGGGCTGCATGACCGGGAAGTTAGGTGAGTAGCTTGCAAAATGCAAGTTACCGGGCGACGGCCGTGCGGCACACTCCGTCGTTGCGAGCGGAGCGAAGCAATCCAGAATCTTGCCGCGGGGGGCAGACTGGATTGCTTCGCTGCGCTCGCAATGACGGTATGGATGCAGTGGTTAGCTATCTCACCGGCGTCGTCCCGGCGAAAGCCGGGACCCATAACCACAGGGAGACGTTTGGCGAAGACTGGTGGTGAAGATTTCTTCGGGCGGTACACACACCTCGGCCGACCGATAGATCACGGAATATGGGTCCCGGCCTTCGCCGGGACGACACCGAGTGTTTGGCTAACAGTGTGCCCGAAGCCCTAATGCGACCGTGCCAGGCAGAACGCCACCACCTGCTCCAGCGCGCTCTTCATCGGCGAGGACGGGAACAGCGCCAGCGCGTCGACCGCCATGGCACCGTAGTGCTGGGCGCGGCTCAGCGTGTCCTCGAGTGCGCGGTGCTTGTTCATCAGCCCGAGGGCGTGATCGAGGTCGCTGTCGCCGATCTCGCCGCGCTCGAGCGCCTTGATCCAGAACGCGCGCTCGGTGTCATTGCCGCGGCGGAAGGCCAGCACCACGGGAAGCGTGATCTTGCCCTCGCGAAAGTCGTCGCCGGTGTTCTTGCCGAGCTTTGCGCTCTTGCCGCCATAGTCGAGCACGTCGTCGACGAGCTGGAAGGCGATGCCGAGATTCATGCCGACCGAGCGGCAGGCAGTCTGCTCGGCCTTCGGGCGGTTGGCGATCACGGGCCCGACCTCGCAGGCGGCTGCGAACAGCTCGGCGGTCTTGCCGCGGATCACGGCGAGATATTCGTCCTCGGTGGTGGCGGTGTTCTTGGCGGCGGCGAGCTGCATCACCTCGCCCTCGGCGATGGTGGCGGCGGCAGCAGAGAGGATGTCGAGCGCGCGCAGCGAGCCGACCTCGACCATCATGCGGAAGGCCTGGCCGAGCAGGAAGTCCCCGACCAGCACGCTGGCCTCATTGCCCCAGAGCATGCGCGCCGACAGCTTGCCGCGGCGCATCTCGCTCTCGTCGACGACGTCGTCGTGAAGCAGCGTGGCGGTGTGCATGAACTCGACGGAGGCAGCCAACTTGATATGGCCGTCGCCAGTGTAGCCGGCCAGATTGGCCATGGCGAGCGTCAGCATCGGCCGCAGCCGCTTGCCGCCGGAGGAGATCAGATGGTTGGCCACCTCCGGGATCATGGTCACGTCGGAGCCGGTCCGCGACAGGATCGTGGCGTTGACGCGCTCCATGTCACCGGCGACAAGGGCAACCAGCTCTTCGATCGACGCGCCGGGAGTTTCGAAAGGTACGATGACGGCCACGCCGGTCTCCAATATTTGCCCCGGAAGGGCTATTCTGATGGAAAGACAATAGAAACTGGACAGGGATGCGGCAAGGCCTGTGGAACCATTGACATTTGCCGCTCAACCCCCGTCAGGCAGGAGGCTCGTTTGCGTGAACTGGTTCGGACCAACGATATCGTGCTGGTGTCGGCGATCGGCGCGCTGCTCGACGGCGCCAACATCCATCATCTGGTGCTGGACCAGAACATGAGCATCATCGAGGGCTCGCTCGGCGTCCTGCCGCGGCGGATCCTGGTCCATGAGGACGACGCCATCGAGGCCCGGCAACTCCTGACCGAGGCCGGGCTCAGCCACGAACTGCGCGGCGATGATTGACGTCGTCACAGATCTCACCGAGGACGCCTTTCTCGGCGGGCAGCTGCTGCTCAAGCAGAAGCGCTCCGGCCACCGCGCCGGACACGATGCGATCCTGCTTGCGGCGGCGACCGAGGCCCGCGCTGGCGATCGTGTGGTCGATCTCGGCGCCGGAATCGGCGCGGCCGGGCTGGCGCTGGCCCGGCGCGTGGCCGGGGTCGATCTTTGCCTCGTCGAGATCGATCCGGAGCTGGCCGGGCTCGCGCGCACCAATGCGGCCGCGAATGCGATCACCACGGAGGTGATTGTGCTCGACGTGACGGCGGATGCGCAGGCTTTTGCGGCACATGGGCTCATGCCCGACAGTGCGGACTGCGTTTTGATGAACCCGCCCTTCAATGATTCCACGCGGCACCGCGGCTCGCCGGACCAGGCGCGTCACACCGCGCATGTTGCGACCGAGGCGACGCTGCATGCTTGGGTGCATGCAGCACGGCGCATCCTCCGATCGAACGGTGTGCTGACCCTGATCTGGCGCGCGGATGGCATCGCGGAGGTTCTGGCAGCGTTGTCGCGCGGCTTCGGCAGCGTGTCGATCCTGCCGGTTCATGGCGAAGCGGGAAGGCCTGCGATCCGCGTGCTGGTGCGCGCCGTCAAGGGCGGCCGGGCACCGCTGCGATTACTGCCGGGCCTCATGCTCAATGATGAGTCACGCGTGCCCAAAAAAGAGGTGAGGAATATTCTGGAGGGGAGGGCGGTCTTGCCGCTGGCGGAGTCGTGACGACTTACTGCGGAAGCGATTCCGACTGCTGTTCCTGCGGGGACGTAAAGCGGATAGCCGTGAAAAGCGCGCCGATCAGCATCAACAGCAGATAGATCTTCATGGCATTTCCTCCGCTGCTTCATTGCAGCTTCCCAACAAGGAATCTGCAAAACACGTTCCAGGCACTTCCAATGACAGTCGCGTGATAAGAAATGGTTAATCAGAGGTAACGGCATGGCCGAACAATTGAACGATCGCGAAAATTCCGGCCTGGCCGACAAGCTGCTGCAATATCTGCCGGCGCGCTTCCGCCCGGGCACGGCGGTGGTGCCGGTAGTGCGGCTTGCGGGCGTCATCGGCGCGGTGACACCGCTGCGCCCGGGCATGACGCTTGCGGGCGTCGCCCGCGTGCTGGAGCGGGCATTTTCGGTCCGCAATGCCAAGGCGGTGGCGCTGGTGATCAATTCGCCGGGCGGCTCGCCGGTGCAGTCGCGCCAGATCTATCTGCGCATCAAGCAGCTTGCGGCGGAGAAGAAGCTGCCAGTGCTGGTGTTCGTCGAGGACGTCGCAGCCTCCGGCGGCTACATGATCGCCTGCGCCGGCGACGAGATTTTTTGCGATCCGTCCTCGATCCTCGGCTCGATCGGCGTGGTCGGCGGCACTTTTGGTTTCCAGGAGGCGATCAAGCGGCTCGGCATCGAGCGGCGGCTCTACACGGCCGGCGCCCACAAGGCGATGCTCGATCCGTTCCTCCCGGAAAACCCCGACGACGTCGCCAAGCTGAAGGCGCTTCAGCGCGAGATCCACCAGATCTTCATCACGCTGGTGAAGGAAAGCCGCGGTGCGCGGTTGAAGGGCGCGGACGACACCCTGTTCACCGGAGAGTACTGGGCCGGCGAGAGTTCGATCGCGCTGGGGCTCGCCGACGGCATCGGCGATATCCGCTCAACTCTTCGTGCCCGCTACGGCGAGAAGGTTCTCACCCCTGTGATTGCGCAGCCGTCCGGTCTGCTGTCCGGCCTGTTAGGGCGGAAATCGCCCGGTGCCGGCCAGCTTTCGGCCATGGAATCAATGGCCGGCCTGCCGGACGAGCTGATCTCGGCGATCGAAACACGGGCGATTTGGGCGAAATTCGGGTTCTAGCCGGAGCCGCTCCCGCGCCATTTGGTCCGGGCCGAGCCAATTGCGGCGCGGCCCGGTCTGCGCAAGAATGCGCTTGGGGGCTGAGCAACTAGACAAGGATCGTCAGATGCCGCCGTTCGTCGCTTTCGCGGGCGTCCTGGGCGGGCTTGCCGTGGTCCGCTGGGCCTACAAGACCGCACTCAGGGTCAACCAAGAGCTCGAGGAGATGCGCCTGTCGCGCGTGGCCGAGGCCGCCCATGTGGGGAATATCCAGACGCTGAAGCGTGACCCCGTGACCGGGGCCTATCGGCCGGGCTAGGAAACGCTGCCGTAGGGTGGGCAAAGGCGCTCTTGCGCCGTGCCCACCATCCTCTCGGCATTGGTGGTGACGATGGTGGGCACGCTTCGCTTTGCCCACCCTACGGCAGTCGTTAAGCCCGAATCCGCCCCTTTGCCTTGATTCCCACCCCCGCCGTCGATACGGTCCCGCGCGATTCAAAACCCCCGCGAGAGCCTGATCTGACGATGGACGCCTCATTGCCCGCCCATATGCGCCCGGAGCGCTCGTTCCAGGGTTTTATCCTCGCGCTCCAGCGGTTCTGGGCCGAGCAGGGCTGCGTGATTTTGCAGCCTTACGACATGGAGATGGGCGCGGGTACCTTCCATCCGGCCACCACTTTGCGCGCGCTCGGGCCAAAGCCCTGGAACGCGGCCTATGTGCAGCCCTCGCGCCGGCCCAAGGACGGCCGCTACGGCGAGAATCCGAACCGGATGCAGCACTACTACCAGTTCCAGGTGATCATGAAGCCGTCGCCGCCGAACCTTCAGGAGCTGTACCTGAGGTCGCTCGCCGCGATCGGCATCGATTCCGCTGTGCACGACATCCGCTTCGTCGAGGACGATTGGGAGAGCCCGACGCTGGGCGCCTGGGGCCTGGGGTGGGAGTGCTGGTGCGACGGCATGGAAGTCAGCCAATTCACCTATTTCCAGCAGGTCGCGGGCGTCGAATGCGCGCCGGTCGCGGGTGAACTCACCTACGGGCTCGAGCGGCTTGCGATGTATGTGCAGGGCGTCGACCGCGTCTACGATCTCAACTTCAACGGCCGCGAAGGCGATGCCAAGGTCACCTATGGCGACGTCTTCCTGCAGGCCGAGCGGGAATATTCGAAGCACAATTTCGAAGTCGCCGACACCGCGATGCTGTTCGAGCAGTTCAAGATGGCGGAAGCGGCCTGCCGGAAATATCTCGACGCGGGCTGGCGCGAAGGCAATCGCAAAGAGCACCTGATGGCACTGCCCGCCTATGACCAGTGCATCAAGGCGAGCCATGTCTTCAACCTGCTCGACGCGCGCGGCGTGATCTCCGTGACCGAGCGTCAGAGCTACATCTTCCGGGTGCGCGAGCTGGCCAAGGCCTGCGGCGAGGCCTGGATCCATACTGAAGCGGGCGGAGCGGCCTGATGCCCGATCTTTTGCTTGAACTGTTTTCGGAAGAAATCCCTGCGCGCATGCAGGCCAAGGCGGCCGACGACCTGCGGCGCCTGGTCACCGACAAGCTCGTCGCCGAAGGCCTCGTCTACGAGGGCGCCAAGGCGTTTGCGACGCCGCGCCGTCTTGCGCTCACCGTGCACGGCATCCCTGCGCGCCAGCCCGATCTGAAGACCGAACGGCGTGGACCGAAAGTCGGCGGGCCCGATGCGGCCGTGCAGGGTTTTCTGAAGGCGACAGGCTTGAAGTCGCTCGATGAGGCCAAGATCCAGCGCGACCCCAAGGGCGACTTCTACATCGCGCTGATCGAGAAGGCCGGCCGCGACGCGATCGACGTGCTCGCGGAAATCCTGCCCGTCATCATCCGCACCTTCCCCTGGCCGAAATCGATGCGCTGGGGCGCGCGCTCGGGCAAGCCCGGCTCGCTGAGCTGGGTGCGTCCGCTGCATGCGATCACCGCGACGTTCGGTCTCGAGACCGAAGAGCCTGATGTCGTGAAATTCTCGGTCGACGGCATCGAGACGGGCCAGACCACCTACGGCCATCGCTTCATTGCGCCGGCCGCGATCTCCGTGCGTCGCTTCGAGGACTACGAGGCGAAGCTGAAGGCTGCAAAAGTCATCCTCGATCCGCAGGCGCGCAAGGACATCATCTTTGCCGATGCCAAGGAGCTGACCTTCGCGCAAGGGTTCGAGCTGGTCGAGGATCAGGCGTTGCTCGACGAGGTTTCGGGCCTCGTCGAATGGCCTGTCGTCATGATGGGATCGTTCGAGCCGGAATATCTCGCGATCCCGGACGAGGTGATCCGCGCCACCATCCGCAACAACCAGAAGTGCTTTGTGGTCAGGGATCCCAAGACCGGGAAGCTGACCAACAAGTTCGTCCTCACCGCCAATATCGAGGCGGCCGACGGCGGCAAGGTCATCGTCGCCGGCAACGAGCGCGTGATCCGCCCGCGTTTGTCGGATGCGAAGTTCTTCTACGAAACCGATCTGAAGACCAAGCTCGAGGACCGGCTGCCGAAGTTCGAGCAGATCGTGTTCCACGAGAAGCTTGGGACGCAGGCCGCGCGCATCAAGCGCATCGAGCGGCTCGCCGCCGAGATCGCGCCGCTGGTCGGTGCCGATGTCGCCAAGGCGACGCGGGCCGCGCATCTGGCGAAAGCGGATTTGCTGACCGAGGTCGTCGGCGAATTCCCGGAAGTGCAGGGCCTGATGGGCAAGTACTACGCGCTGGCGCAGGGCGAGGATGCCTCCGTCGCGGCCGCCTGCGAAGAGCATTACAAGCCGCAAGGGCCTGCCGATCGTGTACCGACCGATCCGGTCAGCGTCGCGGTGGCGCTCGCGGACAAGATCGACACGCTCGCTGGCTTCTGGGCTATCGATGAGAAGCCGACGGGCAGCAAGGATCCGTATGCGCTGCGTCGCGCGGCGCTGGGTGTCATTCGCTTGATCGCCGAGAACGCGCTACGTCTGTCTCTGACGAAGGTAGCCGCGTCCGCGCTCGTCGGCCTGTCGGTGAGGGCTGCGGAGGCACAGAAGCTCCCGAGCGATCTCCTCGCCTTCTTCGCGGACCGCCTCAAGGTTCAGCTCCGCGAGCAGGGCGCGCGCCACGATCTCGTTGACGCCGTGTTCGCGCTCGGCGGCCAGGACGATCTGCTGATGATCGTCCGCCGCGTCGAGGCGCTCGGCAAATTCCTCGAGTCCGACGACGGCAAGAACCTGCTCGCCGGTATCAAGCGCGCCAGCAACATCCTTGGCATCGAGGAGAAGAAAGACAAGCGCAGCTTCGACGGTGCGCCGGATGCTGCGCTCTACAGTCTCGACGAGGAGAAGGCGCTGGCGAAGGCGATCGGCGAGGTGAAGGCGGAAGCCAGCGCTGCCGTCGCGAGGGAAGACTTTGCCGCCGCGATGAGTGCGATGGCCAAGCTGCGTCCGCCGGTCGATGCGTTCTTCGAGAAGGTGCGCGTCAACGACGACGATGCGAAGGTGCGCGAGAACCGGCTGAAGCTGCTCAACGAAATCCGCAGCGCCACGCGTGCGGTGGCGGACTTCTCGAAGATCCAGGATTGAGGCTCTCGCGCCCCGGACGCAGCGCAGCGCCACTTGGCGGTGCGCTGCAGAGCCGGGGCCCATGCTCGCCGCAGAAAGATAGAAAGATTCTGGGTCCCGGCTCTGCGTCGCACCGCTACGCGCTGCGCCGCGGCCGGGACACAGGCAGATAAAATAAGCCCCGCCCGGCGGGGGGAAGATCGGGCGGGGCCTGATGTCCGACTACGCGATGCGCGTCAGCCTGATTGATGTGACGCGCCGGACATCTAGTTGGTCCCTAAAATGCGCTAGTTCATCACCTCGACGATGCGCCGCGAGCGCGGCTCGACCAGCACGGTCTCGCCGTTCACGACGGTGTAGCGATAGGTCGTCGCGCCGAAACGTTGCGGCACGTCATAATAGGTGATGCCGGTTTCGGGTAAGATGGCGCCAACGGTCACACGATCTGGAATGCTGAAGGCCGGGACACGTTGCTCGACGACATAGTCGCGGAAAGCCGGCCGTTGTTCGACCGCGATCGTCGGCCCGCTATCGACCACGGCTGGCGCGCGTCCCACCGTGATCCCGGTTTGCGCCTGCGCTGCGACGGGCGAGCCGATCGCGGCCGCGAGCGCTGCAAGGGCAAGAATCCTGTTCCGCATGGAAAACTCCTTCGACAAGTTTTTTCGGGAAGCGCCACTGGCGCGACCGGTTGCCAATGCTGCCCCGCGCGCGATGTTCCGGAAAAGAGCTGCCGCATACGCGGCAATTTCGGGCAGTTTTTGCGAAGCCGGGAACTCGCGAGGCCCCTGGCGCGTCTCTACCCGCGGAACCCAGTCCGCTATGATCCGCCCGCGATTCGCCTCACGCCACAGGAAGACTTTTCATGCATCTCACCATCGCCCACATCTCGCCGATCCTGTCGCTGATCGCGGGTGTGCTCATTTTGATCATGCCGCGCCTTCTCAACCTGATCGTTGCGATCTTTCTCATCATCAATGGTGCGATCGGGCTCGGTTTATTGAAGTGGCTCCATCTCTAGGCCTTCATTTTCCGGAACTCTTCGACTTGCGCGGGCCTGCCCAAAGTGGTGTAAGGCGCGCGATTTCCCATTCCTCTCGCAGGTTGTGTGCAAGCTATGGCCAAAGCCGCCTCGAAGCCTTCTAAAACTGCAGCGAAATCAAAGTCCTCCGCCAAGGCGAAGGCCGCGCCGGCGGCCCGCAAGGCGCTTGCCAAGAGCGCTCCGAAGCCAATCGCCAAGGCCGCCGTCAAGCCCGCAGCAAAGGCTGCTGCCAAGCCGGTTGCGAAGCCGGCGGCCAAGCCTGGCGCAAAGGCTGCTGCTCCGAAGGTTGCCGCCAAGGCGGCGCCGGCCAAGGTCCCGGCCGGCAAGTGGGTCTTCACGTTCGGTGACGGCAAGGCCGAGGGCCGCTCGGAGATGCGCGACCTGCTCGGCGGCAAGGGCGCCAACCTCGCCGAGATGGCCAATCTCGGCCTGCCGGTGCCTCCGGGCTTCACCATCCCGACCTCGGTCTGCACCTATTTCTACGCCCACG
This sequence comes from Bradyrhizobium sp. WSM3983, assembly GCF_000473045.1. Taxonomy (GTDB): domain Bacteria; phylum Pseudomonadota; class Alphaproteobacteria; order Rhizobiales; family Xanthobacteraceae; genus Bradyrhizobium. Next base: position 417,246 of record NZ_AXAY01000001.1, on the reverse strand, counting down.
ACAAATCCTATCCGAAGGAATTGCAGTCGCAGGTTGAGAAGGCGCTGGACTATGTCGGCAAGTTGACCGGCAAGGTGTTCGGCGACACCAAGAACCCGCTGCTCGTCTCGGTGCGCTCCGGCGCGCGTGCCTCGATGCCGGGCATGATGGACACCGTGCTCAATCTCGGCCTCAACGACGAGACCGTGGAAGCGCTGTCGGAGCTCTCGGGTGACCGCCGCTTCGCCTATGACAGCTATCGCCGCTTCATCACCATGTATTCCGACGTGGTGCTCGGTTTTGAGCATCATCACTTCGAGGAAATCCTCGACACCTTCAAGGACAGCCAGGGCTACACGCTCGACACCGACCTCACCGCCGAGGACTGGGTCGATCTGGTCGGCAAGTACAAGGACGCGGTCGCGCGCGAAACCGGCAAGGACTTCCCGCAGGATCCGCATGACCAGCTCTGGGGCGCGGTCGGCGCGGTGTTTTCATCCTGGATGAACGCGCGCGCGGTGACCTACCGCAAGCTGCACGATATTCCTGAGTCCTGGGGCACCGCGGTCAACGTGCAGGCCATGGTGTTCGGCAACATGGGCGAGACCTCGGCGACTGGCGTTGCCTTCACGCGCAACCCTTCGACCGGCGAAAGCAAGCTCTACGGCGAGTTCCTGATCAACGCGCAGGGCGAGGACGTGGTGGCGGGCATCCGCACGCCGCAGGACATCACCGAAGAGGCGCGCAAGGAATCCGGCTCCGACAAGGCGTCGATGGAAGCGGCGATGCCGGAGGCCTTCAAGGAGCTGACGCGGATCTATACACAGCTCGAGAAGCACTACCGTGACATGCAGGACATGGAATTCACGGTCGAGCAGGGCAAGCTGTGGATGCTGCAGACCCGCGGCGGCAAGCGCACGGCGAAAGCGGCGCTGCGTATCGCTGTCGAGCTCGCCAATGAGGGCCTGATCACCAAGAAGGAAGCGGTGATGCGGATCGATCCCGCCTCACTCGACCAGCTCCTGCATCCGACCATCGATCCCGACGCCAAGCGCGACGTGATCGCGACCGGCCTGCCGGCTTCGCCCGGTGCGGCCTCCGGCGAGATCGTGTTCTCCTCGGACGAAGCGGCCAAGCTCCAGGGCGACGGCCGCAAGGTCATCCTGGTCCGCATCGAGACCAGCCCCGAAGACATCCACGGCATGCACGCCGCCGAAGGAATCTTGACCACCCGCGGCGGCATGACGTCGCACGCCGCCGTGGTCGCGCGCGGCATGGGCAAGCCCTGCGTCTCCGGCTGCGGCACCATCCGCGTCGATTACGGCCGCGGCACCATGAGCATCGGCTCGCGCACCTACAAGGCCGGCGACGTCATCACCATCGATGGCTCGCTCGGTCAGGTGCTGGCCGGCCGCATGCCGATGATCGAGCCGGAGCTCTCCGGTGAGTTCGGCACGCTGATGAAATGGGCCGACCAGGTCCGCAAGATCGGCGTCCGCGTCAACGGCGATACGCCGGAGGATGCGCGCACCGCGATCAAGTTCGGCGCGGAAGGCATCGGCCTCTGCCGCACCGAGCACATGTTCTTCGAGGAGACGCGCATTCGCACGGTGCGTGAGATGATCCTCTCCGAGGACGAGCAGTCGCGCCGTGCTGCGCTTGCAAAGCTGTTGCCGATGCAGCGCGCCGACTTTGTCGAGCTGTTCGAGATCATGAAGGGCCTGCCCGTCACGATCCGTCTGCTCGATCCGCCGCTGCACGAGTTCCTGCCGCACACCCATGCCGAGGTCGAGGAAGTGGCGCGCGCCATGAACACCGATCCGCGGCGTCTCGCCGACCGTGCGCGTGAGCTGTCGGAGTTCAATCCGATGCTCGGCTTCCGCGGCTGCCGCATCGCGATCGCCTATCCTGAAATCGCCGAGATGCAGGCACGCGCGCTCTTCGAGGCTGCAGTCGAAGCCGAGAAGCGTACCGGCAAGGCCGTCGGCCTCGAAGTGATGGTGCCGCTGATCGCGACCAAGGCCGAGCTCGACCTGGTCAAGGCGCGCATCGACTCCACCGCAAAAGCGGTGATGCGCGACACCAACACCAAGCTCACCTATCAGGTCGGTACCATGATCGAGCTGCCGCGCGCCTGCCTGCTCGCGGCCGAGATCGCGGAGAGCGCCGATTTCTTCTCGTTCGGCACCAACGACCTGACGCAGACGACCTACGGCATCAGCCGCGACGACGCCGCAAGCTTCCTCGGTCCCTACGTGACGAAGGGCATCCTCTCGATCGATCCCTTCATCTCGCTCGACCAGGAAGGCGTCGGCGAGCTCGTCAAGATCGGCGTCGCCCGTGGCCGCAAGACCCGTCCCTCGCTCAAGATGGGCATCTGCGGCGAGCACGGCGGCGATCCGGCCTCCGTCGCCTTCTGCCACAATGTCGGTCTCGACTATGTGTCGTGTTCGCCCTACCGCGTGCCGATCGCCCGCCTCGCGGCGGCGCAAGCCGCGCTCGGCAAGGCGGTTGCGAGCCAGGCGTAAGTCGAAGCGCAGGATCGAGTTGCGAGAGGCGGGGCCAAACCCCGCCTCTTTTGATTTGAAGCGATGCTCTGGCCACATACTCGCTGTCATCGGCCGGCTTGACCGGGCGATCCAGTACGCCGAGGCGTTTGTGACTGTGCGCAGAAGCCGCGGCGTACTGGATGCCCCGGACAGCCGGGGCATGACAGCAGTGGTTGTCGCAACAGCGGAACCTCACGTCCCGTAATGGTACGCGCGCGCAAGAACGATCAGCAAGAGTTCCTTCACCATTCGCGTTGACCAGACGTTTACCGCTTCACATCAGCCCGCATTTACCACGCACGCAAACGCCCCCGTGAAAACACCTGACATCGCTTGAGTGTGTCGGCTGCGCAACGCCGGTTAACGCCCCGGCAACCTAAATTGGATACTCACGATAAAGATCGAATTGCACGGATGTACTGCAGCTCGATTTTTCTGGTGTAAGCGTAGCGTGAGCGTATCGATGTCAGTGTTGCGCAACCATCCGAAGGGTGCGCGGTTCGCATCCTTCGGAATCGGTCTCTGCATCTTCGCATTGATGCCGAGAGAGACCGGCTATCAGGACATAGGCTCGCTGCTGGCGCGTCAGCCCGGCGTTGCCGAGCGCTGGCAGAAGCAGGTGTTTTCTGCGGCTTCGTCCATTCAGCTTGCCACCTACAGCTTTTCGCGTCCGATCGGAACGTCAGTGCCGCAGAGTGCGCTGGTTCGCCTCGCGAGCCTCGATGGCCGCGATGTCACCGGTTCCATCTCGCGCAATCCGGCGCTCCAGGCGCCGACGCGTTACCAGGCCTCCGACTTCCCCAAGGTCGATCGCGCGCTGAAGGGCGATCGCCTTGCCACCGTGACGCCCGCGGCGACTCCAGAAACGGGCGCGCCGTCCGCCGCTCCTGCTCAGCAAGATCCGGCGACCTCCAACAGCTCCGTGTTCGGCGCCAAGACGGTTCAACTGCCGGGTCAGCTGCCTGTGGCGCAGTCGCAAGCGATGTCGCCGGAGTCCGCGGCAGCGCTCGATCCCGAGCTCCAGGAGGCGATGCGCGCGCCGCCTCTGCCGCAATATGCCAATCCGCCGAAGGCCGCCGACAATGCGCTGTCGTTCGCAGCCCAGCCGCTCAACGCGCTGAAACAGGCGACGCTCGCCGCCCCGCCGCACGATCCCTTCAGCGTCAAGACGTCGAACCTGTTCTTCGGCAGTTCCTCGATCGGCGGCACTGTCGAGAGCATCGAGAGCTGGCAGCCGGGTGCAGAGCCGCTGATCGTGATGCCCGACCCCGACATGAAGCTGGCCTCGCTGTCGCCGCCGAACGAGGATGTCGCGAGCACGACCGAGAGCGGCGAGAGCGTCGCGCCGAAGGGCGAGGTCAACGCAGACAACCAGCGCGCCAAATCGCCGGCGGAGCGGCTGGCGCTCGACGACAAGTCTCGCGCGAAGTCGGAAAAGTGCCTCGCCGAGGCGGTCTATTTCGAATCCCGCGGCGAGGCCGTGCGCGGCCAGATCGCGGTCGCGCAAGTCGTAATGAACCGCGTGTTCTCCGGCAAATATCCGGACACCGTGTGCGGCGTGGTCTATCAGAACAAGTACCGTCATTTCGCCTGCCAGTTCACCTTCGCCTGCGATAACAATCCCGACGTGATCCGCGAGCCCGAGATGTGGGACCGCGCCAGGAAGATCTCGAAGGCGATGCTCGACGGCCAGATCTGGCTGCCCGAAGTCGGCAAGTCGACGCACTACCACGCCTATTGGGTGCGTCCGTCCTGGGTCGCCGAGATGAAGAAAATGTACAAATTCGGCGTGCACACCTTCTACCGCCCGCGCAACTGGGGCGACGGCAGCGAGGAGCCGAGCTGGGGCACGCCGGCGCAGACCGCCGCGCTCTCGGCCGAGCTGGTCCAGGAGGCCAAGAGCTCAGCCGAGATGGGCGCGACCGAGCGGCGGTAGCCGCTCACGCCGCGATATCCAGCGCGCAGTCAAAATTCGGCGCCGAATGCGTCAGCGCGCCGGACGAGGCGTAGTCGACGCCGGTGGCCGCGATCGCCGCGATCGAGTCCAGCGTGACGCCGCCGGAGGCTTCCAGCTTCAGGCGGCCTTCTGCCATCCGCACCGCCTCGCGCAGCGCCGCGATGTCCATGTTGTCGAGCAGCACTGCCTCGGCAAGTCCGGTGTCGAGCACCTCGCGGAGCTGCGAGAGTGTATCGACCTCGATCTCGATCTTGACGAGATGGCCGGCATGAGCGCGGGCGCGCTCCAGCACCGGGCGGATGCCGCCGGCGACCGCGATGTGATTGTCCTTGATCAGGATCGCATCGTCGAGGCCGAAACGGTGGTTGAAGCCGCCGCCGCAACGCACCGCGTATTTCTCCAGCGCGCGCAATCCCGGCGTGGTCTTTCGCGTGCAGCAGATCCGCATTTTGGTACCCTCGGTGCGCGCGACATAGTCGGCCGTGAGCGTGGCAACGCCCGATAGCCGCCCGATGAAATTCAGCGCGGTCCGCTCCGCGGTAAGAATAGCGCGGGCCGGCCCCGAGATCGTCAGCACCTGCTGCCCGCGCGCGACCTGCGCAGCATCGCAGACATGCGCGCGCACGTCGATATCGGGCGATAGTTTTTGCAGCGTCGCAAGTGCGAGCGGTAGACCGGCGATCACGCCGGATTGGCGCGCCACAAGGATCGCTTGCGCCTTCGTCGCTTCCGGGACCGTCGCGAGCGAGGTGATGTCACCGGCGCGGCCGAGATCCTCATCAAGGGCGCGATGCACGGCCTCGTCGATGGCCAGCGGAGAAAGGAAAGCGTCGGGATTGAGCAGTGAGGTCGGGATGATCATGAAAACTCCATCAGGCGATCATAGATTGTGCGATGCGCGGCGTTGAATGCTCGGTGAGGCCGTCCGCGACCTCGCGCATCGCAGTGAGCGTGGTCATCGTTCTCTGCGCCAGCGCGGGCACCTCCGCAGGATGGTCGGAGCGGAAATGGGCGCCGCGGCTTTCGCGTCGGCTCCAGGCTGCAGCGGCCACGAGCAGGGCCGCCGTCGCCATGTTGCGGAGAGCGACGCTCGTGGCCGTGTGCTCGAGCTCAGCAAAACTGCGCAAGGCCTCCGCGAGCCCGTCGCGCTCGCGGATCACGCCGACATTTGCGCTCATCATCATGCGCAACTGCTTCACGCTAGCTGCATCTGGTGCACCCCCACGCGGCGTCACCAATGCGTCGGGGAGGCGGCTGGGCGAGGGGATCGCGTGGCCCGCGATGTCGTCGGCAATGCGAGCGGCATAGACCACGGCTTCGAGCAGCGAATTCGAGGCAAGGCGGTTGGCGCCATGTGCGCCGGTGGACGACACTTCACCGCCGGCCCAGAGCCCGTCGATCGAGCTGCGGCCGCGTGCGTCGACCGCGATGCCGCCCATGTGATAGTGCACGGCCGGCGCGATCGGGATGGCCTGCGTCGCCGGATCGATACCGGCGGCAATGCAGCTTGCATGCACCGTCGGGAATTTGTCGGCGAAGCGGGCGCCCAGCGCCTGCCGCGCATCGAGAAAGGCCCCACGTCCAGCCGCGATCTCGGCAAATACGCCGCGGGCCACGATGTCGCGCGGCGCCAGCTCAGCGAGCGGATGGAGTGCGGCCATGAAGCGTTCGCCGTGGTCGTTGATCAACGTCGCGCCTTCGCCGCGCAACGCCTCGGTCGCAAGCGGCGCCGGATCGCGGCCGACCATGATGGCGGTCGGATGGAATTGCACGAATTCAGGATCGGCAATCACGGCGCCGGCGCGCGCGGCAATCGCAAGGCCAGACCCATTGGCCTCGGCCGGATTGGTGGTGACGGCATAGAGATGGCCGATGCCGCCGGTCGCAAGCACGACCGCGCGCGAGGCGATCATCACAGGCCTCGCGGCGAAATTGCCGGCCTCGCGCAATTGAAGGCCGGTCACGGCGCCGTCCTCGGTGAGCAATCCTTCAGCGACAAATCCTTCGATCAGGCGGATCGACGGCGTGCGGCGCACGGCTTCGCTCAGCGCCGCGATGATCGCCGCGCCCGCGCCGTCGCCGCGGACATGAACGATCCGCCGCGCCGAATGTGCGGCTTCGCGTCCTACGGCAAGCCGGCCTTCGAGATCGCGGTCGAACGGCACGCCGTAGGCGAGCAAATCGTGAATCCGCGGCGCCGCCTCGCGCGCGATGCCGAGTGCTGTGGCCTCATCGACAATGCCGCCGCCGACCGCGATCGTATCCGCCGCATGCGCTTCGGGGCTGTCGCCTTCCGCTACGGCGGCTGCGATGCCACCTTGCGCCCATGCGGAGGATGCGCCCTGTCCGAGCGGCGCGGCCGAGATCAGCGTCACCGGGCGCGGCGCGAGTTTGAGCGCGCAGAACAATCCGGCGAGACCGCCGCCGACGATGACGACGTCGTCAGTGGAGCGGGTGAGGTTGTGGATGTTGTTGGTCATGGCTGTCTCCTCATCGTCGTCCTGGCGAAAGCCAGGACCCATACGCCGCGGCGGAAATTGTTGCGCAAAGCTCTGTGTTGCCTTCCTTCGCAATCACAACGGCCTCGGAGTATGGGTCCCGGCCTCCGCCGGGACGACAGTTGAGATTGTTGCGACTTCTGTTCTCAATTCCTCAAATTGATCATCCGCTCGACCGAGCGCCGTGCGCGCTGCGCAAGCGCCGGATCGATCGTCACTTCCTCGCCGAGCGTCAGCAGGCTCTCCAGGATGTTGGACAGCGTGATGCGCTTCATGTGCGGGCAGAGATTGCAGGGGCGCAGCATCTCGACGTCAGGCAGCTCGGCGCGCACATTGTCGGCCATCGAGCATTCCGTGATCATCACCAGGCGCTTCGGCCGTCGCTCGCGAACCCAGTTGATCATATGCGCGGTCGAACCGGTGAAGTCGGCTTCCGCCAGCACGTCAGGAGGACATTCGGGATGCGCGATGATCTGGACGGAGGGATCGGCGTCGCGCAAGGCGCGCAGCTCGTCGCCCGTAAAGCGCTCATGCACCTCACAGGCGCCCTTCCAAGCGATGATCTTCACGTCGGTCTTCGAGGCGACATAGGTCGCGAGATATCGGTCGGGCAGGAAGATCACGGTTGCTGCGTTGAGGCTCTCGACGACTTGCACCGCGTTCGACGAGGTGCAGCAGATGTCAACCTCGGCCTTCACCTCGGCCGTTGTGTTGACATAGGCGACCACAGGCACGCCGGGAAATCTTTCACGCAGCAGGCGAACGTCCGCGCCGGTGATGCTGGCAGCGAGTGAACAGCCAGCGCGCGAGTCCGGGATCAGCACGGTCTTGTCCGGGTTGAGCAGCTTTGACGTCTCCGCCATGAAGTGCACGCCGCATTGCACGATGACATCGGCCTTCACCTTGGTGGCTTCGACGGCGAGCTGGAGTGAGTCGCCGCCAATGTCGGCGACGCCATGGAAGATCTCCGGCGCCTGGTAGTTGTGGGCGAGGATCACCGCGTTGCGCGCGCGCTTGAGCTCGTTGATCGCGTGAATCGTCGGCGCCATCAGCGGCCACTCGATCGGCGGGATCACATGCTTGACGCGCTCGTAGATGGGCGCGGTGGCGCGTTCGATCTCGCTGGTCCATTCCAGCGAGGGCCGCGGCAGCGCGAAGCCGGCTCGCGCCGGCACGACCGCGGCGGAGGTGGCTTGGCCCTGCGGTCGATTGGCAAAATCGTCGGGGCCGTAAATTCCAGTGATCGGCATCGAAGCCTCCCAAGCAGGTTAAATATACTCAATATGAGTATATATGGAGCCCGAGAAATCCGGCCGACAGGCAGGGGTCGATTTCATCGAAGCTCTAATATGCTCAATATGAGTAGATCAAACATAACACGGCAAGGGCGGGGCCGCTAGGTCTCCTCGCACACATTCCCGTTAAGTCGCACTGCGCGCGCCAGGCGACGCCGCGACGAAACGCAATGCTCCCGCGGCTGCCCCTCGTCGAACGCAATCATTTTCGACTTGGGGTTTTCATGCATCTGCATTAAATGGCTGATGAGCGACCGCTGATTTGCGGACCGCCAAAGACGATGAGGAACACCCATGTCGATACAAGCGGGCGAGCTCGGTCCGACCTCACGTTCCACCAATTGGCGCACCCCCGCCGTCATCATCCTCTGCGGCTGTGCGATCGGCATGCTCGGCTTCGGTCCGCGCTCCGCGCTCGGCTTCTTCGTGCAGCCGATGAGCCGCGAGTTCGCCTGGGGCCGCGACGTGTTCGGCCTCGCCATCGCCTTCCAGAATCTGTTGTGGGGATTGGGCCAGCCCTTTGCCGGCGCGATCGCCGATCGCTTCGGCCTGTTCCGCGTCATGTGTGTCGGCGCGCTGCTCTATGCCGGCGGCCTTCTGCTGATGCGCTATTCGTCGACGCCGCTATCGCTCAACCTCGGCGCGGGCGTGATGGTCGGCTTCGGTCTCGCCGGGTGCTCGTTCAATCTGGTGCTATCGGCCTTCACGAAGCTTCTGCCGGTCGAGAAGCGCGGCCTTGCGCTCGGCGCCGGCACCGCGGCGGGTTCGCTCGGCCAGTTCCTGTTTGCGCCGATCGGCGTCGCGCTGATCGACAATTTCGGCTGGCAGCAGACGCTCACCGTCTTCGGTTTCCTGATGCTGTTGATCATCCCGCTGGCGCTGGCGATCTCGACGCCGCCGGTCGCAAGCACCGCCAGTACGGCGCCGGCGGAAGAGCAGACCATCACCAAGGCGCTCGCCGAAGCCTTCGGCCATCGCTCCTATGTGCTGCTGGTGCTCGGCTTCTTCACCTGCGGGTTCCAGCTTGCCTTCATCACCGTGCATCTGCCGGCGTTTCTGGTCGACCGCGGCATCTCGACCCAAACCGGCGGCTGGGTGATTGCGGCGATCGGCCTGTTCAACATCATGGGCTCGCTGAGCGTCGGCTATCTCCAGAACTCGCTGCCGAAGCGCTACATCCTCTCCACGATCTATTTCACCCGTGCGCTGGCAACGCTCGCCTTCATCTCGTTCCCGATCACGCCGTTCTCGGCGATCGCGTTCGGTGCGGTGTCCGGTTTGACCTGGCTGTCGACGGTGCCGCCGACCTCGGCGCTGGTGGCGCTGATGTTCGGCACGCGCTGGCTCGCCACGCTGTATGGCTTCGCCTTTGTCAGCCATCAGGTCGGCGGCTTCCTCGGCGTCTGGCTCGGCGGCATCGTGTTCGAGAAGTTCGGTTCCTACACGCCTATCTGGTGGCTCTCGATCCTGTTCGGCGTGCTCTCGGCGCTGATCAATCTTCCGATCGTGGAGAAGCCGGTCGCACGGGCGGTTGCGCAGCCTGCCTGATCGGCTAAACATCCCGGTGAAACAAGTCAGGGAGCTTGCTATGGCCACGTTCAAGGCGATCCGGATCGACAAGTCCGACAAGGGCACCACCACTGCGCTTGCGCAGTTCGACGAAGCCGAGCTGATGGACGGCGACGTCACCGTCCGCGTGGAATGGTCGACGCTGAACTACAAGGATGGCCTCGCTCTGACAGGCAAGGCGCCAGTGGTGCGCCGTTTCCCGATGATCGCCGGCATCGATTTCGCCGGCACGGTGGAAGCCTCCTCCCATTCGCAATGGAAGGCGGGCGACAAGGTCGTCTGCACCGGCTGGGGCATGGGCGAGACCCATCTCGGCGCCTATGCCGAGACGGCGCGCGTCAAGGGCGACTGGCTGGTCGCTCTGCCGCAGGGCCTGTCGGCGCGCGATGCGATGGCGATCGGCACCGCCGGCTTCACCGCGATGCTCTCGGTGCTGGCGCTGGAGAAGCACGGCGTCTCGCCGAAGAGCGGCCCAGTCGTCGTGACCGGCGCGGCGGGCGGCGTCGGATCGGTCGCGACCGCCGTGCTGTCGAAGCTTGGCTACCACGTCATTGCCTCGACCGGTCGCGCCTCGGAGGCCGATTACCTGAAGAGCCTTGGCGCTGCCGAGGTGATCGACCGCAATGAATTGTCGGCGCCGGCAAAGCCACTGGCCAAGGAGCGCTGGGCGGGTGGCGTCGACAGCGTCGGCTCGACCACGCTTGCGAATCTCCTGTCGATGACCAAGTACGGCGGCGCGATCGCCGCCTGCGGTCTCGCCGCCGGCATGGACCTGCCGTCTTCTGTCGCACCCTTCATTTTGCGCGGAGTGTGCCTTCTCGGCATCGATTCCGTGATGTGCCCGATCGAGCCACGAAAAGCCGCCTGGCAGCGCCTGGCGTCTGATCTGGACCGAACAAAACTATCTGAAATCACTACGGAAATTCCGTTTTCCGAAGTTCCGGAATGGGGGGCGAAGATCCTCGCGGGCCAGATCCGTGGTCGAATCGTGGTAAAAATTGTCTAACGGCGTTCAGACTTTACCAACCAAGCTGCTTCAATGTCGCCTTGGTTAGTATGGTAAGCAGCGGGTAAAGAGATAAGGCATCGCCCGCTGCGGGGGTTAGTTCGGAGTTGAGCATGCTTGCGCGTATTGTGTTGGGGGCTGTCACGGCAGTCGTGACGTTTGCGCCGGTCATCGCCTTGGCTGGGAGTATGAACGCGGATGAGGCACGCCGCTTCGTCGCCGGCAAGGTGTTTGCATTCACCTGTTTCGACGGCACCCGCGGTGCAGGCCGTATCCTCGACGATCTCGGCGCCGCCGGCGCGGTGCAATTCTCGGGCGCAGGCCCGGTCAAACACCTCCGCCTGCCCGGAAACACCCTTCAGATCCGCGGCCAGAACGTCTGCGCCTCGATCAAGGGCATTCCGTTCGAGCCTTGTTTCAACCTGGAAAAGACTGACGACCGCAGCTTCCGTGGCTCGGTCTCGGGCATGGGCTTTGCCTATTGCGACTTCCATCACCAGGGCGGGAACCAGATGCTGATGGCGCGCGCGGTTGCGCGGCCGCGCTCGCTGCGTGCGCCGGAGCAGACCGGTTCGATCAACACATCGAGCACCGAGGTCGCCGCGCGCGTCGAGACGCCGGTCGAGAGCAGCCGGATCGAGCCGGTGAAGTCGGAAGTAAAGTCCGAGCCCGCGAAGAACGAAGGCCCGCTCGAGCTGCGCCGCTCGACCGAGTGATATCTAGCGCAAAACTGCGCGCGCAATTTACCCGCCTTTGGCGAATGCATCGCACGCGAAACCGCGGCGCCGTAGTCGTACGGCCCGCGGTTTTTATGCCTTGGTAGCGACTGGCACCCCAGCCTTGCGTAACGGCCGGGGGCGGCCCTACACAAGGGTTCAAAAATGTCGCTGTATTTCTTCCGCATCAGCACCGGCCGATATTCCGGTGCCGCCGATCAGCCGTACGAGTTCGAGGATCGCGCCGCCGCGTGGACCGAGATGACCGAGGTGTGCGCCAATCTGCTCGGGAGCATCACGCGCAACCTGAAGCCGAATGCGAAATGGAGCATGGAGCTGCTCGACGAGACCAAGAAGCCGGTGTTTCGCATCAGCCTGGTCGGCGAGACGGTCGGCTGCAAAGTTTTCCAAGGCTGACTTCAGGCTGCAATTTACAACTATGACGAGATCCAAACCCTTCGATTTCAATCATTTAGCGCAAAAGTCAGTATTTCTGCGAAGCCCCCTGTTAACCAGAAGATGGAACTTTGACCGATAGCTTTCCCGGTAAGGGCGATCAACGTCCAAGCGGCCGGCAATGACTTGGCTGCTCGTTTCCGGGAGATGCACCCATGTTGAGCTTCGTCCAGAACCTGCGAATTGGCACCAAGCTGGCGATCACCTCGGCGCTGACGATAGCCCTGGTCGCGCTGATGATCTTTCTCCAGATGACTGGCAACGCCGAGGTCCGGAAGCTCGACATCGCGGCATCGATACAGCAGACGATTGCGCAAAACGCCGCGGAAGCGAAAGCCTCGGTGCGGGGCATGCAGATCGGGATTCGCGACACGCTGCTCTCATCCTCGCCGACCGATCTGAAGAAGGCCGCCGACTATTTCAGCGAGCGCCAGACGGCGGCCCTTAAATTCGCGGGTGAAATGGCCAGGCTTTCGCGCTCTCCGGAAAACCACAAGCGCATCGACCGCTTGACGACCGTGATCAGCGATTTTCGAAAAGGGCAGCAGCAGATCGAAGCGGCGCGTAAGCAGGCGATCGAGATCGAGGCGAAGCAGGTGGGCAAGGAGCCGAGCGCAGACGCAATCGCTCAGCTTGCGAAACTGGGGTCGGAAATCGATCGCATCCGCAAGGAGGTCACGCTTCCGATCAACCAAGAGATCGCGCAGCTGACCAACCAGATCACGGATGCTGCCAAGCAGAGCGGTGCGGAGAGCCGTGCCGAGGCTGAATCGGAAGCCGCCTCCGTGGCGCGGACGTCGCTCCTCACCGGTGTGTTGGTCGCGTTGGTCCTGATCGGGGCGTGTATCTTCTCGATTTTCAGTATCGCGCGTCCGATGCGCGCGTTGACTGCGGCGATGGAGAAGCTTGCCGGCGGCGATTTCGACGTGGTGTTGCCCGGGCTTGGCCGCCAGGACGAGGTCGGCGGCGTCGCGGGCGCCGTCGAGAAGTTCAAGGTCGTGTCCGAGCAGAAGGCGCGCACGGAAGCCGAGGCCAAGATCAGGCAGGATCAGGTCGCAGCCGAGCAGCGCAAGGCCGACATGCACAAGCTGGCCGACAGTTTCGAGGCCGCGGTTGGCGAGATCGTCGAAACCGTATCGTCGGCCTCGACCGAGCTCGAAGCGTCCGCTACGACGCTGACCTCGACCGCGGAGCGCGCGCAGCAGCTCACCACCGTGGTCGCAGCGGCCTCGGAGGAAGCCTCCACCAATGTGCAGTCGGTGGCCTCCGCAACCGAGGAGCTGTCCTCCTCCATCACCGAGATCAGCCGTCAGGTGCAGGAATCCGCGCGCGTTGCCAGCGAAGCCGTTGGCCAGGCCCGCACCACCACCGAGCGCGTCAGCGAACTGTCCAGGGCCGCAACGCGCATCGGCGACGTGGTCGAGCTGATCAACACCATCGCGGGCCAGACCAACCTCCTGGCGCTCAACGCGACGATCGAGGCGGCACGCGCCGGCGAAGCGGGCAGGGGCTTTGCTGTCGTCGCTTCCGAAGTCAAGGCGCTGGCCGAGCAGACGGCGAAGGCGACCGGCGAGATCGGCCAGCAAATCTCCGGCATCCAGACCGCAACGCAGGAATCCGTCGGCGCCATCAAGGACATCAGCGACACCATCGAAAAGCTGTCCGAGATCTCCTCGACCATCGCCGCCGCCGTGGAAGAGCAGGGCGCAGCCACGCAGGAAATTTCCCGCAACGTCCAGCAGGCCGCACACGGCACGCATCAGGTCTCGTCCAACATCACCGACGTGCAGCGCGGTGCGAGCGAGACCGGATCGGCGTCCTCGCAGGTGCTGTCCGCCGCGCAGATGTTGTCCACCGACAGCGACCGCCTGAAGCTGGAAGTGGGTAAGTTCCTGGAGACGGTGCGTGCGGCCTGATCCAGGCCTGCTCAGCCCTCTCGATCACCGACCACCGCGCGATGCGCGGCGGAGAGCCTTCGCCGTCGCGTGCAGGCTGCAACTAATGGTTGCAGTCAAGTTCGGAACGGAGAATCGGCAAATCCGTAGTTTCACGTAGGTTCCTGTTAACGGGTGTTTGCAATTATGTGCGCAATCTTACCGGATAAGAACCAGCCAGCATTGTTGGAATGACTCCGCCGTGACGGTCGCGGCGCGGGTGACTTGTGCGTTGCTAACTATCAGCGGGATTTTGTGATGTCGAAGTTGTCGATCGTCTTCAAGCTTCTGACCGTGTTGTCGGTCCTCGTGCTCTCGCTCGCCGGCGTCGGTGTGGTGGCGATCGGCACCATGCAGAACATCAACTCCCACACCGTCGAGATCGCGCAGAGCTGGCTGCCGAGCGTACGTGCGCTCGGCTCGATGCGCGCCGACATCAACGAGCTGCGCGTTGCGTTGCGTCTTCACCTGATGCAGGAGACGCCCGAGGGCAAGGAAGCTGCCGAGAAGCGCCTCGCCTCGCTGCAGGCGCGTATCGACCAGACCCGCAAGGTCTACGAGCCGCTGATCACTTCCGCCGAGGAACGCTCGCTCTATGGGCAATGGGCCAAGGCGTGGTCCGAGTATCTGAACGGCGTGCAGGACGTGATGGCGCTGTCGCGCAAGAGCCCCGGAAAGTTCCCGGCCGAGGCCAACGAGATGCTGCAGACCAAGGTCGCGAAGATGGCCCAGGCGGCGGATCCTTTGCTCCAACGGGGCATCGAGATGAACAACCACGGCGCCGAGCTGGAAACCAAGCAGGCGGCTGACAGCTACGCCACGATCTTCCGCGTGCTGGTCGGCGTCATCATCGCCTCGGTGGCGATCGCGATCGGCGCCGCCTATTATCTCGTGCGCGACGTTTCGCGGGGCATTGCCTCGATCATCAAGCCGATGCAGTCGCTCGGCGAGGGCGATCTTTCGGCCGAGGTGCCGCATCGCGGCGAGAAGACCGAGATCGGCTCGATGGCGGATGCGCTGCAGATCTTCAAGGAAGCGCTGATTGCCAAGCGGGCCGCTGATGAAGCGGCCGCACGCGACGCCGAGGCCAAGATCGAGCGCGGTCGCCGCGTCGAGGTCATCACTCGCAAGTTCGAAGCGATGATCGGCGAAGTCGTCGGCACCGTCTCCTCGGCTTCGATTGAGCTCGAGGCGTCTGCAACGACGTTGACCAACACCGCACAGCGCGGTCAGAAGCTGGCGACGGCGGTTGCCGCGGCTTCCGAGGAAGCATCGACCAACGTGCAGTCGGTGGCCTCGGCTTCCGAAGAGCTGTCGTCCTCCGTCACCGAGATCAGCCGTCGCGTGCAAGATTCGGCGCGCATGGCCGCGGAAGCGGTCGACCAGGCGGCGCGGACCAACGCGCGGGTCAACGAGCTGTCGCAGGCGGCCTCCCGCATCGGTGACGTCGTCGAGCTCATCAACACCATTGCGGGCCAGACCAATCTGCTGGCGCTGAACGCCACCATCGAAGCGGCGCGCGCCGGCGAAGCCGGCCGCGGCTTTGCTGTCGTCGCCTCCGAGGTCAAGGCGCTGGCGGAGCAGACCGCGAAGGCGACCGGCGAGATCGGGGCGCAGGTCGCTGGCATCCAGTCGGCGACGCAAGAATCGGTCAGCGCGATCCAGGAGATCGGCGGCACCATCGAGCGGCTGTCGGAAGTGTCCTCCGCGATTGCGGCCGCCGTCGAGGAGCAGGGCGCCGCCACACAGGAGATCTCGCGCAACGTGCAGCAGGCTTCGCTCGGCACGCAGGAGGTCTCGATGAACATCACCGACGTGCAGCGCGGTGCGATCGAGACTGGCTCGGCCTCGACGCAGGTTCTGTCGGCGGCGAGGTCGCTCGCGACCGACAGCACTCGTCTCAAGGTCGAGGTCGCGCAGTTCCTGGAATCGGTCCGCGCGGCTTGATTCTCAACTGCCTGTCTGCGGAGCCGGCGGCAGGATCTGCCGCCGGAACAGGATGCGCTGGTACAGCCATCCGATCGCGACCAGCACGATGCCGAGGCACATGAACGACAGCGCGCGGTAGACGCCGGTCAGCGTCGACATGTCGATCACGAAGGCCTTCAGGATCGTCAGCGCGATGACGGCGGCCGACGCCAGCCGCGCCCGCTCGGAGTTGACGAGAATTCCGATGCCGAGCAGCACGACGCCGAAGGCGAGCCAGCCGATCGAATAGGTGTATTGCTCGGCGCCCGTGGTCTCGCCGCTGGTGAGGAACGGGCCGTGATAGAACCGCCGGATCTCCAGCGTCAGGTACGAGAGGGCAAACACGAGGGCCGCGCCCGCAATCGTATTCGCACAGACTTTACCGCGCGCGCCGACCACGGCATAGGCGAGCAGCAGCATCAGCACCGCCGGCAGCGCGTAGCCGAGCAGCAGCAGGTTGAACACGGCGCCGCCGACATCGATGTGCCACAGCAGCGGGTTCTCCAGGAACAGCAGGCCGAACACGCCGATGAGGCCGGCGATCGCCGTGAGCACGACCGCGCCGACATTGTGCACGATGCTGTGGCTGCGCAGGCGCAATCGCTCCAGCCCGATCGCCATGGCGAGTGCCACGCAGACCTGCAAGGCGGCTTCCAGCAGTGACGGCGCTGCGATCATGTCGCCGCCGGTTGCGAGATGGCGAACCTCCATGAAGGCGAGCAGTGCGGTGAACAGGATCGCGGCCGCCTCCACCATGCGCAGCGGCGCGTCGTCACCCCTGCGGCGCAGGAACAGGCTCGCCGCCCAGAACGAGGCCGCCGGCAGGCCATAGCCCCACAACAGCCAATTGAAGATCGGCGTGGTGCCGACGGCATCACCGACGATGCGCGGATCATAGCCAACGCGCGCGGTGACGATGGCTGCGAAAATGGCGGCGAGCCAGCGCAGGAATGGGATCGGCCGTTGCATCGCAATCCACGCGGTCCCGAGCGACATCAGCGCCAGCGCGATGGTGAGCCAGCCCTTCTCCAGCGCGAAGGTCAGCGCCAGCGCCAGCGCGCCGAGCGTGCCGGTCGCAAACAGCGCGGTAGAGATCGCAAGGCCAGGCCGGGCTTCACGGCGGGTCAGCGTTTCCGTTGCGGCGCCAAAGGCGGCGGCCAGCTGCACCGCGAGGATCGCGAACGGGATCGAGCGGTCGAGATGGGCGATGCGGGCGTAGAGCGCCACCAGGATGGCGATCGGCGTGGCGACGCCTGCCGCCGACCACACCACCGGAATGATCGCCGAATTCGATCGACCCTGCGCGAGAAAGCCCGCGATGCCGAAGCCGGCGGCGAAGATCGCGGCCATCACCAGATGCTGGCTCACCGCGCTGTCGGTGGCGGTCGGCGTGATGCCGGGCATGGCGCCGCCCGGCAGCACCAGCATGTCGGGATTGGCGCGCACGGCCCATTCGGCGAACACGATGAACACGGTCGCAGCGGCCGCGCCGAGCGCGCCGGCCGCGGCCTCCGCGCGCCAGGCGACGAACAGCGTCGCTGCAACAAGCAGCGTAAAGGCGATCAGCGCGAGATCGGCATGGGCGCTCGACAGCACGATCAGCATCGCGCCGAACAGATAGGCGCCGAGCGCGCTCGACGAGACCGGCTCGATCTGTCCGTCCTCGATGGTCGGACCGAACATGAAATCGCAGACGACGAGCAGTGCGGCCAGCACGAAGCCGGCGATGACATGGAAAGCATGCGGCGCGACCTGCAATTCGCTCGCTTCGAGTCCCGGGAAGATCCAGAGCACGGCGAAGACGATGGTGGTCACGGCCAGCCAACGCCATAGCCTGATACGGGCGAGCCCAAAGCTCGCGGCGGTGACGACGGCGAGATAGATGTAGAGCGCCCAATAGTCCGGCTTGCCGCTGGAGACGAGTGCCGGCGTCGCGAACGCGCCGACCACGCCGAGGCCCGCGAGCGCCGGCCCGTGCAGCAGCGCTGCTGCAAGCGTGCCGAGCGCAACGAGGCCGAGCAGCACGAAGGCGGTCGCGGGCACCAGGAAGTCATAGAGCGCGTAGGCCGCATACACGGTTGCGAATGCGACCGCCGTTCCAGCCGCGGTGAGGATCGCCGGGATGTTGGCGATCGGCAGCGCCTGGATCGTGGAGATGCTTTCCTTGCGCCGCGTCCATTCGCCGGCGCCCAGCAGCGCCAGCGCGAACAGGCCGCCGAGGAACACACGCACGCCGGGGCCGACGAGGCCGGCCTCGATCGAATAGCGCACCATGAAGAAGCCGCCGAGTGCGAGCGCCAGCCCGCCGATCCATACCACCCAGCGCGTGCCGAGCCGCTCTTCAAAACCGGGTTCTGCGGCGGGCACGGGAGGCGGCGCGACATTGTTGGCGCTCGGCTCGAGCGGAGGCGGCGAAACCTGTTCGGCGACCGGCGGCGGCGCCAGCTCGGTTTCGGGCGCAAGCGCCGGTGGCTCCGCGGCAATTGTCGCGGGTGCTTCAGGCGCCGGCGTGGGCATCAGCGGTGGCGGCTGCACCTGCCGTTGCGCGTACAGCATCGCCTCGAGCGAGTTCAGCCGCCGGCGCAGCTCGGTCGCCTGGCTGGTGGCCTTGATCGCGATCAGGAAGGCGACGATCGCAATGAGAATCGCAAGGTCGTCGAACGGGGCGTCGAACATTAAGGCCTCCAGGCGATCGGCGGGCAGGGGCCGATCACAAATCTTGGTCTAGCGCCGGGAGCGCATGCGCAAGCCGGGCGCCGGCCGCTCCTGGAGTACGTCGCGGCGGAAGCGGTAGAGTGCCGCCGGCCGTCCCCCCGTCTGTGTCGACATCACGCCGGTCGGTTCGACCAGGGCTTCAGTCTCGACCAGACGGCGGAAATTCTGCTTGTGCAAATGGCGGCCGGAGATCGCCTCCACCGTGTACTGCAACTCAGTGAGTGTGAACTCGGCGGACAAAAGTTCAAATACCACAGGGCGATACTTCAATTTTGCGCGCAGCCGCGCGATTCCCGTGGCGAGGATTCTGCGGTGGTCGAACCGCATCGAGATGCCGAGCGCGGGAAGCGTCTTGCGTGCCAATGCCGCAGGGCGGCCGTCGCGCCGCGCCTCCTCGACGAGGCCGGCCTCGTACAGCAGCTCGTAGCGGTCGAGCACGCGCTCCTCGTCCCAGGCCGCACCCTCGAGGCCGAAATAGAACCGCACGCGATCTTTTCGCGGCAATGCGCGCGTGGTCTCGGGCGTCTCCT
Organism: Bradyrhizobium sp. WSM3983; assembly: GCF_000473045.1. Classification (GTDB taxonomy): domain Bacteria; phylum Pseudomonadota; class Alphaproteobacteria; order Rhizobiales; family Xanthobacteraceae; genus Bradyrhizobium. The sequence continues at coordinate 398,074 of NZ_AXAY01000001.1, read as the reverse complement.
CCTCGGCCCATGCGGTCAGTGCCGGGATGATATCACGGGCAATGATCGCGGGCGGCGCCTCGCGCCAGTCTTCCCAGGGGAAGAAGCGATACCAGGGCTCGAAGCTCGCCGCATTTGCTGCACCCTCGGCGGCGCGCGTCAGCGCGAGATATCCGATCGACACCATGTGTGCGCCGGTGTCGCCGGCTTCCGCATGACGGCCGCGATCGCCAAAGGTGTAGAGCTGCTCGACATAGCCGAGCCGTAATCCTGCTTGTTCCTCGACCCAGGCGCGCAGGCCGATCTCGAAGGTGCGATGGCTCGGCGCGTCGAACGGGCCGAACGGCAGGCCGGCGAGCCCGTCGGCGCCGCGCGCGGTCAGCACCAGCGGCTCATGATCCTCGATCGCGACGATCGCGGCAGTCAGGCCGATCTCGATCGGCGTCAGCAGCTTGTCGCTCATGCGGATGACGCCGCGGGCGTTGGCGGAAACACTTGCCGGTTGATGGAGGCAACCTCGCCGCGGGCTCGCTGTAACCTCTCCCGCTTGCGGGAGAGGTCGGCGTGTAACGCCGGGTGAGGGCTTTCTCCTCTAGGGGATTGTCCCGTTGCGGAGACACCCTCTCCCCAACCCTCTCCCGCAAGCGGGCGAGGGGGCGCAGTCAGGTCGCGGCTGCTATTCGACTCCCGCCTCATTCGAGCTCGATCACGAAGGGGCGGCCTTCGACCAGCATCTCGCCGGGGCCCATCTCGTCGAGCGCATGCAGCATGCGGCCGTTGCGCCCGAGTGCACGGTCGGCAAGGCTGACGATGCGCCGGTTCGGCGAAGCGATTGGCGAGGCGGCGCGGATTTTCTTCGCGATCTCGATTTCGTCGCGATCGGGATTGAGCGCGCAGACGGCGGCGAAGGCGCTCGCCGTGGAGCGGCTGATGCCGGCATAGCAATGCACCACCAGCGGCGCGCCGCGGTCCCAGCCGCGGACGAAATTCAACACCTGGTCGATATGCGCCTCGGAGGGGACGACAAAGCCGTCCATCTCCTCGGTAATGTCGTCCATCGACACCTTGAGATGATTGGCAGGGAGCACCGACACCGGCCGCGCCACCTGCTCGACATTGGCCATCACGGTCAGCACATGGCTGGCCCGGGTGCGGCGGACGGTTTCGGGAAGGGCGGCGAGGGAACAGACGTGGATCATGACGGACCTTTTTGCCGCTGATTATAACTGCGCCCGTAGGGTGGGCAAAGGCGCATCGCGCCGTGCCCACCATTTCGCAACTGCGCACACCGCGACTTGTTTGGTGGGCACGCTTCGCTTTGCCCACCCTACGAAGGGATGTGGCTCACGCAAACACGGCGCCAAACCGTTCCAGAAACTGCTTCTCGGCCCGCGCCGCCGTCCAGGGTGTCAGATAGTCGCGCCGGACGCTGTCGGAAAGGCCCGGATCCCTGCCGAACAGGCGCTTCGCCTCGCTCTCGCTGAATCCGGCGAGCTCGGTTGCCTCGAGATACGCCGCGCCGCGATCGGCGGCCTTGATGACTTGCGTGATCTCGTCGGGCAGCACCGGCGGCAGGCCGAAGCGGATGTGGATGGCGCCGAGCAGGCGCTTTTCCACGGCCTTGTAATGGCCGTCGAGGACGGCCTTGAACGGCGAGATCATGTCGCCGATGACATATTCGGGCGCATCGTGCAGCAGCGCTGCGAGCCGCATGCGCTCATCGACGCGCGGCATTTCGTGCCGGAGTACGGTCTCCACCAGCAGCGTGTGCTGGGCGACCGAGAAGATATGCGCGCCGATGGTCTGCCCGTTCCAGCGGGCGACGCGCGCGAGCCCATGCGCGATGTCGGCGATCTCGACGTCGAGCGGGGAGGGATCGAGCAGATCGAGGCGCCGGCCCGACAGCATGCGCTGCCAGGCGCGCATTTGCACGCGGCGCGACGCCGTCTTCTTCGTCGTCATTTGGCCTTGAGGCGCGGTTTGCGCTGCATCTTGCTGCAACTCGCGTGGCAGTGGCAGTCGACGAGATGGTCGTTGACCATGCCGGTCGCCTGCATGAAGGCGTACACGATGGTCGGGCCGACGAATTTGAAGCCGCGCGAGGACAGCTCCTTGGAGATTTGCACCGACAAGGGCGTCGAAGCCGGCACGCTTGCGGTGGTCTTGAAATTGTTGACCTTGGGCCGTCCGCCCATGAAGTCCCACAGCAGCTTTGAGAAGCCCGGTCCCTTCTCCATGATCTCCAGATACGACCTCGCGCTCAGGATCGTGCCGTCGATCTTGGCGCGGTTGCGCACGATGCCGACATCGTTCATCAGCGCGTGCACCTTCTTGTCGTTGTAGCGCGCGATCTTCTCCGGCTGGAAATCGTCGAAGGCTTTGCGGAAATTGTCGCGCTTGCGCAAAATCGTGATCCAGGAGAGGCCGGCCTGAAAGCCGTCGAGGATCAGTTTTTCATAGAGCGCGCGATCGTCATACTCAGGCACGCCCCATTCGGTGTCGTGATAGGCGACATAGAGCGGATCTTCGCCGGGCCAGGGGCAGCGGGTCTTTCCGTCGGGATGCAGGCGGGGAGCACGGCTCATGCGATGGGTTGCTTTGTGGGAATGCGGACGATTTCGGGTTCTGCCAGCTTCAACGCGAGTCCGCCAGCAGTGAGCGGCTGGCCGGCATCGAGCGCGTCCGCAACGCGGTCGATCCGCACCAGCGCAATGCCCTTGCCTTGCGCCGACGAGCCCATGGTGCCGACGGACTTGTCGCCGGCCATGACACTGACACCTGCCTCAGGCGAGGAATCCTCGAGCAGGACCTTCACGCTGCGGGTGCGCGCGGTGCCGCGATGCTGCATGCGCGAGACGACCTCCTGGCCGACATAGCAGCCTTTGTCGAAATCGACGCCGGCCAGACGGTCCATGTTGGTCTCGTGCGGGAAGGCGTCGCTGTACATGAAATCGAGCCCGCCGCGCGGCACGCCGAGCGCGATACGATGCGCCTCATAGTCGGCGGCATCGACCAGCTCGGCACCGATCAGGTCCGACAGTTTTTGCTTGAGATCTTCGGGGATCAGGATGCGAGTGCCGAGCTCAGCATTGCGTGGATCGGCAAAGGCGAGATCCGGCTGAGCCGCTAACTGGCCGTCCCAGGCCGCGAGCACGCCGAGATCATCGGAGAGGTTGTCCACCGTCACCTTGGCGCGCAGCTTGTAGAATTTCAGCTTGGTGGCGAGGCCGTCGGCCAGCGCCTTCGGGCAGTCGATCAGGAACCCGCCGCCATGGCCGGCGGGCGCTTCAGTGATCAGGAAATCGACGATGATCTTGCCCTGCGGTGTCAGCAGCGCACCGAATCGCCCAAGGCCCGGCTTGAGCTTGTCGACATCGGTCGTGATGAGGCCATTGAGGAAGGTGCGCGCATCCTCGCCCGCGACTTTGATCACGCCCCGGTCGGGAAGAAACGCTGATTTCATGTGAAAATCTCTTGCGACATGTTGCTCCGGAACGTAAGCCCGCAAGGCATAAACGACAAGACCTCGAGCCCTGCGCTTGGGGATGAGAGAGGCCTCCAGCCATGACCCAGCGTTTCGATGTGATCCTCAAAGGCGGCGCCGTCGTCAACCAGGATGGCGAGTCTGTTCGCGATATCGGCATCGCCAATGGTCGCATCGCCGAGCTAGGCCCGCTGTCGCAAGGATCCGCCGCCGAGGTGATCGACTGCAGGGGTCTCCACATCCTGCCCGGCGTGATGGACACGCAGGTGCATTTTCGCGAGCCCGGGCTGGAGCAGAAGGAAGACCTCGAGACCGGTTCGCGCAGCGCCGTGATGGGCGGCGTCACTGCAGTGTTCGAGATGCCGAACACGTCTCCATTGACCGTGACGGAGGCTACCTTCACCGACAAGGTGAAGCGCGCCCGTCACCGCATGCATTGCGATTTCGCCTTCTTCATCGGCGGCACCCGCGAGAATGTGCAGGATCTGCCGGTGCTCGAGCGCGCGCCGGGCTGTGCCGGCGTGAAAGTGTTCATCGGCTCCTCGACCGGCGCCCTGCTGGTGGAGGACGATGAAAGCCTGCGCCGCATCTTCCAGGTGATCCGCCGCCGTGCCGCGTTCCATGCCGAGGACGAGTATCGTCTCAACGATCGCAAGTCGTTCCGCATCGAGGGCGATCCGCGCTCGCATCCGGTCTGGCGCGACGAGACCGCGGCGCTGATGGCGACGCAGCGCCTGGTCAAGCTCGCGCACGAGACGGGCAAGCGCATCCACGTGCTGCACATCTCCACCAAGGAAGAAATCGAGTTCTTGCGCGACCACAAGGACGTCGCCTCCTGCGAGGCGACACCGCATCATCTCACGCTGGTCGCGCCCGAATGCTACGAGCGGCTCGGCACGCTGGCACAAATGAACCCGCCGGTGCGCGGCGCCGATCACCGTGCCGGCATCTGGCGCGGCATCGAGCAGGGCATCATCGACGTGCTCGGCTCCGACCACGCCCCGCATACGCTGGAAGAGAAGCAGAAGACCTATCCGGCGTCGCCCTCCGGCATGACCGGCGTGCAGACGCTGGTGCCGCTGATGCTCGATCACGTCAATGCCGGTCGGCTGTCGCTGGCAAGGTTCGTCGATCTCACCAGCGCGGGCCCTGCGCGCCTCTACAACATGGCCTGCAAAGGCCGCATCGCCGCCGGTTACGATGCCGACTTCACGGTGGTCGACTTGAAGCGCAGCGAGACCATCAGCAACAAATGGGTCGCCTCGAAAGCCGGCTGGACCCCCTATGACGGCGTCCGCGTGACGGGTTGGCCCGTCGGCACCTTCATCCGCGGCCGCCGCGTGATGTGGCAGGGCGAGCTGGTGACGGCATCGCAGGGCGAGCCGGTACGGTTTCTGGAGACGCTGAAGCAGTAGGGTTTTCCGCTCCAACTTCTCGCTCCGCTGTCATGCCCCGCGCAGGCGGGGCATCCAGTACGCCGCGGCCCCTCGGCTCGATCACTGCGGCCTCTGGAATACTGGATTGCCCGCCTTCGCGGGCAATGACAGAGTGCCGCGAAGCGCAAGCTCAAATTGGGAGCGAGCAATGTCCCAACCAACACCCCTCATCACCACCGATCAGCTCGCCTCGATCCTCAGCGATCCCGATCTCCGCCTCTATGACTGCACGACCTACAACGAGCCGGTCCCGCCCGGCAGCGACGTACCGTATCGCGCCGTCCCCGGTGACAAGACGTTCGCGGCCGGCCATATCCCTGGCGCCGATTTCCTCGATCTGCAAGGCGAGTTCTCCGACACCTCCGCGCAGCAGTTCTTCATGATGCCAGGCGTGGCCCAGCTCGAAGCCGCCTTCGGTCGCCACGGTGCTGACGCATCCAAGACCATCGTGCTCTACAGCATCGGCACCATGATGTGGTCGACGCGGTTCTGGTGGATGCTGCGCTCGCTCGGCGTCAACACGCAGGTGCTGGATGGTGGCTTCGATAAATGGAAGGAAGAGGGGCGGGCTATCGAAACCGGCGCATCGAAGGGCTATCCGGCGACGAGCTTCAAGGCCGCGCCGCGCGCAGGCTTCTTCGTCGACAAGAATACCGTCAAGGCGCGGATCGGCGATCCCTCGACCGTCACCGTCAACGCGCTCGGGCCGCAGTTTCATAAAGGCCTTGAGCCAAGCCGCTACGGCCGGCCCGGCCGCGTGCCCGGCAGCGTCAACGTGTCGGCTGCGACGCTCGTCAATGCCGACAAGACCCTGACCTCGCTTGCGGATGCCGAAGCCAAATTCACCGCGGCAGGCGTCACGCGCGACAAGAACGTAATCCTGTATTGCGGCGGCGGCATTTCGGCGACGATCGATTTGCTGATGCTGACGCAGCTCGGCTACGACAAGCTGACGCTCTACGACGCCTCGATGGGCGAGTGGGCGAGGGATCCAACGCTGCCGATGGAGACAGATTGAGGCTCGAAATACCTACTGCCTGGAGAGGTCGATCGAGAATTCGCCGTTGCGGATGCGGGCAGGAAAACCCTCGACGAATTTCGCCACCGCGTCCTCGCCATAAGTGCCGACAAGCTCGGCGAGCGCTGCAAACAGGCTCGCCTGCGCCAGGCAGTCGCCGTCGACGCCGTCATGGCGCGCTTCGGCCCAGGCCTCGTTGAGATAGCTCAGTGCGGCTTGTTTCTGCTCGTGATCGGGCAACGGCGCGCGGGCGGGGGCGTAGGAAATCGGCTGGCTCATGAATCTCAATCGGGGCTGGGGCGCGATCCACGGCGATGCGCTGTGCAAGAGGTGTAGCACGCGCATTAACGACCGCTAGGCCACATCTTTAAGAACGGTTAACGGCTGTGTACAAAGACGATGACAGGGTTCCCATGGCTGTCATTCCGGGGCGCGACGAAGTCGCGAGCTATGATGCGCAATTGCGCATCGTAGTTCGCGCTACGCACGCCCCGGAATGACGATAAAAATCAGTTCGCGTAACGCGCCGTGAGATCGCGCGAGATCTTCGAGCCTTCCTCGATGTAACGGCGGATCGCCACCGTCGCCGCCGGCGTGCAGCTTCGATAGGTCTGCTGAAAGCCGTTATAGCCGCGGTTGAAGCCGGCGATCATGCGGGTACGGCGTTCGCCCGAGGGGGTTTCGGCCTCGATCAGCGCCTGCATCTCGCTGCGCCATTTGTTGCCCTCGTTGGAGCCGCAGATGCCGCGCAGATAGTGCAGGCCGCCGAGGATCTCGGCCAGCCGCTGCAAATCGGCGTCGAACGGCGCTGCCACGTCCTGGGCCCGGGCGGGCGCGGAGGCGCAGGCGAGAATCAGGACAAAAATGGCCAGAAATCGCGTCGACATCGGCGGGCTGTATGCCCCCTCAGGGCCAGAGAAGCAAGGTGAGCCGCCCGCGCGGTGCGCTCCCTCTCCCGCTTGCGGGAGAGTGTAGCGGAGCTCGCCGTGCCGGCTATGCCCCAATCAGGCGCGCCGCCGACTGGATAATCTCCTCCAGCCCTCCGGTCAGCTTGAGGTCGCCAAGGCTGCCCAGGGCATCGGGGGCGATCCAGCGGTAATCGTCGAGCTCGTCGTTCAGAGCAGGTTCCCGGGCCACCCAGCGGGCGGCAAAGGACATGATCAAATAATGGCCGGCGCCGGGCGCGGCCGGCAGCACCTCGCGCCAGCCGGCCAGGCTGACGATCTCGATCTCGAGCCCGGTCTCCTCGTCGACCTCGCGGCTCAGGGCATGGTGCAGCGATTCGCCGAATTCGACCCGGCCGCCCGGCAACGAATAGAACCCTTTTGCGGGCGAGCGGGCACGGCGGGTCAGCAGCACCTTGCCGTCGCGGAAAATCGCCGCGCTGACTGCGATCTGGGGGTGAGTGGGCTGGATAACGTCAGGCATTTCTTCAACGACCCTGGCTCAATTCGCCATGATGCTGTCGACGTCGGCCTCCGCGCCGCCGTTGATGATGCCGCCGCAGGCCGCGATCAGCGGCTTGACCCAGAGGGCGGCCTGCTCGGCCAACCGAACGCGGGTCGTGTCCTTCTCGACCTCGCGCATGGCCGAGCCGACTGCGGTCAGGATCGAGGTCATGGTGTCGGTGATGTGGTCGAACTGGGTCCGCACGTTTGGCTCGGCCTTCTCATAGGCTTCGATTGCCAGGTCCCGTGCCTTGAAGTTCGAGGCCGTAAAATGCTCGGCATAGGACAGCGGCGACCAGGTCAGAAAGTCCTCGGCGCATTCCGGCATGTCCGGGATCATCTCAAGGAGCATCACCGCTTCATTGAAATGGTTGAGATAGTCTGTGGCAAGCCCGGTCCGCGGGTTGATGTTGGCCACGCGCAGTCGTTCGGCCCATGCTTGCGCCTCGGGGGCCGTTTGTGCATGCGTCCGCGCGGATTGCGAGGCCATTGAGCTCATCCGCCGCAGTGTTAACGTTCGGGGTTAAAAGGACCTGAACGGAACCTATATAGACGCCCCAGGATGTGTGGACGCTTCGTCATAACTTCGGCCCCCGCGGCTTTGCGGCAACTGTTCGGCTACATCGAGCAGCCGAATTTCCCGCCACGGTACAATGTCGCGCCGACGCAACCGATTCCGGTCGTCCTGGTCGAGAACGGCGCCCGCCATTTTCGCCTGATGCGCTGGGGCCTGTTGCCGGGCTGGGTCAAGGATCCCAAGGGCTTTACGCTGCTGATCAACGCCCGCTGCGAGACGGTGCTGGAGAAGCCCGCCTTCAAACGCGCGATCCGCCGGCGGCGTGGGCTGATCCCGGCCGACGGCTATTACGAATGGAAGGCGGTCGACAGCCGCAAGCAGCCGTTCTTCATCCATCGCGCCGATGGTGCGCCGCTCGGCCTTGCCGCGGTGTTCGAAACCTGGATCGGGCCGAACGGCGAGGAACTCGACACGGTGGCGATCGTCACGGCGGCCGCGGGCGAGGACATCGCCGCGCTGCATGACCGCGTGCCCGTCACCATCAGCCCGCGCGATTTCGAACGCTGGCTCGATTGCCGCGGCGACGAGGTCGATGCGATCCTGCCGCTGATGACCGCCCCGCGCCGCGGCGAATTCGCCTGGCACCCGGTGTCGACCCGCGTCAATCGCGTCGCCAATGACGACGATCAGCTGCTCTTGCCGATCAGCGCGGAGGAGATGGAGGCCGAAGCAGAGGCGGTGAAGCCCAAAAAGGCGGTGCGGAAGGCAGTGGCTAGCTCATCGGATGATGGGCAAGGGTCGTTGTTCTGATCACCGCTGCCGTAGGGTGGGCAAAGGCGCAACGCGCCGTGCCCACCATCTGTCCAGTTATGCGATGCGCGATGGTGGGCACGCTTCGCTTTGCCCACCCTACGGCAGCGGAGTTTTAAACAATCTCCCTTGCCCGCAACGCCGCAATCTCCGCTGCATCGAATCCGAGCTCGCCCAGCACCGCATCCGTGTCCGCGCCCAATTCCGGCGCCATCCGGTCGAGCTTGCCACCACCATGTGCGAGCTTGAATCCGCTGCCGGCAAAGCGCAGGCGGCCGTATTGCGTGTCCAGCTCCTGGATCGCGCCGCGCGCCTTGATCTGCGGATGGTCGATGACCTCCTCGACCTTCCAGATGCTGGCGCAGGGCGCGCCGGCGTCTTCCAGGATCGTCTCCCATTCGCGCGCGGGCTTTGCTGCGAGTGCCTCTTCGATGATGACGCGCAAGGCAGGCTCGTTCTCGTTACGCGCGAACCAGTCCACGAAGCGCGGATCGGATAGCGTGTCCTCGCGGCCGAGCGCGGCCATCAGCGCGCGATATTGCTTCTCGTTGTTGACGGCGAGCAGGATGTGACCATCGCCGCATCTGAACAAATTCGCCGTGGTCCGGCGGCTCACCGCCTGATTGCCCGAGAGCTGCTGACGATGCCCGGCGACCAACCAATCCGCGATCTGGCCCGAGAGAAACGCCATCGTCGCCTCCAGCATGGAGACGTCGATGAGCTGTCCCTTGCCGGTGCGGTCGCGTTGATACAGCGCGCTCGACACGCCGAACGCCGCCGTCGCGCCGGAGAGCACATCGCACACCGCAAAACCCGCGCGCGTCGGCCCGGTCTCGGGATGGCCCGTGATCGCCATGATGCCCGACAGCGCCTGCATCTTGCCGTCATAGCCGGGCCGCAGACGATCCGGGCCGGTCTGGCCAAAACCTGACACCGCGCAATAGATCAGCTTGGGATTGATCGCCGAGAGCGCCTCATAGCCGATGCCGAGCTTGTCCATCACGCCTGGGCGAAAATTCTCCATGACGACGTCGACTTGCGCCGCAAGCTTCTTCACGATCGCGATCGCGTCAGGCTTTTGCAGATCGAGCGTCAGACTGCGCTTGTTGCCGTTGATGGCCTGGAACGCCGGTGCGAGCCCGCGCTCGGCCCATTCGCGCGACAGCGGCGTGCGGCGCATGTCCTCGCCCTCGCGCCGCTCGACCTTGATGACGTCGGCGCCCAGCAGCGCGAGCTGGTAGCTCGCATAGGGGCCGGCCAGCACTTGGGTGAAGTCCAGGATCTTCACGCCCTCGAACGGTCGCGTCACGTCTCTCTCCCTTGTTGTTGTCGTTGTTGGAGGACGTCAGGCGGCGCGGTTGCCGCGGGCGATCTCCTTCTGCTTGTCGAATTCGGCGCGGCGGCGAGCGAGTTCTTCCGGCGAGAGCTGGGCGACGTTGTTGTAGTCGAGCTTCCAGGAGGCATCCTCGCTCCAGCGCAGCGGCGACTGCATCGTGGTCTGGGGGCCGCTCGCGGTCTCCAGCAACCGAAGCGCCAGCTCGAGCGTCTGCGCCTGCGAGGCGGTCTCGTGCGGCTTGCCGGCGGAATTGCCGAGCGGGAAGTCCGAGAACAGGAAGCGCGGCACCGCGGCGTGCTCGACGATGTCCTTGGCGCAGCCCATCACCACGGTCGGAATGCCGTTGGCCTCGAGATGCCGCGCCACCAGGGCCGTGGTCTGGTGACACACCGGGCAGTTCGGCACCAGCACCGCGACGTCGACCGCATCAGTGAGGCAGCGCGCCAAAATCTCCGGCGCGTCGGTGTCGAGCGTGACGCGATGGCTGCGATTGGTCGGCGCGCCGAAGAAGCGCGGCGCGACCTCGCCAATACGGCCGGCGGCGGACGCTTTCAAAAGCTGCGGCAGCGGAAACCAGGTGCCGTTGTCGGTCGCTGACGTGTGCTTGCGGTCGTAGCCGATATGCGAGATGCGCAAATCGTGTGGCTGCGACGTGTTGCCGTCATAGACCTGATAGAATTTCGCGCTGCCATTGTACGCCGCACCAGGCCCCTGGTCGCCCTTGGTCGGATCGTAGGGCGCCGCCGTGGTGATGATCGTCACGCGCGTTTGTGCCAGCGGCTTCTTCAGCTTCTGGAACGGCGCCTCGGTGTAATGCGCCCAGCGATAGGCGGTGGTGTAGCCGATCGCGGTGTAATAGTCCCGCGTGCGCTGCATATAGGGGACGGGGGAATCATAGTCGGGCGCAAAGCCGAATTCGTCATCGCGCGGAGCGGACATGGGCGCGTCTCCTGGTTCTTGGTTAGAGACCAGACTAGAGATAGTTTGGGAGTTGCTCAACCGGGAGCGGGACGGCGCAGGCCTGAATTGCAGATTGGATAGCTCGCCGCGGCGGAAGTCTGCTCCCTCTCCCGCTTGCGGGGGAGGGCTGGGGTGGGGGTGCTTCCGCAATGGGGAAGCCCCGATGAGGAGAGAGCCCTCACCCGGCGCTACGCGCCGACCTCTCCCGCAAGCGGGAGAGGTGCAGCGAGCTCGCGGCGGCGACCCTACCGAAAAATATGCAGCGCCGCGTATTGCAGCAGCATGATCGCCTTGGCATCGATGATGCGGCCGTCGGCGATCATGGCGAGCGCCTCGTCGATGCCGAGCTCCAGCACCTCGATATCCTCGCCCTCGTGCTCGAGGCCGCCGCCGTCGCTCACGCGCATCCCCGGCTCGTATTCGGCGACGAAAAAATGCAGTTTCTCGGTGATGGCGCCCGGGCTCATGAAGGCCTCGAACACCTTGTGGACGTCGTGCAGGCGATAGCCGGTCTCCTCCTCGGCCTCGGCGCGGATACGTACCTCGGGGGCGGCGTCGTCGAGCACGCCGGCGGCCGCTTCGATCAGCAGGTCGTCGTAGCCGCGAATGAATGCCGGCAGGCGGAACTGCTTCACCAGGATCACGGTGCGGCGCGCACGATTGTAGGGCAGTACGGCGGCGGCGTTGTCGCGCTCATAGGTCTCGCGCTTCTGCGTCTGCCATTCGCCGTTGGCGCGGCGGTAGTCGAACGTCGTGCTCTTCAGCGTGGTCCAGCCGTCCGAGAGCACACGGACGTCCTTGATGCGGACGCGGTCGGAGATGGTCATTGCTGTCTTCCGGATGCGAGCATGATCCGGAAAAGTGTGAAGCGGTTTTCCGAAAAGATCATGCTCAAAAAGTCATGATGTGGGGGCGCGGCCGTCGAGCCACTTCTGGAACATCACCGAGGTCGATTCCTCGAAGCCCAATGATTGATAGAATGCATTGGCCTGCGCATTCTCGCGGCGGACCAGCAGCTGAAGCTTTGCGATGCCGGCACTCCGCAGCCAGTCCTCGGCGGCGGCCATGATCGCCCGGCCAAGGCCGCGCTTGCGTCCATCGGGGTCGACCGCGACGTAATAGACCCAGCCGCGATGGCCGTCATGGCCGACCATGACGGTCGCGACGATCGCACCATTGTCGCGGCCGATCAGCACGGTGGAATTGTCGCGCCGCCGCGCCAGCGCGATATCGGCATGCGGATCGTTCCAGGGCCGCGTCAGGCCGCAGCGCTGCCATAGCGCCACGACCGGTTCCACGTCGCCATCGTTGATCGCGTCGATCGCAAGAGCGCTCACAGCACCTTCCCCGGATTCATGATGCCGTGCGGATCGAGCATCGCCTTGATCGCGCGCATCAGCTCGATCGCGGTCTTGTCCTTGACGTCAGGCAGCTCGTCGCGCTTGAGCACGCCGATGCCGTGCTCGGCCGAGATCGACCCGCCCATGCGCAGCACGATTGCGAACACCACAGCGTTCATCTCGTGCCAGCGCGCCAGATAATCCGCGGTGTCGGCACCGATCGGCTGGCTGACATTGTAATGCAGATTGCCGTCGCCGAGATGGCCGAACGGCACCGGCCGCGCGCCGGGGATCAGCTTCACCACGGCGGCGTTGGCTTCCTCGATGAAGGCCGGCACCGCTGCGGTCGGTACCGAGATGTCGTGCTTGATCGAGCCGCCCTCGGGTTTCTGCGCTGATGACATCTCCTCACGCAGCTTCCAGAAACCGTTGCGTTGGGTGAGGTTGGCCGCGATCACGGCGTCGTCGACGATCTCCTCTTCCATGGCGCGGGCCAGGATCGTCTCCAGCGGCGTGCGGGCATCGTCGCTCGGAGAGGACAATTCCATCAGCACGTACCAGGGATGCTTTTCTGCGAGCGGGTCGCGCACGTCGATGCCGTGGCGGACCGAGAAGTCCACCGCCATTTCCGACAGCAGCTCAAAACTCGTCAGCGCATTGGCGGCCTCGCTTTGCGCAATGGTCAGCAGGCTCAAGGCCGCCGCCGGCGACTTCAGCCCGACATAGGCGGTCTCGATCGCCCGCGGCTTCGGAAACAGTTTGAGCGTTGCCGCGGTAATGATGCCGAGCGTGCCTTCCGCGCCGATGAAGAGGTTGTGCAGATTGTAGCCGGTGTTGTCCTTCTTCAGCTTCGACAGCACGTTGAGCACGCGCCCGTCGGCGAGCACCACTTCCAGCCCCAGCGCCATCTCGCGCGCCACGCCATAGGCAAGCGCCGCGGTGCCGCCGGCATTGGTCGAGAGATTGCCGCCGATGGTGCAGCTTCCTTCAGCGCCCAGTGACAGCGGAAACAGCCGGTCGACGTCAGACGCCTTCTGCTGCGCGATCTGCAGCACCACGCCGGCCTCGCAGGTCATGGTGTTGGAGGCGGGGTCGACCTCGCGAATCTTGTCGAGCCGGCGCAGCGACACCACGACCTCGCCATTGTGCGGCGTCTGCCCGCCGACCAGCCCGGTGTTGCCGCCCTGCGGCACCAGCGCGATTCTGCGCTCCGAGGCGAGCTTGCAGATCGCGGAGACTTCGGCCGTCGAGCCCGGGCGCAGCACCAGCGGTGAGCGGCCGTGGAACAGATTGCGCTCCTCGGTGACGTAAGCCTGGATGTCAGCCGCATCGGTGATCGCGTGCTTGTCGCCGACGATCTTGCGGAATTGGTCGATCAATTCGGGCGCAAGCGGAGGGGTGGCGGATTGATTGATGTTCATCGTCTCGTCTCTTCTTAGCTCTTACTCTCTTGCGCATGATCCTATCGGAAAACCGCTGCACACTTTCCGGATCATGCGCTATCGCGCGACTGCGGCGCGCCGGAGCCGGTCGTTGATCGCTTCGCCCAAGCCTTCTTCGGGAATCGTCATCACGACAATCGCCCGCGGAGCCTTCGCGTCGAGACTGCGAAGATAGCCGAATAGATTGGCGGCGGCCTCATCGAGATCAGCCACGGGCGACAAATTCATGACAGCAACGGCGGCCCCAAGTCCGGGCAGCTCCGCAGGCCCGAACGCCAGCAAGGCTTCGCCCGGTGCCACGTCGCGCGCATTCAGCCGCACATTGGCGCGCGGCGCGTAATGCGAGGCCATCATGCCCGGCGCCAGCGGTTGACTGTCGTCGCTCTCGGCCTCCACCGGCGGCCGCGCCAGGGGCATGCCGAGCACAGCCTCGATCCGTTCGCGTGACAACCCGCCAGGGCGCAGCAGCATCGGCGCGTTGAGGCAGCCGACGATGGTCGATTCCACGCCGACCGCGACCGGCCCGCCGTCCACGATCAGGTCAATCCGTCCCGCAAGATCGCTCTCGACATGGGCCGCAAGCGTCGGCGAGACGTGGCCCGAAATATTTGCGGATGGCGCCACCACGGCCCCGCCGAAGGCGCGCAAGATCGCTTCGGCCACCGGATGGGCGGGAATGCGGATCGCGATCGTGTCGAGACCCGCCGTGGCGAGATCGGCCACCGGGCAATTTTCCGTCTTCGGCACCACCAGTGTCAGCGGCCCCGGCCAGAACGCCTCGGCAAGCTTCAGGGCGCGCGCGTCGAACCGCCCGATCCGCCGCGCGGCCGCGAGGTCGGCGACATGGGCGATCAGCGGATTGAAGGCCGGCCGGCCCTTCGCGGCATAGAGATGGGCAATCGCGGCGGCGTTGGCGGCGTCCGCCCCGAGCCCGTAGACCGTCTCGGTCGGGAACGCGACCAGCCCGCCGGCGGCCAAGGTCCGGGCGGCGGCGTCCGCGCCGGCCTTTCCGGCCGGTAAAATCAACGTTTCAAGACCCGTTTTCACAGGGACAAAATTCCTCAGCTCGGCCGCTTGCGGTGCGTCACACCCGACGCTATAAGCCGGCCTCTTGTCGGAGTGTGGCTCAGCCCGGTAGAGCACTGCGTTCGGGACGCAGGGGTCGCAGGTTCGAATCCTGCCACTCCGACCAAGATTTCAATGGCTTATAGTTCCCGACTGATTGCCGCGCAACGAAATGCGCGATGATTTGAAGATCGGGCGCTCGTCCACAGGGGCGGGACGTCCTTCCAGTTGCACGCCTGCGCACCTTCCACCATGATGCCCGGCTGGGTGGGGGGAAAGCTGTGACAAGCGCAAATTGGCAAACGCGGCCCTTTGGTGTCGCGAGTTTACTACTCGATCCGAAAAATCCACGACTGGGACGTGAGATCACCGCCAGGGCTCCGCGAGAGATCATTCAGTATCTCTTTGATCACGATAAAGCTCTTGAGGTTGCCAAGAGCATTGCCCTTCGCGGTTTTTTTCCAAATGAACCATTGTTGGCGATCAACGAAGGTAATCGCCTGGTTGTGGTCGAAGGGAATCGGCGCCTAGCGGCGCTGAAAGGCCTTCGAGAACCGGGCTTGTTAGAAGGGCCCGCGCGTGCGCAGCTTGAAAAGCTTGCACGAAAGATACTGGATCCCGATAGCTTAGCCCGAGTGCCTGTGACCGTGGCGCCAAGCCGCAAAGCAACCGACCGACAGGTCGCCGGCCGGCATATCGGCACTCCAGTTCTCGCTTGGCAGGCGGAAAATCGAGCGAGCTTCATTCTCGATAAAATCACCGAGGGCTATGACAACGACGAGCTTGCCGATGATCTGGGCTTTTCGGTCTCCGACATCCAGGAGGCCCGTCAGGTACGAGCAATCGCCGATATGGCTCGTGCACTTCCGCTGCCTGAGGAGGTGAAGGCAAAGCTCGATAATCCGAGAGCCAAAGTTTTTACAACCTTGAATCGCGTATTCGACTCCTCAGTCGGGCGGGAATATTTTTTTGTTGAGAAAAATGCGGACCACGGTCTTCTAGGCCGCACGGCCAAGAGCGAATTCGTGAAAG
This sequence comes from Bradyrhizobium sp. WSM3983, assembly GCF_000473045.1. GTDB lineage: Bacteria > Pseudomonadota > Alphaproteobacteria > Rhizobiales > Xanthobacteraceae > Bradyrhizobium. The sequence goes on along the minus strand of NZ_AXAY01000001.1, from coordinate 382,207 downwards.
GCTTCACGCGCTTGGTGACAGATGTCGCGACCGGGAAAGCGTCGTCTCGAACGCTAAACAAGAACGAAGACATCAAGCGATACCTGGACAGCTGGAAGGGTGCGGACAAAGTAAGGAAGCGCAATGCCACCTTCGTTCCATCCGAATTAACGGACGGCAAGACTGTCGCTTCAACGGCTGCTCGTACTGCTGCTGCGACGCGGCGCCGAGGGAAGAAGGTAAGCTCGACTGTTCTCCCAAAAAACTTCCATGTGCGATTTGGAAACGATCGGCTTATCGACATTCGTGATGAGCTGACAAAGCTCGATCGTGAAAGATTCCCGAATGCAGGATCTGTCTTGCTCAGAGTCTTTTTGGAGCTTTCGATATTCTATTATCTTGATCGAATCGGAGACCTTTCGGCGCTTACCGCCGATCTAAGATCAAAGGGCAAGCTGGCGTATGGCACTCCAACGATGCGGCAGATATTGCCCGCCGTCGTGAAGATTGCAAAGGCGCAACTTCCAGAAGCCGATGCTATTCGAGTCGAAAAGGCGTTGCGCTACGATGCTTCGGCTCCATTCAGCATAAGTGAGTTGCATGCGTTTGTGCATCAAACCGGCGATTTGCCTGGGCCGCGCGAGATCCTACAATTTTGGATGCGAACTGAGCCGCTATTTCGGCTGATGCTAGAAGCGGGTGCCGAGGAAACAAAATGAGGAATGTCAGCCCGCTTCGATACCCTGGCGGAAAGTTTGTGATGGCTAACTTGCTTAGTCAGATTCGGAGGATCAACAATCTCGGTAATCGGCAGATTGCCGAGCCGTTCGCGGGCGGGGCGGGCGCGTCCCTGAATCTCTTGACTTTAGAGGAAGCACCTGAGATTCACATCAACGATGCGGACCCTGCGATCTTTGCGTTCTGGTGGTCGCTCAAACACCAGCCACTAGACTTTGCTGCGTTGCTGTCGAAAACACGCGTCAGTATGGCCGAGTGGAGACGACAGAGAGAGCTTTATCTGTCACGGCGGAAGGTGTCGCGCCTTCGGAAGGGGTTTTCCGCGTTCTACCTCAACCGCTGTAATAGATCCGGGATTATCATGAACGGCGGTCCGATCGGTGGGATCAAGCAGCGCGGGGAGTGGCTCATTGACGCTCGCTATAATAAACCCGATTTACTCGAGCGTTGCGCGAAGATCGCAGAGTTCAGTGATCGAATTTCGGTAACGGGCATTGATGGGATCGAGTTAATTAAGCAGCTTGATCACGATAAGGTATTTTTTTTCATCGATCCTCCCTACTATGAGAAGGGAGCGACGCTCTATCTAAACTCGTTGGATGCTTCATATCACGTACGGATAGCGGACGAACTGAGGAGCCGCCCAGGATCCGCTTGGGTTCTGACGTATGATGATTGTCCTGAAATCAGGTCGCTGTATCGAGGGTGGACGACTATTCGTCCATTTGGATTGCGGTACGCGGCATCTGTCCGGCGAAGCGGCAAAGAAATTATGATCGTGCCCAAACATCTCAGGTTGCCAAGTACTCAGGCATCCGGCGCGATACGCTGGTAAGTTACCATTTCCCCCGAAAGCTTCCGTCGTCGCTTACCGGCGCAAAGATGCCCTGATTTTATGGCTGAATATGCGACATGAACTCACCCCGCCAGCGCGATCTCTTTCACGACGAGGAACAGGCCGAACTATTCGGCGACGCGCCCACCCCCGTGTACCGGCCCAATCCCGATCAGGTTCGCTCTGAACTTCAGCGAATCCTCGCCGAGGCTAGGGCCGCTCAAACCCTCCCTTGGGAGCCGAAAAAGACGGCGCTGTATCAGACGATTTTTCCGCAGATGACCAGCTGTCTGCCGGAAGACGAGGGGGCACAGTTGCGGTTCGAGTTTGAAGCCGAGTTGGTCCGCTTGCGTGCGGCATAGGATCGAAGTGTAGCAGCGCTGGGGCCCACCGAGCGAACTACCGCCGCGACACCAGCACACCTAGCAAAAACGCAACCATCAGCGACGGCAGCGGCGCCTCGCGCACCATGCCGCGGACGATGTCCGGCCAGTGCGGCTCCGGGGCGAGACTCGGCGACCTGACTTCAGGTGCCGGCGCGATACCCCACTCTGATGCGAGTTCGGCGATCTCGCTCGCTGCCACACGCACGCCGTCACGAACCCGGAAGATCGCGGCCTCCGCGCGTTCGCGCGGGGCAAGCGGCATCACCGTCGCGATCGCCGTGCGCAGCTTCATCTCGCCGTAGCCTTGCAGCCGCACCGACTCCTCGGGGTCGGACATCATGCGAATTTCCTCACAGCGCGAAGTGGTGCGCGATGGTGAAGGCCGCCGTCGCGCACAGGACCAGCGTGGAAACCGCGCCGGCCACACCGCGCGCGAGATGGGCTCGCGTCAGGTGCCTGGTCATGATTTTGCTCCATGCTCTCCATGGCAATGGCGGGCACGGGCGTTGGTTCCTCGATCCCGGGCATACGACAGTCGAAGACTGCCGTGAGGGTTCGGCCTGCATGGTTCGAGACGCCCGCTTTGGCGGGCTCCTCACCATGAGGGTCGGATATCTCGCCGCAAACCGCGACCTCATCCTGAGGGCCCGCCTTAGGCGGGCGTCTCGAAGGATGGCCGCAGGTAAGCTGCCCGCCACGTCTCAAGCCCCGCAATCGTCACCGCGCACGGACCGCAGCGCCGAGAGCAGGCCCACCAGCTCAGCCTGGCCGCGAACGCCGGTCTTGGCGAAGACGCGACGCAGATGCGTCTTGACCGTGTTCGGTGAAATCTCGAGCCGGATCCCGATGGTGGACACGGAGTGGCCGAGCGAGGCCTGCAGCGCGACCTGCGCCTCCGCTTTGGTCAGCTTGTAGGCGTCCATGATCCATTGCGGCGGCAGCGCCGGTGGCCGGGCCGGGTCGAGCATGAAGATGATCGCGGCGCTGTCGCGATCCCCGAGCTCTGTGAAGCCGTCGAGCGTGCGGCCCTGCGCCGGCGTTACCAGAATGGTGATGAGGCGCCCGTCGCCGGGATGTGGAATGGCCATCGTGCCGCCGGGCGCGCCCGACAGCGCCGAGCGGGTCATACGATCGAACTGCCGGGCCGAGGCCGGCCATGCGCTCGAAAGCGTCCGGCCGCGCAACGCCAGCGCGCCGTCAGCCGTCATCGCCCGGAACGCCTTGTTGGCAAACTGAACGTGGAGCCTGCGATCGAGCAAGGCCACACCGGCCGAGAGATGGTCCAGAACCGCCGGCACGGCGTGAAAATCATGATCCGGAAATAGATTTACAATTTCACTGGTGCGCATTTGGTATGCGCTCCTTTCGACGCCGCGACGTGCGGCGGGGCAATGTCGCGATTAAACAAGTCGCGATTAAACAACGAAACGCGCGCGGCGGCCATCGCACGGCGTGTGCAGTCCTGGCCAAAGATGGGATAAATCCGGCCAAAGATTGCAATCGGAAGTTTAGGTGGCGTCGCGAGCCGCTTCGTTCTTCTGGAACTGTGCCCGATACCATTGCGGCGTCACGCCGAGCTGGCGGACGAAGGCGCGCCGCAGGCTGTGCACGGTGCCGAACCCGCACCGTTTTGCGACAGCCTGGACAGGAAGATTGGTGTCCTCGATCTGACGCCGGGCCTCGTCGAGGCGAATTCGCTCGACATATTCGCGCGGTGTCTCGTGAAACTCGTCGACGAACATCCGGCGAAAATTCCGCTCGCTCATCCCGACATGGGCCGCGAGCGCCTCGGCGCTGAGGTCTTCGGCGAGATGTGCCAGTGCCCATTCCTGCGCCTTGCGGAGGGCGGGAACAGCGCTGAACTGCGCCTGAAGATGCGTCGAGAATTGCGACTGCCCGCCTGGACGCTTGAGAAACACCACGAGGCTGCGGGCCACGCGCAGCGCGAAGGTCTGCCCGTGATCTTCCTCGATCAAGGCGAGCGCGAGATCGATCCCCGCCGTGATGCCCGCGGACGTGTAGGTCTGGCCGTCGCGTACGAAGATGCTGTCGATATCGAGGGTGGTCGACGGAAAACTTTGCGCGAAAGACGGCGCAAGCGCCCAATGCGTGGTCGCGCGCTTGCCGTCGAGAAGGCCGGCCGCAGCGAGCGGAAAGGCGCCGGTGCAGATCGAGCCGAACCGTCGCGCGCGGGGCGCCGCTTCGCGCAACCAGCCGATCAGCGCCGGATCGCGCAGCGCGGCGACGTGACCATATCCCCCCGCGACCAGAAGCGTGTCGATCGGGCCGTCGAGATCGGCGAGCGCGTGGTTGGGGACGATGGAAAACCCCAGCGACGTCGTGATCGGATCGGTCGTGACGGCGGCGACGGAGAGGCGGTACAGGCTGCGACCGGCCAGCGCATTCGCCATGGCGAAGGCTTCCATCGGGCCACAGACATCCATGGCCATGATGTCCGGATAGACGAGAACGACGATTTGGCGTTCAGGGCTGGCCGAAGCGGGCGTGCTCATGATTTGGTCAATTTCTGCGATGTGCGGTCACGATCTTGCAACACGATCTTGCAATCGGTGTCCCGCCATCGCGAGGACGAGCGCGCGCTCGCTCCCGAGACGTGCAGGCACCTAATGAACGTCCAAGATGTGGCTGGATTGTGCACAAAGCCGGGCGCGCGGCGGATCACGAATCCGTTGCGGCCTGCCGCTGTCCTATTTCCGCAGCAACTCCCGCAACGCCGCCGTCGCCTCGGCGCAGCGGATGTCGTCGATCTCCCGCGACAGGCTGAGCGCGCTCGATTTCAGCTCGTCGACCTTCCAGCTCTCGGGATGCTGACTTTCAAGCTGGTTCAGTCGCTTGTTCAAATCGTCCAATCTGGACTGAAGCTGCCCGATGCTGGCGGCTCCATTCACGTTCCAAACGCGCTGTGCACGCATCGTCGTTCCCCTGACTCGTCTCACGGCGTTGTGAGCGGGGTTCGTGGCCGCAATGGGCGTTTCTTTTGTCCGGTCCTAGATCGTGGGGAACCGTTGCAGATTGGCAACGAAAGTTCCAGACACGCGAGTGTTTCGCCCGGACGTCAACCCCTCTCCGCAAAAACATTCCGCTTTACCGAAATTCGGAAATGGCGTATGTTTTGCCCATCCCGGCTCATCCTTGAGGGGCGATCGTACGTCGTCACGAATTGCGAGCCGGGTTTGCGGTGGACGCGGCAGCGTCGGCACGAGAGGTGCGGGCAGGGCGGGTAGTCCCTGTGAGCCCGAGGCCGCGTGTGGACGAGCGGCGCTGTTGAATTCGTCTCGCCAACATTCTTGCGGCGCGTGTGCACACGGCCGCAGGACCCTGTGGCATCAGGCGAGCGCGCGTACGGCAAAACCGTGTGGTCCTGGCCGTCGTTGCTACGGCCAAGCCTGTCGCGGAGGTGTGGAGCGCCCAACCGGGTCAACCGCATCGTCAATTCGCGGGGCGAGGGAGGCCAGAAGGAATTCGGCTCCCGGGAGAGCACGGCATAAGCCGTCAACCCATCGCGCAGGGAAGGCCGAGTGATTGGCACCACCTGTATGCTGCTGTGCGGTTTTCCTGCGCTACATCTTCGCGCAGCGGACCGCGGGTGCGAGGTCAGCACCCGGCCTTCCCTGCGCCCTCTTGGACGAGAGGGCAAAGAGACGAAGCAAAGCTCGGGCGAATTGCGCCGCGAGGCCGCGAAGGTGTGTCTGGAGCTGCACACTCGCTGTCATCGCCCGGCTTGACCGGGTGATCCAGTACTCCGAGACGGTTGTGATCGAGCAGAGAGGCCGCGGCGTACTGAATTCTCCGCCTTCGCGGAGAATGACAGCGTCATTTGGAGAACCATGTTGCCTCATACTCCGTCATTGCGAGCGCGACACACTCCGCTCTCGTGCCCCGGACGCAGCGCAGCGTCTCTTCGACGGTGCGCTGCAGAGCCGGGGCCCATCTCGCTGCTTTGCCGTGTTGCTTTCTGGGTCCCGGCTCTGCGCAGCAGCGTTGCACGCTGCAGCGCGTCCGGGACAAGAGAGGGGGGCCCAATCACAACCAATTGTCTTTATTCGGAAACGATCATTCCCTATTATCCCGCAATGCAACAAGTCGCCCGCCAGTCTCAACCCTCTCCTCAGCCACCCGGCCGACCCCGGGAGTTCGACATGGATACGGCCCTGGACGGCGCGATCCGGGTGTTTTGCGAGCGCGGCTATCATGCCACCTCGATCGGAGACCTGACGGCGGCCATGCGGCTTGCCACCGGCAGCGTCTATAAGGCATTTCGCGACAAGCATTCCGTCTTCCTCGCCGCTTTCGAGCGGTACACCGCGGTACGGGGCGAGCAGACCCGCAATGCGGCTGCGCGCGGTACGAATGGCCGCGAGCGGGTGCGCCATGTGCTGCTGTCTTATGTCGAGCACTCCCAGGGCAGCGAGGGGCGGCGCGGCTGCATCGTGGTCGGCAGTGCGGTCGAGCTGTCGGCGATCGATCCGGTGATGCGTGCGCGCGTCACGGCGCAGCTCAAGACCAATGAGGCGTTCATCGCCGGCCTCATTCGCGAAGGGCAGGCCGACGGCTCGATTTCGGACCATGTCGAAGCCGACGACACCGCGCGGCTGATGATCTGCATGACACAGGGCCTGCGCGTCGTCGGCAAGGCGCGCCTGCCGCTCGACGGCGACCGCCTGGTCGGCGTCGCGATGAAGCTGCTTGCCTGAACATTTGTGAAATTAGGAAATGATCGTTTCCTATATCTGGAGGACTTTGACGTGTTGGAGAGTTTGGAATGACGATGAATGCCACGATCGAGACCGCGCCGGAGACGGATGCGGTGTCGCAACGACTGACCTTCGTGCTTGCCGCGGCCTGTGGCATGGTCGCCGCCAACATTTATTATGCCCAGCCGCTGATCGCCCCGATCAGCGCCGCGCTCGGCCTGTCGCATGCGGCGGCCGGCCTGATCGTGACCATGACGCAGATCGGCTACGGCACGGGGTTGCTGTTCATCGTGCCGCTCGGCGATCTCGTCGAGAACCGCACGTTGATCTGCACCGTGATCACGCTCGGCGCGGCGTCGCTGCTCGCCGCTGCGTTTGCAACCCATGCGCTGCCGTTCCTGATTGCCGCGCTGTTCATCGGCCTCGGCTCGGTCGCGGTGCAGATTATCATTCCCTATGCCGCACATCTGGCGCCGGAAGCCATTCGTGGCCGCGTCGTCGGCAATGTCTCGACCGGATTGATGCTCGGCATCATGCTGGCGCGACCGGCCTCGAGCTTCGTCACCGCGGCGCTGTCGTGGCATGCGGTGTTCTTCTGCTCGGCGGCGTTGATGATCGTACTCGCGATCGTGCTGCGTCTCACGCTACCGAAGCGCAAGCCGGTGGCACGCATGCATTACGGCGCGCTGCTGCTGTCGATGCCGCATCTGGTGCGCGCCACGCCGCTGTTGCGGCGGCGCGCGCTCTACCAGGCCGGCCTGTTCGGCGCCTTCACGTTGTTCTGGACGGTGGTGCCGCTTCAGCTTGCGAGCCAATTCGGCTTCACCCAGCGCGGCATCGCCCTGTTCGCGCTCGCCGGCGTGTCCGGCGTGTTCGCGGCGCCGATCGCAGGACGGCTCGCTGATCGCGGCCACAGCCGCATCGCCACGTTGGCCGCGATGCTGTTCGTCGCGGTGGGCTTCCTGGTGACGCATCTCGGCGCGGCCGGATCGATGCTCAACCTCGCCTGCCTCATGGTGGCCGCGATCGCGATCGATTTCGGAGTGCAGGGCAATGTCGTGCTGGGCTTCCGCGCCATCTTCGTGCTCGGGCACGAGCACCGCAGCCGCCTGAACGGCCTCTATATGGCGACGTTCTTCGCCGCCGGTGCCGCCGGATCCGCGCTCGGCACCTGGGCCTTCGCGCAAGGCGGCTGGACGCTGGCCTCGGCCATTGGCCTTGCGCTGCCGGTCGCGAGCCTGCTCTATGCGGTCACCGAATAGCGGTACGATTGTGTGCCGCTGCCTGTTTACCAAGCCGCGAATCGGGCGGCCTGGAGGGAGCAATTTCCACCTCGCGGATTCCCTGCAGCTGTAGTACTTTGGTCGCAAGCGGCCTGGTTAACGGCGGCAGGGGAGGCCCTATGAGGCGTGCGGGACTGGTTGGCGTACCGCGAGTACGGCCATGGTCGTGGCAGGCGTTTCTGCTCGGATTTGTCGTCGTCGCAGCGTCGGCTGCGCTTCAAGGCGCCTGCGTCGCGCTCGGTGCAAAGCTCTATTTCGCGGCGTTCCTGCCGAGCCTGTTCGCGCTCGGCGTTGTCGCAGGCGCACCGGCGGCGCTGTTCGCCGCGCTGCTCACCATTCCGGTGGTATGGTGGGCGTTCATGCCGCCCTTCTTCGAGTTCACGCCGCTGTCCAGTGCGAACGCCGATTCCATCAATTTGTTCTGCCTGCTCTCCCTGCTCCTGATCGGCCTTGCCGATCTCTGCCGCGCGACCGTGACCATCAACAGAAGCGGCGGATTGAAATCGTCGGGCGAGAGCACGGCAACGAATTCGCAATAAACAGGTGCTGCAGCGAGTGTGCGCGTTGCGCCCGCGCAACAGTCTGGCAACCATCCGCGCAGCTGGGTCGCGCCGCTAACTTTTCAAAAAAGATTTGGCCGCAATTTCTCCCGCGGGAATACGAGGGAGATTTCGACATGAACGGCCAAATCAACGGGCATGCCATTTTTGAGAACGTGCGCCGCTACCGCGGCATCGCATCGCTCTATCGCCAGACCGCGGCGTTTCGGCCCGGCCAGCGCTGGTCGCTGCTGGAGCAGGCCAGCGAGTGGGAAGCCCGCGCACTGTCGGAACTGGAAGCCTATTTCGCTGCGCGCGCCGATTACGCCGCCCCGCGCGCTGCCTGATTGATAACCATCCGCTCGCGAACAGAACCCGTGACGACTACGGAGTTGCCCCGCTGCCTGCGTGTGCTAGCAATCCGTACAGATCTCTCACGATGGCCGGGGCGAGCGATGACCACCTTCAACCGCATCTTCACGACAGAGCGCCTGCTCCAGATCATCATCATTCTGGCGGCGACGGTCGCGATGAAGCTGATGGCCTGAGCGCCGGCGCGCTACCGCTCGCCGAAATCGGGCACTTCGGGCAGATAGTTCGAGCCTTCTGATCCCAAAAAATCGAACATCGCCTGCGCCGGCGGCAGCAGTACCTTGTCGCTGCGGCGGATCACGTACCATTGCCGGACGATGGGCAGGCCCGCGACGTCGAGCACGATGAGGCGGCCCTCGGCGAGCTCATGCGCCACCGTGTGCGCCGAGATGAAGGCGATGCCGAGACCTGCGATCACCGCCTGCTTGATCGTCTCGTTGCTGCTCATCTCCATGCCGATGATCGGTTCGAGATCGGACTTCTGGAACATCCCCTCCATCAGCGTGCGCGTGCCCGAACCCGCCTCGCGGGTGAGGAAAGTCTCGTGCACGAGATCGGTCAGGCTGAGGCCTGAATCCTTCTCCAGCCAGTGTCCCTTGCGCGCGACGATGATGTGCGGATTGCGCCCGAGCTGGCGGACATCGACGCTGACGTCGGCCGGCGGCCGACCCATCACGGCGAAATCGAGCTCGTAGCCATGCATGGCCTCGCGGATCTCCTCGCGGTTGCCGATGGTGAGCTTGATCTCGATTTTCGGCGAGCGCTTGGAAAATGCCGCGATCGCGTGCGGCACGAAATATTTCGCGGTCGAGACCGCGCCGAGATGCACCGTGCCGCCAGTCCTGCCCGCAAGCAGGTCAAGCGCGCCCTGGCAGTCCGTGATCGCGGCTTCGACGCGTTCCGCGAGCGCCAGCACTTCGCGGCCTGCTTCCGTCAGCAGCATGCCGTCGCCAGTCCGCTGCACCAGCGGCAGGCCGGCGAGGTCCTGAAGCTGCCGGAGCTGCTGCGTCACGGCCGGCTGGGTCAGCCCAAGCTGGGTCGAGGCCGCGGTGACGCTGCCCTTGGCCGACAGCGCCGCAAGCGAGCGCAACTGCCGGATCGTCAGATGCCGGAGCTGGGTCACCGCATGGCCGGGGCCTTTATAAGAAAATTCTTTGGCGCTCATTATGAATAGAAATTTTCCTTATTAAGCCGGCCCTGTCAATCTCCTCGTGCTGGGACCGACCGCACCGACCTCCAGAGGCGAGGGAACTGGATGCGGCGCCCACAAGGGGATGGACGCAGATGATCGGGCAACTCAGGCTGGACGACCACCTTCAACGGTATTCCGAGACGGCGCCGCATGCGCTGGCCGTGGCGGCCGCAGTCGACGCCATCGCGGCGGCTGCGATCGAGATCGCCGACCTCATCGCCACCGGCGATCTCGCGGTCGCCTCCGGCCTGACCACCGGCCGCAACACCGACGGCGACGTCCAGCGCGACCTCGATGTGCAGGCGGATGCGATCCTGCGCCGCTGCCTCAGTAAGTTGCCGATCGCTGCGCTGGCGTCCGAAGAGATGCGCGAGCCGCAATTCGGAGACCGCGAGGCCAAGATCTGCGTCGCGATCGATCCGCTCGACGGTTCCTCCAACATCGATCTCAACATGACCGTCGGCACGATCTTCTCGATCCTGCCAGCGCCGGACGATCTCGGTCTCGCCTTCCATCAGCGCGGGGCGGCGCAACTCGCGGCGGGCTTCATCACATACGGTCCCCAGACCGCGCTGGTGCTGACGCTGGGCGACGGCGTCGACATCTTCACCCTCGATCGCAAGGCCGGCTGCTTCCGTCTGGCGCGCAGCGCCGTGCAGATTTCCGAGGCGTGCGAGGAGTTCGCGATCAACATCTCCAACCGCCGCCATTGGGATTCGCCGGTGCGCGCCTTCATCGACGAATGTCTCGCCGGCGTCGACGGGCCTGCCAACCACAATTTCAACATGCGCTGGATCGGCTCGTTGGTCGCGGAGGCCTATCGCATTCTGACCCGCGGCGGCGTGTTCCTCTATCCCTCCGACGCGCGGCCCGGCTATGGCGACGGCCGTCTGCGCCTCGTCTACGAAGCGCACCCGATGGCGATGATCATCGAGCAGGCCGGCGGCTCGGCCTCGACTGGAAGCGAGCGCATCCTCGATCTCTCAGCGCAAAACCTGCACCAGCGCGTGCCGCTGGTCATGGGCTCCAGCAACGAGGTGCGGCGTGTTGCCGAACTGCACTGCGATCCGCTGCTGGTTGCGAGTGTCTCCGCGCCGCTGTTCGCGCGGCGCGGCTTCTTCCGGTTGTGAGCGAGGTGACCCATGTCCAGAAAGCATCCGATCATCTCCATCACCGGCTCCTCCGGCGCGGGTACGACGTCGGTCAAGAAGACCTTTGAACAGATATTCTTCCGCGAGAAGGTCAACGCCGCCTACATCGAGGGCGATGCCTTCCATCGTTACGACCGCGCCGAGATGCGCGCGCAGATGGCCACGGAGGCCGAACGCGGCAACAAGCATTTCAGCCATTTCAGCCCCGAGACCAATCTGTTTGAGGAGCTGGAGCGGGCCTTCCGCGACTATGGCGAGACTGGGACGGCGACGACGCGGCACTATGTACACGACGCCGAGGAATCCGCACTGCACGGTGCCGCGCCCGGCACTTTCACCGAATGGGAGCGGCTGCCGGAGAATTCCGACCTGCTGTTCTACGAAGGCCTGCATGGCGCTGTGGTCACCGACAGGGTGAATGTCGCGCGCTATGCCGACCTCAAGATCGGCGTCGTGCCCGTGATCAATCTCGAATGGATCCAGAAGCTGCATCGCGACCGCAGCGCGCGCGGCTATTCGACCGAGGCCGTCACCGACACCATCCTGCGGCGGATGCCGGATTACATCCACTATATCTGCCCGCAATTCACCGAGACGGACATCAACTTCCAGCGCGTGCCGACGGTAGACACATCCAATCCGTTCATCGCGCGCTGGATCCCGACTCCGGACGAATCGATGGTCGTGATCCGCTTCAAGAATCCGCGCGGCATCGATTTCCCCTATCTGCTCTCGATGCTGCCGCACAGCTGGATGTCCCGCGCGAACTCGATCGTGTGTCCGGGCGCGAAGCTTGACCTCGCGATGCAGCTCATCCTGACGCCGCTGATCATGCAGCTGATCGAACGCAAGCGGGGCCTGAAATGATCCACAACAACGACAACAACGGGAGGGTTTGATGAACATCTCGGTTCATGCCGACGCCGACCTCACGGCAGTCGGGCACAGCGACCTCGCCAATGCCGTCCGCTTCCTAGCGGTCGACGCGATCGAGACGTCCCAGTCCGGCCATCCCGGTCTGCCCATGGGCATGGCCGATGTCGCGACCGTGCTGTTCTCGCGCTTCCTCAAATTCGACTCGGCGCATCCGAACTGGCCGGACCGCGACCGCTTCGTGCTCTCAGCCGGCCACGGCTCGATGCTGCTCTATGCGCTGCTGCATCTCACTGGCGGCGATGTCAGCCTCGACGACATCAAGGCGTTCCGGCAATGGGGCTCGAAAACGCCGGGGCATCCAGAATATGGCCACACGCCGGGTGTCGAGACCACGACGGGACCGTTGGGGCAGGGGATCGCCACGGCGGTCGGCATGGCGCTCGCCGAGCGCATGGCCAATGCACGGCATGGCGATGGCCTCGTCGATCACTTCACCTATGTGATCGCCGGCGACGGCTGCCTGATGGAAGGCATCAGCCAGGAGGCGATCTCGCTCGCCGGCCATCTCCAGCTCGGCCGCCTGATCGTGCTGTTCGACGACAACGGCATTTCGATCGACGGGCCGACCTCGCTCGCAACCTCGGATGACCAGCTGGCGCGCTTCGCTGCATCCGGCTGGTCGGTGCGCCGCGTCGACGGGCACGATCCCGAGGCAATCGCGCAGGCGATCGCGGAGGAGCGCGAAACCGCAAAACCGTCGCTGATCGCCTGCCGCACCATCATCGGCTATGGCGCGCCGGACCGGCAGGGCACCGAGAAGGCGCATGGCGCGCCGCTCGGCGCCGAGCAGGCCACGGCAGCGCGGCGGACGCTCGGCTGGGATTATCAGCCATTCGTGGTGCCTGTCACGATCATGAAGGCGTGGCGGATGATCGGCCAGCGCGGGCAGGTGGATCGTCTCGCTTGGCTCGATCGCTACGAAGATGCGACGCCTGAGGTGCGCGACCAGTTCATCGAGGGCAAAGCGGTTGCCCTGCCGAACGCCTATGCCCGGGCCTCGGCGAAATTGCGCGAGCGCTTTGCGACCGAGCGTCCAAAGCTCGCGACGCGGCAGGCCTCGCAACAGGTGCTCGACACCATCGCGGGAACCATTCCTGGATTTGTCGGCGGCTCGGCGGACCTGACGCATTCGAACCTGACGCATGCCAAGGTGCAGGCGCCGGTCAAGCGCGGCGCGTTCGCCGGCGATTACATCCACTATGGCATCCGCGAGCACGGCATGGCTGCCGCGATGAACGGCCTCGCGCTGCATGGCGGATTCGTTCCCTATGGGGGCACGTTCCTTGCCTTCTCCGACTACAGCAGGCCGGCGATCCGCCTTGCGGCCCTGATGCGGCTACGCGTCATCCATGTGATGACGCATGACTCCATCGGCCTCGGCGAGGATGGTCCGACGCATCAGCCGGTCGAGCATCTCGCCGCGCTCCGCGTCATTCCGAACCTGCTGGTGTTCCGTCCCGCAGACGCGGTCGAGACGCTGGAAGCCTGGGATTGCGCGCTCGAGGCGGAGGACCGTCCCTCCGTGTTGTGCCTGTCGCGCCAGGCGCTGCCGACCTTCCGCAGCGATGTGCGTGGCAGAAATCGCGTCGCGCGCGGCGCCTATCTCATCGTCTCGCCCGACGGGGGGCGCGACGTCACGCTGATGGCGACCGGCTCGGAAGTGTCGATCGCGCTGGAAGCCGCCCGCCTGCTTGCAACAGAGCATGTCCGCGCCGCCGTCGTGTCCGCACCCTGCTTCGCCCTGTTCGAAGAACAACCGGACGATTATCGCGCCGCTGTTCTCGGCACCGCGCCGCGTGTCGGCGTCGAGGCCGCCGTCGCCGGCAATTGGCATCGCTGGATCGGCGCTGAGGGCGAGTTCGTCGGCATGCGCGGCTTCGGCGCCTCGGCACCGGCGCCCGTGCTCTACCGCGAATTCGGCATCACGCCGCAAGGCATTGCCGAAGCTGCCCGGCGGGCGATCGCCCGCACTCGTAAGCAATAACAGGAGGACTTGTCGTGGCCCGTATCACCCTTCGCCAACTGCTCGATCATGCCGCCAGCCACGGCTACGCGGTGCCGGCGTTCAACATCAACAACATGGAGCAGGGCATCGCGATCATGCAGGCGGCCGCCGAGGTCGACGCGCCCGTCATCATCCAAGCCTCGCGTGGCGCCCGCAGCTATGCCGGCGACCTCATGCTCTCGCACATGATCGACGCGCTGGAGCGGACCTATCCCGACATTCCGCTCTGCATGCACCAGGACCACGGCAATGACGAGGCAACCTGTGCGTCGGCCATCGCCCATGGCTTCACCTCCGTGATGATGGACGGCTCGCTCAAGGCCGATGCCAAGACGGCGGCTGACTACGACTACAATGTCGCGATCACCCGCCGCGTCGTCGATCTCGCGCATTGGGTCGGCGCCTCCGTTGAAGGGGAGCTCGGTGTGCTCGGCTCGCTGGAGCACGGCGGCGGCGAGCAGGAGGACGGCCACGGCGTCGAAGGCAAGGTCAGCCACGACCAGTTGCTGACAGATCCCGACCAGGCCGTCGACTTCGTCCGCGCTACCAAGGTCGATGCGCTGGCGATCGCGATGGGCACCTCGCATGGCGCCTACAAGTTCAGCCGCAAGCCTGATGGCGACATCCTGGCGATGCGGGTGGTCGAGGAGATCCACCACCGGCTGCCGAACACGCATCTGGTGATGCACGGCTCCTCCTCGGTGCCGCAGCCGCTGCAGGACATGTTCAATCAGTTCGGCGGCGAGATGCCGCAGACCTGGGGCGTGCCGGTCGAAGAAATCGTGCGCGGCATCAAGAGCGGCGTGCGCAAGGTCAATATCGACACGGATTGCCGGCTGGCGATGACCGCCGTGTTCCGCAAGGTCGCGGCGCAAGCGCGCTCCGAATTCGATCCGCGCAAATTCCTCAAGCCTGCGACGGACGCGATGCGCGACCTTTGCCGCGACCGCTTCGAGCAGTTCGGCACCGCCGGCCACGCCAGCAAGATCAAGGTCATTCCGTTGAGCGAGATGGCGCGACGCTATCGCGCAGGCGAACTCGACCCGAGTGTCGGCGCCCGCGAGCCGGTTGCCGCCTAATCATTCAGAGAGAGAAGAGCAGGAGAGAGCCATGAATGCACATGCAGGAACCGTCCGCGGCAAGGAACGCTATCGATCGGGCGTGATGGAATACAAGCGCATGGGCTATTGGGAGCCCGAGTACACGCCGAAGGACACCGACGTCATCGCGCTGTTCCGCGTCACGCCGCAGGAAGGCGTCGACCCGATCGAGGCGTCGGCGGCCGTCGCCGGCGAATCCTCGACGGCAACCTGGACGGTGGTGTGGACCGATCGCCTGACCGCCGCCGAGAAGTATCGCGCAAAGTGCTATCGCGTCGATCCGGTACCAGGCACGCCTGGCTCGTATTTCGCTTACATCGCCTATGACCTCGATCTGTTCGAGCCGGGTTCGATCGCGAACCTCTCGGCCTCGATCATCGGCAACGTGTTCGGCTTCAAGCCGCTGAAGGCGCTGCGTCTGGAGGACATGCGCTTCCCGGTCGCCTATGTGAAGACATTTCAGGGTCCGGCGACCGGCATAGTGGTCGAGCGCGAGCGGCTCGATAAGTTCGGCCGGCCGCTGCTCGGCGCAACGGTCAAACCGAAGCTCGGACTTTCGGGCCGCAACTACGGCCGCGTGGTCTACGAGGCGCTGAAGGGCGGGCTCGACTTCACCAAGGACGACGAGAACATCAACTCGCAGCCCTTCATGCACTGGCGCGACCGCTTCCTCTATTGCATGGAGGCGGTGAACCGGGCGCAGGCAGCCTCGGGTGAGGTGAAGGGCACGTACCTGAACATCACCGCAGGCACGATGGAGGACATGTATGAGCGCGCAGAGTTTGCGAAGGAGCTCGGGTCGTGCATCGTCATGATCGACCTCGTGATCGGTTACACCGCGATCCAGTCCATGGCGAAATGGGCGCGCCGCAACGACATGATCCTGCATCTGCACCGCGCCGGGCACTCGACCTATA
The DNA here is from genome assembly GCF_000473045.1 of Bradyrhizobium sp. WSM3983. GTDB lineage: Bacteria > Pseudomonadota > Alphaproteobacteria > Rhizobiales > Xanthobacteraceae > Bradyrhizobium. Next base: position 366,059 of record NZ_AXAY01000001.1, on the reverse strand, counting down.
CGCGGCAGAAGAGCCACGGCGTGTCGTTCCGCGTCATCGCCAAATGGATGCGCCTCGCCGGCGTCGATCATATCCATGCCGGCACGGTCGTCGGCAAGCTCGAAGGCGATCCCAACACCACGCGCGGCTATTACGACGTCTGCCGCGAGGACTTCAACCCGACCAAGCTCGAGCATGGCCTGTTCTTCGACCAGTCCTGGGCGAGCCTGAACAAAATGATGCCGGTCGCCTCCGGCGGCATCCATGCCGGCCAGATGCACCAGCTGCTCGATCTCCTCGGCGAGGACGTCGTGCTGCAATTCGGCGGCGGCACCATCGGCCATCCCATGGGCATAGCTGCCGGCGCGATCGCCAACCGCGTGGCGCTGGAAGCGATGATCCTCGCCCGCAACGAGGGCCGCGACTATGTGCATGAAGGCCCGGAGATCCTGGCCAGAGCAGCCGAGACCTGCACGCCGCTGAAGGCTGCGCTCGAGGTCTGGAAGGACGTCACTTTCAACTATCAATCCACTGACACGCCGGACTTCGTGCCGACCGCGCTCGAAACCGTTTGAGGAGACGCGACATGAAACTGACCCAGGGCTGCTTCTCGTTCCTGCCCGACCTGACCGACGATCAGATCGCTAAGCAGGTGCAATATTGCCTGACCAACGGCTGGGCGGTGAATATCGAGTTCACCGACGATCCGCATCCCCGCAACACCTATTGGGAGATGTGGGGCCTGCCGATGTTCGATCTCCAGGACGCCGCCGGCGTGATGATGGAGCTCGCGGAGTGCCGCCGGGTCTATGGCGACCGCTACATCCGTGTGAGCGGCTTCGATTCCAGCCACGGCTGGGAATCGGTGCGGATCTCCTTCCTGGTCAACCGCCCGCCGCAAGAGGCCGAGTTCGAGCTGGTGCGGCAGGAGGTTGGTGGCCGCGCGATCCGGTACAGCACTGTTCGCAAGGTGGTCACTCACGCCCGGCAATAGCCATTCGTCTCCGCGCGGAGCACTCCCTGCTCCGTATCCTTGGCGGACCACTGCTTCGCCGCTCCCCCCGCGGCGAAGCTCTTTTCTTCGAGGTGCCGATGCTCGACGTTCCCCACGCGACGACAACCGAGCCCAACGAGACCAGCTTCGATCTCCGCAGGGAGGCCGAAGCGGCCGGGATCACCGATACGCTGCAACAGCTCGAGCAGGAACTGATTGGGCTGCGGCCGGTCAAGAGCCGCGTACGCCAGATCGCGTCGCTCCTGCTGATCGAGCGTATCCGGCAGCGTGCCGGCCTGGCGTCTGCGCCACCGACGCTGCATATGTCGTTCACCGGAAATCCCGGCACCGGCAAGACCACCGTGGCGCTGCGCATGGCAAAAATCCTGCACGGGCTCGGCTTCGTGCGGCGCGGGCAAGTCATCTCGGTGACGCGCGATGATCTCGTCGGGCAATATATCGGCCACACAGCACCGAAGACCAAGGAGATCCTGAAGAAGGCGATGGGCGGCGTTCTCTTCATCGACGAAGCTTATTATCTGCACCGGCCCGACAACGAGCGCGACTACGGCCAGGAGGCGATCGAGATCCTGTTGCAAGTGATGGAGAACCAGCGCGAGGACTTGGTCGTAATCCTCGCCGGCTATGGCGAACGGATGACGAACTTCTTCGCCTCCAATCCCGGCTTCCGCTCGCGCATCGCCCACCACATCGATTTCCCGGACTATGCGGAAGCAGAGCTGCTGGTGATTGCCGAATCGATGTTGAAGGAGCGCGGCTACCGTTTCTCGACGATGGCGCGCGAGGCGTTCGAGAAGTACATCGCGCTGCGAAGAACCCAGCCGTTCTTCTCCAACGCGCGCTCGGTCCGCAACGCGGTCGATCGCATCCGCCTGCGGCAAGCCGACCGCCTGGTGTCGGATCTCGACCGCATGCTCGACGTCGCCGATCTCGAAACCATCGATCCCGCTGACGTGCTGGCGAGTCGCGTCTTCAACGGTGGCGCCGATGTGCGGAGTTCCAAGCCATGAACAAAGAGATCACCATCGCGCCCTCGATCCTGGCTGCAGATTTCGCGCGCCTCGGCGAGGAGATCGCAGCGATCGATGCGGCCGGCGCCGACTGGATCCATTGCGACGTCATGGACGGCCACTTCGTGCCGAACATCAGTTTTGGCGCAGACGTCATCAAGGCGATCCGGCCTGTGACGAAGAAGGTCTTTGACGTGCATCTGATGATCACGCCGACTGATCCGTATCTGGAGGCCTTCGCGAAGGCAGGCGCCGACGTCATCACTGTTCATGCCGAGGCGGGGCCGCATCTCGATCGCTCGCTCCAGGCGATCCGCGCGCTGGGCAAGAAGGCCGGTGTCAGCCTTTGCCCATCGACTTCCGAGAGCGCGATCGAATATGTGCTTGATCGTCTCGACCTGGTGCTGGTGATGACGGTCAACCCGGGCTTCGGCGGCCAGTCCTTTCTCGAATCCCAGCTCGGGAAGATCAGGCGGATTCGAAGCATGATTGGCGAGCGGCCGATCCGGCTCGAGGTCGATGGCGGTGTCACGCGCGACAATGCCGCCGTCGTTGCGGCTGCGGGCGCCGATACGCTGGTCGCGGGTTCCGCAGTGTTCCGCGGCATCAGCGGCGCCGATTATGCCGCTAACATCGCGGCCATTCGCGTTGCTGCGGAGGCCGGTCGACGTCCAAAGTTGCAGGAAAGTTCCGCGCAGCCGATGCGAGCCGGCGAGAGTGCGCTCATCCGGTAGACTACGGAGATCGCCGCGCGTGTGCGCCTTACCTCCGGCGTCCTACGGAGAATTGATCGTATCTCCAACCTTGAGGCGACACCGCAATCGGCGGAGATCGTCCGTGCGGTCCGCAGCCTTGCACACGCCCTGCACATTCCGGTCGTTGCGGGAGGAGTGGAGACGGAGGCGCGGCGTGCCTTCCTGGTGCAAGAGGCCTGCGAGAAGATGCAGGGTTATCTCACCGGGCGGCCCGAACCAATCGAACAGTATTGCGGTTTGATCGGCATCAACGTCGAACACCGCCGCTACGCCTAAACCGATCGCTAGTTCCAATTGGGGTTCGCCTATAGGAACCAATGTGCGCCTGCGGGTTTCCTGAAAGTTAACCCAGGTTAAGCCGGCTGTGGGCGCAAGAAAATGTTTTGCACAATCGCCATCGGCCTGACGCAAATCAGGACAATAAGCCCTGTGTGAATGCGAGGGAGGGTCTCATGGAGAACGTACGTCGCTACCGCGCCCTGGCGTCCCTCTGTCGCCAGCAGGCGGCCTATCGGCCGCTCCAGAACTGGCAGCTGCTCGGCCAGGCCGAACATTTCGAATATCTCGCTGAGGTTGCGTTGAAGGCGCATTTCGATGCGTGCAATGCACAACGCGAAGACGACGCCATCGCAGCCGCGGCGTGGGAGCGACCCGCCGCAGCGTGAGGGGCTGTCTGCAATTCTTCACGAGATTGCTTGCGAGGCTCCGGCGTCACTTGAGAGAACTAGAACTGCGGCCGCCGGCCGCAGTTACTTTGCCAAGATTTAATCGGACGGACGGGACGTCGTAAGGTGACGATGTCCATGTTGGGTGGAAGGCGACTTACCCAACATGGACATTTCGACATGATCGATCGCGTCAATTCCGACACCACCAAGACCCGAACAATCCTGAAGCCGCGCCGGCTTGCGCTGCTTGGCACCGTGGCCGCACTTGGCGTGGCCGTGCTGGCTGCGTCTCCCGCTTCGACGCCGTTCGGCGTGAACTCCCTGATTTCGCCTGCGCAGGCCGCTGAAAGCGCCGCGACGCTGCCGGGCTTCGGCGATCTCGTCGCCAAGGTCAAGCCGGCCGTTATCTCGGTCCGGGTGAAGATCGACCAGGACAACGACAAGAGCGCGATGCTGCAACAGAACCGGATGGATTCGGACGAGGATTCTCCATTCGACCAGTTCTCGCGGCAATTCGGCTTCCCGGGCGGCATGAACGGCATGCCGCGCCAGCGTCACCAGGTGATCACGGGCGAGGGCTCCGGCTTCTTCATCTCAGCCGACGGCTATGCCGTGACCAACAACCACGTCGTCGACCATGCGGAGTCGGTGCAGGTGACGACCGACGACGGCACGATCTACACCGCGAAGGTGGTCGGCACCGATCCGAAGACCGATCTTGCGCTGATCAAGGTCGACGGCAAGAAGGATTTTCCGTTCGTGAAATTCTCCGACCAGAAGCCACGGATCGGTGACTGGGTGGTTGCGGTCGGCAATCCCTTCGGCCTCGGCGGCACCGTGACGGCCGGTATCGTCTCGGCCAGCGGCCGCGATATCGGAAACGGCCCCTATGACGACTACATCCAGATCGATGCGCCGATCAACAAGGGCAATTCCGGCGGTCCGGCCTTCGACATGAACGGCAACGTGATCGGCGTGAACACCGCGATCTTCTCGCCATCGGGCGGCTCGGTCGGCATCGGCTTCGATATTCCGTCCTCGACCGCGAAGCTCGTGGTCGCGCAGCTGAAGGACAAGGGCGCTGTCACCCGCGGCTGGCTCGGTGTGCAGGTGCAGCCGGTGACCGCGGAGATCGCCGACAGCCTTGGCCTGAAGGCGGCGCGCGGTGCAATCGTCGACAATCCGCAGGATGGCAGCCCGGCAGCGAAGGCCGGCATCGAGGCCGGCGACGTCATCACGGCCGTCAACGGCACCGCGATCAAGGACTCCCGCGATCTCGCCCGCACCATCGCCACGCTGGCGCCGGGCACGTCCGTGAAGCTCGATGTCGTCCATAAGGGCGACACCAAGACGGTGACGCTGGCGCTCGGCGAGCTGCCGAACGAGCGGCAGGCCCAAGGAAACGGCAAGGCTGACGACGGCAAGACGCAGCAGGCCCCCGGCACGCCGCGCCTCGGCCTCAGCCTGGCGCCGGCCGGCGACGTCCAGGGCGCAGGCCAGAAGGGCGTCGTGGTCACCGAGGTGGACCCGCAGGGCCCGGCGGCGCAGCGCGGCATCCAGACCGGCGACGTCATCCTCAATGTCGGCGGCAAGGCGGTCGCCAATGTCGGCGACGTCCGCTCCGAGTTGGCGCAAGCCAAATCGTCCGGCAAGAACAGCGTGCTGCTGCAGGTGAAGAACGCGGACGCGACCCGGTTCGTCGCGGTGCCGCTCGCCTGACTCCCGGCCCCGACGGCAAATCCAAAAGGCGGCCTGCGGGCCGCCTTTTTCGTGTGTATCTTTCGAGATAGCCACAGGCCGCCGATAACATTCTCGTTAACGGCAGCAATGATGACGGGTTCGTCCGAAAAAGCCGCGTTCGCTCGTCAGACTTTGGAATCGCGTGTTGTGCTTTGGCGGCAATGACGGCGCCGAGGCAGATTGCAGGAGTGGAACTTCGGACGTCCGGCGGCTTTGTGGAACCGGCCGGTGGTTCGCATTTGATCGGTGCCGACATGGATCGATTGAAACTCTCGCTGAAGCTTGCGCTGCTCGCGGCGCCTTTCGTGCTGTCGACCGGAAGTGCCATGGGGCGCGATGACGGCCGCTTCACCGACTCGCCGCTAAAACCCTGGTTCGACAGCCTGCGCAGCCATCTCGGTCCGTGCTGTTCGGATGCCGATGGCGTTGCCGTGGCCGATCCAGATTGGGACTCGCACAATGGGCACTACCGGGTCCGCCTCGACGGGCAGTGGGTCGAGGTTCCCGATGAAGCCGTGATTACCGAGCCAAACCGCGCCGGCCGCACCATCGTCTGGCCGGTCAAGACGGCGTTCGGTGTTTCGATTCGCTGCTTCATGCCTGGCAGCATGACCTGACGCCGGTCAGCGTCACCGCTTGGCGGATTTGCGCTTCGAACTCTTCTTCTTGGTTGTCTTCTTCTTGGTTGTCTTCTTCTTGGACGTCTTCCGCTTCGAGGCCTTCTTCGGCACCTTCTTGCCCTTCTTGCGCGCCTCGGAGAGGCCGATCGCAATCGCCTGCTTGCGACTCTTCACGCGCCCACCGCGCCCGCTCTTCGCAGTACCCTTCTTGTAACGCCGCATCTCGCGCTCGACGTCGCTGCCGGAGCTACGTGAGTAGCGGCGCTTCTTTGCCTTCCGTGCCATCAGCGCTCTCCCTTGGCCCTGGAAGAGAACAGGAGTGCTGACGCAACGTTCCAAAGACGCCGGCTGCGCGCCTCAGAAGGAGTTCGCGAGCTCGATTTCGGCCTCCAGCACCTGGATGCGGCGCGCGGCTTCGGCGGAGGACAGATCTCGATTGTATTGTGCGGGTTGGTAGGCCTCCTCACTCAGCCGCTTCAGCCGCAGCCCCTGCGCCCGGGTCATCTGGTCCATGAGAAAAGCCTTGGCGTCGTATTTACCCTGAACCTGCATGTCCGTTCTCCAGTCTGCATTCGTGACTTGACTATATGTTCTTATTTTGTTCTAACAAGTCATGGACAACAGAATTAATGAAATTCGACGTAAAATCAGTGCCTTGAGGCTGGAAATGGCCAATGTCGAGGCATCTGTGCGCGATCTCGTCAATCGCGATCGCGACTGCACCGAACGGGCCCAGGCGCAGATGGATCTGCGCCGGCAGATCAATCTGCTGGTCGGCGAATGGAAGGCTGCCGGCGGCGGCGAGGTATTACCCGACATCCAGTACCGGGTGCGTCTTCGTCTGTTGAAGAATGAGACCGTGCCGGCCGGCGTCGCGGCGCTGAGAAAGTTCACGAATGGGGCGGATGGAGGCAGGCGGTGGAGGAAGACCCGGACACCTACCGGATTCTGAAACTACGCGCCGAGATCCTCGAATTGGGCTCTGCGATCCGGCAATTGCAGCGTGAGGGCCTCGACGATGCTGCGGCCCAGCTCCTGATCGCGCGCAAGCGGGCGCAGCTTGACCACCTCGTGAAGATAGACTCCGCAAGTCGCCGCCTTAACATCACTGACATCCGACGCAGCTAAAGCGGTCGCGCAACGCGACATGCCGGAGCTCGTCCATGCCGGATGCCGAGATGGCCGCCCTGCTGCGGGCGGTGCTCGATGAAGTCTGTGCTGAAATTCCTCCGTGGGATACGACGACGCGCGAGCGCGTTGCCGCGCGATTGCGAGCAGCTGCGCGCGAGGATCGTTGCTCGCTTGAGGATTTGAAGCGAGCCGGCCGGGATGCTCTGACCCGCGCACCGACCATGTGGCGCTGAGCCAGCGCAGCGGCGGTCCGCGAACACGCAACGAAAAGCCCCGCGGCGCCGCGGGGCTTCTTGATGCCGTGAGCCCGCGCCTACTTGCTCATTCCGCTCTGGGGCTTGGTCATGCTGCCACCCTGATCGCTGCCAGGGCCGGCACCGCCCTGGCCGGACGCGTCGGGAGGAACGGTCTTCTTCATGTTAGCGCCCGTCGTCTGCGACGACGAGGTCGCCGATCCATGTTTGGCCTTGTGCGATTTGGCCTGTGCGGCGAACGGCGCGGCGGCCAGACTGGTGGCCAGCATCACGGCGAGAGCGAGCTTGGTCGTCTTCATGCGTGGGAACTCCCTGAGTTGAATTGACGCAGGCTGCCAACCGCCATTCGCCACGAGAGTTCCGAACAATTACGTCGCATTGCGCTTCACGCGCGCTTCAAGATTCCTTGTCCTCGTTGAGAATGAACACGACGCCCGTCAGCGCGGCACCGATGGCAAACGTGGTCACCATCGTGCCGACAAAGACGAAGGCTGCCGCACGGCCGCCGTGGTTCAGCAATTCGGCGACCGCAGGATTGGCCAGGATCAGCGCAAGCGTGAAGGTCAGACCCAATGCCGCGCCCATCATCGCATGTGTCATCAGTTTGATGATTCCGGTGGGAGAGATCAGACTTGGCGACCTGTTTGGCGACTTTTTTGCGCGCATGGAACTGCCGATCGATCTTGCATGCAAACGCGCGCCCCTAATCGCAAGTTCCAACGCGCATGAAGGAATTGTCATCACCCGCTTCATCCGACGTTCATGCCGATTTTGCGAGAATGAACGCCATCAACACGGGAACAATCGATATGGGCAAGGTGGTCTTTCTCTATCGCTCGCTGGCTTACCGCAATGCGGCGGCTGACATGTTGCGCAAGGCGCGCAAGCTGCCGCGCGGTGCGGAGCGCAGCGCCGCCCGCCGCTACGCGACGGCACTGCGGGATCTCGCGCAGACCGAAGCCTGGCTCGAAGGGCGCGTCGCCGACGAACCGCATCCGATGCCACGACTGAGGGCAACTGCGTCGCGCTAGCCCGACGCGCGCTGGAGTTCGGGAGAGCTGGCCTCGAACTTGTCCTGCGTCGCCGACGTTGCCGCGCCCTTGCGTGATAACGGCACCTCGAGACGACACAACAGGCCCTCTGAACGCCAATCGAACTGGGCCTGTCCGCCAAGCTGGGATTCGACGCTGGCCAGCAGGCTTCTCGTTCCGAAGCCGCGCGATTTCGGCGTTCTGACCAACGGCCCTCCTGTCTCCTCCCAGGTCAAGATGAGGAGATCGTTCTCGGCCTGCCAGCCGATCGCGAGCCGCCCCGACCGGGTCGAGAGCGCACCGTATTTTGCCGAATTGGTGAAGAGCTCGTGCAGCGCCAGCGCCAGCGTCTGCGCGGTGGCCGGCAGCAAATGCACCTCGGGACCCACAAGCTTGATCTGTCCGCCGAGCGAATAGGGTGCAAGCTCTTCCTCGATCAGCTTGGAGAGCTCGGCGCCCTGCCAGCTCGACAGCGACAGGATGGTGTGCACGCGCGCGAGCGCATTGATGCGCCCCTCGACGGCGTTGACGTAAGCCTTGACCTCGTCGGCGCGGGTGAGGCGCACGATTGACTGCGCCAGCGCCAGCGCATTCTTGGCGCGGTGATCGACTTCGCGCGCCAGCAGGTTCTGCCGCTCCTCGGCGCGCTTGCGTTCGGTGATATCGACGGTGACACCGCTCACTCGTACGACGCGACCGCCAGGGTCCACCGTTGCGGCCGCCGTGCCGACGCACCAACGCACTTCACCGTCGGGGCGGCTGATACGAAACTCGCCCTCATAGGCACGTGAGCCGGTATTGAACGCCGCGACGGCCTGGCTGAACCGGTCGGCATCGTCAGGGTGCAGCAGCGCCTGGACGTTGGCCGAGGTGACATTGAAGGTCTCCGGCGTCACGCCGAAAATGCGGTACTGGCCTTCGTCCCACATCCAGTCGCCGTTGACCCAATCCCAGTCCCATGATCCCATCTTGCCGGCGGCGATTGCCATGCTGCGCCGCTCCTCGCTCTCGCGCAGTTTTGCGGTGGAGTTCTCCAGCTCGGCGGTGCGGGCGCGCACGCGGTCCTCAAGGTCCTGGTTCAGCCGTTCGAGCTCGCGCGTCTTGCGATAAAGCTCGGCAAACACCTTGACCTTGGCACGCAGCACTTCCGGTATGACAGGCACTGGCACGTAGTCCACCGCACCCATCTCGTAGCCGCGCAGGCGGTCGATGTCGCTGACCTGAATGGCCGAGATGAAGATCATCGCGGTCTTCTGAAAGCGCGGATGCTCGCGGATCATCGCCGCGAGCTCGAAGCCGTCGAGCTCGGGCATGCAGACGTCGACCAGGATTACCGCGACCTCGGTCTTGAGCAGCACCTCCAGCGCCTCGCGGCCGGACGAGGCGATCACGAGGTTCTCGCCGAGTTCCTTCAAGATCACCTCGTAGGCGAGCAGCTTTGCGGGCTGGTCGTCGACGAGGAGGATGTTGACCTTTTCGTGGTCCATTCTCGGATCCAAACTCAACGGTGCAGCCACATGCGGATCGCAAGCAGCAGTTGATCGGTGTTGACGGGTTTGGCGAGATAATCGGAGGCGCCGGCCTCCAGGCATTTCTCGCGGTCGCCCTTCATCGCCTTCGCCGTCAGCGCGATGATCGGCAGGCGCAGGAAGGCCGGGTTCTCCCGGATCACGCCGATCGTCTGATAGCCATCCATCTGCGGCATCATGATGTCCATCAGCACGATGGCGATTTCCGGGTTGGACTCGACCAGCGTCACCGCCTCGCGGCCGGTGGTTGCCGTCAGAACCTTCATGCCGCGCCGTTCCAGCACGCTCGACAGCGCGAAGATGTTGCGGGCGTCGTCGTCGACGAGCAATGCGGTCTTGCCGATCAAATCCTCGTCGGAACTGTTCAGCTTCTCCAGCATGCGCTGCTTCTCGACCGGCAGCTCTGTGATCACGCGGTGCAGGAACAGCGCGGTTTCGTCGAGCAGCCGTTCGGGCGACTCCACGCCCTTGACCACGATGCTGCGCGCCATGGTGTGGAGCTCCGCATCCTCTTCCGCAGAGAGCTCGCGGCCGGTGAACACCACCACGGGAACGTTTGACAGCGTGTCGTCACGGCGGATCTGCTCCAGCACCTCGAAGCCACTCATGTCGGGCAGCCTGAGGTCTAGCACCACGCAATCGCAGGGCGCCTCGCGCAGCGTCGACAGCGCGCCGGCGCCGGTGTCGGTGGTCACGATCTCGATGTCGTCATGATGCAGCAGCTCGCGGATCGACAGCTGCTCGGCCTCGTTGTCCTCGACGATCAGGAGCCGCTTGCGCCGCGGCCGCGCATATTCCTTGATCTGCGTCAGCGCGGCGGCGACGCCCTCGGTCGTCGTCGGCTTGTTGACGAAGGAGAACGCGCCCCGCGCCAGCGCATGCTGGCGGTCCTCGTCGAGCGTGATGATCTGCACGGGGATGTGGCGCGTCAGAGGGTTGTGCTTGAGCTGGCTCAGCACCGTCCAACCGAGCATGTCGGGCAGGAACACGTCGAGCGACACGGCGCGCGGCTGATACTGCTTGGCAAGCTCGAGTGCCTCGGCGCCGCGCGCCGCGACCAGGACCTTGAAACCCTTGTCGCGCGCAAGGTCGACCAGGACGCGGGCATAGTGCGGATCGTCCTCGACGATCAACAGGATGCTGTCACCGGGCTCGAGATTGAGGCGGTCGTCGGGCAGCTGCTCGATGACACGCTCGGGCGCCGTCGCGGCCGGCTGCAGTGCCGGCGGCTGGTTGTGTTGCTGCGACGCAGGTGCTGCGCGCGGCGCCAGCGTCGGGCCGGAATATTTCAGCGGCAGATACAGCGTGAAGGTCGAACCCTTGCCGGGCGCGCTGCGCAGGTGGATTTCGCCGCCGAGCAGGCTGGCGAGCTCGCGGCTGATGGCAAGGCCAAGACCGGTGCCGCCGTATTTGCGGCTGGTGCCGGCATCCGCCTGCTGGAATGCCTCGAAGATCAGCTTCTGCTTCTCCGGGGGAATACCGATGCCGGTATCGGAGACCTCGAAGGCGATCACGGCGGGGGCGGAATTCAGCACTGGATGATCCGCGGTCCAGCCGCCGAGTGTGCCGGCGACATTCAGCCGCACTTCGCCTTCGCCGGTGAACTTGAAGGCGTTGGAGAGCAGGTTCTTCAACACCTGCTGCAAGCGCTTGGAGTCGGTGACGATGCTGCGGGCGAGGTTCGGATCGACGTCGATCTTGAACGACAGATTGCGGTTCTCCGCCTCATGCCGGAACGGCCGTCCGACCGTCTCGAGCAGGTTGGCGGTGAGGATTTCCTCGGCGTCAACCGTCACCGTGCCGGACTCGATCTTGGAGAGATCGAGAATGTCGCTGATGAGGTTCAGAAGGTCGGTGCCGGCGCCGTGGATGGTGCGCGCGAATTCGACCTGCTTGCCCGTGAGGTTGCCGTCCGGATTGTCGGTGAGCTGCTGTCCCAGGATCAGGATCGAGTTGAGCGGCGTGCGCAGCTCGTGGCTCATATTGGCCAGGAATTCCGACTTGTACTTGGAGGTCAGCGCGAGCTCGGTCGCCTTTTCCTCGAGCGCGCGGCGGGCCTGCTCGATCTCCTGGTTCTTGCGCTCGACCTCGACGTTACGTTCGGCGAGCTGTTGCGCCTTCTGTTCGAGCTGGTCGTTGGTCTGCTGCAATTCGCGCTGTTGCGTCTGGAGCTCGCCTGCGAGCTGCTGCGACTGCTTGAGCAGGCCTTCGGTCTGCATCGTCGCTTCGATCGAATTGAGCACGATGCCGATGGAGTCGGTGAGCTGTTCGAGGAAGGTCATCTGCGAGGTCGTGAACGAGGTCAGCGAGGCGAGCTCGATCACCGCCTTGACCTGGCCCTCGAACAGCACCGGCAGCACCACGAGGTTCTTCGGTGCGACACGGAGCAGCGCCGAGTTGATCGGCACCACATCGGCGGGAATGTCGGCGACCACACGCGGGCGCCGGTCGAGCGCGCATTGGCCGATCAGTCCGTCGCCGAATTGCAGCACGCGCTGATAGGGGTAGACGCCGTCGCCGGCATAGGAGGCAAGCAGCAGGAGCTGCGGATTGTCCTCGTTCTCGACTTGGTAGATCACGCCGGTATGCGCGTTCACCAGCGGCGACAGCTCGGTCAGCAACAGCCGGCCGACGGTTGTGAGATCGCGCTGGCCCTGAAGCATGTTGGTGAACTTGGCGAGGTTGGTCTTCAGCCAGTCCTGCTCGGTGTTCACGTCCGTTGTCAGACGGAGGTTCGTGATCATCGTGTTGATGTTGTCTTTCAGTTCGGCCACTTCGCCGCGGGCATCGACCTGAATCGACCGCGTCAAATCGCCCTTGGTCACGGCGGTCGCCACTTCCGCGATCGCGCGCACCTGCGAGGTAAGGTTGGCCGCCAAGAGGTTGACGTTGCCGGTGAGGTCCTTCCAGGTGCCGGCCGCACCGGGCACGTCGGCCTGACCGCCGAGCCGGCCTTCGACGCCGACCTCGCGCGCCACCGACGTCACCTGGTCGGCGAAGGTCGCGAGCGTCTCGGTCATGTTGTTGATGGTGTCGGCGAGCGCCGCCACTTCGCCCTTCGACTTCACGGTGAGGTTCTGCTTGAGGTCGCCGTTGGCGACCGCTGTCACCACCTTGACGATGCCGCGGACCTGCTCGGTCAGGTTCGCCGCCATGAAGTTGACGGTGTCGGTGAGGTCCTTCCAGGTGCCGGCCACACCGGGCACCTGGGCCTGACCGCCGAGCTCGCCCTCGGTGCCGACTTCGCGCGCGACACGGGTGACTTCGCCGGCGAAGGCGTTGAGCTGGTCCACCATGGTGTTGATGGTGTTCTTGAGCTCGAGAATTTCGCCCTTCACGTCCACGGTGATCTTGCGGGACAAGTCGCCGCGTGCCACGGCGGTGGTGACTTCGGCGATGTTGCGGACCTGCGTGGTGAGGTTTGCTGCGAGCAGGTTGACGTTGTCGGTAAGGTCCTTCCAGGTCCCGCCGACGCCGGGCACGACGGCCTGACCGCCGAGCCGACCTTCGGTGCCGACCTCGCGCGCCACGCGTGTCACTTCAGCGGCGAAGGAGCGGAGCTGCTCCACCATGGTGTTGAGGGTGTCCTTCAGCAGCAAAATCTCGCCGCGCACGTCCACCGTGATCTTCTTCGACAAATCGCCGCCGGCGATCGCGGTGGCGACTTCGGCGATGTTGCGGACCTGGGCGGTCAGGTTCGAGGCCATGAAGTTGACGTTGTCGGTGAGGTCTTTCCAGGTACCGGCGACGCCGGACACCTCGGCCTGACCGCCGAGCTTGCCTTCGGTACCGACCTCGCGCGCCACGCGTGTCACTTCGCCGGCGAAGGCGTTGAGCTGGTCCACCATGGTGTTGATGGTGTTCTTGAGCTCGAGGATTTCGCCCTTCACGTCCACGGTGATCTTGCGGGACAAGTCGCCGCGCGCCACGGCGGTGGTGACTTCCGCGATGTTGCGGACCTGAGCGGTGAGGTTGCCCGCCATCGAGTTGACGGAGTCGGTCAAGTCCTTCCAGGTGCCGGCGACGCCGGGAACATTGGCCTGGCCGCCGAGACGGCCTTCGGTGCCGACCTCGCGCGCCACACGCGTCACCTCGCCCGCGAAGCGGTTGAGCTGGTCGACCATCGTGTTGAGCGTGTCCTTCAGCTGAAGGATTTCGCCGCGGACGTCCACCGTGATCTTGCGCGAGAGGTCGCCGCCGGCGATCGCGGTCGCGACCTCGGCGATGTTGCGGACCTGGGCGGTCAGGTTGCCCGCCATCGAGTTCACGGAGTCGGTCAAATCCTTCCAGGTGCCGGCGACGCCGGGCACGCCGGCCTGGCCGCCGAGCTTGCCGTCGGTGCCGACCTCGCGCGCGACGCGGGTGACTTCGCCGGCGAAGGCGTTGAGCTGGTCCACCATGGTGTTGAGCGTTTCCTTCAGCTGAAGGATTTCGCCAGACACATTCACCGTGATCTTCTTCGACAAGTCGCCCTTGGCGACCGCGGTCGCGACTTCGGCGATGTTGCGGACCTGACCGGTGAGGTTCGACGCCATCGAGTTGACGGAGTCGGTCAAGTCCTTCCACGTGCCGCCGACGCCGCGCACGACGGCCTGGCCGCCGAGCTTGCCTTCGGTGCCGACCTCGCGCGCGACGCGGGTGACTTCGCCGGCGAAGGCGTTGAGCTGGTCCACCATGGTGTTGATGGTGTCCTTCAGCTCGAGGATTTCGCCGCGCACGTCCACGGTGATCTTCTTCGACAAGTCGCCGCCAGCGACCGCCGTCGTCACCTCGGCGATGTTACGAACCTGTGCGGTCAGGTTCGACGCCATCGAGTTGACGCTCTCGGTCAGGTCCTTCCAGGTGCCGGCGACGCCGAGCACGTTGGCCTGACCGCCGAGCCGTCCTTCGGTGCCGACCTCGCGTGCGACGCGCGTGACCTCGCCGGCAAAGGCGTTGAGCTGGTCCACGCAGGTGTTGAGCGTTTCCTTCAGCTGAAGGATCTCGCCCGAGACGTTCACGGTGATCTTCTTCGACAGGTCGCCGCCGGCGATGGCGGTCGCAACGTCGGCAATGTTGCGGACCTGCGCGGTCAGGTTCGATGCCATGAAGTTGACGTTGTCGGTGAGATCCTTCCAGGTGCCGGCCACGCCGGGCACCTGCGCCTGGCCGCCGAGCTTGCCTTCGGTGCCAACTTCGCGCGCGACGCGCGTCACTTCGGAGGCGAAGGAGTTGAGCTGGTCAACCATCGTGTTGATGGTGTCCTTCAGCTCCAGGATCTCGCCGCGCACGTCCACGGTGATCTTACGGGATAAGTCGCCGCGTGCCACGGCGGTCGTCACGTTGGCGATGTTACGAACCTGTGCGGTCAGGTTACCGCACATCGCGTTCACGGAGTCGGTGAGGTCCTTCCAGGTGCCGGCCACGCCGGGCACGATGGCCTGACCGCCGAGCTTGCCGTCGGTGCCGACTTCGCGCGCCACGCGTGTCACTTCGGAGGCAAAGGAGCGCAGCTGGTCCACCATCGTGTTGATGGCTTCCTTGAGCTGAAGGATCTCGCCGCGGACGTCGACGGTGATCTTCTTGGACAAGTCGCCGTTGGCGACCGCGATCGTCACCTCGGCAATGTTGCGAACCTGGTTGGTCAGGTTGTTCGCCATCGAGTTGACGCTCTCGGTCAGATCCTTCCAGACGCCGGTCACCTCAGGCACCTGGGCCTGGCCGCCGAGCTTGCCCTCGGTGCCGACCTCGCGCGCCACGCGCGTCACCTCGGAGGTGAACACGCCAAGCTGCTTGATCATCGTGTTGACGATGGTCGCCGATTGCAGGAATTCGCCGCGGAGCGGGCGGCCCTCGACGTCGAGCTTGACGGTCTGGATCAGGTCGCCTTGCGCCACGGCTGCGACCGCGCGGGTCACCTCGCGCGTCGGCCATAGCAAATCGTCGATCAGCGTGTTGACGGAGCCTTCCATGTCGGCCCAGGAGCCGGAGGCGAGGCCGAACTTCACGCGCTGGCGAGTCTTGCCTTCGCGTCCCACCACCTGGCCGACCAGCTCGAGCTGCTGCGCCATGCGCTGGTTGGCGGCGATGATTTCGTTAAAAGTATCGGCAATCTTGCCGTCGATACCGAGATAGTCGCCGCTCATCCGCACCGAAAAATCGCCGCTGCGCATGGCCTGGAGCGCGAGCAGCAATTCCGGCCGGGAATCCGGCTCTGACGTGCCGTTGGGTTTTGGTTTTGGGACGCGACGACCGGAGCGTGATGCCGTTCCGGAATCGAGGTCGCTCATACTAATTCCCCCGCGGGCGTCGGCCGAATCCTTGGCGTGACGCGACTAGCCAAACTAGAGCGTCAGCCAAATTCGAAATCAAGCGCCAACGTTGCGGCGCGAGGAATTGGAACCTGCCTTGCTCAGCCCAAACGCGACAACGGCGAAAATTGTCGAGAGTTCCACCCGACTCCCCAAAAATTCGCACCCCTTAGCAAGGTGGGGTGTTCCGATTTAGAAACCCCCCGGCTATCGACGTAGGAACGCCGGACAGGCCTCGAGGTTAGCGTGTGAGCCCATGGAGAGCGCATATGAGAGCCGGATTGGCCGTCTTTATCGCCGCATTATTTGCCACCGGATCGGCGGTGGCGCAGGCCGGTGCGCCAAGCGGGCGCGGGGCCGTGACCGGCGATCCCGCCGCCAGCTCCGCAACACCGCAGGCGGGTTCGCAGACCACGGGGATCGCCCCCAAGTCAAACCCCAGCGGCAGCGGAACTTCGACCTCGGGCGGCAAGGATGCCAATGGCGATGCCGGGCGGGACCAGATGCCCGACAGCGATCGCACTGTGCGTCCGATGGACCAACAGCATCATCCCGAGGACAAGAAGTAGGGCTGTTATTTGTCGGCCAAGGTGCGCTCGGCGTCCTCCACCTGGGAACGGAGTGTCGGGAGCTGCTCGCGGGCGAACGCTGCAAGGGCTGTATTGTCGGGGGCTTTCAAATAACGTTCGAGGAGCGTGATAGCGGATTCATATTCGGGAATCTGCGCCGCATAAAAACTTCTGACATAAGCCGGCCCCTCAGTATCATCGGGCTTGGCGAGGGTGGGGACTATTGATGCTGTCTTGTTCACCCGCGGCTCAGTACCGATTGTATCCTGAATCCCCTTCAGCGCCTTGTCGCGTTTGGCCGCTTCTTCAGCCCGCCAGGCGGCGAGGTTTTTCACTTCCGCATTGCCCTTCAGGTCGGTGCTCTCCAAGAGGCCCTGCTGGAAGCGGCTGAAGGCGTAGAGGCCGCTGATGACGTCCGTCGCGTCAGGCGCGCGGTCGCCGCGCATTTGCTCGCCGGTGCTGTCGGCAGGCGCCGCGGTGCCGATGAAGGCCAGGATGATTGCGACAAATATGCGCATGAATCTCCAATGACCTGTAACGTGCAAGGTTCCGGCGGAGGTTACGGTCCTGTAAGGGCCGGTTGCGGGTCGGGGGTTCCGTACCCACGTTTCCTTCATGAGACAGTCTGACATCTTCAGGGACAATGCCGAGAACTGCCTGCAATTGGCCGAGCGCTCGGAAGGACAACCCGCTTATAATCGCTATTCGCGCATGGCGGATGCCTGGACGGCCTTGGCGAAAGAGCAGGACTGGCTGGATGGCGAAGTGCCGCCCGTTAAGGTCAGCGCCCTGCAAAGCCAGCGTGCCTGACCGCTCTCTTTTCCGTGAATCTGCCTGTGAGGCCGCTCACGGAATGAGCGGCACGAATCAACAATCATCCGGGAATAGTCGATCGCGTTGATTTTTCAATTCCAGAAGGAGGTTTTGCGATGGCTCCACGTCTGGCACTTCTCTCGCTCATTCTCGCCTTTGGCGTATCGGTCGCGTTCGCGACGGTGATGACGGTCCGGCAGGTGCATCAGGAAAACGCATCAGTCGCGGTGCACGCGACGCATAGCTAGCGTCGCACACCTCTCGCGCGTTCCGGAACATTCGACGCACCGGAGCGTAAGCGCTTCGAGGCATCGGAACAGGCGAGAGGACATCATGGCACATTCCGACCACGGCATCGTCAAGGACAGGCGCGCGGAGGATCAGCCGCGCGACAAGCAGCGTGCGCAGACCGTACACAAGACGGACCAGAAAGGTTTGCCGTCGCGTGAGGCGACGCGTGACCCCAAGCTTAATGACGACAGCAAGACGCCGGGCTCCGGCATGACGCCGGACGATTCAGGCGCTGCGCCGAGCGGTTAACGACGCGAGGAACGAATCCTCATACGAGGAGTCGACAGGTTGCTTCCGGTTGACATGCCCCCGGTGCTCCGGAAGCAATCTCCAAGGACGACCCTGGCACCCCACTGTGCCGGGGTCGTTTGCTTTGCGAGGCCTGTGATCAGTCTTCGTTCCCGCTCTCGCCCTGCGTGTGCCCGTCGGGCCCGCGGCCGAACACGCCGAAGCTGCTCGACTTCACGCCAGCTACTGCATCAACATCCGCGGCGGCCAGTCCGAACTTGAGAAGTTCGCGAACCGTTGCGGCGCGCGTCGGCATGCGATGTTTGAACCGGAAGTCATCAACGGCGGCCAGCTCTTCCGGCGAGAGCATGACCTGAAGGCGCTCGGCGCGAAGGTCATTCATGGTCGATCACATAATTTGAGTAGTTTGAGTAATTTGCTCAACGACCGAATTTGGAGCGAGTTCCATAAGAGTCGACAAAATCCCCAAATTAGTAAGAAAATATAGCAAAATCAATGTGTTAATAGTTGAAACGACTTTCGTCGAAGCGCATTTTACTGAAGAGGGAGATGGGTCATGACGGACGAAGTCAGATTACCCCGCAAGCTTTCTGAAGAGCCCGAAGCACCAAAGTCGTCGGTGCGTCCGAGCCACCAGAAAGTCATCGATCAGGTCGAACGCTGGGCCAACAGCCCGGGTCTGCAACCACCGAGGATGGATGATGCGAAGACGGTCTGAACCCCACACATTCGAGGAACGTCTCGACGCGCAGAGGCTGCGGCTCGAGCAGGAGGTGTCGCGCGTGCCGGATGGTCACCAGCGCGACACCCTCGTGGCGCGGATCGATCAGCTGCAGACTGCAGCCGAGATGTATGATTTCCTGATGATACGGGAAGATGCTGCGGCTTCTCGCTGATCACCCCTTGCGTTCAGTCCGCGTAACGTGGGCGGTGACGCGAAGCTTCCGCCTCAACCACCACGCTGACACCGAGACGGCAGCCCATGCCAGGAGGGCGGCTGCGAATGTCCCAATCACGCTGGCCGCGACCAGGGCGTAGAACGTGGCGGCGAACGCAGCAAGACCCAAGCTCCCCAGACCGGCACCCGCGGCATCGAGAGCTGCAGCCTGCTGCCCGCGTTTCCGTCCGCTGAGACCCGCCTTCTCCTTGGTCCGGCGTTCATGGCTTTCGATCAGTGTCGCGCTGGCGCAGAAGATGGCAGGGAGGGCGAGGAAGAGCCCACCGATGGCGACGCCAAAGCGTGCGCTCACGACGCCCGCGAAAACCGTCGCCAATCCGCCGAGCAGGAAGCGAACGCCGTATTCGTACCAGCGCGTTTGTCTCAAAGCCGACGATGACAGCTTGACCAGCATCACACGGCGCCTCCGAAACTCGCGAGCAGGCCAAAGGCAACCGCAAGCCACACAACGGAAGCGATGATGGTGGCAGGTAGCGCCGAGAATCGAAATCTTATCAGGAGTTGGCAGACGGCAAGGCTGTAGCAGCCGAGGGCTGCCGCACCGTAGATCATGCTCCAGCTTCCGGCCGCGGCATATTTCGGACCGTGTTGGACGACAGCGATGCCCAGCGTCGCCAGCGCCACCGACGGCGCTGCGCCCAGGAGGCCACCGAAACTCTTGGGCCGCAACATGTCGCCGAGGATTGCGAAGGCGGACACGATCACGCCGCCGGCGATGAAGCGGAGGACGTACTCAGTCATGATGTGCCCGCCGATCCGCGGGCTCTCCGCTCCGCTTTGCGAGCGTCCATGGCCTCAGCATCCGCTCGATGACGATGCCCAAGGTGAAGCCCGCGACCACATCGCTGGCCCAATGCGCGAGCAGCGCGATGCGTGTCAACGACAGGGCTGTCGCGATGGTGCGCACGAGACGTCGCCGGGCCGGGGGCAGCAGGCCGGCCGCGGATGCCAGCGCGCCCATGTGCACGGCGTGGCCGGACGGAAAGGCATCGCGCGCCCTTCCCGAGAATGGGATGCCGCGGCGATGCCCTCGTACCGTCAGCCGGTCCGGCCTGATTTGATTGAACGCAGATTTGAGGATGTGGGGCAGTATCGCCGTCACCAGCGACACCGCGAGGATGTGGTTGGCCGCACGGCGCTCTTCGCCAGGTCGATTCCGTGCATATAGCCAACCCGCAGCGGCGAGGGCGAGCAGCACATGCTCGTCCGCGCCCCAGGTCAGGGCTTCAGCAGTCTCCTCGAGCTCCGGGTTGGTGTGATCCGCGATCTCGTTCGCGATCGCGATATCGATCCGTGTGGGTTTGACTGTTACGAGCGTCATCGGTCCAAGGCTGGCGAAGCGACTTCATGACAGTTTTGTAAAGCCCGGGCGTCGATGATGGTTCCTGCGTTACGGCTGTCCCGATCCGCCCGCGGAGCCATAGCTTCCCATTGGAAGCGAGCTGCTTTTGTGGGCGACTTCACGCAATTCATCGTCGCAGCCTCGGGTGAGGGATCGTAAGCCTGCTCGGACGTCGTGCCGACGATACAGGATCCCGGCTTGAGATGCGGCAGCGCCGCCTTGATGATCCAGAACGGCGCGCAGATGTTGGTCTTCATGGTCGCGTCGAAATCCTCCGACGAGACGTCGAGGATGGAGGCGCGCGCCTGCTGACGGGCGGCGTTGTTGACGATGATGTCGAGGCCGCCGCCACTTTGCGGTCTCAACCAGCGGAGGAGAGCGTCGTTGCTAACCGAGGTCTTGCTTTGACTGTCCGACGCTCGGCGCCCTGCCGAGTTCCTTGGCCATATCGAGGTGATGCCTGAGCGCCGGCAGCGTCTTGTCGGCCCAATCCTTCAGCGCGGCATTGTCGCCGCCCTTGGCATAGCGATCGAATAGCGAGATCGCGTCCTCGTGCGCGCTGACCTGATAGGAGTTGAAGTCCGAGCTGAAGTCCTTGCCGGAGGCATTCTTGAGCTTGTCGAGCTTGCTCTGGTGCGAGCTGTCGAGCGCCGTCGGCAGCGTGGCCTGCACCTTGCCGTCGCCGACGAGGGCCTTCAGCTCGCTGCTGGTCTTGGTGTGGTCGGTCATCATCTGCTGCGCGAAGCTCTTCTCCTGCGCGTTGCCCTTCTGCTCGGCGAGCTTGCTCGACTCGATCTCGAACATGTCGCTGACGGCGACTTCCTTGACGAAATCGGCAGTGGTCGGTGCGACGCCGAGCGCCGAGTTGACGCCGGTTTTCTCACCGAGCGACTGGGCAAGCGCTGGGCCTGCGAGAAGCACGCAGGCGATGGCGATGACTGTACGTTTCATGGTCGGGTCCCTCTGATTGGCCACACGGCCTTTGCCGCGCGGGTCTTTGCGGCGACCAACACGGCCTCAGAACCAAGGTTCCTAATCCGTTGGATTGCGGCCGGTGCGGGGATTGATCGGATCGGTCGGCCTCCGCCGCAGCCGTTCCGGCAGGAATGGCTCGGACGGCGAGGCCGATGGCTCGGCGCGCACATCGGCATGGCGCTGCGCCCGCTCATGCTGCGTTTGGTTGGTGTTGATCTGGCGCTTCACGTCGACGCCGTCGATGGGGTCGTTGACGCCATGCTGAATGTCACGAAAATCGCTCATGGTTCACCTCATTCGTTTCCGGGCAAGACCTTTTCCAGCACTTGCCGGGCCGCTCCCTTGATCGCCCCGGACTCGTCAGGATCGCCCTTCATCAAAGCGAGCGAAAAGTTCTTCGCCTGCTGCAAGGTGATGTGCGGCGGCAATGGCGGCACTTCGGGATCGGTCTTCACCTCCAGCACGACAGGCATCTCGCTTGCCAGCGCCTGCTGCCAGGCCGAGCCGAGCAATTGCGGGCTATCGACGAAGATGCCGGCGAGGCCGATCATCTCGGCGAAACGCGAATAGGGCACGTCGGGGATGCGCTGCGAGGCCTCGAATTTGGGATCGCCATTGATGATGCGCTGCTCCCAGGTAACCTGGTTGAGATCTTCGTTGTTGAAGACGCAGACGACAAAGCGCGGATCGCGCCAGGATCGCCAGTATTTCGCGGCAGTGATCAGCTCGGCCATGTTGTTCATCTGCATGGCGCCGTCGCCGACCAGCGCGATCACCGGCCGGTCCGGATGGGCGTATTTCGCGGCGAGCGCGTAAGGGACCGCCGCGCCCATCGAGGCGAGGCCGCCGGAGAGCGAGGCCGTCATGCCGCGCCGGATCTTGAGATCGCGCGCAAACCAGTTGGCGCAGGAGCCGGAATCGCTGGTGATGATGGCGCGCTCGGGCAGGCGCGGCGACAATTCCCAGGCGACGAGCTGCGGATTGATGGGCGCGGCGGGCTGATGCGCACGGTCGTCCAGCGTCTTCCACCATTTGGCGACGTTGTTCTCGATGCCCTTGCGCCAGGCGCTGTCGCGCTTGGGCGCGAGCCGCGGCAGCAGACTGCGCAATGTCTCCGCGGCATCACCGACGAGGCTGACCTCCATGGGGAAGCGGATCGACGTCATGCTGGCATCAATGTCGATCTGCACGCCGCGCGCGGCGCCTTCCTTCGGAAGGAATTCTGCGTAAGGGAACGCAGAGCCGATCATCAGCAGCGTGTCGCATTCCATCATCATGTTGTAGCTGGGCTCGGTGCCGAGCAGGCCGATCGAGCCCGTTACCCATGGCAGATCGTCCGGGAGTGCCGCCTTGCCGAGCAGCGCCTTGGCGCAGCCGGCCGACAGGCGATCGGCAACGCTGATCACTTCGTCCGTGGCCTGCAGCGCGCCGGCGCCGATGAGCATCGCGACCTTCTTGCCGGCGTTGAGCACCTCCGCGGCATGATCGAGCTCGGTCTCGCGCGGCATCACGCGTGGCGCACTGTAGCCGACACCGGAATGCAGGGTGCCGTGCGCGCGAGGTGGTCCTTCGTAGGGCTCTTCCTGGAGGTCGTTGGGCAGGATGATCGCGGTGGGAGCACGGCGTGCGAGTGCGATGCGCACCGCGCGATCGATCAGGTGTCTCACTTGAGCGGGAGAGGACGCCTGCGCGACATACGCGCCCGCGACGTCCTTGAACATCGAGACGAGATCGAGTTCCTGCTGATAGCTGCCGCCGAGCGCGTTTCGCGCCTGCTGGCCGACGATCGCCAGCACAGGCTGGTGATCCAGCAGCGCATCATAGAGGCCGGTGATCAGATGTGAGGCGCCGGGCCCGGATGTTGCGATACAGACGCCAAGCTCGCCGGAAAACTTCGCATAACCGCTTGCCATGAACGCCGCCATCTCCTCGTGCCTGGCCTGCACGAAACCGATCTTGGCTTCCGCCCGGTTCATCGCGCCGAACACGCCGTTGATGCCGTCGCCTGGATAACCGAAGATATGGCGTACACCCCACTGATGCAGACGCTGGACGATGAAGTCGGAGACGGTCTGGGTCATTGCGGCTCCCGGTTTCCTTGCGCTGAAAATCAAGAACAGCGCGTTCCCGGCGATGTTCCTGTTTGGACGCAGGTGCCTTCTGGAACGATCACCCCTTCACGAAAGTTGATGCAGACACTGGCTGAGTGGAGAATTGAGATGTTGAATCAGCGCGAACTGGACCGCAGCGAGATCGGCCGGCTGATCGGCAGCGACAAGGTGGAGGGAACATCGGTCTACGGTTCCGATCGCAGCCGAATTGGTTCGATCGAACGCGTGATGATCGACAAGGTCAGCGGCAAGGTATCTTACGCCGTGCTTGGCTTCGGCGGATTTTTGGGGCTCGGCAACGATCACTATCCCTTGCCCTGGCAGTCGCTGAAATACGACACCGAGCTCGGTGGCTATGTCACCGGGATCACCGCCAAGGCGCTCGAAGGCGCGCCGAAATACGGCGAGCGCAGCGATTGGAACTGGGGTGATGACGCCGCCACGCGCAGCATCAACGCCTATTACGGTGTTCCCTTCGCCTAGCCGCTTCGCGGACAGAGACTGAGGGAGATCCGATGAGCCGGGAAAAGCCTAACGACGATCCCCGGCACCAGAATGACTGGGGATCGCACGCCCAGACGGACAAGCCCTGGAAGGGCAATCCGGAGAAGGAGCAGAAGTCCGGCGACAAAAAACCTGACCTGGAGAAGTGGCACGAGACCAAGACGCACTAGGTGCGTCGATTGAGACGAGCGCGGCACGTCAAGTGCCGCGCTTCGTTTTTGGGCAATGCAATCACGAATAGCAGCGGTGCTCTCCAGAATCCGGAACCATGCTTTGGCGACGCGGTTGGGCTCGCGGCACCGGTGCCGGCTCTGCTGCCGATTTCGTGCCGAGAAAGGTATTCACTGTGGATGCTCAGACACGGGAGCGTGAGCCGTCTGCGGAGCAACCGCAGAGGGCGAAGGAAGCTCCAAAGACTTCTCCTGATCAGACCGGCGAAGCCAAGGACCAATCGAAGAAGCCGGCGCCGTCGCTGCGCGAGCGGCTCGCCGAGCACTGGCTGCTCGCGACCGTCGGCGTCGTCGTGCTGATCGCAGCGCTGGTCGGCGGTCTGCTCTATTGGCTCGAGGTCCGCCACTATGAATCCACCGACGACGCCTTCGTCGCGGCGCGCAGCTTTTCCGTGGCCTCGAAAGTCGGCGGCTACGTGACTGATGTCCCGGTCACGGATAACCAGCATGTCAACGCCGGTGATCTCCTCGCCAAGATCGACGAGCGCGACTATCGCATCGCCGTCGATCAGGCCGCGGCGCAGGTCGAGGTCTCCAAGGCCAACATCGCAAATGTCGAGGCGCAGATCGTCTCCCAGCAGGAGCAGATCAAGCAGGCGCAGGCGCAGCTCGATCAGGCACAGGCGCAACTCCAATTCTCGCAGGAAGAGTTCAATCGCGCGGAAGATCTTGTCGAGAAGGGCGCCGGCACTGTGCAGCGCCAGCAGCAGACCCGCTCCGATCTTCAGGCCCAGCAGGCCAACACCGAGCGCGCCAAGACCGCGGTGATAGCCGCGCAGGTCGGCATCAAGACGCTGCAGGCCCAGCTCGAGGGTGCCAAGGCGCAACTGGAGCAGTCGCAGGCGCAACTCGATCAGGCCAGGCTGAACCTGCAATACACCAGCGTCGTTGCTGCGCAGTCGGGCCGCGTCGTCAAGCTCTCGGGTGCCAAGGGCACGTTCGTGACCGCGGGGCAGAGCCTGATGATGTTCGTACCCGACGATGTCTGGATCGTCGCCAACTACAAGGAAACGCAACTGAACGATATGCGGCCGGGCCAGCCGGTCGAGATTCGCATCGATGCTTATCCCGGACGCAAGCTGACCGGCCACGTCGATTCCGTGCAGCCGGGCTCCGGCACCGCCTTCAGCCTGCTGCCGGCGGAGAATGCCACTGGCAACTACGTCAAGGTGGTGCAGCGCGTGCCGGTGAAGATCGTGGTCGACAATTGGCCGGCTGATCTGCCTGTTGGTCCCGGGATGTCGGTCGTGCCCTGGACCAAAGTGCGATGACGGACGTCGCGCAAGGCGGCGCATCTGCCGGAGGCTGGTCGCCGGAGCGTTCGGCAGCCGGCGGGCATAATCCCTACCTCATCGCCTTCGTGGTCTCGATCGCGACCTTCATGGAGGTACTCGACACCACCATCGCCAATGTCGCGCTGCGCCACATCGCCGGCGGGCTCGCCGTCGGCATCGACGAGAGCACTTATGTCATCACGAGCTATCTCGTCGCCAATGCCGTCGTGCTGTCGATCTCGGGCTGGCTGTCGACCGTGCTCGGCCGCAAGCGCTTCTACATGATGTGCGTGGCGACCTTCTCGCTCGCTTCGCTGTTGTGCGGTCTTGCCTGGAGTTTGCAATCGTTGGTGCTGTTCCGCATCCTGCAAGGTCTCGGCGGTGGTGGCATGGCGACCAGCGAGCAGGCGATTTTGGCGGACTCCTTTCCGCCGCAGAAGCGGGGTCAAGCGTTCGCCATCTACGGTGTGGCCGTGGTGGTCGCCCCGGTGATCGGCCCGACGCTGGGCGGCTGGATCACCGATACCTATTCCTGGCACTGGGTGTTCCTGATCAACGTGCCGATGGGACTGCTCTCGCTGCTTCTCGTCGGCACCCTGGTGAAGGAGCCGTCAGGTGCCGAAGAGGAAAGGGAAAAGCTGCTCAGCAGGGGCCTTCGTGTCGACTATGTCGGGTTCATCCTGATTGCGGTCGGGCTCGGCTCGCTCGAATTCGTGCTCGATGAAGGCCAGCGCAACGACTGGTTCGGGTCCAATATGATCCTGTGCTTTGCGTTGCTGGCTGCCTTCTGCCTGCTCGCGTTGATCCCGTGGGAATTGTCGCGCGATGATCCCATCGTCGATATCCGCCTGCTCGGCAAGCGCCAATTCGGCTCATGCTTTCTGGTGATGCTCGGCACCTTTGCGGTGCTGATCGCGACAACTCAGTTGTTGCCGCAGTTGTTGCAGACAGAGCTCGGCTACACCGCAATGCTCGCCGGCCTCGCGCTATCGCCCGGCGGCATCGCGACAATGATGTTGATGCCGGTCGTGGGACAGTTGGTCGGGATCGTGCAACCGAAATACCTCATCATGTTCGGCGCCGCGGTCGCTGGACTTTCCATGTGGCATCTGACCGGCCTGACCGGAGACATTTCCTATGGCTACGCCGCGCTCTCGCGCATCTATCTCGCGATCGGTCTTCCCTTCCTGTTTCTGCCGGTGACGACGGCGTCCTATGACGGCGTGCCGCCCGAGCAAACCAACCAAGCCTCCGCCCTGATCAATGTCGGACGCAATATCGGCGGCTCGATGGGGGTGGCGCTGTCGCAGACGATGTTGGCACAACGCCAGCAATTCCATCAGAGCCGGCTGATCGAGCATGTCGCGCCGTCCGATCTCGGCTACCAGCAGAGCATCGACGCGATGACGCGCTTCTTTGAGGCCCAGGGCTCCAACGCGACGGACGCGGCTTCCCAGGCAACGGCCTGGGTCGGCCAAACGTTGCAGCAGCAGGTCACCTTCCTCGCCTATATCGACGTGTTCTGGACGCTTGCGATCGTCGCCATGCTGTTGATCCCGATCGCTGCCGTGCTGCGGCCAGTCGACTTGCACGCGCCGGCGCGGGGGCATTGAGGGCGCAGCCTTCGTCGCTTACCCCGCAGCTATCGCCTTGGGCCGTCCCGGGCCTACATGCACATGCACCTGCTTCGGATGCAGGGGCTCGCCGCATTCCGAGCACACCATCACCGGATCGAACAGCTTGCCGCAATTCTTGTGCTCGTGCAGCAGCGGGCGGCCGCGCTCGTCGCCCATGTGGGTATCGCCCCAATGCACCATCGCCATGATGATCGGATAGAGGTCGAGCCCCTTTTGCGTGAGAATGTATTCGTAGCGCTTCGGCGCCTCGGAATAGGGGACGCGGCGCAGGATGCCGAAGCGGACCAGCTTCTTCAGACGCTCCGAGAGCAGATGTCGCGTGATCTGGAGCGAGGACTGAAACGCCTCGAAGCGGCGCACGCGCAGAAAACATTCGCGCAGGATCAAGAGCGTCCAGCGGTCGCCTACGACGGCGACGGTGCGGGAGAGCGAGCAGGGCTCCTCGTCCAGCGTGTCCCACTTCATGGTTTGGTCTCCGGCTCAGGCTTAGTCCGTCAGAAAAAGGAACTGACTTGAATGATCAGTGCAATTTGTAGCGCAGCCTAGCATTCGTTCCCTCAATTTGACAGTTCTATTTTAGAACTATAGCCTCAGGCCCAATCACATGCTCTCACCTGAGGAGGCGACCTTGCCCAAACGAAACGCGACCGCCGCCGTGATCGGGGCTGGCGATTTCATCGGCTCCGAGATTGCCAGGAAATTCGCCGCCGAAGGCTTTTCGATCTATGCGGGCCGCCGCAACGGCGACAAGCTCGCGCCGCTGGTGAAGGACATCGAAGCCGCGGGCGGCGAGATCCACGCCCGCTCGCTCGACGCGCGGAAGGAGGAGGAGATCGTCTCCTTCCTCAACGATGCCGACAAGCATGCGCCACTGGAGGTCTGCATCTTCAACGTCGGCGCCAACGTCAATTTCCCGATCCTCGACACCACCGAGCGCGTGTTTCGCAAGGTCTGGGAGATGGCCTGCTATTCCGGCTTCCTCGCAGGACGCGAGGCGGCGAGGCTGATGCTGCTGCGCGGTGGCGGCAAGATCTTCTTCACCGGCGCGACGGCGTCCTTGCGCGGCGGCAGCGGCTTTGCGGCCTTTGCCAGCGCCAAGTTCGGGCTGCGTGCGGTGGCGCAGGCGATGGCGCGCGAGCTCGGGCCGAAGAACATCCACGTCGCCCATCTCATCATCGATTCCGGCGTCGACACTGAATGGGTGCGGCAACGCCGGCTCGAGGCGCTCGGGTCGAATGCGCTCGACAATCCCGATCTTCTGATGCCGCCTTCGGCTGTCGCCGATTCCTACTGGCAGCTCTACCAGCAGCCGAAGAGCGCCTGGACCTTCGAGATGGAGATCCGCCCGTTCGGCGAGAAATGGTGACCGTCGCGAAAAAAGTCCAGCTAGACTGAATCCGACACCAGGCAAAAATTCCGGGAGGTACTTGAGTGAAGACCGCGATCACCGAACTGTTCGGCATCGAGCACCCCATCGTCCAGGGCGGCATGCATTTCGTCGGCTTTGCCGAGCTGGCGGCTGCCGTCTCCAATGCCGGCGGGCTCGGCATCATCACCGGTCTCACGCAGAAGACACCGGAGCTGTTGGCCAAGGAAATCGCGCATTGCCGTGACATGACCGACAAGCCGTTCGGCGTGAACCTCACCTTCCTGCCGACCTTCGCGGCGCCGCCTTATCCGGAATACATCGCAGCCATCGTCGAGGGCGGCATCAAGGCGGTGGAGACGGCGGGCCGCAGCCCGGAAGCATACATGTCTGCGCTGAAGGCGGCCGGCATCAAGGTGATCCACAAATGCACCTCGGTGCGTCATTCGCTGAAGGCCGAGCGGATCGGCTGCGACGCCGTCAGCGTCGACGGCTTTGAGTGCGGCGGCCATCCCGGCGAGGATGACATCCCCAACATGATCCTGCTGCCGCGCGCGGCGGAGGAATTGAAGATCCCGTTCGTGGCCTCCGGCGGCATGGCCGATGGGCGCAGCCTCGTCGCGGCCCTGTCGCTGGGCGCGGCGGGCATGAACATGGGCACGCGTTTCATCGCGACCAAGGAAGCACCTGTCCATCAGAACGTGAAGAACGCGCTGGTCGCAGCGACCGAGCTCGACACCCGTCTGATCATGCGTGCCCTGCGCAACACCGAGCGCGTCCTGAAGAACGCCAATGTCGACCGCCTGCTCGAGATCGAGCGCGAGAAGGGCGCCAAGCTGGCCATCGACGACATCCATGATCAGGTTGCGGGCGTCTATCCCAAGATCATGCTGGACGGGCAGATGGATGCCGGCGCCTGGAGCTGCGGCATGGTTGCAGGGCTCATCCACGACATCCCCTCCTGCAAGGAACTCGTCGATCGTATCATGACCGAGGCGGAACAAATCATCCGCAGCCGGCTGATGGGGTTCCTGGATGGGACGGGTGCGACGCGAAAGGTCGCCTGACACTGCCAAACTTCTTAACCACGGCCGTATTTGACGGCTGGAAATGCGCGCGACGCCTATTAGATAGGAGTAAATTACTCCTTAACTCATCAATTTCAGGAGGCGTCCGTGGTCCTGAAAAGCGTTCCTTTTGGAGTTGCTGTTGCCCTCGTGCTCGCGTGGGGCGGCATCGCACGCGCTGACGACTACAAGCCTGACGAATATCTCGGTCTCGATCTCTCCAAGGCCGTACTGTCGCCGAAGCGGCTCGGGCCCGAGACGCAATTCGCGCCGGTCGCGCTGGAGGCGAAGGGCGGCAACGAGGCGCGAGTTCGTGCTGAGCCCATCGACGTGCCGAAGAAGGTCGCGGCCGAACGCGTACACGTCGCCGAGCCGAAGGTCGCTCACACGAAGAGTGCGCAGCCGCGGGGCGCAGCCCGCACCAAGCTCGCGCATCGTCATGGCAATCCGCTGAACGCGCAGGCGATGGACACTCGCATCCAGACCTGGCCGTGTCGTTCCGGCGGCATCTGCAACTGGAAGCACTGACCCGGTCCGAGACCGTCACCTCCGCGTCGCAAAACCGTAGGCGTGGAGTCAAAAAACCGTAAGCTGGGAGTCAACGAGCGCAGGCACCTTTCGTCGCGATTCGACGAAAGTCTCTTGAATGGCAACGCTCCGCGCTTCGCGCGCATGGACCCGGCGGCAGTTCCTGGTTCGCTCCACGTCCTCTCTCGCCATCGCCTCGCTTGCAAAGCCTCGCATCAGCCGTGCCGCCGATCGCCCGCAGATCGCGGGCGGCATCCAGTCCGGTGACGTCTCGGATGGCTCGGCCGTGATCTGGGCGCGCGCCGACCGGCCCGCGCGGATGCAGGTGGAATACTCGACCGTCGAGAGCTTCAGAACGATCATTGCCTCAGCTTCGCGTGACGCGCTGCCGGACGCAGACTTCACTGCAAAGCTGCAGCTCGACGATCTGCCGCCCGGGCAGGACATCTTCTATCGCGTGCGCTTCGACGACATCGCCACCGGCATCGCCGGCGAAAGCCGCGTCGGCCATTTCCGCACCGCGCCGGCCGCAGGCCAGTCGATCTCGTTCCTGTGGTCAGGCGACGTCGCGGGACAGGGCTGGGGCATCGACATCTCCCGCGGCGGCTATCGCAGCTATCGCACCATGCTCGACAACCGTCCGGACTTCTTCATCCATTCCGGCGACCATATCTATGCCGACTGCACCATCCCGTCCGAGCAGAAGCTGCCGGATGGCGATCTCTGGCGCAATCTGGTGACCGAGGAAAAGGCGGAAGTCGCGCACACTCTGGCGCAATTCCGCGGCAACTACAAATACAACCATCTCGACGAGAACTTCCGCGCCTTTCACGCCGAGGTGCCGATGTTCGCGCAGTGGGACGATCACGAGGTCACCAATGACTGGTCGCCGACCGGCAGCTATGACGACGCCGGCTACGAGGACGACGGCACGCCGCGCCTGGTCGCGCGCGCCCGTCGCGCCTTTTTCGATTTCATGCCGATCCGGGATGTCGGCGCGCGGCAGGGCCGGGTCTATCGCAAGATCGCCTACGGCCCGCTGCTCGACGTCTTCATGATCGACATGCGCAGCTATCGCGACGAGACCTGGAACAAGGGCGTCGACCATCGCGGCTGGATTCTTGGCGCCGAGCAGCTCGCGTGGTTGAAGAGGGAGCTCGCCGCTTCGCGCGCGACCTGGAAGGTGATCGCGGCCGACCTGCCGATCGGCCTGATCAGCCTCGATGCCGTCGCGCTCGGCGACGGCCCACCTGACCGGCGCGAGCACGAGATCGCCGATCTGCTGGCCTCAATCAAGCGCGCGGGTGTCCGCAACATTGTCTGGCTCACTGCCGACATGCACTACACCGCCGCGCACTACTACGATCCGAACAAGGCGCAGTTCAGTGATTTCGAGCCGTTCTGGGAGTTCGTCTCGGGCCCCCTGCATGCCGGCACCTGGGGCCCCGGCGAGCTCGACAACACCTTTGGCCCCGTGCCGACGTACCGGAATGGCTGCAGCGAAGCCCAGGGCGAGAACCTCGCGCCCTGCTTCGGCCTGCAGTTCTTCGGTCGCGTCGACATTGACGGCACCAGCGGCGTGATGACGGTGACCTTGAAAGACCTCGATAACCGCGATCTCTGGTCCGTCGATATCGTGCCGCAGCCGCAGGCGCGCTCGGCTATGGTCGCGCAACATTCGTGAGAGATAGACAGTCTCGCTTTCGTGATGGCCGGGCTTGAGACCGTCGACTCCCGGTAGCGAGCCACAGCAAGTGGACAAAACTGTCAATAACGGGATTGTCCTAGTCTAAATGCCGTGCTTGCGCAGGTGAGAACACCGCGAACCGGAATTATCCTTTATTCTCGGTCTCGATCGACGGATCGTAGACCATATCAATCCGCATCTGCGGCGGTATGGGCATTCTGCGGTGGCGACAGGCAGTGATGATGATAGGCCAATACCCAGTCACAATAGCAGACAGGGAGCCATATCCCTCTGTCTGATCGCACGCATTCTTTATCAAGCTGACGAGCTCGTTACCTGTTGAGGACAGTGGCAAATCAGTCAATGTAAGACCGTGGTCGTGCTTTCCGTTGTACAGATTTTCCTCGCTGGAAGCGTCGGGCAGCCATACTTGAAGTGTGCAGTGCGCCAGTTCTTTCGCCTTCAGATCAAGCAGCTTTTCCAGTGCCTCTTTGCTTTCCAATGCTGATAGGAAGGCCTCCAAGATGGGGATCAGGATCGATCCCGCGGTTGCTTCTTTACGATATTCTTCCGTCCTTTCCCTCGGGTGAGCGACGAGAGCGCGGTAATCAAGAAAAACACAGGGATACTTCCCGTGCGTTCGGATGCTGTACGAAAGGCGGTTGACCATCTCGCGTAGCCAAGCATGGGCATCGTGCCGATTACCGTTGACTGCCGTGACAAAAAGCAAAAACATCGCCACTTCAACCCCGTGTTGATCTTGCAGGGGAAGAAAAAGCGTCCTGTTATTATTGATTAGTTTAAAGCCCATTTCGGTAAATTGAGCTATTTTCAGTCTGGCCTCTGCGCGTGCGTTCTCGTCTGTGTATCGTTCGACAAGCCAATGAACCCACAGTCCTGTCAAGGCGATGCGGCCGAGAGTATCAAACAGCTTGAGGTTTATGTCGGCGGATGATCGGCCTTGGACTGCCATTGCGATCCCATCTTGTATTCCAACATGGGGCAATATCTTCCGCTCAACCAACTCCGACGCTATCGCGAGATGCATCTGTATTGCGTAGTGCAGGACCAACGTTATGGCTTTGCCAGCGGCGCTGCGCTTCTTACCTATGAAGGGCCGAACCAAGTCCCAAAGGGTCAACAGAAGAAGTTCACTGGCCTGATATGCGGCTTCGACGTTCCCGATGTCGCGCGCCCAAACGAACAAAACCCAAGTAGCAATGTAGAGCTGTCGAGCAATCCTTATCTTTGCTTTGTCGCTATTGGCTAGGCCGGTCAGCTCGCGCACCAAGCGCGAGAAATGACGGTATGCAATGTCTGGCTCGTCCACAAGGGCAACCGACTTCTGAAAGTGCGATCGAAGGGCTTTGGGCATTATCTCTTCACGCAGCACCCCCTGAAGTAGAAGGCCGGCTAGCTTGTCCCCGTTCCATTCATCGAACGAGACCTTCTTGTTTGAGTTTCGCCTTGTGTATCCGTTGACAGTACCCCGCACCTGCTCTTGCATGTCGCCGCCAAAGACCAAACAGATAACGATTTTGAGCTTCTGGTACCTCTTGGGAATTCTGTTTGGAATGTAATTATCCAGTATCTCATCGAGAGACGGACGAAGCGCTTGAGCGCTGCCGTCATTCCACGACTGCCGAGTCAAGTCGCCCTGCTTTACGGAGAATAGAAAGACCTTCTTCTTACCGTCGTCATCTAATCCCACGGCGGCAATGTCTACCCCTGCCTGCGCGGTCCCGCGCTGCGGTCTAGAATAAACGTGGTATCCAAGCTCGCTGAGCAAGTCCGGCAGGATTGCGTCTAGCTCGCCGCGCTCCCTCAAAGAAGCCAAGTAACTGCGAAACAACAATTTCATTGTATCTTCTCCACGCGAAAAACGCGGAGCATGAAATCCAGGCCTACCGGATCGAGCACGTCTTGGCGGGGCATTTCGAATGACACGCCGACAGAATGTAGATCGAGCGATACTGCTCGACGGCCGCCATCGTCGTCAAAGACATAGGTGAGTGATCGCTTGCCATAAAGCAAGGTAGATCGATGTACGACGCTAAGCAGCACGGACTCTTGCTCAGCCGATTTCTGCGCGGCACGCATTTCATCGTATGTACGTTGCCGCACGACGTCGCGTTGATAATCGGAAGGGTGTAGCTCTTTGATTAATCCTGGCTTTTCAAGGCCGGCAAGGTACGCCCGATGACGATCTAAAGCAGTCTGGACGCTGGCGTAAGCTGGGTCCTCGACTGCTATCGTCTTGAGGTAGTCAAGTGCTTTGCCGCTATAGTTCACGAGCATGGGCTCGAATAGCAAGTCGACAACCTCTTCTATGACCTCTTTATCACCACCTCGAAGCACGGAAACAAGGATCGAGCAGCAGGTTACAGGGCGCGTGAATAGAATGCCAATCGCTTTACGACACAAGAAGGCTTGATGCGCTGCCGTCAATTCAGAGGGGACGACGATGCTGGCGTCAAACGTGTTCTTATCCTCAAACTCTATGAGATTCCCAACGTTGTCACACAGTGCATGACTGCCAGAGAGGAACCATCGCACGATGATTTCGTAGAGGCGACGACGATCACTTCGCTTTAGCTCGCCAGTCGTCGTCGGAAAATCTTCTAGTGTTATTTTGTCGTTGCGAAGCGTTGTCGTCAGAAAATCTATGACAGCAGCGCGATTACCACCAGCAAGCAACTGGTTCAGTCCGATATCAAGCGCTCGAAGCGTGCCTTTGTGATCAGATTGGATCGCCTGTAACGCAGTCAGCGCCTTCTCGATCGTCTGTGAAGTCATCAGCTTGTGGTGGAGCCAAATGATTTGAGCTAACGCATGCAACGTTGCGGGCCCCGGCTTATCCGTTGCGGCTTCGATAAAGTTGCTCGCCTTGTCAACATCATTATACTTCTTGAGCACATCAAACGCGGCGAACAGTGCGTTTGCGCGGAGATTGTCATCGTCTACCGCAACCAGAAAAGGCTCCAGTACTTGTGTCGCTTGGTGTGCTTTGGATGCGTCAGCCATGGGCATACGTCCCAATGCTGCCATCCCGAACAGTCGACGCTCATCGTCATACGACTGCACAAAATCTGCCGCGGTCTCCATATTTGCCGAGGCTTGCAGGGCAAATGTGACAAATCGTTTCGCTAGGTTATCGCCTTCGCGGGCCTTGCTAATCACTCGCGCGCCTTCCGCGGGATTATTTTGGCACCATAGCCGAAATGCTTCATTCGGCTGACCCGCAGCACCGTCCGCGCCTGCCTGTTCGATTAGCGATTGGCAGCACTCCATGAGTGCGACGACATCGGCATCGAGCTTTGGTATGGCTTCACAGTAAAAGTGTTGAGCTGTGAAAAAGTCGTGGCCGGTAATTTTTTTGAAACCGGGTTGCGGGGGAAGTTCAACGAGATTGATTTTCTTCTCGTTATGTAGTTCGACGCATCGCTGAATAAACAGCTCTTCGCTGTCCTCGTGATAGCGGGCAAGCTCCGCGGCTAACTCTCCCGTGCCGTAGAGGTCGACTATTTGTTCAGCAGATGGAACGGGTGCGTAAGCCATGGTTTGTTAACGCCAGAGTATGAGTTGGGACGTTTCGCTACCCAAGCACGCAAACGTGTATAGGCCCGTTATCCCCCACTAGTTGCCTTCTTTGCCGCATTGCGGCAATGCCGGCTCGACCCGAACGCTTCAATTGCTCGCTTGGTCGACGCCATAACCGCGATGTCGTGCCGATCGCACGCCCGTTGCCACTTCTCGATTAGCGTTGCCAACCTGCGCGCCCTGCTTGGCTTGACCCGGCCATCCACGCCTTTCCCCGCGCTCTGAAGAACGGGGATGCCCGGGCCTTCGCCGCGCCGAAGCGGCTTCGGCCGCGCAGGCGGGACAAGCCCGGGCATGACGATGAGGAAGCACCTAACCCGATCTTGATTGGCCGCCTCGCGTCTCCCGCGCTATAGTGCTCGTTCCCGCCACCTCTTTTCCATCACCGAAGAGTCTGTCCTCGCGGCCCCACCGCGTGTTCGGCGGCTGAAATACTCAGGAGCCTGTTCAATGGACAATCTGAAAACACAGGGCATCAGCATGCCCAAGCTCGGCCTCGGCACCTTCCGCATGCAGGGCGATGCCTGCCGCGCCGCGGTCGAGAGCGCGCTGTCGATCGGTTATCGCCACATCGATACCGCCGAAATGTATGCCAACGAGGAGGCCATCGGCGCTGCGCTCACGGCCGCTTCCGTTCCGCGTGGTGAGCTGCACGTCACGACAAAGGTCTGGCACGAAAATCTTGCGCCGGACGCGATCCGCCGCGCCTTCGATGCCAGTCTGGAGAAGCTGAGGCTCGACCACGTCGATCTCTACCTCGTGCACTGGCCGTCGAAGTCGGCGAACTGGGGCGCGGTGTTCGAGACCCTGATGAAGCTGAAGGAAGAGGGGCGCACGCGGGCGATCGGCGTTGCCAATTTTACCACGGTGTTGCTCAAGATCGCAGTCGAGGACGTCAAGGCACCGATCGCCTGCAATCAGATCGAATATCACGCGATGCTGGATCAATCGAAGGTGCTGGCCTATCTCAACGCAAAATCGATCCCGCTTGTCGCCTATTGCCCGCTCGCCCAGGGGCGTATTGCCTCGGATCCGGTGCTCGCCGAGATCGGCGCGAAGCACAACGCGAGTGCCGCGCAAGTGGCGCTGAAATGGCTGCTCGACCAGGATGGTGTCGCCGCGATCCCGAAAGCATCACGTCGCGAGAGCCAGCAAGCCAATCTGGACGCGCTGAAGATCAAGTTGGATGATGCCGACCGCAAGAAGATCGCAGCGCTGCCGAGAGACAGGCGTTGCGTCAATCCGGGCTTTGCACCGGCTTGGGACTAGGCGAAGAAAGAACGCAGAGCAATGGCCCCGCGAGGGGCCATCTCCATGTTGCGTTGCGCATTAGTAGTCCATATGACGATGACCGCGCTTGACCACAACGACGCGGTCGTGATGGTGCCAGCCGCGATGCCAGCCATTGTCGCGGTGCTCGCGGAATTCGGCGCGGGCGCCGTACGGGCCGTGATGACCGTGCTTGATCACCACAGTCTCAGCACTTGCCAGCGTCGGCGCCGCAACTGCGAGCGCACCCAGAGCGGCAACGACATAACCGAGCTTCTTCATGATGTCCTCCTCCAACGTAATGCAATTGAGAACGGCGCATACGCGCGAACGTTCCGGAGGAAGGGAGAAGAGAATTCTGAATGGATATTCAGGATCAGAACGATCGCTAATCGCAGCGTTGCTGCGGAGGTGTCGGCGCGCCGGTCTTGACGTATTTGCCGTCCCTGATCGTGTACTCGCCGCGCTCGCTGCGATTGTACATGGCGCGCAGGCTCCCTTGCTCTGAGAGCAGCAGGCCGAACTCGCGCGTCTGCTGCAGCGACGGGAAGTACACCATCACATTGAGCAGGCCTTCGGCGTTGACCGTGGCGGACACCACCTCATTCTCGTCCTTAGCCTCGCCGAAATTGCGCCGGTAGATCACCCGGCCGTCCTTCCGGATTTCGTAAGTCAGCAATGCGCCCTTGTCGCGGTCGGGCCGAACCGCGCAATCGACCGCCCACGAGCCGAGCAAACCCCATTGCTCGACGGTCGCCGCGAGCGTCTCGGCCCGCGCCAGGGACGTCAACGCAATCCACAGCACCGCCGCCGTCATCCAGCGGCTCAAACAACGCGTCATGTCTTGAAAAGCCCCGCCTCGAACAATTCCAAAGTGTAGCATCCCGCGCGCGATCATCCACGGCGGCGGCCATTCGCGCGCGAATTTGATCCGCGTCAATGAGGCCGCCTGTTTCGGGCGTAGGATGGCGCTCCCGAAGGCGAAATTGGTGAGAGCAATGCTGAATCAAGTCATGGATTTCGCGGGCGAGGTGCTGCCGGGGAGCTGTGCCGTGCCGCCTTATTCCGAGAGCGCGTTTCTGGCCGAGCTGGGCGAGCGCCTGCGGTCCTCGCGCGCGCGTTGCGAACTGTCGCGCCGGGAGCTGGCCCGCCGCTCCGGGATTTCGGAGCGCTACATCGCCCAGATCGAGGCCGGCAAGGGCAACGTCTCGATCGTCCTGTTGCTGCGGCTGGCCTCCGCAATCCACGGCAGCCAACCCCAGGCGGCCTAACCGAACTTCAAGCGCGCTTCTCCACATTGGCGCTGCGGGCCGGCACGCCGAACTCCTTGCGGCAGACCTCGGCCAGCACGGCGACGCCTTCGCGGATCTGCTGATGCGAAGGGCTCGCAAAGCACAGCCGCAGGCGCGAGCCTGACTGGCCTTTGTTCGTCGACCATTCCGGTCCGGGATTGATCGAGACACCGGCGGCGAGCGCAGCCTGATAGAGCTTCAGCGTATCGACCTGGTCGGGCAGCTTCACCCAGAGGAAGATGCCGCCCTTGGGCTCCTCGAATTCGGCCGCGGTCCCGAACTGCTCGTTGAGGGCCTCCATCAGCGTGTCGAGCTTGGTGCGCAGTGTTTTCGTCAGGGCTGGCACATGGCTTGCGAAATGCGGCCGGCAAAAGGTCGCGAGCACCATCTGCTCCAGTGCGCCGGAGCCCGCATCCGTCTTCAGCGCCAGCATCCGCGACATCACATCCCAGGGCGCGACGATGAAGCCGACGCGCAGCGCCGGTGCGATCGACTTCGAGAACGAGCCGATATGGATCACGCCACCATTTTTGCTCAAGGCGTGGATCGCGGGCGGCCGTTGCCCCGACCAAACGAGATCGGCATAGCAATCGTCCTCGAAGACGGGCACGCCATATTCGGCCGACAGCCGCAGCAATTCGACACGGCGTGTCTCCGGCATGATGCTGCCGGTCGGATTCTGCACGGTCGGGATGGTGTAGATGTATTTCGGCCGGATGCCGCGGCTCTTCAGGTCGGCCAGCGTCGAGGCCAGCGCGTCCATGCGCATGCCGTCGTCGTCGAGTGGAATGCCGATGGTGTTGACGCCCAGCCGCGTCAGCCGCTGCAGCGATCCCTGATACGTCTCCTGCTCGACGATCACGGTATCGCCGCGCGCCAGCAGCGTGTTGTTGACGAGGTCGAGCGCCTGGAGCGAGCCGGAGACGATCATGAGATCGTCGACCGTGCAGCTGATGCCGGCATCGCGCTCCAGTTTTGTCACCAGGAATTCGCGCAGCGGCAAGTAACCTTGGGGGCCGTGCGCCAGCCCGTAGGTGGCAAGCGACCGGCCCTCGCGCTGCAGCGCCTGATTGGCGGCCTCGATCAACTCGTCGAGCGGCACCTGCTCGGAATCGTTGTTGCCGCCGACAAAGCTGTATTTGGCGAGGCCCGTCCAGCGCGCAGAGGGGGCCGGCAGCCCTGCGGGAAACAGGGGCGCGAAATCGAAGCTGGACGTCATGGGAGCGTTCCTCGTTGTTTTTGTTGAGCGGCCGGCTTGGTACCGGCCTGCCTTACTTCTTGCCGGCCGTCCCGGTCGGACGGCCTTATCTTTTTCCGGCCGTCCTGGTCGGACGGCCCTGGCTGATGAAAGCGTAGTGCGCATTGGCAACGCCGCCAACCATCAAGGCCTCGACCACCGGCTCGGCGATCTCGCCCGTGGCGGCCCAGTCGACGATGAAATTGGCGCCAGTCCCGCCGCGCACATCGTCGGTCGGAATGAAGATCGAGATGGTGGCGAGCGGCTTCACGGCAACCGGTGCCTTCAGATAGCTCTCGACCTGCTTGCCCGCGGTGTCGAAATAGGCGATGCGCCGAACCACCAGCGGTTGGGTCTCAGAAGCGTTGTGGACGCTCAGCGTGACCGAAAAATCGACCCGCAGCTTGCCCTGGCTCATTGCCACGCTGGAATAGGCCGGCACGTAGAAGCCGCCGGAGACGGCGAGTTCCTCCTTGGGCAGCGCCGTGAGCGAATCGGCGACGGTCTGTTCAAGGTTTACTTTGGGCTGCGCGGCCGCCGGTCCGGCGAAAGCGAGTGGGCATAGCAGCATTGCAGCGGCAAGGCCCTCCCGCATGTGACGAATTGCTCGCTTGCCGCGCTGCACTCGGTCTCTAGGGTGCGACGAAACGGGCCCATCTGGCATGCACGAGCTCATTCGCGACATCACTCTCTGTATCCTGTTTGCCTGGATGCTGGGCCTGCTCGCCCATTTCTCCCGGCAACCGCTGATCCTGGCTTACCTTATCGCTGGCTTCTGCATAGGTCCATTCGGCGCCGGCTGGGTCAAGTCGCAGGAGTCGATCAGCGTCATCTCCGAGCTCGGCCTGATCTTCATGCTGTTCATGATCGGGCTCGAGATCGACCTGAAGAAGATCGTGCGGGCGGGCAAGGTGATCCTGTTCGCGGCCGGCGGCCAGCTGCTCGGCGGTTGCCTGCTCGGAATCCTGTTCTTCGCTGCGCTAGGCTTGTCGCTCGGCGGCGGCCATTTTGATGCGCTCTATCTCTGCATCGCCTGCGCGCTCTCCAGCACCGTGATCATCGTCAAGGTGCTCTACGAGAAGCGCGAGCTCGACACCTTGCCCGGCCGCATCACGCTCGGCGTGCTGGTGCTCCAGGACATCTTTGCCATCCTGTTCCTCGCGGTGCAGCCGAGTCTCGCCAACCTGCAGATCGGCGTTATCCTGCTCTCGATCGGTCGCGTCGCGGTGCTGGTGGCGGCCGCGCTGCTGGTCAGCCGCTATGTGTTGCCGCGGCTGTTCCACCAGATCGCCCGTCGACCCGAGCTGATCCTGCTCGGCGCGCTGGCTTGGTGCTTTCTCGTCGCCGAGACCGCGGAGCAGCTCTCGCTCTCCCGCGAGATGGGCGCCCTGATCGCAGGCGTCTCGCTCTCGACCTTCCCTTACGCGCTCGATGTCACGGCCAAGGTCACGACGCTCCGCGACTTCTTCATCACGCTGTTCTTCGTCGCGCTGGGTATGACCATTCCCGTGCCCGGCCTCTCAGTGATTGGGCTGGCGCTGATGATCGCCGCCTTTACCGTTGTCAGCCGCCTCGTCACGACCTTCGCGCCGCTCTATCTGATGAAGCAGGGCCTGCGCGCGAGCCTGCTGCCCGCGATCAATCTGGCGCAGATTTCCGAGTTCTCGCTGGTGGTGATCCAGACCGGCGTCGCCGATCACCACATCGCGGCCGAGACGGCGAATGCTGCATCCTTCGCCTTCGTGGTGCTGGCCGTGCTCTCGACCTTCGTCATGACGCGTAGCGACGAGATCACCCGCTGGGCCATCGGCCCCCTCAAGCGGATCGGCTTGCGCGATCTCGATCACGGCCACGCCGAGGAGGGGCACGAGGGCGGCCACGGCGAGGCGCGCCGCATCGTCATCCTCGGCTTTTTCCGCGCGGCGAGCGCGCTGCTGGCCGAGATCGAACGGCAGGCCCCGGTGCTGCTGGAGCAGATCACGGTCATCGACTTCAACCCCAATGTGTACCGGACCCTGCTTTCGCGTGGCCTGCACGTGATCTATGGCGACATCAGCAGCGCCGACACGCTGCTCCATGCCGGAATCGGCAAGTCCGAGATGATCATCCTCAGCGTGCCGGACGCGCTGTTGAAAGGCGCCAGCAACGAGAAGCTGATCCGCCACGTCCGCACCCTCAACCCCAACGCCCTGATCGTCGCTACGGCCGATCTCCTGTCCGACGTCGCCGAGCTCTATGCGGCCGGCGCCAGCTACGTCACCGTGACCCGGCTCAGCGACGCCCATGAATTGTTTACGGCGATCGAGGCCGCCCAGGCCGGCCTGTTGGCCGACAAGCGTGCCGAGCTCGATGCTCGGCTCGGTGAGCGGCGCGAAGTGCTGCCCTGACAGCTGTCGGCCGTCTTCCGTCCGGGCCGGGCACGCTTATATCGCTGGTATCTTCGGTGCAAGCCGGAAAGCCCTCAACGGGCCCGCTACCCGGAATATGCGGTTGCATCCAGGACACTAGCGCTTGGGCCCAAGTCCAGCTAAGGCGTCCGGCTAAGGCGTCCGCTAAGCCTCAGGCTCATAACCGATAGAGATTGGGAAATGCCCGATACCGTTCAGGAAGTCTTGCAGGCCTTTGCCCGAGGCGAGCTCGTCGTCGTGACCGACGACGAAGATCGCGAGGGCGAGGGCGATCTGATCGTCGCCGCCTCATTCTGCACGGCGGAAAAGATGGCCTTCATCATCCGCCACACCTCAGGCATCGTCTGCGCGCCTGTTACCGCCGAGGACGCGCGCCGGCTGCGGCTCGATCCGATGGTCGCCCACAATGATTCCGCCCACACCACAGCCTTCACGGTCTCGATCGACTACAAGCCCGACGGCGGCACCGGCATCTCGGCCGAGGAGCGCGCCTCCTGCTGCCGCGCGCTGTCCAACCCCAATGCCGGCGCCAACGACTTCGCCCGGCCGGGCCACATCTTCCCGCTGATCGCCAAGGACGGCGGCGTGCTCCTGCGCTCCGGCCATACGGAGGCCGCGGTCGATCTATGCAAGCTCTCCGGCCTGCCGCCGGTCGGCGTCATCAGCGAGTTGATGAACGACGACGGCAGCGTGATGAAGGGTGAGCAGGTCGCCCAGTTCGCCGTCAAGCACAAGCTCAAGCATGTCACCATCGCCGACATGATCGCCTATCGCCAGGCGCGCGAAAAGCTGATCGAGCGGGTCTCGACCTTCACCACCGAAAGTCCGATCGGGCCGCTCCAGGGCTATGCCTACCGTTCTCCGTTCGATTCCATCGCCCATGTCGCCTTCGTCTACAATGGCGTCGGCGACGGCAAGAACGTGCTGACGCGCTTCCACAAGCCGAACATCGTCAAGGACACCTTTACCGGCCACAAGCGCATGGCGGCCGTGCTCGAGCACTTCAAGAAGTCCGGTCGCGGCGTGCTGGTCTATCTGCGCGATGGCGCGGCCGGTGTCCCTGTCGCCCCGCTGCCTGATGAGAGCGCGACGGAAGCCGACCGCAACCGCCAGTGGCGCGAAGTCGGCGTCGGTGCGCAGATCCTGCGCGATCTCGGCGTCACCTCGATCCGCCATCTCACCTCGTCGGTGCATGACTACAAGGGCCTCTCGGGCTTCGGGATCGAGATCGTCGCCAACGAGCAGCTCGAAAGCTAGCGCTGTCATTCCGGGACGCGCGATGCGCATCCCCGGGATTCACGCAGACCCGTACATCTGCAACGCATTTGCACTTGTTGCCGCGGCGCATTAATTTGTCGGGCAATTTTTAGACGGAACCAGACCCGAAAGGACGTTTCATGAGCGTGCGCCCTCAGACCAAGGACAAGCCGGCTGCGGCTTCCTTCCAGTGGGACGATCCGTTCCTGCTCGATGAGCAGCTGACCGAAGACGAGCGCATGGTGCGCGACACGGCGCGCGCCTACGCCCAGGACAAGCTGATGCCGCGTGTCACCAAGGCCTATCTGGAAGAGAATACCGATCGCGAGATCTTCAACGAGATGGGCGAGCTCGGCCTCATCGGCATCACGCTGCCGGAGGAATATGGCTGCGCCAATGCGAGCTACGTGGCTTACGGCCTGGTCGCGCGCGAGATCGAGCGGGTCGATTCCGGCTATCGTTCGATGAACTCGGTGCAGTCCTCGCTGGTGATGTACCCGATCTACGCCTATGGCGACGAGAACCAGCGCAAGAAATATCTGCCGAAGCTCGCCAGCGGCGAGTGGGTCGGCTGCTTCGGCCTGACCGAGCCCGACGCCGGCTCCGACCCGGCCGGCATGAAGACCCGTGCCGAGAAGGTCTCCGACGGCTATCGCCTGACCGGCAGCAAGATGTGGATTTCGAACGCGCCGATCGCTGACGTATTCGTGGTCTGGGCCAAATCGGCCGAGCACGACAACCAGATCCGCGGCTTCGTGCTGGAGAAGGGCATGAAGGGCCTCTCCGCGCCGAAGATCGGTGGCAAGCTCTCGCTTCGCGCCTCGATCACCGGCGAGGTCGTGATGGACGGTGTCGTAGTGCCGGAAAGCGCGCTGCTGCCCAACGTCTCCGGCCTCAAGGGCCCGTTCGGCTGCCTCAACCGCGCCCGCTACGGCATCTCCTGGGGTGCGCTCGGCGCTGCCGAGGACTGCATGCATCGCGCCCG
Organism: Bradyrhizobium sp. WSM3983; assembly: GCF_000473045.1. Classification (GTDB taxonomy): domain Bacteria; phylum Pseudomonadota; class Alphaproteobacteria; order Rhizobiales; family Xanthobacteraceae; genus Bradyrhizobium. The sequence continues at coordinate 322,388 of NZ_AXAY01000001.1, read as the reverse complement.
CCAGTACACGCTCGACCGCAAGCAGTTCGGCAAGCCGCTCGCCGCGACCCAGCTGGTGCAGAAGAAGCTGGCCGACATGGAAACCGAGATCGCGCTCGGCCTCCAGGGCTCGTTGCGCGTCGGCCGCCTGATGGACGAGGGCAAGTTTGCGCCCGAGATGATCTCGATCATGAAGCGCAACAATTGCGGCAAGGCGCTCGACATCGCCCGCGTCGCGCGCGACATGCACGGCGGCAACGGCATCTCGGCCGAGTACCACGTCATGCGCCACGTCCATAACCTCGAGACGGTCAACACCTACGAGGGCACCCACGACGTCCACGCCCTGATCCTGGGCCGCGCGATCACGGGCATTCAGGCGTTCTTCTGAGGGTTCAGCTGTCATCGCCCGCCTTGTGCGCAATTGCGCACTGGGGCGGGCGATCCAGTATTCCAGAGACCTCGCCTTCGCCATCGCCGCCACGGCGTACTGGATACCCCGCTTTCGCGGGGTATGACGGCGAGGGTTGGGGGTAGCAGTACGCAGGGAAGTGCCATGTCCGACAACGACGACGTCCCGTTCAACCGCAATTTTCCGCTCAAAGCTGGCGTCGTCGAGGAAGTCCGCCCCGGCGTGCGGCGGGTGCTCTGTAACAATCCGAGCCCGTTCACCTTCACTGGTACCGTCAGCTATATCGTAGGTACCGGCAGCGTCGCGATCATCGATCCCGGTCCGGACGATGAGGCCCATGCGGCAGCACTGCTCGACGCCGTGCGCGGCGAGACGGTGAGCCATATCTTCGTCACCCACACCCACCGCGACCACTCGCCCAATACGCCGCGCATCAAGCAGGCGACCGGCGCGCTTGTTTATGCCGAGGGCCCGCACCGCGCCTCGCGCCCGCGCTTCGAGAGCGAGAAGCACAATCCGGAATCAGGCGCCGACCGCGACTTCGCGCCCGACGTCAGGATTGCCCATGGCGACGTCGTCGAGGGCGCCGGCTGGCGGCTCGAGGCCGTGGCCACGCCAGGCCACACCGCCAACCATCTTGCTTTCGCCTGGCCCGAGCGAAAGTTCAACTTCGTCGGCGATCACGTCATGGGCTGGTCGACCTCGATCGTGGCGCCGCCCGACGGCTCGATGATCGACTACATGGAATCGCTCGACCGGCTCGATGCGCGCGAAGAGGATCTGTATTTCTCCGGCCACGGCCCGGAGATCCCGGAAGGCCAGCGTTTCGTGCGTTTCCTGATCCGCCACCGCAAGGCGCGCGAGGCCTCGATCCTGCACCGCCTCGCCAAGGGCGAGACGGATATCCCGACCATGGTGCGCGCGATCTATATCGGCATCGATCCGCGGCTGACGACGGCTGCGGGCTACTCCGTGCTGGCGCATCTGGAAGACCTCGTCGCACGCGGTGTCGTCGCGACGGACGGCGATCCCGTGATTGGCGGGACGTACCGGATGGCGTAGCTCGTCATTCCGGGGCGCCGCCAAGCGGCGAACCCGGAATCCATTGATCCACCAACTCAGCGGCTTGATGGATTCTCAGATGCGCAATTGCGCATCATAGCTCGCGCTGACGCGCGCCCCGGAATGACAGAGTGCTATTTCTTCACTGTCTTCGCCGGCGCCTTCGGCGGCGCCACCGGGGTCTTCTTCACTGGCTTCAGCGCATCCGCGTCGGCTGCGGTGTTGAGCTCGTCGATGAATTTCGTCACGCGCGCGGCGTTGCTGCCGAGATCGCTCTCGAAATAGCGCGAGGCGGAGCGGATATCGACGCGGGAATCGTCGCCGTCAGGCACGACCCTGATCGAGATGTCCTCGCGAAAGCCCATGATCGGCGTGCGCGCGACTGCCTCGATGCGGCCCATGCGGCGCGGCGGTTGCGGCTCGCGTTCGTCGATGACGGTCCATTTGCGTTTGATGACGAGCTGGCGCGCGATTGCATAGGCGCGGTCGACCGGGATCTCAAGCTCGATCGGCTCGATGTCGGGATAGAACTGGCGCTGCTGCTCGGCCGAATAGAGGCCGGCATAAACAGCGGTGTTGGTGCCGTCGCCGGTGCGCAGGCGCGACAGCGCGTCGAAGCGCGGCGGGTCGATCGGGTCGGTGGTGATGTCGTGGATCGCCGGCAACTTGCGATATTGCAGGCCTTGATAAGCCGGATAGGCGAGGATCGCCCCGTCGATCAGGAAAGCGAGCAGGATGCGCGCCATGCCTCGCGAGCCGTTCTGCCAGATCGCGGCAAAGCCGGCGAGCCCGAACAGGATCGAGAGCGCCGCGATCCCGAGGCCGCCAAAGAAGGTCGCCAGCGCCGGCTTCATCTCCAGGAAGTCGAAGCGGACGATGATGATCGATACCACCACCGCCACCACCGCGAACACGGCCAGGTTGCGCGCCCAGCTCGCGAGGCTGGACACGGGCTCCGACTGATAGGGAGCGGAAAACCTGCGGGCCATCGGGTGAGCTCTGCCGGGATCTTTGGGGCGGTGCCGGCCGATTTGGCGCGACGATGAGCCGTTGAGACCACGGTCCGGAGGCAAATTCAAGGGAGTCCGGGTTGTTACTGCCCGTCATTTCCAGGGGCGACGCCGTTGGCACCGCCCCCGGAACGATGTGTGAGGCAGCTAGGCTGCCGCGTTCGGGAAGCGATACTCCTTGAACTGGTCGCGCAGCGCGGTCTTCAGGATCTTGCCGGTCGCGGTATGCGGGATGCCGTCGACGAAGGCGACGTCGTCGGGCATCCACCATTTGGCGATCTTGCCGTCCATGTACTTCAGGATGTCGTCGCGCGTGGCTTGCTGGCCCTGCTTGAGCTGCACGATCAGCAGCGGCCGCTCATCCCATTTGGGATGGAAGACGCCGATCACGGCGGCCTCCGCCACGGCCGGATGGCCGACCGCTAGGTTCTCGAGGTCGATCGAGGAGATCCACTCGCCGCCGGACTTGATCACGTCCTTGGAGCGGTCGGTGATCCGCATGTAGCCGTCTTCGTCGATGGTCGCGACGTCGCCGGTGTCGAAGAATCCCTCCTCATCGAGGATGCTCGCGTCGATGTGGAAGTAGGCCCTGGCGACGGCGGGGCCGGAGACCTTGAGGCGGCCAAAGGTCTTGCCGTCCCAGGGCAGTTCCTTGCCGGCATCGTCGGTGATCTTCATCTCGACTGCGAAGGGCGCATAGCCCTGCATCTGCAGGACGTCGAGGCGCGCATCGCCGGTCGCGTTCTGGAACGGCGGCTTGAGTGCCGAGACGCTGCCGATCGGGCTCATCTCGGTCATGCCCCAGGCGTGGCGGACGTTCGAGCCCATGTCGAGGAAGGCCTTGATCATGGAGCGCGGCATCGCCGAGCCGCCGCAGATCACCATCTTCAGGTCGGGCAGCTTCAGATTATTGGCGGTCATGTGCTGAAGCAGCATCAGCCACACCGTCGGCACGCCGGCGGTGTGCGTCACTTTCTCGGTGGAGAGCAGCTCGTAGACCGAGGCGCCGTCGAGCTTGGGACCTGGCATCACAAGCTTGGTGCCCTGCGAGGGCGCGGAGAAGGCGATGCCCCAGCTGTTGGCATGGAACAGCGGAACCACCGGCAGCATCGTCTCCGAGGCGCTGGTGCCGAGCGCGTCGACATTATTGGCCATCAGCGCGTGCAGCACGTTGGAGCGATGCGAATACAGCACACCCTTCGGGTCGCCCGTGGTGCCGGACGTGTAGCACATCGCGGCCGCCGTGTTCTCGTCAAAGTCCTTCCATTCGAATTTGCCGTCGGCCTCGGCGATCCAGTCCTCGTAGGCCACGACGTTATTCAACGTGGTCTCGGGCATATGCGCCTTGTCGGTGAGGATGACGTACCGTTCGACGCTTGGCAGCCTGTCGGCGAGCTTTTCCAGCACGGGCACGAAGGTCAGGTCGACCATCACGATGCGATCCTGCGCATGGTTGATGATCCAGGCGATCTGCTCGGGGAAAAGGCGGGGATTGACGGTATGGCAGATGGCGCCGATGCCCATGATGCCGTACCAGACTTCGAGATGACGCCATGTGTTCCAGGCGATCGTTGCGACGCGGTCGCCGAGCTTGATGCCGTCGCGCTCCAGCATCTGCGAGACCTTGAGCGCACGCCTGTGGATTTCGGCGTAGGTGGTGCGATGGATCGGTCCCTCGACCGACCGCGTGACAACCTCCTGCTTGCCATGAATCTTGGCGGCGTGTTCGATGATCCGGTGGCAGAGCAGGGGCCAATCTTGCATCAAACCGAGCATTCAGACGTTCCTCCGAGTGGTCGCTGGGCGCGTTATCGCTCTCAGCGCAGGGCCAAAGAATTGTGATGAGTTTTAGCCTGCCGGACTTTCGCCGCAAATGGTCTTGTCGCGGCAATATGTCTGCCCGCGCGGCAATGGTTACCGCTGTGCTCGGACTAACGGTTGTGCTCGGGGATCGGGCGGAGGCGCGAAACTATGCTGCGCCGCTCGATATCTTTGGTCTTGGTACACCACGGCCGCGCGGAAGTGCTCATTCCACCAGGATACCGCTACCAAAGCCTCGCCCCGAGGACGCCCCCAAGGCAGCGGACGAGGCCGCGCCGGAGGCCGACGGCAAGCCTTCCCCGGATAAGCCCGCCGCGAACAAGCCGGCCGAGGCTGTGCCGCCTCCCGAGAAGCAGCTCTCGGCCTGCCGCATCGCGCTGACCCAGGAGATCGCCGTCGCGCCATCCATTCCCGATATCCACGGTCCCGGCGCCTGCGGCGGCGAGGATCTGGTGCGGCTGGAGGCCATCGTGCTGCCGGACAAGCGCAAGGTCGCGGTCAAGCCGGCGGCGATCCTTCGCTGCACCATGGCGTCAGCGATCGCCGATTGGGTGCGCACCGACATGGTGCCGCTGGCCACGAGCCTCGGCTCGACCATCACCGACCTCGACAATTTCGACAGTTTTGAGTGCCGCGGCCGCAATCGCATTGTCGGCGGGATGCTGTCCGAGCACGCCAAGGCCAACGCGCTCGACGTGCGCTCGCTCAAGCTTGCCAACGGGCAGTCGATCGGCCTGACCGACCGCACGCTGTCGCGCGACGTGCGCGAGCGCGTGCTGCATTCGGTCTGTTCGCGCTTTTCCACAGTGCTCGGTCCGGGCTCGGACTGGTACCATGAGGACCACATCCACCTTGATCTGGCGCAGCGGCGCAACGACTACCGGATCTGCCAGTGGAACGTCTGGGACCCCTTGCCCCAGGTCGCGCCCCTGCTGCCGGCCGAGCGCCCCGAGGAGGCGCCGCCCCGCGAGGTCGCAGCCAAGTCGGAGGGCGCCAAGGATGGCGCCAAGGATGGGGCTAAGGATGGCGCTGACGAGCAGGAGAGCGCGAAACCTGCCGCGGCGCCGGACAAGCCGGCGGCCGGCTCTGGCACGAACAAGCCGGCAACAAAAAAGCGCCGGTGAGACCGGCGCTTTTCAAAAGGCTCAGGCAAGGCCTGTTCAGTAGATTGGGCCCGCTTAGTAGGAAGCGGTGTTGCCGCCGCCCTGGAGCGCGAGGCGCGAATTGTAGGGCGAGTCGCCGTGCTTCGGCTCGAGCACCACGACGATGGTGCCGACCTTGACGCGGCTGTAGAGGTCGATTGCGTCCTCATTCGTCAGGCGGATGCAGCCCGACGAGATCGAAGCGCCGATATATTCCGGCTGGTTGGTGCCGTGAATGCGGAACAGCGTGTCCTTGCCGCCCGAGTACAGGTACATCGCGCGCGAGCCCATCGGATTGTCCGGACCGGGGGCGACGTAGGTCGGGACGCCAAGGCGCGAGATTTCGCCCGGGGTGGGATGCCAGGCCGGCCATTCGGTCATGCTGCCGACTTTGGCAATGCCGGACCAGGCCATGGCCTCTTCGCCGACGGTGATGCCGTAGCGGATCGCCTTGCCGCCATCCATCACGTAGTAGAGGTAGTGGTTGTCGGAATCGACCACGATCGAGCCCGGCGACTCCTTGCGGTGATAGTCGACGATGGCGCGACGGAACGGCTCCGCCACCGGCGTATTCTCGTACCGGATCTTGGCAAGAAGTTCCTTGTCCTTCGGCTTGAAATTCTGGGTGTTGGTGGCTTCGAAATGCGTGGCCTGCATGCAGCCCGACAGCATGAAGCCGGCAGCCAAAATTCCCAACATAACTTTAAGCGACGACATGGTTTGGTTCCAATTACAACAATACCGCGCAGGTCCTGAGCGTAGCACCCAAGGCCTTCGACTCCGTTGATTTCATTATGGTTGAAATCTGCCACAATTCCAGCGTTTAGGGGCTTATCCCGCGCTGCGAGACCCAACCTGTGGCTTTTTGGCCGCAAGTTTTGCGACAATGGGCTGGTTTTTGGGCGAAAAATGCCGAACTGTCGTTTCCATGCCACAGTTTGGCCGTGTTGCCGCCACAAATGCAAACGCTCCGTTAATGTGCTTGTCATCATGAACTTGTCAGAATCGCGCTAAGGGCTGTCATTCTGTCGCAGGCCCTCCTGGAGTTGTTCATGTTTTCTGTGTTCGTTCCCACCGACTCCTCCCTGAAGAAGGCTGTTGTCGACGATCTCGCCACGGTACCGGAGCACGCAGTGTGGATTGACCTGTTCAACCCAACTGCGGCAGAGGACAAGGCGGTGGAACGGCTATCGGGGATCGCGATCCCGACCCGGGAGGACATGCAGGAGATCGAGATCTCCAGCCGCCTCTATATCGAGAACAGCGCGCGCTACATGACCGCGACGCTCATGTGCCACTCCGACACCGATATGCCCCGGACCACGGCGGTGACCTTCATCCTTGGCGACCACCGCCTGGTCACGGTGCGCTACGACCAGCCCAAGCCGTTCGCCCTGGTCGAGGCCAAGCTGGCGCGGTCCTGCACCCCCGCGATCACCGGCGAGATGGTGCTGGTGGAACTGCTCGATGCCGTGATCGATCGTTGCGCCGACATTCTGGAGCGATGCGGCGCCGACATCGACCAGGTGTCCCATGACATCTTCGAACCTGAGAGCGAGCGCCACGGCCACGCCAAGCAATACTCCCAGATCCTGATCTCAATCGGTCGCAAGGGCGACCTAACCTCCAAGGTTCGGGAGAGCCTGGTCTCGATCGGCCGCGTCGTCACCTTCCTCTCCGCGGTGGTGGAAGGCGTGAAATGGTCGAAGGACATGCGCGAGCAGCTCAAGACCATGCAGCGCGACGTCGTCTCTCTGACCGACCACGCCTCCTATCTCTCCAGCAAGATCACCTTCGTGCTCGACGCCATGCTCGGCGTCGTCAATCTCGAGCAGAACAACATCATCAAGCTGTTTTCGGTCATGGCCGTTGTCCTGATGCCGCCGACGCTGATCGCCTCGATCTACGGCATGAACTTCAAGTCGATGCCGGAACTCGAATGGGCGCACGGGTATCCGTTCGCGCTGGTTCTGATGTTGATCGCGGCGATCGTGCCGTACTGGATCTTCAAGTGGAAGAAGTGGCTCTAATAGCTACCGAGACCTTACGCCGGCCGCAGAGACAGGGCTGATGGTGTCGCAGAATAGATCGTCATTGCGGCTGCGCCGTGATGCGTGTGCCGTGCCCCAATTCCTCCGGTAAAATTTGAGCAGTGGGCTGAACGTTTGCGCGAAACTTGTCTGCGATAAGCAACGGGTTAGCCGCGAGGAACAGCCATGGTTGAAAAACACATAACGACGCCCCGCAACGTCATCGACCTGACGAGCTATCGTCAGGTCCTGGCGAGCGGCAAGGCGCCGTCGTTGTCTGCACGCATGTGCCGGCACTGTGGTGCTCCGCTGCTCGACGGCGAGAACGATGACGATTGCTCGACTGCATTCAACGCTGCCGCTCCAAATGCTGCAGCTTCGAGACTGCGCGAACGGTCGCGTCGGATTCGCGTCGATTGAGGAGTGGAAGGAAGGGCAGGCGATCCAGTCTTGCGGCGGCGTTGTCTGGATCGCCTAGCTTCCCGCCTTTCGCGGCAAATCATCTAACGCTTCACGATCTGCGCCGTCGAGACGATGGTCTCGGCGATCAAGCCATCGCGGCTGAACGATGTCAGATGGCTTTCGACGTCCCGCAACATCGCCTCGACATTGTCGCCCAACGCTTCCGGTGAGGACGACGAGTAGGTGAGGGTGCGTTGCGCCAGGTCCTGCATGCTGACCGTGTGGCTGGTCTCGACCGTGACGAGCTCGGCGGGCGCAAAGGCGCTGCCGCGCAAGAACGCTGGCAAGTCGCGATGGGTCCGCGTGCCCTTGCCGGCTTCCTCCCAGAGCTTTGCGGGTGACCAGCGGCGGCGGATTTCATTGTAGCCGTCAAGCCACGGGTTGCGGCCGTCGGTGACGGAGAACGAAGCGCAGATCAGAATGGTGCCGTCGCAGGCGACCAGTTCCTCGAGCCGCGCAAGCGTCGCCTCGCGATCCATCCAATGCAGCGCTCGGCCGATCGTGACGATGTCGAACGTACCAATGTCTAAGGGGAGCGTCTCTGCCTTGCCTTCGATCAGCGTGAGATGTCGCCCCGCGCCCGAAGCGGCGAGCCGGGCGGCGTCAAGCATCGCAGGCTCCGGGTCGACACCGACGACACGGCCGACATAAGGGCCGAAGCCGAGCGCCAGCAGGCCGGGTCCGGTGCCGAGATCGATCAGGCTGCTCTCTTTGGTGAGGCCGAGCTTGTGTGTGACGGTGCGGAAAAATTCCCGCGGGTAGGGCGGGCGCAAATGTTCGTAGAGCGAAGCCGTGCTTGCAAACCGGCCCATGCGTCGCCTGGCCTAGACATGCTGGCCGCCGTTGATGTGGATCTCGGCGCCGTTGACGTAAGAGCTGGTGTCCGTGCACAGCACGTAGATGATCTTGGCGACCTCGTCCGGCGTACCGAGGCGATGCATCGGGATCTGCTGCTCGACGATCTTCTCGGTGCCCGGCGACAGGATCGAGGTGTCGATCTCGCCCGGCGCGATCGCGTTGACGCGCACGCCGACGCGGCCGAAGTCCGAGGCCATCTCGCGCGTGAGCGATGCAAGCGCGGCCTTGGAGGTCGCATAGGCGGCGCCCGCGAATGGATGCACGCGTGAGCCCGCGATCGAGGTGACGTTCACGACCGAGCCCTTGGCCGCCTTCAATTCCTCGATCAAGCCGCGCGCGATCATGATCGGCGCGAAGAAGTTGACGTGGAAGACATGCGTCCAGGTGTCGAGATCGGTGTCGACCGAGCCGAGCCTCGAGCCGCCGGGACCTTTCGGCGAGATCGCGGCGTTGTTGACCAGCGCGTGCAGCATGCCGCCTTCGAGGCGGTCGCGGATATCGGTAATCGCGCGTGCGGTGTCTGTGGGATTGCCGAGGTCGACCTGGATGTGATCTTCAGGACCGGCGTCCCACGGACAATCTTCGGGGAAGGGATGCCGCGAGCAGGTAATGACGCGCCAACCCGCCGACGAGAAGCGGATCACCGTGGCGTGGCCGATGCCGCGGCTCGCTCCGGTGAGGAGCAGCGTGCGGCGCGGCGCATTGGACGAATGCGGCATGGACATCTTTCAGGTCGGCCCAAGATTCGAGGCAAGATTCGAGACTAGGCTCAAGGATACATCCGCGTCTTGGACCATGGCTGGCCGGCCGCGTCACGACGAAATTCGATGCGGTCGTGCAGACGGAATGGGCGGTCGTGCCAGAACTCGATGCGCGAAGGCGTGATGCGCCAGCCACTCCAGCCCGGCGGCCGCGGTACTTCGCCGATGACATGTTTGGCCGCGACCTTTGCGATCGCCTGCTCGAAGGCGAAGCGGCTCTCGAGCTCTTGCGACTGCTTGCTGGCCCACGCGCCGATCTGCGCCTGCTTCGGCCGCGTCGCGAAATAGGCGTCGGCCTCGGCATCGGTCACCGGCGTCACGTTGCCGCGGATGCGGACCTGACGGCGCAGCGACTTCCAGTGAAAAAGTAAAGCCGCCTTAGGATTTGCGGCGAGTTCGCGGCCCTTTTGGCTTGCGATGTGGCTGTAGAAGACAAAACCCTCGGTATCGAAGCCCTTCATCAGCACCATGCGCACGTCGGGCAGGCCGTCGGGATCGACGGTCGCGAGCGCCATGGCGTTGGGATCGTTCGGCTCGCTCTTGATCGCCTCGTTCAGCCAGGCCTCGAACAGTGCAAAAGGCTCGTCGGCGGCGGTGAAATCACCGGATGTTAAGGGTGTCTGGTGTTTCATCGAGGTCGTGTCGGTCATGTCTGGAGTCCGAATTGCGTCTCGCGGCCCAAAGCGCGCTGTTGTCTGCTACTGCCCTATATAGGGCATGGGAACGCGTTGGCCTATCGGCGATGCGGCCGTCGGGCCTTGCGATAACGATGATTTTGATCGGGCTGGGCGCCGGCGGCTGCAGTCTGTCCCGCACTGACACCAATGCCTACGCCAAGGCCGACGACAACGACCTCACCGGTTCGATCGCGCGACCGGCGAAGGACGCCCCTCCGACCGAGACCGATCTTGCCTTCGCCCGCAACGCCGCCTCCGACGTGCTGAGCAAGGGCGACAAGGATGCCAGCCAGCACTGGGAGAATCCGGAAACCGGCGCGCGCGGCTCGGTGACACCGATCGCGCAATCCTACGCCGCCGAGGATGGTCGCAGGTGCCGCGATTTCCTGGCGAGCTACGTCAACGGGACGACCGAAAGCTGGCTCCAGGGCGCCGGCTGCCAAAGCAGCCGTGGCCGTTGGGAGATTCATACGCTAAAGCCGTGGCGGAGCTAGGAATCAGGCTGGTCGACTAGTTGCAAAAATACCACTCGCCCCCCACATGAGGCTCAGGCGGGGTGGGGAGCCCTTTGAACATTTGGATTTCCCGGGATTGGATTTCCCAACAGGAGACGTGACGGATGCGCGACCCCTATGAGGTCTTGGGGGTGCCGCGGAGCGCTAGCGCTGCCGCGATCAAGAGCGCCTATCGCAAGCTGGCCAAGAAGCACCATCCTGACAGCAACAAGGATGATCCCAAAGCCGCCGAGCGCTTCTCCGAGATCAATTCGGCCAACGAGATCATCGGCGACGAGGACAAGCGCAAGCAGTTCGACCGCGGCGAGATCGACGCCGAGGGCAAGCCGCGCTTCCAGGGTTTTCCGGGCGGCGGCGGACCGCGCGGGCGGCCAGGCGCAGGTCCCGGCGGCTTCGAGAGTTATACGTTCCGAAGCGGCGGGGCAGGCCCCGGCCAGGGCGCCGGCGCGTTCGAGGACATCCTCAACAGCATGTTCGGCGGCGGGGTGCGGGGTGCGCGGCCCGGGGCCGGCGGCGGCGCTCAGTTCGAATTCGACACTGGCGGGATCGGGCTCGATCTCGACGTCAACGTCGCCATGTCCGTCTCGCTGGAAGAATCGGTCAAGGGTGGCGAGAAGCGCGTCCGACTGCCGAATGGCAAGGAACTCAACGTCAAGATTCCGGCCGGCGTCGTCGAGGGCCAGCAGATCCGGCTGCGGGGACAGGGCGAGAGCGCGCAGGGCCATCCACCCGGCGATCTCCTGATCACCATCAGCATCGCGCCGCACCCTTTCTTCAAGATCGAGGGCGCCGATCTGCGCATCGACCTGCCGGTCACGCTCTACGAGGCTGTGCTCGGCGGCAAGGTCCGCGTGCCCACGCTCGGCAATGCGGTGGAACTGTCAGTCCCGAAAAACACCTCCAGCGGCCGGACCTTCCGCCTCAAAGGTAAGGGCTTGCCGAGATCTGGAGGAACCGGGGATCTCTTCGTCACCATCAGGATTATGCTACCGGACGGGAACGACGCCGAGCTTGAAGCATTGATGGAAAAGTGGCGGGACCAACACCCCTACAATCCACGTAGCGGGCTTGGTTAGGGCGAGATCGAACTGAAGGGGTTCTCCTAAAGACTGAGAGCATTCTCCTTACGGATGATGCTCGTCATATGTCCGAGGCGTGGTAGCGCTTCTCGGCTCGTATGTTCGACGTGTCGGATGTCCGGCGGGGCAGCCGAAAAAGCAGCCGATAAAAAGGTGCGGCCTCGAGAGGGGGACCAGCGCGGTACCAAAAACCCCAATCGAGGCCGCCCGCGTCGATCGGCGGATCGAACGCCGCTCATATTCGCGTGAGCACCCGGTACGATAATGAGACGCACACATGTCTTGATTCCAAATTTTCAATGTCGGAATCGAGGCACGGTGTTTGCGCGGTTGTTAGCCGCCGGTTTTCTCGGCTTGGTCGTAGACCGCCTGCGCCACCTTGGTCAGCCGGTCGCGGTCGGCGCCGCCGCCGCTGACGACGTAGCCGACGCCGCGCTCGGCCCAGAACAACGCCCCGTCCTTGTCCGCCTTGGCGTAGCGCATCTGCGTCGCACCATTCTCGGTCTTGGCGGTGTAGATCGTATAGCGCTCGCCCGAGGCGCCCTCATACATCAGGAAGGACGCGGGTCCATTCGGCCCCGGCAGCAGCCGGCCGCCGACGAGCTTCAACCCGCTCGCCTCGAGATTGGGCGCGAACACGGTCCAGCCGCAGCGCCGGGTCAGCCAGGCCTGGAGGTGGTCGCGCTCGTTGCCGCCGACCTCGACGGGATGGCGGACCTCGACGACATAGAGGCGGTGGGCATCGAGCGCATCCGCCGTAAAGCTCTGGAAGGTCGAGGGCGCGTTGGCTGCGCCATGCGCCACCCAGCCGGCCGTGCCGCCGGCAAAGAAGGCAACCAGCGTGGCCGCAACGGCGCCGTAGAGCCATTGCCGCGGACGGCGCTCCAGCCGTTCGAGCTCAAGCCGGGCCGGCACCTGTTCCTGGGCGACGCTGTCGTAGCGCGCGTGCAGCATCTCGGCCATGGCGCGCCAGGACTGCACCCGCTCGGCATCATCGGGATGGGCGGCAAGCCAGGCCTCGACGTCGGTGCGGCGCTCGGGCGGCAGCTCGCCATCGACAAAGGCGTGCAGTTCGTCTTCGGTCACGGGAATATTGCGGTCGTTCATATCGGTCGTCTCTGGCTCTGCGGCCCAAAAAATCTTACGCGGTTCAACTGCGCTGCTTCTCTCTCCGTGCAGGAGACGCGGCCTGCGCGATGCATCAATCCTGCCATCATTTCACCCGCCTGAGCGACGGGCGCTCACCCTCCAGCGATGCTTTAACGTGGGCGCGGGCGCGCGCCAGGCGGGACATGACGGTGCCGATCGGCACGCCCTGGATGTCGGCGACCTCGCGGTAGCTCATGCCTTCCAGCATCACCAGCAGCAGCACCGAGCGTTGCTCCTCGACGAGCGTCGAGAGTGCCCGTTCGATGTCGCGTCCTTCGGCCTCCGTCCCGCTGGCATCCGGGTTGTTCTCCGTCAGCTGCATGAATTGCGGCCGCCTTGCCAGCGAGCGCCGCCGGTTCTTGTTGAGGTTGGTCAGGATCGTATAGAGCCAGCTCCTGACGTCGCCTCCGAGAAACAATCGCTCCGAACGCAACGCACGCACCAGCGTGTCCTGCACCAGATCGTCGGCCGCATCCGCATCGCGCGTGAGCGCGCGGGCGTAGCGACGCAACGCCGGGATCATGGCTTCCACGCTCTGGCGAAACGCACTCATGCCGTCTGGACGTCCTTCACGTTCGGCGCGAGCGCCTCAATGATCATAACACCCGAACGGAACAGCTATTCCGGCGCTGGAAACAGCGTTAACGCCGCGTATTAGGACTGTACCGCAGGGGAGGGCTGGTGTACCTCCAGACCTTAACGAGAGCTACAGGACGTTAGCAAATGGCGCAGAATTCAGGTCCGATGCAAGGACTGATGCAAGGCAAGCGCGGGGTGATCCTCGGCGTTGCCAACAACCGCTCGATCGCCTGGGGCATCGCCAAGGCATGCCAGGCGGCCGGCGCCGAGCTCGCCTTCACCTATCAGGGCGATGCGTTGAAGAAGCGCGTCGAGCCACTGGCTGCCGAAGTCGGTGCACTTGTGCTCGGCCATTGCGACGTCACCGACGCCGCGACGATCGATGCGGCCTTCGAAGGCCTCAAGGAAAAGTGGGGCAAGATCGACTTTGTCGTGCACGCGATCGCTTATGGCGAACAGCTCGACGGCCGCTACGTCGACACCACGCCGGAAAACTTCTCCAAATCGATGCTGATCTCCTGCTACTCGCTCACCGCGCTCGCGCAGCGCGCAGAGAAGCTGATGACCGCCGGCGGCTCGATCCTCACGCTCAGCTATTACGGCGCCGAGAAGTGGATGCCGCGTTACAACGTGATGGGCGTGGCGAAGGCGGCACTCGAAGCGAGCGTGCGATATCTCGCCGCCGACCTCGGCGAGAAGGCGATCCGCGTCAATGCGATTTCTGCAGGGCCGATCAAGACGCTTGCCTTCGCCGGCATCTCGGATTCCCGCCTGCTGCTGAAATACAACGAGGTCAACGCGCCGCTGCGGCGCAACGTGACGATCGAGGAGGTCGGCGACAGCGCGGTCTATTTCTTGTCGGACATGTCGCGCGGCGTCACCGGCGAAATCCATCACGTCGATTCCGGTTACAACGTGCTGGGCATGAGCCGGCCCGAGGCATCCGGTGCGGCGCCGAAGGACTAATCGCTACGCGGAATGCCCGTGCCCACGATCTATTACCTTCGCCACGGCGAAACCGAGTGGAATGCGCTCGGCAGGCTCCAAGGCATCAAGGACATTCCGCTGAACGCGCGCGGCCGCAGTCAGGCCGTGCAGGCAGGCCTCATCCTGGGCGACCTCCTCCAGCGCGATGGCAAGGACAAGGCGGCGCTGCCCTATGTGTCGAGCCCGCTCGGCCGTGCGCGCCAGACCATGGAACTGGCGCGCGGCAAGCTCGAATTGCCGATCGCGGACTATGCCCTGGACGATCGCCTGCGCGAGATCGGTTACGGCGCCTGGGAAGGGCTGACGCTGGCCGAGAGCGAGGCGAAAGATCCCGACATCTATGCCAGGCGCCTCGCCGACAAATGGACCGTGGGGCCCGTGGGCGGCGAAACCTACGCGGATGTGCAGGTCCGCGTGCGTGCATGGTACGACGAACTTCGGACCGACACCGTCGCGGTCGCCCATGGCGGCACCTGCCGGGCCCTGATGGTTTCGCTTGGCTTGGAGACGCCGGCCAGCGCCGCCGAACTCTATATCGAGCAGGGCTCCGTCTACGTGTTCCGCGACGGGCGGCTGGACAAGTATAGTTAAAGCTTGAGTCCTTTCGGCGCGGCAGCGGGGTTTGACCCCCGGCCCACCGCGCGTTACCACACGCCGGAACCGAGCCAGCGAGCAGCGATGTCCTTCAACACTTTCGGCCACATGTTCCGCGTCACCACCTTCGGCGAGAGCCATGGGGTGGCGATCGGCTGCGTGGTTGATGGCTGTCCGCCGATGATCCCGCTGACCGAGGCCGACATCCAGCAGGACCTCGATCGTCGCAAGCCGGGCCAGTCGCGCTTCACCACCCAGCGCCAGGAGCCGGACCAGGTGAAGATCCTGTCCGGCGTGATGGCGCATCCGGAAACTGGCGTGCAGGTCACCACGGGCACGCCGATCGGGCTCCTGATCGAGAACACCGACCAGCGCTCGAAGGACTATTCGGAGATCAAGGACAAGTTTCGTCCGGGCCACGCCGACTTCACCTACGAGGCGAAGTACGGCCTGCGCGACTATCGCGGCGGCGGCCGCTCCTCGGCGCGCGAGACCGCGATGCGCGTCGCCGCCGGTGCGATCGCGCGAAAAGTGCTGCCCGACGTCAAGGTGCGTGGCGCGCTGGTGCAGATGGGCCCGCACAAGATCGACCGCGCGAAGTGGGACTGGGACGAGATCGCCAAAAATCCGTTCTTCTGTCCGGACAAGGACAAGGCCGCGTTCTTCGAGACCTATCTCGACGGCATCCGCAAGAGCGGCTCCTCGATCGGCGCGGTGCTCGAGATCGTTGCCGAGGGTGTGCCGGCAGGTCTTGGCGCGCCGATCTACGCAAAACTCGATTCCGATCTGGCGGGCGCGATGATGACCATCAACGCCGTGAAGGGCGTCGAGATCGGCGCCGGCTTTGGCGCCGCCGAATTGACCGGCGAGGAGAACGCCGACGAGATGCGCACCGGCAATGACGGCACGCGCTTCCTGTCCAACCATGCCGGCGGCGTTCTGGGCGGTATCTCCACGGGACAGCCGATTGTGGTACGTTTCGCGGTGAAGCCGACCTCGTCCATCCTGCAGCCGCGTCTTACGGTCGATCGCCAGGGCGCCGATACCGAGATCATGACGAAAGGCCGTCACGACCCCTGCGTCGGCATCCGCGCCGTCCCGGTCGGCGAAGCCATGATGGCCTGCGTGCTGGCGGATCATTTCATCCGGGATCGCGGACAGATGGGGCGTTGAAGCGCCGTGCCTGAAGCTTTGTGTCGCGGTACCAGCCCACCGCGCAGCTTGACGATTCCACAACTTCGTCCGCAAATGTGGGCATGGAAAACTCCGGGCTCCAGCGTGTCCTGAACTGGCTGATCGACGGCGCGAGGTCCTCGGGGACTTCGGCCGATATGATCGCCGCCGTCTGCGAACGTCTCGTCGACGCCGGGCTGCCGCTGTGGCGCTTCGGCATCTTCATCCGCACGCTGCATCCGGAAATCTTCGGCCGTAACTTCATTTGGCGGCAGGGCCAGAAGGTCGAAATGGGCACCGTCGATTTTGATATCCTGGATTCACCCGAATTCGCCCAGAGCCCGCTTCGGATCGTGTTCGAGCAGGGCGTGGAGGTCAGGGGACGCATCGACGATCCCGACAGCGCGCGGTTTCCGATCATCAACGACATGCGCGCCGAAGGCGTGACCGATTATATCGCGGTGCCGATGCCGTTTCTCGATGGCTCGATCCATGCCACGAGCTGGGTCACGCGCCAACCCGGCGGCTTCAGCGATGACGACATCGCGGTGATCCGAATGATCATGGCGCCGCTATCGCGGGTCAGCGAGATCGTCAGCCTGCGCCGCACCGCCGAGATGCTGCTCGACACCTATGTCGGCAACCGCGCCGGCGCGCGCATCCTCGGCGGCCAGATCCGCCGCGGCCACAACGACACTATGCAGGCCGCGATCTGGCTGTCGGATCTGCGCGGCTTCACGGCGCTGTCAGACCGGCTGCCGGCTGAAACGGTGGTCGATATCCTCAATCGCTATTTCGACTGCCAGGTGACCGCGATCCGCGCCCATGGCGGCGAGGTCCTGAAATTCATGGGCGACGGCCTGCTCGCGGTATTTCCGATCGATGAATATGTCGGCGATGCCACCCATGTCTGCACGCGTGTGCTGGAGGCCGCACGCGAATCCCGCGCTAGCGTCGACGCGCTCACTCACCCGGTCGGCAACGTGGTCGAGCGCTTCCGCTTCGGTGTTGCGCTGCATGTCGGCAACATCCTTTACGGCAATATCGGCGGCGGCAACCGGCTCGACTTCACCTGCATCGGCCCCGCCGTTAATCTTGCGGCCCGGATGGAGAAGATCGCCGGGAGGTTGGGGCGGACCGTCGTGGCCTCGGAGGTCTTCGCAAACGTCTGCCATCATGATTGGCGCGATCTCGGCGATTTTCCGATCGCCGGATTTTCCAAGGCGCAGCGCGTCTACGGGCTCGCCGAGGAGACGCCGGTGGTGATGGCGTGAAGCAGGCGGGCCGCCCATGACCGTCGCATTCCGTCAGATCGAGATCGCTGACACTGACGCGTTTCGTGCCGCCGTCGATACGGTCGCCCGCGAACGCAAATACATCGCGCTGGTGGAAGCGCCGCCAGTCGAGCAGGTCCGCGCCTTCGTCGCGCGCAATGTTGAGCGCGGCTATCCGCAGATCGTTGCCGTCGTCGACGGCGCCGTGGTCGGATGGTGCAACGTTCCGCCGGCCAGCCGCGCCGTCTCGGCGCATGTCGGCGATCTCTTCATGGGGCTTGTACCGGAGTTCCGTGGCCAAGGCTTTGGCGAAAGGCTGTTGCGGCACGCTGTTCAGGCCGCGGATGTATTCGGCTTCCGGCGTATCGAGCTCGGCGTCTTCGCGACCAACATTGCCGCGGCCGCCCTTTATCGCAAGGTCGGGTTCGTCGAGGAGGGCATCAAGCGGATGGCGATCCTGGTCGACGGCACCTATCACGACGAAATCATCATGGCGCGCCTCAAGGATGAGCTTGAGTCGGTGCCTCCTACTCCTCCGGCTCGGTCGTGAACAGCAGCGGGTAGCCCTTGGCGCGGCCGGCGTCGGTGGCGCGGGTGGCCTTGGTCTCCGCGACGTCCCTGGTGAAGACGGCGACGACGCAGGCGCCGAGCTTGTGCGCGGTGATCATGACCTTGTAGGCCTGATCCTCGGTCATGCGGAATTCGGCCTTGAGGATCATCGTGACGAACTCACGCGGCGTGTAGTCGTCGTTGATCAGGATGACCTTGTGCAGCTTCGGCCGCTCGACCTTGGTCCTGATGCGCGTTTTCGGTTTGGTAACGGTGTCGTTCATTCCGCCTCCTGGACACGGCGGGCTCGGGTTCCCAGCCGGAGCGATCAGCTCGCGGCTTTCGTACCATATTGTAGGACCTGCACCTTCTCCAAGGTGATCAGGCCGCTCGACATCATGCCGTCCAGGATGGGCAGGAATGCGTTGATGTTGTCCTCGCTGTCGACGATCTCGATCAACAGCGGCAGGTCTTCCGAAAGCCGCAGGATTTTCGAGGTGTGCAGCCGGCTCGACTTGCCGAACCCCATCGGGCCGCGCAGCACGGTGGCACCTGCAAGGTGGCGCTCGCGCGCCGTCATCACGATCGCTTCATAGAGCGGCTTGCCGTCGAAATGGTCGCTCTCGCCAATGAAGATGCGGAGTGAAACAGCCTGATTGGGGATCTGCATGGTCAACTCCTGGTCAAGCGGTTGTAGCGGCTCGCCATCATATGCCCAGCCCATACCGACACTAGCCAGCAGAGGACGGACGCCGTGACATAGGCGAGTGCCGTGTATTTCATGCCGCCGTGAAACAGGCGGAAAGTCTCCAGGCTGAAAGTCGAGAAGGTGGTGTAGCCGCCGCAGAAGCCGGTCATGACGAACTGCCGGTGCTCAGGTCGCGCCAGCATGCGGCCGTCGGGGCCGGTCAGCGTCGCGTAGAAGCCGATGATGAGCGAGCCCGTCGCGTTGATGAACAGCGTCGCGAAGGGAAAGCCGGGGCCGGTGTCGAGGGTCAGTCCGACCAGATAGCGGGTCAGCCCACCGACGATGCTGCCGGCAGAAACCCAGGCATAGAGCATCGCCGTGCGCCAGCGGTGGGCAGAGGAGGAATTCACTGCCTCTAGCCTCCCAGGCTGTCCGCAAGGAGGAAGCCGCAGCTCACAGCCGCGAGGCACAGTCCGACCGAGAACACGAGATTGCCGAGTGCGTGCGCCGGCTCACCGTTACGGGCGAGTGTCAGCGTTTGCAGGCTGAACGAGGACACCGTGGTGTAGCAGCCGAGGAAGCCCGTCACGGCGAACAGCCACGGATTGGGCGCGGCAAGCACCGAGCCGGGATGGGTCGCGAGCGCACTGAAGATGCCGATCAGGAACGCGCCGGTGACGTTAATCGTCATGGTGCCCCAGGGAAAGGTCTCGCCCAGCCGCCGCGCGATCACGCCGGAGACGAAATAGCGGGCGCAGCCGCCCAGCACGCTGCCGACCACGATTGCGATCACTCCGCTCAGCACGATGAACAGCCCCTCGTCATTCCCTGGTCTCCGTCCTCAGGCCGTGGCCGACGGCAAGCAGTCCCGCCAGGGCGGCCAGCGCAAAGCCGAGCCCTGCGAGGAACGTGCCGGCCGGGCCGTAAGCGTCCCACAGCGCGCCGGCGATCACGCTCGCAGCCAGCAAGGCAAGGCCCGTGAACAGGTTGAAATAGCCGAATGCGGTGCCGCGCAAGCTCGGGGGTGCAGTATCGGCGACGAGGGCCGAGAGCAAGCCTTGCGTCAATCCCATATGCAGCCCCCACAGCACGACGCCGAGCGCGAGGCCGGACAGACTAGGCAGCAGCGCCAGTGCGAGGTCGGCGCCGGCGAGAAACACGAGGCCGAGCGCGAGCAGGGCGGTCCGGTTGATCCGGTCCGACAGCACGCCGGCCGGATAGGCCGAGAGGGCGTAAGTGATGTTCATGAGCACCAGTACCGCCGGCACCCACATCGCATTGAGGCCGATGTTTTGGGCGCGCAGGATCAGAAAGGCTTCGCTGAAACGGGCGAGCGTGAAGACGACGCCGACCGCGACGACGCGCCAGTACACCGCTCCAAGCTGCCGCATGGCGGCGGTGTTGAGCGGGTTTTTCGCAGGCTCCCTGCTCGCGTCCGGCTCCGGCTCGTTCACCGCGAATGCAATCAGGCCAAAGGACAAAAACGCCGGCACCACGGCGACCCAGAACACGGCGGCAAAATGGTCCGCCGTCCACCACATCAGGGCGATCGCGGCGAGCGGGCCGACGAAGGCGCCGACCGTGTCGAGCGACTGCCGCAGGCCGAAGCTGGCGCCGCGCAGGCCGGCGGGCGAGATATCGGCGATCAGCGCATCGCGCGGCGCGCCCCGAATGCCCTTGCCGACGCGGTCGATGAAGCGCGCCGCAATCAGCCAGCCGACGCTGGGGGCGAGCGGGAACAGCGGTTTGGTCAGGGCGGCCAGGCCATAGCCGAGGGCGGCGAGGAGCTTGCGCCGGCCGAGCCAGTCCGACAATGCGCCGGAAAAGATCTTCGTGATCGAGGCTGTCGCCTCCGCGATGCCCTCGATGAAGCCGACGGTCAGCGTGGAAGCGCCCAGCACGGTGACGAGGTAGACCGGTAGCAACGCGTGGATCATCTCGGAGGAGACGTCCATCAGCATCGAGACGAAGCCGAGCAGCCAGATTTCCCTGGGTAGCCTGGTGCGCGCAGCATTCGGTGTGGTCGTTGTCACGTCCCGGCCTTCGCTTTCAGGCAACAAAAAACCCGCCATCGGCGGGTTTGTCCATGCTCCCGCCAAAGGCGGAGGCTCATTGCCCCACCTCGAGCAGGAGTCATCAGCCCACTACGGTCGTTCGGCCGCCGGGCGGTTGTCGGGGGACTCCATCCCCATCCGTGTCGTCAGCCTAGCATGGAAATCGCGCCGGACAAATGGGCGGGGCGCTCTGTGTCTTTGGCTCGAACGCGTGGCGGCGCAAGCGTGGCGACATGACGGCGGTTTCGCGCAATGCACAAAAACCCCAACTCGCAGATCTCTAACCTGCAAATCTCTAACCTGCAAATCTCTAACCTGCAAATCTCTAACCTGCAAATCTCTAACCTGAATGTGAAGCGCAAGCGATCTTCGCGCTTTGCGGCAAGGCGTTTGCATGTCACCATCGCGTCATACGACGGGAGACCGCGATGCGATTGCTGTTCTCGATCGGGGCTGTGCTGGTGGCCGGCGTGCTTGCCGGAGGGGACGTCGCGGGCATCGCGGCACCGGGGCCGAAATTGCATCAACCGCAGCGGCAGGCGGCCGACGGTGATGCGCAGTCGGTCGATGTCGAGCTGATCCTCGCGGTCGACGTCTCCTATTCCATGGACATGGACGAACTCGCGATCCAGCGCGAGGGTTATGCGCAGGCGATCCAGTCCAAGGAGTTTTTGCAGGCGTTGAAGGTCGGCCCAAATGGCAGGATCGCGGTGACCTATTTCGAATGGGCTGCATCCTCCGACCAAAAGATCATCATCCCGTGGCGCCTCATCGACGGACCGGAGTCGGCGGACGCGGTCGCGGGGGAGATCATGAAGACGCCAATCCGGCGCGCCTCGCGCACCTCGATCTCCGGCGCAATCGGATTTGCGATGCCGCTGTTCGATGAGGATCCCTATCACGGAATTCGCCGCGTCATCGACATCTCCGGCGACGGCCCCAACAACAATGGCGGCCCGGTCACCGTGGCGCGCGATGCCGCGCTCGAGAAAGGCATCGTCATCAACGGCCTCCCGATCATGGTGAAGGAGCCGTCCTATTCCACCATGGATATCGACAACCTCGATTACTACTACGAGGATTGCGTCATCGGCGGTCCCGGCTCCTTCGTTATCTCGATCAAGGATCGCGAAAAGTTCAAGGAAGCGATCCGCACCAAGCTGCTGATGGAAGTCGCCGGTCGTACGCCAGACCGCCCGGTCGTGCACGTCGCGGAGAAGGACAAGGAGCCGCGCGTGAACTGCCTGATCGGCGAGAAGATCTGGTCGGATCGCTGGGGCCGCTGAACGTCGGTTCCGATGAGACCGTTTGCTTCATCGCGACGGGCGCTTGAAATTAACCGCTCGTTAATTGTGGCGTGGTCCTAATCCATTTGTTTCAGAATATTTCTGACGCTGCTTCCGAGCAGATCCATGGCCATCGTCACGCAAAGCACCAGCCAGATTTCGCCCGCCAATGAGCGGATGTATCACCAGAGCGCTCTGCTCGGTGAGTGGAAGGGCAATTGGGCGGGCAACAACCAGCCGGTCGGCTTCAAGGTCGTCAATATCCGCGGCAGCCGCGCTCAGGTCGAGTACACCCATAATGGGCACACCGAGCGTGGCTTTGCCCAGATCAGCGGCTCGCTCATCACCTTCGGCTCTGTCACCGTCGGTACCAAGGACGGCAAGAACCTCGTGCTTTTGTTTTCCGCGGGCAGTGCCGGCAAGCAGACCGCTTCGCTCGAGAAGCAGGCGCCGCCGGCCTCGGACAGCCGTCTCATGGGAAGCTGGGGCGGCTATTCCAGCGACAACGGCAAGAGCGCGAGCTTTCGCGTGCTCGCCGTCAACGGCAATGAAGCGCAGGTCAGCGTCACCACCGACGGCATCACCCGCCAGGGCACCGGCATTGTCTACAAGAACGTCATCATGTTCGGGCAGTCGCAGATCGCAACCGACGACGGCAAGAATGGCAAGATCATCTACCAGGTCGGCAACAAGTCCTTCATGGTGCCGGTGACGAAATATCCACCGGCCGATTCATCGTCCTCGGTCGACCGCACGGCGTAGCCGCTCACGGTTGCTTCCCGCTCGACTGCGTCAGCGTCTGCAATTGCCGATCGATCTCTCGCGACACGTCGCAGGCGGGCGCAAGGGCGCCTTCGCCAATCAGCCGCCAGACCTCCTTTGCCTGTTCGGCCAGATGCGGAATCGTCAGCGGCAAGTGCGCCGCTTCCAGCAGCGCCCCCTTTTCATTGATGAGATAGCGCTCGTTCAGCGCGAACAGGACCTGTGCGACGCAGGCAAGCGATCGGTAGATGCACCCGGCGACGTGGGTCTGCTCGCCGCGCGCGACGGCAAGCTCGGCGTTGTCGATGCCGAATGACACCTCCCACTGAAAGCGCCGGATCAAGGCATCGCGCAGTGGTCGCGGATAGGGCTGTGCGATCGATTTCAGCTGGGCGATCAGGGCCCGCGGATCGTGCAGCGGCTGGCAATAGGCAATCTCGCCCATCCAGATCGCAGAGCAGAAGCCGTGCGGATGGCCGGGCTGGTAGTCCATGGTGACGACGCCGGCTCGGCAGGAGTCCATCACCGCTTCGACGGCGTCGGCATTGCGGTAAAGCAGATCGACCTTGTGTCCCTCGACCGCGAGCCACGCACCGCCGACGATCCACGGCCCCCATTCGCCGATTGGCGTCACCGAAGTGGCTGCGGGGCTGTCGGCGATCGCTTTCACGGCTGCCAGCAATCGTTCCGTATCCAGCGGGATCGCCGACCTGAAATAGAGACCGATATCGTAGTCGGACGCCGGATGCGCGCTGCTCCGCGCACGCGAGCCGCCGAGCACGATGGCTGCGATGCCCGGCACCGCGGCAAGAGCGGATGTCAAGCGCGTGAGCAAAGGATCGTGCGGCATGAACGGCGTCTGCTGTTTTCATTTTGCCGCAAGCGGCGGCCGCGGCGCCACGCCCTCGTCCGGTGCTTCAGCCTGCTTCGCGATCAATGTCATCAAGACCAGGTCTTAATAGCCGATCAGGCCGATGATATCCATGATGCCGCGGAACGATCTCGCTTGCCAGAGGCAGAATTTGGACGGACGCCGCGACCTGACATGGCCGGCCGCGGCGCCCGGTGAAGATCAGATCCGTGCCTCCAGGATCAGGTTGAAGGGCGTCTCTGCGGCGCGGCGGAAACGCGACAGGCCGCCTTCGCTGGCGACCTTGCGCAGCCTTGCCTCGCCGGCTTGCGCGCCGAGTGCGAGGCCCACCTCCTGATCGAGCGAGGCCGGCGTGCAGATCATGGTCGACGCTGCATAGTAGACGCGCCCGACCGGATTGAGATTGTCTTCGAGGCGGTCGCCCGCGAACGGCTCGACCAGCATGCAGGTGCCGTCCTTCGCCATGGTTTGACGCACGTGGCTGATGGCGCCGACGGGATCGCCCATGTCGTGCAGGCAATCGAAGAAGCAGACGAGATCGTAGCCTTCGGCCGGATAGGTCTTGGCCGAGTGAACCGCGAAATTCATCCGATCGCCGAGCTTCGCCTCGGCCGCCGCCTTGCGCGCCGCCTCGATCGAGCCCTCGTGATAGTCGAAGCCGTAGAAGCGCGAATTGGGAAAGGCCTCCGCCATGAGTCGCGTCGAGACGCCGTGTCCGCAACCGACATCGGCAACCTTGGCGCCGCGCTTCAACTTGTCCACGACGCCGTCGAGCGCGGGCAGCCATTCCTGCACCAGATGATGCATGTAACCGGTGCGGAAGAAGCGGGCGGTGCCGCAGAACAGGCACTCGCTGCGCCGGTTCCAGCCGACCCCCTTGCCGCTCTTGAATGCGTCCGTAATCTTCGGCTCGTCGAGAAACGCCGCGGCAATGAGATTGCCGACCGCGCCGAAGAACACCGGGCTGTCTTCGTCGGCCAGTGCCATCACCTGTTCCGGCAGCATCGAGAATTTGCCCGACGCGGAATCGTATTCGACGTAGCCGGACGCCGCCTGGCTCGCCAGCCACTCGCGGACGTAGCGCTCCTTCGTTCCGGTGGCGCTCGCGAGCTCGGCGGGGTTCATCGGCCCTTTGGCGGCGAGGGCGCGGTAGAGGCCGAGCTTGTCGCCGAGCAGGACCAGTGATGCGTTCATCGCGGCCCCAACTTCGGTGATCATCTTGCCCATAAAGGCATTCAACCTGTCGGAATTGACCTCCATGACAGTCTCCATACAAGCGTTGGGCATTTACAAGGGGTCTGCGCAATTGCGCGCTGCGGGACTGCGCCAGGCCTCGCGGTCAGAGCTGTGGCCTGAACTTGCGTGTCCTCTCAATGGGTCAATCCGCCACGGAGGAGGTTCAAAGCGTCAGGACAACGTCATCCTGGAACTTGATGAAGCGTTCACCGGCGTCCCTCCACTGGCATTCGCGCTGTCCGGGGGGTATCATTTGGGCACTTTTCGACGGAAGCACGAATGTCCAGCCTTGCAGGTTCTTGCGGTCTCGCAGCTCTCCTCGCCGCGCTTTGCCTCGGTGGAGCACCGGTTCATGCGCAAGTTGCGCCGCTGAGCTATTGGGTACCGGGCGGAGCTTTCGGTTTTGGCGGCAGTGCCGGCCAGAGCTCAGATACCTACGGCAATTTTCCGAGCTTCGATGCCAGCGGGCGCACCAATTTTGCCAACGGCTTCTTTGTCGGCAGCCAACGCGGCAACCTCAATTGGAGCGGCCTCAACCAGACCGGACCAGCCGGCAATTTCAGCGCGCTGTCCTACGATAGCTCGCAGTTCGGCTACAACACCAAGACCGGCGGCATGCCCGTGACGTTCTTTGCCGGCTTCGACACGCTGAAATATGGCAACGGCATCGGCAGCTCGGTTGCGCCGCTGACCTCCGGCGCCGCACCCGGCTACGGCGCATTCGCGGGCGTCGAGTTCAAGCCGACGTCGAACCTCAGCCTGTCGTTCGGGGCCGGGTTCACTCAGCGGGATTCCGGCCGCATGGACAGCGATATCAGGTCGAACATGCTGCCCGGCGAGTCAGCGGCGCTCGGGGCGCTACGACGCTAGCGCGTAAACCGCGCCACCAATTCCACATGCGGCGTGTGGCGGAATTGGTCCACGGGCACGACCGCGTCAATCTTGTAACCGCCATCGATGAGCAGCCGCGCGTCGCGCGCGAAGGTGGCAACGTTGCAGGAGACGGCGACCAGCACAGGCACCTTGCTCGCGGCGAGCTTCAGTGCCTGCGCCTGTGCGCCCTGGCGCGGCGGATCGAACACCACGGCATCGAAGTCGCGTAGCTCCGGCGGAACCAGCGGACGGCGGAACAGGTCGCGCGGCTCGGCCTTGATCGGCTTCAGGCCCGGCGTGCGCGCCGCCTTCGCCAGCGCGGCAATCGCGCCGGCGTCGTTGTCATAGGCGGTGACGCGGGCTTTCTCTGCCAGCCGCAATGCAAACGGGCCGACGCCGCAGAAGAGATCGAGAACGTCCTTCGCCTTGCCGACGCGCTCGGCAACGAGTGCAGCGAGCGTCTCTTCCCCCGCCACTGTTGCCTGCAGGAACGAGCCCGGCGGCAGCGTCACTTCAGCGCGGCCCAGCCTGATCGTCGGCGGCAGGCGTTGCAGCACCAGCTCGCCATGCCGCGTCAGCCGTGCCAGGCGATGCTGCTCGGCGACGCGCGACAGCGCCGTAACCAGTGGCGTCGGCAGCGGACCGGAGCCGCGCACGTCGACATCGAGGCCGTTGGCGGTTGCGGTGACCTGGATATCGAGCGGCTTCGTCATCGGCATTTTCGAGGTCAGCGGCTCCGCGAGCGCCCAGGCGGCATCGAGCGCGCCGTCGAGCGCGGGATCGAGGATCGGGCAGCGATGGATCGGGATCACGTCGTGCGAGCTCGCCGCCGCGAAGCCGACCTTCAGCACGTCATGCGTGCCGAACCTTCCGTGCAGCGTGACGCGCCGACGGCCCGCGCCATGGGCATCGACCAGTGGCGCCACCTCGCAATCGATGCCGGCCTGCGCCAGAGTCTCGACCACGATGCTGCGCTTCCAGGCCTGATACGGCTCGGCGGCCCATTGCTGGATTGCGCAGCCGCCGCAGATGCCGAAATGCGGGCAGAACGGCTCGATGCGCTCGGGGCTTGCGACGTCGACCGCCAGCAGCTTGCGGCGGTCGGGATGGTGGCCCGCGACCTGATCGACCTCGACGGTCTCGCCGCCGAGCGTATAGGGCACGTAGATCGCATCGCCCGTCGTCAGCGAGACGCCATCGCCGCGATGGCCGACATGATCGATCGTGACGCGTTCAACCACGGCGCGCTCCCAGGAAGAATTCGATATTGCCGTCGCCGCCGGCAATCGAGGAGGGAAACACCTCGATGCCGGTGCAGCCGAGCGATGCGGCAAAGGCTGCGATGTCGTCGCAGATCTCCCGATGCACCGCGGCGTCGCGGATGATGCCCTTCTTGTTGTGCTTCCGATCGGCCTCGAATTGCGGCTTGATCAGCGCGAGCAGACTCATGGGCGCAGCTGCGAGTGACAGCGCCACCGGCAGCACGGCCTTCAGCGAGATGAAGCTGACGTCGATGACGACGATATCGGGCCGCGCCGGCAGTCGCTTGCCCTCGTAGCTGCGAATATCGGTCTCCTCCATCGACACGATCTTGGGATGACCACGCAGCGAGGCATGCAGCTGGCTGGTGCCGACGTCGATGGCAAACACCAGGCTCGCGCCGTTCGCCAGCAGCACCTCGGTAAAGCCGCCGGTAGACGCACCGACATCGAGGCAGACATGGTCCTCGACCTCGATCGGGTAGCGCTCCAGCGCGCCGGCGAGCTTGACGCCGCCGCGCGAGACGTAGGGATGCGCCGGCTCGGCCTGAATCACCGCGTCCTCGGCGATCGTCTCCGACGGCTTTGCGACCTGCTTGTCGTCGGCCGTGACGAGGCCGGCCTCGATGGCCGCGCGCGCCCGCGCCCGGCTCTCGAACAGGCCGCGCTCGACCAGCAGAACATCCGCGCGCTTGCGGGCAGGGGACATGAATTCTCCGAAGACGATTGAAACGTCTATGTAGCGATCAATCGCGCGGCTGCCATCCGGACGCAAGTCTCGAACGCGGCGAGATCGTGCCAGACGTCGGCTGGCTGCTCGGCCGGTGTCACCAGCGGGCAACCATGCAGCTCCAGCGCATGGATCATCATGAGATTGTCGACGAGGCCAAAATCCTCGACCGTCAGCCCCTGCGCATCGACCAGCCGCCCGTCCTCGGACGTCACGTTCATGAAGCGCGTGACGCGGTCGGCGTAGGCGGCGGGATCGTTGGAATAGGCCAGGCAAAACTTGCGGCGGCCGGCCACGTAGCCGAGCTCGTAGACGGTGCCGGGATCCGCACCGGCGCCGCGGAACGGTGTGAGATTGGCGATGATGGCGTCGGCCTCGTCCATCATGGCCTCGTTGCCGAAAAAGATCTGCCGCGACGCGTCAGGCGCGGTGAGGTCGACCGTGTTGTCGAGGGGATAGAGGCCGGTGAGGCCGTGAGCAGCACAGATCGCGGCTTTACGCCGGCCGATCTCAACCGCGTCCGGCAGGAACACGTCGGGACCTGCCAGATAGATTTTCATCGGGACTGCCCAGGAGAAATCAGGCGAGTTAAGAACCGCGGCGAAAACTGCGCTCCCTCCCCGCCTGCGGGGGAGGGTTGGGGAGAGGGTGTCTCCGCAACGGGACAATCCCCTAGAGGATAGAGCCCTCACCCGACGCTTCGCGTCGACCTCTCCCGCAAGCGGGAGAGGTGAACCAGCCTCAGGCGAGCTTGACCGTCTCGGTCTTGACGTCCTTGCCGAGCGCTTCGAACACCTTGGCGACGATGCCCTTGGCGTCGAGACCGGCGCGGGCGTACATCGCGTTCGGCGTGTCGTGATCCAGGAACACGTCCGGCAGCACCATCGTGCGGAACTTGACCATGCCGGTGTCGAGCACGCCCTGATCGGTCAGGAATTGCGCGACATGCGAGCCGAAGCCGCCGACCGAGCCTTCCTCCACCGTGATCACGACGTCGTGGTCACGGGCGAGCTTCAGCACCAGCTCGGTGTCGAGCGGCTTCATGAAGCGCGCATCCGCGATCGAGGTGGAGAGGCCGTGGGCGGCGAGCTCGTCGGCCGCCTTCTCGCATTCGGCCAGACGCGTGCCGAAGGAGAGCAGGGCGATCTTGTTGCCCTGGCGGATCATGCGGCCCTTGCCGATCTCGAGGGGAACGCCGACGTCGGGCATCTCGATGCCGCGACCTTCGCCGCGCGGATAGCGCAGCGAGCTCGGACGGTCGTTGATCGCGACCTGGGTCGCCACCATGTGCACGAGCTCAGCCTCATCCGCCGCCGCCATGATCACCATGTTCGGCAGACAGCCGAGATAGGCATTGTCGAACGAGCCGGCATGCGTCGCGCCGTCGGCGCCGACGAGGCCGGCGCGGTCGATGGCGAAGCGGACGGGCAGGTTCTGGATCGCGACGTCATGGACGATCTGGTCGTAGCCGCGCTGCAGGAAGGTGGAGTAGATCGCGCAGAACGGCTTGTAGCCTTCGGTCGCAAGACCGGCGGCGAAGGTGACCGCGTGCTGCTCGGCGATGCCGACGTCGAAGGTGCGGTCGGGGAACGCCTTATTGAAGATGTCGACGCCGGTGCCCGACGGCATCGCCGCGGTGATGGCGACGATCTTGTCGTCCTTCTCGGCTTCCTTGACCAGGCTCTGGCCGAACACGTTCTGGTAGGCCGGCGCGTTCGGCTTGGCCTTCGCCTGGGTGCCCGTCGCGACGTCGAACTTGACGACGGCATGGTACTTGTCGGCCGAAGCTTCCGCCGGGCCGTAGCCCTTGCCCTTCTGTGTCACGACGTGGACCAGGATCGGGCCGGTTTCCATGTCGCGCACGTTCTTCAGCACGGGCAGGAGATGGTCGAGGTTATGGCCGTCGATCGGGCCGACGTAATAGAAGCCGAGCTCCTCGAACAGCGTGCCGCCGTCCATCATGAAGCCACGGGAATATTCCTCGACGCGGTTGGCGCGGTTCGCGAGGATCTTCGGCAGGCGCTTGTTGATCTGCTTGGCCGCATCGCGCAGCGTGCGATAGGTCTTGCCGGAGTAGAGGCGCGACAGATAGGCGCTCATGGCGCCGACCGGCGGGGCGATTGACATGTCGTTGTCGTTGAGGATGACGATCAGGCGCGAGTTCATGGCGCCCGCATTGTTCATGGCCTCATAGGCCATGCCCGCCGACATCGCACCGTCACCGATCACTGCAATAACGTTGTTCTTGCCGCCGGCGAGGTCGCGCGCGACCGCCATGCCGAGGCCGGCAGAGATCGAGGTCGAGGAATGCGCGGCGCCGAACGGATCGTAATCGCTCTCGCTGCGCTTGGTGAAGCCGGACAGGCCGCCGCCGGTGCGCAGCGTGCGGATGCGGTCGCGGCGTCCGGTGAGAATCTTGTGCGGATAGGCCTGATGGCCGACGTCCCAGATCAGCCGGTCGCGCGGCGTGTCGAAAACGTAGTGGATCGCGGTGGTGAGCTCGACCACGCCGAGACCCGCGCCGAAGTGACCGCCAGTCACCGAGACGGCATCGATGGTCTCCTGACGCAGCTCGTCGGCGACCTGGCGAACCTGCTCGACCTTGAGCTTGCGCAGGTCGTCCGGCGTCCGGATGGTGTCGAGAAGCGGCGTTTTACTGTATGCGTTCACGGCGATTTCCAATTTGTCAGCACCGGAAGATTGTTCCGGTGCGCGATGGGTTTGCACAATATCGGCGCAGCGCGAGTCCTTAAACCGTCGGAGCCACCTGCATGGGGCAAAGCCCCGTCTTCAAGCTTAGGTGAGCTTAAGTGCGCTCCGGTTCAGTCTCTGTGATCCCTGTCACGTAGATCGGCTTCGTCCGTCCCAGCCAATTCATTAGCGATTTGAAGCGCTTGGCATCGGAAATCGGTCCCCACGTCAAAGCTAACAAAAAGCCACACTCCGCGCAGCTTTACACCAAAGCTTGGGCCAAAGCCAACCCGCCCGGCCGATTACGGGTATGCAGGTGCAACCGGCGGGCCAATTTGGTTAATCGCGGCGCCGGAGGGGAGGTTCCAATCGTGCCCGGTTCCTTGGCAGGATTCCGGGCGAAAAGCACTGGGATTTTGGCAGGTTTCGCCGGGCCGAAGGGCGCGGGCGAGGATATTCTTCAATTCTGGTGCCCCGCCACCCGATCCCGTGAGCGGAGACTGCGGCGTGCGATCTTGAAAAAATGCAGACGGGCGATGCTTGAAGCGCGCAGCTTTGGGGCGGCGCCCTTTACTGCACGTCGAGCGGGGCGGTGCCGGTGGCTTGGCCGCTGGCATCGGTGGTGATCTTGTCGACGCGCGCCTCGGCCTGCCGCAACAGCTCCTCGCAGCGCCGCTTCAGGGCTTCGCCGCGCTCGTAGATCGTGACGGATTCCTCGAGCGGCACCTTGCCGTCTTCGAGCCGCTTCACGATCGTTTCGAGTTCCTCGATCGCGCGCTCGAAGGTGAGCCGGGAGACGTCGACTTGGGTATTTTCGGCCATATCCGTTTCCGATTGCCCGATTCGCTTCTCGTGTAAAACAGCAGAGTTTTGCGGGCTTAATGTGGCGGGTGGGTCAAGCGCCCATCAGGGCGCCGACATGCGCCGTAACAGATTCTTTCAGTCCTTGCAGATCGTAGCCGCCTTCGAGCACAGAAACAACGCGGCCTCCGGCGGACTTGTCTGCAAGGTCCATCAGCTTGCGCGTGACCCAGGTGTAGTCCTCCGCGTGCAAATTCAGCGAGGCCAGCGGATCGCGGTAATGCGCGTCGAAGCCCGCCGAGATGATGACAAGTTCGGGGCTGAATTTTTCGAGCTGCGGCAGGATCAGATTCTCGAACGCACTGCGGAATTCGGGCCCGCCGTCTTCGGAGGCGAGCGGCGCGTTGACGATGGTGTCGTGATCGCCGCGCTCGCTCTTGGCGCCGGTGCCCGGAAACAGCGGCATCTGATGCGTCGAGCAGTACATCACGGTCGGGTCCGACCAGAAGATGTCCTGGGTGCCGTTGCCGTGGTGCACGTCGAAATCGACGATGGCGGCGCGCTTGATGCCGTATTTGCGCTGCGCATGGCGCGCGGCGATCGCGACATTGTCGAAGAAGCAGAAGCCCATGGGCTTGCCGATCTCGGCGTGATGGCCGGGCGGGCGTACCGCGACGAAGGCGTTGCGGTGTTCGCCGTTCATCACCGCTTCGGTCGCAGCCACCGCGCCGCCGACGCCGCGCATCACCGCTTCCCACGTGCCCGGGGACATCGACGTGTCGCCATCGATATAGACCTGGCCGCTGGTCGGCGCGATGTGGCGCAGCTCGGTGACGTAATCCTCGTTGTGGCACAGCGTGACGAGATCGAGATCGCCTTCCGGCGCGAGGTCGCGCGCCAGGAATTGGAAGCGCTCAACCGACAGCGCTTCCTCCACCGCGCGCAGGCGGTCGGGTCTTTCAGGGTGTCCCGGCGGCGTGACGTGGTCGAGGCAGGCCTTGTGGGAAAGGAGAAGCGTGCTCATCAGGTCGGCCTCACAGGGAACGAACTCTCGACGTCGCTTGGCGCATCCGGCGCCAAAACGCAATGCAAATCCAATCTATGCGTTCCGCCGCGAATGGCAAAGGGCTGTCCCGCTCTGCCTCGGTTTGATCCGGATCAATTCACGCGCAGGATGCGGGTCGGCGGCAGCGGACCGATCGGACCATGCGCCTTGAAAAAGGCGAACAGCGCATCGGCGTCATAGCCGCCATATTGCGGCGAAGCGCCCTGTTTCGCGACTGTAAAACCGTCGCCGCCGACGGCGAGGTAATCGTTGATGGTGACGCGGTAGCCCGTGCCCGGCTCGATCGGCTTGCCGTTGAGCGTCATCTTGTCGGCCATCACGCGCTCGCCAAACGGCCTTGATGCGTCCCAGCTGTAGGCGAATCCGATCGACACCTGGAGGATCCGCGGTCGCTTCGGATCGAGCCATTGCTGCTCCAGCATGTCCTTGAGCTGGCTGCCGGTGAACGTCATGGTGACGAGGCGGTTGCGGAACGGCTGGCTCGCGAACAGTTCGCCGTAGGACACCGCGCCGTTCTCCTTCGGGATGATGTCGGTGCGGATGCCACCGGGATTGGTGAGCGCGATGACAGCGCTGCCATCCTTGGCGTCCCTGGTTGCGGCGAGCTGTGCATCGGCGATGACGTCACCGAGTGCGCTTTCGCCGGCTTCGTTCGGGACGCGCGACAGCGTCTGCGTCACCGATCCGGCCGGCCGGTTGGCAATCGGTGCCGAGAGCTTGTCATAAGCGTCGATCAGCGCGGTCTGCTCGGGATCCTTGGCGAGCGAGGCGTTGGCGACGATGATGTTCTCACCCCTGGCGCTGACGATGTCTCGTGTTGCCGGATCGAGCTTGAGGTCGATCGCGGTGACCAGCGTGCCGTATTTGTCGCCGCTGGTGACGAGCCGGCCGTCGATTTGGCAAACATAGGCACGATGCGTGTGGCCGCTGACCACGACGTCGACGGCGCGGTCGAATTTCTTGACGATGTCGACGATCGGCCCCGTGATATCAGGGCATTCGTTGTAGTCGCCGGTTGGCTCGCCGCCCTGGTGGATCAGTACCACGATCGCCTCGACGCCCTGCGCTTTCAGTTGCGGCACCAGCGCGTTCACCGTCTCGGCCTCGTCGCGGAATTCGAGTCCCGTGATGCCCTTGGGCGAGACGATGCCGGCGGTCTCCTTCAAGGTCAGCCCGATGAAGGCGACCGGGATGCCCTCGAACTCCCTGATCTCGTAAGGCGGCAAAACGCTCTTGCCGGTCGCGGTCTCGATGGTGGAGGCCGCGAGATAGTGAAATTTCGCGCCGGTGAAGGGACGCGGTCCCTGACATCCATCCTCCGGATGGCAGCCGCCGTTCTGCATCCTGAGCAGCTCGGCCTTGCCTTCGTCGAATTCGTGATTGCCGACCGAACTGATCGCAAGCCCCATCATCGAGAGCGCCTCGACCGACGGCTCGTCGTGAAACATCGCTGACAAGAACGGGCTCGCCCCGATCAGGTCGCCGGCGGCGACGAAGATGGTGTTCTTGTGCCCCTCGCGCAATTGCTTGACCAGCGTCGCCATGTACTCGGCGCCGCCCGCGGCCACCATCACCTTCTTGCTCTTGTCCTCGGGATCGTTGATGCGGATGCCGCCCGGCGGAGGGCGGAGATTGCCGTGGAAATCGTTGATCGCAAGAATGCGCAGTTCAACCGGCGCTGCGGTTTGGGCCGCGGCGGGCAGGGCGCAGAGCGCGAACGAAAGCGTAGCAAGGATGGATTGGTATCGCATGGAACCAGACTAGACGTTCCAGGCGAAGATTTCACGAAGCTTCTTGCCGTCATTCCCGGGGCGCACGTAGCGCCTTGGAATCCATTGGGCCACAGGGTTGGCGGATGAATGGATTCCGGGCTCGCGACTTCGTCGCGCCCCGGAATGACGGCTCCTACCGCCTCTTCCTGTTCGCAAACGCATTGAACGCTGCAATCGCTTCGTCGGATTTCAACTTCTCGCCGAACAGATGGCCTTCCTGGTCGATGCGGCGGGTGAGCTCCTCGGGTGCTGCGCGCAGCAGCTTGCGCGAGGTTGCGACCGCCTCGGCCGGCAGCCGGCAGATCTCTCGCGCCACCTTGCGGGCTTCGACCTCGGTATGTCCCGGCGACACCACGGTGTTGACGAAGCCGGCGGCATGGGCCTCGGATGCGGTGAAGGTCCGGCCCATTACCAGCATCGCGAAGGCGCGCTGGTAACCCATCGTGTTCGGCATCAAGAGGCTGGCGGCGCCGACCGGAACGAGCCCGAGATTGATGTAAGGCGCCGAGAAGGTCGCGGCGGTCGAGGCCAGCACGTAGTCGCAGTGAAACAGCATCACTGTGCCCATGCCGATCGAGGCGCCGTCCACGGCTGCGATGATCGGCTTGACGTTCAGCGCCAGCGAATAGAGGAATCTGACGCCATCCGACAGCGTTTCGGGGCGCGATGCGTCGGCTTTCATGAAATCGTCGATGTCGTCACCGGCCGTGAACACGCCGGAGCCGCCGGTGATGATCATGCAGCGGATGTCGGGATGGTTCTGCGCGGTGTCGATCGCGCGGCTCATCTCGCGGTACATGTCCTGCGTGATCGCATTCTTCTTGCCCGGGCGGCGCAGGGTGATCACGCGGGTGGCGCGCTCCTCCGTGACGATGATGTTGCCGTTCGGCATGAGCACTCCCTGCGCCCGCTGTGGCTCCTGCCATCGGCGAGTCTTGCAATGCTGAGCCTACATGATCCGGCAGGCGTGCCAATCCTGCGGCTCAACCATTTCGACGGTGATACCCGTGAGCGGTTGCATGACACCCGTCCGATGGTGGCATTCGCCGGGAACCTCGCGGAAGCTGCATCACACGTCCTGCGGCGTTTTGCGCATTGCAACAATCGGCTACAATGTTTCAATTGAAAAACCGGTGGTTGTGCGGCACGATCAGCCGTCTCGTTCCATGAGGCCGATGCTTGATCGATGATTGCCGCAACGGGCGCTGACGAATCCTCGCTGCATTACCGCGGCTGGCGCGTGGTGTCGGCCTGTTTCCTGATGGCCTTCTTCATGTTCGGCTTCGGCCTCTACGGCCAGGGCGTCTATCTCGCCGAGCTCCAGCGCGCCCATGGCTGGCCGGGCACGCTGGTGTCCGCGGCCAGCACTTTCTCGTTCCTGTTGACCTCCGTCCTCGTCATCTTCACCGACGATCTGCTCGCCCGCATCGGGCTGCGGGCGCTGATCCTGAGCGGGCTGACGGCGCTTGGCGCATCGACGGCGCTGCTGGGACTGATGCAGGCGCCCTGGCAGCTCTATCTTGCCTATGCGCTGATGTCGGTCGGCTGGACCGGCATGGGCTCGGTGGTGATCGCGACCGTGCTGAACGCGTGGTTCGCGCGGCGTCGCGGGCTCGCGCTTAGCCTTGCCTTCAACGGCGCCACCTTCGGCGGCATCATCCTGGTTCCGGTTTTGCTGGCGCTGAGCAGCAGCATCGGTTTCCGCTCCGCCATGCTGGCAGCCACTATCGTGATGGTGGTGCTGGTGCTGCCGGTGGTCGTCGTCTTCACCAGCTGGCCGGTCGAGGCGTCGTCCAATGCAGCGGCAGGTGTCTCTGGCGACAAATCCGCGCGTCATTCGCGGAAGGAGCTGCTCACCAACGCGTCATTCTGGACCATGGTGCTGCCGATCGCGGTCGCGCTGTTGGCGCAGATGGGCTTCATCATCCACCAGGTGTCGTTTCTCGAGCCGCTGATCGGTCGCGCCAGTGCAGGCCTCGCGGTTACCATCATGGCGGCGATGGCCGTGGTCGGGCGGCTGTCGCTCGGCCTGTTCGTCGATCGGCTCGATCCGCGGCTTGCCTGCGCGGCGTCGATGACGAGCCAGGCGGCAGCGCTGCTCGTTCTCCTGCAAAGCCAGAGCCCGACGGTGCTGCTCATGTGCTGCGCGGTCTATGGCTTCTCGATCGGCAACATGATCACGTTTCCGCCTTTGATCATCCAGCGTGAGATCGGCAGCACGGCTTTCGCGGCCGCGATGGGGCTGGGGACTTCGATCAGCGGCATCGTCAGCGCCTTCGGCCCCGGCATCGTCGGCCTCGTGCGCAGCGCGAGCGGTGACTACACCATGGCGTTTGCGATGTGCGTGGTGCTGGACGTCGTCGCGGCCGGCATCGTGTTGTGGCGGCCGGGGAGAAGGGCTGAGGTCGCAGCTTCGTAGCCCGGATGGATCCAAATATTCAATGTCGTCCCGGCGAAGGCCGGGACCCCCGCGTGATCCGTCGATGAAGCGCGGATCACAGTACCGCGGGAGGACTGCTCAACTACCAGTCTTCGCCAAACTACTTCCTGGGGTTATGGGTCCCGGCCTTCGCCGGGACGACACCAAATTTGTAGCCGGCAGTGCTCCCAAATTACCCCAACAGCACCGCATCCGCCGCCGCGACCGATTCCGCGCTTTCCGTCACGGTGCGCTCGAGCGCGCCGGCCTGCACGGTGATGTTCTCGGCGAAGAAACGCGCGAGCGAGACGTAGCGCGCGGCGTCGGTGTTGCCGTCGGCCTTGGCGGCGAGCGCCTCGGAGGCCAGCATGCAGCCGCCGAGCGTGGCGCCGAACTGCTGCAGATAAGGCGTCGCGCCCGCGAGTGCCTCGTTCGGTGCAGAGGTGACGCGCTCCAGGAGCCACTTGCTGGTGCGTGTCAGCGCATCGAGCGCCTCGCGCAACTTCACGCCCGTGGTGCCGAAGGCGGGATCGTTGGAGGCCTCGACCCGCTTCACGGTGGCGCCGAGTTCGTCGAGCAGCGTCCAGACCGCAGCGCCTCCATCGGCTGCGAGCTTGCGCGTGACGAGGTCGATCGCCTGGATGCCGTTGGTTCCCTCGTAGATCGCGGTGATGCGGGCGTCGCGATAATGCTGCGCGGCGCCGGTCTCCTCGATGAAGCCCATGCCGCCATGCACCTGCACGCCGAGATAGGCGACCTCGTTGCCGATATCGGTGGAATAGCCTTTTGCCATCGGCGTCAGCAGCGCCGCGCGCGCGGCGGCATCGGCGCGCACCTTCGGGTCCTTGGCGCGCAAGGAGACGTCGAGCGCGACAGCGGTCGCATAGCAGATTGTGCGCGCGGCCGCGGTCTGTGCCCGCATCCGCATCAGCATACGCTTGACGTCGGGATGCACGAAGATTGCATCCGACCCGTCGCCCTTCTTGCCGATTGCGCGGCCCTGCTTGCGCTCCTGCGCATAGGCCAGCGCCTGCTGATAGGCGCGATCGGCGACGCCGACGCCCTCGAGGCCGACGCCGAGACGGGCCTGGTTCATCATCGTGAACATGCAGCGCATGCCCTGGTTCTCTTCGCCGATCAGGAAACCGATCGCGCCGCCATGATCGCCCATGGTCATGGTGCAGGTCGGCGAGGCGTGCATGCCGAGCTTGTGTTCGACGCCCGAGGCAAAAATGTCGTTGCGCGCCCCCAGTGAGCCGTCGGCGTTGACCATGAACTTCGGCACGAGGAAGAGCGAGATTCCCTTGGTGCCAACAGGCGCGTCAGGCAGACGGGCCAGCACGAAATGCACGATGTTGTCGGTCATGTCGTGCTCGCCATAGGTGATGAAGATCTTCGTCCCCTTGATGCGATAGGTGCCGTTCGCCTGCTTTTCGGCGCGGGTGCGCAGCGCGCCGACATCGGAGCCGGCCTGCGGCTCGGTGAGCTGCATCGTGCCGGTCCATTCGCCGGAGACGAGCTTTTCGAGATAGATCGTCTTGAGCTCGTCGCTGCCATGCGCATCGAGCGCCTCCATCGCTGACGCCGTCAGCAGCGGGCAGAGGCCGAAGGCGACGTTGGAGGCGCTCCAGATCTCGGTGCAGGCTGCGTTGATCGCCAGCGGCAGGCCCTGGCCGCCGAAATCCTCAGGCCCCGAGACCGCGTTCCAGCCGCCTTCGGTCCAGCGCTTGTAGGCATCCGGCCAGCCCGGCGCGGTCGTGACCTTGCCGTCATCGAGCTTGATGCCGTGCTCGTCGCCGACCTTGTTGAGCGGCGCCAGCACGTCGGTTGCGAACTTGCCGGCTTGCTCCAGCACGGCGGACACGATGTCGGCGTCGAAATCGCCGTAATGGCCGGCTTCCACGGCGGCCCTGAGGCCGGCGCCATGGTTGAGCGACAGCAGCATGTCAGAGATCGGCGCGCGGTAGGTCATGGCTCACTCCCGAGGACAGGTTTGGCGCCGTATTCCCATGAAACGCGGGAGGTCTCAATGGGCGGGAGGGACGGGAAGGGGCGGGGATCGCGCCTATAATAGAGTGTGGCCCAGCCGGCCCCGGACCTGTGGTATTTTGCCTCTTCGGGCGGTTGAAATGCCGCGCCGCTCCCTATAGACCGGCTGCGACCAGAGGGAATCTGCGGGTACCAGTTCTTCCGCCGTACCCCTCGTCGCCTGTTGGGGCGTAGCCAAGCGGTAAGGCAGCGGATTTTGATTCCGCCATTCGGAGGTTCGATCCCTCCCGCCCCAGCCAGCACTTAGGCTGTTGAGTTCGCTATCTAACCGGCTCCGTTGGAAATGAAACGTCCAATGCTCGGTCCAGAATCGAACTAGGCGGCGTCGTGCATCACATCGACCATATTGGCTTATCTCCGTGGCTTTCATCCGCAACATATACCGCGGGGAGGCCACGCCGACAGGTCCGTGATGCGCTCATCGTAGAATAGCGCATTATGGCGCACAAATCGGACAACCTGTCGTGTCCACAGTGATGGTGTGGCTCGGTGAAGCAAGATCGCCAGCGCACATTCAGTACCAAGTGCCGTACCGAGTTCAAAAAGCAGCTCGGACAAGCGAGTGATCGCGTGTCCGAGCAATCGTTTGGTGGCCGCGGCGTTACGCAGAGTAGTTCAATGAAAGGTTTCCTCATCAGCAGGCGTGCGGGATTGCCACGACACTGGCACTGCCGAATCGCGCCGGTGATCGGGGTGAGTTCTACAAATTTGTGACTACCCGACGAAAACGCCCGGATCATTTCGGTGATCATCGTAGAAGGCCACTTTCGAATCTGCCGAACAGGAGCGCCAATAACGAGGGGCTCCAGATCTGCCTACTTAAAGAGACGTTCCTGCCAATATTTGATAAACTAACTTCTATACAAGGCATTGCGTCGGGCTCGTTATGACAATTATAATAGGCAAATGTGCTCGAAATCGGAGAGATGAGTATTATAGGCTGCAATATGGACCTTATCGAACTCGGTGAGCGTGTTAAGGCGGCCCGTAAATCCAAGGGATGGTCGCAGACCAAGCTGGCGCAAACTGCGGGCATCAGTCGCGCACGCCTGGAGGCGCTTGAGAATGCACGCCTTGCGGAAATGGGCATCAAAAATCTGCTTCGTATCTTGAATGCGTTGGATCTCGACCTGAGGTTGACGCAGCTTAATCGCGGTCGCCCGACACTTGAGGATCTGGCAGCAGAGGAGGCTCGCTAATGCTCCGGGTCTGGACAGATCAGCAGTCCGCTGGACATTTGGACCGCCATGGACCGCGAGGGACAGCTTTCGTCTACGAGCCGAAAGTGGCAGCCGAACGTGCAGTCTCGATCACGATGCCAGTGCGGACGGCATCTTGGAATATGCAACACAGTCTTGCGCCGATATTCGACATGAATCTCCCGGAGGGGGCGCTCCGGGCGTACCTTGTGCGCAGTTTTGCCAAGGCGACCGGAACGTTTGATGATTTCGATTTGCTGGCGGTTGTTGGACGAAGCCAGATCGGGCGCATCCGTTACTCTGATCTCGATGCCGAGCTAAATGAGGACGTTCCATTCCAATCCATCGACGAGATCCTCAGTGCAAAGCGCGGTGGCGAGCTGTTCGCCTATCTTCTTGAGAAGTTCGCGGTCCATTCAGGGCTTTCGGGCATCCAGCCGAAGGTAATGATCCGCGCTGTCGAGGACGCGGGAACAGGTGCAGGTGATCGCCAATCCCAGAGCTTCCGCGGCGCTACGCACATCGTAAAGTTCTGGGACCCGAACGAATATCCCGAACTGGCTGCCAACGAATATTTCTGCCTGTCGGCCGCAAGGGCCGTGGGATTGACCGTTCCGGATTTCCAGCTCTCAGACAACGGTACCGCCATCGTTTTGAAGCGTTTCGATCTGCGGCTTGATGGCACTTATCTGGGCTACGAGGACTTTTGCGTCCTCAACGGTGTACCCACTACCGAGAAATATAACGGTGGCTACGAAACACGCTTATTCAAGCGCGCCCGCGATTTCATTGATCCGGCCGGACAGCGCAACGCGCTAGAGGATATGTTCAAGCTGTTCGTCCTCAATTGCGCTCTTCGCAATGGTGACGCACATCTGAAGAACTTCGGCGTCATCTATGAAGATGTCACTGGTCCCGCACGTCTTGCGCCGGTGTTTGATCTCGTCAGCACGGTGCCCTATTTGCCGAAGGACGGCATGGCGCTTACATTGAATGGCTCGACCAAATGGCCAGACCGCAAAGCGTTGGTGCGTCTTGGTCAAACCCGCTGCGATCTCTCCCTGCCGGCGATCAACAAGGTCATTGAGCAAGCTGCTGATGTTCTGGCGAAGTTGGCACCGGAGATGACGAAGTATTTCGGCGAGAATTCTGCTCATCGCGAGATCGGAGATAGACTTCTGGCGGCTTGGCAGACGGGCATTCGCGAGAGTCTTGGCTTTTCGAGTGTCGCACTCGGATAGCAAGACGCTTTGCAACGTCGGCGCAGATGCGGCACCGTCTCAGGGCATATGCCTGAAAGTGCTGTTTTCATTTGGAAACGGCAGCCAAGCTATTGAAACTACTAACAGCCCATTTTTCGCATTTCTTCCAAACGCACATTGAAATCATTGAATAATCAAACTGATTTTGATTCCGCCATTCGGAGGTTCGATCCCTCCCGCCCCAGCCAGCTGATATTGCTCGTCAAATCGCCTTCTCCGTTGCTTTATTTGGAAATGGCGCAGTCCACTGCCTGTTGAAGAGCGATCGGGCAGCCATGGCGGCACGGTGAGGCCGTTGGCGATTGATGATCAACTCGGCGTTCGCAGCTTGCCGCTGTCTGATGACGGGCCGCCTGAGGCTTGCCGTTCCTTCGCTTCGTAATATTCAGCTGAGAATTTGATGGACCATCGCGCGAAGAACGAACGCAATTCCTGAGTGGGCTTCTCGACGCCGAGATGTTCTGCGACATGCGCCTCGCGCAACCACCTCACCGCCGATGTGAGGCCGGCGGTGCGCTCGAGCCTCTCAATCGCCGCGGTCCCGGCGATCTCTGCCTGCCGATAGCGAAGGCCGACTTTTCGGATCACATATACGCGCTTGATGATTTCGCAGCCCTTGAAGACGATCTGAACGAGTGGATGTTTTTTGGCCTGCGGCCAGGCTGCCGGATAGACCGGTAGCACCAAAAGCTTGCTCTTCGCGATGACCGTTGCGAGCGGATGCAACAGTTGCATCCAGGCTGGCAAGGACGTGACTTTGGCAAGCAATACCGCGTGCATCGCCGTTGCAGCCCCGAAAGAGATCGGTAGCCAAAGTACCGCGCACAGGATCACGAGCAATGCGGTGTTCGGCGTGAGGTGCCGGCATCTTCTGAACACCCATGCCATGCCGCCTTCAAAGGCATCATGGACAGCTTGTTCGAACGCCCGATAGCTGATCTTCCGCCGGAGCCACAACCAGTGCCGGCGAATCGATCTGCTCCATTGTCGACGCTTCGCCTCGGACAGGGGAAGCAAGCGCACCGCGCCGTCTATGACGGTGACGATGACATCGCCGAGAACCTTGGCCACGAAGAGCGGAAGCCAGACAATCTGCATTGCCAAAGGGAAGGCGTAGTCAAGCATCCGCATCAAGATCGAAAGAACGAAACGCAGGATCTTGTTTGCAGCGAGCGTGACAACAACAAGTGGGACGATAATCACATCGTCGAGGGCACCGCGGAAGCGGCTTTCCTCGGTCCATGCCGGGTGACGACCATGGGTCACAATGCAACGTCCGGGCTGAGTGCCTGCTCAAACTAGCATATTGCAAGCTCAAGAGGGGGCTTTGCTCAAGCACAGGCCAGTTCGCATGACCCGCGTTAACCCTGTCTCTGATCTTGTCCCGTAGCCGCGCCGGCTGGTTCACTTCTGCCGCCAAGCCGCCTCATTGGATGTCTGCAATTGGTCTTCGATTTCGGGAGCTTATTTTCGGCAGGCTTTGAACGAGGTTCTCGTTCGGAAAGCGTGAAATCAGATGAAAGCGGCTCTCATCCTCGTTGGCTTCGGTACGCTCGCGGTGATGGAGTTTGAGACATCGCCGCGCATGACGAAGCCTGTGAACGAGCCGCCCGTTCAGGCGACCGTCGGGTTGCGCGCCTCACGCGATACGCTGACGACGGCAGACCGGCTCGAAACCCCGCACATGCAATTTGAAGCGCCTCCGCAGCCGGTCTCCTCGAGCGAACCGATGCCTCCGCCGGATCAAACAGCGACTGTTGCGCAAGAGCCTTTGAAGATCATCGAGCCACACCAGCGCTCCGCAAGCAGGAGAAAATCCGCGGTCATGCTGCCCAGACCTCGGCCCGGGCAGGGAACGTCCAAGGCAATTGCGAATGCCAAGCGCGCCAAACCAGTCGCTGAGGTCAAGCCCTGCCGGTCCGGTGTATTCGATGGCCTGTTCAAAGCATTGAACCTGTCAACGGGATGTCAGAGCTAGCCCGAAGATTCCTCTGCATCGGCGATATCGTTTTCCGCCACGCCGGATTCACGCGGCCACGGTATCAATCGAGCGGCGTATCACCTGGCGCACCTCCGCATTCGACAGGAAC
Source organism: Bradyrhizobium sp. WSM3983 (assembly GCF_000473045.1). GTDB lineage: Bacteria > Pseudomonadota > Alphaproteobacteria > Rhizobiales > Xanthobacteraceae > Bradyrhizobium. The sequence continues at coordinate 279,167 of NZ_AXAY01000001.1, read as the reverse complement.
AAGTCGTGATTGATAACGCCCCAGCCTGCCTCGGAAGCATCGACCACGCGCACCCCGAGCCCTTCGATGGCGGTCTTCTCGGCAGCGCCGACCCGTGTCATCCCACCAGCGATTTGCCCCGACAACGCCAGCGCGCGGTCGTTCGTTGCGGCGATGACGGTGATCTTGCGCGAAAGCGGACCGATGCGGTTGATCGACGACGAGAACACGTCCATGTCGATGTCCGGCGCGGCGAACACCACGGCCCCGATCTTACCCGCAACGGTGTCACCATATCGCGCATAGAGCTGGCGCAGGCTTTCGAGCGTCAGCATGGTTCCCATGCTGTGTGCGACGATGTGGACGCGACCGGCGCTCGAGGTCGTAACGACAGACCCTAGCACGCGTTCGAAGCCATCGCGGGACCACATTGCGCTGTCGCGGTCATAGGCGTAGTCGAACAGTCCAGCCTTCGAGGGCCAGGAGAATACCATCGTCTGGCCGCGGAACCTGATGCCATCGGAGAGATGCGCGGCATCGAGCGCCGCTGTCTCGAATGTCTGTTTGAAGCCGTGCACGTAGATCAGGAGGTCTGGTCCGCCGCCGGCCTGCGCGACAAGACTGCTGACCTCGCCCGATACCGGCTCGATCCCATCAAGACGCCAATCGCCAAGTCCGGCTGCAGCCAGAGAGAAACGGCTGTCACCAGGCGGCACAAGCTTCGCTCGCGCGACGGTCATCGTAGAAGCCCGCTCTGGCCCGAACCACGGCTTCGCCCGGCCGCCGTTCACTGGCTTGCGCGTGGTTGCGACGAGCAACGTAGGGTCCACCGAGAGCGACGAAGCGTCGTAGCGTGCGCCGGTCGCACCCATGCTGGCGCATCCGCCCAGCGCGACAACGCAGGCTGAGGACGCAAGCCCGCCAAGGAGTGCACGGCGGGACGCAATGACTTCGTGTTGCACTAAACGTCGAACGATCACGCAGAACCTTCAGGAACTGCCCCCTGGGAGGAGCCCGCCCCCTGCGCGTTCCTGAATGATGATGGCGGCGAGAAAAGGGCGGGGCGCCCCACGCCGCTTGTTCCAAATGCGGATTGAAATAGTTGAACAATCAAACAGATTTTGATTCCGCCATTCGGAGGTTCGATCCCTCCCGCCCCAGCCAGATTGCCTGCCTCCCTGAAATTGCTGTTGCTGTGATGCGCGAATCTTCCAATCTGGAAGAGGGAGGAGCCTCCTTGCTCGTTCGCATGACCGACGAGCTCTCTTCGTTCGACGCTTGACACTGCCGGACGAAAAGAACAGAAGTCGAACATGACCGTCCATCACCCAGGGGCGGGCGGTGTCTCCGCCGCCCGTGCAAATCTGACCAGACCGGGATTCCGCGCCGCGTCGAGGGCGAAGCACGGATGACGCTGCCTGTCCTGCCGGTCTACTACTACCACGACCATTTCACGGAGATGCTGAGCTTCGTTTGCGAGACCTACGGTCCGGTGCTGACCGAGGGGCATCACGCGTTCGTCGCGCGCTTCTCGTCGCTGTCCAAAGACGCCCAGTGCCTGTTCATCAGGATGGTCAACCGGAACGGCACGGTCTTCAATCCCTCCACGTTCAAGTACACGGAGATCGCCGACCTCATCGGCGCGTTGGGAGAGCTTGCGGCCGCCGGTTATGTCCGAGCCCTGATCGAAAAGGATTACGCTGCGTTCGTGGCATGCCTCGCAAAGCCGGTGCTGTTCGACGGTGCAAAGGCGGCCGGCATGAGCGATGTCCGGGCCTCGTGGCCCAAGGGCAAGCTGATGGAATATTGTCTCGCCAATCTGTCGTTCGGCACTGCTTTCCAGCACTGTGGTGGTGAGGCCTTCATCGCGCTCGGTGACACCGAGCCGCTGGAGTTTCTGCTCTATCTCTACTTCGGCAAGACGGAGGACAACCTCAAGAATTTCGCGCTGCGCGACCTCGGCATCTTGCGCACGAACGACCAGGCGGATTTCAGCGCCCGGTTTGCCGACGCGGATGAGGCGAGGGCCTGCTTCCACTACGCCCGCCTGCTGCGCCACCTCGAGACCAAATCGGACGAGGTGTATCGCAATTCCGTTGCCGAAATTCTCGGCGGTCCTGTCTGCCCCACGGACTACGCCATCGATCTGCGGAGCCGCGCGGCACACAAGGCGGGTCTTCATTTCGAGAAGAAGGGCGAAGCCGAGCTTGCGATCGGGCTCTACCGTGCCGGCTCCTCGGCCGATTGTCACGAACGCCTCGCCCGTCTGCTTTATGCGGAAGGCGACAAGGAGGCCTCTGAGGAACTGCTGCGTCGCATGATCGACGATCCCGCCAGCGACGACGAATTCGTCTTCGCGAGCGATTTCTATGCCCGGAAATTCGATGGGCGCAGGACGGGACTCTGCACCGAACTGCTGCGGGCGGGGCGAACGCTCCTGGTTGACGACAGCTGGCGCGGTAATCCGGAGGCCGGCATTGCGGGCGTCTTGCGCCGGCAAGGCCTTGAGGTCTTCTATGCCGAAAACACGCTCTGGCATTGCCTGTTCGGATTGCTGTTCTGGGACGAGCTGTTCGAATCCGGACAGCTGCACAGCGGTTTCGATTGGATGCCGCACTGCCTGAAGGACCGAACCTTTGCGCGATTGTTCTCTCCTCAGATCGAAATGAGGCTGGAGGCCGTCGCGTCGAACGCTGCGCTCCCCCAGATCCTGCGGACCGTCGCCGCGAAATGGGGGAAGCCGAACGGCGTGTTCGCCTGGGACCATGTCGACATGGACGCTCTCCGCGCACTGCTTGCAGGCGCGCGTGCGACCGGCCTCGCCGCGATTCTCCGCCTGATGTGTGAGGACTATCGCGCGATGCGCGATGGTTTCCCCGATCTCATGCTCGTTGCGAACGGCGCCGTCTCGTTCATGGAGGTGAAGGCCGAGGGCGACGTCATCCGGCGCAACCAGCTGACGCGGCTTCGCCAGCTCGGCAACGCCGGCATTCCATCGGAGATCGGCCGCGCCGATTTCCGTTTCGATCCGGATCAGGATTACGTCGTCGTGGACATCGAGACCACCGGCGGCTGGACCGGTGGGGATCGCATCACCGAGATCGGCGCCGTCAGGATCCGCAATCATGAGGTCGTGGCGGAGTGGCATTCGCTGCTCAATCCCCAGAGGTCGATTCCGGCCAAGATCGTCGCGTTGACCGGCATCACCAACGAGATGGTGCGGAACGCGCCGTTATTCGTGGAAGTCGCGGACAGCTTCATGCAGTTCATGGGCGACGGCGTTTTCGTCGCCCACAACGTCAATTTCGATTATGGTTTCATCGCCGGGGAATACGAGCGCCTCGAACGCCGTTTCCGCTTTCCGAAACTCTGCACTTGCGCGGGCATGCGCCGGCACTACCCCGGTCACAAGTCCTACGGGCTGGGCAAGCTCACCCGTGCCTACAATATCGAACTGAAAGACCACCACCGCGCTCTATGCGACGCCCGCGCGGCCGCGCACCTGCTCAATTTGATCAACGCGAAGCGCGATGAGGCTGGGAGCGGGGCAGAAGAGATTGCGGCCTGATCCCGGTCGGTGCGAAAAATGACCTCAGGGGGTCGGATCAAATTCCGAAGGTCAGTTGCGGCTCCGCATCGTCTCCGAGCTGGAGGGACGACAGCGATACACCCAGCAGCCTGATCCGTTTGGGCAGCGGCATCTCGACTTCGAGCAGACCGCAGGCGAGGCGCTCCAACTCGTCCCGGCCTGCGACAGGCGCGAGGAGAGATCTGCTGCGCGTGATGATCTCGAAGTCGGCAAACTTGATCTTCAAGGTGACGGTGCGGCCCCGGCTGCCGGTCGTCTCGCAATGGCGCCAGACCTTGTCGACAAGGGGGCGAAGCTCGACGACCAGCGCGTCGAAATCGGCGAGATCGGTCGCGAACGTGGTCTCCGCGCCGATCGACTTGCGGATCCGGTTGGCCCGCACCGGCCGCTCGTCGACGCCGCGTGAGATCCAATAGTAATAGGCGCCCGACTTGCCGAAGTTCGCGTTCATGAACTCCAGTGTCTGGTTGCGGATGTCGAGACCGGTAAACAGGCCGAGTGCATTCATCTTCGCAGCCGTCGCCGGTCCGATTCCGTGGAACTTGCCGACGGGCAGCGTCTCCACGAAGGCGGGTCCCATCTCGGGGGAGATCACGAACTGACCGTTGGGCTTGCGGTGATCGGAGGCGAGCTTGGCCAGGAACTTGTTGTAGGAAATGCCCGCCGAAGCGTTGAGACCGGTCTCGGCCTTGATCTTCTCGCGAATCCTAAGCGCGACGTCGCGCGCGAGCGGGATGCCTTGGAGGTTCTCCGTCACGTCGAGGTAGGCCTCGTCGAGGGACAAGGGCTCGATGATCTCCGTGTGCTCGGCAAAAATCTCGCGGATCTGCCGGCTGATCGCCTTGTAGACCTCGAAGCGCGGCTTCACGAAGATCAGGTCGGGACATTGCCGCTTCGCGGTGACCGATGCCATGGCGGACCGAACACCGAATTTGCGCGCTTCATAGCTCGCCGCGGCGACCACGCCGCGCTCGGCCGAACCGCCGACAGCGACGGGTTTGCCGCGCAGTTCCGGATTGTCGCGCTGTTCCACCGACGCGTAGAAGGCATCCATGTCGATATGGATGATCTTGCGAACGCGCGTTGCGTCGCCTTCCACGGTGTCGGATTCTCTCATGCGCGGATGATACAATCGGGCCGTGAGAATCGCGAGGTCTGGTGTTTGAACCGAGGCGGCGGGGCGCCCCCGCCGTGTCACGCTGTTGCGCGCGTCCTATCCCTCATATTGATCCGGGCCCATCGCCCACGACGCCTGATCATGGCTATACGCGTAGTTGCGGTTGTTGACCGCGGGATTGCGATTGACCATCGGCCGCATGAACATCGGATGCGTTGCGCTGCGCACCTCGTGCTCCACCGTGAAGAGATGCTTGCCGCTGTCGAGCTCGACGATGTCGCAGAAGCGATACTGGTACTGGTTGTCCTCGCGCGAGATCAGGTCGCGCGCGAGCAGCTTGCGGTAGGGGCCGGAGAAATCGGCGATGTACATCTGCACATGGTGCCCGTCGTAGTCAGGCTGCGCCCGATCGGTCTCGCGGAACAGCAGATGCTGATCGCGGCCGGTCTTCACTGCGGCAACCCTGCCGTCGTCGTTGTACAAGCTGGCCGGCATGCCCATGATCTCCGGATAGAACGCGCAGATGGCTTGCGCCGATCCGGCCGGCACCTCGAATTCGACATAGGGGATACCGAGCGTGATGCGCCCGAAGCGCGCCGCGTCCGGCTCATGGACGCGGATGCGGTTCCCCCACGGGCAGGTCGCTTCGACATAGTCGCTATGCTCGGCGTATGCGAAGGCGGTGCCTTCGAGCTTCTTGGCAACCGACGCCAGTCGCGCCAGCAGCGCCTCGCGGCCTTCGATGACGAGCCCGGTATGGCCGCGCAGCACCTGCGCCTTGCCATCAGGCAGATGAAACTGGCTCCTTCCGGCATTGATCCACATGTTGGTGTCGGACACCATTAGATAGGGATCGCGGGTCAGCCCAAGGCCGGTGACGTAGAACAGCGTGGCAAGGCGCTGGTCCGGAACCTGGATGTTGACGTGCTCGAAATGAATGGCGTTGCCGAGATCTTCTGCGGATCGATCGAATTGTTGCGGCATGGATGTGCGCTTCTCGCTGGAGGGACGGACGGGTCCATACTAGAGCAGAATTTCCGCCAGCCGAAACGGTTGGCCGATCACATCTTGAGGGCAGCATCTTGAGGACAGGGCACCGGGTGCGCTGCACCTTGCCGTGGCAAGCATTCCCTGTAATCTGACCGGAACGTAAGAGGGAAAGAAGAGGTCGATGGGGGGAGTTCTGGAAGGCGTGCGCGTCCTCGATTTCGGGCGCTATATCGCGGGGCCGTATTGCGCGACATTGTTGGCCGAGTTCGGTGCCGAGGTCATTCGCGTCGAAAAGCGCGACGGCAGCGAGGATCGCTTCGTGGCGCCGGTTGGCGAAGGCGGCGAGGGCGCGCTGTTCCTTCAGGTCAACCGCAACAAGAAGTGCATCACGCTCGATCCGATGACGCCGGAGGGGCAGGAGGTGATGCGCCGGCTGGTGGCGACCGCAGACGTCGTCGTCGCCAATCTGCCGCCGCAAACGCTCCGCGCGATGAAGCTCGACTACGACTCACTCAAGGCGATCAAGCCCGACATCATCCTGACGACGGCCACCGCGTTTGGCGGGCCGGGGCCGTGGTCCGACCGCGTCGGCTTCGACGGCGTTGGTCAGGTCATGTCGGGCTCGGTCTACATGACCGGCGCCGGCAATCCGCCCTATCGCGCAGCAGTCAACTGGGTCGATTTCGGCACCGCTCTGCACTGCGCGTTCGGGACGCTCGCCGCCCTGATCGAGCGCGGCAAATCCGGGCGCGGGCAGATCGTCGAGGGCGCATTGCTTGCGACCGCGCTGTCTTTCACCAATGCGACGCTGATCGAGCAGGCCGTCATCAACGTCAATCGCGTCCCGACCGGCAATCTCGGCCAGACTGCGGCGCCCGCCGACATCTACCGCACCAGGGATGGCTGGGTGCTGTGCCAGGTCACCGGCCATCCGCTGTTCAAGCGCTGGGCCAGGCTGATGGGCGAGGAGGAGCAGTGGCTGAACGATCCGCGCTTTGCCGATGACATCAGCCGCGGCAACAATGGCCCCATCATCAGCGAGCGGATGGCACGCTGGTGCGCCGAGCGTACCACGCAGGAGGCGGTCGACACCCTCGGCAAGGCGATGATTCCGACCGGGCCCGTTTTGAGCCCGCAGCAGGCGCTGGATCATCCGCACATTCGCGCCGCCGGCTTTTTGCAGGACATCGACTATCCCGGCTTGCCGAAACAGGCACCGGTTGCGCGTGCCGCTATCCGGCTGTCGGAAACGCCCGGTGAGATCGCCGCACGTCCGCCGACGCTCGGCGAGCATACCGATACGGTGCTGGCGGAACTCGGCTACGACAATGCCGCGATTGCAGCGCTTCGGCAGAGCGGCATCATCTAGCGGATCCTCCCTGAAATCGTGATCGATTCTCCTGGCTTAGCGTCGCCGCTTGGCTCCGAGCAATCGTGGGCCCGCGCCTTCGCGGGCCTTGTCGATCATCTTCGGAAGAGCTTTCGGGATCTGCTGCTCGGCATAGTAGATGTCCTGCAGGCCATGGATCAGCAGGCATTCCATCGTCTTCTCTTACAGATAAAGGGATGGAACACCGGCGGCCGCTTGCCGTTCATATTCTCGGGCCGGACAGGGAGTATCGACATGGCCGAAGACCGCTTTGCCGAATTGCTGGGCCGGGCCGCCATGGATGTGTGGGGCGATATGCCGCGCGACGTCCAGGAGGCACTGTTCGAGACGGCGATGAAGGGCCATGCCTCCGATCGCGAAGCCCTTGCGCGACTGTTGCACGACCGGCACCCGCGGACCGCGCATCCCGCCAAGCCGGGCTGATGCAGGCGGCGAGCGTTGGCGTTTCAGGTGCCCGCTGAGTGTCGAATATGGAGCTGATGGAAGCCGAGTCTGTCGCCGAGCTTCCCCGCGGGACGCAATGGCAATACGAGCCCAAATGGGATGGATTCCGCTGCCTGCTGATTCGTGACGGCGGACGAGTCCGGATGCAGTCGAAGGGTGGCCGCGATCTCGCGCGCTATTTCCCTGAGATCGCCTGCGCAGCATCTGCGCTATCCGCGCGCTCGTTCATCCTCGATGGGGAGCTGATCATTGAGCTCGACGACGGATATTCATTCGACGCCCTGCTTCAGCGCATCCACCCGGCGGCCAGCCGCGTGAAGCGACTGGCCGAGGAGACGCCGGCCAGTTTCATGGCTTTCGACCTCCTGCGATCGGCGGACAGGGACCTCGCGGCGCTTCCACTCGACAGGCGGCGCTCCGCACTCGAGCAATTCGCCCGGCGCTATTTCAAGGGCCACCGCGTGTTCGCGCTGTCGCCGGCGAGCCGCAGCCACGCCGGCGCGAAGAAATGGCTGCAATCGGTCAAAGACGGCCACGACGGCGTCGTCGCAAAACGTCTCGACCTCGCCTACCGCAGCGGTGCGCGAGACGGAATGCAGAAGATCAAGCTGATGCGATCGGCCGATTGTGTGGTCGGCGGCTTCAGGTATGGCGAGAAGAAGCAGGGCGGCCGAAAGGTGATTGGCTCGCTGCTCCTCGGACTGTACGACGAATCCGGACTTCTGCACCATGTCGGCTTCACATCGGGCATCAAAACGGCCGACAGGCCAGGCCTGACCGAAAAATTCGAGAGCATCGCAAGCGAAAGCAGCTTCACCGGCAAGGCGCCTGGCGGTCCGAGCCGATGGTCGACGAAGCGATCCGCCGAGTGGCAGGCGGTGCGCCCCTGTCATGTCGTCGAGGTCTCCTATGACCACGTCTCCGGTGGCCGGTTTCGCCATGGCACGAAGATCGTACGCTGGCGCCCCGACAAGAAGCCCTCGCAATGCCGCATGAATGAGCTTGCGCGGCGATCAACGAACGGTGGAGGACGATGAGGGACAGGGCTTCAGAGGTCGCTCCGGTCAGGGATGGCGTTCACCTCTGCGTCGACATGCAGAACATCTTTGCGCCCGGCGGTCTCTGGGAAACGCCATGGATGGAGAAGGTGTTGCCGACGATCGTCTCGATCGTTTCGCGCCATCAGGCCAGGACCATCTTCTCGCGCTTCATCACGCCGCAGGATCCTGAAGATCGTCCCGGACAGTGGCAGGACTATTTTCGACGCTGGCAACAGGCAGCCCGCCAGCACCTCGCCGCATCCGCTCTCGAGCTGGTGCCGGCGCTCGCGCGCTACGTTCCTCCGGGCCGCATCGTCGACAAGCCGGCCTATTCCGCATTCAGCAATCCGAACCTTGCTGGCCTGCTGATGGAAAAGAGCGTCCGCACGGTGGTGATCACCGGTGCAGAGACGGATGTCTGCGTCCTCTCGACGGTGCTGAGCGCCGTCGATCTCGGCTTCAGAGTCGTGATCGTGGAGGACGCGCTATGCAGTTCGTCCGACGTCGGCCACGACGCGCTCATGACGATGTACCGCACCCGATTCCACGGTCAGGTCGATCTCGCGACCGCGGAGGAGCTGACGGAGTTTTGGCAAGAATAGAGGGCCGATGACGCGGTGCCTGGCACGATGGGGTTGCACCGCGCGGCTGCACACGCCGGGAATAGTTGATGTCAGCGCACCGACAAGTTGACGTCGTGGGCAGAAACCGGAAAAACCAGTACCACGTTGATCGTGTCCGTCGCGTCCGGTTGTCACCGGGCGGTGCCTTGATCAACGTCGCATGGGCGGTTTGGCACCGAGATATGAGATCTGGACACGTGCGTTTGCACGGCAAATCCCATATGCATGACGGCGCACAGCCGAATCGCGATGGATCCGGCTCGCCTTTTGACGCCTGTATACGACCAGAAACGGATTAACGTGCGGCATTCCAGAAAAGCGCGGCCAGCAACCAGGAACTCGTCAGTCAAGAGTTCGCCAAAGAAGCGCTTGCCGGCGAAGATCTCGACAAGCAGACGCGCGCCAAGCAAGAGTTCTCCGAAGACGGGCAAGGGTTCGCAGCGCGCCACGATCGCGTCATCATCGCCGCTGGGCATGATGGCGCTGCATTTGCTTGCGCAGTGGAAAGAGTCCGGCCGTAGCGGTCTCGTGTTCCTCGCCGAGAGCGAGAACAGGGCGGAGCGGCTCGGCAGCATCATTCATGCGCTCGACCCGTCCTGCGACGTGCTGGTGTTTCCGCGCCTGAACACCCTGCCGTTCGATCAATTGGAACCATCGCGCGAGATCGCCGGCCGTCGCGCCTCCGTGCTGCGGCGCCTGGCAAAATCCAAGCAACCGATCTTTCTGGTCTCGACGGCGGAAGCCGTGATGGAGCGCTTGCCGCCGCCGGCGAGCCTGTTGCGCCTGAACACGGGGTTGAAGGTCGGCGGCAATTTCTCCGAGAACGAGCTTCGCGTCCGTCTCGAAGAGCTGGGCTATGATCTCGACGACGAGCCGGATTATCCGGGAGGCGCCCTGTTTCACGGCCAGACTTTCGAGATATTTCCCGCAGGCGCGCTGGGTCCGTTCCGGGTGGAGCATTCCGGGCGCGCGATCCGCCGGATCGTGGCGTTCGATCCGCAAGAGCACAACATCATCTTCGAGACCAGGGAGCTTCTCGTCGATCCCATGTCGGAGCGGCTCGCCNNCGCCGGCGCGCGGGCCAGGCGCGCGACGCTGTTCGACTATTGCGGCAAGGCCAAGTGGATCGCGGATGCCGGCGTGTCGGTGCATGCCGATGCCTGGCTGAGCACGATCGAGGAGGCCGCGGGCCGCGCGGACAGGGAGCGCGAATATCTGGGGCGCGCCGATTGGAAGCAGGCGACCCGCGGCATGAAAGTGCTGCCGCGTAGCGCTCCGTTCCAGCCGACGCCGGAATTCTCCAAGCTGACATCGTCAAGGAAGGCCCTCCGCGCCTTCGTCGAGGACATCAGGCGCGGCGGTTCGCGCCTGATCTTCGTTGCGGCGCAGGAGGAAGATCTGCGCGCAATGGAGCGGATGAGCGGCGTGCGCGCGGAACGCGTCGCGGATTGGGAGGAGGCCGGGAGCGTGCGCCATCGCGACGTGGCGCTGCTGGCCGATCTCGACGCCGGCTTCGTCATTCCAGGCAAAAAGCCTGCGGTCGTGCTGACGGCGAGTGATGTGCTCGGCAGCCGTGCGCATCATCCGCAACCGATGGCGCGAAGCTGGAGCGCCGCCTTCGATCATGCCGACGTGCCGGAGCAGGGCACGGTGGTCGTGCACCTTCAGCGCGGCCTCGCGGTGCTCGATGGCCTGCAGACCGTGAACACGGGCGGCGGCGCAATGCGCGAGATGGTCCGGCTGTCCTTCGCCGGCGACAACGCGGTCCTGGTGCCGCCGCCCGATCTGGCGCAGATGTGGCCTTACTCGACGGAGCGCGGCAAGCTGGCGCTCGACAAGGCGGATGGCAGCACGTGGTGGGCCCGCCGCACCGGGGCCGAGCAGGAGATCCAGCTCGCCGGCAAGGTGCTTGCCAAGCACATCAGTCAGCGCCGCCGGCGCAAGGCGGCAAAGCTGGTTCCACCGGGATCGGCCTACGAGAAATTCGTGGCGCGCTTTCCCTATTTCACGACGATCGACCAGGCCAAGGCCATTCACGACGTGCTGGACGATCTCGCATCCGGTCATCCCATGGACCGCGTGATCTGCGGCGACGTCGGGTTCGGCAAGACCGAGGTGGCGCTGCGCGCGGCGGCCGCCGTGGTGCTCTCGGGAAAGCAGGTGGCGATCGCGGTGCCGACGACTGTATTGGCCCGCCAACACGTCGCGACCTTCCGCAAGCGTTTTGCGCCGTTCGACATCGAGGTCGGAAGCCTGTCGCGCGCCACTTCAGCTGCGGAGACGCGGGAGACCAAGGAGGGCTTGCGCAGCGGCCGGACCAAGGTCGTGGTCGGAACACAGGCGCTCAGCTCAAAGGACGTAAAATTCGACGATCTCGGCCTCGTCATCATCGACGAGGAGCAGCATTTTGGCGCGGCCGAGAAGGCAAAGCTGTCCGGGCTCGCCAAGAATGTCCATACGCTCTGGATGAGCGCTACACCGATCCCGCGCACGCTTGCCGCGGGTCTTGCCGGCTTCAGGGATCTGAGCCTCATCGCGTCGCCCCCGGTGCATCGGCTTCCAGTCGCGACCAAGATCGCGCCACTGTCGGATGCGGCCATCGCCTCAGCCTTGCTGCGCGAGCAGCGGCGGCACGGACAAAGCTTTCTGATCTGCCCGCGCATCCAGGAGCTGGCGCCCATGCTGGCGCGTGTGCAGGCGGTGGCGCCCGATCTCAAGATCGTCTGTCTGCATGGCAAATTGCCGGCTGACGAGATCGACGAGCGGATGATGACCTTTGTCGAAGGCAGGGCCGACGTGCTGCTTGCCACCAACATTGTCGAGAGCGGTCTCGACATCCCGCGCGCCAACACCATCGTGGTGTGCTGGCCCGAAAATTTCGGTCTCGCCCAGTTGCACCAGTTGCGCGGGCGCGTCGGCCGCGGCGGCATCCGGGCCTTCGCATCCCTGTTGACCGAGTCGGCCTCGGGGCAGTCCGAGAAGCGGCTCGCCGTGCTGGAGGAGTTCAGCCGGCCGGGCGCCGGCTTTGCCATCAGCGAGCGCGACCTCGATCTCCGTGGCGCGGGCGATTTGTTCTCGGAGCAGCAATCCGGCCACGTCCAGGTCTTCGGCCCGGTGCTCTATAGTCATCTGCTCAAGATGGCCTCGGAGAAGGTCGACGACGGCATGTCCGTGGCGTGGGTGCCCGATCTCAATTTGCCCGTCGCGGACATGTTGCCCGCGAGCTATGTGCAATCCGCCCCCGTGCGGCTTGAGCTCTATGCCCGTGCCGCACGCTGCGCCAGCGAGGACGATCTCGACGATCTCGAGGAGGAAACGTCGCGCCGCTTCGGACCATTGCCGTCGGGGGCCCGCGACTTTTTCGCGGCGGCGAGACTGAGGCTCGCTTGCAAGCGCAGAGGCATCATCCGCCTTGACGTCGGGACGGAGGCGGTGGCTGCGACATTCCTGCCGGGACGGTTGCGGAAATCCAAGGGGAAATCCAAGCGGAAATCCACGGACCGGTCGCTGCAACGTGATGGCGATCGCGTCGTCTACCACAGCGAGACGCGGGATGCTCCGTTCGACAGGGTCGAAGAGGTGTTCGATCTTCTGGACGAGGCGTGACGGCGATGCCGGACACGCGCCGCGCATAGGAACCCCAAGCAGCACCTCGAGTTGGTCAGATTGCACCAATTCGCCGAGGACCAGATGACGGAACCGGACATTCGCAAGGGGATGCCGCCCGTCAAGCTATTGCGTGAAGCATTCGAGAGCCGTTACAGGAGCCGGTTCGTCGATCCGGCCTTTGCGCGGCTGGGGCCGGAACTCGATGCCATCGTCGGCGCTGCCTGGGACGCCTATAGCCATTCGCGCAAAGCGCCGCTGACGCGCAAGGCGGGTCCGGGCTTTGCCGATCCCGATTATGATCTCGCCGCCGATTGGCTCGCTGCGCGCGCGGCCGTTCTTGAAGCGCAGCGGCGGCATGACGATGCTGGCGCGATCCCGCGCATCCTCATCATCAACGGTTCTGCCCGCAGCGAACACACCTGTCCCGGCGAGATGTCCAAGACCTGGCGCATGGTCAAGCTGGCCGAGCCCATCCTTGTCGAGATGGGATTTGCCGTCGATATCCTCGATCTCTCGCGCCTCACCTCGGAGTTCGGCAAGAACATCCATCCGTGCAAATCCTGCGTCTCCACCGCGATGCCGCTCTGCCACTGGCCGTGTAGCTGCTATCCCAACTACTCGCTGGGCCAGACCGATGACTGGATGAACGAGATCTACCCGCTCTGGGTCGCCGCGCATGGCATCCTGATCATGACGCCGGTGAACTGGTATCACGTGCCGGGCGGGCTCAAGGCGATGATGGACCGGCTGGTCTGCGCCGACGGCGGCAATCCCGATCCGACGTCGACCCACGGCAAGAAAGCCGATGAGGCCAAGGCGATCGAGTTGAAAGGCTGGTCCTACCCGCGCCATCTCGCCGGACGCCATTTCGGCCTCGTCGTTCACGGCGACAGTGTCGGCGTCGAGGGCGTGCGCAGAACCTTGTCCGACTGGCTGACCGACATGCATCTCATTTCCGTTGGCCGCTTTGGCGAGCTCGACCGCTATGTCGGCTACATGAAGCAATACGCCACCTCGCATCGCGAGCTGGATCAAGATCGCGCGTTTCAGCAGGAGGTGTTGAATGCGGCGCGCGCGCTCGGCAACGCAGTACAGCTCGCGCGGAGCGGGCGTTTGCGGGAGCCCGGGGCTGGCCTTGAGGATCCGAACCCGAAGTGACGGGGAATGAAGCGCGTCGCCTTGCTTTGATTGGATGGAGCGGGGGCGGGATCGCTGACTGGAGGAACGAGATGGCCCGATCCGAAGACATGACCCACTGCATCGAGCTTTGCATGAGCTGCTACCAGACATGTCTCGGCACGGCGATGAATCACTGCCTCGAGACCGGCGGCAAGTGCGTCGAGCCGAAACATTTTCGCCTGATGATGGCCTGTGCGGAGATCTGCCGCACAGCCGCGCATTTCATGCTGACCAACACGCCACATCACCGGCACATCTGTGGCGAATGCGCAGAGATCTGCACCGAATGCGCGCAGGATTGCGCGCGGGTCGGCGGCATGGACGAATGCGTCGCCATGTGCAGATCGTGCGCCGAATCATGCCGCGCCATGGCGGCCTGAGGAGCGGACAAATGCTGGAAGAGAAACTCAAGGAAGCCATCATCGGCGAGCTCAAGCGACAGGCGGCCAACCGGCCGCAATCGCTCAAGGTCGAGGGTGCCGACGAGCTGATCGTGAACGGCAAGATCGACCTGGCCGAGCTCGTCATGGTGATCGCAGGATCGCTCGCCGGCGGGCCGTAGCTCGCCCGTTACAGCAGTTCCTTCAGCGTCCGGGCATCGGTCGGTGCGGCACTCTTCTGGTCGTTGTCGAAATAGACGTAGACGTCGCAGCCCTGCCGCTTCCAGGACTTGATATGCCGTGCCCATTGCGTGAGCGCCGGCCGCGAATAATGGCCGTGATAGCGCCCGCTCGGACCATGTCCGCGGACATAAACGAAGTCCGCCGTGCGTTTCCAGGGCGCCGGTGCATCGTGATGGTCGGACAGGCAGAGCGAAATGTTCTGGTCGGATAGCATTCGAAGAATGCGGGGCTGATACCAGCTCGGATGACGAAATTCGAAACTGTAGCGGCGTTTCCTGGACAGGAGCTTGAAGAACGCGGCAAGTCGATCGGCGTCAGCCTCGAATTGCGGAGGCAGCTGAAACAGGATGGGCCCCACTTTGCCGCGGAGCAGCGAAATGCGGTCCTCCAGGAGTTCCAAGCTGTTGACAGAGCGATCGGACAGACGCTTCCAATGCGTGATGAATTTGGACGCCTTCCAGGCGAAGACGAAGTCGCGGCCGGTCTGCTCTCGCCACGCTTCCACCGCCTCCGGTGTCGGCGTGCGGTAGAATACGCCGTTGAGCTCCGTGGTCTCGAACTGCCCGGCGTAGTAGCGAAGCTGCTCCTTCAACGACAAGCCCTCGGGAAAGAACGGACCGCGCCAGGACGCGTAGTGCCAGCCGGAGGTGCCAATCAGAACGCGCGCCATTTTTCGTATCACCGTTGGTGCGGCGAGATCGAGGCCGCGCTTTTCCGAAGATGAACGTCTGTGCGGCAGATACGTTGCTGTCGGCAGGGTAGTAGGACTCGGCAATTCCGGCCAATGCGCAGCAGCGTACTCAGAGCGAGCTGCCGCCGCAGATGACAAGCTGCTGCCCGGTGATGGCGGCGGCGTCCGCAGAGAGCAGGAACGCCACGGCGGCTGCGACTTCCTCTGGTTGAATGAAGCGGCCGATCGGCGGCAGCTTTGGCGCGACATTGGCGCGCGTCGGGTCCTTCAGCATCGGCGTCTCGGTCGCGGCGGGCGCAACCACATTGACCGTGATGCCGCGCGGCGCGAGCTCGCTCGCCCATGACCGCGCCAGCGCGACCAGCGCGGCTTTCGTCGCCGCATATTGTCCGCGACCGGCGGCGCCCGATGCGGTGCGGCTGCCGATGAAGACGATGCGCCCGCCCTGCGACAGGCGCGGTGCCAGCGCGTTGGCGAGACGTTCGGCGACGTCGACATGCAGCCGCCACATCGCAGCACCCTCGTTATGGTCGAGCGATCCAAGCGAACCGACCTTCAGCTGGCCTGCGGCATGAACCAGCGCGGTTGGCGTGAGATCAGCGACGGCGGCCGGAATGGCATCGACATCGGAGAGATCCAGCGACAGATGATCGAACGCCGGGTGGTCGAACGTTGCGGGGCGGCGGCTTATCCCGGTGACGCGCCAGCCGTCGCGCAACAGGCGCTCGACGATCGCAGCGCCAATCCCAGAACTGGCGCCCGTGACGAGCGCGTGCGGCCTCTTGTCCATGCTCTCAGCCCCGCGTCACCCATGGCTCGGTCACGCGGACATATTTGATCGCGCGGCGATGGAAGGTGAAGGCCGTGTGGATCGCGCCGTCGGCGGTCTGCTTGACGGAGGGGTAGGACAGCTCGCGATTGGTCTGGTCACGCGAATTGTTGGTCATGCAATAACCGTCGCCGGTCTCGACGTTGCGCTTGGCCCACGAGCGTCCGCCGTCGGCCGAAATCGCTAGCGTCATCGGCGCCCGTGGTGCGCCCCAGAATGCGGTGCGTCCATCCGCCTTGCGGCCGTCGTCGGCGATCACGGGTGGCAAATCATCCTTGATCTCGTCATAGAGCGAGAGGCGTCGGCCCGTTGCATCCCTGGCGCTGGAATCGTTGAAGACCAGCGCGAGATGACCGTTGCCGAGCCGCGTGAGCTGGATCGATGAATTGTTGTTCGGCAGCTCGGTCGCAACCGGCGCCGACCAGCTGCGGCCGTGATCGGTCGAGCGGCTCTGATAGATGTTGTCCGCCCAGCGGCTGCGATACACCGCTATCAGCGAGCCGTCGTCGAGGCGCGCGATGCACATATGGACGCAGCCGCAGCTGCCGGGCACGTCGATGTCGCGCCAGGTCGCGCCCGCATCGGACGAAATCTTCACCGCGCTGGTGTCCTCGTCACCGTTCCATTTCCGGCCAGGCGTGCTGTGGCAGTAGAAAACAGGCAGCAGCCAGTCGCCATTGTCGAGCACGACGACTGGCTGGCGGATGAAAGTGCCGCGGCCGCGATGCTCGGGAAACAGCGTCTCGATCGGGCCCCAACTCTTGCCATTGTCGCGCGAGAGGCGGCGGCGGATGATGGCCGTGTCCTGGTTGCCCGCCAGTTGCGCCGTCCACATCAGCCACAGCGTGCCATCGGGGGCAGGGAACAGCACCGGGTTCTGTTCCGAGCGGCCGGAATCGTCGGACAGCTTTTCTGCTGCCGACCATTGCGTCGCGCCGCGCACGAGCCGCGAGAAATACACCGAGATATCCGACATGCCCTCCTGCGTGCCGCCGAACCAGACGCAGGCGAGATCGCCGTTGGCGAGCGGCATCAGATTGGCGGCGTGGTTCTGCACGCAAGGCGAGGGAATGAAGGCGTCGAACCGGTCGGGATCGCCGGCGGCCTGGCGAACGGCGCCGTCGGCCGTGATCTCGAGGTCGGTCATCATGTCGAAGTCCTTTCCACGAAAGCATTGGATTGCGCCGCCGGAGCGGCCGGCGCGTGGCCCATCACCAGGCGCTCGATCGCCATCACCACCAGCGGCGTGGCGGCCGCGATGTACATGTTGTCGATGCCGAAGGGATTGCCGAGCAGGTACCAGACTGTGGTCGAGACCGCAGCGCCGATCAGGCCGGCGGTGGCGCCGCGATTGCTGGCGAACAGCGGCAGATAGAAACCCATCATCGCCACCATCGTCACCGACAGCCGCAACGCGCGCGTGAAGAACGACAGTTTCAGGATCTCTGGAATGAAGAAGACGAACAGCAGCGGCGCGATGCCGATCACGATCGAGAAGATTCGGGTCATCTTCAGCTCGCGCTCCGGCGTCGGCTTCCAATAGGGGACGTAGAAGTCGCGCACCACGAGCGAAGCGATCGCGAGCGCGACGGTGCAGACGCTGACGAAGATCGAGGCGACCAGGGAGGTCGTCACGAAAGCGGAGGCCAGCGGCGGCATCTTCTCAAGAAACACCGGCAGCGCGTAGAGGCTGTTCATATCAGGGTAGAGATATTTTGCGGCGACCCCGATCAGCGCGAGCAGGAAGCCGAGCGGAAGGCAGAATGCGGCGGCATAGTAGGTCGCCTTGCGGGCGTCGTCGGCGCTCGGCGTCGAGGAGATCGCCTGGACGATGAATTGCGTCGAGAAGATCGCGCCGACGGTGCCGAAGGTCCAGGCAAAGATGGTCGCAAAGCCGATCTTGCCGTCCCAGCTGAAATAATAGGCCGGCAGCTTGGCCTGGATCGGCGCAATGCCGCCGGTCAGCGACATCGCGACCGCGAAGATGATGATGATGCCGACAACCTTGAAGGCGCTGTGAAGGATCGTCACCCAGGCGACGCCCTTCAACCCGCCGAACACGTAGTAGAAGGTCGAAACCACCGCGATAATGCACATTGCAACGGGCAGGCTGACATGCAGCGCGGTCGAGATGGCGGCGGCGCCGCTGACATAATTGCCGACATTCACCAGCAGCAGCGCGTAGATCATGATCACCGAGACCGTGAGCATGGTCGACTTGCCGTATTTCTGCGCGATCGCGGCCGAGATGGTGTATTCGCCGGAATTGTAGAGCTTCTTCACCATCAACAGGCCGAACAGCAGGAAGCCGATCGAGGCGCCGAGCACGGCCCACCCCGCAGCCATGCCGGACTGGAACGCTTCCTGCGCGGTGCCGACGGTCGATTTGGCGCCGACGAATTCGGACATCATCAGCACGCCGACGACGACGGCCGGCATCGCGCGGGACGCGGTCATGAACTGATCGCTGGTCTTGCTGCGCAGCTTGAGCGTGAGCCAGGCCGTGAAGGCGATATAGGCGACAATCATCGCGACGATGAGCGTGCTCTCGCCAGTGAGGATGGCTTGCATCGGTGACGTTTCCTCTGGTGGTGCGGAATGCGGTGTTGTGAGCCCGCTTCTGCCCGACGGCTAAATGTTCGGAATGCGAACAATTGTTGTTGAAATCCATTAAACCTGCCCGGGCGTGGTGCGTCAAGCGCACGCGTCCACGCATTGGGGAAATCCAGGTTCCAGAGAGCGGCAGGCAATCGCATATGGGAAGCGATTCCCCTGTGGCCATCCTTCGAGACGCCCGCCGTTGGCGGGCCCTCAGGATGAGGACCGAATGTGCGGCCGTGGTTTGGACGAGCACCGATGTCTCTTAGCCTCATCCTGAGGAGACCGCGAAGCGGTCGTCTCGAAGGACGAGGCGCCTGCGCATCTACTCGGCACTGCGCTTCCAGGCGCCGGTGCCCAGCTTGCCTGTGATCACTGCGAGCGCATCGTGGACCTCGTATGCGCCGCCGTCGCTGTAGCCTGACAGGCCCCTGATTGCGTGCAGCGTCCAGCGGCCGTTCGCCGCAGTGATCGTGCCTTCGTGCGGACGCGCCGAGCGCTGCGGCTCGGTGTGGAACCTGTAGGTGCCGTCACCCATGATCTGCCAGATCCAGCGCGACTGCCCACGGCCGCTCGGCACCATGATCTCCCAGGTGCCGACCAGCGCGGGATCAATCGTTGGCGACGTCATCGTGCGCGGTGAAGCAGGGGAGACGACGGCCGGAAGCGGGTTGGGCGGCGCCGCTCCCTCGGCGCCGGCCGCTGGCCGGCCGGCGAGGTAGATCGCCTGGCGCGACAGCGAACCATAGACGAACGGCTGCTGTTCGTTGCGGGTTGCCTCCATCACGTCGTCGCGGACATTGCGGAACATGAACGTCACCTCGACGCCGGGCGCCTCGATGTTGCGCAGGAGCGCCGCTGCAAACGGGCTGTTGCGCGCGTCGCCGTCAAGCGCTGTGGTGCCGTCGCGTGCGGCATAGGCGACGAGAACGTTACCGACGGGCTCGATGCGGCCGAGCCCGCTCATGGTGGCGGCCCGCGTGGCGATCGATCGTTTCATCCTGGCGGCAAACGGATTGTTGCGGCAGGCGTCGAGGATGACGAGGCCAAGGCTCGTGGTGTTGGACACCTGCAGCATCACGCTTTGCAGGTTGATGGCTTCATTCGCCGCGTCCGTGTCCCGCTTCAGCTCTGCGTCGATCGGGATCAGCCAGTTCTCGCCATTGATCTCCATGCCATGGCCGGCGAAATACACGGCCGCCATGTCGGCGCCGGCGGCGTCGCGCCCCAATGCGATCAGGCCGCGGCGCATGTCATCGAAGCCGGCGTTCGTCGCCAGGGAGACCGTGAAGCCAAGTCGCTTCAGGGCTGCTGCGATGTCGTGCGCATCGTTCGGCGGATTGAGCAGCGCGGGCACGTTCCTGTAGGCACCGTTGCCGATGACGAGCGCGACCCGCCTGCCGTCCGCTGCTGCGGCCGTCGACGCCACGCCCGCAAACGCGGTTGCCGCCGTCAACCCCGAAACGAATTCGCGTCGATTCATCCGGATCTCGCTGGCTCGAACGAGTTGCTATCCTAGCGCAACCGATCCGGAGGAGCCACGGGGCCGTCCTCAGTCCGCCGACAGCGCCGTCTTGGCGACTTCGGCCATCCAGGTCGATGCCACGGGGAGGATCGCGTCATTGAAATCGTAGCGCGGCCCGTGCAATTCGGCGCCGTCGCGCAAGGGCCCGTTGCCGATCCAGACAAACGCGCCGGGGCGCTGCTTGAGATAGAAGGCAAAGTCCTCACCGGCCATGCTGGGCGCGAGATCGCGCCGCACCGGCGCGCGCATTTTGTCCGCGGCCACGCGTGCGAAGCCGGCTTCTTCCGGCGTGTTGATCGTCACGCCGACGCCCATGACAATGTCAGGCGTGACCTTGACGTCGAAGCTGGTGGCGATGCCGGCGCAGATCTCGCCGATCCGTACGAGGAGGATGTCCTTCACGTCGTTGCGGTGATGCCGCAGCGTGCCGCGGATCACGACCTTGCCGGCGACCTGGTTCGGCGCGGTGCCGCCCTCGATCGTGCACAGTGAGAGCACGGCGGTGTCGAGTGGATCGACGCTGCGCGACACGATCGATTGCAACGCCACGATCAGATGGCCGGCCGCCATCACCGGATCGCGGGTCAGATGCGGCATGCCGGCGTGTCCCGCATGGCCCTCGATGGTGATGGTGACGCGTCCGCCCGAGGCCATGACCACGCCGTCATGGACCGCGATGGTGCCGGCCTCGAGGCCCGGCCAGTTGTGGAAGCCGAACACCCGATCCATCGGGAAGCGCTCGAACAGCCCGGCCGCGACCATCGCGCGCGAACCGCCAAAACCTTCCTCGGCCGGCTGAAAGATGAAGTCGATGGTGCCGCTCCAGTCGGTGTCGGCGGCGAGCAGCGCGGCCGCGCCGAGCAGCGAGGTCGTGTGCCCGTCATGGCCGCAGGCATGCATCACGCCGGAATGTTTCGAGGCGTAGGCAAGCCCGGTATCCTCGGTGATCGGCAGCGCGTCCATGTCGGCGCGCAAGCCCACGCGCGCTTGCGCCGACCCGCGCGTCAGCGTCGCGACGATTCCGTGGCCGCCGACGCCGGCCTCGAAGGGAATGCCGAGCTCGGTGAGCCGCTCCTGCACGAAAGCGGCGGTCGCCTTCTCCTGCAAGGACAGCTCGGGGTAGGCATGCAGATGCCGGCGCCACGCGGTCAGCTTCTGGTGCAACTCGGGGGTCAAGGCGCGGCTCTTTCCGGTAATGGCGATCCCGCCATCATAGCGGATAATCCGCACCCTGCATCAAGCCCCTTGGAATGCCTCGCGTGCAGCAAGGCCGCGAGCAAATGCATGGTAGTGAGACATGTCAACGGTTCGATTGACCTTGCGTGCCCGGCTGACGCAGGAAGGTCAGGAGCTGCGCAGTCAAGAACTCAGGATTTTCGTCCGGCAGCCAATGTCCCGTATCCGGCGCGACGCCGCCGCGAACATCGCTGGCAATCTCTCTGGCCATCGTCATTTCGATCATGCCATTGCTCTTGTCGCCTGCGAGCGCCAGCACTGGCATCGGCAGCTTGTGCTTCTCGAATTCTGCAAAACGGCGCTCGTCCTCGGGGAAGGCGCGATAGAGCTCGAAGCCTGCGCGGAGGCCGCCGGGCGCGGCATAGGCGCTGGCGTAGACCGCAATGTCATCGTCCGAGACAGGCCGGAAGGCCCGCTTCTTGTAGAAGTCCCGAATGAGCTCATATTCATGACCTTTCACGAGCATCTCGGCAATGTCGCGTTGCTGGAACAGTCCGAAGTGCCACAGTTCCGGATCGGGTTTTGATTTGGCATCGTTCCAGGCCGTTGTCGCAGGGATCGGGACATCGAGCATCGCCAGTGTCTGAACCTCGTCCGGCCATTGTGCGGCGTAGGCGAAAGCAACCATCACGCCGATGTCCCGGCCAACCAGATGAAGCCGGCTTGCTCCGAGGTGATGGATAAGAGCGCGGATATCCGCGGCCATGGTCGCCTTGTCGTAGCCCCCAGCAGGCTTGTCGGAATCGCCAGCGCCGCGGTAATCGACCGCAATGGTGCGATAACCCGCCTTCGCCAGCGGCGGCATCACCTTGCGCCATGTGTACCAGGTTTGCGGCCAGCCGTGCAGCAGGACCACGAGCGGACCATTGTCCGGCCCGCCAATGACGTAGTGCAGCCGGATCCCGTTGACCTGTGCGAAACGATCGTGAAATTCGTCGCGAAATCCGTCCGGAAGACCGCTCTGTGTCAGCGCCGTGGCGTGAGGGCCGCTGTCATGTGCGTCCGGCGATGGCTGCGCAAATGCGGTCCCGAGGCCGGCTGCAACGACAACCGTCGCCATGATCGCGAGGCGGACCGCACTCCGGCCGATATCCAGTCTGTCCATCGCGATTCTCCGGAGCATCAAGGCGGAACCTGCCGAAAGCCCGGCGGGCACCTTGAATTTGGCTGCTGATTTTCCATTTCGTTGCATCCAAACGTCGCGCGATTTCCTTCGTTCCGGTTATCGAATGTGCGGCGTATCGATTGCGCGCTCGCGCATTCGAGCAGGCCCGATGTGCATGCCTGTTCTTACGTCAACGCAAGGCAGCTCACCGCATCGTCGCGAGCTGCACGGCAAGCGCGCAGGCGCGGTCGTATTCGTCGAGATTGATCCACTCGTCGATGGTGTGCGCCTCGTTTTGTCCCGCACCGAAGGTCACGGTCGGAACGCCGTGGCGGACCATCCAGTTGGCATCGAGGCCGCCATTGGCAGCGCGGACGTTCGGGGTGCCGCCGATTGCGGACACGGCCTCGATCGCGCGTTTGACGACTGGCAGGTTCTCCTTCATCCGGAACGGATAATAGTCGGTCTCGGCCTTGAACTTAACCTTGCCGGACTTGCCTTGCGCGTTGGTGACCTTCTTGGCGGCCTTCTCGAACGCGGCCTTGTAGGCCTTGGTGATCTCCTTGAAGAACTTTCCGTCATGGCTGCGGCTTTCGCCGCGCACATGCACGTAGTCGGTGACGACATTGGTGGCATCGCCGGCGGGGCGGCCTTCGCCGCCGGTGACGGGGCCGACATTGCTGGTGCCTTCCCTTCTGTCTTGCCGCTTGCCCTTCACCACCTTGCCGAACCAGCCGCCGGCCTTCACGTCGGCAAGCGCCAGCGCCATGATCATGGTCGAGGAGATGCCGCGCTCCGGCGCCACGCCGGCATGCGAGGCGCGGCCAAAAATCTCGACGGTCCAGCGATCGGCACCGACCGCGCCGATCACGACGTTGGAGGCCGAGCCGCCGTCATAGTTGAAGGCCATCACCGGCGAGCCGAGCTCGTCCAGCTTGACGTGGCGCGCGCCGTAGAGCCCGCTCTCCTCGCGCACGCAGAACAGCAGCGTGATCGGCGGATGGTCGAGCTTCTGCTTTTCGAGCTCGGCCGCCAGCGTCACCAGCACGCCGCAGCCGCAGCGATTGTCGCCGCCGAGCGCGGTCCTGGCCTCGTTGAGGATCTTGCGGCCAGATTTCTTCGGCCTGGCGCCGGCGCAGAGCGGCACGGTATCCATGTGGGTCATGAACATGATGCGCGGCTGGTTGTGCAGCGCGCCGCGGCCGGGCAGGTCGACGATCAGGTTGCCGGTCTCGGTCGGCACTGGAATTCGGGTGTTGGCGTCGTCGAGCCGGATCGCCTTGGCCGGCACGCCGCTCTCCTTCAAGGCGGCGGTGAGCTCACGCCCGATCGCCGCCTCCTGTCCTGTCACGCCTTCCACGGCGAGGAAGCGCAGGAGACGGTCGGTGGCGGCTTTGGTGTCGACAGGCATGGACTGAATTCCCTTGATGCTCGAACCGCCCATCCTACGAACGCGGCGACGTGTAAGTCAAAAAGATCAGCACCCCCACGAGCATCGCGGCCGCCATGAACAGCAGCACCGCCGGTAGCCCCGCGAAGGCTGCGACCGCGCCGGTGATCGACTGCATCAAGGCCGTGCCGAGGAAGAAGGCGAGGTTCACCGCCGCCAGCGCCTTGCCCACGACCTGCTCGTCGACCAGTTGCCGGCACATGCCGAACAGCAGCGGCTGGGCCGAGGTCGCAAACCCAATCAGCACGAACAGCACGAGATCGTATTGCGGCGGCATGACCGGCACGCAGAACAGCCATGCAACGGCAAAATGCGGCGCGCCGAGCGCCATCAGCACGACCAGCAGCGCTGCAAGCGTGTGCGTGCCGGCCACGAGCTCCCGACGACGGCCGATTCTCCGGTCGATCATGCCGATGCACAGCGGGCCGGCGATCATCGCCAGCGTGTAGGCGCCGAGCTGGTTGCCGGCCTCGACCCGCGACAGGCCCTTGACTTCCATCAACCACGGCCCGCCCCACAATCCGCGCAGCACCAGCGAGGTCGCCAGCGACACCATGGCTAGCGCGATCAGCCCGCGCAGCGGCCGCGCCAGGCCGAGCCTGAGCACCTCGATCATCTGCGACAGCGGTGAGGATTCGTCCTTGTGCTCGGCCGGCTGGTTCGGCACCAGCGCGAACACGGCGAGCGCGACCGCGACGCCGCCGGCTGCTGCGATCCAGAACCCGGCGCGCCAGCCGTACTGATCGACCACAAACGCAAGCGGACTCGACGACAACAGCATGCCGATATTGCCGATCGACAGGATCGCGCCCGACCACAGCCCGAAGCGCGCCGCCGACAATTGCTTGGCCGCCAATGTCATCGGGCACATCAGCATGCCCGATGTCGCGATGCCGAGCAGCAATTGCCCCAAGGCAAAGCTCGAAGGCCCCGTCGCAAAGCCCGATGCGATCGCGCCGATGATCGTTCCTGCAAGCAGGCTCAGCGACACCGGCCGCACGCCAAAGCGATCCATCGCGGCCCCAACCGGAATCTGCGAGGCGGCGAAGGCGAAATGATAGACCGAGGTGAGACTTGCCAGCGCCTGCGGCTGCACGTGGAAATCCGCCGCCATCAGATCGAGGCTGAGAGCCGGGATGGTGCGCAGCAAGGTCGACAGCATGTGCCCGCAGGCCAGCGCCACCAGCGCAAAGATCAGTGTACGGGTGCCATGTCCCGCTTCATCATTGGCAACCGCACTCATCAGCGTCCTGCCCCAGCGAGGTTTTTTCGTGCGGTTACACGATCGGACGGCCCGTGCCAACAGCTGGAGGGGAGGCGCTGGCGCAGGGCGGACCAGACCTGGGGACAGATCACGCCAGCAAGGGCTTGAGAGCCGCACGACTGCCGACCTGCCGGGATCCCCCGAGGTTGGCCCATTTCAGGCTTCAGGCCGATGAACCGGCTCGGCCATCAAGACGTTGTTCTCGGGAAAACGTGGTATGACGGGAAGCAAGTGATCTACAATTGGCAGCGGCGATGTCTTTGTCCGAGAGTACAAGCCAGACGACCAGCGACGCGGCCCGCCGAGAGCGGAGAAGAAGCAATTCCTTGTTGTTGGTTCTCGCGGTTGGATTTCTTGTTTTTGGTGCCGCATCGGGTGCGCTCTATTACGCGTTGCGGCCGGAGACGCTTCGGATCGCGGTTGGACCGACGGGCAGCGACGATGACAAGGTCATTCAGGCGATGGCCGATGCCTTTGGTACCGAGAGCCGAACTGTCAGGCTGTTGCCGATCAAGACCGAGGGGGCGGTGCAGTCCCTTGCCCTGCTTGGAGCTGGCAAGGCCGACCTGGCCGTTGGCCGCGGCGACCTGGACATGCCCGCGGAAGCGCAGGCCGTCGCGGTCGTGCGCAAGAACTTCGTTGTGCTGTGGGCACCTTCCGGACTTGCGACCAGGACCTCGAAAAGAAAGCAGACGCCGAAGATAAAGGAGGTTGCCGATCTCGCAGGGCGTCATGTCGGCATCATCGGGAAGACCCCGGCGAATGCCGCGTTGCTGCGGGTCATCCTGAGCGCCTCCGGGGTGGAGGCAGACAAGGTCACGGTGACGCACTTTGGCACGGACCACGTCGAGGAGCTGGCGCGCGACCCCCACCTCGATGCATTCATGGCGGTCGGGCCGCTCGATAGCAAAATCACATCGGACGCCATCGCAGCGACGGCGCGCCTACGTGGCGAGCCGAAGTTTCTCGCCGTCGAGACATCGGAAGCGATCGCCTTGAAGCATCCCCGGTATGAGTCCGAGGAAATCCCGCCCAGCGTCTTCAATGCGGACCCGGCTTGGCCGGATGACAAGGTTGAAACGGTCAGCGTCAGCCACCTCATCGTGGCGAGAAAGACCCTGTCCGAAACGACCGTGGCCGCTTTCTTTCGGCAGCTCTTTGCCGTTCGTCAGGCGATCGCGAAGCAGGTCCCTGGGGCCGCTCACATCACCAAGCCGGACCTCGATAAGGACACCGAGCTGCCGGTCCATCGAGGAGCGGCGGCCGTCATCGACGGCAACGAACGCACCTTTCTCGACCGCTACGGCGATTACTTCTGGTTCGGGCTGCTGCTTCTCTCCGGCGTCGGCTCGGCCGCCGCGTGGTTGCGTCGCTATCTGAACCGCGACGAAAGGGAGGAAAATACCAGCCATCGCAAGAGAATCCTGGCCATGGTTTCCAGTGCGCGGACCGCGGAGTCCAACCAGCAGCTTCTGACCCTCCAGCAAGAGGCCGACGGGATCATCCGTGAAACACTCGCGTGCTACGACGACGGCGCAATCGAGGAAGAGGAGCTCGCGGCATTCGGGCTGGTGCTCGAGCTGTTGAGCAACGCCATTGCCGAGAGGCGGGCCACGTTGCAACGTGCCAATATCGAAACGGTTCGAGGGGCGGCAACAATGGCGCGAGGATCAGGCGGCAAATAAGCCTGCCTTGCGGAACGTCTTGGTCGGCTCGACAATTCCGATCAGGCCAGATGCCCTCGTCCTCAACATGACTCGCAACCGCGCTAGATCACCGCGCGAAACATCAGGTACAGGCATCCGGCGATCAGCATGGCCGCCGGCAATGTCAGGATCCAGGCGAGAACGATGTTCCTGATCGTCCCCGTCTGCAGTCCGGAGCCGTTGGCCGCCATGGTGCCGGCGACGGCGCTCGACAGGATGTGCGTGGTGGAGACCGGCATCCCATAGAACTCGGCTCCCAGAATCGTCCCGGCCGCCACCAGTTCTGCGGATGCACCTTGCGCGTAGGTCAGGTGCTGCTTGCCGATGCGCTCGCCGACCGTCACGACGATCCGCCGCCAACCGACCATGGTGCCGAGCCCGAGCGCGATCGCAACCGAGACCTTGACCCAGTTGGGAATGAAACGCGTGCCATGTTCGAGGTCGGTGCGATACTGCTTCAGGATCGCGCCGTCCGCCGCGTTGAAATTGGCGCCGGCTTCCGGCAGCAGGCGGACCGCGTCGGACACCAGATACATGTCGTTGCGCATGTTCGGCGTGGCTGCAGCTGGGATGCGGCTGATCGAGCCATAGTTCTTCACCCCGTTCGCGATGTCATCGGACAGCGTGGCCAGCGCGGCGAACACCTCCGGGCGGTTCAGGCTGCGCGTCTTGAGCGCGTCGCCGATCAGGCTTCGTGCTTCGTCGGGGTTGCCGGGCGACGCCCCCTGCGCATGGCTTGCGAAGACGGACCTGGCCTTGCCGGTGACCTCAATAAATGCCGGCGTGCTCGAGTCCGGCATGGTCCGGTTCAGCGCATAAGCGGTCGGTGCCACGCCGATCAGGATCAGCATGATCAGGCCCATGCCCTTCTGCCCGTCATTGCCGCCATGCGCAAAGGAGACGCCGGTGCAGGTCAGGATCAGGATGCTGCGAATCCACCATGGCGTCCTGCCCTTCGGCTCCTCGTAGAGCTTGCGCACGGGAACGATCACTTTCAGCAGCAACAGCAGCAAGGCGGACAGCACGAAGCCGACCGCCGGGCTGACCAGCAATGCCTTGCCGACGCTGATCGCCTGGGACCAGTCGACGCCCGACGTGGCTTGCCCTGCGGGCGCGACGAGCTGGTTGGCGAGCCCGACGCCCATGATCGAACCGATCAGGCAGTGCGAGGAGCTGTTGGGAATGCCCATCGACCACGTTGCCAGATTCCAGACGATGGCGGCAATCAGCAGGGCGAAGATCATGGCGTAGCCCGCGGTGCTGCCGACCTGCAGGATCAGGTCGACCGGCAGCAGCGTGATGACGCTGTAGGCAACCGCGCCGGTGGACACGAGCACGCCGAGGAAATTGAACACGCCCGACCAGATCACCGCGGTCAGCGGCGGAAGGCTGTGTGTGTAGATGACCGTCGCCACGGCGTTCGCCGTATCATGAAAACCATTCACGAATTCGAAGCCGAGTGCGATCATGAGGGCGATGCCCAGAAGAAGCAGCGCGCTGATCGCAAGCGGTTCGCCGACGCTGTGCGTATCGGTGAAGATGCCGTAGGCGGCATAGCCGATCCCGCTGACGAGGAAGAGCAGGAAGACCGCGACCATGCTCACATGCGGCTTCTTGTGCAGATCGGGTTTGGCGGTGGCTTGTGGGTTCAGGCCAGCGTCGTTCAGTGCAAAATCGGACATATGGATTGCTCGTTGGGCAGATGGACGGCGATGGCGTTTGCGGATCGGAGCGGGATGTCCGTTGAGCTCTAAGCCCGTTCGAAAGTGTCGACGTTGGTTGTCACGGCGCGCCACCAGTTCAACGGCTTGAGTTTTGCGGGATCGCCTTCATTGGCGGCGCTCAGCGCCTGGTCGGCGACCACGAACCAGGCGGTCTCCATTTTCCCATCACGCAACAATCCCGCGTAGGACACGACGCGGTCGCCTGCGACCGACGAGCCTACGGCGACAAAGCCGATGCAATTGCCCCTGTGAAATCCGGTGACCTGCACCGTTTGTCCATAAAAGCCGCTGTCCTCGAGCGCGGTCTCGAAATTGCCCTCGATGCGGCCCTCCGCATCGCTGATGATGCGCAAGATCGAGCCGAATTGATTTCGCCAGGTGCCGACCCATGCCATGCCGGTTCTCCGAGGTCATCTGCCCGGCGCGATGCGCAGCCGGTGCAATCGATGCAGCTCCTTTGCGGCATCCTTCATCAGGCCACGAGCCGCCTCGCGTTCCTGGCCGACGATGAAGCCTGCCGTAAAGGCCTGCGCGCGCCGGTTCGCCGGCGGCGCTGCCAGGGCCGCCTCCGTCGCCAGCTCGCGATGCGCCATGAAGTCGTTGAGCGATCCCAGCGCGGATTGGATCCGCTTCAGGCCATCCGAGAGAGAAGCCAGCCTGTTCTGATCGCGATCGCGATAGAGGCTCTCGAAGAAATCGACGGCGTAGCGGATTTTCTTGATCCGGATGCGCAGCTTGTGGCGCTGTCGCGGGTCGAGATCGCTCAATTGCTTGCCCTGCTTCCGCGCCTTCCTGATCCGCCGATCAAGCACCTCGGCCGCATAGGCGCCGATCGATCGGTCATCGCCCGCGCGAGGGCGTCCGGCTTCGATCCACTCCATCACGTCGATCAACATGCGGCGGTACCGGGCCGATGCCGCCGCGTTGCGGGCGCGCTCAAAGGCCACCGCTCTCTGCCTGGCGAACTTCCTGCGGATCGCGCGGACGCCCCGTTTCGGAACGCCCTGGCCGGCAACCGGCTCGATGCTCTCCTTCAGAAACACGTCGGTCTCGCGCGCCGGCGCCAGCTCGTTCGTAAGCCATTTGAGCTCGGACTTGATCCGCGCGGTGCTCGCGCGCGGCAGCACATCCTTGAACAGGGAGATGGCGGCCCGCAACCGCCGCAAGCCGACACGCATCTGGTGGACCCCCTCGGAATCCATCGCGCGCACCGGATCGGCGTTCGCCGTGATCTGCCGCAGCGTCGAATGCGCGATGACGGAAAATGCCTTGCGAGGAGACAGTGCATGGTTCAGGGCGATTGGCTCGGCACGCTCCGCGCCTCCGCCGGTTCCTGCCGCAAGCTGGAAGCCTCGATCGGCCTTCGAGCGCAGGTCGAGTTCGGCGTCCGTGGTGCGTTCGAGAGTCCGCGCCAGACGGAACAAATCCGCGACCTGTCCGGACTTCAATTCCAGCTCCAGCTCGGAAACGGGTCGCGTGCGGCGCCCAACTTCAATCCGGCCGTGGTCGACCGCGAGCTCGATCCGGCTGTTTCGGACCCGTCTTGCCTGGGCCGTGCGATGCACGTCGGTCCGAAAAACCGGTTTCAGCTTGCGCGCAAGTCTTTTGGAGGCGAGCTCATCGAGCGGTGAATTCTTCGCTTTTGCGAGATCAGGCCTCGCGCCGGCGACCTCGCTTTCCCATTCGCCGCGCGTCACGCTGCCGGAGCCGCCCGCCTTCACGGTTTGCACAAAGCGGCCCTCGACCTCGCGGACCCGAAGCGTCAGGCCATGTCGTTCGAGCTTGTGCTTACGCGTGTCGAAATAGGTCGACACAAGCGTCTGCCGGGATGTGTCGCGCCGCCTTCCGCGCGAAGTGCCGTTGGGCACGACGGATGACAATTTGCGCGGCGAAAGCCGGAATTTGAGTTCCGTTTCTGCGTTCATCCGAGGACTCCCGTTGTCGTTTAGAAGTGATGCGATCGCGGGAAGTTCCGTGCGCAGCTGGCATTTCCGATCCGGACGTTCGCGGCGGTGCCGACATCATGGAAATTTCACGGAACTCGGCTCGTCCGCGGTCGATTGAGAACGAGATCTCGATCAGAGGAGGCCCCCGTGAGCACAACGAACATCATCGCGATCTCCGTCATCGTGCTTGTCCTCGCCGGCGGTGCGGCCGCGCTTTATCGCCTCGACACCGGCGAAGGCGCGCGGACAAGCCAGGATGTTTCGGCGAGGACGGCGTCGGACTGAGCAGGTGGCGTGACAGAGTGAGCGGCCCATCCCGGAGGATGCGTCAAGCAAACCCATCGGTGCCTTTCGGCGACGATGAGTTTTCCGCGAAGAGCTCAGCTCATCCTGCGTGTCGCGCGATTATGCCGCCTCGGCGAGCAGCGCCGTCGGGTAGATCGGCTTGGTGAAGAATTTTGCCCCGGGCGGCAGAGGCCGGGGCAGCGGACGCCCTGAAATGACGATGATCCGCACATCGGCGTTCTGCTGTTGGGCAAAGTGAGCGAGATCGACGCCATTCATCTTCCCGACCAAACTGATGTCGGTGACGATCAGGGACGGGTGCCGTGCCTTCACCGCCAGAGCGGCGGTCTCCGCGTCCTCGCACTGGAGCACGTCGAAGTTGTTGTCCTCGAGCAGTATCGCCAGCATCTCGCGCTGAATGTCGTCATCCTCGACGACGATTGCGATCGGCCGGATCGGCTTTGATTGGCCCATGGTTGCACCTCACTTGCTATCATTCGTTAAGTGTGGAGGAGGTGAATCTGTTCCCGGTACGGTGCGCCGTGTTCCGCTCTCGTCGGGGTTGCAGATTGTCGGCGACCCCGCCGGCAGTTTGCGCAGAAGATTTTCAGCCTCGGTCAGCACGGTACGAACAAACTTCCGTTCCTCAATGGCCTCGCTGGTGAAGAAGCCGTGCTTGACGGCATTGCCGTTCCCAAATGGGGCTCCCGATCCCGCCGTGCCGCCGTGCATCCGGCACCGCGTCTTCTGGCGCAGCGCCGGCGCGCGGCAGGTTTCACCGTTGCGTGTCCGGGCTCCGCAGCGTGGGCTCGCCTGCATCGGGCCGGTGTTGCGGGCGTGGCTCATGCGATGACGGCGTCCGTCAGATCCGGCTGCGCAGCGATCAGGTTCGCGTGCTGTGTGAAATGGCCGACGACGGCCTTGCCGCCATCCTGCACTGACAAATTCTGCACCGTGATCGCGCACGCGCCATTGCTGCGATGACGGTTCAAGGCCTCCATCTCGGCTGCGAAGGTGCGCGACAGCCGGGTCAGCGCGCGCGTGAGGCTTTCCTGCTGCGGCACGTCGTCCGTGCATGCGAGGCGGCAGGCGCAGCGCATCGATGCGACGTGAATGCCCACCATCTGCGCTGCCAGCATGGCCTCGAGCGAATCCTTCGGTGCGATGCTCTTCAGCATCGAGACCATGAAAGCGAGATTGCCCTGGTCCGGCTTGCGTGCAACCGCGCTAGCCTTGACGAGCTGGCTCAACAGGCCGTGCAGCGCCTCGCGGTCGACGGCGCCGAGCGCCTCGGCCAGCAGCTTCTCCCCGGTGCGCGGATCGGGATAGTCGATCACGATGCGCCTGCGGCGGAGCTTTACTTTGGGGGTTGCGATGATTGGAGCGCAATCGCTCGCTGCGATGGGCATCGTTTCGCTATGTGTCGGGAGTGTCGTCATGCGAGGTGTCCTTTGCCGGCGCAGGCACGAGGGCTCGCCGCGAGCGAAGCCGATCGCGCGTCTGCTACCGCGGCGGTTGAGATTTTTCAGATATCGATGAGGAGTTTCGCGCAGCCAGGTCAAGGCGCCCATGATCGGGGGACAGTGGCGATTGTCGCGATGATGCCATCATGCTCCTGTTTTGCCCGACGTGTCAAAAGGAATTTTCGGGATTACGTAATTCGTATCCGCGCAGGTTCTTGTTCTGACGGGGGCGGCTACTGTGCATGGGGTTGTTTTCGCGCTTTTATTTGGAGAGCGAGCCGCGCCAGCAGCGGGCGCTGACCTTCGTTGATCTTCTCGTCCGCCTGCTCGAGTGTGAACCATTCGGCGCGGTCGACCTCCGGGAACCGTTGCCGCTTGCCGCTGCGCGGCGGCCATTCGATCTCGAAGGTGTTGCTGCGGATGCTGGTTGCCTCGATATCGAGCTCGGCCGCGAACGCGGTGACGATCTTGCCGCCGCGCTGCTTGACCTGACCGAGCGCGATCAGCGGGACCACCAATTCAAGTCCGAGCTCCTCGGCAAACTCCCGTCGTGCGGCCAGCTCTGCGTCCTCGTCGTCGGGATATTCGCCCTTCGGAATCGACCACGCGCCGAGATCCCTGTTGCGCCAGAAAGGTCCTCCGGGATGGACGAGGAGAACCTCGCATGTGTGGCGTTTTCGATAGGCAAGGATTCCGGCACTTCTGGATGGCATCGCAAGGTTCCGTGCAGGCGGCGACACTTCTTCAGTTCGGCCGGCGCGTCGTATGCGATCGGCGATCCCTCTTGAACATGCGCGTGGTCCCGGGCGGCTTGGAGTGCGCGGAATCCTAGAGCCGCCCGGGTAAACACGCGTTAAAGAATTGGTTCAAATCAGCCGGGAATGAAGGCGAGCAGGGTGCCGTTGGCTTTGGCCGGGGGCACGACGATCGCAGAACCGCTGCGGACACCTGCCGAGCCGAGGGCCTTCTCGGTCGCCGCGAGATCGCCGCTGACGAGTACCAACGCCGCGCCGCCGCGCTCGGAGAGGCCTGCGAGCGGTACGCCGGGATAGCGCTTGCGGAGCTGGTCGAGCGTCAGATAGACGAAATCGGCGCGGTCGCCGCCGGAGGTCACCGTCACCGCGCCGTCGGCCTCCGCCTTCTGTTCGCGATCGATCAGCTTCGCCAGATGGGCTGCTTCCCTGGCAGGCTCGGGCGTTGCGATCAGCACTTGGCTGATCCGCTTCGCCGCATTGGCGTGCCTCATCAGCTCGGGAATCCACACCGTCTCGCGGGTCTTGTGCTGGCAGGCGAAGATGCGCACGCCGCCGGGGGCTTCTGCGGTCGGCCACATGAAGGTACGGAATTTGGCGGCCGAGACCGTGCCGTTCGGCAACGTGACCGGCCGTTCGAAATCGGTCGGACCGATCGGCGTGAGGCCACGCGCGCGGATCTCCTCGGCGCCGGCCGCGGCATCGACCGCGGTGAAGGCGATGCGCTCGATGCCTTCGCCGCGCTTGTCGAGGAAGGCGCGGGCCGGCGCATTGTGCTCGGTCGCAGCGAGCACGCCGAGCAGCTCCATGTAGTCAGGATCGAACATGATGGTGTAGTTGCCGGTGCCCATATGCGCGCTGTGAGTGCCGCGCGGCGAGAGGGTAAAGCCGAGCTGCCTGTAGTTTTCGGCGGCCTTGTCGAGGTCCTGCACCATGACCACGGCGTGGTCGATACCGATGACGTTCTTGAGGGCCACTGTAATTTCCCTGAATGAAAACTGGCTTTGAACGGCGCGACCGGCCGCTGTCCCTGTCTACGCCGGATGGAGGCGCAAGTCATTTTCAAATCGGCGGGAGAAGCGGAATTTCATTCCGCGAAATGCGGCATCGACGCGTTATGGCGTCAGCGATCCTGGTCGCTGATATAGGCGGCAAGGATGGCGCGCTCCTCGCTGGTCATCTCGGTGATGTTGCCCGGCGGCATCGCATTGGACCATGCGGCTACGCGCCCGATCAGGCGGATGTTGCGGTGGATGTGCTCGGGCGCGTCGAGCAAAATGCCCTTCGGCGCGGTCACGATGCCGGCCCACACCGGTTCGGCCGCGTGGCACATGCTGCAGCGGGACATCACGATCTCCTCGACATTGGCGAGTGTCGGCTGCGCTGACAGCGCGCCCGTCTTGACCTCGCGCGGGCCGGCCGCGGACAGGAAGAGGGTGGCGATCGCACCCGATGCTGCGACGCCCCACACCCACCACGGCGATTTGCGTCCGGCATGACGCTCGTTGAAGAAGTGGCGGATCACCGGCCCCAGCGCCAGCACGATTGCGACGATGATCCAGTTGAAGCGCGTGGCGTAGAGCAGGGGATAGTGGTTGCTGATCATCAGCACGACGACCGGCAGGGTCAGATAGTTGTTGTGGACCGAGCGCGCCTTGCTGGTCTTGCCGAGCTTCGGGTCGGGCGCCCGACCCGCGATCAGGCTGGCGACGATCTTCTTCTGGTTCGGAATGATCACCGCAAAGACGTTGGCGACCATGATGGTGCCGATGATCGCCGCGATCTGGTTGAAGGCGCCGCGCCCGCTCAGCACGTGGGTGAAGGCGTAGGTCAGCGCGACCAGGAACAGATAGCCGCCGATGGCAAAGGGCATCTCGCGCTGCGCGAGCCCGGTGCGACACGCGGCCTCGTAAAGCAGCCAGGCCAGCGCAAGACTACAGAAGCTGAACAACCCGGCCTGGAATGGCGTGAGGTCGAGGATCGACTTGTCGACCAGGAACAGATCCGCGTCGAGATAGTACACCACCACCATCAGCGCGAAGCCGGACAGCCAGGTGGTGTAGGCCTCCCATTTGAACCAGGTGAGCTCGTCGGGCATCTGGGTCGGCGCCACCAGATATTTCATGATCCGGTAGAAGCCACCGCCATGGACCTGCCAGGCCTCACCTAGCACGCCTTCCGGCAGATCGCTCTTGGTCTTGAGGCTGAGGTCGAGGGCGATGAAATAGAAGGAGCTGCCGATCCAGGCGATCGCGGCCACCACGTGCAGCCAGCGCAGCAGCAGGCTCGCCCATTCCGATACGATCGATCCCCACATGATCACCCCATCAATCGCGACGTCGATGCCGCAGCTTTGATGACCGCAACCGGCGGCCGTGCCCTTACAATCTGTCGCACCGATCCGCGCCATTTTCCAGTAGGGTGGGTCACACCAAATGCACATCGTGCGGGCATGAGCTGACGTGGGATTTGGCAGAAAAAGTGCGGGAGGAAGGCGACGTGACAATTCGTGTTTCGCACATGATGGTGCCCGCTTGGCTATTGGTTGCCTGCGCCGGCGCGGAAGCCGAGTCCGTGCTGCAAGGCAAGGATGCCTATGGCAGCTGGCAGGCCGACAAGCCCGGCACCGTCAGGCTGATCCGCCCGCAGGATCTGCCGCAGCCGGGCGCCTCGCGGTCGGTCGCCAACCCCACGCGCGTGACGGCGCGCGGTAGCGCGACGCCGCTCGTGCCGGACGGATTCAAGATCGAGCTTTTGGCTGACGGCCTGTCCGATCCACGCGTGCTGCGGGTCGCACCGAATGGCGACATTTTCGTTGCCGAGACCGGGCCCGGGCGCATTCGCGTGCTGCGTCTTGGCGAGGGCGGCGCCAAGCTTGCGACCAACGAGGTGTTTGCCAGCGGGCTCGCCCGTCCTTTCGGCATTGCCTTCTTCCCGAGCGGTGAGAATCCGCAATGGGTTTATGTCGCCAATGCCGGCAACGTCGTCCGCTTTCCCTATCACGCCGGCGACCTGAAGGCGTCGGGCAAGGCCGAAATCGTGGTGGCGGACCTGGCGCAAAGGTCGGGGCATTCTACCCGCGACATCGTGTTCACGCCTGACGGCAAGCGCATGCTGGTGTCGGTTGGCTCCGCCAGCAATGTCGCCGAGGGCATGGGGAGCCCGCCCGGCGGGCTCGAGGCCTGGTCGCGCACGCAAGCCGTCGGCGCGTCCTGGGGCTATGAGGCCGAGCGCGCGGCGGTGCTCTCCTTCGACCCCGAAGGCAAGGACCGCAAGCTCTACGCCACCGGCATCCGCAACTGTGTCGGTCTCGCGATCCAGCCGCAGACCGGCCTGCCCTGGTGCTCGACCAATGAGCGCGACGGTCTCGGCGACGATCTCGTGCCCGACTATGTCACCAGCGTGAAGGAGGGCGCCTTCTATG
The DNA here is from genome assembly GCF_000473045.1 of Bradyrhizobium sp. WSM3983. Lineage (GTDB taxonomy): Bacteria > Pseudomonadota > Alphaproteobacteria > Rhizobiales > Xanthobacteraceae > Bradyrhizobium. The sequence goes on along the minus strand of NZ_AXAY01000001.1, from coordinate 242,586 downwards.
GCTGGCCGTGGTTTTATATCGGCAACAACGAAGATCCGCGCCATGCCGGCGCGCGGCCGGACCTCAAGGACAAGGTGACGATCCCTGATGTGCTGGTGCAGCCGCATTCGGCCTCGCTCGGCATGACCTTCTACCAGGGCACGCAGTTTCCATCCGAATACCAGGGCGACGCCTTCGCCGCCGAGCACGGCTCCTGGAACCGCTCGAAGCGCACCGGCTACAAGGTGATCCGCATCAAGATGAAGGACGGCAAGCCGACCGGGGAGTACGAGGATTTCGTCACGGGCTTTGTCGTCAACGACAGCCAGGTGTGGGGACGGCCGGTCGGAATCGCGGTGGCGAAGGATGGATCGCTGCTGATCTCGGAGGACACGGGCGGCACGATCTGGCGGGTGACGCACTGATGGCTTTCCCTGTCCCCGCTTGCGGAGAGAGAGGCCTTACCCCCGCCGCACGCTCGCGCCGCCGTCCACCGGCAGCGTTACGCCGGTGATAAAATTCGCCTCGTCCGAGGCCAAAAACAGCGCGGCGTTGGCGACGTCCCATCCCGTGCCCATCTTCTTGCGCAGCGGCACTTTGCTGTCGCGCTCGGCTTCGATCTCGGCGCGGGTCTTGTGCCATTCGCGGGCGCGGGTGTCGACGGCCATCGGCGTGTTCATCAGGCCGGGCAGGATGACGTTGGCGCGGATGCCGTATTCGGCGTTCTGGTAGGCGAGTTGCTCGGTGAAGGCGATCATCGCCGACTTCGTCGCCTTGTAGGCGACGTAAGGATAGGCGGTGATCGCTGCCATCGAGGAGATGTTGATGATGGCGCCGCTCTCCTGCGCGCGCATGATCGGGATCACTTCCTTCGCCGCCAGAATGCAGCTCTTCAAATTGATGGCGACGACGCGGTCGAACGCCTCCTCGGTGATCTGAAGCAGCTCGGCATCGCCGCCGGAGAGACTCACGCCGACATTGTTGTGCAGGACGTCGATGCGGCCCCAGCGCGATTTGGCGTCGGCGACCATCGCCTTGATGTCGGCAGACTTGGTCACGTCGGCCTTGAAGGCTGCGGCGATGCCTTGCTTCGCCGCGATCAGGTCGACGGTCTCCTGCGCCGATTCCAGATGATGATCGACGCACAGCACCTTCGCGCCCTCACGCGCGAAGGTCAGCGCGGTGGCGCGGCCATTGCCCATGCCTTCGCCGGGGCTCTGCCCGGCGCCGACGACGATCGCAACCTTGTCCTTCAAGCGCATGTCAGTTCACTCCTTACCGGCGAGGCCGGCACCGTCCTCAGGGCCGTGCATGTCGTCTCATCCCGATATTTTCGTGCAAACTAGCAATGGAGCGCAGAGGTGAGAAGGCCGGCTGTCCCGCGCGGATGTCATTGACATCGCATGGAATTGCATGCCGCCGCGCGGTGCGGCCCGGGCGCGAGCAAGCTTGTTGCGGAACCGACTTCACGCAACTGCGTTTGTGGCAGGGGCACTTTCGCGTTAGGCTTGCCCTCGGGGTTTTCCAATCGCCAGTGGCTTGCCGATGAATCTGCTCGATCCACAAGGGCCGGTGGCTACCGCCAACAGCACCATCCTGGTCGATTCCGTCTTCATCATGCTCGCGATCGTGGTGCCGACCATTTTCGCGATCCTGGCTTTTGCGTTCTGGTTTCGTGCGTCCAATCCGAAGGCCCGCTTTCAGCCCGATTTCGTCTATTCCGGTCGCGTCGAGATGGTGGTGTGGGCGATCCCCGCGCTGACAGTGATCCTGCTCGGCGGTGTCGCCTGGATCGGCTCGCACCAGCTCGATCCCGCAGCACCTGTTCCGGGCACCGGCAGCCCTGTGAGGATTCAGGCCGTCTCGCTCGACTGGAAGTGGCTCTTCATCTATCCGGACCAGCGCGTCGCCACCGTCAACACGCTGACGGTGCCGGCCGGTGCCGAGCTGAATTTCCAGCTGACATCGTCAAGCGTGATGAACACGTTCTTCATCCCGCAACTCGGCAGCATGATCTACACCATGAACGGCATGGTGACGCGGCTGAACTTGCGCGCCGACAATGAGGGTAAGCTCAAGGGGATGTCGGCGCATTTCTCCGGCGACGGCTTTCCCGACATGATGTTCGACGTCAACGTGATCTCGCCGCTCGCCTTTCCGGATTGGGTGGCGACCACGGCGAAGACCGACGCGGTGCTGAACGAGGACAGCTACAAGAAGCTGATGCAGCAGGGTATCGAGACGGGCAGGCCGACCTACCGGCTCGAAGACCCGCGCCTGTTCGACCTGATCGCGACCCAGCACATTCCGCCAGGACCGGGGCCGGAGTTGATCTCCGATGCCGGCCGTCCCCATAGTGGAGGCCACGATGCTCGGTAAGCTCGACTGGTCGGCCATCCCGTTCGATCAGCCCATCCCGCTCATCGCCGGAGCGATCGTGCTGGTCGGCATACTCGCCGTGCTCACTTGGGTCGTGGTGAAGGGACATCTGCCTTATCTCTGGCACGAGTGGATCACCAGCGTCGATCACAAGCGCATCGGTGCCATGTACATCCTGCTCGCCTCGGTGATGCTGCTGCGCGGCGGCAGCGACGCCATCATGATGCGCATCCAGCAGGCGATCGCCTATCAGTCGCAGGGTTATCTTCCGCCGGAACATTACAACCAGATTTTCTCGGCGCACGGCACCATCATGATCTTCTTCGTGGCGATGCCGTTCGTGATCGGGCTGATGAATCTGGTCGTGCCGCTCCAGCTCGGCGTGCGCGACGTGGCTTTCCCGACGCTGAATTCGGTCGGCTTCTGGCTGACTGCGACAGGCGCGCTGCTGGTCAATCTGTCGCTCGTGATCGGCGAATTCGCGCGCACCGGCTGGCTCGCCTTTCCGCCGCTGTCGGGGCTGTCCTATTCGCCCGGCGTCGGCGTCGACTATTACGCCTGGTCGCTGCAGATCTCCGGGGTCGGCACGCTCGTCGCCGGCATCAATCTCGTCACGACCGTGCTGAAGCTGCGCACCAAGGGCATGAACTATCTGCGCATGCCGATGTTCTGCTGGACCACGCTGGCCTCCAGCCTTCTGATCGTCGCGGCGTTTCCGATCCTCACCGCGACGCTGGCGATGCTGCTGCTCGACCGTTACCTCGGCTTCCACTTCTTCACCAATGAAGCCGGCGGCAACGTCATGATGTTCATGAATCTGATCTGGGCCTGGGGGCATCCGGAGGTCTATATCCTGGTGCTGCCGGCCTTCGGAATCTTCTCCGAAGTGGTGTCGACCTTCTCCGGCAAGGCGCTGTTCGGCTATCGCTCGATGGTGCTCGCGACCATGGCGATCTGCGTCATCTCCTTCATGGTCTGGCTGCACCATTTCTTCACGATGGGGGCGGGCCCTGATGTCAATGCCATCTTCGGCATCGCCAGCATGATCATCGCGGTGCCGACAGGCGTGAAGATCTACAACTGGCTGTTCACGATGTATGGCGGGCGCATCCGCTTTGCGACGCCGATGCTGTGGGCGGTCGGCTTCATGGTCACCTTCATCATCGGCGGCCTGACCGGCGTGCTGGTCGCGGTGCCGCCGGCCGATTTCATACTCCATAACAGCATGTTCCTGGTGGCGCACTTCCACAACGTCATCATCGGCGGTGTGCTGTTCGGCGCCTTTGCCGGCTTCGAGTACTGGTTTCCCAAGGCGTTCGGTTTCCGCCTCGACGAGCGCTGGGGGAAGCTGGCGTTCTGGTTTACCTTCACAGGCTTCTACGTCACCTTCGTGCCGCTCTATGTCGCCGGCATGCTTGGCATGACGCGGCGCTTGCAGCACTATAATGTCGCGGCGTGGCGGCCCTGGATGATCGTGGCGGCTGTCGGCATGGCCGTGCTGTCGATCGGCGTCATCTGCCAGATCATGCAGCTCGTGGTCAGCATCCGCAATCGTGAGGCCTTGCGGGATCGTACCGGCGATCCCTGGGACGGCCGCTCGCTGGAATGGGCGACGTCGTCGCCGCCGCCGGTGTTCAATTTCGCCTTCAATCCCGATGTGCGCGGCGAGGATGCCTATTGGGATATGAAGACCCATGCCAAGCAGCAACTGCTCGAACACGAAGTGCCTGAGTATCAAGACATCGAGATGCCCAGGAACTCGCCGACCGGCTTCGTCTGCGCGTTCTTCGCCACCATCATGGGATTTGCGCTGATCTGGCATATCTGGTGGATGGTGATTTTGGGCGGTATCGGCGCGTTCGCGACCTTCGTCGTCTTTGCCTGGCGCGACCATGACGAATACGTCATTCCCGCCGCGGAGGTCGCCGCGATCGACCGCGTCAATCTCGAGGAGCGGCGCAGCCTCGTCAGCCTGGCGGGAGCGATCTGATGGCGATGACCGCGACCGTTGGCCACGCGCATGCCGATCCCCATCACATCGGCTTTGTCGTCGAGCATCCCGGGCCGGCGCCGAAGCGCACTGTGACCGCCTACGGATTCTGGGTGTTCCTGCTCTCCGACATCGTGATGTTCTCCTGCTTCTTTGCGGCCTATGCGGTGCTGGTCAGCCAGACCGCCGACGGCCCCAAGGGCTCGGAGATTTTTGAGCAGCGGAACGTCGCGATCGAGACCGTCTGCCTGCTGCTCTCGAGTTTTACCTGCGGCATGGCGAGCATTGCAGCCGACGTGCGCAACCGGTTCTGGTTCTATCTCGGCATGGCCGTGACCTGCGTACTCGGGCTGATCTTCCTGGCCATCGAGTTCAAGGAATTCGCCGATCTCGTCGCCCGCGGCTATGGCCCTTCGCGGAGCGCCTTCCTGACCGCGTTCTTCTCGCTGGTCGGATGTCATGGCCTGCATGTCTCGGCCGGCGTGCTCTGGCTGCTCACCATGATGGCCCAGGTCTTCGCAAAAGGCTTTCGCGCCGACGTCCTGCGCCGGATGATGTGCTTTGCGCTGTTCTGGCACGCGCTCGACATCATCTGGGTCGGCGTCTTTTCCGTCGTGTATTTGCTTGGGAGTGGCGTATGAGCGATCAGACCCACATGCATGTCGAGCACGACATCGCCCCTGGCGATGAAGAACAACACAGCGTGGGCGAGCGTATCGTCGGCTATGTCGTCGGTCTCGTCCTCGCGTTGCTGCTCACCGCGACCTCGTTCTTCATCGCCGGCACTGATCTGGTCTGGCAGCCTTCGATCCCCGTTGCGCTGATCGTGCTCGCGATCGCGCAGATGGGTGTGCACCTGGTGTTCTTCCTGCACATCACCACGGGGCCTGACAACACCAACAATGTGCTGGCGCTGGCCTTCGGCCTGCTGGTTGTCTTCCTGGTGGTCGGTGGCACGGTCTGGATCATGGGGCATCTCAACCAGAACATGCCGCCGATGGATCAGATTATGCAGATGCGGCGCTGAAATTTAAGCCGCGGCGATCCGGAATGTCGTCTCTCTAGCCTGTGACAAGCGGCGAGAGCACGGACCGGTTCGACAATTCGGATCCGCACGCTGGAGACGCCGGCTGGCGAAGTGGCGCTGAGGCGCAATGTTCTCACAATCCGCTCACCTTAACGCTCATTGGCTGAGGCTGCCGAATCGATCGGCGCGCGCGGATGGAGTTCCATGTCCAATACTTTCCTCTTCTTCAGGGCGCTCGCGTCCAATCCGTTGATGGTCGGTGCCATCGCTCCCTCGGGGCCGGTGCTCGCAGATCTCATCACGAGGGAGGTCGATCCGTCGGATGGACCTGTCCTTGAACTCGGTCCCGGCACAGGGGTCTTTACCGAGGCCCTTCTCGCGCGCGGTGTCCGTCAGACGGATTTGACTCTCGTCGAATCCGGCTCCGATTTTGCCCGCGTTCTCCGACTGCGCTTCCCCGAAGCTCGCGTGCTCCGGATGGATGCGGCGCGGCTCGGCGTCTGTCGCCTCCTTGGCAGCGCGCCTCTGGGCAGCGCTATCAGCGGACTGCCCTTGCTGAACATGTCGGCCAGAAAGGTCACGGCCATCCTGATCGGCGTGTTTTCTCTTCTGCGCAACGGCGGCGCACTTTACCAGTTCACCTATGGCGTTCGCTGCCCGGTGTCGCGCCGCCTGCTCGACCGTCTCGGCCTCAAGGCGAGTCTTCATGGCCGGGTGCTGCGGAATTTTCCGCCCGCCCAGGTCTACAAGATTGTCCGGCGCAAACGACTGACATCGCGCGAGGGCGGAAGATGACCGGCCTGTCTGATTTGCCGGCCTTCGTCTCCGATCTGGCCGGTTGGGGGTTGCTTGGCTTGATGTTGTGCGCGGCCGCGGAAAAGCTTGTTCCGATCGTGCCGTCCTATGGAGTGCTGATCGTGCTCGGCATGTTCGTCGTCCCGGATTTTGCCGCTTTGCCCTGGGCCCTCGCGGCAACTACGGCCGGGTCGACGCTCGGCTCGCTGATCTGGTACGCCGCGGGGCGGTGGTTCGGCCCTCAGCGCGGTGAGGCATTGGTGCAACGCGCGGGACGCTATCTGAGCCTTCGGGTTGAAAAATATCGCCAGTTGACGGGCTCATACCACCGCAACCAGTTCTGGATCACCGTGAGCTCCCAGGTCATTCCCCTGGTCCGCGTCTATATGGCTTTTCCCGCCGGGGTCGTGGCCATTCCACTGACGTGCTTTACGACGGCGACCTTCGTCGGGGCTCTTGCCTGGAATGCGCCATTTCTCGTGCTGGGCTACGGTTTGCGAGAAAGTCATGTCGATCCGTCGACTGCGGCCTCCACTGCCATCATCGGCATTGTTGTTGTCGAGGTCATGTTCGCTCTCGCATTCCGCTTCATCCGCGGTCGGGCTTGAGTTACGACAGCCGAATGGCTGGAATCGATTCCGATGCATTGTGCCAAAAAGAAAGGCCGCTTGTTGGTGACAAGCGGCCCAAGTCTAGGGAGGAAACGCCCGAGCCAAGCAATCGGACGGAAGCCGGATCGCCGCCAAGGAAACGCTCGCGCGAAGCGCTTGCGTACACATATTGGTGCAGCAACTCGCGATAGGAGTTCAATTCCGGGTCAATACCGTCTCAGGATACCACTCACGGCTGCGTGAACTATTTGTTCACTTTGGCCGGCGGCAGTTGTAGGCCTTGCGGAAGCCCGAGGCCTGCGCGTCGTCCTCCGAGCAGAACCAGCGGTCCGGCTTGGTGGTCGCGGCGTAGCTCGGGCAGCCCCGCAGATGATAGATACCGATATTGCCGGTGACGCGCGCGCGTACCGCGAGCTTGCCCTTGATGGCGCAGCTCGGCGGCGCCGTCAGCTCCTCCGGAAACAGCACCGCGCGAATTTCCTTGTCGCGGTCGGCGCGGCAGGCGGCGCCGAGCAGGGCGCCGTCCTTCTTGCCGGTGCGGAATTCTTGCGGTGCAACAAAGCAGCCCTTCCATATGCCGGCTGACGCCGTCTTGGCCTCGGCAGCCGCCGCCTTGACGTTGGCCTTGATGGGCTCGCGCGCGATGGCAAAGCCCAGCTTCAGCAGCTGCTCGTTCAACGAGACCTTGCCGCCCTCGACCGTACAGATCGCGCGATGGCGCTTGCCAAAGTTCTTCTCGGGACCGACATCGTCGCAGCGCACGGGCTTTCCGCCGATCAGCTTGGTGAGCTGATCGCGGGCCTCGATGCCGCAGGTCCAGGGATCGGCGTGGTCGTCGATGCAGACCTGGTCGAGCTCGGGCGCGTCGACGCCGTCGAGCCGGTAGGTGACGTCGCCGAGTTGGATCGAATTGGCGTCCCGGACCGTCGCAGCCGCGGTCAGCGCGGTGGCGGGGCTGGAGGTCCCCAGAAATCCTGACAGAGCGAGAAATGAGACAAGCGCGAAGGCGCGGGCGGCGGCAAATAAATTCTCGAGGGACATAACTTCTCGCTATCGATTGCTCTTGCCCCTCGTTCCTAGCATCCGGGCGTCGCGAGACCAATGGTCTGCGCTGCGCGAAGTGCGACATTCGCGCGCCAGCCTTTACTCGCCGGCCGGTCTGCCCCTATCGTTCCGAGTTGTAGATCAAGGCAGCAAGGCCGAATCGCCCTTGAAGCGGCGAGGGCGGGAGGAAGACGTTTCGATGAAAGACCCCGTGGACGTCCTCATCATCGGCGCCGGCGCTTCGGGCGCCGCGGTGGCGTGGTCGCTGGCCGAGACCAAGATGCACATTCTCTGCCTGGAGCAGGGCGGCTGGATGAACCCGGCGGAATATCCCAGCACGGGCCGCGACTGGGAGGCCAAGTTCTACGGCGAGTGGTCGTCGAGCCCCAATGTCCGCGGCCGGCCCGAGGATTATCCGATCAACGATGACGATTCGCCGATCAAGGTCGTCAACTACAACGCGGTCGGCGGCTCGACGGTGATGTACACCGCGCATTGGCCGCGGCTGCATCCCTCCGATTTCAAGGTCAGGACGCTCGACGGCGTCGCCGACGACTGGCCGATCGATTACGACGCGCTGACGCCGTTCTTCGAAGAGAACGACCGGATGATGGGCACGTCCGGTCTGTCGGGCGATCCGCTCTCGCCGCTGACCCATCCGCCGATGCCGCAACAGCCGCTCGGTCTGTCCGGCGCGATCATCGGCAAGACCATGAACAAGCTCGGCTGGCACTGGTGGCCGTCGGATACGACGGTCGCGACCATGGATTATGAGGGCCGCGCGCGTTGCATCAATCTCGGCCATTGCACGCCGGCCTGCGCGCAAGGTGCGAAATCCTCGACCGACATCACCTATTGGCCGCATGCGGTCCGCGCCGGGGTCGAGCTGCGCACGCATTGCCGGGTGCGCGAGATCACGACCGACGAGAACGGCATGGCCACGGGCGTGGTCTATTACGACCAGGACGGCATCGAACAGGTCCAGCCGGCGCATGTCGTGATCGTCGCCTGCAACGGCGTCGGCACGCCGCGGCTGCTGCTCAACTCGAAATCTGACCACTACCCGAACGGCCTCGCCAATTCGTCCGGCCTCGTCGGCAAGAATTTGATGTTCCACCCTTATGCGCAGATTTACGGCTACGTGAAGGAGCCGACCGACAGCAACCGCGCGCCGCCGACCTGCCTGTGGAGCAAGGAGTGGTATGACACGGACCTGTCGCGCGGCTTCGTGCGCGGCTACGGCGTCCAGTTCGTGCGCGGGGCAGGGCCGGTGTTCGAGGCCGTCGTCAGCGAGCAGAAGGGCATTCTGCCGTGGGGCGCGGATCATCACCGCGTCTTCCGCAAGCTCAACGGCCATCGGCTCGGTTTCTCCGCGATCTGCGAAGACCTGCCGGAGGAGCACAACCAGGTCACGCTCGATCCGGTGCTGAAGGACAGCCACGGCATTCCCGCGCCGAAGATCAATTACACGATCAGCGAGAACAGCCAGAAGATGATGGACCATGCGCTCGCCCGCGGCCGGGAGATTCTCGAGGCAGCGGGGGCAACCGACATCTGCGTCAACTCGCCGATTCCGTGGGGCGGCTGGCATCTGCTCGGCACCGCGCGCATCGGTACCGATCCCAAGAAATCCGTCGTCAACGAATGGGGGCGCACGCACGACGTGAAGAATCTTTTCATCGTCGATGGCAGCATCTTCGTCACTTCGGGCGGCGTGAATCCGACCTCCACCATCCAGGCCCTCGCGCTCTACATCGCCGACCAGATGAAGCAGCGCCTCGCCAACTTGTTCGACTGAGGCCGCCATGTCCGCAGACAATCAACTCACGCGCACCCAACGCGACGACCTCCGCGCCGTTGCCGGCATGATCGTGCCCGCCAGCGATGAGTACAACGTGCCCGGCGCCGACGATGCCGCGATCCAGGCCGATATCCTTGCGACGCTCGGCCGCGACACCAAATTGGTGACGGCGGCGCTGGACCATCTGGCGCGGCTGGCAGGCCAGCCGCTCGCAGAGCTCGATGCCGCGAGGCGCGATGCTGTGGCGCAGGAGTTTCGTAAGGACGGCGGTGCGGCCGCGGCAACGCTCGTTCGCGTGGTCCTGCAATGCTACTACCGCGACGACCGCGTGCTGCGCTCGCTCGGGCTCGAGCTGCGCGCGCCGTTCCCCAAAGGCTATGTACTCCCGGACGGTGATTGGTCGTTGCTCGACCCGGTCAAGGCGAGGGCAGGCACGCTGCGGCGGGCACCCTAGCCACCTAGGCAGTCCAGCCTTGCTCCCCGGGCGGGCCACTTGCACGAGAGGGAACAGGCCACCATCTGTGTGAGCCTCAAGGACTCTTGCCATGTTGGATTTCACCTCGGATATCGTCGATGACGCATCGTCATCGCGAACGATAGCGCCTGTTCCGGTCGATGACCGGGCATTGCTGGACGCCTATTCCAATGCCGTGATCGACGTGACCGACCGCGTCGGCCCTGCCGTTGTCCGCGTCGAGACCGGACCAAAAGTGCCGAATGGTCGCGAGCGCGGCGGGCTCGGCTCCGGCATCGTGATTTCGCCGGACGGGCTCGTGTTGACCAACAGCCACGTGGTCGGCGCCTCCAAGGAGATCCGGCTGCGGGACGTCGAGGGCCATGTCGGCGATGCCCGCGTGCTCGGCGTCGATCCCGACACTGATCTGGCACTGCTGCGCGCCAATGGCGTGCGCGACCTGCCTTATGCCGCGCTCGGTAACTCCAAGACGCTGCGCCGCGGCCAGCTCGTGATCGCGATCGGCAATCCGCTCGGCTTTGAATCGACCGTGACGGCCGGCGTGGTCTCGGCGCTCGGGCGTTCGATCCGCTCCGTTAGCGGGCGCACCATCGAGGACGTGATCCAGACCGATGCCGCGCTCAATCCCGGCAATTCCGGCGGGCCGCTGGTGTCGTCGAATGCGGAGGTGATCGGCATCAACACCGCCATCATCAATGGTGCGCAAGGCATCTGCTTCGCGGTCGCCAGCAACACCGCGCAGTTCGTGCTGTCGGAGATCATCCGCCACGGCTACGTCCGCCGCGCCTTTATCGGCGTTGCCGGACAGACTGCGCCCATCCCGCGGCGGCACGCGGTGCTGGCCGGGGTCGAGAACAAGATGGGCGCGCTGCTCGCGCAGATCGAGCCTGATGGACCAGCGGCGAAGGCGGGGCTGTTGCCCGGCGACGTCGTGATCAAGCTCGATGGCGTCGACATCAACGGTGTCGACGATCTGATCCGCGTGCTCGACCGCGATCGGATCGGCCGGCGGCTGGCCATGGACGTGCTGCGGCTCGGCCGCCTGCGGGCGGTCGATATCGATCCGATCGAGCGCAAGCCGCAGCGCTAGCTGCGAGCCCGCGGGCGGAGTATGACGGTGTCATGCCTTGCCTCGGGACCCTTGCCGCATGATGCCGGCGCACGAGACCTACGACGTCATTGTCATCGGCGCAGGATCCACAACCTCCGTCATTGCGAGCGCAGCGAAGCAATCCAGAAATCCGTCTGCGATGGCAGTCTGGATTTGCTTCGTCGCTTCGCTCCTCGCAATGACGAACTGCTTACTCCGCAGCCGCTGCAAAGCGGCTGTTCTCCAGCTCCGCTTCCAACCGCGCCTTCTCCGCCGCCGCCAGCTTGATGTTGGCTTCCTTGACGTGGCCGAAGCCACGGATCGTTTCTGGCACGCGGGCGATCCTCGCCAGCAGCGGAATCTGCTCCGCTTTCAGCGCGGCCGTCCGCTGGTCGATCATCGCGAGATAATCCTCAACCAGCTTCCGCTCCGTCCGGCGCTCGTCGGTGCGGCCGAACGGGTCAAGCGCGCCGCCGCGCAGGAATTTCAGCTTGGCCAGCACGCGGAACGCGTGGATCATCCAACTGCCGAACTCCTTCTTCTGAAGATGTCCCGTCGTCTTGTCGCGCTTCGCGAAGATCGGTGGCGCCAAGTGGTACTTCAGCGTGAAGTCGCCGTCGAACTTCTCCGAGACTTTCCTGGCAAAGCTACCGTCGGTGTAGAGACGCGCGACCTCGTACTCATCCTTGTAGGACATCAACTTGAACAGGTTTTTCGCCACGGCCTCAGTCAGCTCCGTGGACGCGGGCGAGGCGGCCGTTTCCGCCTTGCGCACCTTGGTAACCGCCGAGCGATAGCGATCCGAGTAGGCCTTGTCCTGATAGCCCGTCAGAAATTCCGCGCGGGTCGCGATGACGTCGTCGAGCGACTTCGTCGGCGCGGATGCGCGGCTCTTGAACTGGAGCACGCTGCGCACCCGCGACATGTCGTGGGCCGCCAGCCGCCCCCAGGTGAAGGCGAGCTTGTTCATCTCGATCGCGGCGCCGTTGATCTCGATGGCGCGGAGCAGGGCCTCCAGCGACAGCGGGATCGCACCCTTCTGGAAGGCGAAGCCGAGCATGAAGGGGTTGGTCGCGATACTGTCGCCCATCAGGGCGGCGGCAATGCCGGTGGCGTCGATGATATCGAGGTTCTTGTCGCCGACGGCATCGCGCAGCACGGTCTGCATCGTGCCCATCTCGAAATCGATATCGGGGTTTTGCACGAAGCTGGCGGTCGGCTGCAAATCGGCGTTGATATAGGCCTTGGTCACGCCGCGCTCGGCGCGGCTGAGCGCGGTCGGGCCGGCCGAGACGATCATATCGCAGCCGAGGATGACGTCGGCGCCGCCGGTGGTGATGCGGACCGCGGAAATGTCTTCCGGCTTGGGCGCGATACGGACATGGCTCATCACCGCGCCGTTCTTCTGCGATAGGCCGGTGAAATCCAGTGCCGAGCAGCCGCGGCCGTCGACATGGGCGGCCATGCCGAGCAGGGCACCGATGGTAATGACGCCGGTGCCGCCGATGCCGGTGACGAGAATGTTGTAGGGGCCTTCCAGCTCACGCGCGGGCGGCAGCGGCAGGTCAGCGAACAACTGCCCGGAATCGACCGCCGAGGTTTTCATGCGCTTGAGCGAACCGCCATGCACGGTGACAAAACTCGGGCAAAAGCCCTCGACGCAGGAAAAGTCCTTGTTGCAGTTGGACTGGTCGATCTGGCGCTTGCGGCCGAACTCGGTTTCCAGCGGCTGCACCGAGACGCAGTTGGAGGCCTGCGAGCAATCGCCGCAGCCTTCGCAGACCAGTTCGTTGATGAAGGCGCGCTTGGCGGGATCGGGATAGAGCCCGCGCTTGCGGCGGCGGCGCTTCTCGGCGGCGCAGGTCTGGTCGTAGATCACGACCGTGAGGCCCTCGATGTCACGCAGCTCGCGCTGCACGGCATCGAGCTCGCGGCGATGATGAATGGTCGCGCCCTGCGGGAAGTAGTTGCCCTCAGGATATTTGCCCGGATCGTCCGAGACGACCGCAAGCCGCTTCACGCCCTCGGCCCAGACCTGGTGCGCGATCTGCGCGACGTTAAAGGCGCCCTCGGCCGGCTGACCGCCGGTCATCGCGACGGCGTCGTTGTAGAGGATCTTGTAGGTGATGTTGATGCCGGCGGCAGACGCTGCACGAAGGGCGAGGAGCCCGGAATGCGTATAGGTGCCGTCGCCGAGATTCTGAAAAATGTGCTTCTCGGTGGTGAAGGGCGACTGGCCGATCCAGTTCACACCCTCGGCGCCCATATGTGAAATCAGATCGGTGCGGCGCGTCGGCATGCTCAGGGCCATGCCGTGGCACCCGATGCCGGCCATGGCGCGGCTGCCTTCGGGCACGCGGGTCGAGGAATTATGCGGACAGCCCGAGCAGAAGAACGGCGTGCGCGCGAGCTTGATCTGCGTGCTGGCGGAGATGGGATTGTCGAAGGCCTCGAGCCGCGCGAGGCGCTGCTCCAGCACCGGGCTGTGATGCCCGAGCTTGCGCAATCGCGCCACCAGCGCGCCCGCGACGATGGTCGGCGTCAGCTCACCTTCGCTCGGCAGCAGCGGCACGCCGCTTTCGTCGCGCTTGCCCGTGACGATCGGGCGCCTTGACGCATCGATATTGTAGAGAATGCGCATCAGCTGGTCTTCGATGAAGCCGCGCTTCTCCTCGACCACGAGCACGTCCTGAAGACCTTCCGCAAATCGCTTCGCGCCGCTTTCCTCCAGCGGCCAGGTCAGTGCGACCTTGTAGATGCGCAAGCCCAGATCCTGCGCGTCCTTGTCGGTGATCCCTAAGTCGGCGAGCGCCTGGCGCAGATCGAGATAGGCCTTGCCGGTCGCGACAATGCCGAGCCGCGCCGGCCTTGAATCGAGCACGATGCGGTCGAGCTGGTTGGCGCGGGCAAAAGCCTGCACCGCGGCCATCTTCGGGCCGAACAGGCGACGCTCAGCCTCCAGCGGAGGATCGGGCCAGCGGATGTTGAGGCCGCCGGGCGGCATCTCGAAATCGTCGGGCAGCCTGATCTGGATGCGAGCGGGATCACTGTCGATCGAGGCCGAGCTCTCGACGGTCTCGCTGATCGCCTTGAAGCCGACCCAGCAGCCGGAGAAGCGTGACAGCGCGAAGCCATAGAGGCCGAGATCGAGATAATCCTGCAGCGTTGCCGGATTGATCACGGGAATCAGAGCCGCCGCGAACACCTGCTCGCTCTGATGCGCCAGCGTCGAGGACTGGCAGCCATGGTCGTCACCGGCGAGCGCGAGCACGCCGCCATTGAGCGAAGTGCCGGCCGCATTGGCATGCTTGAGCGCGTCGACGGAGCGGTCGACGCCGGGACCCTTGCCGTACCAGATGCCGAACACCCCATCGACCTTGGCGCCGGGAAACAGGCCGACCTGCTGGCTGCCCCAGACGGCGGTCGCCGCCAGATCCTCGTTCAGGCCGGGGACGAAGGCGATGTCGTGCTGCTGGAGGTGTGACTTCGCGCGCCACAGCGCGTGGTCGTACATGCCGAGCGGGGAACCGCGATAGCCGGAAATGAAGCCGCCGGTGTTGAGCCCCTGGAGTCGGTCGCGTTCGCGCTGCAACATGGGCAAGCGAACCAGGGCCTGGGTGCCTGACAGGAAGATCCGCTTCGATTCGAGCCGGTATTTGTCGTCCAGCTCGACCTGCATCAGCGTCATTTTAGGAGTCCTCGTCTCTTAATCGGCGGGGTTTGCGCTGCGGGAAGGATTTGCGGCTGCGCGACGCGAATTGTGACAGTCAAGAGCATGGGCCTGCGAAGTCAATACGGCTAGCCGCATCCGTGGCGCTCCTGCTAGTCATGGCTGCTTGTGGAGAACATCATGGCCGCAAACGCATTCGACACCGAGATCACTGAGACAACCGAAGCCCTGATCGGGCCGTGGCGCCAACCGCGCCAGATGCTGCACGCGCAGGTTTACGACGCGCATGCGTCCATCCACGACGATGCCACCGCGCAGAAGCTCGGCTTCAAGGGCGGCACCATCGAGGGTCCCACGCATTTCAGCCAGTTCGCCCCGCTCGGCGCACGACTGTGGGGACAGGCCTGGTTCGAGAGCGGCTGCCTCTCTGCGCATTATCGCAACGCCTGCTTCGAAGGTGAGGAGGTGCAGGCGATCCTGCAGAAGCCTTTGCCCGGAACGAGCCAGTGCCAGATCCAGATGGTGAAGCGCGACGGCACCGAGGTGCTGCGCGGCACGGCCTCGGTCGGCGATGCGCAAGTCGCGACCGCGCTGGAGGCGCGCCTCGGCGAACTCAAGCCGCTGAGCGATCCCGTGATCCTGCGCGACGTGAAGGTGGCGCAGACGGGCAAGCGGCAGACGGTGCGGATGGCGTTCGACCAGAACATGGGCGATCTCTACCCGTTCTCACTCCGGCAGAAGCTCGCAGTCATCACCGAGACCTCGCCCTACTATTCCGGCGCGGACAATCCGTGGAACAGAGCCATCATCCCGATGGAGATGCTGAGCGTGCTGTTTCAGTACCGCTCCAAAGACGATCCGTTGCCGACCAAAGGGCCGGCCGTCGGCCTGTTCGCCGATCAGGAAATCCGGCTGGTGAAGGGACCGCTGTTCGTCGACGAGGAATACGAAGTCGAGCGCGAGGTCGTCGCGCTGTCCGGCAGCCGCCGCACCGAAAGCGCCTGGATCAAGACGCGCGTGTTCGACAAGGCGGGCACGATGGTTGCCACGATGCTGCTCAACATGGCGACGCTGAAGGATTCCTATGCGCCGTATGAGGAGGAGCATCGGCGGCTGTATGGGGCGGGGGGTAACACCACTCTCGTCATTCCGGGGCGCGCATAGCGCGAGCCCGGAATCCATTTCACCTCATGCACTGCGGCTCGATGGATTCCGGGTTCGCGACTTCGTCGCGCCCCCGGAATGACGACGGAGGCCGCTCATCCTTTAAGCAAACGCACGTCGCAAAGCCATCGCACAGCGAATAAGCAGACGCGGTCTCTTCCGATAACGTTCTGATAGAGCAGCGAATTTCTCTACGCGGCGCGCCCCACCTCAATTGTACACAATGGCACGGCGCTTGCAGAACTCCTGGCAAAGAGAGTTCTCGCGGGGGCGTTATGTTGAACTCAACCAAGCCGACACTGGGTGTCATCAGCGCCGAGCCCGAGCCGATCAAGCTCGATTGGTCGAGCACCGCGCTCGTGATCATCGACATGCAGCGCGACTTCATGGAGCCCGGCGGATTCGGTGAGACCCTCGGCAATGATGTCAGCCAGCTCGCGCGTGCGGTGAAGCCGATCGGCGCCGTGCTGAAGGCTGCGCGCAATACCGGCATGCTTGTCGTCCACACCCGTGAAGGGCATCTGCCCGATCTCTCCGATGCGCCGCCGGCGAAAGTCGAGCGCGGCGCGCCGTCCTTGCGCATCGGCGATCCCGGCCCGATGGGCCGCATTCTCATCCGCGGCGAAGCCGGCCACGACATCATCCCCGAGCTCTATCCACTCGACAGCGAGGTCGTGATCGACAAGCCCGGCAAGGGCGCGTTCTACGCCACCGAGCTCACCGACGTGCTGGAGAAATACGGCATCGAGAATCTCCTGGTGTGCGGCGTTACCACCGAAGTGTGTGTCAACACCACCGTGCGCGAGGCCAATGACCGCGGCTATCGCTGCGTGGTCATCTCGGACGGCTGCGCATCCTACTTCCCCGAGTTTCACGAGATGGGCCTGAAGATGATCAAGGCCCAGGGCGGCATCTTCGGCTGGGTCGCGGACTCAGCCGCAGTCTTGGAGGCGATGAAGACTTCGACCACATAGGGGTATGACCATGAGCACATTGACGGGGACGGCCGGCAAATCTGAGACGAACAGGTCCGAGTTCAAGCCGGCGCTATGGACATCGGGCGACTGGAACGCGTTTTTCGGCTTCGGCACCAACATCCTCGTCAACATGCTGGTGCTCACGGGTCTCTTGCGCTTCGTGCTGAAGATGCCGGACAGTCTCGTGTTCGGCCGCATCCTGCCCGCGCTCGGGCTCATGATGTGCCTCTCCACCTTCTACTACGCGTACCTCGCCTATCGTCTTGCGCAGAAGACCGGCCGTAGCGACGTTTGCGCGCTGCCATCCGGCGTCAGCGTGCCGCACATGTTCATCGTGACCTTCGTGATCATGCTGCCGATCACGCTGAAGACCGGCGATCCGCTCAAGGGCTGGTCGGCGGGCCTGGTCTGGGTGTTCTTCCAGAGTTTTATCCTCATGATCGGCGGCTTCATCGCGCCGTTCATCCGCAGGATCACGCCGCGGGCAGCGCTGCTCGGCACGCTTGCCGGCGTCTCCGTAACCTTCATCTCGATGCGGCCTGCGCTGGAGATGTACATGACGCCGCAGATCGGTCTCGTCTGCTTCGCCATCATCCTGGTGAGTTGGTTCGGCGGTGTAAAATACTGGCGCGGCATTCCTGCGGGCCTCGTCGCCATTGGGGCTGGCATGATCATCGCCTGGGGCTCGAACCTGTTCGGCCTCGGTCTTGGCGGATTGAGCATCGCGGGCGTTGGCGCAGCGTTTGCCAATTTCGGCTTCTCGGTGCCGATCCCGGCGGTTGGGTACGTTTTCTCGGGCTTCGAATACCTCGGCGTCATCCTGGTGACCGCTATTCCTTTCGGCATCTATGACCTCGTCGAGGCCATGGACAATGTCGAAAGCGCGGAAGCCGCCGGCGACGAATATCCGACCACGCGCGTGCTGACCGCTGACGGCGTCGTCAGCCTGATCGGCTGCCTGATGGGCAATCCCTTCATCAACGCAGTCTATATCGGCCATCCCGGCTGGAAGGCGATGGGCGGCCGCATCGGCTATTCGGCTGCGACCGGAATCATGGTGGTGGTGCTGGCGTGGTTCGGCATCATCTCGGTGCTGCTCGCGCTGGTGCCGGTGGTCGCGATCTCGCCGATCTTGCTCTATATCGGCATGCTCATCGGCGCACAGGCGTTCCAGACCACGCCGGTCAAGCACGCTCCCGCGATCGTGCTGGCGCTGACCCCGCATCTTGCGGCCTGGGCCAAGCTCCAGATCGACACCATGCTGGGCTCAACCATGAATGCGGCGGCGACCGTCGGCGGCATGGCCGCAGACAAGGCCGACGCAGTGAAGACTGCCGCGATTGCCGCGCTGCCGCAGCAGGGCGTATTCTATCACGGACTGGAAGTGATGGGCAGCGGCTCCATCCTCGGCGGTCTGATCCTGGGCGCGCTCGGCGTCTTCATCATCGAGCGTGACTTCGAAAAGGCGTCAGCCTTCGCACTCGTCGGTGCAGTGCTGACCTATTTCGGCTTCATGCACGGCGAAGCTGTCGGCATCGGCGGCGGCTTTGGTGTCACGCCTGCCGTGGCGTTCGCCTATGCCGTGATGGCAGGCGGATTGCTCGCGGCCAGCAAGCTCGGCACCACCGAGCACTATGCCGCGCATCCGGAAATGCATGCGGCACCGGCGGAATAGACAGTCGAGATTTGGCGATTGCGGCCGGTGAAGCAAGCGACCCGGCCGCTTCGTCGATAGATTTCGCGGTTCCTGCAGGTCGGTCAGTCGGCCCTGGGGTCGTCGAACAGACCGAGTGCGCGCAGACCGCTGCTGCCGAATGCGGATGAGGGAAAATCCGCGGTCTCCAGCCGCAAGCTGTGATGGCTGTTCGGCAGGTCGGTTAGGAGGACGATTGTGTCCCGGTCAAGGAAATTGGGCGCCTTCATCGGCCGAACCTCAACGCCGTCGATTGTGATTATTGATCTCTCGAGCAGCGTCGAGGCGCGGCCGCCGACGATGAGCGCGATGCCACACGCCTTGCAGTCGAGCTCGAAGCGAGCGTTGCTTTGCGTGATGGCCCAGATCTGCCCCCAGATCTGCGAAGGGGTCAATTCCCACCCGTCGCGATCGATGGGAGCGAAGTCGGTCCCCGGCATCAGCCCGACATGCTCATAGAGCGAGGATCCAATCGGCGCCGGCAACGGGTCGAGGGTGAGTGCGCCGTGCGTCGCCGCCTGCTGCCGCAACACTTTTTCGAAGAAGTTCGTGCAGAAGCTGGCAGCGTAGCGATTGCCAAGATCATTGGGGTGAACCACGTCCACGATCACGTCGCGCCAAGCGAGCCGACCGGCCTCTATCTCCGGCCACAGCGCGTCGCGGAAGCTGATCATCGGCAGGTCGTAGTGCCGGCCGATCGGCGCCTGCATCGATTGCATGTTGCCGCCCTTCTCCCACATCATAAACAGCAGCAGCGCGGCCGGCGCGGTGCGGTGGTCAAGGATGTGCCGCAACAGTCCCTCGTAGGCGTATGCATCGGCGGAGGCATCGTTGACACCGAATTCGACGATCACGAGATCCGGGTCTTTAGACAGCAGATCGACGCCGACGCGAAACGCGCCCAGCAGCGAACCTGTGCCCGCAAGTCCGGCATTGACCACGGAGAGGGACGCGTTGGGAAAGCGTTGGCCCCACCAAGCCGCAATTTGCGATGCATAGTTTTGCGGTGGACCCTGGGTGATCGAGCCGCCGATGAAACCGAGCGTGACTGGTTCACCTCGCGCCGCCTTGGCAAACACCCGCTTCAGTCGCGTGGTATTGCCCGGCGAGACGACGCTGCGCGCGACCACCTCGGCATTCGGTGCAGCAAGGGCGAGAAGGGAGGTGGGCAACAGCGTGGTGCCCATAGCGATGCCGGCGCCGAGCAGCAGATCGCGTCGACGGACGATCACGACGCGCTTCCTTGCGTCACGGCCGTCGGGCGGCGTCGCTGCCGCGTCCAGTTAAGGATCGGCCGCTCCAGATACCAATAGGCAAGGCATCCGACGGCGAGGCCAGCGGCGATCGCCGCAACGGCCAGGGGCGCATAGTTCAGTGCGCTGACCGGGCCGAACAGCTTGCGTCCGATCGCCCAGGCCGCGGCCATGGCGAAGAAATGGAAGAGGTACAGCGAGTAGGATGCATCGCCAAGGAAGCGGCAAGCCGGAATGACCGGCAGGCGCCCAGCTTCCTCGGCCCAGATCATCGCGGCGACGATGGTCATGGCGCCAAACGACATTGACATATGGAACAACGGCAGATTCGTCTGCGGATCGGTCCGGTAAAGGATGACAAGCGATAGTGCGCCGGCGGCGAGCAGACCTAGGACATGGTTACGGCCAAGTCGCTGCAGCGAGCCGAGTTGGTACAGCCGACCGACGCCAGTGCCGACGAGAAAGCCGAGCAGGCTGAGGCTCGTGTAGAAACTCTGGGTGTGGGACGGGTGGTCGATGAGCCGCCCAATGACCATCAGGCCGACAAAAAGGACGGCAAGCAGCGCGGTACGGCTCGCTGCTCTCACGAAGAACAGGCTCCCGAATACCAAATAGAAGAAGGCCTCGTAATCCAGCGTCCAGCCGAGACCCAAGAGGGGTGCCTTCGGCACATCGGATGGAATGAACAGCAGCGACTTGATAATGCCTTCGATCGTCGGCACCGTAGTGCGAAAGCTGCTCGGACTGGCGGTTGCGAGACCGACGATCAGGAAGGTCGCTAGCCAGTACATCGGCACGATGCGCATGATCCGGTTGCGGGCGAAGGCGACCGGCTCGAAGTACGCCTCTCCTCCAATCACCGTGATGATGAAGCCGCTGAGCACGAAGAAGATCTCCACGCCGAGCCGGCCAGTGATGAGCAGGGCCTCATTGCGGGTCTCGAGCGGCCAGTACAGCGCGTGGGTGACGAGGACCATCAGCGCGGCCAGCGCCCGCAGATATTGGATGGAAACAAGCTGCGCTCGGTCGGACGCTGCCCCGCCTGTCTCGAAGCGGGAGATCAACTGTGTCATTTCAGGCCACTCTCTTCCCCAAGAACAATGATGCGACGAAGTGTGCAAGCCGCGAGCCAGGGATCCGGCTACCCGGTGAAGATGAGCGGTCTAAGCCAAAAGCATTGATGCGTATTTAAACGGAATGACAGTCAGTCCGGGTAGCCGTTAACCATGGATCTGGAACGGGCACGCGCCTCTCGCCGCAGCGGCTGGTCTCATCGCTCATTCGGCTTGGCCGGCTGACGATGAGGTGTGCTCACCCGCCCTTGACCGCACCCGCGGTGAGCCCGGCCACGATCTGCCGTTGGGCGAATACCGTGAGCAGCAGCACCGGGAGGGTGACGATCAGCGCGGCAGCTGCCAGCGGGCCCCAGCTCAGCTGGTCGAACGAGATCATGTTGTAGACGGCGACGGGCAGGGTTCGCGTCTCGCGTCCAGCCAGCACGATGCCGAACACAAAATTGTTCCAGGAGAAGATCACCGCGAGAATGAAGGCGACCGCGATGCCCGGCTTGGCGATCGGCAGCGCGACGTGGCGGAACACCTGCCAGCGCGTGGCGCCGTCGATGAGCGCGGCTTCCTCCAGCTCCATCGGTGTCGTCTCGAAATAGCCGATCATGATCCAGATCACGATCGGCACCGTCACCACCAGATGAATGATGATCTGCGGCACCAGTGTGCCGAGCAGGCCGAGCCACTGGAACAGCAGGAACAACGGGATCAGGTAGGACAGGCCGGGCGTGATGCGGGCGATCAGGATCACGATCGCGGATTTGTGCGCGGCCATGCGCGCGATGCCGTAGCCGGCTGGGACGCCGACGATCAGCGCCAGCGCAGTCGCGCCGCCGGTCACGATCAGGCTGTTGATGAAATAGGTCAGGAAGCGGTTGGAGGCGAGCACGTCGGCGTAGTTCTTCCAGGCGATATGCTCGGGGAAGAACACCGGCGGGTAGGCGGCGTTGTCGATCTCGAATTTGAGCGACAGCGACAGCATCCAGAGGAAGAACAGGATTGCCGGCGACACGATGACGCACACCGAGAGCCACAGGCCGATCTTGCCGATGATTTGACGGGGCGTCATGCGTCGCTCGCGATTTCTGTCCACACCATGCGTTGGCGGGCGTAGAGCATTACGGCCGCAAGCAGGACGATCAGCAGGAAGAATACCACCGCGATCGCCGAGCCGTAGCCGAGGTCGTAATAGGTGAAGGCGACGCTGTAGAGATAGATGTTGATCGTCTCTGACGCTGAGCCAGGTCCGCCCTGCGTGATCGCGAAGATGATGTCAAAACTCTTCACTGCGTCGATCATGCGGATCATGCCCGCAATGAACAGGAACGGCATGATCAGCGGCAGGGTGATGAAGCGAAACACCTGCCACAGGTTGGCGCCGTCGATCTGCGCGCTCTCGTAGGGCTCGGTCGGGATCGCGGCGAGGCCGCCGAGCACGATCAGCATCACCAACGGCGTCCATTGCCAGGTCTCGACCAGCACCAGCGAGGGGATCACCGTTGCCGGGTGAAACACCCAGAGCTGCGGAGGGATCCCGACCAGCGACAGCAAATAGTTGAGCACGCCGAGCTGCGGGTGGAACATCATGGTCCAGACCAGCGCGATCGCCACCGGCGTTGCCATCATCGGCATGATGAAGATGCCGCGCAGGAAGCCGCGGCCGGCGAATTTCTGGTGAAACACCACGGCTGCGAACGTGCCGAACACGAGTGGCAGCAGCACGGACAGCACGGTGTAAACCAGAGTGTGTCCGATCGCCTCGATGAAGCGGGGATCGCTTGTCAGGCGCAGATAGTTGGAGAAGCCGACGAAGGTGGTCGACGAGCCGACCTTCCACTCGTTCAGGCTCATCCAGATGGTGAAGACCCACGGGAAGATAATGATCGCGAGCACGACGACCAGCGCCGGCACCACGAACGGCCAGTAGGACGGCGGCCGCAGTTCCTTCTCCGGCGCGGCATCAGACTGTGCCGCGCCTGGAGTCGATTGTGTCAACGCACTCACGCCTTTTCGCTGCGCTCCAGGATCGGCCGGAACTGATCGTTGGCCTTCTTCAGTTCGGCTGCGGGATCGGCGCCTGATAGTGTCGCGGTGAGCGCCGCGCCGACGATGTCGCGGAATTCGGCGACCGGGATCACGACGGGCAAGCCGAGCTTGCTGATCTTGCCGGAATCGATCACCGACTGCAGCCATTCCTTCGGCATCTTGACGCCACTCTGGACCTCCGCATCGTTCAGGATCGAGTTGCGGAACGGCACGCCGCCACCAGTCTGCAACAACCGTGCGCCCTGCTTCTTCGAGACGATCCACTGGCAGAGCAGATAAGCCGCTTCCTTGTTCTTGCTCGCTGCGGCAATACCGACGCCGTCGCCGTAGGTGGCCGAATATTGCCCCTTCGGTCCGGCCGGCACGACAGTGTAGCCGACCTTGCCGACCACGCGCGAGGCGGCCGGATCTTCCAGCGGCGGCGCCCAGCCGACGCCGTCGATCCACATCGCCGAACGTCCTTGCGTGAACGAAGCCATCGACTCCATCCAGTTGAAGCCGGCGACGCCGGGCGGGGCGACTTTCGTCAGCAGCGTCTGATAGAGTTTGGTCGCCGCGATTGCTTCAGGACCGTCCGTCAGGATGTTGCCCTTCGCATCGAGGAATTCGCCGCCATAGTTGAGGAAGAAATTGGTCCACAATGTCATGTTGGCGTTGCGCAAGCCGCGCCCGACGAAGCCGAAGGTGCCTTCCTTGGTGTCGGTGAGCTTCTCCGCAGCCGCGACCATCTCGTCGAGGGTCTTGGGGACGGCGACACCCTTCTTCTGGAACAGCTCCTTATTGTAGTAGAGGATGAAATAATCGACCGACCAGGGCAGCGACAGCATCTGGCCCTTGTCGTTTTTGGCGTATTGCAAGCCGGCGGCCGAGAAATCGCTCTCGACGAGATCGGGCGCAGTCAGCGTCGGATCCTTCATGAAGGGTGTCATGTCGGCGAGCCAGCCGGCCTTCTCGAACTGTCGCTTCTGCACGTGATAGCTGATATGGACCACGTCGAAGCTCGGCCGACCGGAGGTGAGCTCAATGACGCATTTCTGCCGCTGCTGCTGCTCGGGAATCTGCTCGGATTCGACCTGGATGCCGGTGAGTTCGGTGAACTCCTTGACGTATTTTTGCAGGTTGTCGCCGCGCGGCCCCTTGGCGAGGATCACCTCCAGCTTGGTCCCGGCGTATTTCTTCCAGTTGACCTCGGCGCGCGCCGGCACTCCCGTCAGGCTGAGCGCGCCGGCTGCGGCAGTGCCGGTCAAAAGCGTGCGGCGCGAGATTTTGTGGTCAGCCACTTTAATTCCTCCCTGTGACTCAATTTGGGGGGATACTAGCGACCGTTCCACGTCTGCCTAGCCCTAATTTGGGCGTTACGGTCGCACCGCCGGCGTTTCCATCGGCATTCCGCGCGCCCGCGCCATCAGATAGAGCTCGAGCGCGGTCAACTCGGGCGCGCCGTAATCATAGGCCTGGGCCCGGACGCCGGTCATGCAACTGCGCAGGCGCCGCTCCAGCGATCCCAGCGTTTGCCATTCTAGCCGATAGAGCGGATAGCCGGTCGGCTGCGCTTGCGTGATCGGCGAGCCCGCGAGGCGCTTCTCAAAGTTGTCGTCGTGGCAATTGGTGCAGGCCAGGTTGAGTTGACCTTCGCGCTGCATGAAGAGATTGCGCCCCTGTTCGACGAAAGGCTTGAGCTGTGGATCATCGCCCGCGGTGATCGCGACGCCGCGCGACTGGTGGGCAACGAAGGCGGACAGCGCCAGGATGTCGCGGCTCTCATAGGGCAGCGGCGCTGCCTGCTGGTGATTGGCGCGACAGAGGTTGATGCGCTGGTCGAGCGTGACGGGGCGTGCGAGCGCCTTGTCGAAGGCCGGATAGCGGGCCGCGACGCCCTTCATGCTGCTTCGCGCATCGCCATGACAGTCTGCGCACGCCTTGTCCGCGCCGCCTGTCTTCTTTCCCCACAGCGCTTCGCCGTCGAGCACGAACAGCATGCCCGGATTGGAGGTGTCGTCATCCTGCATGGCGCGCGTGTCGGGACCCATGAAGGAATAGCCGGAGCGGTGCGCATCGGGCGGGATTTCACCGGCGAGCAGGGCAGGGGCCGTGGCGACAAGCACCGCCAGCACTATCGCGCGCCAAAGATTCATTCGACCGTGATCGATGCCGAAGCGGTGGACGAATAGCCGTTGTCGCCGATCCATGCGAATTCGAACTTGCCGCTCTCCTTGGCGACCGTGAAGAAGGACAAATACGGATTGGCGGCGATGGCAGGAAACAGATCGGCGCGGAAGATCTCGGTGCCGTTGTAGCGGCAGGTGAAGCTCGTAATGATGTCGCGCGGCACCAGTGCGCCGTCCACGGTACGGCGGAAGCCGGTTTCCATGATGTGCGAGGTCAGCGTGCGGATCTCGATGATGTCGCCGCGTTTGGCGCGCGAAGGAACGTTGATGAGGGCGGCCATCAATTCACCTCCTCGGTGCAGGCGGCCAGCGTCACGACGATATCGGCTGTGACCTGCCAGAACGAGTCGTCGGAGAGACGGGCGACCGCGACCACCTTCTGGGTGTCGGCGAGCCGGATCCGCGTCGAGACCTGGGCGCGGCCGGAAGAAGGGTTGAGATAGAAATTACCGATGTTCGGCTGCGGGTTCTTCTCGTTGAAGATGTGGATGCTCTTGACGTAGTCGTCCGCCGTCATCGGGCTTGCGACGCTCACCGTCATCGGCACCGTGTTGCCGTTCTCGACCAGCGGCGGAATGTCGAGCTTGACCTTGCCGGTGCGAATGGGCGCCTCGCCGACGACGTTGCGGATCGCGGTATTGAGCATCGCGGGCGTCGCTTCGAGCGGCCGCAGCGTGACGATCGGAATGACCGTGACGCTGCCAGCCAGGCTTAAAAATTGTCGTCGCGTCGTTGGCATGACCAGTCCTAGTCCCGAAGTGTTGCAAGATAGGCCACGATGTCCTCGAGCTCTGCGGCCGACAGTATCGGTTTGCCGGTGAAATTGCGTCCGACGCGGACGAGGCCGTCAGCACGATAATAGGACGGCATGATGGTGTCCGGGTTGAAGCGCGAGGCGTCAACCAGCCGAAGCCGCAACTGGCTCACCGTCCAGCGGTTCCCCGCGCCGGTGAGATCAGGCGCAAGGTCGCCCTGGAACCGCGTTTCCGGGAACGGGCCGGAATGGCAGAGGATGCAGGTCGTCGTGCGCGCCAGCACCAGCGCGCGTCCGCGCGCGGCGTCGCCGAGCGCGCCCGTCAGCGAATCCGCGATGCCGTCGCCGGTGATCTTGTAAGGCGCGAGTTCGTCTGCGCGCGTGCCGGCGGCAAGTGCAATGCTGATGGTGATCGCCGCAGCGACAATCGATTGAATGTGAGACGAGAGATCGGGCCACGGGCTGCTCTTACCTCTCCCGCTTGCGGGAGAGGTCGCCGCGTAGCGGCGGGTGAGGGCTCTTTCCTCTTGGGGGTTCTCGCGAGCGGAGACACCCTCTCCCCAGCCCTCCCCCGCAAGCGGGGGAGGGGGCGCACCGTGAGCTTGGCGACAGCTTGGTCTCATCATGTCCTAGCCAAAGGTATCCGCCGTGATGGTTTGAAACCAGCGTTCGGCCTCGGCCGCCTCGCGCGCACGCAGCTCGCGCGGTGCATCGACCGGGCTCGTCACGCCGCCCTCGACCTCGGCGAAGATATCGCCCTTGGGCTGGTAATTGCCGGCGAGTGAGAAGCCGTAACCGGGCGCGACGGTGTTATAGCAGACGCCAGTTAGCCGCGGCATTTCCGGCGCGCGGCCGGCGAGCAGGTTGACGATGGCTGCAGCGCAAGCCTTGCCTTGCGCGCTCGCGGCCGATGCCGATTTGGGAATGCCGCCGCCGAGGCAGGCGTCACCGATGACGTGAACGTTTTTGACGAGTTTTGACTCGAAGGTGACAGGATCGATCGGACACCAGCCGGTGGCGTCAGTTGCGCCCGCGAGTTCGGCAATGTGCCCGGCTCGCTGCGGCGGGATGACATTGGCGACGTCGGGGGTGTAGTTGCCGAACTCGGTAATGATGGTCCTGGTCGCGGGGTCGACCGAAGTGACGCGGCCGCCTTGCGACAGGCCGATGCGCTCGATCATGTCGCCGTAGAGCTCGTTCCATGCCTTCTCGAACAGCCGCTGCTGCGAGAAATTGTCCTTGGCATCGAGGATCAGCACTTTCGAGCGCGGCTTCTTCGTCTTCAGGTAGTGTGCGATCAGGCTGGCGCGCTCGTAGGGCGCGGGCGGACAGCGCGAGGGATTGGCGGGGATCGCGATGGCGACCGTGCCACCATCGTCCATCGCCTCCAACTGCCTGCGTAGCAGCATGGTTTGAGCGCCGGCCTTCCAGGCGTGCGGCATCTTTTCTGATGCGGCCTCGTCGTAGCCGGGCAGGGCCTCGAAATGGAAGTCGATGCCGGGCGAAAGCACGAGACGGTCATAGGGCAGCGCGACGGCATCGGCCGTCAGGACGCTGCGCTGCTGCGGCTCGATGGCGGTCACGGCCTGGCCGATCACGGTGACGCTCTCGGCGGCGAGCTTGTCATGGTCAAATTGCTGCGCTTCGATGTTGCGCAGACCCGCGATCACCTCGTTGCTGAACGGGCATGAGGTGAAGACTGCATTGGGTTCGATCAAGATGACTTGCAGGTCTCCTTGCGCGCGTTTCAGCGCGCGGGCGCAAGCCGCTCCGCCGAAACCGCCACCGACCACGACGACGCGGCCGGTCGATTGCGCGCGCAAGACCGCTGGCCGCGCCAAAGTCGCGGCAGCGGCGGTGATGCCGAGCACGGCAGTTCGCCGTGTCATCGGGCGCGTGGTCATCAGGATCATCCAGGCAAAATGCCGCGGCGGTCGTTGTGGCCGCCGCGGCTTCTGTTACGCGAAGCTGATGTTCTGGTCGCGCAGCGGCACCGAGCGGATGCGCTTGCCCGTCGCCGCGAAGTAGGCGTTGAGCACCGCAGGTGCCGCGACACCGATGGTCGGCTCGCCGACGCCGCCCCAGAACCCGCCGCTCGGCACCATCACCGCCTCCACCTTCGGCATCTCGTTGATGCGCATCGAGTTGTAGGTGTCGAAGTTGGTTTGCTCGATGCGGCCGTCCTTGACTGTGCAGCCGCCGTAGAACAGCGCCGAGAGGCCATAGACGAACGAGCCCGCGATCTGCCGCTCCACCTGCGCCGGATTGACGACGTAGCCGGGATCAGTGGACGCGACGATGCGATGCACCTTGATCTTGCTGCCGTCGGTCACCGAGATTTCGGCGGCGCCGGCGACATAGCTGCCATAGCCCATCACCTGCGCAATGCCGCGATAGACGCCTTGCGGCGCCGGCGTGGTCCAGCCGATCTTCTCGGCCACGGCATTGAGCACCGCCAGATGCTTGGGGTTCTTGCCCATCAGCTTGCGGCGGAACTCGAGCGGGTCCTGGCCTGCAGCATGGGCGAGCTCGTCCATGAAGCATTCCATGTAGATCGCGTTGTGATTGACATTCACGCCGCGCCAGAAGCCGGGCGGAACGTGCGGATTGCGCATCGAATGTTCGACCAGGAGATTCGGCACGGAATAGCCGAACGCAGCCTCGCCGGATTGGGCGACGCCCTGGAAGGCCGCCGGATCCATGCCGTTCTGCAGCGCTTCGGGGCGGAGCGAGAACAGGATCGACTGTCCGGACAGGCGGTAGTGCAGTGCGACCAGATTGTTGTCGGCATCGAACGCGCCGGTCATCTTGCACTGGGTGATCGGGTGATACCTTCCGTGCGCCATGTCCTCTTCGCGTGACCACAACAGCTTGATCGGCGTGCCCGGCATCTGCTTGGCGATCGCGACGGCCTGGCGGACATAGTCCGTCATGCCGCGCCGGCCGAAGCCGCCGCCGGGCATCACCTTGTGCACGTCGCACTTCTCCGCCGGCAGGCCGGAGGCCTCGAGCACCGCCGCGAAGGCTGCCTCGCCATTCTGCGTGCCGCACCAGACCTCGCATTTGTCCGCCGTGTAGAGCGCGGTGGCGTTCATCGGCTCCATCGTGGCGTGGTTTTGGTAGGGATAGTTGTAAACCGCCTCGACTTTCTTCGCGGCGCCGGCAATTGCCGCCTTCACGTCACCGTTCTTGTTGCCGACATAGGCCGGCTGCGCGTCATCGAGACCCTCGGCCAGCCACTTCGCAATCGTCTCGCTCGAGACTTTTGCGTTATCGCCTTCGTCCCAGACGATCGGCAGCGCTTCCAGCGCGGTCTTGGCGTGCCACCAGGTGTCGGCAACGACCGCGATCGCGGAATCGCCGACCTTGACGACCTTTTTGACGCCTTTCATGCCGGTGACCTTGGCTTCGTCAAAGCTCTTCACCTTGCCGCCGAACACCGGGCAATCCTTGATCGCAGCGTTCAGCATGCCCGGCAGCTTGATATCGATGCCGTAGACCATCGTGCCGGTGGTCTTGTCGGCGGTGTCGAGCCGCAGCAAGCCCTTGCCGATCAGCTTCCAGTCCTTCGGGTCCTTCAGCTTGACATCGGCCGGCGGCGTCAGCTTCGCTGCAGCCTCGGCGACTTTGCCGTAGGTTGTGGTTCTGCCCGATGGCGTATGGGTGATGACGCTGCTGGCGGCTGTGCATTCGGACGCTGGCACCTTCCATTCGTCGGCGGCGGCCTGGATCAGCATCACGCGGGCGGTGGCGCCGCCCTTGCGGACGTAGTCCTGCGAGCTACGGATGCCGCGGCTGCCTCCGGTCGAGAAATCGCCCCAGACGCGCTTGCGGGCAACGCTCTGGCCGGGGGTCGGATATTCGGTCGTGACCTTCGACCAGTCGCATTCGAGTTCCTCGGCGACAAGCTGGGCAAGGCCGGTGAGCGAGCCCTGGCCCATCTCCGAGCGGGCGATGCGAATCACCACAGTGTCGTCGGGCCGGATCACGACCCAGGCATTGACCTCGGGCGAACCGTCTGCCGCGCGGACTATGGCGGGGCCGCCGAAGGGGATATCGAGGCCGATGGCGAGCCCTGTGCCGACAGCGGCGGTGCCGATGACGAAGGTGCGGCGGTTCATCTTGGGAGTAACGTGCTTGTTCATGTTGGCCGCTCCTTACGCGCTTGCGATCGTGTGGATCGCCTCGCGCACCTGCTGGAAGGTGCCGCAGCGGCAGATATTGGTGATGGCCTCGTCGATGTCGGCGTCGGTCGGCTTCGGCTTCTCGCTGAGCAGCGCCGCCACGGCCATGATCATGCCGCTCTGGCAATAACCGCATTGCGGGACGTCCTTGGCGATCCAGGCCTCCTGCACCTTGTGCAGCGTGCTGCCGGAGGCGAGCCCCTCGATCGTGGTGATTATCTTGCCCTCGGCCTCGGCGACCGAGATCCCGCAGGAGCGGATGGCGACACCGTCCATGTGAACGGTGCAGGCACCGCATTGTGCAATGCCACAGCCGTATTTGGTGCCGGTCAGCCCGGCATTCTCGCGGATTGCCCAGAGCAGCGGCGTGTCCGGCTCGACGTCGAGTGTGAAGGTTTTTCCGTTGATTGTTAGGTTTGCCATCGCAAGTCCCCTTATTGGCCCATCCACCGATGGACTCAGGGGCGCAATGTGTCCGGCAAATTGGAACCTTTCAAATCAACAGTCCGAGGGCAGCTATCGAAGATTCTCGCGGCTGCGGGAAGATTGTGGGCCAGATGGTGTTGTGCGCTTTTGAGAAGGCCCGGCCAGCGCCCCGACTGCGCCATCTCCCTGAACGCCAGCGGCAGGGCCTGAGGCGACGTCGCGGCTCAATGGGGCGCGACAGCTTGTCCCTTTTGCCGGGGTGCAAGACCACGACGCTTTGCTACACTGCGCCAAAGCATTTGAAATTTCCTTGGGAGTTCCATGAAGTGCCGAGCCCCTGCAACGTGCTGATGCTCTATCCGCTGTTCACGGCGGAGTCCTTCTGGAGTTTTGGCGAGTCCTGCAAGCTGATGGGCGTCCGCCGGCCGGCTGCTCCCCTCGGCCTGATCACCGTTGCGGCGATGTTGCCGGAGAGCTGGACGGTGCGGCTCATCGACTGCAACACGCAAGCCTTCGGTGAGGACGATCTCGCCTGGGCCGATGTGGTCTTCACCGGCGGCATGTTGCCGCAGCAGGCCGACACGCTCCGTCTGATCGACGAGTGCCGCGCGGCAGGCAAGCCGGTGGTGGTCGGCGGTCCCGATCCCACGTCGAGCCCGCACCTCTATGCCAGTGCAGACTTTCGGGTGCTCGGCGAAGCCGAGAGCGTCATCGACGAGTTCATCGCCGCCTGGGACAGCGGGCAACGCTCTGGCGTCTTCACCGCGCCGAAATTCCAGGCCGATGTCACCAGGACGCCTGTGCCGCGATTCGACCTGCTGAAGTTCGAGGACTATCTCTATCTCGGTGTGCAGTATTCGCGCGGCTGCCCGTTCACCTGCGAGTTCTGCGACATCATCGAGCTCTATGGCCGCGTGCCGCGGACCAAGACGACCGAGCAGATGTTCGTCGAGCTCGAGCGGCTCTACCAGATGGGCCATCGGGGCCATCTCGACTTCGTCGACGACAATTTCATCGGTAACAAGAAGTCGCTGCGGCAGTTCCTGCCCCAGCTCGCGGAATGGCAGCGCGCGCACGGTTTTCCCTTCGAGCTATCGACGGAAGCCTCGGTCAATCTGGCCGACGATCCCGAACTGCTGGAGCTGATGGGTGCGGCGAATTTCTTCGGCATCTTCGTCGGCATCGAAAGTCCGGACCCCGCGACCTTGGTCGCGATGCGGAAGAAGCAGAATACGCGGCGCAACATCGCCGAGAGCATCCACAAGATCTACGCCGCCGGCATGCTCGTCACCGCCGGCTTCATCGTCGGCTTCGACAGCGAGAAGGTCTCGATGGCCGAGGCCATGATCGATTTCATCGAGGAGGCCGCGATTCCCGTCGCCATGGTCGGTCTGCTCTATGCGTTGCCGAACACGCAGCTCACGCGCCGGCTCGCGAAGGAGGGCCGGTTGCACGCAGACCACGATCTGGCATCGACGACCGGCGGCGACCAGTGCACCGGCGGCATCAATTTCGATCCGGTGCGGCCGCTGCGCGATATCCTGATGGACTACAAGACGGTGCTGGAGCGGGTCTACAGCCCGGCCGCCTATGCGGGTCGTGTCGACAAGCTGATGACGCTGCTCGACCGTTCAAGGCAGCGCCGCGAGCTTGCCGAGGGCGACATCCGTTCGCGGGTCGGCGCGATGGAAACCGTGCACCGCGTGGTCACCGCAATCCCCGAGGCGCGGGCACCGCTGTGGCAGACCTTTATGAACTGCGCCAAGCGCGACACCTCGTCGGCGCGAATCGCGGTGCAGATGATCGCGGCCTATGCGCATCTCGGGCCGTTCTCGCGCAAGGTCATCGACGCCATCGACGCGCGCCTTACCGCGCTGGATGAGCAAGTGCCGGTTCCGGTCGTTGCTGACGGCGCGACCGTGGCACGAAATCCGGCCTGACAGCGAAAAGAGGGGATGCGCCCTCGCCGGGAGGCGGATCGGGTTGAGTTGACAGGTCGTGGGCGCGGCTTCCGAATTTGGGCGGCAAGTGTGAGCCTGTCGCTTGACATCGAAACAACCTGGAGCTGATCGTGATCCGGATGACACCGGGCGAGGTGCGGCATGTCCAGGAAGCTGATCGGCTGGTCTGTCGCGGCGATTGCCGCGATCGCGTTGATAATCACGTATCTGCCTTCGTTTGTCGCCGACTCCGTCTACAAAAATGTCGACGATCTGACCGATGGGGAAATGCCCGCCACCGTCACCGCTTTTCAATCGGGCCCGGATGTGGTCAGCACCCTCGGTGGCAGCGGCGAGGGATTGAACTGTAGCCTTCCGGCATGGGCCAACATCCTGTTCGACGGCAGCAGCGATTCGAAAGGCAGGCGCCATCTCGTTCTGCAACGCTTCAGGCAGGCATGCGTGTTTCACGATGTCTGCTATCGCCATGGTCTCGCAACATATGGCTATAACCAGAATGATTGTGATCGGATCCTGCAAAACGCAGCCTTTCGACTGTGCCTCTACATTCGGAACGACGACAAGGGCAGCAGGGCCGATCGCTGTCAGACCGACTCGAAGATGGTCCTCGCGGGGGTGAGCTTCGGAGGATACAACGCCTTTCGTGACTGGGGCCGGTCGAGTTATTTCGAGTTCGATCCAGACCCGTCGCGTTCGAACGGATTTCTCGTCAGCCGGGTGGTGGACCATCCGTTCAAGGCCATTGTCCCCGCCAAGTACGGCAGCGAGCCGGATCAGGTCATCCTGACGTTCGAGAACGTCCGCTCCAACATCGCTGTCACGTGCATCACATGCAAAGACAAGGGTGCGATCGGGTTCACCCGTAATCCGGGTGAGGTCAGCGCCGAATTGCGTTCGCTTGGTGTTCTCTGGCTGCCGGAGGTGCTGCTCGAGCGCGATCCGAAACTGTCGGAGACGGCGCCGGTCTGGCTGCCGCCGCGCCGCCGTCACGCGGCACCGCACCTGCTCGTCGATGCACAAGGCAAGAACCATCTGATCTGGATGAGCCGGAACAATCCGCAGAACACCATAACCTGTATCGTGCTGGCGGACGCGGCGCGATTGCTCACCAATACCCTACCGAAGCTGGATCTCTGCTCGACGGTCGATGCGAAGTCTTCTCTGACCATGGTGGAGATCGACATGTTTGCGACCTCGCCGCTTCCGATGGAGATCCCCGGAGCCTTGAATCCGATCTACGCGACGGCCATCAGCCCCCAGATGACGCGCGATAACGATCTTAGCTTCTGTTCACGTTCTGCATCCAGGGAAGTCGACAGGTTGGAGAAGGACGACGATCGGTCCAAGTGCACCACATTCTCCGACGAACGCGTCAAGAAGGGAGCGGCATTAGGCGCATTCCAGGACTTTGCGGTGGTTCGTCCCGGGCAGCAGCTCATCTTCGCACGCGATGTCGAGCAGCGGACGGACTCGGCGCTGACGGCGATCCGGCAACGTGTGTTCGGTGACGCCTATTCGCCCGGCGGCGCCTTGCTCGTGATCGACGTCAAGCCACCGCTCGCCGCCACGGACGCGGTCCGGGCCGAGCTGAAGAAGTTTGTCCGCTTTGACATCGACGATCGCTTCGATCCGATGATGCCGATCACGCGCAAAGTGGACGACCTTCGCTTCCTGAGCCTCGAGGCATCGCAGTCGAGCGTACACCTTCGTATGATCGACTTCGCCAAGGACAATCCCGCCGTCGGCAACGTGCGGCTGACCATGGGCGGCGCTGACGTGGACCTCGATCGCTCGTGGGCCGAGAGGCCCATGCTGGTGCTGGAAACTAGGGATGCTCGACCCAAGACCAAGCTGATGGTCTCGCGCGGGAAACTGGCGAACGAGAACGGCGAGCCGTCCAGCGCGACGACCGACACGCTGACATTGCAGGCGCTGGTTTTCGAGCGCGATGTCGCGGCGCCTTCGGACGCGCCATTCGTGAAATCGGCTGGAGCGACTTGCGAGGTTGTCTACGACTTCGTACCGAACCGCACGGAGTGGGAGTGCTATCGTCCGTTCGATCCCACCCGCTCAATGCGCTCGTCGCCGGCTGCCAGGATGCGGGCATCCCAGATGCTGGTCGGACGATTCTCGCCGAGCGGCAGACACGCGATCGCATTTCCCGATTTCTGCCTGAAGTCGGAGCCGATCATCCTGGAGCCGGAAGGAGACACGTTTGCGCCCCCGCTCAAGCCCGCCGGTTGGCCGGATGGAGAAAGGCTGCAACGGAAGATCAAATGCGCCCCGCTCGATGCGGCGACAATTGTGAGCCGGCCCATCGCATCGAAAGTCCCGGACAAGCCGGCCGGCTGAACGGTGACAAGCAGGCTGGCGTCTACTTCACGGCCAGCCGCAAAAAGCTCATCACGCTGCCGAGCGCGGCAAAGCCCGCACCTAGAGCCAGCGCCACGGTCGCGCCGTTGTGGCCGGCGAGCGCAAAGCACGCCGCAGCCAGCGCCGCGCCGGTCGTCTGTCCGGTCAGGCGCGCGGTCGCGACGATGCCCGAGGCGCTGCCGCCGCGGTGGGGCGGCGCGCTTCCCATGATCGCCTTCATGTTCGGCGCCTGGAAGAATCCGAACCCCATGCCGCAGATCATGATCCGCCAGACGATATCGGGAATGCTCGGGCTCGCCGGAAGCAACGCGAGCAGCGCCATGCCGAGGCCAAGCAGGATAAGGCCGATGCCGCCCAACAGGCCGACCGGATGGCGATCGGAGAGGCGGCCGGCGATCGGCGCCATGATGCCGACCACCAGCGGCCACGGCGTCATGAAGAAACCGGTCTCGACCTGCGAGCGGCCGAGCACGTCCTCGAAATAGAACGGCAGCGAGACGAAGGCGAGGCCTTGCACGGCGAAGGAGCAGACGGCGGTCGCCGCCGACAGCGCGAACATCGGCCGGCTGAACAGGTCGATCGGCAGCATCGGCGCGGGATGATCGGCGTGACGTCGCGTCAGGATGAAGCCCAGCGCGAGCGCCGTGACCAGCTCGACGGCCACGACGACCGGCGACAGATTATGCGCGGCGCTGCCGATGCCCGTGATGAACAGCCCGAGGCAGATGGCCGCGAGAAGCGCGCCGAGAAAATCAAAGCCATGATCGGCACGCGG
Organism: Bradyrhizobium sp. WSM3983; assembly: GCF_000473045.1. Taxonomy (GTDB): domain Bacteria; phylum Pseudomonadota; class Alphaproteobacteria; order Rhizobiales; family Xanthobacteraceae; genus Bradyrhizobium. Next base: position 206,884 of record NZ_AXAY01000001.1, on the reverse strand, counting down.
CGTCTTCGGCAGCATCGCAAAGCCGATGGCGGTCGCGACGAGGCCGAACGGGATGTTGACGGCGAACAGCCACGGCCACGGGCCGACCGCGAGGATGGCAGACGCGATCGAGGGGCCGAAGGTGAAGGCGGTGGCGACCACCAGCGCGTTGTGGCCGAAGGCGCGGCCCAGCATCCGGCCGGGATAGACGAAACGCACCAGCGCGGTGTTGACGCTCATGATGCCGCTGGCGCCGAGGCCTTGCAGGGTGCGTGCGACCAGCAGGCTGTCCAGCGACCACGCGACCGCGCAGAACAGCGAGGCGACGGTAAACAGGATCAGGCCGCCGAGATAGATGCGCTGGTGCCCGACTATCTCGCCGAGCGCACCAAGCGGCAGCAGCGTCGCCACCAGCGCGATCTGGTAGACATTGACCACCCAGACCGACTGCTCCGGGCTGACATGCAGATCGGCGGCAATGGCAGGCAGCGCGATGTTGGCTATCGCGGTGTCGAGCGAGGCCATTGCCAGCGCCGTGAAGATCGCTGCGATCGCCCAGCGGCGTTGCTCGGCCGGCAGGCCGTCGGCAACGGGATGATCGGGCTCGCGCGCAGCGGCAGGTAACGTGATTGTCATTGCCTTGCGCTTTGCTCCGGCGATCTGGCATCGATGATCTCTGGCATGTACTACGCTTGGGTCTGCTTCCACAGGCATATGCTTGCATGCATTGTATGCGCGAAGGTCGGGCGATGAGCCTTCGCGCTGGCGTATGATCGCGCCAGCTGCCGCTGTCACAGGGGATCACCATGCAAATCGTCGTTCTGCCAGGAGACGGCATCGGACCGGAGATCACGGCCGCCACAACGGGTGTGCTGCGCGCGGCGTCCGAGCGCTTCCAGCTCAATCTGCGGCTGGAGGAGCATGCGGTCGGGCATGCGAGCCTGAAGCAGTTCGGCACCACGGTGCGCCCCGAGCTGCTCGACACCGTCCGCGCCGCCGACGGCCTGATTCTGGGGCCGACCGCGACCTTCGACTTCAAGGACGAGGCGCAAGGCGAGATCAACCCGTCGCGCCACTTCCGCAAGAACCTCGACCTCTACGCCAACATCAGGCCCGCGCGCACCTATGCAGGGCGCGCCGGTCGCCTCGGCGATTTCGACCTCGTCGTGGTGCGCGAGAACACCGAAGGGTTTTATGCCGACCGCAACATGGAGCAGGGCAATGGCGAACTGCTGGTCACGCCTGATGTCGTGATCTCGCTGCGCCGGATCACGCGGGCATGCTGCGAGCGCATCGCGCATGCCGCCTGTCGTCTGGCGATGAAACGTCGACAACATCTCATGATCGTGCACAAGGCCAATGTGCTCAAGATCGGCGACGGGATGTTTCTCGCCATCTGCCACGCGGCGGCGAAGGCGTATCCGGGCCTTGCTGTCGACGACATCCTGGTCGACGCCATGATGGCGCATGTGGTGCGCAACCCCGATCGCTTCGATGTCATCGTCGCCACCAACATGTTCGGCGACATCCTGTCCGATCTCACCGCGGAGCTCTCGGGCAGCCTCGGCCTCGGCGGCTCGCTCAATGTCGGTGACCGCTACGCCATGGCGCAGGCCGCGCACGGCTCGGCGCCCGACATCGCAGGCCAGGACGTCGCCAACCCGGTCTCGCTGATCCTTTCGACGGCGCTGCTCCTTGGCTGGCATGGCGAGAAGAACGGTGCGGCCCGTTACGAGGAAGCGGCGCGTGCGATCGAGGCGGCGGTGGCGAAGGCGATCGGCGAGGGCAGGGCGACGCGCGACGTCGGCGGCAAGCTCGGCACGATCGCGGCGGGCGCCGCGATCGCCGAAATCCTGCAGGCGGAGTGATCTGCGTCTGCTTTTTCTTTCACGCTCGAAGCAAAACGCTCGAAAACAACCCCATGCACAGTAGAAGGCCCCCTTGATGGACAAGGGGTTTGTCGTTCGGCTCCGGATCGACCTTCGGCGCGCCGGGTACGTTGACACGTCGGGCAAAACACCGGCACGATGTCATCATGGCGTGATGCGCAGACTGGCGTCTGTCGTGGAGGAAAAGTTCTGGCCGGGCAATCAGCCACGCAGGCTCAGGCCAATCCCAAGCCGCCATCGATAGCAATCACCTGGCCGGTCATCCATGCCGAAGCGGGCCCGGCGAGCTGGACGATCCATTCGGCGATATCGTCGGGCACTCCGCGGCGGCCGAGCGGTATGCTGGCGCGCTCCTGTTCCTCGACCGCTGCGGCCTGTTGAGCCGACAATCCCATCATGCCGGTCAGCGCGCCCGTCTCGGTCGGGCCTGGAGCGACGGCGTTCACCCGGATGCCGAATGGCGCCAGCTCCAGCGCCCAGCACCGTGTCAGATGCTCCACGGCAGCCTTGCTGGCTGCGTAGTGAGACAGGCTAGCCGCCGCCTTATGCCCAAAGGTGCTGGAGACGTTGACGATCGTGCCGCGGGTGGCCTTGAGATGAGGAAGCGCGGCCGACGCGAGCAGACTCGGACCGAGTACGTTTACGGCGGAGATATCCATGATGTGATCGGCGGTCGCATCGGCCAGCGGCAGAATCGCACCGGCGCCGGCATTGTTGACCAGCGCATCGAGGCGGCCCCATTTGTCGAATGCCTTCGCAATCGTTCGCTTGGCGTCTTCAGCAGAGGCCGCGTCCGCCGTCATCCCCGCGATGTTCGGGTGTTGCAGCATTGTCTCCTGGATCAGGCTCGCCCGGCGGCCGGTGATGAGCACCTGGTAGCCCTGTTTCGCGAACCGCAACGCCGCTGCCCGCCCGATACCTGAACTGCCGCCTGTCACGACGACTACCTTGTGATCTTGCATGTTCTAGCCTCTTGTGCGGCCGGCCGCACCGTCCGGTTGGATTGAAGACGAGTTGTCGGTCACCGCAGTCCGCTTCGGTTTTCGGCGCCGTGGCAAATATGAAGGTTTTGAACTGGAGCGCGCACCCACGCATTCCGCGAGCGCGCGCCCTGGTTCGCTCAAGAGCGCTCAGTAGTCCCAGAAGACCGGCACCCAACGGAAGGCATCGCCGGCGATCGCGACATGGCCGACGGATGGGAACGGCATATGCGTGGCCACCAGCAGCTCGCCGGTCTCCGCGAGCTCTCGCAAGAGACGGATACGAACGCGCGCCGCCTCCTCGGGATCGTGCTCGAAGCCGTTGTGCCACTCGGGCTGGTCAAACCCGACAGCGAACACGGCGTCGCCGGCGAATGTCAGGGCGTCGCCGCCGGACGCCACGCGAACCACGCTGTGTCCGGGGGTGTGACCGCCGGTGCGGCGGACGACGACACCAGGTGCAACCTCGTGCTCCTCGTCGAACTGCCGTATCTGACTGCCGTACTCCTTCACAAAGCGCTTGGCGGCCGCGCGAAGCGCATCCGGGAAACCCTGCGGCATGTTGGTGTGGGTGAAATCGGGCGACTCCCAGAACTTGATCTCGGCGGCCGCTACATGGATGCGCAGGTCCTTGCGCAACCGCTCCTTCACGCCGTCGACGAGCAGCCCGCCCACATGGTCCATGTGCAAGTGGGTGAGCACCAGGTCGGTCACGGACGCGAGATCGATCCCGGCGGCCTCCAGTCGCTTGATCAACTGACCGGCTCGCGGCAGGTGCAGGTCCGGATCGGACCCCAGTCCGGCGTCGATGAGGATGGTCTTGTCGCCGCTCCGCACCATCACCGCGTTCAGCGCCCAGTCGAAGGCGTCCGGCGGCAGGAACATGTCGTTCAGCCAGCTTGCCCGGACGGCTGGGTCGGCATTGTGCGCCAGCATGGTGGTTGGGAGCGGCAGCACGCCGTCGCTGACCACCAGCACGTCGATCTCGCCGATACGCAATGCGTAGCGTGACGGGACGAGCTCTTCGGGTTTCGAGGTAACGGATGCGTTGTGCAGATTCATGTTCGTCTCCTGTTGAATGTTGCGGACGGTGAGATGCTTAGAGGGCGGTGACGCGCTCCGGATCGGCCGAGGCGAGGGCTGCGGCGCGCTCGGCTTTGGGCGGATAGATCCAGACCGTGTTGATTTCCTGCTTGGTCCTCTTGGCGACGTCGCCGACCATTTCGACTGTGCGCTCCCAGCCGCGCGTGAACAGCGCGCCGGCTTCGCCGAGGTCGAGGCAGGTAACGTAGGCTTTCTGGTGATAAGGCCTGGTCGGAACGCCCAGCAGTTCGGCGGCGGCGTTGTTGCCGGCGAAGGCGCCCATCCGCGTCGCATGCTGACACGACATCAGCGCGTAATTGCCGACATCGTCGCACGCGGCCCGTGCGGCATCGCCGGTCGCAAAGACACCACTCGCCGATGGCACGCGAAGATCACGGTCGACCAGCAGCCGGCCGAACTGGTCGCGCTCGGCGGGGATCTGCGTCGTCAACGGAGCAGCGCGCATGCCGGCGGCCCAGATCACGGTTTCGCATTCGATATGTTCGCCGCTGGAGAGCGTGACGCCGGACTTGTCGAGCGAGGCGACGCCGACACCGAGCCTGGTCTCGACGCCGAGCGTGTGCAGCGCATCCCGGATGATGGGGCGGGGACCTGCGCCCATGTCGGGAGCGATCGCCTCGTTGCGGTCGACAATGACCACGCGCAACTGGGCGTCCTTGCCGAGAATCTCGCGCAGGCGCGACGGCACCTCGGTTGCTGCTTCGATCCCCGTGAATCCGCCGCCGGCCACGACAACGGTATTGCGTGCTTTCGAGGCCGGGCGGCTCGACAGTTTATGCAGGTGACGATCGAGCGCGATGGCGTCGTCGAGCTGGTCGACGCTGAAGCCATGCTCGGCAAGACCTGGAACGTTCGGGCGGAACAAGCGGCTGCCGGTGGCGACGACCAGCCGGTCGTAGGACAGCTTCTTCCTGGCGCCTTGCGTGGCAGCGATCTCGATGACCCCTGACTTGGTATCGATCGCCTCGGCATGGCCCTGGACGTAGACGACGTCGATCGCCTTCAGCACGTCCTGTAACGGTGCCGTCAGGGTCTCGGGCTTCGGTTCGTAGAGCCGCGGGCGAACGACCAGCGTCGGCTCGGGCGCAACCAGCGCGATCTCGAGCTTTTCGGGCGAAACACCCTGGATGTCGCGGAGGCGGGCAGCGGAAAGGGCGGCATACATGCCGGCGAAGCCGGCGCCAATGATGACGATTCGCATGTCGATTGTTCCTTGGTTGAGGTGATTGCGATGAAAGCGCGGGTTACGCCGTCACGAATTTGAGCAAGTCGGCGTTGACGATGTCGGGATGTGTCGTGCAGACGCCGTGCGGCAGCAGATCGTAGATCTTCAGTGTGCTGTGCTTCAGAAGCCGGGCCGACAGCGGTGCCGAGTCGGCAACGGGGACGATCTGGTCGTCGCTGCCGTGCAGGATCAGCGTCGGCACGGTGATGGCTTTCAGATCTTCGGTGAAGTCGGTCTCGGAGAAGGCCTTGATGCCCTCGTAATGGGCCTTGGCGCTGCCCATCATGCCTTGACGCCACCAGTTCCAGATCGCTGCCTGCGAAGGCTCCGCTCCCGGACGATTGTAGCCGTAGAAAGGGCCGCTCGCGAATTCGAGATAGAACTGCGACCTGTTGGCGGCAAGCTGGCGGCGCAAGCCGTCGAACACCTCGAGAGTCAATCCGCCGGGATTGGACTCGGTCTTGAGCATCAGCGGCGGCACAGCGCCGATGAGCACCAGCTTGGACACGCGATCCCGGCCATGGCGCGCCACGTAACGGGTTGCCTCCCCGCCGCCTGTCGAGTGGCCGATGTGAATGGCGTTGCGAAGATCGAGATGCTCGACGAGGGCTGCGACGTCGGCCGCATAATGATCCATGTCGTGCCCGTCGCTGACCTGGCTCGAGCGGCCATGGCCGCGGCGATCATGCGCGATCACGCGAAACCCCCTGCCAAGGAAGAAGAGCATCTGGGCATCCCAGTCATCGGCGCTGAGCGGCCAGCCATGATGGAAGACGATCGGCTGCGCGGACTTCGGTCCCCAGTCCTTGTAGAAGATATTCACGCCGTCGCTGGTGGTGACGGAGGTCGCAACGTCGTTCTTGCCGGTCGAGAGGGCCGCGGCTTTCGTGTCGCCGCCCGCTGCCGAGGTGGAGCGGACGGTCATCGAAGCCGCGTACATGAGCGTTGTTGCCAGAATCTTTCGCCGTGAGGTGGTTGCGAGCCGGCTGACAGAACTGATCAAGGCCATTTGCAATTTCCGTTTCAGTGGTGTGGGGCGCCACGATTCCTAGCGAACCGCATGTGCTGATGCCCCAGCGCGATTGACGCGATTGCAGCGCGATTGCTGCTAACGCGCGCGTCGCCGCCAATCCCTTGGCGATTCCCCGGTCAACTTTCGAAACGCGGCGGCAAAGGCCGTCTGCGAGGAGTAGCCGAGCGTGGCCGCGATCGAGACGACGGACACGTCGCTATCGCGCAGCATGTTCATGGCCTGCTCAAGTCGGTGCTGGCGCAGCCAGGCATGAGGGGAAAGCCCGGTACTGTCCTTGAATGCGCGGCAGAAGTGAAAGCGCGACAGGCCGGCCTCGGCAGCGAGAGCTGCGAGCGAGACGTCGGCATCACTGTCCGAGCGCAGCCGCTCGATCGCGCGGAGCAGCGTCTTCGGCGCAAGCCCACCCCGGGTTGGCGCGATCATGTTCGGCGAGCCGCTGTGCGCAGCGAGAAGACGCGTCGCCAGCAGATCCATGAGTTGCTGTCTGAACAGCGTGTCCAGCGCCTCGTTACCCTCCAGCACATCGGCTGCGCTCAGAAGCAACCGGGACGTCACGGGATCGGGATGCGCGGTTCGCTCCAGCAGATCGGCCGGCGAGCCGGCTTCGGCCTCGTCCGCAACACGCTTTAGCGTAGTCTGCGGAAGATAGAGCTGAACGACGTCGACAGGTTTCGGAATGTCCCACCGCGAGCTTGATCCTTCCGGAATGATGATCACGACGCCGGGGCGAAACGTCCCGATCGCGACGGATCGTCCGGACCGCCGCTCCATGCGCTGGACCGAGCCGTTGTAAGCCATGATGACGTGGTGACTCATGGGCTCGACCACGTCGTGCAACGGCTCGTGCTTCCAGTGGGCAATCCCGGCGCCGGAGGAGTCCAATGCCATGCGAAAAGGCACCGTTCCGAGCACGCGGGCCATCTCCACATCGGCAGCGGGCCGGTCGCCGGCCGGCGCGACGTCGCGGCGTAGTTGAGACGCAGCGGACATTTCATTCGGAGACTCGCGTAAGACGATCTTGCTCATGGACTTTCGCTCGTGTGGGGCAGCGTCGCTGGGTGCGCGACGTCGTGATCATGTCGTCAGCCGTCGCATGGGGGAGCTGGACGTCAGGGGATGCTTGCTCAAACGGATGGACCGGGGACGAAGGCGATCCGTTGCAGCTCCGGTACCGTTGATTTGCGGGTTCTAGGCGGCGCGAAAATCCGCGTCTTTCCTGATGCTGCCCTGCGTTGCCTGATCCTGCTTCGCGGATGCCTCACGCGCGCAGCGTGCGTGCGTTTGTGAAAAGTCGTGATGTCCTGTTTCGGTTCGACGACACCCGCAAGCCGTCAAGGCACGAACCGGATCTTTCTGAAATGATTGCCGAATTTTGACGTGGGTCGCGTCGGGGCGAGCGGGCAGGCCCGGCGGGTGCGACGTCGTCGGTCGTGGACAGCAATGGACGAATAGCCGATACATCGTGCCCGAAATGGCAGGATGCTGTGGCCTGCGCGCGAACCTTCTCTTGGCCGTCACAGAAGAGACATATGATGATCAGGACAGGCGCTTACGGTGAACGGCTCGGAGAATTCCTCCGCCTCGAGGAAGCGCCGCCCACGCTGGTGACCCGTTCGCTGCGCAGCACCGAGATCGCGGTCACGGAAACACGCAACGACAATCCTGTGCCGGGTCTTTCCGGCTCGCTTGCTGCGGAGGATGCCTATCTCGTCAGCCTGAAGCTGCGTGACTATCCGGAATGCGAGATCTGGGGGGAGGGCCGCCACATCAAGAAGGAGGATGTCCACGCCGGGACGACCTATCTCTACGATCTCAAGACCGACCCCCGCTACGTGATCGACAAGCCGTTTCACTCAGTCCATTTCTACGTGCCGCGTTCGGCGCTCGATGGTCTCTCCGATCAATCGGGGGCGCGGCGTATCGACGCGCTCGATTGCAGGCCTGTCGGGCGCGATGACGCCATCGTCCGCCATATCGGCGCTTCGTTGCGCGAGGGACTACGCCGGCCGGCCGAGGCCAACCAACTCTTCATCGATCACATGATGCTGGCGCTCACCGCCCACGTCGCTCAGGCCTATGGGGGCTTTCGGCACAAGGCCGAGACCAGCCGGGGTGCGCTTGCGCCATGGCAGCTGGCGCGCGCCTGCGACAAGCTCGAAGCGGATCTCGGCGGCAAGCTGCCATTGCAGGCCATCGCGGCCGAACTCGGCCTCTCGGTCAGCCATTTCTCGCGTGCGTTTCGCGCGTCGACCGGCCTGCCGCCATATCGCTGGCTTCTGCATCATCGCGTGAGAACGGCCAAGCGCTTGATGAGCGCGCGCGGCCTGTCGCTGTCCGAGGTTGCGATTTCGGCCGGCTTTGCCAACCAGAGCCACTTCACGCGGGTCTTTTCCGAGATCGCCGGCATCAGCCCGGGTGCATGGCGGCGCGATGCGCTGGGAACACCAAGCCGCGAGAGGTGATCTGCATTGGCGGCCCGTGCTCTTCGGCGGGCTACGATCTTTCCGCCGACAATCGCGTCGATCAGCCCTATCACTCGGCGTCCGGCCCGGGGCAATGGCCGCGCCACGTGGTCGAGGGCTGGTTTTCGAATCTCAGATCCAGCGTGGCCGCGAAATAGACCCAGGACAGCGGCTTGATGTCGATGAAGTTGGATTGATGGCCGACGACGATGAGGTCGCCAGGCTTCAGATCGGCGCGCGTGCCGTGGAAAAACGATTGCGCGAACGCGGTTGCAGCAGATGACATGAGACAATCCTGGAGACCTCACCCGAAGAGGTGATTGAGTACACAATTTCAGAGCAGAAATATCTGGTGCCGGGCGCTGGGCCAATGCAGGCGCACCTAATCGGCGCCGGATCGTCACATCGATCACCGACGACGAGTTAAGGTTCACCAGTCCGCGCACAACTCTTGAGCTTGCATTCAAGCGGGCCAAGTAATTTTTTGAACCGAACCTCGTTCGAAGACATTTTTGGCGGCGCGCCGGTGTCCTTCTCCAAGGACAACCATCTCGCGTATCCGCCGCAATCATCGGCCGGATCAAGAACCGCCGCTGGGTGACGATTGCCAAGAACCAGTCTTATAAGAGCGAGAAATAGACTGACGACGGCGATGCCTGATACAAGATGTCGGGCATCGCCGGTCTAGAAGGGATTCTTGACCTATCCGGCGGATTGGATCCCCCGGGGGTCGCTATCCCGGTGGGAGGCGACATAATCGATCTCGCCGCGTGTGGTGCCGATGTCCAGCAACTCGCAATCACTGAGGCCGGACAGGGCCGCTTGGACCCTCCGACGCTCGCGCCGTTCTCGAAGCGCGCTCCAAAATCTCTCAGAAAATCCGACAGTTCCGATCTGCGCGAAAGTCCGTGGAGACCCGGTTGTGTCATAGGCTGTGTTCATCGCGGTAACTCCGCCGATTGATCCACCTATGCCACGCTGCCCCAGTATCGCTGGGTGCGCTTGATATCCGGCTTACATTTTCCTTATCGGCGGCTTATTGTTGCTGGACGAATGATGCCGCGCTCTCCGGGGACAGAGAGCAAGCCCAGGGAATGGTGCCATGCGCTATTTCTTCGAGGATTTTGCGTTGGATACCGACCGGCGCGAGTTGCGGCGCGGGCCCGATATTGTGCCGACCACGCCACAGGTTCTTGATCTGCTCGAATATCTGATCCGGAGCAGGGACCGCGTTGTCAGTAAGGACGATCTCGTACGCGTGATTTGGAATGGTCGCATCGTGTCCGACGCCGCGCTGACGACCCGGCTGAACGCCGTCCGACGCGCGATCGGTGACTCCGGCGAACAGCAGCGTCTTATCAAAACATTCCCACGAAGAGGCTTTCGCTTCGTGGGCGCGGTGCATGATGAGGATCGGCGCCCGGAAACGGCGGTGGACTTGATCGCTCTCGCAGAACCGTCGAGGCTTGGCTGCGCGACCGGGGAGGCAGCAGTTTTGATCCCGGCTCTGTCCGAAGAGAATGCTGGCAAACAGCGATCCGATAGCTGGCTCGGTCACTTCAGGGGGCGCCTGAAGCTCGTCGGTGGAGCGCTGACGTCGGTTGCCGCCGTCGGCGCGATTGCCGGCGGCCTTATCGGCTATTGGAATGTCTGGAAGATTGTTCGCACCGACGCCGCTCGTGAAACTCAAAAGATTGAGAGTCAATCGGCAGTCCGGCGTGAGATCGCACCTCGTCTTTCGCTGGTCGTGCTGCCCTTCGTCAACCACAGCAACGATTCCGAACAAGACGAATTTGCCGACGCCATCACAACGGAGTTGACGATTGATCTCGCGCGAACCCCCGCCATTTTCGTTGTCGGGCGCGAGACGGCCTTTGCCTACAAGGACAAGCCGATCGACCTGGCGCGGCTCAAGGCGGATCTCGGCATCCGCTGGGCCGTACACGGCGTAGTGAGTCGCAACGGAGACCAGGTGCGGATCAATGTCTCGCTGACCGATCTCGATACCGTCCGCGATGTCTGGTCAGATCGGTTTTACGGCGATCATGCAAACCTCGCCGTCTTGCGAAACAACATCGCAGCGCGGCTTCTCTGCGTTGCGCACCTCCGCCTCCGTCAATACGAAGAGGCCATTGAACAGTGTAGCCGCTCGCTCAACACGACGGGTGCGGACGTTGAGGCCTACATTGGCCTGATCTCGGCTTACGAGCCGGCGAGACAGAAGGGGACGGCGGGCGAGGGCAATGACCCTGCGCCGCAACGCACATCCTGATTTTGCACCCGCGCCTCAGAACTGATACCTTCTCAATCCCCCATCCACCGGGATCACCGTCCCCGTGATGTAGCGCGCCACCGGCGACGCCAAAAACACCGCGAGCGCCGCGAGGTCCTCCGGCTCGCCCCAATATCCGACCGGAATCTCTTCCTCGGCGAAACGCTCGCGATAATCCGGCGCATAGTTGCGGCGGATCTGCTCGCTCATGATGCGGCCGGGCGGGATGCAGTTGATGGTGATGCCGTGCTCGCCGATCTCGCGCGACAGGCCCTTGGCCCAAGCGTGCACGGCGGCCTTCGCCGCGAACGCCGCGTTGAGGCCCTCCGGCTCGGACTTGCCGGTGATATTGACGATGCGGCCCCATTTGCGCTCGATCATCTGCGGCAGCAGCGCATGCGCGATGCGGCGGTAGCTGGTGAAATTCAGCGCGATCGCCTCGTCCCATTTGCTGTCGGGCGCGTCGACCGGCAGCGGACGGCTGCCGCCGGCATTGTTGATGAGGATGTCGACATGGCCGAGCTCGCTCACGGCGAAGGCTGAAATCTTCTCGGCTGCGTCCTTGGCCATCACGTCCTGCTCGAACGGCGTGATCAGGCCGCCGCCGACTTCCTTCACCAGCTCGGCGAGCAGGTCGGTCCGGCGCGCGACGCCGACGACGCGCACGCCTTCGGCCGCCAGGCCCTTGGCGATGGCGCGGCCGATGCCGATGCTCGCTCCCGTGACGACTGCGGTTTTCGATTTCAGCCCGAGGTCCATGGTCACACGCTCTCTTGTTCGCTTATTTGCGTTTTGCTGTTCGTTTGTCGTTCGTTTCCTGCCCTGTCCCAGGTGCGGCGATTTGCCCGACCGGGACGAGCAGTGGTAACCAAGGGCGACAGCGAAGGAAATACGAAAAAGAAAAGGCTTGAACGATGGTGTGGGATCCGCAGCAATATTTGAAATTCTCCGGCCACCGGCTCCGGCCCGCGGTCGACCTGTTGATGCGGATTCCCGATGTTGGCCCGCGCACGGTCGCGGACCTTGGAGCCGGCGCGGGCAATGTCACGAAGCTGATCAAGGAGCGCTGGCCGTCCGCCGCGGTGACGGGCGTCGAGGGCTCGGCCGAGATGGTTGCCGCGGGGCGCAAAGCCGCTCCGGACGTGGAATGGTCACATGAGGACCTCGGCCATTGGCGCCCCGCCAAGCAATACGACGTCGTCTATTCCAATGCCGCACTGCACTGGTTGCCCAATCATGCGGCACTCTTCCCGTCGGTGATGGAGAAGGTCGCGCCCGGCGGCATGCTTGCAGTGCAGATGCCGCGTAACTTCCTGGCGCCGTCGCATGTTCTGATCGGCGAGACCGCCCTGAACGGGCCGTGGCGGTCCAAGGTCGAGCACCTCGTCACGCCGCCACCGGTCGAGGGGCCGGCCTTCTATCACGATCTTCTGGCGCCGCTGTCTGAGAATATCGACATCTGGGAGACCGAATATCTCCAGGTCCTCGAGGGCGACAATCCCGTGAAGGAATGGACCAAGGGCACCTGGCTGACGCGCTATCTCGACGTGTTGCAGGGCGACGAGAAGACCGCATTCGAAGCGGCCTATGGCGAGCGGGTGGCAAGGGCCTATCCGAAGAATGCCGCCGGGCAGACGCTATTCCCGTTCCGGCGGCTGTTCATGGTCGCCCAGCGCAAGGGCTAATGCCTTTCGGCGATGCGACATAAGCGCTCGCTCCCAGGGGACGAAGCGGGCGGCGGGTTGCGCTTGCGACCGCCATCAAGATAGCTTCACTGCGGCATAGCTTCGCTGCGGCAAATTGGGCTTAGGTCTAGTTGTTCGGGGTAAGGATTGCTGCCACTACTGAAACCGTAAAACAAAAAAGAACCCGGTTTCCGAGGTTGTTGGGGAGGTCCTTCATGCGCAAACTGCTCTTTGCGGCCGCTGCAGCCGCGTTCGCCCTGGCCCCTGTCTTGTCTTCGGACTTGGCCCAGGCACAGAGCCCGATCATCATCAAGTTCAGCCACGTCGTCGCCAACGATACCCCGAAGGGCAAGGGCGCGCTGAAGTTCAAGGAGCTTGCCGAGAAGTACACAGACGGCAAGGTCAAGATCGAAGTCTATCCGAACTCCTCGCTCTACAAGGACAAGGAGGAGATCGAGGCGCTCCAGCTCGGCTCGGTCCAGATGCTGGCGCCCTCGACCGCGAAATTCGCGCCGCTCGGCATCAAGGAATTCGAGGCGCTCGATCTGCCCTGGCTGTTCAAGGACGACGCGACCTATTCCAACGCGATGAAGGGCACCGTCGGCAAATGGCTGTTCCAGAAACTGGAGGCCAAGGGCATCACCGGTCTCGCTTATTGGGACAACGGCTTCCACATGGTGTCGTCGAACCGTCCGTTGATGAAGCCGGAGGATTTCAAGGGCCTGAAATTCCGCATCTCCGGCTCGAAGATCGCCGACCAGTATTTCCGTCTCATGGGCTCGATCCCGCAAATCATGGCATTCTCCGAAGTCTATCAGGCGCTGCAGACCGGCGTGGTCGACGGCTGCGAGAACACCGCGTCCAACTATCTGACGCAGAAGTTCTACGAGGTGCAGAAGGACATCACCGTGTCCTATCACGCGCATCTGCAATATGCCGTCATCGTCAACTCGAAATTCTGGTCCGGCCTGCCGCCTGACATGCGCACCCAGCTCGAGAAGGCGATGGCGGACGCGACCGAGTACACGAACCAGATCGCGCACCAGGAGAACGAGGACGCGCTGGCCGAGATCAAGAAGACGGGCAAGACCACGCTGCATTATCTCAGCGACGCCGACCGCAAGGCGTGGCAGGAAGCGATGCAGCCGACTTATAAATGGGCCAAGGGCCGGGTCGGGCAGGAAGTGCTCGATCTCATCGGCAAGGAGCTCGACGTCAAGATGAACTGACGCGTTTTCCGGGAGAATAATACCAACGGTCGGGAGTGTGCGCACTCCCGACCGTTTCGCATCGATAGGGGGACTTGATTTGCTGCGCGTGCTCAACCAGCTGCTCAATCATCTCGAAGAATGGTTGATCGCGACGCTCATTGCGGCTGCAACCGGACTGATCTTCATCGCCGTCGTGCACCGCTACGGTGCGGGTGAATCGATCAATCTGTCGCGATGGGCCGCCGCGCACGGCATGACCTGGCTCGCGTCGCTGTCGATGGCGGTGTTCACCTTCCTGTCCGAGCTCGACCTCTCCTGGGCGCAGGAACTGTGCATCTACATGTTCATCTGGATGGCGAAGTTCGGCGCGGCCTATGGCGTGCGCACCGGCATCCATGTCGGCGTCGATCTGCTCGTCAACCGTTTGCCCGAACATTCGCGCAAGCACGTGATCCTGTTCTCGCTGCTCTGCGGCGCGCTGTTCACCGGCATGATTGCCACCTTCGGCGCCTCGTTCGTTTCCGAGATGTTCAAGACCGGGCAGCAGTCCAACGACCTGGAAGCGCCGATGTGGTTCGTCTATCTGGCGATCCCGCTCGGCTCGGGCCTGATGTGCTTCCGCTTCCTCCAGGTCTCGTGGTCCTACTACTGGACTGGCGAGCTGCCGCATCATGACGAGAGCCATGTCGAGGGCGTCGAGGCCGACGGCTCGCCGGCGCTGCATCCGCAGCCCGCTGGCGCCGCAACGAAGGCTGCCTCGCGAAAGGTTTCGCCGCTCGGCGTGATCCTGATCATGGCGCCGATCCTGATCTTCGCGATGTGCCTTGCCGAGAAGTTCGGCGTGTTCGCGCTGCCGCAATGGATGCGGGCTGCGACGGTGTTTGGGCTCCTGATCGCGCTGATGCTGACCGGCATCCCGGTCTCGATCGCGCTCGGCCTCACCGTGATGACCTTCCTGTTCACGCTGACGACGGTGCCGATCGAAGCGGTCTCGATGAAGCTCTTCACGGGCATCGAGGGCTTCGAGATCATGGCGATCCCGTTCTTCATCCTGGCGGGCAATTTCCTCACCCATGGCGGCGTCGCGCGCCGCATGATCAACTTCGCGACGTCGCTGATCGGGCACTGGCACGGCGGACTGGGGCTCGCCGGCATCGTCGCCTGCGCCATGTTCGCGCTGGTGTGCGGCTCGAGTGTGGCGACGGTCGCCGCGATCGGGGCCATCGTGCTGCCGGAGATGGTCCGCCACGGCTATCCCATGCGTTTCGGCGCCGGCATCATCACCGTCGCGGGCTCGCTCGGCATCCTGATGCTGCCGTCGATTCCGAAGATCGTCTACGCGGTTTCCACCAACACCTCGATCGGCGCGCTGTTCGTCGCGGGCCTCCTGCCTGGCATCCTGCTGACGACCATGCTCTGCATCGTCACCTGGTGGCTCGCGCGCAGTCGCGACTATCCGCGACTGCCGAAGGCGACCTGGGGCGAGACCGTCCGCACCTTCCGTGAGAGCATCTGGGGCCTGATGCTGGTCGTCATCATCATCGGCGGCATCTATAGCGGCCTGTTCACCGCCACCGAGGCCGCCGCGATGGCCGCGGTTTATTCCTTCATCATTGCAGTGTTCGTCTACAAGGCGATCGGCCTGAAGGATGTGCCGCGGGTGTTGCTGCGCGCCGCCAATACCAGCGCGATGCTGCTCTACATCGTCACCAACGCGGTGCTATTCTCCTTCGTGCTCGCCAACGAGAACCTGCCGACGGTCCTCGCGGACTGGATCGCGGCGCAGAATCTCGGCTGGGTCGGCTTCCTCCTGGTCGTCAACGTGCTGCTGCTGCTCGCGGGCAATTTCATGGAACCGAACTCGATCATCCTGATCATGGCGCCGATCCTGGCACCGGCGGCCAAGAAGCTCGGCATCGACCTCGTCCATTTCGGCATCGTGATGGATGTCAATATGGAGGTCGGGCTCTGTCATCCGCCTGTCGGCCTGAACCTCTACGTGGCATCAATGATAGCGCGCATGCGCATCACCGATCTGGCGGGAGCGGTGATGCCATGGCTGCTCACCATGCTCGGCTTCCTCGTCATCGTGACCTACTGGCCCGATTTGACGCTATGGCTGCCGCGGGTGCTGGGGATGCACTAGGTCGACGCCGCGTTCAGCGACCGGCGTTGCCGGTCGTTGGCTGTTGGAATCGGTACACTAATCGGATTAGATGGCTCCAACCAAATGAGGGGAGCAGCCATCCCAATGACCGAGATTTCGAGCAGCGAGCCAAAGGACGCAACGCCGTCCGTCATTGCACAGCAAACGGCGATGCTGAATGCGCTTCCTTTTTCCGACGCACGGGATTTCGACGACGCTGCGCGCGGCTTCCTCGGCACGATCGAGCACGCGAAGATTACGAACCCGCAGGGGCGGACGGTCTGGAGCCTCGAGCCCTATCGCTTTCTGTCCACTGATGAGGCGCCGCCCACGGTCAATCCCAGCCTGTGGCGGCAGTCGCGGCTCAACATGCAGCACGGGTTGTTCGAGGTCGTGCCCGGCGTCTACCAGGTGCGCGGGCTCGACATCGCCAACATGACGCTGATCGAGGGCGACAGCGGCGTCATCGTGGTCGATACCCTGACCGCGATCGAAGGCGCCCGCGCCGCGCTCGAGCTCTACTTCGAGCATCGCGGCCGGAAGCCGGTCGCGGCCGTGATCTTCACCCACACCCATACCGATCACTGGGGCGGCGCGCGCGGCGTGCTGGAGGAGGACGCGCTGGCCAGTGCGAGCGTGCCCATCATCGCGCCGAACCTGTTCATGGAGCACGCCGTCTCCGAGAACATCATTGCGGGACCGGCGATGCTGCGCCGGGCGCAATACCAGTTCGGGCCGTTCCTCGCCAAGGGCGTGCGCGGCCATGTCGATTGCGGCCTCGGCAAGACCATGGCGGCGGGCGCGGTCGCGCTGCTGCGTCCGACCGACCTGATCATGGCGACCGGCGACAAGCGCGTCATCGACGGCGTCGAATTCGAATTCCAGATGGCGCCGAACAGCGAAGCGCCGGCGGAGATGCATTTCTTCCTACCGCGCTACAGGCTTTTGAACCTTGCCGAGAACTGCACGCATAATTTCCACAATCTGCTGCCGTTCCGCGGCGCCGACGTGCGCGACGCGCTGGCCTGGTCGAAATATCTCAACGAGGCGCTGCATCTGTGGGGCGGCAAGGCCGAGGCGATGTGTGGCCAGCATCATTGGCCGGTGTGGGGCCGCGAGCGCATCGGCGAAATGATCCGGCAGCAGCGCGACCTCTACAAATTCGCGCATGACCAGACCATCCGCCTGATGAACCACGGTCTGAACGCCGCCGAGATCGCCGAGACGATCCAACTGCCGAAGAGCCTGGACGGCGCCTGGCACGGCCGCGGCTATTACGGCCACATCCGGCACAATGTGAAGGCGATCTACCAGAAATATCTCGGCTGGTACGACGCCAATCCGGTCAATCTCGATCCGCTGCCGCCGGTGGAGTCGGGCAAGAAATATGTCGAGTATATGGGCGGCGCAGACGCGATCCTCGCACGGGCCGCTGCGGACTTTGACAAGGGCGAATTTCGCTTCGTGGCGGAGGTCCTCGGCCATCTCGTCTTCGCCGAGCCCGATAATGCAGCGGCGCGTGCGCTGCTGGCCGATACGCTGGAGCAGCTCGGCTATGCCGCCGAGAGCTCGACCTGGCGTAACGCCTATTTGTTTGGCGCCCAGGAATTGCGCCAGGGCATGCCAAATACCCCGCCGCGCCCGCCGATGCCGCGTGAGACGCTGGCGGCGTTGCGCACCGAGCAGCTCTGGGACGTGCTCGGCGTCCGCCTCAACGGCCCGAAGGCGGAAGGCAAGCACATCGTGCTGAACTGGAGTTTTTCCGATACGGGCGAAACGTTCGTGCTCAATCTGGAGAACTGCGCGCTGACTTATACGGAAGGCCTTCAGGCGGAGAATGCCGACGCCTGCTTCACGCTGGCACGCGCGACGCTGGATGAGGTGATCGCGAAGCTGACGAGCTTTCCGGAAGCCGTCGCCGCAGGGAAGGTCAAGCTGTCAGGCAACCCGATGCGGCTCGCCGAGTTGATGGGCCTGATGGATGAATTCCCGCGGATGTTCGAGATTGTGGAGCCGAAGCGGGCGGTGGTGGTGTAGGGCGCTGCTGCCTCTGTCGTTGCCACACACTCGCTGTCATCGCCCGGCTTGGCCGGGCGATCCAGTATTCCAGAGACGGCAAGGCTTGAGCCGAGAAGCTGCGGCGTACTGGATGCCCCGGTCAAGCCGGGGCATGACAGTGTGTCTTGAGGCGACAGCGCGCCCCTCACTCCGCGCTGCTGACCAGCTTGATCCGCGGCGCCTGCGCATCCGTCAGGCTGCGATAGGCGGCGAGATAGTCGAGCGCCATCCGCCGCGCGGTGAAGCGCGTCTCGAACTGCTTGCGGATGGCGGTGCGGTCGAGCTGCGCGAGGCGGTTGACGACGCCGGCGGCGCTGAGGATGTCCTCGACCACGAAGCCGGTGAGGCCCTCGTCGATGATCTCCGGCACCGAGCCGCGGTTGAAGGCGACGATCGGCGTGCCGCAGGCCATGGCTTCGATCATCACCAGGCCGAACGGCTCCGGCCAGTCGATCGGTAACAGCAGGCCGAGCGCACCGCTGAGGAAATCGGACTTTTCGTGATCGCTGATCTCGCCGATGAAATCGACCAGCGGATTGTTCACGATCATCGGCTTGATCAGCTCGTCGTAATAATCCTGGTCGGCGCGATCGACCTTGGCCGCGATCTTCAGCGGAATGCCGCAATGCATCGCGATCTTGATGGCACGGTCGACGCCTTTCTCCGGCGCGATCCGGCCGAGCACGGCGAGATACTCTTGCTTGGCCGGCTTCGGCGTCAGCAAATTCTCCGGCAGGCCGTGATGGATCGTCCTCACCCAGTTCGCCTGCGGCACCGGTCGCCGCTGCGCGTTCGAGATCGAGATGACAGGCATCTTGGAGAAGATGTTGAACACCGGCTGATGCTCCGGCAAATCGAGCCGGCCGTGCAGCGTGGTCAGGAACGGTGTCGGCTGCCGGTAAAACAGCGACCACGGATAATAATCGAGGTGGAAGTGGAGGAAGTCGAACTCCTCGTCGTCACATTTTTGCCGCACGCGCTCCAAGAGCACCATGTGCAGCGCGTTGGGATCGCGCACGGAACCGTCGAGGCGAAGCGCCCGCGGCCATAACGCGTCCAGCTTCGCCGACGTCTGTGAATCGCCACTAGCGAACAGTGTGACGTCGTGTCCGAGGGCAACCAACTCTTCCGTCAACCAATGCACCACCCGCTCGGTGCCGCCATACAGCTTGGGTGGAACAGCCTCCGTCAACGGAGCTACCTGCGCGATGCGCATCTCGCCATCTCCTCTGCGATCATGAACTTTGAAACCCCCAGCGTATCGGCACCGGCAAATGCCAGACAAGGGAACGTTCCCGCAGTTGCGAAGTTCCGTTCAACAGACGTTACTTATTGGACACATCTGGCGCCTGTCTCGATGCTGCCATCACCTCTTCGCAGATCGTCCGCATCCGCATGTCGTGATGACGGTGCCCGGAACCGAGGCGAAGCGGTCGATGTTCAATCGGCCAGTAAGAACAATTGGAATTATCACGACGGGGTCGAGTGTCACATGGATCACCTTTCTGGATACGCGCGCAGGCCATTTGCCTTTGTCCTGCGCTATTTGCGGCGTCGATTGGCGTCGCATCTGGTGATCCTGGGCGCCGTCGTTGCAGCCGTCGCCTGCTCGGTCGGCACGCAATACGGCGTCAAATCTCTTGTCGACAGTCTGTCGGCGGGGACCTCGCATGGTGGTAGCGTATGGCTGGCATTCATTCTGCTCATGTCGCTGATCGCGGCGGACAACTTTCTGTGGCGGATCGCGAGCTGGACGGCGAGCTTCACCTTCGTGCGTGTCACGGGCGATTTACGCCGTGACATATTTCGTCATCTGACCGGGCATGCGCCGAGCTATTTCTCGGACCGCATGCCGGGCATGCTGACCAGCCGCATTACGGCCACATCCAATGCGGTGTTCACCGTCGAGAACATGTTCGTCTGGAACGTGTTGCCGCCGTGCATCGCCACAATTGCGGCAATAGCGCTGATTGGAACCGTGAGCCCGTATATGGCACTCGGCCTTACCGTGATCGCCGGCGGCATGGTGATCGCCATGTTCCATCTGGCTGCGGCCGGCAAGCCGCTGCATGACGATTTCGCCGACAAGGCCGCCGTCGTGGACGGCGAGATGATCGACGTCATCAGCAATATGCCGCTGGTTAGGGCGTTCTGCGGCATCGGCCATGAGCACGAGCGGTTCGATGCCACCGTCAACCGGGAGCTCACCGCGCGAAGCCGCAGCCTGCGTTATCTGGAGAAGCTGCGGCTGTTACATGCCGGCGTGACCGTGCTTTTGACCGTTGCGCTGATGGCCTGGGCCGTCACGCTCTGGCAGCAGGGCGAGGCGACCACCGGCGACGTCGTGCTGGTCTGTACCCTCGGCATCTCCATTCTCAGTGCGACGCGCGATCTCGCCGTGGCCCTGGTCGATGTCACCCAGCACGTCGCGCGCCTGACCGAGGCGATTGCGACGCTGCTGGTGCCGCACGAGCTACGCGATCACCCGGAGGCGGAACCGCTGGTCAAGACTGGCGTCGCGATCGCCTATAACAACGTCACCTTCGGCTATCCCGGGGCTGAGAAGATCTTTGAGCGATTCAGCCTGCGGCTCCAGCCCGGCCAGCGCGTCGGCCTGGTCGGCCAGTCCGGCGGCGGAAAGTCGACACTGTTCACGCTGCTGCAGCGCTTCTACGATGTCGACGAGGGCAGCGTAACTGTCGACGGTCAGGACATCTCCATGGTGACGCAGCAGAGCTTGCGCGAGGCGATCTCCGTGGTGCCGCAGGACATTTCGTTGTTCCACCGCTCCATTCGTGAGAACATCCGCTACGGCCGGCCGAATGCGACCGATGACGAGGTGCTGCGCGCGGCGATCGCGGCGCGCTGCGATTTCATCGATAGCCTGCCGGAAGGTCTCGACACCATGGTCGGCGACCGCGGCGTCAAGATGTCCGGCGGCCAGCGGCAACGCATTGCGATCGCGCGCGCCTTCGTGAAGGACGCGCCGATCCTGCTGCTTGACGAGGCGACGGCCGCGCTCGACAGTGAGTCCGAGGAAGCCATCCGCGAGGCGCTGTCGCGGCTGATGCGCGGCCGCACCGTGATCGCGATCGCGCATCGCCTTGCGACGCTGCGCAATTTCGACCGGGTGATCGTGCTCAAGCATGGCAAGATCATCGAGGACGGCGCGCCCGACCGCCTGATGCAGGGCCACGGTCCGTACCGTGAGCTGGTGACGCAGGAAATGAGCCGGCTCGCGAAGTTCGCCGCGTAAACCCAACAGTTGCGTTTGCGTTGGTCGCGTTCGAGAAACAAGCCGCAGGGGAGCAGCTCATGGCAGCCGAAGCCGCAACCAAGATCATTTCGGTGTCGCAGACGATAGAGACCGTCGCGGAGCAGGCGTTCTATATCCCGATGACGGGCCCCGCCGCGCGTCCGCGGCGGTCGCTCAAGCACGACGACACGTTCATCGTGCTGGACAGCCATGGCGACATCGGCGCCTCGGCCGGCGGGCCGGATGGCCTGTTCAACTACGACACGCGTTATCTGGCGCGGCTGGAACTCGTCCTCGACGATCTCCAGCCGCTCTTGCTTGGGTCGAATCTGCGCGATGACAATTCGGGACTGACGGTCGACCTCACCAATCCCGACATCTATCGCCAGGGCCGCATTGTGCTGCAAAAGGACCTGCTGCACATCGTGCGCACGATCTTCCTGTGGCGCGGCACGGCGTATCAGCGCATCGGGTTGCAGAACCACGGCGAGCAGCGCGCCAGCTTCGAGCTGACGTTGCTGTTCGACAGCGATTTCGCCGATCTGTTCGAGGTCCGCGGCGAGCGGCGGCCGCGCCGCGGGACCGGCACCAGCAAGCTGCTCGGGCCGACCGACGTGCTGTTCGAATATCGCGGCCTCGACGATGCCGAGCGGACCACCGGGCTGCATTTCGATCCGCGTCCGACGCGGCTCTCGGTGAATGCCGCGACCTGGCAGCTCGAGCTCGATCCGCATGAGACGAAATCGCTGTTCATGGCCGTATCCTGCAACCGGCCGATCGCGGAGAAGCCGGCGCGGTTCTTCCGGGGCCTGCTCGCCCACCGCCGCGAGATGCGGCAGTCGACGATTGGCGCGGCCTGCATCGAGACCTCCAACAACATTTTTAACGAGGTGCTGTGCCAGGCCATGGCCGACCTCAACATGCTCATGACGGAGACGCCGCAGGGGCGCTATCCCTATGCCGGCATTCCCTGGTATTCGACGACGTTCGGCCGCGACGGCCTAATCACCGCGCTGCAGATGCTGTGGGTCGATCCGCGGGTGGCGAAGGGCGTGCTGCGGCGGCTCGCGCATTTCCAGGCCAAGGCGGTCGATCCGCTGGCCGATGCCGCACCGGGAAAGATACTGCACGAGATGCGCGGCGGCGAGATGGCGGCGCTGCGCGAAGTGCCGTTCTCGCAATATTACGGCAGCGTGGATTCGACCGCGTTGTTCGTCCTGCTTGCCGGCCGCTATTTCGAGCGCACCGGCGACGAGAAGACGTTGGTCGAACTGTGGCCCGCGATCGAGGCCGGACTTGCCTGGATCGACGGTCCCGGCGACCCCGATCAGGACGGCTTTGTCGAATACCAGCGCGCCACCGAGAAGGGGCTCGCCAATCAGGGATGGAAGGACTCTTTCGACGCGATCTTCCATGCCGACGGCAAGCTCGCGGAGGGCAACATCGCGCTCGCCGAGGTCCAGGGCTATGTCTACGCCGCAAAACAGCTCGCCGCGCGATGCGCACTGCGGCTCGGCAAGCCTGACCTCGCCAAGAAGCTCGATGCGGAAGCCACGGCGCTGGCCGAGCGCTTCGAAAAGGCATTCTGGTGTGAGGAACTCGGCACCTATGCGCTCGCGCTCGACGGCAAGAAGCAGCGATGCGAGGTCCGTACCTCGAATGCGGGCCAGGTGCTGTTCAGCGGCATGATCCGCGAGGACCGCGCCCGGCTCGTTGCCGCCGACCTGATGCGGCCGCACTTCTTCTCGGGCTGGGGCATCCGCACCGTAGCGCGCGGCGAGGTACGCTACAATCCGATGTCGTATCACGACGGATCGATCTGGCCGCACGACAATGCGCTGATCGCGCTCGGGCTCGCGCATTACGGCCTCAAGCACGCGGTCGCGCACGTGTTCAAGGGCCTGTTCGATGCCGCGACCTACATGGATCTGCGCCGGCTGCCGGAGTTGTTCTGCGGCTTCCGCCGCGAGAGACGCCGCGGTCCGACACTCTATCCGGTCGCCTGCGCACCGCAGGCCTGGGCCAGCGCGACGCCGTTCACGCTCCTGGAGGCGGCGCTGGGCATCGAGTTCGATGTCGGACGCGGAGAAATCCGACTGCGCAATCCGCATCTCCCGGCGTTTTTGAACGAGATCATCCTGCGCGACCTGCGGCTGGGGGCGTCCAGCGTCGATCTGCGCGTCAGCCGCCACGGCGACGACGTCGCGCTGGAGGTGCTGCGGACGCGCGGCCAGATCCAGGTGTCGATCGTGCTGGCGCGTTAGCGGCGCCGGCAAGGAGGTTTCATGCGTACCGCCGGATGGTTGATCCTGAGCGTGGCGATCCTCGCGGGATTGACGGTTGCCGTATCGCGTGCCGCGGAGGAGTTGCCCGCGGCCACAAACGAAGCGAAAGCGCCACCGACGGTGCAGCCGCCGGCTTCCGTGGTCCCCGTGACGCCGAAGGATGCCGCACCGCCGCCGTCGGTGACCATCATCGGTGCCAGCGACGCCCATGGCGTGCTCGGGCGCGACGTGCGCAGTGCGGCGGACGAGGACATGGGCCATATCGTTGATGTCATCGTCGACCGCACCGGCCATGTGCGCGCCGCCGTGATCGACTTCGGCGGCTTCCTTGGCGTCGGCAGCCGCAAGATCGTGGTCGACTGGAACGCGATGCGGTTCGGAAAGATTGCCAACAAGAAGGACAGCATCACACTCGAATTGACCAAGGCGCAGGTCGCGGCCGCACCGGAATACAAGGAAGACACGCCGATGGTCGTGCTCGGCGCATCCGGCAGCCTGCAACCGCTACAAGCGGTTCAGTGAGGCGCGGGGAGGGATGGCTGCCTGTGCTGTTGTCGAGGAAGCCGAACCATGCAGATCGCGAGGGACGCGTTGAGCGGGACGACGTCGCCTTGCCTTTGCCTGCGGGCATTCCGGCGCCGTCGCGCCGGAGCCTGCGCGGCCTCGACTGGTTCATCTTCTTCCTCGCCGACGTGCAGACCGGCTTCGGCCCCTTCATCGCAGTCTATCTGACGACGCAGAAATGGACTCAGGTCGAGATCGGCCTCGTGCTGTCGATCGGCGGCATCGTCGGGCTGATCGGCCAGATGCCGGGCGGCGCCATCATCGACGCCGCGAAGTCCGAGCGGCTGGTCGCGGCACTTGCGATCGCGACCATCGGCTGCTGCGCGCTCGCCTATGCCGCGATGCCGATCTTCCCCGTCGTGATCGCCGCGGCGACCTTGCATGCGGCGGCGAGTTGCGTGCTGGGGCCGGCGATTGCGGCGATCAGCCTGGGTCTGGTCGGTCCGCTCAAGATCGGTGAACGGCTCGGCCGTAACGCACGCTTTGCCTCGCTTGGCAACGGCGTCGCGGCTGCCGTGATGGGCACGGCTGGCTATCTCCTGTCGAGCCGCTCGGTGTTCCTGGTCACCTTCCTGCTCGCGATCCCGACCCTGATCGCGCTGTCGCGCATCCGCGAGGAGGAAGTCGATATCGCGCGCTGCCATGGCGAGATGCCGCGCGAAGCGCAAGATCGCGGCGACACCAATCTCTGGCATCTGATCCGGCAGAAGCCGCTTATCGTCTTTGCGCTGAGCGTGCTGCTGTTGCAGCTCGCCAACGCCTCGATGATGCCGCTGATGGCAAGTGCGGTGACGGCGCGATCGAGCCAATGGGCCACGGTCCTGGTTGCGTTCTGCATTGTCGTGCCGCAGGCGATCGTGGCGCTGCTGTCGCCGACGGTCGGGCGCAAGGCGCAGCTCTGGGGCCGGCGTCCGCTGCTGCTGATTGGGTTCGGCGCGCTGACGATCCGCGGTCTGCTGTTCGCGACCGTGCGCGATCCCTATCTGCTGGTCGCGGTGCAGGTGTTCGACGGTTTTACGGCCGCGGTGTTCGCGGTGATGATTCCGTTGATCGTGGCCGACGTTGCCTTCGGCAGCGGGCACTTCAATCTGGCACAGGGCATCGTCGGCACTGCGACCGGCATCGGCGCGGCCTTGAGCACCGTGCTTGGCGGTTATGTCAGTGACAAGTTCGGCAATGCCACCGCTTTCTTCGGGCTGGCGAGCATTGCGGCGACAGGGCTTTTGCTGATCCTCTTCGTGATGCCGGAGACCCGGCACATTGGAGTCACGGCAAAAGAAATGGCCGGCTGAACGGAGTCAGCCGGCCACGGTGGATGGGGAAGACAAAACGATCAGGCGTCGAGATTGTGCAGGCGCTGACGGTTGCGCAGCACGATCTGGCGGGCACCCGAGAAGCCCAAAATGCCCTGGACGTGAAGCTGAGACAGCGCGCGCGACACGGTCTCGAGCGTCAGGCCAAGATAGTCGCCGATGTCGCGCCGGCACATCGGCAGCGCCATCATGCCGGCAACGGCGAGGCGGCGGTCCATTTCGAGCAGGAAGGTCGCGACCCGCTCCATCGCGGTCTTGCGGCCGAGCAGCAGCATGTGGTCCTCGGCGTGGCGCAGTTCGCCTGCGGTCATGGCCCAGAGCTTGCGGGCGACCAGCACGTCGGTGCCGGCGGCCTTCTCGAGGCTCGCGCGCTTCACCAGGCGGACATTGGTGTCGATGATGGCTTCAGCGGCGAGGCGATGGGTGGCGCCAGATTCGAGGCCGAACACGTCGCCGGGAAGATGGAAGGCGCCGATCTGGCGGCGGCCGTCGGAGAGCAGCTTGTAGCTGCGAACCGCGCCAGAGACGACCTGGTAGACATATTCCGCCGGCTCGTCATCGCCGTAGATCTCCTCGTCCTTGCGGTAGGAGAACTCGGTGGCGACCAGGCCGACATGGCCGGTGATCGCACCGAACTGGTCGGTGACGGGATGGGCCGGGGCAATCTTGCCACGAACTTGCGTGTTGATCGCGTGGGTGTTGAGCGTCTGGGTCAGCATCTGCGCCATCTCCGTTGTGATGACGCTTTCCTACGCGGTATCGGGTGCTTCGAAAATTTCGCGAGATATCTTAAGGGGGGTTACCTACGTAGAATCCCGTAGGTCACGCTCGCGGCCGATCCTGGATGGCGCGGCGGATGCGTTTGACCAGATTTTCGTCGAGAAGCGGCTTCAAAATTACCTCTCTCACGCCCGCCGCCACCGCTCGGGCCGATATATTCCCGTCGGGATAGCCGGTGATCAGGATCACCGGGGTGTCACGATCGGACTGGCGCAGCCGGCCAGCGAGCTCGATGCCGTTGATACCGGGCATCTTGTAATCGATGACGTAGCAGTCCGCGCCGGGCAGGCCCGTCGCGTTGAGCAGCGCCGTGGCGTTCCGGAAGGTCCGCACCGCGAAGCCGTCAGTTTCCAGCAGGAAGCGCAATGACCCCAGCACGGCGTCATCGTCGTCGACAACGTAGACGATGGGCTGTGCGGGTGATGCCTTTGGCGACCGCTGATGCTCCGAGCCGATTTCGATCATTTTGATCGCCTAGCACAGGCGGAAGGGGCTGTTTTGACTTGCCTCAACCTGAGCTGCCTCAATCGTTGAGCATGCCGGCCCGCATCGCCAGCCGCACCAGTTCCGACAGGCTGTTGGCCTGCATCTTGGTCATGACATTGGCCCGGTAGACCTCGATGGTGCGCGGGCTGATGTCGTAGTCGCGGGCGATCAGCTTGTTGGAGAGGCCGGCGACCAGACCTTCCATGACCTGGCGCTCCCTCGGGCTCAAGGAGGCAACGCGGGCGGCGATGTCCTGGGCGATGGCCTCGCTCTTGGCCGCCGGCTCCGCCTGGCGGATGGCGGTCTCGATCATGGCAGTGAGGCGGTCGTCCTCGAACGGCTTTTCCAGGAAGTCGACGGCGCCGAGCTTCATCGCCTCCACCGCGAGCGGCACGTCGCCATGGCCGGTCATGATCAGGATCGGAAACCGTGAGTGCTGTGCCTTCATCCGCTTCAACAGCTCGATGCCGTCGAGGCCCGGCATCCTGATGTCGGAGACGACGCAGCCGAAGGCGAGGCCGGGCAGGGCGTCGAGAAAGCTTTGCGCGTTCTCGAACAAATTGACGCCGAATCCTGCGGAATCCAGCAGGAAGTTGAGCGAGTCCCGCATCGCCTCGTCGTCGTCGATGACGTAAACATGTCCCTTGGTCGTCATTGCTCAGGTCTCATCGGCTGCCGGCAAAGTGAAGCGGAATGTCGCGCCGCCCGATGCGTTGCTCTCGGCCACCATGCGGCCGCCGTGAGCTTCAATGATCGAGCGGCTGATCGACAATCCCACGCCCATGCCGGTCTCCTTGGTGGTGAAGAAGGTCTGAAACAGGTTTGGAATGACGTCGTCCTTGAAGCCGGAGCCGGTGTCCGACACCTCGACCTCGATCATGTCGTCACCGATGCGGGCATTGGTGACGACGAGCTCGCGCCGCGGCGACTGCGCCATCGCTTCCAGCGCGTTGCGGAACAGATTGACCAGCACCTGCTGGATCTGCACCCGGTCGGCGAGGACGAGGTCGACGTCCGGATCGAGATTGAAGCGGAGCTGCACGTTCTGCTCGCGCGCGCCGGCAAGGCCGAGCGCGCCGGCCTCCTCGATCAGCTTCGACAGGCTTTCGACTCGCTTCTCGGATTCGCCGCGGGAGACGAAGTCGCGCAAACGCCGGATGATCTGCCCGGCGCGGAGCGCCTGTTCCGAGGCACGATCGAGCGCGCTTTCGATCTTCGCCAGATTCGGATCGGCGCTGCCGGCGAGCAGCCGCCGCGACCCCTTCATGTAGTTGCTGATCGCCGCCAGCGGCTGGTTGATCTCGTGGGCGAGCGCGGAGGCCATCTCGCCCATCGCGGTCAGCCGAGACACATGGACGAGCTCGGACTGCAATTCCTGCAGCCTCGCCTGGGTCTGCTGGTGCTCGGTGAGGTCGCGGACGAAGCCGGTGAAATAGGGCTCTCCGCCCGACTGCATCTCGCCGATCGACAAATGCATCGGGAAAGTGGTCCCGTCGCGGCGCCTGCCGGTGACGATGCGGCCGATGCCGATGATGTGCGGATCGTTCGTCGAGCGGTAGCGCGCGATGTAGCTGTCGTGTCGGGTGCGGTCCGGCTCCGGCATCAGGATGCTGACGTTCTGGCCGATCGCTTCCTGCTCGGACCAGCCGAACAGGCGCTCGGCGGCCGTGCTGAACAGCTGCATGATGCCGCGACCATCGATGACGATCATGGCGTCGGGAATGGTGTGAAGGATGGAGCGGAGGTGGGTCTCGCGCGTGCGCAGCGCTTCCTCGACCTGCTTCTCCTCGTTGATATCGAGGAAGATTCCGCTGAGATGGCGCGCGACGCCGGCATCATCCCGGATCAGACCGGCGCGGGCCCTGATCCATTTGCCCCGCTCGGACGTCCCGGCAATCCTGAAAGAGACGTCGAAGCCGCCGCCACGCTTGCCGACCCGGTCGATCGCCGTCTCGACGCGTTCGCGGTCCTCGGGCTCGAGACGTGACAGGAAGAGGTCGTAGCTCGCCGGCTGGCCCGGCTCGACACCGAGCAGCATCCGCGCGGTTTCCGACCATTCCAGCTCGCGCGTCGTGAGATCAAGATCCCAGGTGCCGACGCCGAACCCCTCGATTCGAACCCGGAAATGCTCGCCACGACCGTCATCTTGGGGATGCGTTACGCGGGTCGGCGACAAGCGATGCTCCTAAAATCCTGACGCGGTGGCCCCTGACGCCATTACCGCTGCCGCAATGTCGCCCAAGCCCGGGCCGGAGGCAAGTTCCGTCGCCGGCCGGAGGGCGGGGCATTGGCGCGCTCTTGATCTATCTCATCTCCAGGAATGAAGGGCGGGCGTACATTTTGGTCAAAGAGAATGCACTGGAGGCTTCCGATGACATACATGACCGTGATGGTCAGCCTGGCGCTGAATCAGCCCAACAATGCGCGCCTTCAGGTCGCGGGTGAGCTTGCCGAACGATTCGAGGCCGCACTTGTCGGGGTCGCCGCCGCGAAGTTCGCCCCGCCGCTTTATTTCACCGATGGTGCCGCGGCTCAGCGCCTGATTGATCAGGAGGAGGCCTCCGTCAAGCGGTGCCTCGCCGATCTGGAGGCGGAATTCCGCGGCGCGACCAGGACTCGCGGCGGGCGCGTTGAATGGCGCGGCGCCACGGATTTTCCGGCGCGATTCGTCTTGGCGCAGGCGCGTTGCGCCGACATCGTCGTCAGCGGCGGGCAGAGCCCGGCCTTCTCCGATGCCTTTTCGCTGGTAAGCTCCAGGGATTTGGTGATGCAGATTGGCCGGCCGCTTCTGGTCGTGCCTGATCGGATCAACTGGCTCGATCTGCGCAGCGTGCTGGTGGCCTGGAAGGACACGCCGGAGGCGCGGCGGGCCGTGGCCGACGCACTGCCGATGCTGCGCAAGGCGAAGGACGTCGCCATCGTCGAGATCCCGGAAGTGGATGACGACCGTTCGGCCGTTATGGCACATGTCAGCGACGTGGCTGCCTGGCTTGCCCGCCACGGCGTCACCGCGACGGCGCGCGCGGCGGAAGCCACGGGCAGTGAGACCGCCGCCGCGCAATTGGAGAGGGTTGCCGGCGATGTCGGCGCCGGCCTGATCGTCGCCGGCGCCTACGGTCATTCCCGCTTCCGCGAGCTGATCCTCGGCGGCGTCACCCAATACCTGGTCACGCAAACCGCCCGCTGCGTGCTGCTGTCGCACTGAGGGCCCGGCAAGACAATGAATCGATGAGGACGCGCCGTGTACAAATTCCTTGAGCAGACCGTCGACGACTACATGACGCGCGGCGTCAGGACGGTGACGCGCGACCTCGACTTGCTCGCGCTCAGCGAGATGTTCGAGCAGGACGATTTCAACTCCTATCCTGTCGCGGACGACGGGTACGTCGTCGGCATCGTCACCAAATTCGACATCCTGAAGTGCTTTGCCTTCACGCCGAGCCAGATGCTGCCGCGCTATCACGACCTGATGAGCCGCAAGGTCGGCGACGTCATGACGCCGGAGTTCATCTATGTCAGCCCCGACACGCGACTGACACGCGTGCTCCAGATCATGGTCGAGCACCGCATCCGGAGCATCATCGTGCTCGACAGGGCCCAGAAGCTGGTCGGAATCGTCGCACGCGAGGACGTCATCGCCGCGCTCAAGGCGACCGCGAGCGACTGACGAATCTTCCTTGAATTCTGTGCGCCCTGGCTCCGTGATTTCACGGAGGCGGCGACGCGTCGCGCGGTTGGCACTGCGCCCAAGCGATTGATATCGCCTGCCGATCGGCAGCAGCCTCACATGGACAGAAATCCATCTATCTTGATTTCAATCAATTCCTCGCGAGGGTGAATGTGGTTTCTGGCGGCGTGTTCTTTCAGAGAGAATCCGCGATGCCCCAGCCCTCCATCTCCAAGACCATGACAACAGGTGAAAGCGGCCTGGCGCTCATCTTCGCGGTCGCTGCCTTCCTGTGCCTGATCGCCTCGGCCAAGGCGCTCGACGCGCCGTTCGCATTCCACGCCGGGCTGAGCGCGGCGGCGAGCCTGGCCGTAGTGTTCTTCATCATCAACCGCTACTACGATCGCCCGGCGGCGCTGCCGCCCGCGGAGATCAATGGTCGTCCCAACTACAACATGGGCCCGATCAAGTTCTCCTCCTTTATGGCGATGTTCTGGGGCATCGCGGGCTTCCTGGTCGGGCTCATCATCGCCTCGCAGCTGGCCTGGCCCGCGCTGAACTTCGACCTGCCCTGGATTCAATTCGGCCGGCTGCGGCCGCTGCACACCTCCGCGGTGATCTTCGCCTTCGGCGGTAACGTTTTGATCGCGACGTCCTTCTATGTCGTGCAGAAGTCCTGCCGCGCGCGGCTTGCCGGCGATCTCGCGCCCTGGTTCGTCGTGCTCGGCTACAATTATTTCATACTGATCGCCGGCACCGGCTATCTGCTCGGCGTCACGCAGTCGAAGGAATATGCCGAGCCGGAATGGTACGCCGACCTCTGGCTGACCATCGTCTGGGTCACCTATCTGCTGGTCTTCCTCGGCACCATCATCAAGCGCAGGGAACCGCACATCTTCGTCGCGAACTGGTTCTATCTCGCCTTCATCGTGACGATCGCGGTTCTGCATCTCGGCAACAATCCCGCGCTGCCGGTGTCGTTCTTCGGCTCGAAATCCTACATCGCCTGGGGCGGCATCCAGGATGCCATGTTCCAATGGTGGTACGGCCATAACGCGGTCGGCTTCTTCCTGACCGCCGGCTTCCTTGCCATCATGTACTACTTCATTCCGAAGCGCGCAGAACGGCCGATTTATTCCTACCGGCTGTCGATCATCCATTTCTGGGCGCTGATCTTCCTCTACATCTGGGCCGGCCCGCACCATCTGCACTACACGGCGCTGCCCGACTGGACGCAGACGCTCGGCATGACCTTCTCGATCATGCTGTGGATGCCCTCCTGGGGCGGCATGATCAACGGCCTGATGACGCTGTCCGGCGCCTGGGACAAGCTGCGCACCGATCCCGTGCTGCGCATGCTCGTCGTCTCCGTTGCCTTCTACGGCATGTCGACCTTCGAGGGGCCGATGATGTCGATCAAGGTGGTCAATTCGCTCAGCCACTACACCGACTGGACCATCGGCCACGTGCATTCCGGCGCGCTCGGCTGGGTCGGCTTCGTTTCCTTCGGCGCGCTGTACTGCCTGGTGCCGTGGGTGTGGAATCGCAAGGGGCTCTACAGCCTGAAGCTCGTCAACTGGCACTTCTGGATCGCTACCCTCGGCATCGTTCTCTACATCTCGGCGATGTGGGTGTCGGGCATCCTCCAGGGCCTGATGTGGCGCGCCTACACCTCGCTCGGCTTCCTCGAATATTCCTTCATCGAGACCGTCGAGGCGATGCATCCCTTCTACGTCATCCGCGCCGCCGGCGGTGCTCTGTTCCTGATCGGCGCGCTGATCATGGCCTTTAACCTCTGGATGACCGTTCGCGTCGGCGAGCAGGAAGTCCAGATGCCCGTCGCTCTTCAGCCGGCGGAATGAGGAGCTTCCCATGTCGTTCTGGACACGCCACCAAATCTTCGAAAAGAACTCGATCATCCTGGTCGTCGGCATTTTGCTGGTGATCGCGATCGGTGGTCTCGTCGAGATCACGCCGCTGTTCTACCTCAAGAGCACGATCGAGGTGGTCGACGGCGTCAGGCCCTATACGCCGCTGGAGCTCGCCGGCCGCAATATCTACGTCCGCGAAGGCTGCTATCTCTGCCATTCGCAGATGATCCGTCCCTTGCGCGACGAGGTCGAGCGTTACGGCCACTTCTCGCTCGCCGCCGAGAGCATGTTCGACCATCCGTTCCAGTGGGGCTCGAAGCGCACCGGTCCCGATCTCGCCCGCGTCGGCGCAAAGTATTCCGACGACTGGCACGTCACCCATCTGACCAACCCGCGCGCGATCGTGCCGCAATCGGTGATGCCGGGCTATCCCTTCCTGGCCCGTACCGAGGTCGATCCGGACACGATCGCCGACCATATGCGCACGCTGCGGACCGTCGGCGTTCCCTATACCGACGACCAGATCGCCAGCGCGGCCGCCGACATGAAGGCCCAGGCCGATCCGGACAATGCCGGCACCGACGCATTCACCAAGCGCTACGCCAAGGCCGTCGTGCGCAATTTCGATGGCAAGACCGGAACGCCGACCGAGATGGACGCGCTGATCGCGTACCTGCAGATGCTCGGCACGCTGGTCGACTTCAAGCTCTACAACGAGAAAGCCAATCTTCGCTGAGAAGGCATCACCGATGAAAGCCATCCTGACACTCGACAATCTCGCGTCCGGTCTCGTGACCACAATCTGGACGCCGGTGTTCGTCGCGATCTTTCTCGCGATCATCGCCTACGCGTTTTGGCCCCGCAACAAGGCCGCGTTCGACGAAGCGGCCAGCCTGCCGCTGCGGGAGGAGTAAGAGATCATGACCGATCATAGCGAAATCGATTCCGTCACCGGCAGGGCCACGACCGGACACGAGTGGGACGGCATCAAGGAGCTCAACACGCCGCTGCCGCGCTGGTGGGTGATCTGCTTCTACCTCACCATCGTCTGGGCGATCGGCTACTGGATCGTCTATCCGGCCTGGCCGCTGATCTCCAGCAATACGACGGGCCTGTTCGGCTACTCGTCGCGCGCCGACGTCGCGCTCGAACTTGCCAATCTCGACAAGATCCGGGGTGACAAGATGGCGGCGCTGGGCGCGGCCTCGCTCGCCGACATCGAGAAAGATCCTGCCCTGCTGGCGCTCGCCCGCGCCAAGGGCAAGACCGTGTTCGGCGACAATTGCGCGCCGTGCCACGGCTCCGGCGCGGCCGGCGCCAAGGGCTTTCCGAACCTGAACGACGACGACTGGCTGTGGGGCGGCACGCTCGACCAGATCTTGCAGACCATCCAGTTCGGCGCACGCTCTGGCCACGCCAAGACGCATGAGGGCCAGATGCTGGCCTTTGGCAAGGACGGCGTGCTGAAGGGCGACGAGATCGTCACGGTTGCCAATTACGTGCGCTCGCTGTCTGGCCTCTCGACCCGGAAAGGTTATGACGCCGCCAAGGGCGAGAAGATCTTTGCGGACAATTGCGCCGCCTGTCACGCCGACGGCGGCAAGGGCAATCAGGAGCTCGGCGCCGCCAATTTGACCGACAAGATCTGGCTTTACGGCTCGGACGAGGCGACCCTGATCGAGACCATCAGCCAGGGCCGCGCCGGCGTCATGCCGGCCTGGGAAGGGCGGCTCGATCCTTCGACCATCAAGGCCATGGCGGTCTACGTCCACTCACTGGGCGGTGGCAAGTAGAGCGGCGAGGGATTGAAGTCGAATGGAGTTCGATCGACGGCAACGCACCTCCAAACAAAACTGCCCCCGCTTGAGCTGGATCAATCGACGCGGCGGCGTCGGGTCTAGGTTTAATCGCACCTTTCGAGAAGTTCTAACGCGATGAACAAGACCGTGAACACGAACGAGCTCACATCGGACGACGATAACGGGCCGCTCTATGTGGCCCAGAAGAAGGTGTATCCCCAGAGCATCTCCGGCACCTTCCGCCGGATCAAATGGGGCCTGATGGCGTTCTGCCTCGGCGTCTACTACTTCCTGCCCTTCGTGCGCTGGAACCGCGGCCTTGGCGCGCCCAGCCAGGCGGTGCTGATCGATCTTCCCAACAGCCGCTTCTATTTCTTCTTCATCGAGCTGTGGCCGCAGGAGATCTACTATTTCACCGGTCTGCTGATCGTCGCTGCGGTGGCCTTGTTCCTGATGAACTCGGTCGGCGGCCGCATCTGGTGCGGTTACCTCTGCCCGCAGACGGTCTGGACCGATTTGTTCTACGCCGTCGAACGCTTCGTCGAAGGCGACCGCCGCGAGCGGATGCGCAAGGACAAGTCGGGCGGCGCGCTGACGCTCAAGCGCGTCTCCGAGATCGCCCTGAAGCATTCGATCTGGCTGATGATCGCGTGGTGGACCGGCGGCGCCTGGGTGCTCTATTTCAACGATGCGCCGACGCTGGTGAAGGAGCTTCTGACCTTCCAGGCGCCGATGATCGCCTATATCTGGATCGGCATCCTGACGGCGACCACCTATGTGCTCGCCGGCTTCATGCGCGAGCAGGTCTGCACCTATATGTGTCCCTGGCCGCGCATCCAGGCGGCGCTCACCGACGAATGGGCGCTCAACGTCACCTATCGCTATGACCGCGGCGAGAAGCGCACTTCGGTGAAGAAGGCCGCTGAGCTGCGCGCGCTCGGCGAACATGTCGGCGACTGCGTCGACTGCTATCAATGCGTCGCGGTCTGTCCGACCGGCATCGACATTCGCAACGGATCGCAGCTCGAATGCATCCAGTGCGGGCTCTGCATCGACGCCTGCGACAACGTCATGACCAAGATCGGCCGGCCGAAGCGGCTGATCGGCTATGACAACGACATCAACATCCAGCGCCGCCAGGAAGGCAAAGCGCCGATCTATCGCATCGTCCGCGCCCGCACCGTCGCCTACAGTGCGATCATCGCAGCCGTCGGTGGCATCATGCTCTACACGCTGGCGACCCGCAGTCTGCTCGACGTCAACGTGCTGCACGACCGCAACCCGGTCGCGGTCAAGCTCAGCGACGGCTCGATCCGCAACGCCTATACGGTGCGGCTGCTCAACAAGAGCGGCTACGACCGCGTCGTCGCGATC
This sequence comes from Bradyrhizobium sp. WSM3983, assembly GCF_000473045.1. Lineage (GTDB taxonomy): Bacteria > Pseudomonadota > Alphaproteobacteria > Rhizobiales > Xanthobacteraceae > Bradyrhizobium. The sequence continues at coordinate 171,445 of NZ_AXAY01000001.1, read as the reverse complement.
GACGCAGACGGCCCGGTCAATCTGACCACGCATGTCGTCGGCGCGGATTCCGTGACGCCGGACCGGCCGATGATCGTGATCCCGCGCGATAGCACCAGCGAACTGCGCCTGCTCGTCACGGCGCCTGCCGACAGCAATCCGGAGAAGTCGATCCCGGTGCGTTTCCATGTCACCGACATCGGGCTCGGTGAGGTCGCCACCACCACCGATAATTTCGTCGCGCCGTAAGATCAGGAGACCGCCATGGCCATCAAGCCGCTGACCGGAACAAAGGTGTTCCTGATGCTGGTCGCCTTCTTCGGTATCGTGATTGGCGTCAACGTCACCATGATGAAGCTCGCGATCGCAACGCTGCCGGGCACCGACGTCGACAGCCCCTATGCCGCGGGCCTTGCCTACGACCGCGAGATCTCGGCGGCGCAGGACCAGGCCACGCGCAAATGGAAGGTCAGTGCGCATATCGAGCGGCGCGCCGATGGCAATGCCGTGCTTCAGGTCGAGGCGCGCGACGCGGCGGGCCAGCCGGTGACCGGATTGAAATTCGCAGGCCGCCTGGAGCGGCCGACCGACAAGCGCGCCGACCTCGCGATCGAGCTCGCAGAGGCCGGCATCGGCATCTATCGTGGCAATGCCGCGTCCGTCGCGCCGGGCCAGTGGGATCTCGTCATCGAGGGCGATGCCAAGGGTGAGCGCGTATTCCTGTCGCGCAACCGTGTGATCCTGAACTGAAGGTCTCCCATGCAGGTGACGCGCGATTTCTCCCACTACGTCCGCGCCGCGGGTGCGGGCCTGCAGCACATCGATCTCGCGGTCGAGGGCGTTCACTGTGCCGGCTGCATGGCCAAGATCGAGCGCGGTCTCTCCGCCATCCCCGATGTCACGCTGGCGCGCGTGAATCTCACCGACCGCCGCGTCGCGCTGGAATGGAAAGAGGGTGCGCTCGATCCTATCAGCCTCATCGATCGGCTCGAGGAGCTCGGCTACAAGGCCTATCCTTACGAGACCGAGAGTGCGGAGGCGACCGAGGTCGCGGAATCGCGCTTCCTGCTGCGCTGCCTCGGCGTCGCTGCGTTCGCCACCATGAACGTGATGATGCTGTCGATCCCGGTGTGGTCGGGCAATGTCTCGGACATGCTGCCCGAGCAGCGCGACTTCTTCCACTGGCTGTCGGCGCTGATCGCGCTTCCGGCGGCAGCCTATGCCGGCCAGCCGTTCTTCCGCTCGGCCTGGCGCGCGCTGTCGAACAAGACGACAAACATGGATGTGCCGATCTCGATCGGCGTGTGTCTCGCGCTCGGCATGTCCGTGGTCGAGACCATCCATCACGCCGAGCACGCTTATTTCGACGCCGCGATCATGCTGCTCACGTTCCTGCTGGTCGGCCGTTTCCTCGACCAGAACATGCGGCGGCGGACCCGCGCGGTCGCCGGCAATCTCGCGGCGCTCAAGGCGGAGACCGCGGCAAAATTCGTCGGGCCTGATGAGATCTCGCAGGTGCCGGTCGCCGCGATCCATCCCGGCGACATCGTGCTGCTGCGGCCCGGCGAGCGCTGCGCTGTCGACGGCACCGTGATCGAGGGGCGTTCCGATATCGACCAGAGCCTGATCACGGGCGAGACGCTCTATGTCACGGCCGAGCAGGGCACGCCGGTCTATGCGGGCTCGATGAACATCTCCGGCACGCTGCGGGTGCGGGTCTCGGCCGCGTCGGAGGCAACGCTGCTGGCCGAGATCACCCGTCTCCTCGACAACGCTCTGCAGGCCCGCTCGCGCTACGTGCGGCTCGCCGATCGCGCCTCGCGGCTCTATGCGCCGGTGGTGCATGCGACCGCGCTGGTCACCATTCTGGGCTGGGTCATCGCGGGCGCGACTTGGCACGATGCGATCGTCACCGGCGTTGCGGTTCTGATCATCACCTGTCCCTGCGCACTCGGGCTCGCGATCCCCACCGTGCAGACGGTGGCTTCGGGCGCGATGTTCAAAGCGGGTGTGCTGCTCAATTCCGGCGATGCCATCGAGCGTCTCGCCGAAGCCGACCACGTCATCTTCGACAAGACCGGAACGCTGACGCTGCCCGATCTCGACGTGACCAATGCGGCCGATATCCCCGCCAATATTTTTCAACTCGCCGGCCGCCTCGCGCTGTCGAGCCATCATCCCGTCGCCGCTGCGGTCGCGCAGGCCGCGGACGCAAGATCGCCGATCGTGGGCGCGGTCGAGGAAGCCGGGCAGGGTGTGTGCGCTGTGGTCGATGGCGTTGAGTTCCGCCTCGGCCGTCCGTCTTTCTGCGGCGCTGAGGCGTTGATCGGCAGCGTCACGCTCGATCCCGACGCCTCTATCGTAGCCTTCAGCAAGGGCAGCGAAAAGTTCATCCTCTCGGTGCGTCAGGGTCTGCGTCCGGATGCGCAGGCCGTGATCGCGGCGCTGAAGGATCGTCACATCGGCATCGAGATTCTCTCCGGCGACCGGGAGCCCGCGGTGATTGCGGCGGCCCATGCGCTGGGCATCGCCGAATGGCGCGCCGGCGTCACGCCGGCCGACAAGATCGCGCGGATCGAGGAATTGAAGCGGCGCGGCACAAAGGTGCTGATGGTCGGCGACGGCATGAACGACGCGCCGTCGCTCGCGGCAGCCCATGTCTCGATGTCGCCGATCTCGGCTGCGCATCTGAGCCAGGCCACCGCCGATCTCGTCTTCCTCGGCCGGCCGCTGGCGCCGGTCGTGACCGCGATCGATTCCGCGCGCAAGGCGCTGCATCTGATGCGGCAGAACGTCTGGCTGGCAATCGGTTACAATGTGCTGGCCGTGCCGGTCGCGATCAGCGGCGTGGTGACGCCCCTGATTGCCGCGGCCGCCATGAGCGGATCCTCGATCCTGGTGATGCTGAATTCGCTACGCGCCCGCGGCGCCTCGCGGGAGATCGCGTGATGGAGATCCTGGTCATTTTGGTGCCGCTCGCTCTGATGCTCGGCCTTGCCGGCCTCGCGGCCTTCCTCTGGTCGCTCCGCAGCGGCCAATACGACGATCTCGACGGCGCCGCCTGGCGGGCGATTGCCGACGACGACCCGCCGCCGCGGGAAGCGCCGGCGAAGCGCTAGCGCTTCAAGGCGAAGGTGAGCAGGGCAGCCGCGGCGAGCGCCACCCCGACCCCCGTGACACAGGCATGCCAGCCGAAGGCGTCGAACAGACGTCCGAGCACCGCCGTACCGACCAGCCCGCCACAGAAATAACACGCAAGATAGGTGCCGCTGGCAACGCCGCGGTTGTCGTCCGCAGTCTGGCCGACGAAGCCGGTGGTCGCGGCTTGGGCGAAAAAGGTTCCGACGCCGAGCAGAACCATTCCGGTCAGCACTTCGCCGAGACGAGCCGAAAGCATCAGCGGCAAGCCGACGCCGGCGACCGCGAGCGCTGCCCATATCGTCGTACGTGTTCCCAGGCGCGATGCGACCCGACCAGCCAGCAACGTCGTGACGACCGACGGCAGGAAGACGAAGTAGACCAGGCCGAGGTCCATCATGCCGAGTGACAGCGGCGGCCGAACCAGAACGAAATTGACGAACGTGAAGGTGCCGATGAAGGCGAACAGGATGCAGAAGCCGATGCCGAAGGCGGCGCGCAGCCGCGGATCGCGCCAATGCGCGATCATGGCCGCCAGCGGTGATCTCGGCGGCATCATCGCATGCATCGGTTGCACGTGCTTGATGGTGAAATGGACGAGCACGGCGCCGGCCAGATTAAGGGCGGCAAAGAAATAGAAGTTCCAGGCGAGGCCAAGGCCGTCGGCGACCGCCGCGGAGATCAGCCGGCCGATCAGATTGCTGGCGACGTTTCCGGTGATGTAGGCGGCAAACGCGCTACCGGCGTCCAAGGGGCCGCATTGCTCGCCAAGATGGGCGAGCGTCAGTGCGAAGGCGGATGCCATGCACAGGCCTTGCGCGACCCGCAAGGCGGTGAAGACGGTGAGATTTGGCGCGGACGCCAGCAGGCTCGTCGGGATTGCCAGCAGCATGAGGCTGAGCAGGATTCCGGTCCGGCGGTTGATATGCGGGCTGAGCAAGCCGACAACGAGGCTTGCGACGGCCATGCCGAAGGTGCTGGCGTTGACCGCAAAGCCCATCGCCGCGGGCGTGACGCCGTAATGACGCGTCAGCGAGGGGAGGATTGCCTGCGTCGCGAAGAGGTCGACGACGGTCAGGAAGGCAGTCAGGCCGATGACGAGCGAACGAAGCGCAACTCGTGCGGCATGCGTATCCGGAGCGATCGCGTCGGTCCCGACACGCGTGGAAAGGTCAGCCATGATGCGGCTCCTCCTGTGGTGGACGCGGCGCCCGGCAGGCTGGACGGTATACGAAATACCGAGCGCCGCATCCGGTAACGGGTGCGCTGGGGCAGGTCCGCTCGCTACATGTTGTGGTCGTGCGGGTCCCTGCGAACGTCGCCGACATAGAGAATGACCGTCTCCTTGCCGCGGTTCTTCCACCAGTGCGAAGTGCCGAACACCTCCGGACGGATGTCGCCGGCCTTGTGCACGATCGGATCGACGCAGTTGGAGGAGTATTCGACGATCTCGCCCTGCTGCACGAAGATCAAAGCGGGGCGATCGTCGTGGCTGTGCCAGGGCACGATGCCGCCGGGCTCGATGGTCAGCTTGCGGAAGCGAAGCTCGCGGCCTTCGATATGCGCCGGCTGCTTGCCGAGGTCGATCGCGCCGAGCGTGACGTCGGTGACGCCGACCGGCTTGTAGTCCACCATCTGCTGCGCATTTGGCTTGATCTTGTCGGCGGGGCATTCGCCCGCAAGCACCGGTTGCGCGAGAAGCGTCAATGTGCCGGCGATGGCGAGGCCCGGCCAGATCAGGCGTGACAATGTGGGATGCTTGGACATGAGACGTCTCCTGTGTTGGCCGCAACTTCGCTGGTTGCCGGCTATGGCAGGAGCCTGGTCGAGACCGCGTCCTTCCTGAAATGCCGGTTGGCTCTGGATGCGATAGTCCCGCGCTATGTTGATGCGCAGCGGCTATCGAACCGATCGGGGATCGGCATTTCCGTCTGACCGGGAGCGGGCATTGGATGGCCGTCACCCCTTGCGCGAGGGGCCGAAGGCAAAAATAATGGAAACTCGATGCCGGAGCCGGAGATGACATCACTTTCGCCAGCCGACGCCGAACGTCTCAGGCTCGCCTTCCAGCGCTGCCGCGATATGGAAGGGACCCTGAACGAGCAGCTCCACGCCTATGCCGACGCCAGCCGCGAGGTTTTTCCGGCCTATGGCGAGGCGGTCGATCGCCTGGTGGTGCGATTGAACGGCAATGGCGGCGGCGAGACCGCGCCGCATCCGGGCGACGCGATGCCGCCATTTATGTTGCCCGACGAGACGGGGCGTTTGGTCGCGCTATCCGCGCTGCTGGAGCAGGGCCCGGTCGCGGTGATGTTCTTTCGCGGACACTGGTGTCCCTATTGCCGCCTCAATATGCGGGCGGTGGCCCAGGCCGAAGCGCGCATCCGGGCGATGGGCGCGCAGGTCGTCGCGATCATGCCCGAGACCCAGGAGTTCACCGAACAGCTCAAGGACGATGCGGACGCGCGGTTTCCAATCCTGACCGATCTCGACAATGGCTATGCGCTGTCGCTGAACCTCGCGATCTGGCTTGGCACGGAGATCCAGCAATTGCTGTCGTACCAGGACATGGCGAAGTTTCACGGCAATGACGGCTGGATGCTGCCGATCCCGGCCGTGTTCGTCGTCGGTCGCGACGGGATCGTGAGGGCCCGCTTCGTCGATCCGGATTTCCGCAAGCGCATGGAGATCGATGACCTGCTCGCGGCGCTGGAGAGTGCGAGCCGGGAGCGGTGAATTCCGCGCGGGGACAACTACCCCACAACGATGCGCCAATCCGCGCCGCGCAGCATGCGCATCACGGCATTGGCGACCGCCGTGCGCTGCCGGCCCGCGACGCCATAGAGGCTGACAGTGCGGCGCGCGTCGAGACCGGTGACCGTGGCGCGTGTCAGGCTCTCCGGCACGGGCGAGGTGCGCGGCATCATGGCGATGCCGAAATCAGCCTCCACCAGTTCGATCAGGTCACGCTCGCTCGAAATTTCGTGGCCGTGGTCCACATCGATGCCCTGCTCGCGCAAGCTTGCGGAGATGCGCCTGGAATGCTCGCAATAGCTGCGGCCGAGCAGTTGCTCCGCGCGCAGATCGTCTGGCTCGATCGTGTCGTGGCCGGCGAGCCGGTGCTCTCTGCTGACGACGAGGTCGAACGCTTCGGTGAACAGCGGCCAGGTGTCAAGCCGATCCCAGGCTTCGTCGATCTCGGCGGCGATGCCGAGCTCGGCTTCGCCCTTCTTCAGGAATTCGCCGACCTCGCGGCTGGTCCCGCGCAGGAAGCGGAATTCGAGACGATTGAACTGCCGCCTGATCTCGTTGAGATGCGGAATCAGCAGCGACAGGTCGATCGAATGCGTCAGCGCGATGCGCAGCGCGCCGATCTCTCCGCTCTTGAACGAGGAGGCAAGCGAGCGTGCGCCGGCGGCGGCATCATAGCACTGCTTCAGCAGCGGATGCATGCGCTGACCGAGCTCGGTCAATTGCGCGGCCGGCCGTTCACGGCGGAACAGGTCGCCGCCGAGCTCGGCCTCGAGCAGCTTGATCGCGCGCGTCAGCGAGGGCTGTGTGACGTTGCACTCCTCGGCCGCGCGCGTGAAATTCAACAGCTGCGCCACCGCGAGGAAATAGCGGACCTGGTGCATTTCCATGGATCGGCTCCCAGCGAGATCGCCCCGAAATCTAGCCGACCGGAGCCGGAAATGACATCCCACCCGCGATAGCGCGGACGTATGGACTCGGAAGCCGGCCGGCATTTCAAAAGGTCCCGTAATCCCGTAAAACGATCAGGCGTAACATAACCACCGCGTTCGACGTATATTCGACCAGTACGGGCTCACCAGGAGCGAACCATGAACGGCATGCAAGGCAAAGGTATTGGCCTCCCGGGTCAGGTCGTCCTCGTGCTGCAAGGCGGCGGCGCGCTCGGCTCGTACCAGGCCGGCGTCTACCAGGCGCTGCACGAGGCTGGCATCGAGCCGGACTGGGTGATCGGCACCTCGATCGGCGCCATCAATGCAAGCCTCATTGCAGGCAACGCGCCGGATCACCGGCTCGCGCGTTTGCGGGAATTCTGGAAGCGGATGGAGCAGAAACCGGTCTGGGGTCCGGGCAGCATCTTTCCCGGCTTCAACGAGAAGCTGGCCTATTGGTCGACCGTCACCCACGGCGTTGCCGGCTTCTTCCGGCCCAATCCGCTGGCACATGTCAGCGAGTCCTACCCACTCGGCGCCGATCACGCTGGATTCTATTCAACCGCGCCACTGGAGACGACGCTGCGCGAGCTGGTCGATTTCGATCTGGCCAATCGCTGCGCGCCGCGACTCACGGTCGGCGCGGCTCATGTCGGCACCAGCCAGATGCGCTATTTCGACAGCCGCGACGGCGAGCTGACGGTGAAGCACGTGATGGCTTCGGGCGCGCTGCCGCCGGCCTTCCCGGCGGTGCGCATCGATGGCGAGCTGTATTGGGACGGCGGCATCCTATCGAACACGCCGACAGAAGCCGTGTTCGACGACAATCCGCGCAGGGACTCGCTGATCTTCTCCGTGCATCTGTGGAATCCCGTCGGCGGCGAGCCGACGACGATGGCGGAGGTGCTCAACCGGCACAAGGACGTGCAGTATTCAAGCCGCATCGCCAGCCAGATCGTCCGCCAGCAGCAGGCCCATCGCCTGCGCCACGTCATCAACCAGCTTGCGGCACGATTGCCCAAGAGCGAGCGCGACGATCCCGCGGTGAGAGATTTGATCGGCTACGGCTGCTCGACGCGTATGCATGTGGTGCGGTTGCTGGCGCCGCAGCTCGAGCGCGAGACCCATACCAAGGACATCGACTTCAGCCCGTCGGGGATCACGCGGCGCTGGAATGCGGGCTACGCTCACACCAGGTCCGTGCTCGCGCGAAAGCCGTGGGTCGGCGAATTCGATCCGTTGTCGGGCGTGGTGCTGCATGAGCAAATGGACGAGATGCCACTGGCGGCGGAATAGCGCCACAAGCCGCCGCTCGCTTCATGGAATTGCCACAGGCCTTGTGGATCGTCGGCGCCGGTCCGCAGTCGAAAAGGCTCTGCAAGTGGTGTCCGGCAACGATCTGGAATTGGCTCTCGATCAGGTCCGCGCTGGTGCGGCCGGACCGATCCCGGGCGTGTTCGGTCCGGACTCGGTGACCTGGCGGATCGATCGCGAGGCCGTCATCTTTCTCGGCGCCGGCCGTGCGCTGCTGCTTCAACTCGCCCACCCCTGGGTCGCCGCGGCCATCGCCGAGCATTCCAAAACCCTTGCCGATCCGATCGGCCGCTTCCATCGCACCTTCGACATCGTGTTCGCCATGGTGTACGGCTCGCTCGACCGGGCCATGCTGTCGTCGCGGCAGCTGCACCGGCGCCACTCGATGATCACAGGCCTGATGCCGGAGACGATCGGTCCGTTCGCAGCTGGCTCGCGCTACTGTGCCAACGACATCCCGTCGCTGCGCTGGGTTCATGCGACGCTGGTCGAGACCGCGCTGATGGCGCACGATCTGGTTCTGCCGCCGCTCTCGGCCGAAGAGCGCGAGCGCTACTGGAGCGAGAGCCGGACGTTTGGCGCGCTGTTCGGTCTGACCGGCGATGATCTGCCGGCGGACTGGTCAGGTTTCACAACTTACACCGCCGCGATGGCGCAGTCGGACACGCTGACCGTCAGTCCGGCGGCGCGCGAGATCGCCGCGCAGATCTTTGGCGGTGCGCGTCCGTGGCTGCGACCGCCGCGATGGTATCGCGCGCTCACGGCAAGCCTGTTGCCGGAGCGTCTGCGCGCAGGCTTTGGGTTTGAGCTCGATGAGCGCGACAAGAGGGCAGCCGAAAACGCGCTGCGATGGATCAAGCGTGTCTATCCGAAATTGCCGGACCGGCTGCGCTATGTCGGTCCTTACCAGGAAGCGCAGGCCAGGCTACGCGGCGAGCTGCAGCCGGACTGGATGACGCGCTGCCTCAACCGCGCCTGGATCGGCCGGTCGCAGATGGACGTGCGTGGGAAGGGGTGAGGTGCTCCACTCTTAATCCGTCATCCTGAGGCGCGAGTGGCGCGATGCAGATGCATCGCGCCGGGAGCCTCGAAGGATGCACGGCCCCGCTGTTGCAGCCGGGCCGTCGCCCTTCGAGGCGAGCACCTCAGGGTGACGAGAGATGGAGTGTCGTGCGCCTCAGCCTCACACCGCCGCCAGCTTCCGATACAGCACGCTGTAACTGCCGGCCGAGATGCTCCAGGAGAACGAGCGGCCCATGGCGCTGCGGCGCATGGTGTCGAGCTGGTCCTGGGCCATGAACGCTTCGAAGGCGCGGCGGACGCCGCCGAGGAAAGACTCATGCGAGGGTTTTGAGAACAGGAAGCCGGTCTCGCCGTCGGTAATGGTTTCGGCAAGGCCGCCGGTCTGGTGGCCGATCGGTAGCGAGCCGAAACGCTGGGCGTACATCTGGCTGAGCCCGCACGGCTCGAACCGCGACGGCATCAATGTGAAATCGCTGCCGGCAAAAATGCGCCGCGCCTGGGCGTCGTTGAAGCCGATGGTGACGCCGATGGCGTCGGGCCGGCGGCGATGGGCGTCGATCAGCGCCTGCTCGAGCGCCGGCTCGCCGGAGCCGGTGACCACGATCTGCCCGCCGGCGTCGACGATCTCGTCGGCCGCCGACAGCACGAGGTCGATGCCCTTCTGGTGCACGAGGCGTGCGACGATCGCGAACATCGGCCCGCGCGAGACCGCGAGGCCAAACTGCTTGCGCACATAATCCGAATTGGCCTTCTTGCCGATCCAGTCGCCGGCACTGAATTGTTGTGCGAGCTGGGCGCAGGAGCGCGGGTCCCAGCTCTCGTCGATGCCGTTGAGGATGCCGGTGAGCTCGGATGCGTCGGAGCGGACGCGCAACAGGCCTTCGAGGCCGCAGCCGTATTCCTCGGTGGTGATCTCGCGCGCGTAAGTGCCGCTGACGGTGGTGAGGTGCGAGGCGTAGACGAGGCCTGCCTTGAGAAAGGAGAGCTGGTCGTAGAACTCGACGCCGTCGATGTGGAAGGAGCTTTCGGGGACGCCAATTCGACGCAGCGACTCCTTCGGGAAGAGCCCCTGATAGGCGAGGTTGTGGATGGTCAGGATCGACGGCAGCTTGGCGCCGCGCCAGGCGAGGTAGGCCGGCACCAGCGCGGCTTGCCAATCATTGGCATGGATCAGGTCTGCTGCCCAATTCTTGTCCAGCTTGCCCATGGCAAGCTCAGCGGCAGCCGAGGCAAAGCGCGCGAAACGGATGTCGTTGTCGGGCCAGTCGCGCCCGGCTTCGTCGCCATAGGGATTGCCGGGGCGGTCGTAGAGTTGTGAGCACAACAGCACATAGACCGGCAGGCCGTCCTTGGTGGCGGCCCGGCCGAGCGAGCAGGCCGGCATCTCCGCAAATGCCGGGCAGCGGCCAACGATCTGAATATGCGTGAGCTGTTCGATGATGTCGCGATAGCCGGGCAGCATGATCCGGATATCGGCGAAGGGGCGGAGCGCTCGGGGGAGGGCAGCAGAAACGGCACCAAGTCCGCCGACGCGGACGAAGTCGTCCATCTCTGTGGTAACGAACAAGACCCTCAAGAACGATTGCCCTCTTCCGATCCCGATTGCTGCTATGCAAGATCGGGTCCAGTTGCCCCTGGAAATCTCGGCCTGCCCACGAGACGCGTTCGTTCGGTAAAGACTTTCCTACTCAGCCGCCGCCATCTAGGGTCGGCGCACCAACACGAGAGAACAACGATAGTTCCTTAAGGGACGGGCCGGGGATGCAGCTACCAGATAAGCACGAAGACACGACGACAAAGGCCTTCGCGGGCTTAAGGGTCCTGGATTTTTCGACCACCATCGCCGGCCCCCATTGCGCGCGGATGCTGGCCGACATGGGCGCTGAGGTCATCAAGATCGAGACCGACGGCGGCGAGACGATGCGGACGCGGCCGCCGCTGCGCAAGGGCTGCAGCACCGTGTTCGGCCAGCTCAATGTCGGCAAGAAGAGCGCGGTGCTCGACCTCAAATCGGAGGACGGCAAGGAGGCGGTCCGCCGGCTGGTCGCCACCGCTGACATCCTGGTCGAGAATTTTCGTCCGGGCGTGATGCGCCGACTGCGGCTCGACTACGACAGCCTGCGTCCGGTCAATCCCAGGCTGATCTACTGTTCGATCTCGGGCTACGGCCAGACCGGTCCCTCGGCCGAGTTGCCGGCCTACGCGCCGGTGATCCATGCCGCCTCCGGCTACGATATGGCGCATCTCGCCTACCAGCCCGGCCGCAACCGTCCGGACTATTGCGGCATCTACCATGCTGATGTCGTCACCGGCACCTACGGCTTTGGCGCGATCGCGTCCGCGCTCTATCAGCGCACCATGACCGGGCTCGGCCAGCACATCGACGTCTCCATGCTGGAGTCGATGCTGACCTTGACGGTGATCGAACTGCAGAGCTCGCAATTCGCGGTGAAGCCGCCGCCGCGCCCGATGTTCGGGCCGACCGAGACGGCCAACGGCTATGTCATGATCACGGTCGCCAGCGAGAAGACGTTCCAGGCCTTGATGGGTGTGATCGGTCGACCCGAATGGATCTCCGATCCGCGCTTCGCCTCCTATGCTCCACGGCGCGAGAACTGGGCCGACATGATGGACGGCGTCGAGGCCTGGTCGCGGCAGTTGTCGACCGATGCATGTCTTGTGGCCTTGAGCGCCGCCGGCGTGCCGGCCTCGGCCTATCGCACCATCAAAGAGGCCATGGCCGATCCGCAGCTCGCGCACCGGCAGGCGCTCTCGTCGGTGGAAGACGGAGGCGGCTCGTTCCGGGTGCTCAATCTGCCGTTCCGGATGACGGGCGCCGACACCACGCCGGGCGAGACCATGGCCGTGCTCGGCGAGCACACGCGCGAACTGCGCGATGAGGTTGGCCTTTCCGACGACGCGTCAATTCCGTCAGGCAAAACGGCCGTGCAGGGCTGACGAACGGCGTCGTGCAGCAAGCAATCGGCCCTGCGCGTGGTTGGCTTGCCATCATCCGCCGGCGTCAACTAGACAGTCCAGGTTTGTCTCGCCCCGCCGCCCGTGGCATGGTGGCGCGACGAAGAGTATGCCGGGAGGATGCCGATGAAGAGTTTCAAGGTCGCCGATTTCAAGGCGCCGCTGCAGGAGTTCGACGAGGCGACGCCGCAGCCGTCGGGCACGCAGGTGCTGATCAGGGTCAAGGCCGCCGGCGTCTGCCACAGCGATCTCCACATCTGGGAAGGCGGCTACGATCTCGGCCATGGCCGCAAGCCGCTGTCACTGAAGGACCGCGGCATCAATCTGCCGCTGACCATGGGCCACGAGACCGTCGGCGAGGTCATCGCGTTCGGTCCGGACGTGAAGCCGACCGACCAGGGCGGCCTCAAGCTCGGCGATGTCGGTCTCGTCTATCCCTGGATCGGTTGCGGCAAATGCGCCACGTGTCTCGCCGGTGACGAGAACATGTGCCTGACGCCGCGCTCGCTCGGCGTCTATTGCGACGGCGGTTATTCCGATCACATGCTTGTGCCGCATCCGCGCTATCTGCTCAATCTGAAGGGCCTCGATCCCGCGTCGGCTGCGCCCTATGCCTGCTCGGGCGTCACCACCTACAGCGCCTTGAAGAAGGTCGAGCAACATTTTGACACGCCGATCGTGATGTTTGGCGCCGGCGGTCTCGGCCTGATGGCACTGTCGCTGCTCAAGGCGATGGGCGGCAGGGGGGCGATCATGGTCGACATCGACGCCAGGAAGCGCGAGGCCGCGGAAAAGGCCGGCGCGCTGGCGACCGTCGATCCCAAGGCGCCGGACGCGCTGGAGCAGTTGGCGAAGAAGGCGGGCGGGCCGATCCGTGCCGTGATCGATCTCGTCGGCAATGCTGCAACGACGCAGCTCGGTTTCGACTGCCTGACCAAGGGCGGCAAGCTCGTCATCGTCGGCCTGTTCGGCGGCGGCGCGACCTGGGCCTTGCCGCTGATCCCGATCAAGGCGGTGACGATCCAGGGCAGCTATGTCGGAAACCTGCGTGAGACGCAGGAATTGCTCGATCTCGTCCGCGCCAAGAACGTGGCGCCGATCCCGGTAACGAAGGCGCCGCTCAACAAGGCCAACGACGCGCTGGTGCTATTGCAGCAGGGCGCAGTGGTCGGGCGCACGGTGCTGACGCCGTAACTTCACTCTCTCCGCCGTCATTGCGAGCGAAGCGAAGCAATCCAGAATCCATCCGTGGAAACAGCCTGGATTGCTTCGTCGCAAGAGCTCCTCGCAATGACGGGCTCACTCAGACTTTCGCGCAGGAAATCCCCATGTCCGCAAACAACGCCTTCCACATCGCCGTGCTCGCCGGTGACGGCATCGGACCCGAAGTCATGGCGCCCGCGCTCGAGGTGCTGCGCAGGATCGAGGCGAAGTCGGACTTGCGCTTCCGCTTCACCGAGGCGCCGGCCGGCGCCAACAATTATCTCGCCACCGGCAAGTCGATGCCGGACTCCACGATCAAGCTCTGCGAGGAGGCGGACGCGATCCTTCTTGGCGCCTGCGGCCTGCCCTCGGTGCGCTATCCCGACAATACCGAGATCGCGCCGCAGATCGAGCTGCGCTTCATCTTCGATCTCTATGCCGGCGTGCGGCCGGCGCGGCTCATTCCAGGCGTGCCGAGCCCGATCGTCGGCGCCGACAAGCGCGGCATCGATCTCGTTGTGATCCGCGAGTCCACCGAAGGCTTGTTCGCCTCGATGGGAAAGGGCGTGGTCACGCATGAGGACGCGCGCGAGACCATGGTGATCACGCGCAAGACCTCCGAGCGGCTGTTCGACTTCTCGTTTCGCCTCGCCGAGCGGCGCAAGGCGCGCGGCAAGCCGGGGGCGCTGGCCTGCGTTGACAAGGCGAACGTGTTCAAGGCGTTTGCGTTCTTCCGCGGCATTTTCGACGAGATCGCAAAGAGGCATCCCGAGGTGAAGACCGATCGCCTCTATGTCGATGCCTGCGCGGCGATGCTGGTCAAGCGTCCCTGGGATTTCGACGTGATGGTGATGGAGAACATGTTCGGCGACATCGTCTCCGACATCACCGCGAGCCTGATCGGCGGCCTCGGCATGGCGCCGTCGGCCGACATCGGCGACAAATACGCGGTGTTCCAGCCGTGCCACGGCACGGCGCCCGACATCATGGGGCAGGGCAAGGCCAATCCCACCGGCATGATCCTGTCGGCGGCGATGATGCTGGACTGGCTCGCCGACAAGCATGGCGTCGAGAGCGCAGCCGAGGCGGGCGAGCGGATCGAGCGCGCGGTAGACCAGGTCTATGCCGGCGGCCTCAAGCCGATGGAGTTCGGTGGCAGCAACGGCACGTCCGATATTACGAAGGCGGTGCTTGCGGCGCTGTAGGTGCTGCAGGCGGTCGATATCAGTGGAGCTGGAAGTTCATGTGCAAACCGGTGCCCGAACACTATCGACATCTCCGGAGCTTTGCCTTCGGCGACAGTCCGGCGCTTGCGGATGAATTGCTCGAACTCGTCGTCAAGGGCGTCAAGACTGCGACCTGCAGCACAGAAGACGAACCGAACACGTCGACGCCCGGCGAGCGCTGGGTCGTGCTTGATGGACGGGGAGAGCCGCGCTGCGTCATCGAGTCCGTCGAGATCACCTATCGGCGCTTCAATGACGTCGACGCCGCCTTTGCCTACGATGAGGGGGAGGGCGATCGAAGCCTCGCCTATTGGCGCGGCGCCCATCGCACCTATTTCGGTCGGCTCGGGCGATTCAGCGAAGACATGATGCTCATGTGCGAGCGCTTTCGCCTGATCGAGGTTTTCGGGGATCTGCCTGCGAAACCATAGTTGATGTTCGCGATGGCCCCGCAAAACGGCCAAGCAAGCCCTCAGCATACAATTATACCCAGCCGGAATCTGAACCTTTTTTCATCGCTTGGGACTTATACTTGCGTCCCTGCCTGCGCGCCTTGGGGTACAGAATGCTTCAGCCGCTGCCGGGGCGTCGCCGAGGGCTCCCCTTTGTGCCGCCGCGAAACGCCGGGACATGATGTGTAGCTCGCCGGCACTTCTTGACTTGATTTCAACAAGCGCAGGAGGAGCCTATGCGGAAGTCTCTCACCTTTTTCCTTTCTGGCGTGGCATTGGCCGTGGCGGCGTCGACCGCTGTAGCCGGTGAGCAAGTGCTCGAGTTCAAGCTCGTCACCAAGCCGATCGACGTCAAGGTCATAGAGGTAGCAAACGTCGAAGGACAGACGATTGTGTCCGGCAAATTCTTTGGCGTCGCCGTCTTCAACGATGGCCGTGTCGGGGTGAAAGAGTTCGTCAATAGTTCGGACTTGCTCAAAGGGTCGGGCCCCTTCTTCGGCTATAGCACTTATACGTTCGAGGAAGGCTCGATTACGGCGCGCTACGTCGGCTCGGCAAAGGACGGCAAATCAACCGGCGAATACACGATCCTTTCGGGCACGGGTGCCTATGCGAACGCCACCGGCACGGGAACGATCGAAAGCGCGCCGAACCCATTCAAGGGCGTCAGCCTGTTAAACATAAAGCTCGTCGTTAGAACGCCCGGCTCATGACAGCGCAATGTTCACAGGTCCTGCACGAAGGAAGTTGATCCCTCGCGTTGGGTGGTGTCCGGGCCGGCGGCGCATGGCCGGCCGGGCGACCTGCTGAAGAGCCGACTGGAGTCGTGAAGACGGATCGTCCCTGTCGGCCAGCGGACCGGATCGCGTGCGTGCAAAACGCCTCATAAGACGAAGGGGCCTTGCGGCCCCCTCGAATTCACCAGCGGTGCCAGTGGCGATGGCCCCAGCCCCACGGGCGCGGGCCGTAACCGTAGAAGCGTCGAGGGCCGCCATAATAGCCGTAGGCGCCATAATAGTTCGGGCGCCACCAGCAGCGGCCCCAGGCGTTGCAGACCATGCGCACCTGATCGACATGCGCAGCTGGACCGCCTGCGACCTGATCGGCCTGCGGAATGCCGTTGGGCATCGCAGCGAGCGCTTGTCCCGACGCCAGCGCCGCGCCGCCCAGGGCAGCCAGACCAAGAACAGCAAGTTTGAGTTTCATCGCGATCTCCCTCGTTGGTGGCGGGAGAACCTGCGGCAGATCAATTGGTTGCTATCGCAGCGCAAGGGCGCGGGGAATTTAATCTTCCTGAACAGGTGTTCACAGGAGCGAAAACGTCGCTTCTATCCTGCCGTCCCAATTTCGCGAGGCCTCGTTCAAGCACGCATCCCGATCGCAGGCCGAAATGGCGGATCATTCTCGGGCGAGGGTGCCGGGGCATAGTGATCGAATTGCATCGTGAAGTGCGCGCGCCCCAGGCTCATCGAGCGCAAGTGATTCACGTAGCCGAACATGGTGATCAGCGGCACCATCGCGTTGATGACGGTGACGCCGCCACGCGTGTCCTGCCCCTGGATCTGCCCGCGCCGCAAATTCAAGTTTCCGATGACGAGGCCGGTGCAGTCCTCCGGGGTCATCACCTCCAGCTTCATGATCGGCTCGAGCAGCAGCGGCGTACGGTTCAACGAGCGGATCGATTACTTCGGGCAGGACGTGAATATAGCTGCACGCGTGCAAGGCCTCGCCGGCGTCAACGAAGTGTGCCTGACCGAAGCCGTCATGGAAGCCCCCGGCGTCAGTGACATCGTCAAGGGACACGCGGCATCGCGCGACCACGAGAATTTGAAGGGCGTCGGCCAGAAGATGGAAATTCATCGGATTGGAATTTCTCCGACACAGAGGTGAGCACCCGCTGATGCCGCCAGAGCCGTTCGCGCCTTTTCTTGATATGGCATGTTGGGTCTGCGAAGTTGCTCGCCAACTGGCACCTTGAATTCAGGGTGGCATGAATGCTGCTGCCTTCTCGAGCTGGTCAGCCGGCACGGCTTCATCCGACCGCACGAATACCACGCGGGAGGTCGCAGATATTTCTGCGTCAGCCTTGCCATCCTGACCAATCAGGATAAGTCCGGCTCCGCCATTGGCTACGTTCAGAATGACCAGCTCGCCGCTCCACGTCTTGATTGGCTCCATTCCGATGATAAGGAATTCACCTATCGGTTGGTCAAAATATTGAAGTCTCAATTGTGGGCCGGTCTCCGGTGCCGCAAGCTCAAAGCCCAGCTCTATAGCGCGCGCGTAAATTGCAGCCAAGGTCACGCTGTCGGTCGTAAAGCCCAGTTCGGCCGCCGATACAGTAACAAGCCGAACGTCGTTTTTCGTCGAAGTGACGACAAAGGCCGGCCGTGCGAGAATTTCCGCAGCAAGCCCTCCGACGTTGCAACCAACCGCGTCCAGGGCGTTACGAAGGGCGAATGAATTTGCAAAAGTCCCTAGTGTAATTGTCTTCCACGCCGGGACATCGGCGGCTGATCTGACCAGAGCGTGCGGCGCACGGGCCAAGGTAGCTTTCCTCAGCTTCAGTTGGTTCTGCAATACATCTCGTGCCGTGCATTGAGCGCCAGCTTCAGTCGCGAACTGGAATATGCACATTGCGCAGAGCGCCGCGCTCAGGAGGCGACGGCGACGACGACATGCTTGCGCTGAACACCGTTGTAGCGGGCAGTCATCGACTGCACGATGAAAAATGTGCTTCATGGCAACCTCTCTAGTGCGAGGCGCAGACGAAGGATTGCGCAATTGGTTTCAATATCGGTTGGCCCTGCTTCGTAACGGGCCTCTTAGAATACTTGAAAGTGTAGCCTGAATGCTCAAGCGTGAACACATGATTGTTGCGGGCGGTTGGATTTTGGCCCGACAGTTACATTGACCGAATTCGCGCGGCTTCAGCGCGCAAGCGCTACGCGCTGAATGGTAGGAACGCACCGGTTTTATGAGACCCGTGAATAAGGCCTGCGTCCGATCACGGGGGTGAGGAATTTAATCTTCGTGAATGACGGTTCAGGTGGGCTGACGGCTCCAGACGCGTTGGGCGCCTCGACGTCGCCATTGCGAGCGCAGCGAGGCGATCCCGACCGTCTCTGCGGGAAGATCCTGGATGGCCTCGCCGCGTCCACAATGATGGACATTGACTGCCATCTGATCGATGCCGATTCAAACGCGGCCGGTTGCTTTTGCAGTCCACACTCGCTCCCGAATGACACTGCAAATCTGGAATCTGAATTCGCTAAAAAAGGACTCGATCCCACGCCGCTTTGCCTTTCCGTGCTCGGGATCAATCCGCCATTGATGGAGCGCTTCCTCCGTCTCGAATTCGACGATCGTCACGCGCTCTCCATCGTCCGCGATGAAACCCTTGTGCGATATGTAGCCGGGCATTGTTCGCGCCAACTCGCTCATGCGCTTTGCCATCGGCCCATATTCATCTTGGGCACCTAGATTCATTCGCGTGCGAAATACGGTGACGATCATCAGATAATCCCCTGCGTGGGACGAATTCTGTTCAAGGCTTTGCGGCGACGATCGCCCTAGTCGGCGATGCCATCAATGATGATGAAATCGGCGTCCGCGTACTTTTGGCGAATAGCCCGCGCACCCTGGTATTCCGGACTTGCGTAGCAGGCAGCGGCCGTGGGGCGATCCTTGAATTCGACCACGACGTTTCGTTCGCGGGCGTTTCCTTCCATTCGTTCGAACGCTCCTCCACGCACAATGAACTTTGCGCCGAATTTCTTGAATGCTAGCTCAGCCGCAGCAAGATACTCGGGATAATTTTGTTCATCGCGAACCGACACGCGCACAATCCAATAGGCCTTCGGCACATCATTCTCCTTTGTTTCCCGGACGGCAGAAGCCGTCGTCGGTGCCGCGATCTTTACCCAATGCAAGATATCACATATAATGAATAATTATGATCTAATTGATCACTGTGAGAGATATATGGATCTGTCGGATCTGCGGATATTCGTCGCGGTCGTGCGCGAAGGCGGCGTGACTCGCGCGGCCGAGCGGCTGCACCGCGTTCAGTCCAATGTCACAACCCGTATCCGGCAGTTGGAAGAGGATCTCGGCGTTGCTCTCTTTGTACGAGAGGGTAGACGCTTGCGTCTGGCGCCCCAGGGCCAAGTGCTGTTTGGTTACGCCAATCGCCTGCTCGCTCTTGCCGATGAAGCTCGCGATGCTCTGCAAGATGCAAGACCCCGCGGCACGTTCCGCCTTGGCGCGATGGAAAGCACGGCGGCTGTCAGGCTGCCGGGACTGCTCAGCGAATACCATCAACGGCATTCAGGCGTCGTTCTGGAGCTTCGCACGGGCAATCCGCAGGTTCTGGCGAGCGCCATCCTCGCCGGCGATCTCGATGCGGCGCTTGTTGCCGAACCAATAGCCGATGAGCCATTTGAGAAAGCGCTCGCCTTCGAGGAAGAATTGGTGATTATTGCGGCCGCCAATCATTCGCCGATCGGCAAGAAAGGCAGTGACCTGCCGCGTACCGTCATCGTCTTCGAACACGGATGCCCGCATCGCAAGCGGCTTGAAGACTGGTACGCGAAGCGAAACGAAATGCCGGAACGCCTGATCGAACTGGCGTCATATCACGCCATGCTAGGTTGCGTTGTTGCGGGCATGGGGGTGGCGCTGATTCCAAGGAGCGTTCTGGCCACCTTTCCAGACAGGAGACTTTTGAGCGTCCACCCGTTGGGAAGAACAGAGAACCGGGCGTGGACTGTGCTCATCTGGCGCAAGGGAGCGGGCTCTGCGAATGTTCAGGCCTTGAGGGAGATCTTGCAAGGCTCCCGGTTGGCTGGTCATCGGCATGCGAGGGCCACCAAGGCTGTATGAGGCTCGTCCGGCGCCGAGGCTACTTCCCCTGGAACTGCGGCTTGCGCTTCTCCATGAAGGCTTGCCGGCCTTCGCGGAAATCTGCGCTGTCCATGCAAGCCGTGCCGATCGCCTTGATCGCATCCATGTCGCGTGCGCTTTCGTCCCTCAGCACCTCTGCGATGGTGATCTTGGCGGCCTTGATCGCGAGCGGCGCGCTTTGCGAGATCGTCTCCGCGATCATCATGGTCTCGCCCCAGAGCTGGTCGTCGGGGATCACGCGCTCGACGAGGCCGATGCGCAGCGCTTCAGTGGAATCGATGCGCATGCCCGTGTACATCAGAAGCCGCGCCCAGGACGGGCCGACCAGCGATACCAGGTGCTTCAACCCGTCATAGCCGTAGGCGATGCCGAGCCTGGCCGCGGGAATGCCGAACTGGCTGTCATGCGCGGCGATGCGGATGTCGGCGAGCATCGCGACCTGCATGCCGCCACCGAGGCAAAACCCCTGGATGCAGGCGATCGTCGGCTTCGGGTAATCGGCGAGCAGCGCGCGCTGGGCGGCGCTGCGCTTGCCGTATTCCTCGGACGCAGCCGCATTGTGGCGGGTCTTCTCGAACTGGCTGATGTCGGCGCCGGAGACGAACGCCTTGCCGCCGGCCCCGCGCATGATCACGACGCGCACCGCGTTGTCGTCGCGCAGGCTTATGAGCGCCTCGCCAAATCCCTCCCACATCTCCAGCGACATCGCGTTGCGCTTGTCGGGATTGTTGAAGGTGATCACGCCGACGCCGTCGGTGACCTGTGTGATGATCTTGCCGTTGGCGTAGGGAGTTTCATTGGAGAGATCGGGCATCGCGCGCTCGCTTGTCGTTGACGAGGCGCAATGTGCGACCGGGCCAAGGCCCAGGTCAACCGCGGCAGGGCGAGGGGACCTGCATCCGCCCGTGCCGCGATTGCATGCCTACTGCGCCATATGCGCGGTCAGCGGATGGTTGCCGGCATTGCTGAAGAACGCGGCTTCCTCGGCGGTCGCCTCCAGCAACTGCTCGTCCTGGTTATAGACGTCATTGCGGAACTGGATGGTCTGGTCCTTGGTCATCCACGCCGTGAGATAGATCCAGGCCACCGGCACCTTCCTGGCCATGGCGACTTCCTGATGCTGCCCGGTGGCGATTTCCGCGTCGATCGCGGCGCGCGTCCACTTTGGCTGGTCCTTGAGCAGCCAGGCGGCGAGATCGCGCACATTGTCGACGCGGGAGCAGCCGTGGGAATCGAAGCGGTAGTCGTCGCTGAACAGATTGCGCTGGTTGGTGTCGTGCATGTAGACCGAATAGGAATTCGGCATGTCGATCTTCACCGCGCCGAGCGCGTTGAAGGTGCCGTTCTGCTGGCGCACGGTGAAGTTCGGCGCATGCGTGCCCGACCAGTCGACCGAATGCGGATCGATCGGATTGTCGTGGCCGTCGAGCACCTCCATGTGCATGCGCGACAGATAGGTCGGGTCCTTGCGCATATGGGCGGAGATCTCGGTCTTGGCGATCGAGGACGGCACCGTCCAGGTCGGGTTCAGCACCACGCCGGTGATCTGGGCCGTCAGCGTCGGCGACGGCTTTTCGGTCTTGCCGACGATGACGCGATAGCGCCGTACCACGACGTCGTTCTCGACCGCCTCGGCAAAGGCGGCCGGGATGTTGACCACGACGTAGCGCTGGTCGAAGCTGAAATTGGTGTTTTCGAGCCGCTCGAGTGACGCCTCCAGCTGGCGGATGCGCTTTTGCACCGTGACGTTCATGGCCGCGAGCGTACGTGGCGTCACCGTGCCGGTCGGCGCAAGACCGTGGCGGACCTGGAAGCGCTTCACGCCATCGGCGAGATCCTGGCCGAAAGCGCCGCTCGCCTTCTCGGCAGCGAGGTCGCCCGAGAGAATCAGCCGCTTGCGGAGGAGGTCGTCATTGGCGCCCTGGTCGCCGGGCGCAAATTTGGCGTCCGCAGGAATCGTCGGCCAGCCGCCGCGCACAGCGAGATCGGAATAGCTCAGCGCCGCGTCCTTGATCCGCTGCGCGGTGCCCTCGTCATAGGTCGGCTCATGCGTCAGCGCGAGGGCTGCGGCGGAGCGGCTCTCGGCGGTCGAAGCCGGTGCCGCAGTGGCTGCTTTTGGGGCCGCGGCGTGAGCCGGGTTGGCGGCCGCCGGCACGATGCCGGACGGGGCGGCGGGTTTGGGGCCGGCCTGGCCTGTGGTCTCGGTCTGCGCGAGCGCGGAAGCGCTGGCAAGGAGGCCCATGGCAATGATCACGGCATGGCGTTTCGACATCTGTCTGGTTTTCCCCAAGAGGCAATTCCCGGCCGCTGTGCTGCGTGCGCTGATTCGCGAAATCGGCGAGAAGCTAGGGCATCAGGGTTGCGGTCCCATTAAGCACGAGGCCCTGTGCGTCCGACGCGAAGGCTCTCGATTAGGTCGCAACGAGGTTGGGACGGGTTCGCGAAAACCGCGACGAACTGCCAAAAAAAGAGCGGCCAAGCCGCCCCAAAAATCGAAGGCCGCGCGTAAGGCGCGCAAGCCTAGGTTCTGCCAATCAGGCCTCGCCCAATCCGGCCGCGCCCCCGCGGCGCGGCGGATTGAACATTGGCCGTGAAGGCCAGACCGTCGATGATCTCAGGCTTCGTTCGCCGCGATCGATTCCATCAGCGAAACGAGCTGCCGCTGCACCGTCTGATCCTTGATCTTGCTGTAGGCGCGCAGCAGGCGGAGGCTGAAGGCCGAGTCCAGGAACAGGAGACTCTCGACTTCGCGCGCCTTGTTGTCGCCGTCATAGAAGAAGGTCACGGGCACATCGAGGGCGGTGGCGATCTGCTGAAGCCGAGCCGCGCCGACGCGATTGACGCCTTTCTCGTATTTTTGGACCTGCTGGAAGCTGACGCCGAGCTTTTCGCCCAGCTCGGCCTGCGAGATCTTCATCTCGACGCGCCGCAGACGGATCCGCTTGCCCAGCTCAATGTCCGGCTTGCCGGCACTGCGCTGCTTCATTCTCTTCGCCGCTGCTTTCATTTTAGTTTTCACCTTTGTTCTTCGGTTGAAAATCCCCCGAAGAGCTGGGTCAGGGGTTCGCCCATATACGAGTCCTTGAATTCATGCGGATGCACGAATTCTTCCTTAAACCACGGGAAGCGAGCCGGACTGAAAGCTTCGATCAGCCAGTCAATCATGTGCCGCACGCGGGGAATCCGACCGCTACCGGGATGGTAGGACAACCAGATATCCAGCGGTCGGTTCAACTCGACCTCCAGTGGAATCAACTTCCCGCCAAGCGCAATGGCGTAGCTCGGGAATACGCCGATTCCGGCTCCATTCGCGACAGCCCAGTAGTTGGCGCTTGAGACGTTGGTCTTCATGACCAGGAGGTCACGTTCCGGAACGCCCGGGAAGAAGCTCTCGAAAGTTTCCTTGGCGGCGAGTTGGTCGGCGAATTGCAGCACCAGGCGGTGCTTGATCAGTTCGAGGGCCGAGCGCGGCGTGCCATATTTCTCAAGGTATTTTTCCGAAGCCCAGAACATCAAATGCATGCGGCCAAGCCGCACCAGCTTGACGTCGAGCGCCGACGGCCGCGACAGATGGATGGCGACGTCGGCTTCGTGGCGGGAAACGTCGGCCGAGCGCATCGCGCAATGCAGGTCGACCAGGACATTCGGATAGGCCTGTTGGAATTCCACCAGCCGCGGGGCGAGCCAGAAGGTGCCCAGTCCCTCGGTGACGGCGACGCGGACTTCGCCGGTGAGGGCGTTGGCGGTCGAATCGCTGGTGCGCAACACGTCGAAGGCTGCCGCCTCCATGCGCTCGACGGCGGAGACCACCAGCGCGCCTTCATCGGTGAGATGGGTCCCGTGGACATCGCGTGTGAACAGGGTGGTGCCGGTCTGGCGCTCAAAATCATCGATTCGGCGGCGGACAGCGTTGATCGACAGAGACAAGCGTTCGGCCGCCGAGCGGAAACTGCCGCAACGAACGACTTCCAAAAAGATGCGGGCCGCATCCCAATCGGAGAGGCCGCTGATATTTGTCTTTAGGCGTTCCTGCAGTGGAACGCCCCTTTCCGCCAAGGAGTGCATACAAGTCCCTTCAGGGCGCTAAACTGGCAGAATCTAGCGCGAACCACAACCACGACGGGTTGGGGAACGGTGAGTTTTGAACGCCATACTTACCGCGCCCGAAGTGGTATTTGAGTGTGCTTGGGTTGGGAATCGGGCGAGTTGCTGCCCGGAAGAGGGGTACGCGTGCGTTCCGTTGCGAGCCTTGCCGTGGCTGCGGGATTGCCGGGTCAATGTGGACCGGAGGGTGGCGTGCGAAATGTCGCGCGCACTCGTTTGATGGATCGATCGCGCGGGCCCAGGCATTTCACCTTTGATTGTTTCAATTTTGACTGTTTCAACTTTGACCGTTCAGGCCTGCGCCGCTTGACAATGCCGTCTGGAACCGCGGTTTCGACGCGGAAACACATCGAAATCATCTTCGAGGGCGCGGACTCCGCATGTTATCCTTGGCTCTCTTTGGGGGCCGAGGGGATTGTTTCAAGCACGTCTCGCAGCCCGAATTAACGGAAAGAACTCCGGTGTCGCATTCAGACGAACAATTGCAGTCGGTGCTCGAGACGCTCGAGGAGTGCCGCAAGGTTCTCAATGAGAGCAACAGCCGAGAGTCGGCTGAGCTGCTCTCGATCGTCATCCTCGATGTCAGGATGAAGCTCAAAGGAATTGACAGTGCCGACCTCAAGGCACTGTGCGACGAAATGCTGCGGAGCGCTGCCAGCGAACCGCTGCCCCCTTCCAAGCAGACGCAGGACCAGCCCCGGCGTCCGCTGCTCCGCGTGGTGAAGTAGCCGCGCCGCCGAACCTCGCTTTTTGGCGAGATTTGTGCGCGTCCCGATGCCGCATCTGTGATCGCAGACGGCATCGGGAGGAGCCATGGTTTGATCGCGCCTCTGTTGCGGATTCCCCGGCATCGGCTACACCAAAGCCGGTTCGGCTCCGGTTGTGTGCGCATTTCCCGCGTCCAGCCCGAGGGCCCGGGATGGCTCCGACTGCATCATGCAAAATGTTTCGATTACAGCGGCGCTGATTGCCGGTCTCGTCAGCTTCCTCTCGCCCTGCGTCCTGCCCCTGGTTCCGCCCTATCTGATCTACCTTACCGGCGCCACGATCGAGCACGTCGAGAACGACGAGCCGGCCTCGGCTTCGAAGCGCGCGATCATGATGGCGGCGGTGCTGTTCGTGCTCGGCTTCTCGACAGTGTTCGTGGCGCTCGGGGCCAGCGCTTCGCTGATCGGCGGACTGATCCGCGCCTGGTCCGCGGAACTGTCGATCCTTGCCGGCATCGTCATCATCATCATGGGCCTGCACTTCCTGGGGCTGACGCGGATCGGCCTGTTGATGCGCGAGGGGCGTCTGACCGCGCCAAAACCCGTAGGCCTCTGGGGCGCTTATGTCATGGGGCTCGCCTTCGCCTTCGGCTGGACGCCGTGCATCGGCCCGATCCTCGCCGCGATCCTCTCGATCGCCGCGGCGGAAGCGACGGTGACGAAGGGCGCTGGCCTCCTCGCGGTCTATTCCGCCGGCCTCGGCATTCCCTTCCTGATCGCGGCGCTGATGATCGAGCAGTTCTCAAAGCTGTTCGCGCGCATGAAGGGCCACCTCGTCAATGTCGAGCGCGCCATGGGCGTGCTGATGGTGATCACCGGCATCGGCTTCCTCACCGGCGCGGTCTCCAATGTGAGCATCTGGCTGCTGGAGACGTTTCCGGCGCTGCAGACGATCGGCTAGCGGGCGCGGCTCGTCGTGGCGGCTTTCAACGCTAAGACGGAAGTGACTTTGTGCGGTCGCCACCGTCGGCGTTTGACCCATTGCGGACGTCGGCGCTTGGGCTCTCGCGGGATCCAGAACTGCCCGAAGCGAAAATTACCAGAGCAAGAATGCTATGATTGCGCAAAGCAAGAACGAACCCATGCTCAAGAGCGGGACGATATATGCGCCTCGTGTCTGTCCAAAGAACCAAAGTATTGGGGAAGCGGCTTGTCCTATCAAAAGCGCAGGCATTCCAACAAAATACGAGGCCGCAATCATTGCTAGAGCAATTTTCCTAATCATCGGGTCGGCTGGTCCGTCCGCAAAACCAAATCCCAACGGCGACAATGACCAAACAAAAGCGAAGACACCTGCAAGCAGCGTAGTGAGCAGCAGGAAAGCCAAATATTCCACCGTCTTTGCGCGAGCCAACCTCACGTCTCCATTTGCTCTCCGAACATAGCATGCTTAGCACAGAATGCTGCCTTGCGGCCCAAGGCCGACGCGCAGTCATGTCAGTACGCCTTCCGAGTCACCGCGTTTCATCCAGCGCGCAGATCACCGTGCAGACGACGCCGCGCGGCAGGAAGTCCACCGTCGCCTCGCCGCCGAGCTGGTCGCGGGCACTGCGCTCGATCAGGCGCGAGCCGAAGCCGCGCTGCACCGGCGCTGTCACCAATGGTCCGCCGGTCTCGGTCCAGATCAGCCGCAGCCGTGGCTTCGGCGTGTCCTCCATGATCTGCCAGTCCAGCGTCACCCGGCCGGTCTCGTTGGACAATGCGCCGTATTTCGCGGCGTTGGTCGCGATCTCATGCACGATCATCGACAGCACCACGGCAAGCCGTGGCGACAGCGGTACGGCGGGGCCATTCATCCGGATACGATCGGGATTTGTGAGCAGGAATGGCTGCAGCACGCGCGCGATCACGTCCCTCAGCTCCGAGCCTGCCCACTTCTCCTGGCTGAGGAGATTATGTGCCTCGGCCAGCGCGCAGAGACGTCCCTCGAACTTGGTGCGCTCGTCGCGGCTGGCGCTGCGAAAAGTCTGCACCGCGATCGCCTGCATCAGCGCCAGCGTGTTCTTGACGCGGTGGTTGAGCTCCTCGATCAGGAGATTGTGCAGCATGTCGCCGCGCGCGATCGTGGTCGCCATCCTGATCGCAAAGGTCAGGCCGACCAGAAGCAGCACACCGCCGATCAGGCTGGTGATCGCGATGTTGCGCCAGAGCGGTGCGATCAGCGAGCTCTCGGTGACGCCGGCGGCGACGGTCCAGCCGGTCAGCCGCGACCGCGTATAGGCCGAGGCAAGCGCAACGCCGTCGAGCGACACGCTCGACAGCACTGCCTCGGATGAGCGGAACATCGCCTCAAAGAGCGACGGTGAGGCCTGCTTGCCGAAAGTCTCGTTCGGATTGGGGGCGCGCGCGAACACGACGCCTTTGCTGTCCAGCAGCGACACGGTCCATTGCTCGTCCGGGCGCTGCCGCTCGACCAGATGCTGGAAGATGTCGATCGGCGGGCTGAAGGAGAGCGTGTAGACCACCTCGCCGTCGCGCAGCACCGGGACTTCGACCGTGACGATCGGGCGCATCTTGGTCGACCCGATGAAAAGATCGGAGAATTGCGGCGTCTTCGTCGTGAAGACCCGTTCGATGATGTCGTGGTTGTTGCGCAGTGGCAGGTTCGCGGTTTCGGTCGTGACCGTCGAGAACAGCTGGTGCCCGGACCTGTCGGCCAGCAGCAGGACGCTATCCTCGCCATACTGGCTGATGAACCCGACTGCCGAGCGCCGGAAACTGTCGAAGTCGCCTTTGCGTAAGGATTCGCTGAGCGCGAGCACCTGCAGGCCGCCCGTCATCCGCTGCACCTCGGAATCGAGCACGAGGCGCATGCTTCGTACCGTCTCGAGCACCCGGCGCGTCGCATCGCTGCGGTCCTGGCGATAGTTGGAATAAGCGAGGCCGACGGCGAAGACGATCAACGGCAACATCGTTCCCGCAACCAGGAGAGCGAGCCGGACCGGCAAGGTGAGCTTTGACAACGCGGGCGTCCCGGTTCCAGCGCTGCGGCGCCGGATTATGATATTGTCAGACCATACGGGCAGGATTTGCGCGGCGCCATAATTTTCATATCCGGCGCGCAGGCCAGGGCGGGTTTTTGCAGCGCAGCCGCCGGCGCTTCAACTCATGCTGATTGCGGTGAGCAGCAGGCACATGGTGTACACGGCCGCCAGACTGAGCCCGGCGATCCGCGCTTGTCGATGCGATGTCATGGCATCAACTCCGAGAGGACGATCGCTCCTTCAACATCTCACGTCAGGTCACGTTCCGGCGATAGGAACAAATTGCCATTTTTTCCCGTTTGTGAATCGTCCGGATGTGGAACCCGGCAATTGGAGGAGGAGAGAATGAAGTTGAGGATCGCAATCGCGGCACTGATGGTTGCTGCGTTTTCGCTACCGGCGTTTGCGGCCGACGAGTTCTACGTCGTGCAGGACGTCAAGACGAAGAAGTGCACGATCGTCGACAAGAAGCCGATGGATACGAGCATGACGGTCGTCAGTCCCTCAGGCGCGATCTACAAGTCGCGCACCGAGGCTGAGGCCGGCATGAAGACCGTCAAGGTCTGCACGTCAAACTGAGGATGACAGATGCCAGTTCTTATTTTGTGGGCCGTGCCGGCCGTGCTGGTGATCGGCGGCGGCATTTATCTGATCGGCCATTTCCACTGAGCAGACAAGCAACGGGCGCCGCGATGACTCGCGGCGCCCGTTGCAACAAGCGTCCGGAAACTACAGATTGCTCTCGGTGATCGCGGCATAGACCATGCTGCGCAGTTCGCGTCGGATCGGATAGGCGCTGGACGGCAGCACCTGTGTCATGAAGATGGTGATCAGTTCTTCGGCCGGGTCGATGAAGAACGAGGTCGTGGCCGCGCCGCCCCAATTATATTCGCCGGGGCTGCCGGCGATCAGCGTCTCCGCCGGGCGCATCGTTACGGCGAAGCCAAGACCGAACCCGATGCCGTTATAGGCGGCTTCGGAGAACAGCGAGCGCGACACTTCCGGCAGCGATTGTCCGCCCGGAATGTGGTTGCTCGTCATCAGCGCCAGAGTCTTCGGCCCGATCAAGCGGACGCCGCCGAGCTCGCCGCCGTTGAGGAGTGCTCGGCAGAAGGTGAGATAATCCGCCATCGTCGAGCACAGCCCGCCGCCGCCGGAGATGAAGGAGGGCGGCGACAGGAACGAGCTCTTGGTCGGATCGTCCTGGAGTGTCAGGCCCTCGCGGCGCTGGCCGGCATGGAAGGTGAATCCACCGCTGGGATCGGCGTTGTAGCAGGCGGCGAAGCGGTGCGCCTTCGAGGCCGGCACGTGGAAGTCGGTGTCGGTCATGCCGAGCGGATCGAGAATGCGTGCTTTAAGGAACTGCTCGAACGGCATTCCGGAGATCTTGCCGACGAGATAGCCGAGTACGTCGGTCGCGACCGAGTAGTTCCAGGCCTCGCCCGGCGAAAACTCCAGCGGGATTTTTGCAAGGCTCTCGATCATGGTCTGGAGCGTGCCGGCCTTCTCGACCTCGCCGATCTTCTCGGCGCGGTAGGCGGCATCGACATTGGAGCGCTGCTGGAAGCCGTAGGTCAGCCCGGACGTGTGACGCAGGAGATCGACGATCAGCATCGGCCGGGACGGCGGCCGGGTCAGGAAGGCCGGTGAGGTGCCGGCGACGAACACGCCGAGATTCTTCCATTCCGGAATGTATTTGGCGACGGGCTCATCGATCGCGACCAGGCCTTCCTCGACCAGCATCATGAAGGCGACGCTGGTGAGTGGCTTGGTCATGGAATAGATGCGGTAGATGGTGTCGTCCTTGACCGACGCCTTGCGCTCGACATCGGCAAGGCCCTGCACCGAGCTGTGGGCGATCTTGCCACGGCGGTAGACCAGGAGATGCGTGCCCGGGAAGCGGCCGGCATCAATGTAGCGGTTCTTCAGATGCGCATCGACGCGGTCGAGCGCGGCCTTGGACATGCCCACGGATTCGGGCGAGGCGGGGGTAGGGGCGAGCATGAGTTCCTCCGGCAGTTTTCTCAGGCGTTGATAGCCGAAATGACCGGCCTATTCCAAGCGGGTCGCACTTAACGCGAGGCCGGCGATTGGTGTAGGCTCCAGTCTGGAATGCCTCCAGGGAGCCCAAGGATCCCCATGGGGCCAACGAGAAAGCTCAAGGCAAACGCACCATGACCCAGTTCAACGAGACCGAACTCACCGAAGCCGTGGTCAAAAGCTTCGACACCACGCCTGATACGCGTGCGAAATTCCTGCTCCAGGAATTGGTGAAGTCGCTGCACGATTACGTGAGCAAGACCGGTCTCACCTTCGAGGAATGGGAATACGCCATCGATTTCCTGACCCGCACCGGCCAGAAATGCACCGACACCCGCCAGGAGTTCATCCTGCTCTCCGACGTGCTCGGCGTCTCCATGCTGGTCGACGCGGTCAACCATCGCGACCGCGACGGCGCGACCCAGACCACGGTGCTCGGCCCGTTCTATGTCGGTGAGCACAAGGTGACTGCGCACGGCACCGATATCTCGCCGAACAATCTCACGGGCGAGCGGATGTTCGTGCAAAGCCGCGTCACCGATCTCCATGGCAAGCCGCTTGCGAATGTCCCCGTCGATGTCTGGCATGCCGATGACGACGGGTTCTACGATTCACAGAAGGCAAATTATGACGAGGTCGGCGCCTCGGCGCGGGCGCGCTTCATCACGGATGCCGACGGACGCTTCTTCTTCCGCACGATTTTGCCGTGCAGTTATCCGATCCCGACGGACGGGCCGGTCGGCGAGATGATCGTGCAGACCAAACGCCATCCGATGCGTCCGGCGCATGTGCACTTCCTGGTCAATGCCAAGGGTTACGAGCCGCTGATCACCCACGTCTTCATGGATGGCGACAAATATCTCGATTCCGACGTGGTGTTTGGAGTCAAGGACGACCTCGTTGCCAAGGTCGAGCCGCGCAACGACCTCGAGATGCCCGACGGCGCCAGGGCGAACGGGCAATGGCATCTGATGACCTACGAATTCCACCTCAAGCCTGGCGGCGGCATGGCGCCGAAACCGCTGGGGACGAAGGCGGCTGAACCGGCCTGACCGGCACCGGCCCTGTTAGCGCGCATGTAGCAGGGCGAGCAGCGTCACAACGGCGCAGGCCAGGACCACCGTGCTCAGCTTCCAGAACAGCAGCGGATTGCGCTCGATCAGGGGCGTGGTCCGCGTGCTGAGATAGGCCGGGTTCGGGTTTCTGAGCTCGTAGGTGAATTCGGACAGGTCCTCGTGGCGCTTGTTGGGATCGGGTTGCAGCGCCTTGCGCAGCGCGCCGTCGATCCAGACCGGGACCGCCCGGTCATCGTGGCCGGCCGGACGATATCGGAGCTTCCAGGCGTCCGATCGTCCCCTGATACGGGCGACCTGGGCGCCGTAAGGCAGATCTCCGGTCAGCATCTGGTAGCAAATGGTCGCCAGCGAGAACATGTCCGAGCGCGGTGAGCCGCCTTCGCCAAGGAAGTATTCCGGGGCGGTGTACTGCACCGTCCCGAGGATTTCGGCGTCGGCTGGATTTGGCGACGCCTCGGCGATGCCGGCGACCCTGACCGCGCCAAAGTCGATGATCTTCGCGGTGCCGGTCTTGTCGATAAGGACGTTGTCGGGCCTCAGATCCTGATGCAGCATCTCCATGCGATGGAAGGCGCGCAGGCCCGATGCGATCTGATCCACGATGTCGCGCACCGTCTCGAGGTCGGGGCGCGGATTGTCCAGCATCCATTGTCGCAGCGTCTGCCCCTCGATGAATTCGGTCGCGACGTAGAGGTAGTTGCGCCGCTTGGACCGCGCGCGAGGCTTCAGGACGTGGGGGCTGTCGATCCGCCGCGCGATCCATTCCTCCATCAGGAAACGCTTCAAATAAGCGGGGTCATCGCGGAGATCGATCGAGGGGATCTTCAGCGCAACCGTCTCCTCGGTCTCGGTGTCGACGGCGAGGTAGATGTGGCTGCGGCTACTGGCATGCACTTCGCGGACGATGCGGTAGCCGTCAAACAGTGCCCGCGGCTCCGGCAACGGCGGCAGCGGCAGTTCGGCCGTACCGCCAAGAATGTCGGATGAGCCGGTCTGCGGCACCTCGTCGACGCGCAAGATCTGCACCGTGATGTTGTCGTCGCTACCGCGCCGATAGGCCTCCTCGACGATGGTCTGCGCCGCGCCGTCGAGATCGCCGGCATGGGCATCGAGCGTGCTCGTGACGAAGCGATGATCGAGGAACTCGTAGGCGCCGTCGGTCGCCAGCAGGAAGACGTCGCCTTTTCCGACCTCAAGCGCCTGGTAGTCGATTTCGATCTGCGGGTTGATCCCGAGCGCGCGGCCGAGATAGGTCTGCTCCGACGAGACGATGATGCGGTGATCGTCGGTGAGCTGCTCGAGTATCTTGCCGTCGACGCGGTAGATCCGGCAGTCGCCTATGTGAAAAATATGAGCCGTGGTCGATTTGACGACCATTGCGGTGAAGGTGCAGACGTAGCCCTTGTCGCGATCATAGGCGTATTGGCTGCGACGCGTTTCCGCGTGCAGCCATGAGTTGGTGGCTTCGAGCACGCGTCGTGCCGACGTCTTCACCGTCCAGGATTCGGAGGTGCAGTAATAGTCGGTCAGGAAGCTCTTGACCGCGGACTCGCTCGCGACCTGGCTCACCGCGCTGCTCGAGATGCCGTCGGCGAGGACGACAGCGATGCCCTTCAGGCTCAACAGCGGCTCCCCCGGGATCAGGGCGCCGTGAAAGTCCTGGTTGACCGGCTTGCGCCCTTTGTCGGAGTGCTGCCCGATCGAAATTTGCAGCCCGCGGCCCATCCTCGCCACCGATAGAAAGGGAGCCTCACCTTATCAGGCAAGGCTCCCTTGTTAGGCAAGGCTCCTTTGTTAGACAAGGCTCCCTTGTTGACCTTCGATCGATCAGGCCGCGGCGCGGGTCTGCGCCTTCGCGGCCGGTTCGCGCTTCGGCTTGGTCAGCACATGGGTCGTGTAGAGCGTCAGTCCGGTGAAGGCGAGGCCGCCGACGAGGTTACCCAGCACCGTCGGGATCTCGTTCCAGATGAAATAGTCCATGATCGAGAACTTGGCGTGGAGCATCAGTCCCGACGGGAACAGGAACATGTTCACCACGGAATGTTCGAACACCATGTAGAAGAACACCAGGATCGGCATCCACATCGCGATCACCTTGCCGGGGACCGTGGTCGAGATCATGGCGCCGACGACGCCGGTCGAGACCATCCAGTTGCAGAGCATGCCGCGGATGAACAGCGTCGCCATGCCGGCGGCGCCATGCGCCGCGTAGCCCAGCGTTCGGCCTTCGCCGATATTGCCGATGGCCGCGCCGACCTTGTCCGGGTCCTGCGTGAATCCGAACGTCGTCACGAAAGCCATCATGAAGGCCACCGTCAGGGCGCCTGCGAAATTGCCGATGAAGACGAGGCCCCAATTCCGCAGGACGCCGCCGAGCGTGACGCCGGGGCGCTTGTCGAGCAAGGCGAGCGGGGCGAGCACGAAGACGCCGGTGAGAAGGTCGAAGCCCAGGAGATAGAGCATGGAGAAGCCGACCGGAAACAGCAGCGCGCCGATGATGGGCTGGCCGGTGTTGACGTTGATCGTAACGGCGAACCAGGCCGCGAGTGCCAGGATGGCCCCGGCCATATAGGCGCGGATGATCGTATCCCGGGTGGACATGAAGATCTTGGATTCGCCTGCGTCCACCATCTTGGTGACGAATTCCGAAGGTGCGAGATACGACATCAACAGCTCCTTTGCTCATATGCACGATCGACCCGGCCCGTGCCGGATCGACGCCTCTGTCAGACAGCGAGCTTTGCGTTCCGTGGGACGGGAACGAAGGAGGGCACCGACATGCGCAAGGGATAGCGTCACGATGACCGCGTCTTGGCGGACCAGCGAACAGGCTTCCCAGTGGCCTTCGGTGGCTTAACGCTCCGGCTCACTGTCAGTCATCGTTGACTAGGCAGAATGAAAGCAATCGATGTGCCAGACGATCCGGCAACGATGGGCAGCACTCAGAACGGCGAATTTGCCCGTGCTAGAAGGAGATAGCCGTCCTGGAGATGGCCAAATCGGGCATTTGCCGAGGCGGGCTGGCGCGAAAACGGGCGCGTGCCCAAGCCTTGTGCGACGCACAATCAACGGGCGAATCGATATTCAATAAATGAGCGGGCCGCAAATTTTTGATGCAATTATGAGCGTGACTATCTTTTCACCATTTCATTCAAGCTATTGAAATAATTTATCTTTATTGCGCCGCCCGGTTTGGCACGGAGTTTGAATTAAGGGTTTCGACGCCATCGACGCCGTCACCGAGCAATCATCCAAATCGTGACACCGCCGAAAACGGGGGCCTCCCCGAGCGTGCATCTTTGCGCCTCCGCGTCAGTCGGTGTCCCGCTTCCTAGCGAAAGGGACTTTTTCCAATGAAGGAAGGCAATCCGACGTGGATTTCTGACTGGCGCCCCGAAGATGAGGCGTTCTGGAATGCGGGCGGCAAAGCCGTCGCCCGGCGTAACCTGATCTGGTCGATCGTCGCCGAGCATATCGGCTTCTCCGTCTGGCTGATCTGGAGCATCGTCGCGACCAAGCTGCCGCAGGCGGGCTTTCACTATTCGACCGACGAGCTGTTCCAGCTCGTGGCGGTGCCGGGCCTGATTGGCGCCCTGATGCGCTTTCCTTATACGTTTGCGGTCACGACGTTTGGCGGTCGCAACTGGACCATCTTCAGCGCGGCCGTGCTGTTCATCCCGACGCTGGCGCTTGCGTACTTCGTCGGTCAGCCCGAAACACCGTTCTGGCTGATGCTGCTGATCGCATCGACCGCCGGTCTCGGCGGCGGCAATTTCGCCTCCAGCATGACCAACATTTCGTTCTTCTTCCCCGATCGCATGAAGGGTTGGGCACTCGGCCTAAATGCCGCCGGCGGCAACATCGGCGTCTCCAGCGTGCAGCTCCTGACCCCGATCCTGATGACGCTCGCCGTCATCAACCTGTTCCAGGCGGCGCCGGTCGGCGGTGTGTATCTCCAGAACGCCGGCCTGATGTGGGTGTTGCCGATCGCGGTCGCGGTGTTCGGCGCGGTGTTCTTCATGAACAACCTGACCTCGGCCAAATCGTCGATCAAGAACCAGCTTGCGATTTTGAAGCGCAAGCACACCTGGATCATGGCCTTCATCTACATCGGAACGTTCGGCTCCTTCATCGGCTACTCCGCTGCGTTTCCGCTGCTGATCAAGACCCAGTTTCCGACGATGACGATCTCGATCGCGTTCCTCGGCCCGCTGGTCGGCTCGTTGTCGCGTCCGTTCGGCGGCTGGCTCGCCGACAAGATCGGTGGCTCCATCATCACCTTCTGGAATTTCATCGCGATGGCGGCGGCCACGATCGGCGTGCTCTACTTCGTCGGGGAGAAGGACTTCACCGGCTTCCTTGCGATGTTCCTGATCCTGTTCTTGACGACGGGCATCGGCAACGGCTCGACCTATCGCATGATCCCCTCGATCTTCCGCGAGGAAAACCTGTTCAAGGTTCGCGGCAAGGGCGATGCGGCGCGCGCGCTGGCGCTGAAGACCGCGAGCATCGAGAGCGGTGCGGCTGTCGGCTTCATCGGCGCGATCGGTGCCGTCGGCGGCTATCTGATCCCGAGCAGCTTCGGCAAGTCGATCGCGATGACGGGCGGACCGCAGGTCGCGCTGGCCATCTTCCTCGCGTTCTACGCCGTCTGCCTCGGACTGACCTGGTGGTTCTACCTGCGTCGCGGCCCGCAGGCTCAAGGCGCGCCAAGCCTCGCCGAAGCGCGCGTGTAATCGCGCGTTACGAAACTCGCTTCTCCCCGTACGCGGGGAGAAGCCGCTCTGATGACGTTTGACCCGTGAACTTTTTCCGCAACGGCGCGGACAAAGGCAGACCGAAACAGACAGGAGAACATCATGACGCCCCAACAGATCGCCCTCGTGCAGCAGAGCTTTTCCAAGGTCGCACCGATTTCAGAAGCAGCCGCCGTGCTGTTCTACGATCGCCTGTTCGAGGTCGCGCCGTCCGTGCGCGCGATGTTTCCCGAGGACATGACCGAGCAGCGCAAGAAGCTGATGGCCATGCTCGCCGCTGTCGTGAGTGGTCTGTCGAACCTCGAAACAATTCTTCCTGCGGCATCCGCGCTCGCCAAGCGTCACGTCGCCTACGGCGCCAAGGCCGAGCACTATCCCGTGGTCGGCGCGACCTTGCTGTGGACCCTGGAGAAGGGCCTTGGCGAGGCCTGGACGCCCGAACTCGCAACCGCCTGGACCGACGCCTACGGCGTGCTGTCCGGCTACATGATTTCCGAGGCCTACGGCCCGCAGGCGCAGGCCGCCGAATAGGAGATGCCTTGTGAGTGAACCGCTCGTCATCGTCGGTAACGGTATGGCGGCCGCGCGTCTGGTCGACGAGCTCGCCAAGACCGCGCTCGGCCGCTACGCGGTCGCTGTGATCGGCGAAGAGCCGCGGCTCGCCTACAATCGCGTGCTGCTCTCCTCCGTGCTGGCCGGCGAGACCGGCTCGCACGAGATCGAGCTCCGGCCCGCAGACTGGTGGCGCCATCGCGGCGTCACCGTGCGCTACGGCTATCGCGTCACCGAGATCGACACCGGCCGCCGCGAGCTCAAGATCGCCGGCGAAGAGAGCATGGAATATTCCAAGCTTGTGCTCGCTACCGGTTCGACGCCGCTGCGGCTGAACGTGCCAGGCGCCGATCTCGCCGGCGTGCACACTTTTCGCGACACCCGCGATGTCGACCTGCTGCTGACGCTGGCGGCCGCGAAAAGGCGCGTCGTCGTGGTCGGTGGCGGTCTGCTCGGGCTTGAAGCGGCGTATGGCCTCGCCAAGGCCGGCGCGCCCGTGACGCTGCTGCATCTGATGGACCGGCTGATGGAGCGGCAGCTCGATGGGCCGGCCGCCGATCTGCTCAAGACGCTGGTCGAGCGCAAGGGCATCCGCATCCTGCTCAATGCCTCGACCGCCCGCATCCACGGCGACAGCCACGTCGAAGCCGTCGAGCTCGCCGATGGCAGCCGCATCGAGGCCGACGCCGTGATTTTTGCTGCCGGCATCAGGCCCAACATTGCGCTGGCCAAGGAGGCCGGCATCGCGGTCAACCGCGGCATCGTCGTCAACGACGTGATGCAGACCGCATCGCCCGACATCTACGCGCTCGGCGAATGCGCCGAGCATCGCGGCACCTGCTACGGTCTGGTCGAGCCCGCCTACGAGCAGGCACGCGTACTGGCGCGGCATCTCGGTGGCCGCCCCGCCGCCTATCAGGGCAGCGTGGTCTCGACCAATCTGAAGGTGTCCGGTGTCAGCGTGTTTTCCGCCGGCGACTTCATGGGCGGGGAGGGCAGCGAGAGCCTCGTGCTGACCGATCGCAGGCGCGGCACCTACAAGAAGCTCGTGATCGCCGACGGATGCCTCACCGGCGCCGTTCTGATCGGCGATACCGCCGATGCGCTCTGGTATCTCGAGCTGATCCGTACCTGCGAGAAGATCGCCGGGATCCGCGCCGACATGATGTTCGGCCGCGCGCTCGCGCTTCCCTCCAAGGCGGCGTGAGGAGGCAGCTTGATATGACGGCGATTGATCCGGCGCTTCGTACGACCAAGACCACCTGTCCCTATTGCGGCGTCGGCTGCGGCGTGCTTGCAACGCCCGATGGCGCAGGCGGCGCGGCAATCGCCGGTGATCCCGATCATCCCGCCAATTTCGGCCGGCTTTGCTCCAAAGGTTCCGCGCTCGGCGAGACCGTCGGGCTCGAGAGCCGGCTGCTCTATCCGATGATCCGCTGCAAGGGCGTGCTGGAACGGGTCGCCTGGAGCGATGCGCTCGATCACGTCGCCCATCGGATGAAGCACATCGTCGCGCGCGATGGCGCCGATGCAGTGGCGTTCTATCTCTCCGGCCAGCTCCTCACCGAGGATTATTACGTCGCCAACAAGCTGATGAAGGGCTTTGTCGGCACGGCGAACGTCGACACCAATTCGCGGCTCTGCATGTCGTCCTCGGTCGCCGGCCACCGCCGCGCCTTCGGCGCCGACACCGTGCCCGGCTGCTATGAGGATCTCGACCAGGCCGACCTGCTCGTCTTCGTCGGCTCGAACGCGGCCTGGTGCCATCCGGTGCTGTTCCAGCGCATGCTGAAAAATCGGCAGGAGCGCGGCGCGCGTATGATCGTGATCGATCCGCGCCGGACCGACACTGCGAGCGATGTCGATCTGTTCCTCGGCCTTAAGCCCGGCACCGACACGGCACTGTTCTCCGGGCTCTTCGTCCATCTGGCCGATAGTGGCGCGCTTGATCAGGATTACGTCGCGCAGAACACTAGCGGCTTTGACGATGCGCTGGCGCGTGCACGCAACATCGCCGGCGGCATCACCGCGACCGCGCTGGCGACCGGCCTCTCCGAGCAAGACGTCGCCGCCTTCTTCAAAATGTTCCGCGACACCGAGCGCGTCGTCACGCTCTATTCGCAGGGCGTCAACCAGTCGGCACAGGGCACCGACAAGGTCAACGCGATCCTGAACTGCCATCTCGCCACGGGCCGCATCGGCAAGCTCGGCGCTTCGCCGTTCTCGCTCACCGGCCAGCCCAATGCGATGGGTGGGCGCGAGGTCGGCGGTCTCGCCAATATGCTCGCCGCCCACATGGGTTTCACGCCGCCCGACATCGACCGCGTGCGACGGTTCTGGAAGGCGCCGCGCATAGCCACCCACGAAGGGCTGAAAGCGGTGCAGCTGTTCGAGGCGATCAATCGCGGCGAGGTCAAGGCGCTGTGGGTGATGGGCACCAATCCCGCAGTGTCGCTGCCCGATGCCGATTTCGTGCGCGAAGCGCTGAAGAAGCTCGAGCTGTTCGTGGTGTCCGAGAACGTGCTGTCCAACGACACGGTCGAGGCCGGCCCGCACGTGCTGCTGCCGGCGCTGGCCTGGGGCGAGAAGTCGGGCACGGTCACCAATTCCGAACGCCGCATCTCGCGCCAGCGCTCGTTCCTGCCGGCGCCCGGCGAGGCACGGCCGGATTGGTGGATCCTGAGCGAGACCGCCAAGCGTCTCGGCTTCGGCGAGAACTTTAATTACAAGTCCGCGGCGGAGATTTTCCGCGAGCATGCCGCGCTGTCGGCCTTCGAGAACAATGGCAGCCGCGATTTCGACATCGGCGCGCTGACTTCGCTGTCCGACGAGGACTTCGATGCCTTGAAGCCCTTGCAATGGCCGGCACGCGAGGGTGAAGCGCCGGGCGAGCGCTTCTTCGCGGCTGGCGGCTTCTTCACCAATGACGGCAAGGGCCGCTTCGTCGCGCCGGAGGTGCCGGCACTGCGGAGCGAGACCGGGCCGTCGCGGCCCCTGCGGCTCAACACCGGACGCATCCGCGACCAGTGGCACACCATGACGCGCACGGGTCTGAGCAAGCGGCTGGGCGCGCATCTGCCGGAACCTTTCGTCGAGATCCATCCCGACGACGCCAGCAAATACGGCATTGCTCATGACGGCTATGCCCGCATCACCACCGATTACGGCCAGTGCATTCTCAAGGCCGTCGTCAGCGAGCGGCAGCAGCGCGGCACGTTGTTCGCACCGATCCACTGGAGCGCGATGAACGCTTCGCACGGCCGCGTCGGCGCGCTGGTCGCACCATTCACCGATCCGTTCTCCGGCCAGCCGGAATCGAAGGCGACGCCGGCAGCGATCGTACCCTATGAATACGTCTTTCGCGGTTTTGCGCTTTCGCGGAAGCAGCTCGACCTGCCGCAAAATCTGCTGTGGACTCGCGCAACGGTCGCCGGCGGGTTCGGCTATCTCTTCGCCGACAACGCGGATCTATCGCGCTGGCCGGCCTGGCTCGACGGCGTTGCCGGCGAGGACGTCGCCGACTATCGCGATTTCGGCGGCGGGGTTTATCGTGCGGCCTCGTTCACTGGCGATCGCATCGAGACCTGCCTGTTCGTCGGCCCCGCGCACGATGCCGGCGATTGGGAGGTGGTGAAGAGCGTATTCGCAGCAGACCACGTCACTGACGATCAGCGCCGCATGCTGCTGTCGGGCAAGTCCAGCGAAGGCGCCGCGGCGACCGGCCCGATCGTCTGCGCCTGCTTCGGCGTGGGCCGCGGCATCATCTGCGACACCATCGCGAGCGGCGCGCGGACCGCTGCCGAGATCGGCGCCAAGCTCAAGGCCGGCACCAATTGCGGCTCCTGCATTCCCGAGCTGAAGCGCCTGATCGCGACAGCCGGAACGGCGCCTGCCAAGGAATCGAAATTCGCGGGCGCAGCGAGCTAGCGACGCATATTCTTGCGTTTCTCGTGTCGCCGCCGGGCTCGGCGCCTACGCCGAAGCTTCCGCGGTCGAGCATGCTTTTGAGCCTGACGAGCGGGGTCGCGGGAAATGACAGCGGAGATGATGGCTGAAACACTTGATCCAGGTCATCTCTCGACTTCGCCTTCCCTGCCATGCTCGTCGCTCGCGCAATCCGCCCGGCCTGCTCCGTGTCCGCATCCGACGTTCCCATTCGGCCCTTCCTGATCGGTATTCCCGCCGCGGGGCTCGTGCTTGGTTTCGTATTGCGCGCGTCTGGCTTTCCGGCGTGGGTCGATCTAGCCTGGACGATCGCGACGCTACCAGTCCTGCTTGCGCTGGTGATCGAGATCATACGGAGTCTCAGGCGCGGCGACGTCGGGCTCGACATTGTGGCTGCGCTCTCGATGACATCGGCGCTCGCGGTCGGTGAGGAGCTTGCCGCGACAGTAGTCGCGCTGATGTATGCCGGCGGACAATATCTTGAGGATTTTGCCGAAGGCCGTGCGCGGCGCGAGATGACGGCGCTGCTCGCGCGCGCCCCGCGCCGGGCGATGCGCCATTGTGACCACCGACTCGAGGAAGTCGACGTCGAGCTGATCGACACCGGCGATCGTCTGTTGATCCGCCAGGGCGAGGTCGTGCCGACCGACGGCACGGTAGCAAGCGCGCTTGCAGTGCTCGACCTGTCCGCGCTGACGGGTGAGTCGCTGCCGGTGCAGTGCAAAGCGGGCGAGGCTGTAATGAGCGGCGCGACCAACGCCGGCGATGCCTTCGACCTCGTCACCATCCGTCCGGCAGCCCAAAGCACCTATGCCGGTATCGTACGCTTGGTCGAGGCGGCGCAGCGTGCCAGAGCGCCGATGGCGCGGCTCGCCGATCGTTACGCGATCGTTTTCCTGGTCGCGACGCTGGCAATCGCCGGCGGCGCGTGGGCGTGGACGCGGGATCCGGTCCGCATGGTTGCGGTGCTGGTGATAGCGACGCCTTGTCCGCTCATCCTCGCCGTGCCCGTCGCCATTGTCGCCGGCCTGTCGCGTGCGGCACGTCACGGCATCCTTATCAAGGGCGGCAAGGCGCTGGAGACCATGGCGCGCATCCGCTCGCTGGTGGTCGACAAGACCGGCACGCTGACTAGCGGCAAGGCGAAAGTGGTCGCGGTCCACTCCGGTGGAGGCTTTACCGACGACGGAGTGATCCGCATCGCGGCTTCGCTCGACCAGGCCTCGCAGCATGTCATCGCGCAGGCGCTGGTCGCCGAAGCGCAGCGCCGGCACCTCGCGCTGGCGGTGCCGCGGGAGATGATCGAAACGCCGGGCGAGGGTATCCGTGGAACGGTCGAGGGGCGTCGTGCGGCGGTCGGCGGCATCAGCTATGTCCGCGTGCAACTGGCGTCGCTGGGCAAAGAGCTCGGCCCTGCGCAGGGTGTCGACCCTCCAGGCGCCGTGGCAGTGTGGCTCTCGGTCGACGGGCAACTCGCTGGCTGCATCGTGCTGGCCGATGAGTTGCGCACCGGCACCGCGGCGCTGCTTGTGAAACTGCGCGATCTCGACGTCGAGCGGATCGTGCTCGCTACCGGCGACCGCCGAGGCGTGGCTGAAGCGGTCACCGCCGGTCTCGGCCTCGATGCAGTGCGCGCCGATCTCACTCCGGACCAGAAGGTCATGGTCGTCCTCTCCGAGCGCAAGGCGGGTCCGGTGATGATGGTCGGCGACGGCGTCAACGACGCGCCGGCACTTGCCGCCGCCGATATCGGCGTCGCCATGGGCGCCAAGGGCGCGGCGGCGTCGGCGGAGGCGGCCGACGCCGTGCTGCTGGTCGACACGCTCGACCGTATCGTGCCGGCGATTGAGATCGCGCGGCGCACGCGCTTCATCGCGCTGGAAAGTGTCTATGCCGGCATCGGCCTGTCCACGCTTGGCATGCTGGCCGCTGCGTTCGGATATCTGACGCCGATCGAGGGCGCGATTCTGCAGGAGGTCATTGACGTCGCGGTGATTCTCAATGCCCTCAGAGTCTTGCGGGGCGGGTAGATCGCACTTGCCGCACGACCGGTGTGCCAATCGACGGTTCCAACGAACAAAGATCGGCTCTATATCACGAAGTCGGCGACCGGCAGCGTGCTGGTTGTTGACATCGGCGGATTGAACTCCTGAGCTTGATGGCGGTTGCCTGAGCGAAGAGCGGTACTGGAGACCAACATGAACACGCATCCCTTCGGCAAGACTGGTGCCAACGTCTCCGTGGTCGGGCAGGGCACCTGGTATCTCGACCATGGCGATCGCAAACGTGCGGTCGCGGCACTGCAGCGCGGGCTCGATCTCGGCATGACCCATATCGACACCGCCGAGATGTATGGCGATGCCGAGCTCGTTATTGCCGATGCGATCGTGAGCCGGCGAGATGAAGTGTTCCTGGTGTCAAAAGTACTGCCGAGCAACGCTTCGCGTCGCGGCACCATCACGGCGTGCGAGCGCTCGCTGAAGCGGCTGAAGACGGATCGGCTCGATTGCTATCTGCTGCACTGGCGCGGCTCTTATGATCTTGAAGACACCGTCGCTGCCTTCGAGGAGCTGGTGAAAGCCGGCAAGATCAAGTCCTGGGGCGTCTCCAATTTCGACGCCGACGATCTCGATGAAATTCTCGATGTCTCCGGTGAAGGCAGGATCGCCTGCAATCAGGTGCTCTATCACCTCAAGGAGCGCGCGATCGAGCATGCGGTGATCCCGTGGTGCGAGCGGCACGGCGTCGCGGTGGTCGCCTACTCGCCGTTCGGGCACGACGATTTTCCCGATGAGCGCAGCCAAGGCGGCGCCGTGCTCACGCGCATTGCAGAGGTGCGTCGCGCGACACCGCGCCAGGTCGCGCTGAGCTTCCTCACCCGTGCGACTACGGTGTTCGCGATCCCGAAGGCGTCGTCCGCGGAACATGCCGGCGAAAATGCGGCCGCCGGCGATCTCGTGCTGACGAAAGAGGAGATTTCGGCGCTGGATGCGGCGTTTCCGCGCGGTCCGAAGCCGCGCAGTCTGCCCATGCTGTAACGCACAAAAGCCCAATATTAATGGAGTATTGACGCGCGCAGACGTGAGTGCATATCGGCATCCTGTTTTCGGAAGTTGTGAAAGCGGCGCATATGTCGTTTTTTACGATCGTTCCCGAATCGTCGTTTTCCCAGGTTCCAGCCGTGACACCGCCGCCCGCCGCAGCCGCAAGGCTCGACCGTATTCCCATGCCCGTGCCGGAGAAGAAGCAGGAGGCTCGCCGTGCACCTGCGCGCGTCGATCATCCCTTCAAGGGCATTGCGCTGGTGCTGCTGTCGACGGTGTTTCTCGGCTGCTCCGACGTCACCGCGAAATATCTCTCGACCAGCCTGCCGTCGATCGAGATCACCTGGATCCGCTTCGTCACCTTCGCGCTGATGTTCACCCCGGTGATGCTGCCGGGCTCGCCGCTGC
Source organism: Bradyrhizobium sp. WSM3983 (assembly GCF_000473045.1). Lineage (GTDB taxonomy): Bacteria > Pseudomonadota > Alphaproteobacteria > Rhizobiales > Xanthobacteraceae > Bradyrhizobium. The sequence goes on along the minus strand of NZ_AXAY01000001.1, from coordinate 127,869 downwards.
ACGCGATGCGCACCGAACGCGTCGGCCTGCAATTGATGCGCGGCGCGGCCCTGCTCGGCTCTTCGCTGTTCTTCATCACCGGGTTGAGTTTCCTGCCGATCGCGGAAGCCTCCGCCACCGGCTTCGTCTCGCCGCTGTTCGTCACCGCGCTCTCGATCATCTTCCTGAGCGAGAAGGTCGGTATGCGCCGCTGGATCGCGACCGCGATCGGCCTGACGGGCGTGATGATCATCCTGCGGCCGGGCTCGAGCGCATTTCACGTCGCCGCCTTCTTCCCGATCGTTTCGGCGTTCTGCTGGGCTGCTGCGCTGATCCTGACGCGGATGATGAGTGGCCGCGAAGCCGTCCTCACCACCATGGCCTATTCCGCGCTGACGGGCGTTGCAATCCTCAGCGTGATGGTGCCGTTCGTCTGGGTGACGCCGAGCTGGACTGCGATCGGGCTCGGCATCGTGATCGGCGTCGCGTCCACAGTGGGCCAGTGGATCATCGTGCTCGCCTATCGCTACGGCGACGCCTCGGTGCTGGCGCCGTTCTCCTACACGCAACTGCTCTGGGTCAGCATTCTGGGCTTCTTCCTGTTCGGCGAAGTGCCTGACGTCTGGACTGTCACCGGCGCAGCCTTCATCGTCGCCAGCGGTCTGTATATCGCCCATCGCGAGCGCATCCGCCGCGCCCAGCTTTTGGTGCAGGCAGCGCGCTCTCCGAACCCCTGACGCAAGATCGCACGTCCCGCGTCGTGCTATCAACGGCTCCAACACCAGGGGAGGAGCCGGATGCGCGCTGCGATTTTCAGGAACGGTGAGATTGTCGTCGACCGGATGGCGGAGCCAAAGCCCGGCCCCGGCCAGGTGCTGGTCAAGACGCTCGCCTGCGGCATCTGCGGCTCCGATCTGCACGCGCGCCAGCATGCGCCACGGATGGTGGAGATGGCGAAGAAGACCGGACGAACGCCGATGGATCTGTCGCGTGACGTCGTCTTCGGCCACGAGTTCTGCTGCGAGATCGTCGACTATGGCCCGGACACCGCGCGCAAGCTGAGGCCGGGCACGCATGTGTGCTCGCTGCCCGCGCTGCTGACGCCGGAGGGCATCAAGGGCATCGGCTATTCCAACGATTTTGTCGGTGGCTATGCCGAGCAGATGCTGCTCAGCGAGCCGCTGCTGCTGGAAGTGCCGAACGGCCTTGCGCCGGAACATGCCGCGCTGACCGAGCCGCTCGCGGTCGGCGTTCACGCCGTGGCGAAAGCAAACATCAGCGGCAGCGAAGTGCCGCTGGTGATCGGCTGTGGGCCGGTCGGCCTCGCGGTGATCGCCGCGCTCAGGATCAAGGGCCTGCATCCGATCGTCGCCGCCGACTATTCGCCAGCGCGGCGTGCGCTCGCGGCAAAGCTCGGTGCCGATATCGTCGTCGATCCCAGGGTATCGCAGCCCTACGCGACCTGGGCCGAGCACGCACAGATGTCGGAGGACGAGAAGGCGGCGCGACCGCCGTTCCAGGCCATGCTGCCGGCGCTGAAGCCCGCGATTATCTTCGAATGCGTCGGTGTGCCCGGCCTGCTGCAGCAGGTGTTCGAAGGCGCCCCGCGCGATGCCAAAATCGTCGTGGTCGGCGTCTGCATGGAGAGCGATAGAAACGAGCCCATGCTCGGCATCATGAAGGAGCTCAACGTTCAGTATGTGCTGGGCTACGCGCCGGAGGAGTTTGCGGCGTCGCTGCGCCTGATCGCCGAAGGGCAGGTGGATGCCGCGGCCATGGTGACGGCTGAAGTCGGCATCGACGGCGTCGCAAAAGCGTTCGCCGATCTCGCCAATCCCGAGGCACACACCAAGATCATCGTGCAGCCGTGGAAATAGGGAACGGCTGAAGCACCGCGCCGTCGGATTTTTGTGCGGCGTCGGCATGTCTGATCTGGGCAATCACGGCGCGGCGGTCGACGATCGCCTGATGGAATTGCGCCAGCACGAGGCCAAAGGCGGCGAGATCGCCGTCCTCGATGGCGCCGTCCTCGTGACAGACCAGTGTTTCGCGCAAAATATCGTCGGCGGCGCCCTGCATGGCGGCGAGATCGTCGAGCGACGTCGCCTCGCGCACGCTGGAGATCGCGTTGAGCAGGCGGTCGCGATGCAGTGCGTTCTCGCTGCGCTCCTCGCGCCGGAGATAATGCCGCAGCCATGCGGCGACCGAACCGAGGCCGGAGAGCAGCAGCACCACGCCCCAGATGTAGTCGCTGTACTTGTCGATGAAGCTGCGTTCGTTGCCGTCGATATAGGCAGCGGCCCCCGGATGCGCCGGCAGCGCGGCGTCCTTGTCGGTATCGGGCTTCTGGATGTGGCTGGCGCCGGGCAACTCCTTGACCAGCGACGGCCTGACCGCGAACAGCTCACGGGTGAAGGCACCCACCGCGTCCTCGGACAGCGAGGTCGGCGCCACGATCAGATGATTGACGGCGATGGTCTCGATCTTGTCGTCGGGCCGCTGCGGCGCAGCGGCGAACGCGCCCGCCGGGATTTCCTCGGATTCGTAGAGCGGATGCCGCTCGGCGATGGCCTCGGAAACGTCGACGGAGAGGAATTTCGGCTCGCCGCGCAGACGCGTGGTGGCGGCAATCGTCTCCGCGATGATCTTGTCGTCGAGCGCGCCCACCATCATGAAGGCGTCGAGCGTGGTGTCCTGGGTCATCTCGGAAATGCGGTCGGTGCCGAACTGGGTGGTCGTCACCTTCTGCGGATTGACGCCGGACTCACCCAGGATGACGCGTAGCAGATTGAGATTGGCATCGCCGAGGCCGACGATGCCGATGCGGCGGCCGCTGAGCGAAGCGATGTCCGTAACTTTCGATTTGGGAACGCCCTTGCGCCCGGTCGGCGCCCACAGTAGCACAAAGTTTCGGCGCAGGATCGCGACCGAATTGGCGTCGGATGGCATGGCGAGGTCGCCGCGCGCGACGGCAAGGTCGGTCTTGCCACTACCGAGCAGATTGAGGCTTTGCAGCGTGCCGTCGGTCTCGATCGGCGTCAGCCTCACGGCGCCGCCCTTTGCCTCGATCGCCTTGGCGATGGCCAGCACGAGCGTCTGGTCGTCGCTGCCGGCCGGCCCGACGACGATGCGCAGCGTCGCCGGCTGCCAGGCCCAATAGGCGAGCGCGAGCGCGACGGTCAGTAGCGACAGCAGGCTCGCCACCGCGAGCCACGGGCCGAGGCGATTGCGGCGGCGGGACGGCACGCCCCTCGTTACGCTCAGATTACTCGGCTCGGGCATCTCGCTTTCCTCATCCGGAAGCTCGCCCGCCGGTCAGCGCGGCGGGTGCCGTCAGTATTTCGAAGGCACGTACATCTCCGGTGGGATCGGACCGCGGTGATAGTCGGGATTGCGGACGCGCGGCGGCAGCACCACGGGGGCGCGCGCGACCTCCTGGTACGGCATCTGGCTCAGAAGATGCGCGATGCAGTTGAGGCGGGCGCGCTTCTTGTCCACGGCATCGACGATCCACCACGGCGAGTCCGGCAGATGCGTGTGCTCCAGCATGGTCTCCTTGGCCTTGGTGTAGGCCTCCCAGCGGCTGCGTGCCTCGACATCCATCGGGCTCAGCTTCCACTGTTTCAAGGGATCCTTGATGCGCATGGTGAAACGGAACTGCTGCTCGTCGTCCGTGATGGAGAACCAGTATTTGACGAGGATGATGCCGGAGCGGATCAGCATCCGCTCGAACTCGGGAACCGTCTTGAAAAACTCCTGATACTGCTCGTCGGTGCAGAAGCCCATCACGCGCTCGACGCCCGCGCGGTTGTACCAGCTGCGGTCGAACAGCACCATTTCGCCGCCGGCCGGCAGATGCGACACGTAACGCTGGAAATACCACTGCGTGCGCTCGCGCTCGCTCGGCGCCGGAAGCGCCGCGACGCGGCAAATGCGGGGATTAAGACGCTGGGTGATGCGCTTGATGACGCCGCCCTTGCCGGCGGAGTCGCGGCCCTCGAACAGCACGACGACCTTCTTCTTCTCGCTCTGCACCCAGTCCTGCAGCTTGACCAGCTCGCCCTGGAGGCGGAGCAGCTCGCGGAAATAAACCCGGCGATCGACCGTCGGGTTGAGAACGTCGGTCTCGTCCAGCAGCTCGTCGAGACGGGCGTCATCGAGCTCCATCTCCAGCTCCTCGTCGAGGTCGTCGGCCATCTCCTGGATGATGCGCTCGCGCTTGGCGGTCTGGGCGGTGCGGTCGGATGCAGTCATGGGTCTCTCTCTCGGGCCGAGGGTGCCTGTCGCCCGTGACCATCGGCGGGGTTTATTGCGTCCATGTGACACCGGCGGCGGGCCGGTCCGAAATGCCCGGCGGGGCCGTCAGACCGGCAGCGCGATCGAATATTTGACCTGGCTGAGCGCAAAGCTGGACTCGATCGAGGCGATGCCGTCGAGCCGGGTCAGCTTGGTCTTGAGGAACGTCTCATAGGAGGCGAGGTCGGCCGCCACCACGCGCAGGAGATAGTCGCGGTTGCCGGTCATCAGATAGCACTCCAGCACCTCGTCCCATTTCGAGATCGCGCGGGCAAAGCGGTTGAGGTCCTCCTCCTTCTGCCGCGCCAGCTTGATCGAGATGAAGACGCTGACATGCAGGCCCAGCGCCTTCTGGTCCACCGTCGCGATATAGCGCGAGATGACGCCGCGTTCCTCCAGCAGCTTGACGCGGCGATGGCAGGGCGAGACCGAGAGCCCGACCTTGTCGGCGAGCTCCTGCATGGTCAGCCGGCTGTCGGTCTGGAGGGAGCTGAGGATTTTGCGGTCGATGGCGTCGAGCTCGGGCATTGGGATGAAACCTGTATTTGGCTGGGCTAGATTGGTAAAATATCCCAATATTCGGTGTTATGGCGCGAAAAATTGAGAAGTATGACGGCGCCCGCAGGCGTATCATTTGGGACCTGTTTCCGGGAGCATTGTCATGCCCGTTGATTCCGCCCGTCTCGACACGTTGACCGCACTGGCCCGCAAGGCGCTGTGGCTGTCGTCATGGACGATCCACCACGCCAACCATGTCCGGTCGAACACGGACGGCCTCAAGGTCGGCGGCCACCAAGCGTCCTCGGCCTCGCTCGCGACCATCATGTCGGCGCTGTATTTCCACGTGCTGCGCCCAGAGGACCGCGTCGCGGTAAAGCCGCATGCGAGCCCGGTGTTCCACGCGATCCAGTATCTGTTCGGCCGGCAGACCCGCGAGAAGCTCGAGAATTTCCGCGGCTTCAAGGGCGCCCAGTCCTATCCCTCGCGTACCAAGGACGTCGACGACGTCGATTTCTCGACCGGCTCGGTCGGCCTCGGCGTCGCACAGACGCTGTTTGCCTCGCTGGTGCAGGACTACGTCAAGGCGCATGGCTGGATGAAGGACCGCCGCGAAGGGCGGATGATCGCGCTGGTCGGCGATGCCGAGATGGACGAGGGCAACATCTTCGAAGCCCTCGCCGAAGGCTGGAAGCACGGCCTGCGCAACACCTGGTGGGTCGTCGACTATAACCGCCAGTCGCTCGATGCCGTCGTGCGCGAGGGGCTCTGGGAAAAGTTCGAGACCATGTTCCGCAATTTCGGCTGGGACGTGGTGATCGTGAAATACGGCCGGCTGATGCGCGAGGCCTTTGCCGAGTCCGGCGGTGAGGCGCTGAAGACCTGGATCGACAATTGCCCGAACGCGCTCTACGCCGCGCTGTGCTTCCAGGGCGGCGCGGCGTTCCGCAAGCATCTCCACGACGAGATCGGCGATCAGGGGCCGATCACAAAACTGATCGACAAGCGCAGCGACGAGGATCTGCTGGCGCTGATGTCCAATCTCGGCGGCCACGACATGGCGAGCATGCTGGACGCGTTCGAATCCATCGATCACGACCGTCCGGTCTGCTTCATCGCCTACACCATCAAGGGTGTCGGCCTGCCGTTCCAGGGCCACAAGGACAACCACGCCGGCCTGATGACGGTCGCGCAGATGGAGAAATATCGCGAAAGCCAGAACATCCGCCCCGGCCACGAATGGGACAAGTACGAGGGCCTGACGCAAAGCGCCGCCGAGCTCGACGCCTTCCTCGCGCGCGTGCCGTTCAACAGGGACGGCCGGCGGCTGACTGCGCCTGTCGTCGAGGTGCCGCAGCAGCTCGCGTTCAAGCCGTCGCCGCAGATGTCGACGCAACAGGGCTTTGGCCTCGTGCTGAACGAGATCGCACGCGGTGACGGCGAGCTGGCAAAACGCATCGTCACGACCTCGCCCGACGTCACGGTCTCGACCAATCTCGGCCCGTGGGTGAACCGGCGCGGCCTGTTCGCACGCGGCGAGAAGGCCGACTTATTCCGCAGCGAGAAAATTCCATCCACCTTCAATTGGGACTTCTCGCCCAAGGGCCAGCATCTCGAGCTCGGGATTGCCGAGATGAACCTGTTCATCATGCTCTCGGCACTCGGGCTGTCGCACCAGATCAACGGCGAGCGGCTGCTGCCGGTCGGCACGCTCTACGATCCCTTCATCGAGCGCGGGCTCGATGCGCTCAACTATGCCTGCTACCAGGATGCGCGCTTCATGGTGGCGGCGACGCCATCGGGCATCACGCTCGCGCCGGAGGGCGGCGCGCACCAGTCGATCGCGACGCCGCTGATCGGCATGGCGCAGGACGGGCTCGCTTCGTTCGAGCCCGCCTTCGTCGATGAGCTCGCCGTGATCATGGCTTTCGGCTTTGACCACATGCAGCGCGATCCGGGCGAGGGCGGCTCGGTGTATTTGCGGCTGTCGACGCGCTCGATCGAGCAGGCGCAGCGGATCATGACGCCAGAGCTGCAGCAGGGCATCACCGACGGCGCCTATTGGCTGCGCAAGCCGGGCCCCAATGCCGAACTCGTGATCGCCTATACCGGCGCGGTGGCGCCTGAAGCAATCGAGGCGACCGGCTTCATCGGCGAGAGCCGCCGCGACATCGGCCTGCTCGCGATCACCTCGGCCGATCGCCTGCATGCAGGCTGGACCGCCGCGCGAAAATTGCGGCGCGATCGACGCGGCGTGCAGCACCTCAGCCACATCGAGAAGCTGCTGGCGCCGTTGCCGCGCGACTGCGGCATCGTGACCGTGATCGACGGCCATCCGTCGGCGCTCGGCTGGCTCGGCAGCGTCCGCGGCCATCGCGTCGAGGCGCTCGGCGTCGAGCAGTTCGGCCAGACCGGCACCATCGCCGACCTCTACCGCCATTACGGCATCGACGCGAACGCGATCATCGATGCGGCGGAAAGTCTCACCACCGGCGCGCCCGTACTGCACCGGAAGATGGCGGTCTGACGTCGCCCCGGCGAAGGCCGGGGCCCATACGCCGCAGCGGTCGTTCTAGTCCACAGGCGGTAGACACCTGAGCAAGCCAACTGCGCCCTGTGGTTATGGGTCCCGGCCTTCGCCGGGACGACAGTTAGGGCCACCTTGCCACGTTCCCGCCATCGGCTCATATGACCTCCGTCTGCCGCAACGCTGGCCCCGCATATGGCGGGTTCAATTGCTGGCGCTTTCGTGCAAGGATGCCTGCCGAAACGCCCCCTCCAAGCCCGAAAAGAAGAGGTTAACGATGGTCAATCGCATGCAATTCTACATCGACGGCGCCTGGGTCGATCCCGCCGTCAAGAAATCCACTCCGGTCGTCAATCCGGCGACGGAAGAGGCGATGTACGACGTTGCGCTGGGCTCCAAGGCCGACGTCGACAAGGCGGTTGCCGCCGCCAAGCGCGCCTTTGCAACATTCTCCCAGACCAGCCGTGATGAGCGCGTCGCGCTGCTCACGAAAGTGATCGAGATCTACAAGGGCCGTCTCAAGGAAATCGGCGCCGCCGTCTCCGACGAGATGGGCGCGCCGCTGCCGATGGCGGAAAAGCTCCAGGCTGGTGCGGGCCTCGGCCATCTCATGACCACGCTCGACGTGCTCAAGAACTATCATTTCGAGGAACCGGTCGGCACCGCGATGGTGCTGCGCGAGCCGATCGGTGTGGTCGGCATGATCACGCCCTGGAACTGGCCGCTCAACCAGATCGCCTGCAAGGTCGCGCCCGCGCTCGCCGCCGGCTGCACCATGATCCTGAAGCCGTCGGAGTTCACGCCCACCTCGGCGCTGCTCTTCGCGCAAATCCTCCATGAAGCCGGCGTGCCGAAGGGCGTGTTCAACCTCGTCAACGGCCTCGGCCCCGAGGTCGGCGCGGCCATGAGCGAGCACCCCGACATCGACATGATCTCCTTCACCGGCTCGACCCGCGCCGGCATCGATGTGGCCAAGCGCGCGGCGCCGACCGTGAAGCGTGTCAGCCAGGAGCTCGGCGGCAAGTCGCCGAACGTCATCCTCGAAGGCGCCGACCTGCAGAAGGCGGTGACCGGCGGCGTGATGCACATGTTCAACAACTCCGGCCAGTCCTGCAACGCGCCCTCGCGCATGATCGTGCCGCTGTCGAAGATGAAGGAGGTCGCCGCGATCGCAAAGGCTGTCGCCGACAAGACCAAGGCGGGCGATCCGCGCGCCGAAGGCACTACCATCGGCCCGGTCGTCAACCGTGGCCAGTGGGACAAGATCCAGGGGCTGATCAAGAAGGGCATCGACGAGGGCGCAACGCTTGTCGCCGGCGGCCCGGGCCTGCCCGAAGGCGTCAACAAGGGCTTCTACGTCCGCCCCACCATCTTCGCCGACGTCACCCCTGACATGACGATTGCGCGCGAAGAGATCTTCGGACCGGTGCTGACCATCATCGGCGCCAAGGACGAAGCCGAGGCCGTGCACATCGCCAACGACACACCCTATGGTCTTGCCGGCTACGTCACCGCCGACACGGTCGAGAACGCCAGGCGCGTCGCCCGCCAGATTCGCGCCGGCAACGTCAATCTCCAGGGCGTGCCCAACGACCGCACCGCGCCGTTCGGCGGCTACAAGCAGTCGGGCAACGGCCGCGAGTGGGGCAAGTACGGTCTCGAGGACTTCCTCGAAGTGAAGGCCGTCGCCGGCTTCAACGCGGCGTAGGCTTTGGCGCCTAAACAAACATGACGCCGGAGCGGGAAATCGCTCCGGCGTTTTCTATTTTTTTGCTGGAGTGTCTCGACAAGGAGAGGTGCCGTAGGGTGGGCAAAGGAGCGAAGCGACGTGCCCACCATTGCGCGACGAGCAAGTAATGGTGGGCACGCTTTCGCTTTGCCCACCCTACGAGACCATCGCCGCGGAGCGCCTATCCCCCCACCGCCCCCTGCGTATTCACATACAGCGCGTAGATCGACTGGCTCGCCGCCATGAACAGGCGGTTGCGCTTGACGCCGCCGAAGCAGAGATTGGCGCAGCGCTCGGGCAGCGCGATGCGGCCGACCATGACGCCGTCGGGCGCGAACACCACGACGCCGTCGAGCTCGGGATCGCCCATGCCCCAGCCGCACCAGAGATTGCCGTCGATATCGCAGCGCATGCCGTCCGGCGTGCCCGGACCGGCGTCGATGTGAACGCGTTTGTTCGAGATCGTGGTGCCGTCTGCCGAGACGTCATAGGCGAGGATTTTTCGGTTCGGCACACCGCGCGATTCCACCACATAGAGAATCTTCTCGTCCGGCGAAAAGCACAGCCCGTTCGGGCCCAGCACGCCTTCGGCGACGATGGTCGCCTTGCGGGTCACGGGATCGAGCCGGTAGACGTTCGGGTCGATCTCGGGCTCCGCCTTGTAGCCCTCGTAATTGCCGAGCAGGCCGAAGGTGGGATCGGTGAACCAGATCGAGCCGTCGGACTTCACCACGATGTCGTTCGGCGAGTTCAGCCGCTTGCCGTTGAATGAGTCCATCAGCACCGTGATCTCGCCGTCATATTCGGTGCGGGTTATGCGGCGGCCGCCGTGCTCGCAGCTGACCAGCCGGCCTTGGCGATCCCTGGTGTTGCCGTTGGCGAAATTGGAAGGCTTTCGGAAAACCGACACTGCGCCGGTCTCTTCCTCCCATTTGATGATGCGCTGGTTCGGGATGTCGCTGCAGAGCAGATACCGCCCGTCGCCGAACCAGACCGGCCCCTCGGCCCAGCGCAGGCCGGTTGCCAGCCGCTCCACCGCTGAGAGTTTCAACCAGTATTTTTCGAAGCGGGGGTCCAGTGCTTTTATCGCCGGATCGGGGTAATAGGTCGCCGGCTGCCAGCCTTGAGTGTGGGACGATGCATCGTTCATGTGCAATTCTCGTTGTTACGTTCCCTCTGCCCAAGTCTGCTATCATTAGAGACCTGTGACCGCAAACCGGTCGCCAAATACGAGGAAAGACATGTCGCGCATCTTGATGACGGGAGCTTCGGGCGGGATCGGAACACGCCTGCGGAAATTGCTGCCGCCGATCTATCCGGACCTCCTGCTCAGCGACATCCGTCCGCCCGCCGATCTCGGGGCGAACGAGCAGTTCAAGGCGGCGGACCTGTCCGACCTCGCGCAATGCGAGGCGATCTGCGAGGGCGTCGACGGCATCATCCATTTCGGCGGCTATTCGGTCGAAGGGCCCTGGGACGACATCCTCCAGGCCAACATCATCGGCGGCTACAATCTGTTCGAGGCCGCCTACCGCAAGGGCGTCAAGCGCGTGGTGTTCGCGTCCTCGAACCATGCCGTCGGATTCTATCCGCGCCACCGCAGGATCGACACCGACGTCACCGCTCGCCCAGACGGCCGCTATGGCGTCAGCAAGGTGTTCGGCGAAGCACTCGGCGCGCTCTATGCCGACAAGCACGGCCTGAAAGTGACTTGCCTGCGCATCGGCAATTTTGGTGACGTGCCGCTCGACCTTCGCCGGATCTCGATCTGGCTGAAGCCGGAAGACCTCGTGCAGCTCTGCCAGATCGGGCTCGAGCATCCCGACATTCATTTCGAGGTGTTTTATGGCGTGTCGCTGAACGAGCGCGCCTGGTGGGACAACCACCGCGCCTACGAATTCGGCTATCGCCCCACCGGCCGCTCCGAGGACCATGTGGCGCACGCCATGGCGGAGCAGGCCAAGCTGAAGCCCGATCCGGTCGGCGATCACTACCAGGGCGGCGCTTTCTGCAGCAACGAGTTCGACGGCGACGCGAGCCGGATCATTGACTGGAATAAGCGGTAGTATCGACGAGATAAGTCGAGGCGTTGCCCACAGCGCAGCGCCCTCCCTCGCCCCGTTCTTACGGGGCGCGACGAGCTTCGCTCGCGCTGGGAGCGTTGGGCTGAGGGGCCGTCTCCACAGGCGCGGTGAGAGTCGGGCACGCAACCATTCCCCACATGTCATTGCGAGCGCAGCGAAGCAACCCAGCGTCTTTCCGTGGAGGGATACGGGATTGCTTCGCTGCGCTCGCAATGACGTGTTGAGAGAGCGTTGCTGCCAGCGCGCACATGACTCGCTGAGACTTCCGGTTGATCCAGTCAACGTCGCTTTCGTCGTCTGGCTCTCGATCGTGCGATCGCAATTCAGCAACCGCTGCCTGTTCATCACCTGGCGGCGATTTCGCGACTTATCTTTTGCAATCGCGTGAAAGCTGCCCACGCCTTTGGATATTCGATATCCTTTGGATCAATCGTGAGCAACGCCCTGCATGCCTCGTTGATGTCTTCCGCTGAAGGACGCATCGAGACGTCGGCCGACGGCTCCGCCTGTTTCCAGCGGTCCTCTACGACTTTCGCGAGCTTTAGTGCTTCGGACGGGGTTCGTTTCCGGGTTGGCTTCGCAAGCGCGTGATCCGCAGGGAATTTGGGCCACGCGGTGGGCGGCCGATCTGCGTGCCACTCACTCTCCTTGGCAACCTCACGCGTGGCGGCCGGATTTGGCTGCTGTCTATTGGCAGCATCCGGCGGAACGGTCCGGGCGGCCAGTTCGCGGACCTGCTGCTCCATTGTCCCACCAGACGACGATCCGCCCGCCGAGCGGGCGGGCGTCGTCAGCACGGGCGCAACCGAAATCTGCACTTCAGGGGCGACTTTCTGAACGGCCTCGACGACCGACGTCAGCCCTGGCGACGCAGCCGGCCGCTGCTGCACGACCTTGTCCTCTCCGGTGGGGCAAGGTCGGTATCCCGATTGATATTGCGTGATCCGTCCGTCGTCATCGATGCGGGCAAAATCGATGGCTACAGTGTAGACGAACGCGGCGTTGACGGATTGGCCGGACTTGTCCCTCGCGTTGACAGCGCCGCAGACATACCTCGCCGTGTCGGCCTCGACTGAACGGAGTGTGCCGAATTTAGCCGAGTCCGGATTGATCAGCGTATGTCGGACTGCTGCTCGGGCCCTCCTATGTTCTGTGGAGAACGTGCTGATCAGAACGTCTGGGTTGATGATATCGGGCTGGTAGTACAACCCATACTCAATGGCGAAAAATGCTCCGCCGAAGGCCAATGCGATCAGGAAACCGGGTACATTCATCTGACTGTTCCGGGTAACGGAACCCGGCATGGTTGTTGTCTCTCTCTGAAACCATTTGCGATAGTGTCTTCTAACAACCCGTTAACAGGTTGAGTAGTTTAGATGATTCTACCAAAAGATTAGCGATTTGATCGGATGATTTCCGCCGGTTCCGTTGCCGGCGCGAGGTTTATCCGTATTGGCTGCTGCTGCGCTGACAATCGCGTGAGCGCTAGCGCCCCTTCTCTCCCGCAATCCTCGCCAGATAATCCGACTTGCTGAATTGCATGTGGTCCACACACAGCTGCGCGAGCGCCCAGCTGTCGCGGCCCTTCAGCAACTCGATCATCAGCTCGTGCTGGCGCCGCGATTGCGCCAGCCCGTCGCAATCGGCCAGGTTCTTGGCGCGCATCGGTAGCGTCAGGTTCATGTAGTCCTGGAGCGAACGCACCAGATAGGGATTGCCGCAGGCTGCGAACAGCGTGACGTGGAAGGCGTCGTTGGCTTCGTGGATGCCGCGCAAATCGCGGATGTCGGCCTTCGCGCAATAGTCTCGTTGCAAGGCAGTCAGTTCGTCGATCAGGCCTTGCGGCGCGGGCAGGGGGATCATCAGCGCGGCCTGCCGCGTCAGCATCTCCCGGACCTCGTAGATCTGCCGGACTTCCTCGGCCGAATAGAACCGCACGGTAGCGCCGACGTTCTTCTCGCGGCGGACGATGCCGCGGCGTTCGGCTTCCACCAGCGCCTGGCGCACGAAGTGGCGCGAGGTGCCGTAGCGCGACATCAGCGCGTCCTCGGTCAGGCGCGCGCCCGGCGGCAGACGGCCGAAGATGATGTCTTCCTCCAGCCGCGCGACGACGTCGTCCGGATCGTCGCGGCGGAGCGTTGCCGATTCAGCGCTTGCAGTGTCGGTCATGCCTCAGCCTCCTGGCCCGGGAGGGCCCAGGTCCAGCCGCTCTTGTGGATCAGGGAAGGTCCAGATTGTCAATAATTTGTCTTGAGGAGGGTGCCATGGCGCCGATTTGGTCGAATATTCCACGCTGTTATTGACAATCAGGGGGCAGGCTGTACCACAATGGCAACGTGGAAGGAGTGGCATGATGACGAGTGGTTTGCGCAAGGGTCTGACGAGCTATGGCGATGCCGGTTTCTCGCTGTTCCTGCGCAAGGCGTTCATCAAGGCCATGGGTTATTCCGACGATGCGCTGGAGCGCCCGATCGTCGGCATCACCAACACTTACAGTGACTACAATCCCTGTCACGGCAACGTCCCTGAGATCATCGAGGCCGCCAAGCGCGGCGTGATGCTGTCGGGCGCGATGCCGTTCGTGTTCCCGACCATCTCGATCGCCGAGAGCTTTGCGCATCCGACCTCGATGTATCTGCGCAATCTGATGGCGATGGACACCGAGGAGATGATCCGGGCCCAGCCGATGGATTCGGTGATCGTGATCGGCGGATGCGACAAGACCCTGCCTGCGCAGGTGATGGCCGCGATCAGTGCCGACCTGCCGACCGTTGTCATTCCGGTGGGGCCGATGGTGGTCGGCCATCACAAGGGCGAGGTGCTGGGCGCCTGCACCGACTGCCGCCGACTGTGGGGCAAGTATCGCGCTGGCGAGATCGACGATGTCGAAATCGAAGCGGTCAACGGACGTCTCGCGCCGTCGGTCGGCACCTGCATGGTGATGGGCACGGCATCGACCATGGCCTGCATGATCGAAGCCATGGGCCTGTCGCTGCCGATGAGCGCGACGATCCCGGCACCGCATGCCGAGCGCTTTCGTCTCGCCGAGGCGAGCGGCCGGGTTGCTGCAGAGATGGCCAAGACCAAGGGGCCGAAGCCGAGCGAGGTCTTGACCCCGGCCTCATTCAAGAACGCGCAGGTGGTGCTGCAGGCCATCGGCGGCTCGACCAACGGCCTGATCCATCTGACCGCGATGGCGCATCGCTCGCCGCATCGGCTCGATCTCGGAGCGTTCGACCAGATCGGCCGCGAGGTGCCGGTGCTGGTCGACCTCAAGCCGTCCGGCGAGCACTACATGGAGCATTTCCATCACGCCGGCGGCGTGCCGAAACTGCTGGCGCAGCTCGGCGACCTCGTCGATCTCGACGCGAAGACGATCTCGGGCGAGAGCCTGCGCGATGTCGTCGCGAATGCGGAGGACGTGCCCGGGCAGGACGCGATCCGGTCGCGCGACAATCCGATCAAGAAGGAAGGCGGTCTCGCCATCCTGCACGGCAACCTTGCGCCGCGTGGCGCCGTCATCAAGCAGTCGGCGGCGAGCCCAAAACTGTTGCAGCACACCGGCCGCGCGGTGGTGTTCGAATCCATCGAGGACATGACCTTGCGGGTCGACGATCCCGAGCTCGACGTGAACTCCGATGACGTGCTGGTGCTGCGCAATGCCGGCCCCAAGGGCGCGCCGGGCATGCCCGAGGCGGGCTATCTGCCGATCCCGAAGAAGCTCGCGCGCGGCGGCACCAAGGATATGGTGCGCATTTCGGATGCGCGCATGAGCGGCACCGCGTTCGGCACCATCGTGCTGCACATCACGCCGGAATCCGCCGTCGGCGGACCGCTGGCGCTGGTGAAGAACGGCGACAAGATCAGCCTCGATGTGGCCAAGCGCAGCATCGAGCTGCTGGTCGATGCTGCCGAGCTGGAGCGTCGGCGCGCCGCGTTGAAGCCGGCCGCGTCTCCCGACGAGACGCGGCGTGGCTACGCGTGGCTATTCGACAAGACCATCCTGCAGGCCGACGAGGGCTGCGACTTCGACTTTATGCAGAGGACTGGACCAAAGACTGAAAAGGGCTGACAACCACTCGAACGAGCGTCCAGACCGCTAAAAGCGGCGGGCGATAAAACAGGGGGAGACGATGATTGCACGATCCATGCCAAGGTTCTTACATGGGTTGGTGGCTACGGCCGCCATGCTGTTCGTCACGGGCGCCGGGGCGCAGGAGGTGAAGCATTATCGCTTCGCGTATGACCAGCCCCGCAACACCGGCTATTCCATCGCCGGCGACCTCTTTGCCGACAAGCTCAAGGAATTGAGCAAAGGCACCATGATCATCGACCAGTATCCGGGCGCGCAGCTGGGCCAAGAGCCGCAGGTGCTTCAGCTCGTGAAAGCCGGCGATGTCGAATTCTCGATCGTCTCTTCGGCCAACACCGCGACGATCTCGCCGCAGGCCGGCGTGATGTCGCTGCACTATCTGTTCCGCGACGAACGGCATGTAATCAAAGGCCTCGCGGATCCGAAAGTGTTCGAGGCCCTCAAGGCCATGATCGATGAGACCACGCAGGGTTTGCACCTCATCGGCACGGGCTCGCAGGGCGTGCGCCACATGTACTCCAAGAAGGAGATCCACAATGTCGGCGACGTCAAGGGCCTGAAGGTCCGTGTGCAGGCAACCGCCACTGAAGACACCATGTTCCCGGCCTATGGCGCCCAGACCGTGCACATGCCGTTCGGCAGCGTCTATACGAGCCTGCAAACCGGCGTGGTCGACGTCGCCGAGAACAGCATCAACGTCTACCTCGTCAACAAGCACTACGAAGTGGCGCCGGTGCTGAACATCACCGAGCACGAGGCCAACAACGCGCTGGTGTTCGTCTCCGACAAGCTCTGGCAGAGCCTCTCCGCTGAACAGAAAGGCTGGGTGCAGACCGCGGCCAACGAGATCAGCACCAAGGAGCCGGCGAAGGCGTTCGACCTCGAGCGGGTCGCGGCCGAGAAGCTGAGGAAGATGGGCGTCAAGGTCGTCGATAACGTCGACAAGAAAAGCTTTGCAGCGATCGCCGATCCCTATCTCGACAAGCTCGCCAAGGAGCTCGGCCCGCACGCCGAGAAGATCAAGGATCTGATCCGGTCGATCAATTAGGTCAAGCGCGGCGGCCGGCGCTTTACCTCTCCCCATCGGGGAGAGGTCGGATTGCGCAGCAATCCGGGTGAGGGGCGGCAGCGTTCTGTGAGACTGTAACCCCTCACCCGGACCGCATCTTGCGATGCGGTCCGACCTCTCCCTACGGGAGAGGTGAACGATCAACTAGCACCGTTCCAAAGCCCGCTTCTGCGTTAAGCCGGGACGACGAGGGTAACAATGGCCATCGCCGACAAACTGCTGGTGCAACGCCAGCGCCATCTGAAATGGCGCTGGCTCGACTGGCTCGAGCTCGCGCTCATGATCCTCTGCGGCGTGCTGTGCTTCGGCTTCTCGCTGTCGGTCACGGCCGACATCGTCACCCGCACCATCGGCCATCCCTGGCTCTGGCTGCAGGAAGTCACTTCGACGCTGTTCATCTATGCGATCTTCATCGGGACCGCGGTCGCGACCCGGCGCAACGATCACCTCTATCTCACCGCGATCTCCGAGGCGATGCATGGCGTGCCCAGGATCATCGTCGAGGTCATCATCCGCGTTGTTGTGCTCGGCGTCGCCTTCTGCCTGATCTGGTACGGCTACCAGAACTATCTGCGCGGCTTCGGCAGCTTTCGCCTGCCGTCGGGGACGCCGATCGCCTCTCTTTATGCGATTATTCCGCTCTCCGGCATCCTGGTCGGCCTGTTCACCATTGAGCAGCTCGTCAACGGCCTGCGCAACGGCTTCGACCATTCCGAGCCGCCGGACGAGGATGCCGCGCCCGTCGTCACCGAAGCGCAAATGAGGGCGCAGCCGTGAGCGCACCCATTGTCCTGGCGTTGATGTCGGTCTGCTTCCTGTCGTTCGGCTATCTCGGCGTGCCCGTGCCGTTCTCGCTGATGGCCGGCGTTTTCATCGGTGCGATCCTGTCCGACGTGTCGCTCGCCGCGATCATCCAGAAGATCTTTGACGGCGTCGATTCCGAGGCGCTGCTGGCGATCCCGTTCTTCCTGCTGGTCGGCGAGCTCATGAGCTCGGCCAATGTGGTGGTGCGAATAGCCAATCTCTCGGTGTCGCTGGTCGGGCATATCAGGGGCGGGCTGTCGCAGGTCGTCGTCGTCTTCAGCATGTTCTTCTCGGAAATGTCGGGCTCGACTACCGCCGACGTCGCCGTGATGAGCCGCGCGCTGGGCGGGCCGATGAAGCGCGAAGGCTACGAGCCCGCCTTCATTGCCGCGATTATCGCGTCGGCCTCAACCATTGCTGCGCTGGTGCCGCCGAGCATCACCGCCGTGGTTTACGGGGCGGTCGGCAACGTATCGATCGCTGGCCTGTTCATGGCCGGCGTGGTGCCGGGCCTAATGATCGGCTTCGGCCTGATGATCTATTGCTATTTCTTCGGCCCGTCCGGCCTGCGCAAGCCGCGCGCGCCGCTGCGGCAGATCGTGTTCGCGGCTGGTGACGCGGCCCTTCCGCTGATGATCCCGGTGATTTTGCTCGGCGGCATCCTGACCGGCTGGTTCACTCCGACGGAGGCCGGCGTCGTCGCCGTGGTCTGGATCATCCTGGTCGTGATCCCCGCACTCAACCGTGGGCATTTCCGAAAGATTCCCTACGATTTCTGCCTTGCCGGCCTGATCTTCTCGTTGCCGTTGATCACGATCGGCGCCGCCAACGCCTTCGGCTGGATGCTCGCTTATCTGCGTGGCGCCAGCTACATCGCCGACATGATCACCTCGATCGCCGGCAACGATCCGCATCTGATCATGTTGCTGATGGTGCTGCTCTTCACCGTGGTCGGCGATTTCATCGAGCCGGTGCCGACCATCATCATCTTCATGCCGCTGGTCAACACGCTGACGGAAGCCGGCGACATCAACGGCGTGCACATGGGTGTGGTGCTGATCGCGACACTCGCCTTCGGCCTGATCACGCCGCCTTATGGGCTCGTGCTCTTGATGGCGTCGAAATTCGTCGGCGTCAGTTTCGCGAAGGCGTTACGCGCGGCGCTGCCGATCTATGTCGTGTTCTTCGCGACCATCGCCTTCGCGATCTACTTCCCGAGCGTGGTGCTGTGGCTGCCGCAGAAGGTCCTGCCGGAATCGGTCGGCTGCTTCAAGTCCCCGGCGGGGACGGGCTACATCTGTCCGAAGTGAAGGGCTACTTCCCTTTGCTTGTGAACTTCTTCACGGCAACGCGAAACTCCTCAGTGTTCATCGCCATGATGATCTTGTGTTCCTCGGCATCGAGCTGCTGTTTTACGGGCGTGGTGGCGGCTGCGTAGACGAGGGACTTGGTTCCGGCGATGGCCGCCGGCGCGTTCTGCGCCAGCCGTTCGGCCAGCTGCCGCGTCGCCACCTTCAACTCGGTCGCGGGAACGATCTTGGCGACAAGGCCCCATTCATAGGCCTGCTGCGCCGTAAAATTGTCTTCGGCCAGGAAGATCTGGAGCGCGCGGCGCGAGCCGACCGTGCCGACGATCCCGACCGTCGAGCCGCCATCCGGCGAGACGCCGATCTTGGCGTAGGCGGGCGTGAACTTGGCGTCCTCGGCGGCGATGCAGAGATCGGTGACGAAGGCCAGCCCCATGCCGGCGCCGGCGGCCGAGCCGTGCACGCTCGACAGCGAGATTTTTGGCATGCGCCGGATGATCTCGATGAAGGAATGATAGTGCTTGAGCAGCTCACCGACGACCGGGGTCACCGTGTTGGCCTCGGCGGCAGCGCCAATCGTCTGCAGATCGCCGCCGGCCGAGAAGGCGCGGCCTTCGCCTTCGAGGACCACGACGCGGATGGCGTCATCGCCTTCGATGTAGGCCGCGAGCTGTTCGAGGCTCTCGGCAATCGCGAGATTGATCGAGTTGAACGCGGCGGCGCGGTTGAGTGTGATGGTCGCGATCGGGCCGTCGATCCGCAGCAGCGCGGGATCATCGGGTTGGGAGGCGGGAGCTGGCATTCTGGAAATCCCCGGCTAGAGGTTCGTCGCTGCAACTAAATCGCAGAAGGCGAGGGGAGACAATCCCCGGCCGCCGGTGCCCCGCAAGGCACCCTTGCGCTAGGCTGAACGATAGGCTCAAATGGGCCGGCCTTCGTTGAGGGACGGACACGAGCGCCGGCTCCTCCTAGGCTAGCCAAGCCAGATTTAGCGAGAGAGGAGACGACATGGGTGACGCTCGTGTCTTGCGGAAATGGGCTGTCCAATGACGGATGGTCCGGTGATCATTGTCGGCGCCGGCCATGGTGGCTACCAGGTCGCGGCCTCCCTGCGGCAGGCGGGCTTTGCCGAGCGCATCTGCCTGATCAATGACGAGGCGCATCTGCCCTATCAGCGGCCGCCGCTGTCCAAGGCCTACATCAAGGGCTCGGCCGGGCCGGAGAGCCTGATGTTCCGGCCGGAGAAATTTTACCAGGACCAGACCATCGATTTGATCGCCGGCCGCGCGGTGTCGATCGACCGCGCCGGGCGCAAGCTGCTGCTCGCATCGGGTGAGACGCTTCCCTATGGTCACCTGATCCTGGCGACGGGCGCGCGCAACCGGCTGCTTGATCTGCCCAACGCCAACCTGCCCGATGTGAAATATCTGCGCATCCTCGACGAGAGCGAGGCGCTGCGCAAAATCATCCCATCGAAGACGCGGGTCGTGGTGATCGGCGCCGGGTTCATCGGCCTCGAATTCGCCGCCACCGCGCGGATCAAGGGCCTCGAGGTCGACGTGCTCGAACTCGCGCCGCGCGTGATGGCGCGCGCGGTGACGGCGGAGGTCTCGGAATATTTCCAGGCGCGGCATCGCGAAGCCGGCATCCGCATTCATCTCGGTGTGCAGGCAACCTCGATCGAGGCCGAGGGCGGCAAGGTCACCGGCGTCTCGCTGAGCGACGGAAGACATCTGCCCGCCGACCTCGTCGTGGTCGGTGTCGGTGTGCTGCCGAACATCGAGCTGGCGGCCGAGGCGGGGCTGCCTGTCGCCGCCGGCATCATCGTCGACGAATATCTCTCGACGTCCGATCCGAATATTTCCGCAATCGGCGATTGCGCGCTGTTCGCAAGCCCGCGCTTCGGTGGCTCGCAGCGGCTGGAATCGGTGCAGAACGCCACCGACCACGCTCGCTGTCTGGCGGCGCGGCTGACCGGCGACAGCAAACCCTATGATAGCCATCCCTGGTTCTGGAGCGACCAGGGCGACGACAAGCTCCAGATCGCAGGCCTCACCACCGGTTACGACCGCGTCGTACTGCGCGGCGATCCCGGCAAGAGGGCGTTCTCCGCGTTCTGCTACCATGGCGACAAGCTGCTCGGCATCGAATCGATCAACCGCGCCGGCGATCACATGTTCGGCCGCCGCTTGCAGGCCATGGACCGCTCGATTACGCCGGAGCAGGCGGCGGATGAGAGCTTTGATCTGAAGAGCGCGCTGGCGTGATCAGGCAGCGCCGAGCACGGCCGCCACTTCCGCGGCGGTCGGCATCGACGGCCCTGCGCCCATGCGCTGCACGCTGATCGAGGCGGCAGCGTTGGCGAAGGCGAGGGCGGACCGCAAAGGTACGCCCTCAGCCAGCTGCGACGCGAGCGCGCCGACAAAGCAATCGCCGGCTCCCGTCGTGTCGACCGCCTTCACCTCGCGGCCCGGAGCCGCAAATTCCTCGCGGCCGGCGAGCGCGAGCACGCCCCGCTTGCCGAGCGTGACGCAGATGGTCTGATCCGGGCGCGCCTGAAGTTTTCGCGCGACGGCGATGATCTTTGCGGCCTCGTCGTGGTCGGTGAGCTCGGTGCCTGCAAGGAAACCAAGTTCGGTCTCGTTCAATACCAGGATATCGACCAGCGCGAGCAGCTCGTCGGACATCTTTTGCGCCGGGGCAGGATTCAGCAGCGTCGTGGCGCCCGTCACGTGCGCGCGCCGGAAGAACGCGGCAATGGTCGGCAGCGGGATTTCGAACTGGCTGACGGCAACATCGCCCTTCGCCAGGGGAACGTCTGCGACGTCATTCGCGCTGACCAGGGCGTTGCTGCCGGGAATGACGACGATGGTATTGTCGGACGCCGCGACCGTGATGATCGCGGTGCCGGTGTGCGTTTCGGGTGTCTCCTTGATCGAGCCGGGATCGATGCCCTGCGCCGTGAGGAACGTCCTCAGCTCAGCCCCGAAGGCGTCAGTGCCCAGCCGCCCGATCAGCGTGGTCTTCGCGCCAAGCCTCGACGCCGCGACCGCCTGGTTGGCGCCCTTGCCGCCGGGAAAATACAGCACCTGCCGACCGGCGACAGTCTCGCCGACCCTGGGGTGGCGATCGGCGGTCGCCACCACATCCATGTTGATGCTGCCGGCGACGAAGACGCGCCCCATGAACAACCCTTTCGAAGTCTAGACCTTGACCTCGAACTCGTGCCTGACTTTGGCGATGTCGACAAGGGTCGGCAGGCCGGCCTCGTTGCCGAGGCGCTGGATCTTGAAGGTCGAGGCGGCGCGGGCGAAATCAAAATGCTCGCGCCAGCTTTTGCCGGGATGCGCGAGGTAGGAATAGACATAGGCGCCATGGAAGACGTCGCCGGCGCCGTTGGTGTCGATCACGCGCTCGCGCGGGATCGGCATCGCCGGCATCACCTGGACCGTCCCGGTTTCGTCGTACCAGAGCAGGCCCTTCTCACCCATGGTGATGCCGCCGATCTTGCAGCCGCGGCCCTTGAGATAATCGAGCATTTTCTCCGGAGTCAGATCCATCTGCTCGCACAGCCGCTCGGCGACGATCGCAACGTCGATGAATTCCAGCAGCTCGTGCGTGTTGGTGCGCAGACCGCCGCCGTCGAGCGAGGTCAGGATGCCGGCCTCGCGGCAGACTTTTGCGTAGTGGATCGCGGCATCGGGCTGGTGGCCGTCGACATGCAGCGCGCGGCAGCCGCCGAGATTGAGCATCGGAAAGGGGTGAATGTGCTCGTCGTCGCGGCAGCGCACGATGGCGCGCTTGCCGTCCTTCGGCATGATGAAGGACAGCGAGGACTGGTTCACCTTCCTCCCGTGCAGCGAGATCGCATATTTCGCACACATGTCCTGGAACATGCGGCCCAGCCAGTCATTGGCCGCGGTGGCGATCAGGTCGGGCACGATGCCGAGCTTGGCGCAGCAGAACGCCGCCGTGACCGCGTTGCCGCCGAAGGACACCGCGTAGTCGGAGGCCACGTGCTTTTCGTCGCCGGTCGGCATGTGGTCGGTGATGAAGACGACGTCGATATAGGTCTGTCCGATAAAGAGAGCCTGCATTGCTTGTCCGTGATGCGCTTGGTGGTCCCGACCGGCGCGCTTACTCTAACACCGGTTCCGCGCGGAGGACGCGGAAATTATTCGCAAAACTGTCATCCGATGCCTTGAGGTCGGCATGGGGCCGGAATACGACCATGTCAGGCCAATGCCAAGCCCGGACAAACGCCGCCTCTTCGGCCCATGGTTCCAGGTCGATCAAATGGGGGGAATATGATCACCGGCCTCGATCACGTCGTCGCTCTGGTCAAGGATATCGGTGCGGCCAAGGCGGCCTATCAGACGCTCCTGGGGCGCGCGCCGGCCTGGCAGAATTCCGGCGAGGGCGCCGATCGCGTGCTGTTCACTCTCGAAAACATGACCATCGAATTGATGGCGCCGAGCGGCTTTACCGTGACCGCTGACCGGATGCGCGCGCTGCTCGACGACCAGGAGGGCGTGCTCGCCAGCCTGTGCTTTCGTGTCGCGGACATGAGCAAGATGCACCGGCGGCTGGACCGGGTGGCGCTGAAGCCAGATGCCGTCGCCGAGGTCGAGAGCAGCGACGATGCGAGCGGTGCGGTCCTGCACTGGAAGCGCACGCGGGCCGCGACCGAGCTGACGCGCGGCGTGCGCATGTTCTTTCTCGACTTGGCCGAGGAGCGACCGAAGTCGGTCGCGACCGAGATTGCGCCGATCGACGCGCTCGACCACGTCGTGATCACCACCGAGGATTCTGATCGCGCTGCCGCGCTCTACGGTGCGCGGCTCGGGCTCGATCTGACGCTCGACCGCTCCCACCACGAGTGGGGCCAGCTGATGTTCTTCCGCTGCGGCGATCTCATCGTCGAAGTGGTGCGCCGCCCCGTCGCGGGCGGAGATTCCCTGCGTGACCGGCTCTGGGGCCTGAGCTGGCGTGTCGCCGACATCGACGCCACGCGCGCCCGCCTGCTCGCCGCCGGACTCGACGTCACCGAGGTGCGCAACGGCCGCAAGCCGGGCACGCGGATCATGACAGTCCGCAACGGCACCTGCGGCATCCAGACGGTGCTGCTGGAACGCTCACCGAAGCCGGCGGAATGAGGCCGCTCTCTCCTCCGTCATTGCGAGGAGCCCTTGCGACGAAGCAATCCAGACTGTCTCCGCGGAGGCAGCCTGGATTGCTTCGCTGCGCTCGCAATGACGAAACTATGCGGCGGCCCGCGCGCGTGATAAATGCGATCTGGACGACCACCCAGCGAGCACCCGGTTTGGCGACAAAGGCAAAGCGAACTCTGAAATGGCAGCGCGATCCCGAGGGGATGCGGCTGCGCATTCTCGAAGCTGCCAAGCAGGAGTTTTCCGCTCACGGGCTCGCCGGCGCGCGCGTCGACCGCATTGCGGCCAAGGCCGGCGCCAACAAGCGCATGCTGTACTACCACGTCGGCAACAAGGACGAGCTCTATCTCGCGGTGCTCGAAGGCGCCTACGACAAGATCCGCAGCGAGGAGCGGGGGCTCGATCTCGAACATCTCGATCCGCCCGAGGCCATCAAGCGGCTGATCGAGTTCACCTGGGGTTACTTCCTGCGCAATCCGGAATTCCTGTCGCTGCTCCAGACCGAGAACCTCGCCCGCGCAAAGCACCTCAAGCGCTCGACCAAGGTCAAGTCGATGCACTCGCCCTTTGTCGAGATGATCCGCACCGTGGTGCGGCGCGGCGTCGAGAGCGGCGATTTCCAGGTCGCGGTCGATCCGGTGCAGCTCTACATCTCGATCGCGGGCCTCTGCTTCTTCTATCTCTCGAACTCGGCGACGCTGAGCGTGATCTTCGGTCGCGACCTGCTGGACAAAAAAGCCAAGGACGAGCGGCTGGCGCACATGGTCGGTCTCGTGCTGGCCGCGCTGACAGGGCAGTCGGCCGCGCTGTTCGAGATCGCCAAGGCGCCGAAGTCGCGTGCCGCGGTGGTGCAGACGGTGTAGCGGCGCGGTCCGCGCGTTGGTCGACGGATCGTCCGCCGTTTCCTCAATCTCCGCCGTCATTGCCCGCGAAAGCGGGCAATCCAGCATTCCAGAGACGCTGGTGGGATACGGAGAAGCCGCGGCGTACTGGATTCCCCGCTTTCGCGGGGAATGACACCGAGGGTGGGCGCGAAGGGCGGGCCACATCCCCTCATGCGCCCCAATTCGACTTTTGCCCGTCCGGAACCGGCCGCCCAAAACGTCACAGGGAAAGCTCTGGACAGTATTTATCCAACGGGTTAATTTCTCCCCGAACGAAAAAGAATGCCGGGAGTGAGGCGTGGCTGAGCAGAAGCCGCAGAGTGCGGTGTCCAAGATGCTGAACGCGGCCTGGGTGCGGCCGTTTTTGTTCCTGGTCTTCATCGTCGTGGCCTGGGATCTCGCGATCCGGCTGTTCAAAATCCCCGCCTATCAGATCCCGTCGCCGGCCGACGTCGTCGCGGTGCTCCGCTCGGATTGGCCCGAGCTGCTGCGCCAGTGCTGGCCGACCACCTATGCGACCGTCTGCGGCTTCCTGCTGTCGGCGCTGTTCGGCATTCCCGTCGCAATGCTGATCGCGGGCTCGAAGACGGTGGAGAGCTATGTCTATCCGCTGCTGGTGTTCTCCCAATCGGTGCCGAAGATCGCGATCGCGCCTTTGTTCGTGGTCTGGTTCGGCTTTGGCATCATTCCGAAAGTGATTTCGGCGTTCCTGCTCGGCTTCTTCCCGGTGGTCGTCTCGGCCGTACAGGGCTTCAAGTCGGTCGATCCTGACATGGTCGATCTCGCCCGCGCCATGCAGGGCAGCCGCTTCCAGGTGTTTTGCGCGGTGAACCTGCCGCATGCACTGCCGGCGATCTTTTCCGGCCTCAAGGTCTCGGTGACGCTCGCCGTGGTCGGTGCCGTCGTCGGCGAGTTTGTCGGCTCCAATTCCGGCATCGGCTATGTGATGCAGCGTTCGATCGGCACGTTCGACCTGCCGACGATGTTCGCCGCGCTCGTGATCCTGGCGCTGCTCGGCGTCATCCTGTTCTGGATCGTCGACCGGATCGAGAAGCTGGTCATTCCCTGGCATGTCAGCCAGCGTGAGGATGTAATTTTTGCGTCTTAAATAGCAACGAACGGCCACCAACGGCCGAAGCATAGCGACAGAGGGAGAGTTGACGATGAAGCGGTGGATAGGAGCTGTCTCGGCGGCGCTGATGGTGTTCGCGGTTGCGCCGGCGCAGGCGGCCGACAAAGTCGTGTTGATGTTGAACTGGTACGTCTACGGCGAGCACGCGCCGTTCTATTACGGCAAGGCCAAGGGCATTTATGCCGCCGAGGGCATCGACCTCGAGATCCAGGAAGGCCGCGGCTCGGCTGCGACCACGCAGGCCGTCGCCGCCAAGACCGCCGATTTCGGCTATGTCGACGTTCCCACCATGATGCGCGCCGCGATCAAGGGCGCGCCGGTGATCGCGACCGGCGTGCTGCTGCAGACCAGCCCGATGTCCGCCATGGGCTTCGTCGACAAGAACATCAAGAAGCCGGACGACATCAAGGGCAAGACGGTGGCGATCACGCCCGCCGACTCCATGACCCAGATCTGGCCGCTGTTCCTGAAGAAGACCGGCCTGAAGGAGAGCGACTTCACCACTGTTGCCGGTGATGGCCAGACCAAGCTCAACGCCGTCATCAACGGCCAGGCTGATCTGCTGCTCGGCTACGTCATGGACCAGTCGATGAAGATCAAGGACGCGACCGGCAAGGACGTCTATCCGATCAAGTTCGCCGACTACGGCATCAACATGGTCTCCTCGGGCATCATCGCCAACTCGGACTATGTGAAGGCCAATGCCGATCTCGTCCGCCGCTTTATGTCGGCGACGACCAAGGCGGTCGAAGCTGCCGAGAAGGAGCCGAAGGCGGCCGCGCAGTCGATCCTCGATGCCAACCCGAAGGGCGGCAAGATCGACACGCTGACGCAGGGCTTTGAATTGACCATTCCGCTGTACCGGACGGCTGAGACCAAGAGCAAGCGCCCGTTCCAGGTCACCGACCAGAACATGACTGATAGCGTCAACCTGATGGTCGAATATGGCGGGCTCGACGCCAAGGCCAAGGCCAACCCGAAGGCCTTCTACACCAACGATTACTTGCCGAAGAGTGGCTCGTGAAGCAAGCCGCAATACCGAGTGAAGCCGTGCAGCCCGCCGCGCATCTGAGACTGGTGAGCGACCGGGCGGCCGGCGATACGTCGGGCATCACACTATCCGGCGTGTCAAAAACCTACCGGACGCGCGACGGCGACGTGCCGTCGCTGCGGCCGCTCGATTTCCACATCAATGACGGCGAGTTCTTTGTCGTGGTCGGCCCGTCCGGCTGCGGCAAGTCCACGCTGCTCAAGCTGATCTCGGGTCTGCTGCCGCCGACCTCAGGCGAGGTCCTGGTCGAAGGCGAAAAGGTGACGAAGCCGCACGGCAATGTCGGCATCGTCTTCCAGAACGCGCTACTGCTGCCCTGGCGCAACATCCTCTCGAACGTGATGCTGCCGATCGACATGAAGCGGCTGCCGCGGGACGAATATCTCATCCGCGCCAAGGCGCTGCTCAAACTGGTCGGGCTCGAGGGGTTCGAGAAGAAGCTGCCCTGGCAGCTCTCCGGCGGCATGCAGCAGCGCGCCTCGATCTGCCGCGCGCTGGTGCACGATCCCAAGATCATGCTGATGGACGAGCCGTTCGGCGCGCTCGATGCTCTGACTCGCGAGCGCATGAATGTCGAATTGATGCGGATCCAGCGCGAAACCAGGAAAACTGTGCTGCTGATTACGCATTCGATTCCGGAAGCCGTGTTCCTGGCCGACCGCGTGCTGGTCATGACCGAGCGGCCCGGCGCGGTCGCTGCGATCTACGACGTGCCGCTGCCGCGCCCGCGCTCACTCGACGTGATGGCCGATCCGGTTTTCATCGAGCTCGTGCAGCGCATCCGCAAGCATTTCTTCTCGCAAGGTTCATTGGATTAAGGCGATGCGATTGGTTTGGGGTGCAGCCGCGACGACGCTGCGCTCCCTCCCCCGCGAGCGGGGGAGGGTCGGGGAGAGGGTGTCTCCACTCGCGAGACCCCCCCAGAGGAGACAACCCTCACCCTGCACTTCGTGCCGACCTCTCCCGCAAGCGGGAGAGGTGCACTGCCGCCGCGGCCGCACTAGCGCCGCTAACGATCATTCGGTTGTATCATGTCACCGCGCCTGAAGCTGCGAGACATTGCCTTCTTTGAACGTCCTGTGCAGTTCGCGCGGCCGTTCCGCTTTGGCGCGGTTACCATCAACGCGACGCCGCAGTTGTTCGTGCGGGTGGAGATCGAGGTCGAGGGCAGGGGAATTGCTGTCGGCGCCAGCGCCGAATTGCTGGTGCCAAAATGGTTCGACAAGCGGCCAGAGCTGTCGCCGACGCAGACGGTCGACGGCTTGCGACGGTCGCTGGACATCGCGCGCGGGCTTTATCTGGCGCGGACGGGATTTCTGACGGCGTTCGACCTGCATGCCTCGTGCATCGGTGCGCAGGTCGTGACGTGCGCGAAAAAGAACATCCCAGCGCTTGCTGCGGCCTACGGTCCAGCGGAAATCGACAAGGCGATCCTCGATGCGCTGCTGCGCGCCTTGGAGACCAACTTCTTCGACGGGATGGCCGGCAACGTCGCTGGCATCGATGCGCGGCTTTCGCCCGACCTGAAGGAAGCGGACCTCACGGCGTTTCTGGCCAGCCGCAAGCCGCTGTTGCGCGTCGCGATCAGGCATACCGTGGGTCTTGATGACACCGTCGAAGGTGAGGGCGGTGTTGCCGATGCGCACGAGAACGCCGGTGCAAATTACTTCAAGCTGAAACTGTCGGGCGATCCCGCAGCCGATGCGGCGCGGCTGGCGCGGATCGGCAAGGAGCTCGACACGCTTGGGCGCGCCTACAAGGTGACGCTCGATGCCAACGAGCAGTATGCCGATCTTGCCGCGCTTCAGGCGCTGATCGACCAGCTCGGTCGCGAGCCCACGCTGCGGTCGATTTCCTCACGATTACTCTATATCGAGCAGCCGCTGCCGCGCGACATCACCAGGCAGTCGCCGCTCGGTTTGCTCGCCGCGCGCGGCTTCATCGTCGACGAAGCCGACGATTCCTACGACGCGTTCCCCGCGGCGCGGGCGCTCGGCTATCACGGCATTTCCTCGAAATCCTGTAAGGGCCTCTACAAGTCCATCGTCAACGCGACGCGTGCCGCCAAATGGAGCGCGGGCGGCGAAAAATTCTTCGTCACCGGCGAAGACCTCACCTGTCAGGCCGGCCTCGCCGTGCAGCAGGACCTCGCGCTCAGCGCTTTCATCGGCGTCACGCACGCCGAACGCAACGGGCACCACTATGTCGACGGCTTTGGCGAAACGCCGACCGCTGAAGCGCAGGCCTTCGCGGCTGCGCATCCCGATCTCTACGCCGATGCCGGGCAGGGCATTCGTCTCTCCATTCACGACGGCGATCTCCTGACGGGATCGCTTCATGTTGCGGGCTTTGCGACGTCGGTCCATCCGGACTGGTCGGCGCTCCGCCCGCTCGAACAGCCAAAATCACTTAGGGAGCAATTGGCATGACCACCCAACGCCTCGGCCTCATCATGAACGGCGTCACCGGCCGCATGGGGCTCAACCAGCATCTGATCCGCTCGATCGTGGCGATCCGCGACCAGGGCGGTGTCCGCTTGAAGAACGGCGATCGCATCATGCCCGACCCGATCCTGGTCGGCCGCAGCGCCGATAAGATCGAGGCGCTCGCAAAACGCTTCAACATCACGCGCTGGACCACGGACCTCGACGCGGCGCTCGCCGACAAGAACGACACCATGTTCTTCGATGCCGCGACGACGCAGGCACGGCCGGGCTTGCTGACCCAGGCCATCAATGCCGGAAAGCATGTCTATTGCGAGAAGCCGATCGCGACGAACTTTGAGGAGGCGCTTGAAGTCGTCAAGCTCGCCAATGCCAAGGGCGTCAAGCACGGCACGGTGCAGGACAAGCTGTTCCTGCCGGGCCTGAAGAAGATCGCCTTCCTGCGCGATTCCGGCTTCTTCGGCCGCATCCTCTCGGTACGCGGCGAGTTCGGCTATTGGGTGTTCGAAGGCGGCTGGCAGGAGGCGCAGCGGCCGTCCTGGAACTACCGCGACGAAGACGGCGGCGGCATCATCCTCGATATGGTCTGCCACTGGCGCTACGTGCTCGACAACCTCTTCGGCAATGTCCAGAGCGTGGTCTGCATCGGTAACACCGACATTCCCGAACGGTTCGACGAGCAGGGCAAGAAGTACAAGGCGACCGCGGATGATTCCGCCTACGCGACCTTCCAGCTCGAGGGCGGCATCATCGCCCACATCAACATGTCCTGGGTGACGCGCGTCTATCGCGACGATCTCGTCACCTTCCAGGTCGACGGCACGCACGGCTCGGCGGTCGCGGGCCTCGCCGACTGCATGATCCAGGCGCGGCAGGCGACGCCGCGTCCTGTCTGGAACCCGGACGAGAAGCGGCTGCACGATTTCTACGGCGACTGGCAGAAGCTGCCCGACAATGTCACCTACGACAACGGCTTCAAGGAGCAGTGGGAGATGTTCATCCGCCACGTCTACGAGGATGCGCCCTACAAGTTCACGCTGCTCGAAGGCGTCAAGGGCGTGCAGCTCGCCGAATGCGCGCTGAGGAGCTGGAAGGAGCGGCGCTGGATCGACGTCGCCCCGATCAAGGCCTGAGGAGGGACACATGAACAAGCCCGTCCTGCCCAATCCTGCTCCTCTAATGCCGTCATTGTCGCTCAAGCTGCCGAAGGCCGATCGCTCGATCGAGACCTATCGGCTCGCGGCCTCGCGCACCTTCCCCGCAAAGCTCGAAGGACCGCTGAACCGCATCGCCTTCTCGGCCGCGCACACGGTGGCCGATCCCTTCGCCGACAACGATCCCTGGCTCTCGGTGGCCGTCGACTGGGACAAGACCATCGCCTTCCGCGAGCACGTCTGGGACCTCGGCCTCGGCGTCGCTGAAGCCATGGATACCGCGCAGCGCGGCATGGGGCTGGACTGGGCGACCTCGCTGGAGCTGATCACGCGTTCGGTCGGAGCCGCCAGGCGCCGCAACGCGCTGGTGTTCTCCGGGGCAGGCACGGATCATCTTGCGGTCGAGGACGCCAAGACCATCGACGACGTGATCCGCGCTTATGAGGAACAGATCTCGGCGGTCGAGAAGGTCGGCGGCCGCATCATTTTGATGGCGTCGCGCGCGCTGGCAAAACTCGGCCGCAATGCCGGCGACTATGCCAAGGTCTATGAC
Source organism: Bradyrhizobium sp. WSM3983 (assembly GCF_000473045.1). GTDB lineage: Bacteria > Pseudomonadota > Alphaproteobacteria > Rhizobiales > Xanthobacteraceae > Bradyrhizobium. The sequence goes on along the minus strand of NZ_AXAY01000001.1, from coordinate 97,094 downwards.
CGCGTGCTGTCGGGGGTAGCGCAGCCCGTGATCATCCACTGGCTCGGCGACATGTTCGATCCGGCGCTGACGGGCTATTGGGGCACCAAGGATCTCGACAAGGCGATGGATATTGCTGTCGCCATCATCAACGGCAACGCTGCCAAGGTCGACGGCGTCAAGGTCTCGCTGCTCGACAAGCAGCGCGAGATCGACATGCGCCATCGTCTCGACAAGCGCATCAAGATGTATACCGGCGACGATTTCAACTATGCCGAACTGATCGCCGGCGACGAGCACGGTTTTTCGCATGCGCTGCTCGGCATTTTCGATGCGATCGCGCCGGCGGCGTCCTACGCGCTGTCGCGGCTCGCGGCCGGCGATGAGACCGGCTTCCACGACGTGCTCGGGCCGACCGTGCCGCTGTCGCGCCACATCTTCAGAGCGCCGACTCGCTTCTACAAGACCGGCGTCGTGTTCATGGCGTATCTCAATGGCCACCAGGATCACTTCACCATGGTCGGCGGCCAGGAGAGCGCGCGCTCGATGCTGCATCTGGCCGAGCTGTTCCGTCTGGCCGACAAGGCCGGGCTGCTCGCCAATCCTGAACTGGCGATGCGGCGGATGAAGACGGTACTCGCTTCGCACGGACTGGACGCCTGATGCGCGATTTCTCGTCCGACCATCGCTGGCTGTCGCTGAACACGGCGACAGTCCGCAAGCAGGGTGACCTCGTTCAGATCATCGATGCCTGTGCGCAGCATGACATCCGTGCCATCGATCCCTGGCGCGACCAGGTCGCTTCCGTCGGTCTCGACCGCGCCGTGCGCGCCGTGCGCGATGCGGGGCTTGAGCTCTCGGGCTATTGCCGTGGCGGCATGTTCACCTCGGACGCGGAGCGCCGCACCGAGGTACGCGACGACAACCGGCGCTGCGTCGACGAAGCCAAGGCGCTCGGCGCACCCTGCATCGTACTCGTCGTCGGCGGCTTGCCGCAATATTCGCGGCCGGGCAGCGAGGCGTCGAAGGATATCGTCGCGGCGCGCGGGCAGGTCGAGGAAGCGCTGGCCGACATGCTCGAGTATGCCAGGCAGGCAAAGCTGCCGCTGGCGATCGAGCCCTTGCATCCGGCCTACGCGGCGGACCGCGCCTGCGTGAACACGACAAAGCAGGCGCTCGACATCTGCGATCGGCTTGACCCCGGCCGCAGCGGCATGCTCGGCGTCGCGCTCGACGTCTATCACATCTGGTGGGATCCGGAGCTGATGGGACAGATCGCGCGCGCCGGCAAGGATCGGCTACTGGCCTTCCACGTCTGCGACTGGCTGGTGCCGACCAGGGACATCCTCAACGACCGCGGCATGATGGGCGACGGCGTCATCGACATCAAATCGGTGCGCGCCGCCGTCGAGTCGCAGGGTTTTGCCGGCTATTCGGAGATCGAGATTTTTTCGAATGATTGGTGGGGCAAGCCGATGGACGAGGTGCTGCGCACCTGCATCGAACGGCACAAGACGGTGGTGTAGAGAGTGCGGATCCTACGGGCTCGCGACTTGCTGCCGCATGCGCCTTCTCCTCGCTGCTCAGCGTGCATAGACCTTGTCCAGGGCGCTCGACCAGCCTGGCGGCTGTCAGCAAGGTCCCAATGCGATGAGATTTGGTTGAATCGGTGCGAGTCGAGAGTTCGGGTGAGGGGGTACAGTCTCACTGAGTGCTGCGGCCCCCCACCCGGATTGCTCTGGACGATGCTTCACATCGCTAGGCGCAATCCGACCTCTCCCCGCTGGGGAGAGGTGACCTCGGACAGCCGATCGAACCTAACTCCATCGCGCTTTAATGTTATGAATTTTACTTCCGCTTTCGGCGGCAGAACGGACGCTGCTCGGACTTGCTGCTGGCTCGACCCGGTCGCGAATGACCCCATAGCGGACGTCCGAGATTCTCAAAAGCGGGATACGAAACTCCAGTTTCCAGGTGTTCTTCCCCGATACGGGATGGGCGATAATCCGCGAGGCTTAGCGCGGTCGAGCTTCAATCACATTGTGGATGCCCGCCGGAAAAACGAGCGTCAACTCGAAACCGGACTTGGCAAAGAGGTCTGAAAATTCCTCGCGCGTTCGCTCTCGCCCGCCCGGCGAGACCAGCATATTCAGATCGCTGAACTTGGCTGCCGGCATTTCATTTGGGGGCGCGACGAGCCGTTCGATGAGAAGCAATTTTGCAGTTTCCCCCACCGCGCGCCGGCATACTTTCAGCATAGCGATGGCTTCGTCGTCTTCCCAATCGTGAATTACCGCCCGCATTAGATAAGCATCGAAACCTTCAGGCACCGTTTCGAAGAAGCTTCCGCCCACGATATCGCACCGGTCGATGACGCCGCGTTCCGCCAAAACGGCCGTTGCTGCCGTTACGACGTCCGGCTGGTCGAACAGCGTGCCGCGCAAATGAGGGTGAGCGCGCAGGATCGCGGCCAACATCAGGCCCTGCCCGCCGCCCACGTCTACGATGTGGAGAAACGCGGAGAAATCATAGGCGCGGATCACCGCCTCGGCGCTGCCGCGTGAAAGTTGTGTCATCGCCCGATCGAACGTTGCGCCGTGTTCGGGATGCTCGGCGCGAAATTGCCAGACGTCCTTGCCATTCAGATTTTTAAATGCGTTCTCGCCGGTCTGGACGCTGTGCAACAGATGGCCCCAAGCCCGCCAAAAATAAGGACTTCCGACGACTTCCGCCCACGCCCCGAGCGGCGTCGCGGAGTCCGCGCGCAAACAATCACCCATGGGAGTCAGCGCGAACTTTCGGCCTTCTTCTTCCTGGAAAACACCGACCGCAGCGAGCGCGCGCAACAGCCGGTACAGCGTATCGGGATGGCTTTTCGTCAGCCCCGCGAGTTCGCCGACTGAGCGAGTTCCGTCATTCAGATGGTCAGCTACACGTAGGATCGAGGCGACACGGATCGCCTGCGTGATCTGAAAACCATTGATCAGGCTCAGCAGGGTCAGTCGGGGGTCGGATGTCACTTGACGGGCCTCCGCTCCTTCACTGGGGCGCTTTGAATTCGATTGTTTTCGCGAGATCAGCAAGGCGCCGACGGTATTGATCCAGCAAGGCCGCGAACTCGGCCGCGGTGCCTGGACGGGCGGCCTGTCCAACGGCGGCCAGTTTTTCGCAAATGGCAGGATCGCTTGCGACGGCGCTGACGTCAGATGCAATCCGGTCACGTAACGCGTCCGGCATTCCCCGCTTGCCGAAAAATCCCACCACGCCGTCCATTCGAAGCTCGGGATATCCGGCTTCGGTTACGGTCGGCACATCAGGAACAAGCGGCACGCGAACGCCGCTCGCAACGGCGAGGAGCCGCGCTCTGCCTGCCTGCACCTGCGGCATGATGACGCCAAGCGAGCCGACGTATACATCTATGCGGCCTTCGCCAAGATCCTGGAGAACAGGAGCAATGTCCCGATAGGAGACTAAAGCGAGATCCAGTTTCGAATTTTTCAAGAACCCTCCTACAACGAAGGGAGGAAGGCCAGGCGAACTGGCCCAGTTCAGCTTGCCCGGTTCGGTACGCACCGTTTTAACCAAGCCGTCGAGAGACCGGATCGAATTTTTTTCACTGGCTGCTATTGCAAGGACAACGTCTGACGTCGGGGAAATCGGGACCAGCTCACGAACGGGATCATAGGGAAGCTTCTGTTGCGTGATCGGATGGACGGTCACTACGGCAGAGATTGCATAAAGCAGGGTATGATCGTCGTCGGTGCCGAGAAAGGCGGAGACTCCAATCATCCCATCGGCTCCCGGCCGATTTTCCACGATCACGGGCTGTCCCCAGCGTTGGGAAAGTCGCTCGGCAAAGAGCCGCGCGCTGAAATCTGGTGCGGTCCCCGCCGGGACGGGTGCGACCAGCCGGACAGTCCGATGCGGCCAGTCGCCGGCAACGACAGCAGAACTCCAGGAAAGGACGACGCCCAGGAGGATACCAATGACAGCGGCGGAGCGACTGGAAATGCTCATGGTATCCTCCTTCAGCGAACTGTGTGCAACGATCTGAACCTTCACGCGAAGACCGTACCAGGCCATGTCCGTACGCGCTTAACCTCCGGCTTACTATTTGCTCACTGATGGCTTATCTTTCGGCACCAGCACCGTCGCACGTAACCCAGGTCATGGCAGCTTGCGCTATTTCTTCGATGAGTTCGTATTTGACGCTGAACGGCGCGAACTGCACCGCGGGACGAACATAGTTTCCGTCGCGCCACGAGTATTCGATCTGCTCGACTACTTGATTTGCAACAGGGAACGCGTCCTCAGCAAGGAAGAGATTATCAAGGCGGTCTGGAACGGCCGTGTCGTATCTGACGCCGCGCTGACGACCCGGCTGAATGTGGCTCGGAACGCGATCGGCGATTCGGGCGATGAGCAGCGTCTCATCAAGACACTGCCGCGCAAGGGCTACCGCTTCATCGGACGCGTGCAGGAGGCGCAGGGGGACGCAGATCCAACCATCGCCGGTCGCCCGATAGAACCGCCTCAGCCGGCTCTCAGGCTACCTGATAAGCCTTCAATTGCGGTTCTCCCCTTCGTCAACCTGAGCGCCGATCCGGAGCAGGGATATCTTGCTGACGGAATGGTCGAAGACATCATAACGGCGCTATCTCACTTCAAGGCTTTGGTCGTCATTGCTCGGAATTCCAGCTTCACTTACAAGGGGCGCGCAGTCGATGTGAAGCAGGTCGGGCGTGAGCTTAGGGTGCGCTATGTTCTAGAAGGAAGCGTCCGCAAAGCAGCAAACCGCATTCGGATCACGGCACAGCTCATCGATACTGCAACCGGGGGACATCTTGGGGCGAACCGAATCGATGGTGGGCTTGGCGACATATTTGATTTGCAGGATCGAGTGACAGAGAGCGTTGTCGCCGCCATTGCACCGGCCGTGGAAAAGGCAGAGATCGAGCACACCAAGCGTAGACCGACAGAGAGTCTGGATGCTTACGCCTTCTATTTGCGCGGCATGACCAAGCTGTACCAGTTTTCCAGCCAGCGAGCGAACGAAGAGGCGCTACGCCTGTTCTATCGTGCAATCGAGCTTGATCCAGACTTCGCATGTGCTTACGGGCGTGCCGCCTCCTGCTTCGCCCGCCTAAAGGCTGATGCTTGGATCGTAGTAACTCCGAACGAGATAGCCGAGGTTGTGCGGCTCACTCGGAAAGCGATCGAACTGGGCAGAGACGATGCGATCGCGCTCGCCGCGAGCGGATGGGCCTTAGCGTTTGTCGTTCACGATCTCGGCGCAGCCGCCGACTTAATGGAGCGGGCGCTTGTGCTGAATTCCAATCTGGCGGAGGCGTGGCGTTTCGGCGGATGGGTGAAAAGTTGGCTCGGAGAGCCCGAAGCTGCAATCGAACGCTTCGCGCGTGCTATGCGCCTGGATCCCCTAGATCCACGGATGGGCGGAATGCGAAGCGGCGTCGCGCATGCATATTTCTTTGCCGGCCGCTACGAAGAAGCGGCAGGCTGGGCGGCAATGGCATTGCAGGACAATCCAAACTTCCAACCTGCGCTGCGCATCGCTGCCGCAAGCAACGCGATGGCTGGACATATGGAGCAAGCCCGGCATTTATTGGCGAGGCTGCGAGAGCTAAATCCCACGCTGGTCCTTTCCAATTTGAAAGACGGGTTGGGGCCTTATCAAAAGGCCGAGAACGTTTCCCGATACGAGGAGGGATTGCGCCAGGCTGGACTGCCGGAATGAAAACCGACATTCGGGTGGCTCACTTCAGCAACTGGCCCCAAAGCCGATGTCCAGACTTGGATGAGGATTGTCAGCTTGCGACCCATTGCGGGCCAGAACACTGGAGGTTCAGCGAGCCGGTTGGAGTACACCAATGATGAGGTGGACTGCCATCAGCTTTCTGGCAGAATGTCATCGTCCCGACGCTGCAGCCTCGCCGCAGCCTGTGCCAGATTGGATGTGGTGATCATTGGCATCAATGATCAGCAGGCACGGCGGATCTACCTATGCCTGTTGATCTTGAAATGGCCCCGACGTGCAATCGTCCGGGCCATTGTTGTGATCGGGTCAAATTGCCGGGTCCTACTGAAAAGTCAGACGATTGCGCTATCATCGATTTACCGTCAAACTCCGGGCTATCAGTCTTCAATCCGATCTGCGAAGCTGCGACAACACAAATGCGCTTGCAGACAAGCAAGCGCGAAGGGAGGTTCGCAGTGGAAAAAGTGCAGCGCTTGCGTGCGATGGGTTCGCTGTGCCGCCAACAGGCCGCCTACAACAGCATGAACAAATGGAAGCTGCTCGCAGAAGCAGAATACTGGGATCATCTGGCCGATCTTGAGTTGTCTTCTCACTTCCAACAATGCAACGCCGCTGGCTCGAATGAGATAGAGCAGCCTCAACCGATCACAAACACGAATGATGCTGAGCGGAAGACGATTTCCGCGTGAGGCCAGAACCAAGCTGTCGTTGCGTTCCGTGCCGCTGTACTCTCACAGAGAGCCGCGGGGATATAGATGGTGTCGTCGAGCTGTGAAGCAGGACGATTGCGCGCCCCGCATCGTTCGCCTGCGGCGCAAATTACAACGAGAGAAGGCGGCTCCGCCCCTACGGGCCTGCGACCTGTTGCAGCGTGTTGAAGCGCGCCTTCTGCTCGCTGCTCAGCGTGGCATAGAACTCGTCCAGCGCGGGCTCGACCAGCTTGGCGGCCGTCAGCATGGCCTCGAGCCGGTGCTGCATCGCCTCGAGCCGTCCGACCGGCGTCAGCGGTATATCGTTCGGGCAAGCCGCCTGGAGGCCTTCAACGCCCTTGGCTGTTGCTTCACTGAGGCGGTCGAGCGCCTCCTTCTGCTTGCCGGCGGGGTGGAGCACGGCCTCGATCCTTTGGATCGGCAACTGGGTCAGGCCGGATTTCGGATCGCCGCAGTTCTCGGCGCCGGCTTGCTGCTGCTGCGAGCGGTCGCCGACATTGGGGCCGAGCGCGTTGAAGCGGGCCTGCTGCTCGTCACTGAGCGAGTTGTAGAAATTCTCCAGTGCCGGTCGCACGATCTTGACCGCTTCCAGCGTCGCGTTGATGCGGTTCGCCATTGCCCGCAAGCGGCCAGGTGGGGTGAGTGCATAGGTCTCCGCGCAGGAGTCCTTGAACACATCGGCAGCCTTGGCTGCCGCTGCCTTCAACTCGTCGAGCAGCGCGCGTTGCTCCGGCGTCGGCCGCACCGCTTGCGCGATATCGGCAAGCGGCCAGGCGGTGACGCCCTTGTCCGGTGTGCTGCACAATTGCTGTAGCGTTTGCGGGCTCACGCTGGCGCGCTGGCGCACGCGGGAGCCGCCGCCGGCTTGCGGATAGTCATACGGGTTGATGCTGGCATAGGCCGAATAGGGGCTGTCACTGCCCCAGAACACGGTGTCGACGAAGTCGTCATACGCGTACGCCCAATAGCCGGGCTCGTAAGCATAGGACCAGAACGTGTAGTCGAAAATGTCGGAATAGGCGTAGGGCCAGAACACGGGCCCTAGCCATGCCACGAACACCGCGGGATGGCGGTGTCGCCAGGCCTGCCGGGGCGCCCAGCCGCTCTGGCGGGTGGTGAGCGCCGCTTGGACTTGCGCAGGGGCCTGCTCGCGGAAGCGCTCGCCAAATCGCCCGCGCTCGGCGGCCTGCGCAGCCGCCGCAGTAGCTGGCGTGCGCCCGGCCGGAGCCTGTAGTCCAAGCCGCTGCTGGCGCGTCAGGTCGCTTTGCTGCGCACGCTGCTCACGCTGAAGCAGGCGGTTCTGCGTCTGCAACGTCCGTTGCTGCTGGCGCAATGCCCGCGCGCCCTCCGGTTTCTGCGACTGGAGTTGCTGCACGCGCTGCTGCAAGCGATCGATGCGGGTCTGGCGCTCCGTCGTCTGGCGCGACAGCATGTCGCGCTGCCGCTGCTGGACTTGCTGCTGGCGCTGTTGCGCGCGCTGTTCGATCTGATCCCGCCGCGACAGCTGCTCGCGCGCAGCCGGCGGTGCGCTGGGGTGCGAGGGGGCGGCGATGTGCGGCATCGGCCCGGATGCCATGGCCGGGCGGTGCGGTGCTGCCGGCCCCGGGTGGAATTCAGGCCGCGGCGCTGCCACATGCGGAGCCGCCCGCGGCGGCGGGGCAGCGAAATGTGGGGTCGGGCGCGGTGGCGGTGGTGAGGCGATATGCGGCGCCGGATGTGGCGCCATGGCCGGTCGCTGCGCCATGGCCGGGGGATGGAATGCCGGTGCGGCGGGACGTGCCATGGCTGGCGGTGCCGCCGGACGGGCCATGGCCGGTGGTGCTGCTGGCCGGGCGGCCGGCGCTGCGGCGGGACCGGGTGGTCCGGCCCTTCCGTGGCCGGGTCCTTGGGCGAACGCGCCGACGCTCGTCGCCAGCATCGAGACACCGACTAAAACAGCCGTCAAGCAAACGCCACGCGGAAGCATGATTGTAGCTCCCAGCTCGTAATCGCCCACGATGTTCAACGCACAGGTGGCGGAATCGTTCGTTGTAGGCCACGGCCGGCATTGCGATCTTCCGTCGCAGCCAGCCTCAGGAGAAATCCTGCGTCAGGGTCGTGGCGAACCGCTCGAGCGCCCAGTCGACCTGGTCGCCGGTGATCACCAGCGGCGGGGCGATGCGGATCGTGTGCTCATGGGTATCCTTGGCCAGGATGCCCTTGGCCTGGAGTGCGTCGCAGTAGCGGCGTGCGCGGCCGGCTTCAGGATGCAGCTCGACCGCCAGCATCAAGCCGCGCCCGCGCACGTCGCGGATCGTATTGGCGCGGATGTCTTTCAGGCCTTCCAGAAAGCGCGCGCCCTGCCTGGCCGCGTTCTCGATCATGCCTTCCTCGACCAGCACGCGCATGGCGGCGCGCGCCACCGCGCAGGCAAGCGGATTGCCGCCGAAAGTTGAGCCATGCTGCCCGGGCTTCAGTGTGCCGAGCACTTCGTTGTTCGAGAGCACGGCCGACACGGGATAGAAACCGCCGGAGAGGGCCTTGCCGAGCAGCGTCACGTCCGCCTCGACTCCCTCATGCTGCTCGGCCAGCAGCTTGCCGGTGCGGCCGAGCCCGGTCTGGATCTCGTCGAGCACCAGCATCACGTTGTTGGCCGTGCAGAGCTCCCGCACTTTCGTGAAATAGCCGGCCGGGGGAATGATGACACCGGCCTCGCCCTGGATCGGCTCGACCAGAAAGGCGACGGTGTTTGGCATGATCGCCGCCTCCAGTGCAGCGGCATCGCCGAACGGGATGAGCTTGAACCCCGGCGCGAACGGCCCAAAGTGCTTGCGGGTCTCGGCGTCTGTTGAGAAGCCGACGATGCCCAGCGTGCGTCCGTGGAAATTATCGGCGCAGACGATAATCTCGGCCTGGCCGTCCGGCACGCCTTTCACCTCATAGCCCCATTTGCGCACCGACTTGATCGCACTTTCGACCGCCTCGGCGCCGCTGTTCATCGGCAGCACCTTGTGGGAGCCGGTCAGCGCCGCAATCTCTTCGTAGAAGGGGGCGAGCTGGTCGTTGTGGAAGGCGCGCGAGGTGAGCGTCAGCCGGTGGGCCTGCTCCACCATCGCCGCCAGGATCTTGGGGTGGCAGTGGCCCTGGCTGACTGCGGAATAGGCCGAGAGGCAATCGAGATAACGGTTGCCTTCGGTATCCCAGACCCAGACACCTTCGCCGCGCGACAGGACGACCCCGATCGGCTCGTAATTGTGGGTGCCGAGGCGCCTTTCCGTTGCGAGGAAATCAATGACCGACGAGCTCATTTTTCGTCACTCCATTGCTGCGCGCTGGCGTCGACCGGCTGCGCTCAACTTGATGTGGGTATCAGCCGGGACCTCCGGAAGCCTGCATGCGCTCGATGATGGGATGCAGCCTGATTTTCTCGAAATTTCAGATGGTTCTGCGAAGCCACAGGTCATCGTTCGCCGACCCGTGCTCTACTGTGCATGGGGTTGTTTTCGCAGTTTTGTTTTTGTGCCCTCAGCCGATCGCGCAGGGCACGCTCAAAAAGCCGCGGAACCGGACGCGGCCGCCGCGCACGGGCTGACCGTTCACGGCATAGTTCGGGAAGCGCGCCAGGAAACGCGAGATCGCAATCGCGCCTTCGAGCCGCGCCAGCGCCATGCCGGCGCATTGATGCGCACCGGTGGCAAAGGCGAGATGCCGGTTCGGCGTCCGCGCGACGTCGAAGCGTTCAGGATCGGGAAACTGCGCAGGGTCGCGGTTGGCCGCACCGATGCACAGCGTCACCGACGTGCCTGCCTCGAGCATGACGCCGCCAAGTTCGACCCGTTCGGTCGTCATGCGATTGCCGAGCTGGTTCGAGCTCTCGTAGCGCAGCATCTCTTCCACCGCGGTCTTGATCATATCGGGATTGTCGATCACCCGCTGCTTCTGGTCCGGAGTCCGATGCAGCGCGACGAGGCCGTTGCCGATCAGATTGGTCGTCGTCTCGTGGCCGGCATTGAGCAGGAAGATGCAATTGTGCAGCAGCTCCTTCTCGGTCAACCGCTCGCCGTTCTCTTCACCCTGGATCAGGCGAGTCAGCACGTCGCGGTCGGGATTGCCCGGCTTTTGACGCCGGCGCGCGACCAGCGTTTCGAGATAGGCCAGGAAATCCGTTACCGCCTTGTTGCCGCGCGCGCCGACCTCAGACGATACGACCGGCTCGAGCGCACCAAGGATCGCCAGCGACCAGTCGCGCAACGGCGCGCGCTCCTCATGGGGGACGTCGAGCAGATTGCCGATCACCTCGATGGGAATCGAGGCGGCGAAATCCTCGATCAGCTCGCATTGGCCCTTGGCGGCGATGGCGTCGAGCAACCCGTCGACCAGCTTGATGATGTCAGGCTCCATCCCCGCGATCGCGCGCGGCGACAGCGCGCCCATGATCAGGCGCCGCACCCGGGTGTGCGCCGGCGGATCGTTGAAGACGAGGCTCGTGGTGTGGTGCTCGTAGAGCGGGGTGTCGCCATATTTCGGCGCGAACTCGCGCTTCTTGTCCGAGCTGAACGACTTTGTGTTTTTGTAGGTGGTGACGAGGTCGTCGTAGCGGGTCAGGAACACGGTGCCGCTGGGCAGGCGCTTGACCGGCTCATTCTCCCGCAGTGCACGATAAGTCGGGTAGGGATCGTCGCAGAATTCGCTCGTCAGCTTCGCCAGATCGAAATTGGCCGCCGATTCTTTCGCATCTGCGTTCATGCGCCATACTCACCGGTTGAGACCGATATGCCGTTTTCGCTCTTTCGAGCCGTGTGGATCACCGTCTACAGTCTCGCCGCGATTTGCTAGCCGACCGGACAGGAAAATGCACGCCCGCGCTGACGCTTCCGACACGGCCCCGAACTGGCCGGACGATATTTTCGCGACCTTGCAGCGCTTCGACGTCCGGCAGGTGCCTTACGTGCCCGATGCCGGCCAGCTCGTGACCATGCGCGGCAAGTGGGGCGAGTTCAATCCATGGCAGGTGCCCAACGAGGCCTATGGCGAGACCGGCGGCCAGACCAGCCACACCTCCGCTGCTGCCGATCTCGTCGGCATCGCCAAGGCCTGTGGCATCGCCGACAGTCGGGCGATCTCGACCATGGCCGAGGTGGAAACCTTCGCCAAAGCCGTCCACGACCTCTCGGCCGGCCCGCGCTTTGCCAATGTGAAGATCGACAGCGCCAGCGTCGATCGGATCTTGCCGAGCCGGGATGGGACCTACATCGTCAACCGGATCCTCGGCGACCTCGGCTTCCAGCCGATCTGACAACGCCGGTTCCCGAAGCCCTGACCGGCCGCGGGCCCTCGGGGTTGTGTGGCCAATTCCCAACAAGTCAGCACCCATCTAGGTTGCGTCGCACCATTTGGCTTGACTTTGGCGTGGGTGAGTGCTTACTCACTAACATGAGCTCATTGCGTATGACGAGCGACCTGAGGCGTCAATTGATCCTCGGAGCCGCAAAGCGCTGCTTTGCCCGACATGGCTATACCGGCACCACGACCAAGAGCGTGGCGGCCGCTGCTGCCATTTCCGAGGCACTCCTGTTCAAGCATTTCCCGTCCAAGGCGGCGCTCTACGCCGAGATCCTCAGCGACGAGTGCGAGGCGGACCCGGCCTTGATGGAGCTGCTCGAGCGGGAGCCGTCGACGGCCACCCTGGTCGAACTGATTCGCGGGATGGTCCAGCATTTCCTGGAGATCGCCGACGGCCCCGACCAGGAGGAGGGCCAGCGCCTGCGACTGATGGCCACCAGTCATCTGGATGACGGCGAGTTCGCTCGTTTGCTATATGCCAAGATCGAGACGCTGATCGGAGCGATCTTCGTCGCCTCGCTGACACGCGCGATCGCCGCCGGCGATGCGCGGCCGTGCGGCATCGAACCGCTCAACCTGTTCTGGTTTGCGCATCACACGATGATGACCGCTGCGCTGACCAGGCTGCCCTCCGTGCCCTGTCTCGCTTATGGCAGGGCGAACGATCTGGAGCGGCAGCTCTGTGAGTTTCTCCTGAGAGGCATCGGACTTAACGACGCCGCAATTGCTTCGCATCTGGGCCGCGATCAGGCCGCGGGTGTCGGCAAGACGGCGATTGCAGAAAGCGCATGACATGAACATCGTAGCCGAACACAAGATTTCGGGCGAACCGATCGACAGCAAGGCCCCCAAGCGTCCGGTCCGGCCGGTGCTCTGGTTCATCATCGTCGGCGTGCTGCTTGGCGCGCTGGTTGGTGGCCTCGTCTGGTTCAATTATTTCCGCGGCCAGATGATCAAGCAGTTCTTCGCCAACAACAAGCCGCCGCCGACCTTGGTCAGCGCAGCCGAGGCGAAGTCGGAGGTCGTGCCGAACCTGCTGACCGCGGTCGGGAGCCTCGTTGCCGTACACCAGGTCGACGTCAGCGCCGACGTCAACGGCCGCGTCACCGAGATCAAGTTCGAGCCGGGCGCTCATGTCGAGGCCGGCATGCCGCTGGTGCAACTGTTCGACGGGCCGGATCAGGGCGATCTTGCCAATTACAAGGCGCAGGCGACCGTCGCGCAGCTTTCGCTGGATCGCGCCAAGCAACTTGCTTCGCGCCAGTTCGGTCCGCAGGCGACCGTCGATTCGGCCCAAGCCGCCTATGACCAGGCGTTGGCCGGCATCGCCAAGACCGAAGCGCTGATTTCGCAGAAGCTGGTGCGTGCTCCGTTCTCGGGCGATCTCGGCGTCCGCAAGGTCGAGGTCGGCCAATATCTGACGGCCGGCACGGCGATCGTGTCGCTGACCGATCTGTCGGTGCTGTGGGCCAACTTCACGGTGACCGAAAAGGACTCGGGCAATCTCAAGGTCGGCCAGCCAGTCCGGCTGAAGGTCGACGCCTATCCGGGCCGGACCTTCGACGCAAAGATCACCACGATCGAGCCGCAGATCGCCACCGACACCCGCAACATCCGGGTGCAGGCGACGGTGGTCAATCCGGAGAAGATCCTGAAGCCAGGCATGTTCGTTACGACCACGGTGGTGTTGCCGGACAAGCCGGCGGTGGTCACCGTGCCCGAGACCGCCGTCGACTACACGTTGTACGGCGACTCCGTGTTTGTGATCACCGAGAAAAAGGGAGAGGACGGCAAGACCAGCCTGAGCGCGGTGCGCACGTTCGTGCAGACTGGCAACCGGGTCGATGGTCGCGCTGAAATCGTCAAAGGCTTGAAGCCGGGCGACAAGGTTGTCGCCGTCGGTCAGCTCAAGCTGCAATCGGGCTCGGCTGTGTCGATTTCAACGGATCCGGCTCCGGCTATCCCGGCGCAACCGCCACGCTACTGACAATGCGCTCGCATGGTCCGGCGAGGCCGGATCATGCTTCATAAGCCCAAGAAATCGAGATCGAATAGAGATCGCCGCGATGGCCTTTACCGATATTTTCATCAAACGCCCGGTTCTGTCGGTCGTCGTCAGCCTGCTGATCCTGCTGATCGGTCTGCGCGCGGCGACGACGCTGCCAATCCGGCAATATCCAAAACTGTCGAACACGGTCATCAACATCACGACCGTCTATCCCGGCGCGTCCGCAGACCTGATCCAGGGCTTTATTACCACGCCGATCGAGCAGGCGGTCGCCTCGGCCGAGGGCGTCGACTACATGACCTCGTCCTCGGTGCTCGGCACCTCGACGATCCAGGTCTACATCAAGCTGAACTTCGATCCGAACCAGGCGCTGACCGAGGTGCTGGCCAAGACGAACTCGGTCAAATATCTGATCCCGAAGGAATCAAACGACCCGATCGTCACCAAGACCACAGGCCAGACCACGGCGGTGATGTATCTCGGCTTCTCGTCCGACGAGCTGTCGGGCTCGGCGATCTCCGACTACCTGACGCGCGTGGTGCAGCCGGTGCTGTCGACCGTCGACGGCGTCGCGTCCGCCGACATTCTCGGCGCCCAGAATTTTGCGATGCGGTTGTGGCTCGATCCGGTGAAGATGGCCGGCCGTAATGTGTCGCCGGCGGACGTCGCCTCCGCGATCGCCGCCAACAACTTCCAGTCTGCGGCGGGCCAAACCAAGGGCTATCTGATCGTCTCGAACATCTCGACGAATACTGACCTTGGTAACGTCGAGCAGTTCAAGAAGATGATCGTCAAGGCCAAGGACGGCGGCTTCGTGCGGATGGAGGACATCGCCTCCGTCGAGCTTGCTGCCCAGAGTACGGATGCGAGCGTCGCCTTCAACGGCGAGCACGCGATCTTCATTGGCGTGAACGCGACGCCGCAGGGCAACCCGCTGACGCTGGTCAAGGGCGTGCGCGCGCTGTTCCCGGAGCTCGAGCGTAATTTGCCGCCATCGATGAAGATGAAAGTCGCCTACGATTCGACCAAATTCATTCAGTCGTCGATCGACGAGGTCGAGAAAACGCTGGGCGAAGCCATCGTAATTGTCATCGTGGTGATCTTCCTGTTCCTGGCGTCGTTCCGCTCCGTCATCATTCCGGTTGTCACGATTCCGCTGTCGATGATCGGCGTCTGCACACTGATGCTGATGTTGGGCTTCAGCTTCAACTTGCTGACGCTGCTGGCTATGGTGCTCGCGATCGGCCTTGTGGTCGACGACGCCATCGTGGTGGTGGAGAACATCCACCGCCATCTGGAGGAGGGCAAGACACCGGTGCAGGCGTCGCTGCAAGGCGCGCGCGAAATCGTCGGTCCGGTCGTCTCGATGACCATCACGCTCGCCGCTGTGTACGCACCGATCGGCTTCCTCGGCGGCCTCACGGGTTCGCTGTTTCGCGAATTTGCCTTCACGCTGGCAGGCTCCGTGATCGTATCAGGCGTGATCGCCCTGACGCTGTCGCCGATGATGTGCTCGGTGCTCCTCAAGAACACCGAGGAGGGCCGCTTCGCCAAGCTGGTGAACCGCGTGTTCGGTGCTGTGACCCGCTGGTACGGCCGCAGGCTCGACCGGTCGCTCGACTACAAGGCCATCACCGGCCTGTTCGCAATCACGATCCTCGGGCTTGTTGGCTTCCTTTACATGCACACCTCGAAGGAGCTGGCGCCCGAAGAAGACCAGGGCATCGTCTTTGCGGTGACCAAGGCGCCGAAATATGCCAACATCGACTATGTCGATTTCTACGGCGAGAAGCTCGACAAGGAATTCCAGAAATTCCCCGAGACCGATCTTCGTTTCGTGTTGAACGGCATCAACGGGCCGCAGGGCGGTATCGCCGGTATGCTGCTGAAGCCCTGGGACGAACGGAAGCGCTCGTCGATCGCGCTGAAGCCGCTGGTTCAGGCCGAGCTCTCCAAGATCGAGGGCGTGCAGGCCTTCGCCTTCAATCTGCCGCCGTTGCCGGGCGGCCCGGGCGGCCTGCCGGTGCAGATGGTGATCAATTCGACCGCAGGCTTCCAGGCCGTCTACGAACAGATGGAGAAGTTGAAGGACGCCGCGCGCAAGAGCGGCATGTTCATCGTCTCCGACAGCGACCTCGCCTATAACCAGCCGACGGTGACGGTAAAGATCGATCGCAGCAAGGCGCAGGATCTCGGTGTCAACATGCAGAATCTCGGCAGCGCGCTCGCGGTGCTGCTGGGCGGCAACTACATCAATCGCTTCAATCTTGAGGGGCGGTCGTATCAGGTGATCCCGCAAGTGCCGCGGAGCCAGCGCCTCTCGCCGGAATCGCTCGGTGGCTACTACGTGTCGACTAACACCGGCCAGCAGCTTCCGCTGTCGACGGTGGTGTCGATCCAGACCAGGACCGATCCGAACTCGTTGACGCATTACAATCAGCTCAATTCGGCGACCTTCTCGGCCGTGCCGATGCCCGGCGTGACCGTCGGCGCCGCGGTCGATTTCCTCGAAGGAGAAGCCAAGAAGCTGCCGCAGGGCTTCAGCCACGACTATCTCGCGGATAGCCGGCAGTACGTGCAGGAAGGCAACCAGCTCGCAATTACATTCGGTTTCGCGCTGATCATCATCTTCCTGGTGCTTGCTGCGCAGTTCGAGAGCTTGCGTGACCCGCTGGTGATCATGATCTCGGTGCCGATGGCGATCGTCGGCGCGCTGATCCCGCTGTTCTTCGGCGCGGCGACCATGAATATCTACACCCAGGTCGGTCTACTCACCCTGGTTGGCCTGATCACCAAGCACGGCATCCTGATGGTGGAGTTCGCCAACGAGCTTCAGATTAACGAGCGGCTCGACCGCCGCTCGGCCATCGAAATGTCGGCCCGCATCCGCCTGCGGCCGATCCTGATGACGACGGCCGCGATGGTCACGGGTCTGATCCCGCTGCTGACGGCAACCGGCGCCGGTGCGGCCAGCCGCTTTTCGATCGGCCTCGTGGTCGTTGCGGGCATGTCGATCGGCACGCTGTTCACGCTGTTCGTGCTGCCTGCGGTCTATGTCGTGCTGGCGACCGACCATCGCGCGGCGGCCGATTCCGAGCGTAACAAGCAGGTCAACGAGGTCGATCTCGACTCCAAGGTGCTGCGGCCGACCTGACCAAGGCCCGATTTGCGTGCGAAGCGGCAACAGCCATGGCTGTTGCCGCTTGCCCGATGGCATTCTGATGTTGGCGGACGCGCTGACCATTCTCAATCGCGAGCGCGTGTCCGAATTCGCGGCCGCCCGAAAGCTGCCGGCGATCTACGAATTCGACCAATTCGCCCGTGATGGTGACCTGATGTCCTATGGCGCGGATTCCTTGGAATCCTTCGAGCGGGCGGCCGCGCTGGTGCTGGCACTTGCCGACGAGGTGATCGAGTAACCTCGTGCGCTGCGGCGAGAGACAAGGTCCGGCCTTCTTGCTAGGCTTGGGGGAATGAGCATTTCCGTGCATCCCGACACCCCGCAAACCAGGCCGCTACCGCGCGCGGCCGCGGGCGGCGTCGTGTCCGGCGAAGTGGGCCGGAGGCTCAGGACGCGGCTGTTCACCAAATATGTCGCGCTGTTCGTGGCCTTGGTCGCCGTCGCCCTGCTGGCCAATGGCCTGTTCGAGGTCTTCTTCGACTATCGGGAGCACAAGGCCTCGCTGATCCGTGTCCAGCACGAGCAGGCCGAGGCGGCCGCCGCCAAGATCAGCCAGTTCGTCAAGGAGATCGAGAGCCAGCTCGGCTGGACCACGCAACTGCCGTGGTCGGCGGGCTCGATCGAGCCGCGCCGGTTCGACGCGCTGCGGCTGCTGCGTCAAGTGCCGGCGATCACCGAACTCGCCCAGGTCGACGCGACCGGCAGAGAGCGGTTGCGGGTTTCGCGGCTGGCGATGGACGCGATCGACAGCGGCATCGATCTGTCGGACGATCCAAAATTCACGCAGGCGGTCGCGCACAAGGTCTTTTACGGGCCGGTCTATTTCCGCAGGGATTCCGAGCCCTACATGACGCTCGCGCAGGCCGGCGCGCGCAAGGATGCGGGCGTCAGCATTGCAGAGGTCAATCTCAAGCTGATCTGGGACGTCGTGTCCCAGATCAAGGTAGGCGAGCACGGACATGCCTATGTCGTCGGCCCGGAGGGGCGCCTGATCGCGCATCCCGATATCAGCCTGGTCTTGCGCAACACCGACCTGTCGGGACTGGCGCAGGTGCGCGCTGCGCTGGCCGGTGGCGGTGTCATGCCCGACGCCTTGCAGGAAGCGACCAACATCCAGGGGCAGAAAGTCCTGACGGCGTCCGCGCCGATCGCCCCGCTCGGCTGGACCATGTTCGTCGAGTTGCCGGTCGAGGAGGCCTATGCGGCGCTCTATGCCTCGCTGGAACGGCTCGTGATCGTGCTGCTCGCGGCCTCGATCTTCGCGGTGCTCGCTGGAATATTCCTCGCGCGCCGCATGGTCGGTCCGATCCAGGCGCTGCGCAGCGGTGCCGAACGGATCGGCGGAGGTGATTTCTCGCAGCGGATATCGATCAAGACCGGCGACGAACTCGAGGAGCTCGCCGATCAGTTCAACGACATGGGCGTGCGCTTGCAGGAATCCTATGCCGATTTGGAAAAGAAGGTCGAGCAGCGGACCATGGAACTGCGCGAATCGCTGTTGCACCAGACGGCGACTTCCGACGTGCTACAGGTTATCAGTCGATCGCCTGGCGATCTCGCCCCCGTCTTTCAGACAATCATCGAGCGCGCGACCTTCATCTGCGACGCCAAATTCGGCAATTTGTTCCTGTTCGAGGATGGTGGGTTTCGTTGCGTGTCGGTGTCTGACCTGCCTCCCGCCTTTTCGGAAACGTTCGCGCGCACGCCTGTCATCTTCCCGCCTCAGTCGGACCCGTTGGGCCGGGTCGCATCGACGCGGCGGTTTATCCACGTTGAGGACGTCAGACGCGAGCCGGACTACCTGGCGGGCTTTCCGCCAATCGTGGAACTGGCCGAGCTTGGCGGTGCCCGGACGATCTTGCTGGTGCCGATGCTCAAAGAAAGCGACTTCGTCGGTGTGATCGCAATTTTCCGGCAAGATGTTCGTTTGTTTACCGAGAAGCAAATCGATCTGGTGACGAGCTTCGCCAATCAGGCCGTCATCGCGATCGAGAATGCCCGGCTGCTCGATGAGTTGCGCAAGCGGACGACGGAGCTTTCTCAATCTCTCAACGATCTGCGCGCCGCACAGGATCGCCTGGTTCAGACCGAGAAACTGGCCTCGCTCGGCCAGCTCACGGCGGGCATCGCCCACGAGATCAAGAACCCGCTCAACTTCGTCAATAATTTCTCTTCGATCTCGACCGAACTGATCGACGAGCTCAACGAGGTCCTGCAGACGGCATCGCTTGACGGCAAGACGAAGGGCGAGGTGGACGAGCTGACCGGGATGCTCAAGAGCAATCTCGAAAAAGTCGTGCAGCACGGCAAGCGCGCCGATTCCATCGTCAGAAACATGCTTTTGCACTCGCGCGAAGGCTCCGGCGAACATCGCCCCGCCGACATCAACGCGGTCGTGGAGGAGAGCCTCAATCTGGCCTATCACGGCGCGCGCGCCGAAAGGCCGTCGTTCAACGTGACGCTCCGGCGCGACCTCGATCCGACCGCCGGGATGGCCGACATCTATCCGCAGGAGATCACCCGCGTCTTCCTCAATCTGATCTCGAACGGCTTCTATGCTGCGACCAAGCGCAAGGAGAGCGACGCGGATGGATTCGAGCCGACCGTGAGCGCCGCGACGAAGAATCTCGGCGGCAAGGTCGAGATCCGGATCCGCGACAATGGCACGGGCATTCCGCAGGACGTGAAGGAGAAGATGTTCAATCCCTTCTTCACCACCAAGCCGGCCGGCGAGGGCACCGGGCTTGGCCTGTCCATGAGCCATGACATCGTCGTGAAACAGCACGGCGGCACGATCGACGTGAATACCGAGCCCGGTGTATTCACCGAATTCATCATCACCCTGCCGCGCGCGATGGCGGCAGGCGGTACTTCCGGAGGCAAGATTTGAACGTTTACATCCTGGTCGTCGATGACGAGCCCGATGTCGAGGCGCTATTCCGGCAGCAGTTCCGACGCGACCTGCGCGCCGGTCGCTTTCATATGGAGTTTGCGCTCTCGGCGCCCGATGCGCTGAAGCTCGCCGCCGAGGTTCGCGACCCCTCGTTGATCCTGATCCTGTCCGACATCAACATGCCCGGCATGAGCGGGCTCGACATGCTGCCCAAGGTGCGCGCCGAGCATCCGCATGTTCCGGTCATCATGATCACGGCGTACGGCGATGCCGAGACGCATCGCAAGGCGCTCGAGCGTGGCGCCACTGGGCTCCTCACCAAGCCGATCGATTTTGCGCTGCTGCGCCAGCAGATCGACACGAGGCTCGAGCAGGCGGCATGACTCCGACCATCCTCTTTGTCGACGACGAGCCGGATCTCGAGGCGCTGATCCTGCAAAAGTTTCGCAGGCAGATCCGCGACGGGCTCGTCGCCATCATGTTCGCGCGTGACGGCATCGAGGCGCTGGAGTCGCTCGAGCAGCATCCGCACGTCGACATGGTGGTGTCCGACATCAACATGCCCAGGATGGACGGGCTGTCGCTGTTGCAGAAGCTGCAGGAAGCCGAGGACAAGAAGTCGACCATCATCGTCTCCGCCTATGGCGACATGAGCAACATTCGCACCGCCATGAACCGCGGCGCGTTCGACTTCCTGACCAAACCGATCGACTTCGCTGACCTCGAAACCACGATCGAGAAGACCCTTCGCCACATCGAGATGCTGCGCGAGGTGCGGCGCCGTCAGGCGGAGGCCGAGCGGGCTCATGCGGCCTTGTCGCGCCACTTCTCGCCCGAATTGGCCAAGCGTCTGGCGGCAAGCGGCGACGGCGAGGGGATCGAGGTCCAGTGGCGCGATGTCGCCGCCATCTTCACGGATATCACCGGCTTTACGTCGCTGGTCGAGAGCGCGCCGCCAGAGACGCTGGGCGCGCTCCTCAACGAATATGTTGGCGGCATGACCGAGGTCGTGTTTGCGCATGAGGGGACGGTTGCCAAGATCATCGGCGATGCGATCCACGTGCTGTTCAACGCGCCCGGCGATCAGCCGGACTACGCGACGCGTGCGGTCGCCTGCGCCCACGATCTCGACGCTTGGGCGCAGGATTTTTGCGCGCGCCAAAGTGATCGAGGCGTGGATTTCGGCGCCACCCGCATCGGCATTCACGCCGGGTCCGCACTGGTCGGCAATTTCGGCGGCAACCGCTTCTTCGACTACACCGCGTATGGGGACACCATCAACATCGCGGCGCGGCTGGAAGCTGCGAACAAGCAGCTGGGCACCCGGATCTGTGTCAGCTCCAGTGTCGCCGAGGCGGCCAGGAATTTCCAGGGGCGTCCCGTGGGCGATCTGATGCTGCGTGGACGCAGCGAGCCGCTGCGGGCGTTCGAGCCACTGCCGCGTGAAAGGTTCGAGGCGCCCGAGACGACGCAGTATTCCGAGGCTTTTGCCAAGATGGAAGCCGGTGACGCCGCGGCGATGCCGACCTTTGCCGCACTGGTCGGCGCGCACGCCGATGATCCTCTCGCCGGATTTCACTTGAGGCGCCTCCTCAACGGCGGCAAGGGCATCCGCATTCAATTGGATTAGGAGTTCGTCATGACGCGTGAATTCTCCGCCGGCAACTATCGGTTCATACCCTCCGTGTTTCAGTATTCGGCTGGCGCGGCCGCCGATGATGGCTATGAGATCGAGCGCGTCCGGTTCGACCGCCTCGTGCCTCTGGCCGAGGGATTTGCGCTCGCAGCAAAGTTCATCCAGGAGGCAGGGCGTCCGTTGACGGCCTTCTGTGCCTGCGAGCTGCGCTCGCCGGCCGCCTTCAGCGAGGAGGGCTTTCGCGCGTTCAACCTGCATTACGTCAAGACGTTGTCCGAGTGGGGCATCTTCGACGGCACCACCAATCCGGTGGCGCGCAGCAATGTCTGTCCTGAGATCGATCCGCCGTCCGAGCCGTCGTTCGACGCGTTCTCCTTCACGCGCCCGACAAACTCCAAAGCGCCGTCCTTCGTCATCGCCGGCGGAGCCGAGGCGCGCGAGGGCAGCGGCACCTATGTCGAGCGCACGGTGCGCTACCGCGACCTCAGCCCGGAGGGGTTGCGCGAAAAGGTGCGGTTCACCACGACGTCCCAGATGGAGAACCGGATGACGGCGTTCGGATTTGGCTGGAAGGACACGACCGGCGTGCAGGCCTATTCCGTGCACGATTTCCACCACGCGCTGGTCGACGAGCTGGTTCGGCGCGGCGCGCTGCGCACGGGGCTCACCTGGCACTTTGCGCGGCCCCCGGTGGTCGATCTCGAATACGAGATGGATTGCCGCCGCGTGATGCGTGAGACCGTGATCTAGCGCTGGCGTGGATCGAGGGCGTCGCGCAGGCCGTCGCCGAGCAGGTTGAGGGACAGCACCACGAGGAAGATCGCAAGCCCCGGCCAAATCGCCATCCAGGGCGCCTGGGTCAGGAAGCGTTGCGCGGCATTGAGCATGCTGCCCCAGGACGGCGCCGGCGGCTGCTGGCCGAGGCCAAGGAAGGACAGGGCCGCCTCGGCGATGATGGCCGCGGCGATCGACAGTGTCGCCTGAACCAGCAGTGCGGGCAGGATGTTCGGCAGGATGTGCGAAACCGCGATCCGCCATCCTGGATTGCCGAGTGCGCGCGCCGCTTCGACATAGTCCTCGGCCTTGACGCTCAGCACCTGGCCGCGGGTCAGGCGAACGAAGATGGGCGTTGCCGAAATGCCGATCGCGATCATGGCGTTGCCAAGGCTCGGACCGAGGAAGGCCGCCAGCGCAATCGCCAGGATCAGGAACGGGCAGGCCAGCATCGCATCGGTGATCCGGCTGATCAGCGCATCGACGAACCCGCCGCGATAGCCGGCCAGCAGGCCGAGCGGGACGCCGATGCCGAGCGCGATCGCGACTGAGATCAAGCCCGCAAGCAGGGATGCCCGCGCGCCGTAGATGACGCGGCTGAGGATATCGCGGCCGAGCTCATCGGTGCCGAACCAGTGCGCCATTGTCGGCGGCTTGCGCACTAGGCTCCAGCTCGTCGCGATGGGATCGTAGGGCACGAGAAGCGGGGCGAGCAGCGCGAGCAGGATGGAGATGACGAGCACCACGAGGCCAGCGACCGCCGCCTTGCGCTTGAACAGGCGGCGCCGTGCGCGCCGTGCCGGGCTGTCCAGCTCGTCGGTTTGCACAAGGGGGCCGGACAAGGCGGCGTCGGTCATGGCCCTAGCCCCTCAGCCGCGGATTGACGAGGATATAGGCGATGTCGGCAACCAGATTGAGGGTGATGTAGACGGTGGCCGTCACCAGCACGACGCCCTGCACGACGGCGTAGTCGCGGTTGAACACGGCGTCCACGATCAGCTTGCCGAAGCCGGGAATGGAAAAAATCTGCTCGGTCAGCACCGCGCCGGACAGAAGTGTGCCGAGCTCCAGCGCGCCTAGCGTGATGATCGGCGTTAGCGCGTTGCGCATGGCATGTTTGAGGATCACCGAGCGCTCGGAGAGACCCTTCGCGCGCGCAGTGCGGACGTAATCGCTTTCCAGCACCTGGAGCATGGCGCTGCGGGTATGCCGCATCAGGACCGCGGCAATCGCGTTGCCGAGCACGAAGGCGGGCATGATGGTGGCGGCAAGGCTCGCGCGCCAATTCTCGGTGAGTGGCACGTAGCCCGAGGCCGGCAGCCAACCGAGCTCGATCGAGAACAGGAAGATCAGCATGATGCCGAGCCAGAAATTTGGTGTCGAGATGCCCCACAGCGCGAAGAAGTTGGCACCGTAGTCCCAGGCCGTTCCTTTCTTCACGGCCGCGACGATCCCGGCGGGAATGCCGATCAGGAACGCGATGATGATCGCCATCGAGCCGAGTTGCAGCGTCACCGGCAGCTTTTGCGCAATCAGCTCGCGCACCGGCATCTTGTTGCGCAGGGACTCGCCGAAATCGCCTGATAGTACGCCCTTGATCCAGTAGGCGTATTGCACGGGGACCGGCTGATCGAGCCGGTATTGGCGGCGGATCTGCTCGATCACGGCTGGATCGCGCTCTTCGCCCGCCATCACCAGGGCCGGATCACCCGGCAGCAATTGCTGTAGCGAGAAGATCAGCACCGACACGAAGAACAGTGTCGGTACGATCTGCGCAAGCCGGCGGGCGAGGAAGTTCAGCATCCTCTTAGCGTCACTTCAGCTTGAGGCCGACGACGCGCACGAGGCCGTCGGGCATCTGCTTGTAGCCCTCGAGCTTGGTCGTATGCGCAATGATGATGCGGCGGTGATAGAGATAAAGGAGCGGCTCTTCATCCTGGGCCAGCCTGGCCAAAACTTCGTAGCTGGCCTTGCGCTTGGCAGGGTCGGTCACGAGCCGCGCGTCCTCCAGCGCCTTGTCGGCTTGCGCATTGTTCCAGTCGCCGTAGTTCTGAGGAGCGCCGCTGTGCAGGAAGATGAAGGTGTTGCCGTCAGGATCGACGCGACCGCTCCAGGCGAGCATGAAGGCCTGGTAGTCGCCGGCCTCGGCCTGCTTGAGCCCGGTCGCAAACTCGGTGACGCGGATCTTCATGTCGAACCCGGCCTCTGCCGCCATCGACTGGATCACCTGCGCCGGCGTCTCCGTTTCCGCGCCCTTCGGCACCAGGAAATCGACGCTGACCGGCGGCTTCACGCCGGCTTCCTTCAGCAGTGCCTTGGCCTTCTCCACGTCGCGGGCACGGACAGGCAGGCTCTTCTGATAGTAGGGATGATCGGGACTGACCCATTGATTGCCGACCTGGAACTCGCCGTTGAACACGACCTGGTTGATCGCCTCGCGATCGATGGCGAGGTCGAGAGCCTGCCGCACTTTGGCGGACTGGCTCAGCGGCCCCTTGGCCTTGTCCTTGCCGATGTTGAGCGTGATGCCCTGATAGCCGAGCTCGATCGCGGTCGCGACCTTCAGCCGTGAATCGGCGCGCACGTCTTTGAGGTCGGTGGCGAGCACGCGCTCGATCAGATCGAGGCCGCCGGATTTCAGGTTCGCCAGCCGCACGGTGGCGTCGACGATCGGCTGGAACACGATGCGATCGATGTGGACGTTGTCCTTGTTCCAATAGTCCGCGAACTTCTCGAACACGATGCGGTCCTGCTGCACGCGCTCGACGAATTTGTAGGGGCCGGCGCAGACCGGGTGCAGGCCGAACTTGTCGCCGGCTGCCTTCGCGGCTTTCGGCGACAGCATCATGCCGGCGCGATCTGTGAGCTGAGCGAGCAGCGGAGAGAACGGCGATTTCAGCACCAGCTTGATGGTGAGGGGATCGACGACGTCGATGTGGTCGACCGAGGCGAGCTCCGGCTTGCGGAACGAGCCGGGAAGGGTCAGGTGGCGCTCCAGCGAGAATTTGGCGGCCTCCGCGTCGAACGGCTCGCCGTCGTGGAATTTCACGCCGGGCCTGAGCTTGATGACGAGGCCCTTGCCGTCGTCGACGGTCTCGCTCGACAGCGCGAGCTGGGGCACGATGTTGAGCTTCTCGTCGATGTCGAACAGCTTGTCGCAGAACGCGGCGAACACGATGCGGCCGACATAGGTGCGCGCCATCGACGGATCGAGGATATCGGGATCCTCGGCCAGGCCGATGCGCAGCGTGGTCTGGGCCTGGGCGGCCCCAAGCGACAGCAGGAACGCAGCCGCCGTTGCGGCCAGGCGAAACATCTTCATCGAACAGTCCCCATTGCTCCGGCTACGTCGGTGTAGGCCTTGCACTCTGTATACCAACACCGGACGGGATCGCGCCTTCCGTCTTTCGGCTGAAAGCTGCGACTAATTTTCCTAGCGTCGGCGAAAACCCGCTCGTTGCGGGCAGGATGGTGTCGGCCGGGGGCAGCTCGCTGACGCGATGGCAGGCGGTGGCGTGCCCTGCCTCGTCTGCCACCAGCGCCGGCGCCTCGGCGCGGCAGCGGTCAATCACGAAGGGGCAGCGGGTGTGGAAGCGACAGCCGGCCGGCGGATTGAGCGCGCTCGGGATCTCGCCTTGCAGCACGACCTTCGCCCGCTTGGCGTGCGGCTGCGGCAGCGGGATCGCGGATAGCAGCGCGCGGCTGTAGGGGTGGCGGGGCTGGGCAAACAGCGCGTCCGCATCGGCTTCTTCGACGATGCAGCCGAGATTCATCACCGCCACGCGGTCGGCAATGTGCTTGACCACGGCGAGGTCGTGCGAGACGAAGATGTAGGCAAGGCCGAGCCGGTCCTGGAGCTCGCGCAGCAAGTTCAATATTTGCGAACGGATCGAGACGTCGAGCGCCGAGACCGGCTCGTCGCAGATGATCAGCTTCGGCTCGACCGCGAGCGCGCGCGCGATGGCGATGCGCTGGCGTTGGCCGCCGGAGAATTCGTGCGGATAGCGCCGGGCCAGCCGCGGCTCAAGCCCGACCATCCGCAGCAGCTCCGCGACACGCTCGCGCCGCTGTGCTGACGGCACGAGATCGTGCAGCGCCAGTGGCTCGGTCAGGATCTGGCCGACCGTCATGCGCGGATTGAGCGAGGCGTAGGGGTCCTGAAAGATGATCTGCGCCTCGCGGCGGAATTTGCGGAGCGCATCTGCATCGAGGGAGAGCAGATCGCGGCCGTCGAAGCGTACTGTGCCCGCATCGGGTTCGATCAGCCGCAGCACCAGACGGCTGACGGTGGATTTGCCGCAACCGGACTCGCCGACCAAGGCGAGGGTCTTGCCGGCCTCGAGCGTGAAGCTGACGCCATCGACGGCTTTGACATGGGCCAGCGCGCGGCCGAACAGCGAGCGCTGGGCGACGAAATGCTTGACCAGGCCATGGACCTCGAGCAGCTCCATCATGACACCAGCAGTTCGAGCGGCGCGCGGATGCAGCGCGAGAGGTGGCCGGGACTGACTTCGACCAGCGGCGGCGGCGCTTCGGTGCAGGCATCCAGCACAAACGGACAGCGCGCGGCGAAGCGGCAGCCGGCGGGTGGCTGCGCCATATTCGGCACCATGCCCTCGATCGTCGCAAGCTGTTCGGCGCGATGGTCGAGCCGCGGAATCGAGCCGAGCAGGCCGACCGTGTAGGGGTGCTGCGGCGCGGAGAACAATTCATCCACCGGGGCGCGCTCGACGATCTCGCCGGCATACATCACCGCGACTTCGTCGCAGACTTCGGCGACCACGCCGAGATCGTGGGTGATCAGGATGATCGCGGCGCCGCTCGCCGCCTTCAATTCCCGCATCAGCTCCAGGATCTGTGCCTGCAGGGTGACGTCGAGTGCAGTGGTCGGTTCGTCCGCGATCAGGAGCTGCGGATCGCAGGCGAGCGCCATCGCGATCATGACGCGCTGGCGCATGCCGCCGGAGAGCTTGTGCGGATATTCGTCGATGCGCCGCTCGGGCGAAGGGATGTGGACGCGGCGCAGCAGCTCGATCGCACGGTCCCGTGCGTTGCGGCGGGAACCGCCGCGATGACGCAGGATCGTCTCGATGATCTGGTCGCCTATCGTAAAACTCGGGTTGAGCGAGGTCATCGGCTCCTGGAAGATCATCGCGAGCCGGTTGCCGCGGAGATCACGCAGCGTCTGGTCGGGCGTTTTCAGCAGGTCAAAACCGTCGAAGCGGATTGCGCCTGATATCTCCGTCGTCTGCTTCGGCAGCAAGCCCATGATCGCCAGCGAGGTCACGCTCTTGCCGCAGCCGGATTCGCCGACGAGGCCGAGCGTCGCGCCATTGGCGACGCTGAGATCGACGCTGTCGACCGCATGGGTGACGCGGCCGTCGTCACCATGGAAACGGATACGGAGATCCCTGATTTCGATGAGGGGGCTCGCGCTCATACTTGCCTTGCGCGCGCTGCGGCGATGCTGGCGTCGATGACGCTGCGGTCGGTGTTGCCGGCCGGATTCTGGCGGGTCGGCATGGAGCTGCGGAAGTGGACCCAGAGTTCGTGACTGACCCGTTCGAGCCGCTCAAGTTCGCCGAGCGGGTCTGGATGATCGTCGGCGCGAATGTCCAGCGCCGGCCATTCCTCCTCGCCATGAATCAGAAGTGCCGCGGATTGCTTGCCGCGCTTGTCGCCGCCGGCGGCCTCGCCCGCCCGCATCGCGATAAGGAGGCGGCGAGGGAAGGGCAGGCCGTCATTGGCAATGTAGGTCTTTGCCGTTTCGTCGAGCACGTCGGGGCCTGCCAGCATATTGCCCGCAATCGAAAAACCGCTGCCTGCGATGTGCCCGCACCAGTCGACGCAATCGCGCCCGGTATGCGCGGCGATCACGCCACTCGCATCCATGATGTGGATCTGCCGGCTCTCGCGGCCGTCGTCGGTCGCGAGCAGGGCGGCGAGCACGTCATGCGCGCTCAGGCCTTCGAGCAAGAGCTTGACGCCGTCGATGCCGTAATAGGGATTGACAAAGGCCTGTGTCGCGATGGCGCCGAGGCCGGCGGCGATATAGGGCACGCGGGCGCCGACTGCAAAGAAGCGGGTCGCGACCGCAATGCCGAACTGGCCGGTAGCAGGGTCTCGCGCGATGATCGACCAGGTCATGGGCTGCCTTCAGCGTCCGGCCGCGTAGCCCTGCATGCCGCGCGGATTGGCGGCGGCGCGGCGGCGCGGACCGACGCGCGAGGCCGCGGTGAGGCGACCTTCGGACCAGTCGGGGCCGACCTCGACGATATGCCCGCGCTCGCGCAGGTTCTCGATCGTCGCTTTGGGTACACGGTTCTCGACCACGAGCACCCCGGGGCGCGCGGTGCGGGGCCAGAACGAGATCGGGAAATGTTCGGAATGCCAGGCCGGTGCGTCGATCGCTTCCTGGAGATTGAGGTTGCAGTGCACATGGCGCAGGAAGAACTGCGTGATCCATTGGTCTTGCTGATCGCCGCCGGGCGAGCCCCAGGCGAGGTAGGGTTCGCCGTCGCGCAGCGCCATGGTCGGTGACAGCGTGGTGCGCGGCCGCTTGCCCGGCGCGAGCGCCGCCGGGTGATCTTCCTCGAGCCAGAACATCTGAGCGCGGCTACCGAGGCAGAACCCGATCTCCGGGATCACCGGTGAAGATTGCAGCCAGCCGCCCGACGGCGTCGAGGACACCATGTTGCCGGCCTTGTCGATGATGTCGAAATGCACGGTGTCGCCGCGCACCTCGCCGAAACGCCCCACCGTCGGCTCGCCGGCGCCGAGCGCGCCGACCGCTTCGCGCTGGCCCTCCGCGCGGCGCAGCTTGACCACGCCACCAAAGCCTTCGACCGAGCCGGGGATGAAGTCGAGCGAAGCCTTGTCAGTAACGAGCTTGCGACGCTCGTCATTATAGGCGTCCGACAGCAACGTCGCGATCGGGATCTCGCTGAACTTGGGATCGCCGTAGAACTTTTCGCGATCCGCGAAAGCAAGTTTGGCGCATTCGATCTGGAGATGGATGAACTCCGGCGCGGTCGGGTCGAGCCCGTCGAGCGCAAAGCCTTTCAACAGCGCGAGCTGTTGCAGCGTCACCGGGCCCTGGCTCCAGACGCCGGCCTTGCAGACGGTGTAGCGGCCATAGTCGTAGGTGAGGGGCGCCTCGATCGTCGGTTGCCAGCGTGCCATGTCGTCGGCGGAGAGCACGCCGCGATGCGGCGAGCCGCTGACGTCCATCACCTCCTGCGTCCGGCAGAACTTGTCGATGGATTCGGCGACAAACCCCTGCGACCAGGCTTTCCGCGCGCGCTCGATCTCGGCATCGCGGCCACCATTGCCGCTCTCGGCCTCGTTCAGAATCCGGGTGTAGGTTGCCGCCAGCGTCTTGTTGGTGAAGAGCGTACCGGGCCTCGGTACCTCGCCGTTCGGCAGGTAGACCGCGGCTGAGGTCGGCCAATGCTTGCGGAACAATTGCTCTACGGTTTGGATCGTGGCGCAGGCGCGCTCGACCAGCGGATAGCCGTCGCGGGCATAGGAGATCGCGGGCTCCAGCACGTCGCGGAGACGCATCGTGCCGTAGTCGCGTAAGAGCATCATCCAGGACTCGAAAGTGCCGGGAACGCAGGCCGCAAGCAGGCCGGTGCCGGGCACCATATCGAGGCCTTCGCTCCTGTAATGCGCGATGGTGGCGCGTGCCGGCGCCGGACCTTGGCCGCAGATCACTTCGGTGCGGCCACGCCTGACGTCGTGCACGATGACCGGCACGTCGCCGCCGGGGCCGTTCAGGTGCGGCTCGACCACCTGCAGCGTAAAGGCGGCGGCGACGCCGGCGTCGAAGGCGTTGCCGCCCTTTTCCAGGATGGCCATGCCGACGGCGGTTGCGATCCAGTGTGTGGTGGCGACGACGCCGAAGGTGCCCTCGATTTCGGGGCGCGTCGTGAAAGGATCGGGATTGACGATGCTGGCCATGGGCTACCTCATTTGCGGCGCGCGCAATTGATCACAGGCAATGCCGTGCTGCCAATGCGCAGGCCGCATGGCACGCGCGCGTCACGCCGGGACCGGCGCGGTGTTAACCGCGTGGCAGGCGACGCCGTTGATCAGGCTCGGTGCTTCCTTGCGGCAGAGCTCGAACGCCAGCGGACAGCGCGGATTGAAGGCGCAGCCGGGAGGGGGATTGATCGGGTTCGGAATCTCGCCCTTCACCGGAATGCGCTGGCGGCCGCTCATGGCGAGATCAGGCACGGCGCCAAGCAGCATCTTGGTGTAGGGCATGCGCGGGCTGGCGAACAGCTCGCGCCCCTCCGCGATCTCGACGATCCGGCCGAGATACATCACGCCGACGCGGCTCGCCATGTGGCGGACCACGGCGAGGTTGTGACTGATGAACATGTAGGTCAGGCCAAATTTGTCCTGGAGGTCGCGCATCAGGTTCAGGATCTGCGCCTGCACGGAGACGTCGAGCGCCGAGGTCGGCTCGTCGCAGACGATGAACTCGGCGTCCGATGCGAGCGCACGCGCGATCGCGATACGCTGGCGCTGGCCGCCGGAAAACTCGTGCGGAAATTTCAGCCGATCGTCGGGGTGCAGGCCGACGAGGCTGAGCAGCTCGCCGACGCGGGCCTGGATATCGCGCTCGCCCTGGATCAGGTCGAAGGCGCGGATCGGCTCGGCGATGATGGCGTCGACGCGGAAGTGCGGGTTCAGGCTCGCATAGGGATCCTGAAAAATCATCTGGATGCGGCGGCGCAGCTTTCGGCGCGCCTGACCTTGCCGCGGATCGGTCATCGAGACGCCGTCGATCAGGACGTCGCCGGAACTCGGCGGTAACAGGCCGACCACCATCCGCGCCACCGTGGTCTTGCCCGAGCCGGACTCACCGACCAGCGCAAATGTCTCGCCCTTCTTGATGTCGAAGGTGACGTGATCGACAGCCTTGAGGTATTCGAGATGTCCGCCTTCCAGCACGCGGTTGAGCCACGGCTTTGAGACGTCGAAGACGCGGCGGAGATTTGTGGCCTGGACGAAAGGGGCGCTCATGCCGCAGTCTCTGCCGGCGCGGTGTCATAGAGATGGCAGGCAACCGACTGTGTGCCGCGCGCCAGCGGCTCTGGCCGGTCGACCCGGCAGCGATCGAAGGCGAAGGCGCAGCGCGGGTTGAACGAGCAGCCGCGCGGGATCGCCGACAGCCGCGGCATCGAGCCGGGGATTTGCACCAGGCGCTTGTCGTCACCGGCAAGCGTCGGGATCGCGCCCATCAGGCCCCTGGCGTAGGGATGCAGCGGGTTCTTCACGACGTCCTGTACCGGGCCGATTTCGGCGACGCGGCCGGCATACATCACCGCGACGCGGTCCGAGGTCTCGGCGATCACGCCCATGTCGTGCGTGACCAGCATCACGGCGGTGCCGTGGTCACGGCCGAGCCGCTTGATCAGCGAGATGATCTGCGCCTGCACCGAGACGTCGAGTGCGGTGGTGGGCTCGTCCGCGATGATCAGCTCCGGTTCGGCGCAGATCGCGAGCGCAATCACCACGCGCTGGCGCATGCCGCCGGAGAATTCGTGGGGATAGCCGTCGATACGCTTTTCCGGCGCGGGAATGCCGACCTCGGCCAGCAGGTCGATGGCGCGGCGGCGCGCTGCCTGTTCGGAAAGATTGAGGTGGGTCCGGATCGTCTCGACGATCTGGTCGCCCACCTTGTACAGCGGATTGAGCGAAGTGAGAGGATCCTGGAAGATCATGCCGATGCGCTTTCCCCTGATACGGCGCATTTCCTCTGGCGGCAGATTGTCGATGCGCAGGCCAGCGAGATGAATTTCGCCGCCGGCGATGCGGCCGGGCGGGTCGATCAGGCCGATCACCGCGAGCCCGGTGACGGACTTGCCGGCGCCGGATTCACCGACCACGCCAAGCACCTCGCCCTTGGCGATGTCAAAGGAGACGCCGTCGATCGCACGCAGCGTGCCGCGGCGGGAGGCGAATTCGACCTGGAGGTTGCGGACGGAGAGGACGGGTTCGGTCATGAACGCTGGATACTCATCGGAGTTTCGGGTTGAGCGCGTCGCGCAGCCAGTCGCCGAGCAGGTTGATGGACAGGATCAGCGCCGCGAGTGCGATTCCGGGGAAGGCGACGATCCACCATTCGCCTGCGAACAGATAGCCGTTGCCGATGCGGATCAGCGTGCCGAGTGACGGCATGGTCTCGGGCATGCCCGAGCCGAGGAACGACAGCGTCGCCTCGGTGATGATGGCGAGCGCGAGGTTGATGGTGGCGATCACGAGGATCGGCCCCGTGGTGTTCGGCAGCACGTGGCGCAGCATGATCACGGGGGCAGGCAGGCCGATCAATTGCGCGGCTGCGACATAATCCTTGTTCTTCTCGACCAGCACCGAGCCACGCACCGTGCGCGCGTACTGCACCCAAAAACTCAGGCCGATCGCGAAGACCAGGACCGCCAACATGCTCATCTCGTCGAGCTTGTTGCCAAAGACCGATTTGGCGATACCGTTGATCAGCAGCGCGATCAGGATGGCCGGAAAAGAAAGTTGCACGTCGGCGATGCGCATGATCAGCCCGTCGACGGCGCCGCCGAAATAGCCGGCCGTGAGTCCGAGCAGGATGCCGAGCGCGCCGGATAAGACCACGCCGAGTACGCCGACAAGAAGCGAGATGCGCAGGCCGTAGAGGATCGCGGACAGCACGTCGCGGCCCTGCTCGTCGGTGCCGAGCAGGAACGGGCTCTGGCCATCGGCGGTCCAGAGCGGCGAGATGCGCGAATTCATCAGCTGGAGCTGCGCCGGGTCGAATGGATTTTGCACCGACAGCACTGAGGCAAAGATCGCGAGCAGGAAGAACAGCAACGTCACCCCCGCCGCGATCATGGTGATCCTTGAGCGGCGGAACGAATAGAACAGGTCGCTGTCGAGCGCGCGCTTGACCCAGCCTGGTGCGGCGGCGCGCTTCTCGGTGCTGTGCGGAACGACGGCCTCGCTCATGTCAGTGCGCCCGGCTGACCGTCGAGCGCAGCCGCGGATCGACGATGGTGTAGAGGATATCAACCACGAGATTGATGGTGACGAAGATCAGGGACACCATCATCAGATAGGCCGCCATGATCGGAATATCGACGTTCTGAACGGCCTGCACGAACAGGAGCCCCATGCCTGGCCACTGGAACACGGTTTCGGTGATGATCGCGAAAGCAATGACCGAGCCGAATTGCAGGCCAGCGACGGTGATCACGGGAACCAGCGTGTTGCGCAGCGCGTGGCCGAAATGGATCGCCCGCGTCGAAAGCCCCCGGGCGCGGGCGAAGCGGATGTAGTCGGTGCGCATGACCTCGAGCATCTCTGCGCGGACGAGCCGCATGATCAGCGTCATCTGGAACAGGCCGAGGGTGATCGAAGGCATGATCAGCGCTTTCAAGCCTGACAGTGTCAGGAGCCCCGTCGTCCACCAGCCGATATGCACGACATCGCCCCGCCCGAACGAGGGCAGCCAGCCGAGTGTCACTGAAAACAGATAGATCATGAGAATGCCGATCAGGAAGGTCGGCAGCGAAATGCCGATCAGCGAGACGGCCTGGAATATATGCGCGAGCCAGCTGTCGCGGCGAAGCGCCGAATAGACCCCCATCAGGATGCCGCTGACCATGGCGAAGATGGTGGCGCAGATCGCGAGCTCCAGCGTTGCCGGCATCCGCTCCATCAGCAGATTGGTGACCGGCAGGCGGAACTGGTAGGACACGCCGAACTTGAACTGCGCTGCGTTGCCGACATAGCGGCCGAACTGCACGATCACGGGATCGTCGAGGCCGAGCGATTTGCGGATCGCCGCGCGTTCGGCGCCGGACGTATCCATCCCGACCATCTGATTTACGGGGTCGCCGGCGAAACGGAACATCGAGAAGGAGATGATCCCGACGGCGATCATGACGCCGATGGCCTGAATGGCTCGGCGCAGTGTGAAAGCGAGCATCTGTTCCTTTCACATCTCTTCAGCAGCACGCATCATCGCGTTAGCCCGAAACGGCAAGTCCCGGAAGCCAAGTCCCGGAAGCCACGGCTTCCGGGACTTCACAACTTGTCGACACCTACTCGTCCTGCTTGGTCGCCCAGTAGAGCATGACCATGTTGTCCGCACGCTGGGTCAGCTTCACCTTCTTCGACACGCCCCAGGCGAGCGCCTGCTGGTGCAGCGGGACATAGGCCCAGTCCTTCATCGAAACCTCGAAGGCCTGCTTGATCAGCTGATCGCGCTTGGTCGTATCGGATTCCACCAGAACCTTGTCGGCGAGCTCGTCGAACTGCTTGTTGCAATAGCCGGCGAGATTGGCTTCACCGCGGTTGGGGTCCTTGGGGTCATCCCGGCAGCCCATGATGTCGTGGAGCACGTTCTGGGAGTCGAGTGTATCCGGGGTCCAGCCCAGCATGAACAGCGAGGTCTTGTAGCCGCCGGGCTTCAGCACCTTGGCGAAATATTGGGCCTTGGGTTGCGCCAGCAGATCTACCTTGATGTTGATGCGGGCGAGCATTCCGACGATGGCCTGACAGATCGCGGCGTCATTGACGTAACGATCGTTCGGGCAGTCCATCGTCACCTCGAAACCGTCGGCATAGCCGGCGTCTGCCAGAAGCTTCTTGGCGGCGTCGGGATCGAACTTCGGCCGGGTGAAATCCTTCGAGGGAAAGATCTCTGGTGCGACCATCAATGCGGACGGCGTGGACAGTCCGCGCATAACGCGATTCTTGATCAGGTCGACGTCGATCGCCCGGTAGACGGCTTCGCGGACGCGAACGTCCTTGAACGGGTTCTTGCCCTTGATGTTGGAATACAGGAGTTCGTCACGCGCCTGATCCATGCCAACGAAGATGGTGCGGAGCTCGGGTCCCGTCAGCACCGTGGCGTTGGGGCTTGCTTTGACGCGCTCGATGTCCTGGACCGGAACCGGCTCGATCACGTCGACCTCTCCCGATAACAGCGCCGCGACACGCGTGGCCGGGTTTGCGATCGGCGTGAAGACGATCTCCTTCAGATTATGCTCCGGCTTGCGCCACCAGTTCGGATTGGCCTTGAAGACGGTCTTCACGCCTGGCTGATGGCTCTCGATGGTAAAGGCGCCGGTGCCGTTTTCATGGAGCGAGGCATAGCTCGGGGTCGTCGCGGCGGCCGGCGTCGGCGCCACCGCATCGTTCGCCTCTGCCCATTTTTTGTCCATGATGTACCAGGTCGCCCACAGCGCCGTCAGGATGGGATTGGGCGAGGTCAGGATGAAATCGACGGTGTAATCGTCGACCTTGACGACCTTTGCATCGGCGGGAATGCGGCTCTGGAAGTTCGAACCTTTCGCTCGCACGCGCTCGGCCGAGAACACCACGTCATCGGCGGTGAAGGGGTCACCGTTGTGGAATTTCACCCCCTTGCGCAGGTGAAAGCGCCAGCGCGTCGGCTCCGGCGTCTCCCAGCTTTCGGCGAGCGCCGGGACGATCTTCAGGTCCTTGCCGCGGGCCACCAGGCCCTCATAGACGTGGCCGAGATGCGCACTGGTGGTCGATTCGTTCAGCGTGTAGGGGTCGAGCGACTTCAGCTCACCCTGGTTGGCGTAGCGCAGAGTCTGGCTCGACGCCGGCGAAACCGCCAACACCAGCACACCGGCGAGCGTCGCCGCAAACAGACTTCGTCCAACTGACATTCTTGACCCTCTCCACTCGCCCGCGCCGTGATTTTTGATTGTTCGGCGGGGCTGATCGATCCATGTTGCCCAGAGTTCTCGACCCGTGCAAGCGCCATTCCAGCAAGGAACGCGCCAAGTTGCACCGCTGTGCAGCATTGCTGACCAACAATTTAGGGGCGGGAGGCGCATGGGCGACATTGGACTTTCGGTCAGCCCGGTCCCGGGAACGAGGGCGGAAACGGCCCCGCCGGCGCTCATTCGCGCCGACAATTTGATTGACCATATCCGCCGATTGCGGAAGCCCGTGTCTGGCCCCGGTCTCAGGTCGCTTGCGTCGCCCACCATGTCGCGGCGATACTGTGTGACGCCGCTCGAATCTCATCCGGAGGGGACATGAAAGTTAATATCGAAATCGACTGCACCCCCCTCGAGGCCCGCCAGTTCTTCGGATTGCCGGACGTCTCGCCGATGCAGGTTGCCGTTATGGAGAAGCTACAGCAGCAGGTCTTGAGCAATATCGACAAGGTCTCACCGGAATCGTTGATCCAGAGCTGGTTCACTTTCGATCCGAAGCTCGCAGAGCGGTTTCAGGACATGTTCGTCACCATGGCTGGCCTCGGCGGAACGCGTAGCAGCGACAAGAAGAAATAGTGTCGCGCGGGCGGGACCGAGCGCAGGCGCCGGGCCGGCTTCGTCCGCCGTCCCTTGGTCTTCTGCTCGCCGAAGCCCGCGGCCTGTTCGAATTCAACGCCAGCGTCCTGCTGTCGCCGTTGTTGATGCGCGCGCCCAGAGGGGATGGTCATCCGGTGCTGGCGCTGCCGGGCTTTCTCGCCAGCGATCTCTCGATGGCGCCGATGCGGCGTTATCTCAGCGAACTCGGTTATGAGGCGCATGCCTGGCGGATCGGCCGCAATCTCGGCGGGATGGCGCGGATGCGGGAAACGCTGCGCGGCCGTCTCACTGAGATTTACGCCGATAGCGGACGGAAGGTCAGTCTGGTCGGATGGAGCCTCGGCGGCGTCTATGCCCGCGATCTCGCGCTCCAGGCGCCCGACATGGTCCGCTCTGTCATCACGCTCGGCAGCCCCTTTGCCAATGATGTGCGGGCCACCAACGCGACGGCGCTCTATGAGGCGTTGTCCGGCGAACGGGTCGAGGATTTCGCGGAAGCGCGCGAAGCGATCGCCGGTGATCTTCCGGTGCCGGCGACGTCGATCTATTCGCGCACCGACGGCGTCGTGAATTGGCGGACTTGCCTGCTGCACCCCTCCGAGCGGGCCGAGAATATCGAGGTGCATTTCGCAAGCCATGTCGGGCTCGGGGTGAACCCGGCTGCGTTGTGGGCCGTGGCGGATCGCCTGGCGCAACCGGAGGGGGAGTTCTGGCCATTTGACCGGGCTGGTCCGTTTGCCATTGCATATGCCCCGCCGGAGCGGGCAGTATCGGCCTGACGAGAAGCGCCAGCAAGGCGCCCGTTGAATATAAGCGGAGGGAACTATGGCTGACGGTAAGAAGCTGTCGTCGCTGGATGCGTCGTTTCTCTATCTGGAAACGCCGGAAATGCCGATGCATGTCGGCAGCATGGCGATCTTTCGCCTGCCCGATGACTACAAGGGCGACTTCTTCGAAGACTTCAAGGCGATGATCGTCTCGCGGCTGCACATCGCGCCGATCCTGAAAGCGCGCCTGGAGAAGGCGCCGCTCGACATCGATCATCCGACCTGGGTCGAGGACGACCAGTTCGATATCGACCGTCACATCTTCCGCGCCAGCCTGCCGGCGCCGCGCGACCGTGCCACGCTCGAGCGCATCGTTGGCTGGATGCATGCCAAGCTCCTCAACCGCGCTCGCCCGCTCTGGGAGTTCTACGTGTTCGAGGGCATGAAGGACAACGAGGTCGGGCTTTACTCCAAGATGCACCATGCTGCCATCGATGGCGGCGCCGGTGCGGCCTTGACCAACATGATCTACGACATCTCGCCGATTCCGCGAAAGGTCGAGCCGCCGACGAGCGGATCGAAACCCGGACAGGAGCCGCGCGACATCGCCGCCAATTTGCTCGATTCCTACCAGCAGCTCTTCACCCAGCCGCTCGACGCGTCCGCGGCCGCCAAGAACCTGCAACTGCCGCGCACCGGCAAGAGCGACATCGGCTCGATCCTGTTCGACAACGCGATGTACCAGATCGAGAGCGCAGTGCGCTTTGCCGGCAATATCCCGACCATGGTCAAGAGCGTCTCCGACGTGCTCGGCAAGATCTCCGATCCGAAGTCGCGCGAGAGCCTCGCCAGCATGGTGTCGCCGCCGACCATGCTCAACAAGTCGATTTCGTCGGAGCGGAGCTTTGCCGGCGTGTCGATTTCGTTGTCGCGATCCAAGGCGCTGGCCAAGCAGGCCGGCGGCAAGCTCAACGACGTGGTGCTGGCGCTCGCCTCCGGCGTGGTCCGGCGTTATCTTCAGCAATATGGCACACTGCCGGCGAAATCCTTAACCGCCGCCGTGCCGATCTCGTTGCGCGAGGAGGGCAACACCGAGGCCAACAACCAGGTCTTTGGCATGATCTGCTCGATCGCGACCAATATCGAGGATCCCAAGGCGCGGCTCGAAGCCATCATCGCGCAGTCGACCAAGTCCAAGGAGATGTCGCATCCGCTGCGCGCCCTGATGCCGCAGGTTTCCAACATCTCGATGCTGGGCGCGCCGATCATCGTGCAGATCATGGCGCTGCTCTACAGCCGCTCGGACCTGTCGGACGTGCTGCCGCCGGCGGCGAACATCACGGTCTCCAACGTGCCGGGGCCGCGGCAGACGCTCTATGCCGCAGGTGCCGAGCTCTTGCACATCTTCCCGGTGTCGATCTCGACACATGGGCAGGCGCTGAACATCACCGTGCAGAGCTACCGCGACCAGCTCGATTTCGGCTTCATCGTCGGCGCCAACATCATTCCGCACGTGCAGGTGATGTGCGACATGCTGCCGGGGGAGTTTGCCGCGCTCGAGGCGGCGTACGCGCCGCCGGCGACTGACATCAAGGGCGCTGCTGAGTAGGAATTCTGCCATGATCAAAATGCCGCCGCTCAAGTTCGCGCAGACGAACGGAATTCGCATGGGCTACTACGAGGCGGGCCCTGTCACCGACAAGCCGCCCGTGGTGCTATGCCATGGGTGGCCCGAACTGGCTTTCTCCTGGCGCCACCAGATCAAGGCGTTGAGCGAGGCCGGCATCCGCGTGATCGCGCCAGACCAGCGTGGCTATGGCGCGACCGATCGGCCCGAGCCGGTCGAGGCCTATGACATCGAGCATCTGACCGGCGATCTGGTCGGGCTCCTTGATCATCTGAAAATCGACAAGGCGATCTTCGTCGGCCACGACTGGGGCGGCTTCGTGGTCTGGCAGATGCCGCTGCGCCATATCGACCGGGTCGCCGGCGTGGTCGGCATCAACACCCCCCATACCAACCGCGCCTGGGCCGATCCGATCGAACTGTTGCGCACGCGCTTCGGCGAAAAGATGTACATCGTGCAATTCCAGGATCCGGCGCGCGAGCCCGACAGGATCTTTGGCAGTCGCGTCGAGCAGACCTTCGACGCCTTCATGCGCAAGCCGGCGCCACGTCCGGCCGACGCGCCGGCAGAGGATGTGGTCGCGGGTGTCGGGGCCTCACCGCGGGTCAATCTGGCTTTTCCGCAGATGATTGCCGGCTATGACGCCAAGCACGACCCGCGCACGCCGATCTTGTCGGCGGAGGAAAAGCAGGTGTTCGTCGACACTTTCACGAAGACCGGTTTCACGGGCGGCATCAACTGGTACCGCAACATGTCGCGCAACTGGGTGCGCTCTGAGGGCCTCGATCACACCGTGCGGGTGCCGTCGCTGATGATCATGGCCGAGAACGACGCGGTGCTGCCGCCGTCGTCGGCGGACGGCATGGAGAAGCTCATACCCGATCTAGAGAAGTACCTGGTGAAAGACAGCGGCCATTGGACGCAGCAGGAGAAGCCGGAAGAGGTCAGCGCCAAGCTGATCGAATGGCGTAGAAGGCGGTTTGGTTAGCTCGTCATTGCGAGCGGGGGGAAGCCTAGCAGTGTCATCCAAGAATCGTCTGGACCCGATTCCGCAGCCGCCGACCAAGCCGGTGGTCGGCAACATGCTGTCGCTGGACTCGGCTGCCCCGGTGCAGCACCTGACGCGGCTTGCCAAGGAGCTCGGGCCGATCTTCTGGCTCGACATGATGGGCTCGCCGATCGTCGTCGTCTCCGGCCACGATCTCGTCGACGAGCTCTCCGACGAGAAACGCTTCGACAAGACGGTGCGCGGCGCGCTGCGGCGCGTGCGCGCGGTCGGTGGCGACGGCCTTTTCACGGCGGATACCAAGGAACCGAACTGGAGCAAGGCGCACAACATCCTGCTGCAGCCCTTCGGCAATCGCGCCATGCAGTCCTACCATCCGAGCATGGTCGATATCGCCGAGCAGCTCGTCCACAAATGGGAGCGGCTGAACGCTGACGATGAGATCGACGTCGTCCACGACATGACGGCGCTGACGCTCGATACGATCGGCCTCTGTGGCTTCGACTACCGCTTCAATTCGTTCTACCGGCGCGATTACCATCCCTTCGTCGAATCGCTCGTGCGCTCGCTCGAAACCATCATGATGACGCGCGGCCTGCCGTTCGAGCAGCTCTGGATGCAGAAGCGTCGAAAGAGGCTCGGCGAAGACGTCGCCTTCATGAACAAGATGGTCGACGAGATCATCGCCGAGCGCCGCAAGAGCGCGGAAGGAATTGACGACAAGAAGGACATGCTGGCTGCGATGATGACCGGCGTCGACCGCTCCACCGGCGATCAGCTTGACGACGTCAACATCCGCTACCAGATCAACACGTTCCTGATCGCGGGCCATGAGACTACCAGCGGCCTGCTGTCCTACACGCTCTATGCGTTGCTCAAGCACCCGGATATTCTCAAAAAAGCCTACGACGAGGTCGACCGCGTCTTCGGCCCGGACGTCAATGCGAGGCCGACCTATCAGCAGGTGACGCAACTCACCTACATCACGCAGATCCTGAAGGAGGCGCTGCGGCTGTGGCCGCCCGCGCCCGCCTACGGCATCTCGCCGCTGAAGGACGAGACCCTCGGTGGCGGCACGTACAAGCTCAGGAAGGGCACCTTCACCACGGTTCTGGTGACAGCGCTGCATCGCGATCCCTCGGTCTGGGGCCCGAACCCGGATGCCTTCGATCCCGAGAATTTCAGCCGCGAAGCAGAAGCCAAGCGGCCAATCAATGCCTGGAAGCCGTTCGGCAACGGCCAACGCGCCTGTATCGGCCGCGGCTTCGCCATGCACGAGGCCGCGCTTGCGCTCGGCATGATCCTCCAGCGCTTCAGGCTGATCGATCATCAGCGCTATCAGATGCATTTGAAGGAAACGCTGACGATGAAGCCGGAAGGCTTCAAGATCAAGGTGCGGCCGCGTGCGGATCGCGAGCGCGGTGCTTATGGCGGACCAGTCGCGGCTGCGGCTTCAGCGCCGAAAGCGCCGCGCCAGCCGACGGCGCGTCTCGGCCACAACACGCCGATGCTGGTGCTGTACGGCTCCAATCTCGGCACGGCCGAGGAGCTTGCGACACGCATGGCCGACCTTGCGGAGATCAACGGCTTTGCCGTGCATCTCGGTCCGCTCGACGATTACGTCGGCAAGCTGCCGCAGGAGGGCGGCGTGCTGATCATTTGCGCCTCCTACAACGGCGCGCCGCCGGACAATGCATCGCAGTTCGTCAAATGGCTCGGCGACGACTTGCCAAAAAATGCCTTTGCCAACGTCCGCTACGCCGTGTTCGGCTGCGGCAACAGTGACTGGGCCGCGACTTATCAATCGGTGCCGCGTTTCATCGACGAGCAATTGTCGAAGCATGGCGCACGCGCAGTCTATCCGCGTGGCGAAGGTGACGCGCGCAGCGATCTCGACGGCCAGTTCCAGAAATGGTTCCCGGCAGCGGCCCAGGTTGCCACGAAGGAATTCGGCATCGACTGGAATTTTACGCGTACCGCGGAGGATGATCCGCTCTACGCGATCGAGCCGGTCGCGGTGACCGCCGTCAACACCATCGTCGCCCAGGGCGGCGCTGTCGCGATGAAGGTGCTGGCCAATGACGAGCTCCAGAACAAGGGCGGATCCAATCCGTCGGAGCGCTCGACGCGCCACATCGAAGTGCAGCTGCCGTCCAACGTCGCCTACCGCGTCGGCGACCATTTGAGCGTAGTTCCACGCAACGATCCGACGCTGGTGGATTCGGTTGCCCGCCGGTTCGGGTTCCTGCCGTCCGACCAGATCAGGCTTCAGGTCGCTGAAGGCCGCCGTGCGCAATTGCCGGTCGGCGATGCCGTGTCGGTCGGCCGCCTGCTCAGCGAGTTCGTCGAACTGCAGCAGGTGGCGACCAGGAAGCAGATCCAGATCATGGCAGAGCACACCCGCTGCCCGGTCACTAAGCCGAAGCTGCTGGCTTTCGTCGGCGAGGAGGGCGAGCCGCTCGAGCGTTATCGCAGCGAGATCTTAGGCAAGCGCAAATCGGTGTTCGACGTGCTGCTCGAATATCCGGCCTGCGAATTGCCGTTCCACGTTTACCTGGAAATGCTCTCGCTGCTGGCGCCGCGCTACTACTCGATCTCGTCCTCGCCGTCGGTCGATCCAACGCGCTGTAGCGTCACGGTCGGCGTCGTCGAAGGGCCGGCCGCCTCTGGGCGTGGCACCTACAAGGGCATCTGCTCGAACTATCTGACCAACCGGCGTGCGGGCGATACGGTCTACGCGACCGTGCGCGAGACCAAGGCCGGCTTCCGGCTTCCGGATGATCCGTCCGTGCCAATCATCATGGTCGGTCCGGGTACGGGATTGGCTCCGTTCCGCGGCTTCCTTCAGGAGCGCGCCGCGCGCAAGGCCAAGGGTGCTGCCCTTGGGCCGGCGATGCTGCTCTTCGGCTGCCGCGATCCCGACCAGGATTTTCTCTATGCGGATGAGCTGAAGGCGCTGGCGGCCAATGGCATCACCGAGCTCTTCACCGCGTTCTCGCGCGCGGATGGGCCGAAGACTTATGTGCAGCACGTCCTCGCCGCGCAGAAGGACAGGG
The DNA here is from genome assembly GCF_000473045.1 of Bradyrhizobium sp. WSM3983. Lineage (GTDB taxonomy): Bacteria > Pseudomonadota > Alphaproteobacteria > Rhizobiales > Xanthobacteraceae > Bradyrhizobium. Next base: position 54,020 of record NZ_AXAY01000001.1, on the reverse strand, counting down.
TCTGGCCGCTGATCGAGCAAGGCGCGATCATCTATGTCTGCGGCGATGGCAGCAAGATGGAGCCGGATGTGAAGGCGGCGCTGGTTGCGATCCAACGCGAGAAGAGCGGCTGCGATGCGGCTGCGGGCGCGCGCTGGATCGAGGAGATGGGTGCGAAGAACCGCTATGTGCTGGACGTCTGGGCGGGAGGGTGATTGCTCGTCCGGTCGTGCTAAAGCTCTCGCATGATTCCCTGGGAAAAGATCGACACCGCCAAAATCCCCGGCTCCGACGAGGAGCTCCGCCTGATGCGGCGGGGCAAGGAGTTCTCCATCAAGCTCGGCACCAACGAGCTGATGAATAACCGCCTGTCGGGCTCCGAAGCCGCGCTCGCGACGCTTGCGGCGAAGCAGATCGAGAGGGTTGCCAAGCCCGTCATCCTCATCGGCGGACTGGGCATGGGCTTTACCCTGCGCGCGGCGCTCACCGTGCTCGGCAGCAAGGCGAAGATCGTGGTCGCCGAGCTGGTGCCGGCGGTCATCAGCTGGGCGCGGGGGCCGATGGCGGAGGTCTTCGGCGACAGTCTCGATGATGTCAGGGTGAGTATCCGCGAAATGGACGTTGGCGAAATCATCCGGGCGAAGAGCTCGGCCTTCGACGCCATTCTCCTCGATGTCGACAACGGGCCGGAAGGGCTGACCCGGAAGGGCAATGACACGCTTTACAGCGCGAGCGGATTGAAGGCGGCGAAGACGGCGCTGCGGCCGGGCGGCGTGCTCGCTGTCTGGTCGTCGGGACCGAACCCCGCATTCACCAAGCGTCTCGGCGGCGCCGGCTTCGATGTCAACGAGGTCAATGTGCGCGCCACCGGCAGGGGCGGCGGCGCGCGCCACGTGATCTGGATCGCACGGAAGAACTAAGCCGCTTGCGCTGCTGCGCCGTGCGCGTGCTCGTCGATGGCGCCGATGATCTCCGGCCAGAACCGCATCGGCAGCGCGTGGCCCATACCCTCGATCATCAGCAGCTTCGCGCCCGGAATTGATTCCGCCGTGTCCTTGCCACCTTCGGGATGCACCAGCGGATCGACGGTGCCGTGAATGACCAGCGTCGGCGTCTTGACGCCATGCAGCCGCTCCTTGCGGCTGCCGGAGGCGAGAACGGCGCGCAGCTGCCGGCCGACGCCGGCCGGATTGAGCCCACGGGCAAAGACGCGTTCGGCACGGCCGGGATCGAGCGCTTCCTCCTCCGGAAAGGACCCAGCGCGCAACACCTTCCAGGTCTGGCCGAAGCGGGTGATGAACTCCTCCTTGCTGCGCGGCGGCGGCGCCATCAGCATGGCGGCGGCCTCGCGCGTCGGCGGCGGCACACGCGGATTGCCTGTGGTCGACATGATCGAGGTTAGTGAGCGCACGCGCTGCGGAAACGACAGCGTGACCTCCTGCGCGATCATGCCGCCCATGGACGCCCCGACCAGATGCGCCGACTTGATGCCGAGCGCGTCCATCAGGCCGACCGTGTCCCTGGCCATGTCGATCAGCTTGTAGGTTGCCGCCACGGGAATCCTGAGGAAGCGCAGCTTCAACAGCTCGAGCGGGGTCAGCCGCTTGCCGCCGGCGAGATGGCTCGACTTGCCGATGTCACGATTGTCGAACCGGATCACGCGAAAGCCGCGCGCGGCGAGCTGCTCGCAGAACGCATCGTCCCAATGGATCATCTGAGCCCCGAGTCCCATGATCAGCAGCAGCGGTTCGGCATTGTCATTGCCGAAAATCTCGTAGCAGATGTCGATGCCGTTGGCGCAGAGGGTCTGGGGCGGCTGATGGGCGTTCACAGGCGTATTCCCTTGGCTTTTGATCAATGGTGTATCGCACGGTTTCCCGCGTCAAAGAAGCCGTGTGCGCGGCACCCGCCGCTTGCCGGTTGACCGGCCCCCCACAACGGTGTGGTATGGCGGGAAAAGAAGGGCACAAGCCCTCCACATCAGGGAGGATGCTGATGACCGACAAGATCACCGATCCAATCGCCTTGTGGCAAAAGATGGTCGGCGAAATGGAGAAGGGGTTCAACTCCTTCGCCACCAAGGCGATGGAGACGCCTGAATTCTCGCAAGCCATGAATCGCGCGGGCGGCGCTGCTGCGGGCGCTCAGAAGCAGTTCGCCGATCTCATGGAGAAGTACCTGCTCTCGATGAACCTGCCGAGCCGCGAGCAGATGACCGGAATCGCCGAACGGCTGCAGGCGATCGAGGGGCAGCTCGGCGAGATCAGGTCGATGCTGAGCCAGATGTCGGCCAATTCGGGCGATGCGCGGATCGGCGCCGCACCGCGGCCGCCGCGCACCAGACGTCCGCCATCCGAAGGCGGAGCGCAAAAATGAACGCGCCGACGGGACTTGATTTCGCGGCGATCCCGGAGCGCATCCAGTCCGAGGTGCAGCGCGCGATCATGCGCAGCATCAAGGGCGTCGAATATTTTTCGACCTCAGGTCCGACGCTGGGTTCGACACCGAAGGATGTGTTTCATTCACGCGGCACGATGAGCCTGTATCATTACCGGCCGATGTCAGACGAAATCTACCGCGTACCGGTGCTGGTCGTGATGGCGACGACCAACCGCGGCTACATCCTCGATCTCGTGCCGGGCCAGAGTTTTATCGAGTTCCTGCTCAAGCGCGGCTACGACGTCTACATGCTCGACTGGAGCGCGCCGCGGCCGGAGGAGAAGAGCCTGCGGATGGAGGACTATGTCCTCGACTTCATCCCGGATTGCGTCCGCCGCGTGCAAGCCGATTCCGGCGAGCAGGACGTCTCCGTCATTGGCTATTGCTTCGGCGGCGTGCTCTCGCTGCTCTACGGCTCGATCTTCCCGGACGGGCCGATGAAGAATTTGATCTGCTTCACCACGCCGATCGATTTTCGCGAGATGAAGCTGTTTTCGAATTTCTCCGACCGCCGCTATTTCGACGTCGACGGCCTCGTCGACAGCGTCGGCAACGTGCCGCCGGAGATGATCCTGTCCTCGTTCGAGATGTTGCGTCCGGCCTCGCGCACAGTGAGCCAGATCCAGCTCTGGGAAAACATCTGGAACGACGAGTTCGTCAAGTCGTACCGGATGTTCGACCGCTGGGCGACCGATACGCTGCCGCTCGCCGGCGAATATTTCCGCACCATCACCAAGGATTTGATGTGGGACAACAAGCTCTACAACGACACCATGTCGGTGGGTGGCCGCGCGGCGAAGCTCGAGAACATCAAGGTGCCGATTCTGCACGCGGTCGCCGAGCACGATCACATCGTGCCCTATGACGCCGCAAAGCATCTGATCGCGAAGATCGGCTCCGCAGACAAGGAGGAGGTGATGCTGAAGGGCGGTCACGTCTCGCTGGTCGCCGGCGCCAACGCAGTGAAGCGGCTGTGGCCGAAACTGGATTCCTGGCTGGGGACAAGATCGACATGAGTGTGCAGCGTGCCTACCCGCGTCACGTCAAGACCGACGCGGGCGATATCGAGATCCGTCTGATGTCGCTTGCAGACGAAGGCGCCGTGCTTGCGTTCGGCAAGGACCTGCCGACGCATGATCTGTTGTTCCTGCCGCGCAATATCAGCGAGCCGAAGGTGCTGTCCGCCTGGGTCAAGGAGATCGAGCGCGGCGCTATTCAGAGCCTGCTCGCACTGAAGGACGGCAAGGTCGTCGGTTGCGGCACGCTGGTGCGCGATCCACATTCCTGGTCGCCTCATGTCGGCGAGATCCGAATGGTGGTGTCGCAGGACGTCCGCGGGAAGGGGGTGGGGAAGGCGCTGTCGCAGGAGACCTTCGCACTTGCGCTCGGGGCGGGGCTGGAGAAGCTCTCGGTCCAGATGACGGTCGACCAGCAGGCGGCGATCGCGCTGTTCGAGAGCCTCGGCTTCAAGGCCGAGGCGCTGCTGCGGGACCATGCCCGGGACGTCGACGGCAAGACCCACGACATCGTTGTGCTCGGGCACAATATCGCGCAGGTCCGAGCCCAGATGGACGCCTATGGGTTGCCAGGCGCGGTTCAGCACTGAATAGAATGCCGGCCGGCACCAATAAAGTGCAATTCAACCCCATGCACAGTAGGCGGCCGGCAAAAGCGGCAGCTTGCCCGCCATAAAGGCGCTTCACTATTTCGTGATGACGCGGTGCAACGAGATGTTGCATTGCACAATTAATTATGTCATATAGACCGTGCCCCGGGCCAATGCGGACGGGGTGAGCCCATAGCTCAAATCAATGAGGATGGAGAGACCCCCATGACCACCGAAACCAACACCGCTTTCGAGGGCTTCAAAGACGCTTTCAAGAACATCCAGAATCTGGAAGTTCCCGAGGCCGCCCGCGAATTCGTCAAGAAGACTGCCAACACCGCCAAGGACCGTGCTGCCGAGGTGTTCGCTGGCTCCGAGCGCGTGACCGCCGCCGTCGAGAACGCGGTGACCGAGTCCGTCACGGAAGCCGGCAAGATCAGCCGCAACATCCAGCAGGCGATCTACGAGGACGCCGAAGCGTTCTTCTCGGGCATCGACAAGCTCGCGTCGGCCAAGTCGGTCAGCGAAGCCGTCGAAATCCAGTCGAGCCTGCTCCGCGCCCGCGGCGAAGTGCTCGTCTCGCGCGCCAAGGCGACCGCCGACTATTTCGGCAAGCTCGCCGCCAACGGTGCGAAGTCCGCTCAGGACAACTTTGCCAAGGTCTACAACAAGACCGCCTGATCTGGCGCCCTGAGTACAAACTGAAATTTGAGGCCCGCTTCGGCGGGCCTTTTGTTGTGTGCCGCCGTCATTGCGAGCGAAGCGAAGCAATCCAGTCTGCCTCGATGGAAAGACTCTGGATTGCTTCGCTTCGTTCGCAATGACGAGTACTGTGATGCAGTGATGACTCCACGTGCCACCTTCTCTTTCGATACACCCGGCGACGCCGAACGTGCGGCCGAGCTGCGCCGCGTGAAAGCGCTGGCGACGCTGGTGCTGGCCTCGACGCTCGCCCTGTTCGTCGTCGCGAAGTGGCTGCTGCCTGTACATCCAGTGTTCGGTTTCATCGCCGCCTTCGCGGAGGCCGCAACCATCGGCGGGCTCGCCGACTGGTATGCCGTGGTCGCGCTGTTCAGGCGGCCGCTGGGCCTGCCGATCCCGCATACTGCGATCATCCAGAGCAACCAGGCCCGCATCGCCGACAAGCTCGGCGAGTTCATCCAGGTGCATTTCCTCGAGGCAGGTCCTGTCGAAGCCAAGCTGAAGGAGATCGATTTCGGCTCCTTCGTCGCCGACTGGCTGCGCAACCGCAAGCGCAGCGACGATCTGGCCCGTTTCGCGCTACGTCTTTTGCCGGAGGCTTTTTCCGCGACCGAGACCTCCGGTCTGATGACCTTCATCATTCGCCGCATGTCCTCGCAGCTCCAGGCGATCGATCTCGCGCCGCTCGCCGCCGGCACGCTGCGCGGCTTCGTGGCGGAGGGACGGCACCAGATCCTGTTCGACGATCTCCTGCGCGTGATGCACGAGACGCTGAACCAGAAAGAGACGATGGCGATGATCCGCGAGAAGGTGCGCGCGGAATTGCCGACCCTGCTCAGGCTCTACCGCGCCGATAAGTTTCTGGTGAACAAGATCGTGTCGTCCGCCACCGCTTTCTTCAATGAGGTGCGCAGCGACCCCAAGCATCCGTTCCGCGGCGAGTTCGACCGCATGGTGCTGAGCTTCGTCGACCGGCTCGGCACCGACCAAGCCTACATCGACCGTATCGACGGATTGAAGCGCGATCTGTTGGCGCGTCCCGAGCTTGCCGATCTCGCCCGCACCGTCTGGGCCAACACGCGCTCCTTCATCGAGCGCAGCGCGTCCGGCGAAACGCAGGTGCTCCAGCATCATCTCGCCGGAATGTTCGTTTCGGCGGGCGATGCGCTCGCCGGCGATGCCGAGCTGCGTGGCGAGATCAACAAGGGCCTGGTGACGGTGCTGCGCAGCTTCGTCGCCGATCAGAAGAGCGGCGTCTCGACCTTCATCTCCGACCAGGTCAAGGCGTGGGACATGGCACAGCTGATTTCGCTGATCGAAATCAACATCGGACGCGACCTGCAATACATCCGCTTCAACGGCTCGCTGATTGGTGGCCTCGCTGGTCTTGTGCTCTACTCCGTAGAATTCCTGCTCCGATGGTTGTGACTTTTGCGTCACGCCCGTTAGCATTAACGCGCGAGCCTATTGTCGCCCTGCGTCTCTCCGGCTTGAATGTGCGGAACCGGACACCTAGCTGATTTATGTTGCGCTGCGGAACGTTCAAGAAGCCGGCGTATTGGAATTCATGTCCATTGCCGGCATCGCGGCCGGCGCCTTCTCCAGGGGGATTCATTGATGACCGCTACTGCCCAGACGCTGCGTCCGCCGTCCCGTACTCTGATGTTCTTGGAAGGGCGCGCGATCCACGAGTTCGGCGCATTCCTCGGCGCGCTCCCGCTGCTGAGCCTCGCGCCGCGCGGCGACGGGCATCCGGTGCTGGTGCTGCCGGGCCTTGTCGCCTCCGACGAGTCCACGCGTGCGCTGCGTACCTTTCTGACCAGCAAGGGCTATGCGGTGAGCGGCTGGCGCCAGGGCCGCAACTATGGCCTGCGCGAGGGTGTGCAGCATGCGATGGTCGACCTGGTCGAGGAGCTCAGCAGCAAGCATGGCCGCAAAATCAGCCTGGTCGGCTGGAGCCTTGGCGGTCTCTACGCACGCCAGCTCGCCAAGATGATGCCCGACCGCGTGCGTCAGGTGATCACGCTCGGCAGCCCCTTCGCGGGTAATCCCCGGTCGACCAATGCCTGGCGCGTCTATGAATGGGCGAGCGGCCGGAGGTCCGACGAGGTCGATCCCGAGTTCGGCGGCGAGCTTGCCGTACCGCCGCCGGTGCCGACCACCGCCATCTTCAGCCGCACCGACGGCGTCTGCGCCTGGCAGGGCTGCATGGAGAAGACGGGCGCGCAGACTGAGAGCATCGAGGTCGAGAGCAGCCATTGCGGCATGGGCCACCATCCGGCCGCCGTCTATGCGGTGGCCGACCGCCTCGCGCAGAGGGAAGGCCAGTGGCGGCCGTTCGACCGCAGCGGCTGGCGCAGCCTGGCCTATCCCGATCCGCATCGGTAAGCGGGCCTGCATGGTTCGAGACGCGCGGCTTTGCCGCACTCCTCACCATGAGGGTTGAGAGTACCTAGCGCCGCGCGAAAGCGATTGGACCTCATCCTGAGGAGGCGCGAAGCGCCGTCTCGAAGGATCGAGCCCGGCTCTCGCATTGTCATTCCCGTCCATTGTCGCGCCCGCACCAAACGCGCTATGCCTCGCGCATGGCGCATCCGCTCTCTCGCATCATCGACCAGCTCAAGCGTGAGCCGTCCCGCACCGGCTCCATCGTCATCACCATGTTCGGCGATGCCATTGTGCCGCGCGGCGGTTCGGTGTGGCTGGGCACGCTGCTGGCGTTCTTCGAGAGCCTGGACATCGATGCCGGCGTGGTGCGCACGGCGATGTCGCGCCTCGCTGCCGATGGCTGGTTGACGCGCGAAAAGGTCGGCCGCAACAGCTTTTATCGTCTTGCCGAGAAGGGCCGAGAAACGTTCGAGGCCGCGACGCGTCACATCTACGATCCGCCAACGTCAGACTGGACCGGCCGCTTCGAGCTGCTGCTGATCGGCAACGGTGAGGATCGCGACGCTTCGCGTGAAGCCTTGCGCAATGCCGGCTTCGGCAGTCCGCTGCCGGGCGTGTGGGTCGCACCATCAGGCGTGCCCGTGCCGGAGCAAGCTGCGACTGCCATCCGTCTCGAAGTCTCGGCGGAGGACGACAGCGGCCGTCGCCTGCTCAGTGCAAGCTGGCCACTGGACCGTACCGCGGACGCCTATCTGAAATTCAGGAAGACGTTCGAGCCGCTGCGCGCCGCGATCGCGCGCGGCACGGAGTTGTCCGAAGCCGACGCCTTCACCGCGCGCATCCTGCTGATCCACCACTACCGCCGCGTCGTACTGCGCGATCCGCTGCTGCCCGAAAGCCTGCTGCCGGCGGATTGGCCGGGCAGGGCCGCTCGCGAGCTCTGCGGCGAGATCTATCGCGCACTGCTTGCGCCGTCCGAGCAATGGCTTGATAGCCATGGAACCAACGAGAAGGGGGCGTTGCCCCCGGCGCGAAAGATCCTGGAGCGGAGGTTTGGCGCCTGATCAATATGTTACAGAAATATCTTGCATGAAGTAATTTTTGTTATATATTGCTCCCAATAAACGGGAGGATGCGCATGTATACCCAGGCGCTGAACATGGCCGAGACCGATGATCGCGGTCTTGAGGACGCGGCCAAGGCCGCGCAGTTTCAGGCCCGCATCGATGCCGAAGAGCGCATCGAGCCGAACGACTGGATGCCGGCGGCCTATCGCAAGACGCTTACCCGCCAGATCTCCCAGCACGCCCATTCCGAAATCGTCGGTATGCTGCCCGAAGGCAACTGGATCACGCGCGCGCCGACACTGCGCCGCAAGGCCGCGCTGCTGGCGAAGGTGCAGGACGAGTGCGGCCACGGGCTCTATCTCTATGCCGCGGCCGAGACGCTCGGCACCTCGCGCGAAGAGCTGGTCGACGCCATGCTCGCCGGCAAGGCCAAATATTCCTCGATCTTCAACTATCCAACGCTGACCTGGGCCGACATCGGTACCATCGGCTGGCTGGTCGATGGCGCCGCGATCATGAACCAGATCCCGCTGTGCCGCTGCTCCTATGGACCGTATGCGCGCGCGATGATCCGCGTTTGCAAGGAGGAGTCGTTTCACCAGCGTCAGGGCTACGAGATCATGCTGACGCTGTGCCGCGGCTCGGACGAGCAGAAGGCGATGGCGCAGGATGCGCTGGACCGCTGGTGGTGGCCGGTGCTGATGATGTTCGGCCCGCCGGACGCGACGAGCCAGCACAGCGACACCTCGACGAAGTGGAAGATCAAGCGCTTCTCCAATGACGAGCTGCGCCAGAAGTTCGTCGATGCCACCGTGCCGCAGGCCCAATATCTCGGGCTCACCATTCCCGATCCCGACATGACAAAGGATGCGGAAGGTCACTGGCGCTACCGCGAGATCGACTGGACCGAGTTCAAGCAGGTGCTCGCCGGCAACGGCCCCTGCAACCGTGACCGCATGGCCGCGCGCCGCAAGTCACACGACGAGGGTGCCTGGGTGCGCGAGGCCGCTGCCGTTTATGCCGCAAAGCGCACGCAGCGTCAGACCGCCCAGGCTGCGGAATAGGGAGATCAAAAATGGCCACGCCGAATACGCCGCTGTGGGAAGTCTTCATTCGCAGCCGCAACGGGCTTGCGCACAAGCATGTCGGCTCGCTGCATGCGAGCGATGCCACCATGGCGCTGCAAGCCGCCCGCGACATCTACACCCGCCGCGGCGAGGGCCTGTCGATCTGGGTCGTGCCGTCGACCGCGATCACCGCAAGCGACCCCGCCGAGAAGGGCATGATGTTCGAGCCGGCGGAGTCCAAGATCTACCGGCATCCGACGTTCTATGAGGTGCCGGAAGAAGTGGGGCACATGTGATGCCCGCCGCCAACATCCAGGTCTCCGAAACGCCATTGGTGCTCTACGCGCTGCGTCGCGCCGACGATGCGCTAATCCTCGGCCACCGGCTGTCGGAATGGTGCGGGCACGCGCCGATGATGGAAGAGGATATGGCGCTTTCCAACATCGCGCTCGACCTCATCGGCCAGGCGCGCGAACTCTACACTTGCGCTGCCAAGACCGAAGGCAAGGACAACGACGAGGACAAGCTCGCTTACCTGCGCGACATCAGGCAGTACCGCAATCTGCTGCTGGTCGAGCAGCCCAATGGTGACTTCGCCCAGACCCTGGTGCGGCAGTTCTTCTATTCCGCCTTCGCCGATCTCTATTGGCGCGCAATGATGAGTTCGCGCGATACGACGCTCGCGGCGATTGCCGCCAAGTCGGAGAAGGAGAGCGCCTATCATCTGCGTCATGCCTCGGAGTGGATCATCCGGCTCGGCGATGGCACGGAAGAGAGCCACGTCCGCGCACAGGCCGCGATCGATCACCTCTGGGCCTTCACGGGAGAGATGTTTGCCGTCGATGAAGGCGAACGCGCGCTGGTCCATGCCGGTATCGCTGTGGACCCCGGCACCTTGCGCGGCCGCTGGATGACGACGCTCTCTGATGTTGTCGACGAGGCCACACTGGCACTGCCGCAAAGCGACTGGATGCAGCAGGGCGGCCGGGCAGGCCGCCACACCGAGCATCTCGGTCACCTCCTGTCCGAGCTGCAATCGATGCAGCGTACCTTTCCGGGGCAGACATGGTGATGGTGCTGGAGCACGATAGCGAGCTGCGCCGGCGTGCCTGGGACGCCGCGGCGAGTGTGGTCGATCCCGAAATTCCGGTGCTGACCATCGCCGATCTCGGTGTACTCCGCGATGTCGTTCTCGACGGCGACCACGTCGAGGTTGCGATCACCCCGACCTATTCGGGCTGTCCGGCCATGAACATGATCGCGCTCGAAATCGAGATCGCGCTGGAGCGCGCTGGCTTCCGCGAGCCAAAAGTACGCACCGTGCTGTCGCCGGCCTGGACCACCGACTGGATGAGCGAAGAGGGCCGCCGCAAGCTGCGTGCCTACGGCATCGCGCCGCCGCACGCTTCGGGTTCGCGCCGCGCGCTGTTCGGCGAGCAGGCCGTCACGTGCCCACAATGTGGCTCGGACAAGACCGAGCTGCTGTCCGAATTCGGCTCGACCTCCTGCAAGGCGCTGTGGCGCTGCAAGTCCTGCCGCGAACCCTTTGATTATTTCAAGTGTCATTGAGAAGCACACAATGCCAACCCCATCGTCATTGCGAGCGAAGCGAAGCAATCCAGACTGTCTCCGCGGTGACAGTCTGGATTGCTTCGTCGCAAGGGCTCCTCGCAATGACGGCGGTGAGACCACTCTAGGATGCCCATAATGTCAGCAGCCGCACCGCGCTTCCATCGCCTGGCCGTCAACGATCTCCGCCGCGAGGCGTCGGACGCGGTCTCGATGACGTTCGCCATCCCCCGCGAGCTTGCCGATGATTATGCTTTCAGTCCCGGGCAGTACCTCACGCTCCGCACCACGCTCGATGGTGAGGAGGTGCGCCGTTCTTATTCCATCTGCTCCGGCCCCGACGACGGCGAGATCCGCATCGCCGTGAAGAAGGTCGACGGCGGCGCGTTCTCAAGCTGGGCGGCCGACGAGTTGAAACGCGGAGACGAGCTCGATGTGATGACGCCGACCGGGCGTTTTGGCGCGGTCCCGCCGGCCGAGGTCGGGCGTATCCATGTCGGATTTGCCGCGGGCTCCGGCATCACGCCGATCCTGTCGATCGTCAAGGGTGTGCTGGCGCGCGAGCCCAACAGCCGCTTCTTCCTGTTCTACGGCAACCGCGCGACCGATAACATCATGTTCCTCGAGGCGCTCGAGGAGCTGAAAGACCGTTTCATCGACCGGCTCTCGATTTTCCACGTCATCTCCGGCGAGGAGCAGGACATCCCGATCCTGCATGGCCGGCTCGACGGCGACAAGGTGCGGGTGCTGTTGCGCTCGCTGGTGCCGGCGGCGAGCGTCGATCACGTCTTCATCTGCGGTCCCCTTGGCATGAGCGAGGAGATCGAGGCGACCTGTCGTGACATCGGCATCGCTGACGATCGCATTCACGTCGAACGCTTCGTCTCGGAGTTCGGCGGCAAGCCGCGGCCGCAGAAGGTCGTTGCGCCCGATGCACCGCCGAAGGCGATTGCCTCCTTGATCATCGACGGCAAGCGTCGCGACGTACCGGTCGCCGAGGACGAGGCGATCCTCGATGCCGCGCTGCGCGCCGGCGTCGATCTGCCTTTCGCGTGCAAGGGCGGCATGTGCTCGACCTGCCGCGCAAAACTGGTCGAGGGTGAGGCACCGATGGACCTCAATTATTCGCTGGAGCCCTGGGAGCTGAAGGCCGGCTTTGTTCTCACTTGCCAGGCCAAGCCATCGTCGGAGCGGGTCGTGGTCGACTACGACCATGTTTGACAGTGTTGGCCAACCAGCAGAACATCATGAGCAAGTATTTCGCCGGGAGAAGCGCGTGAACGTCAAAGCCGCCCTGTCGCCTGAAAATGTTGCCCGCGCCTGCGCCGATGCGATGTGGGCGGAGGACGATGCCTCCAAGGGTCTCGGCATGGAGATTGTCGAGGTCGGCCCCGGTTTCGCGACGCTCGCCATGACGGTGCGGTCGGACATGGTCAACGGCCAGCGCATCGCCCATGGCGGCTTCATCTTCACGCTCGCCGATTCCGCCTTTGCCTTTGCCTGCAACTCGCACAACGACCGTGTGGTGGCCGCACAGGGGCAGATTACCTTCATCAAGCCCGGCAATCTCGGCGACCGCCTCGTCGCGAAGGCGCGCGAAGTGACCCGCGGCGGCCGCTCCGGCATCTACGACGTGCGGGTCACCGCCGGCGACACCGTCATCGCAGAATTCCGCGGGCATTCGCGTGTCATTCCCGGCACGTGGCTGCCGGCTCAAGAACAGTAAGAGATCAATAAAGAAAAGAACAAATCAATGTGGGGAAACAAGAATGGCTTCGATGAAGCTGAGGGAAGGCGGCCACGTCTATAAGGCCGAGCTGGATGCGCATGAGCGCGCCTCACGCGACGAGATCACGGCGTTGCAGAAGCAGCGGCTCACCTGGTCGCTGAAGCACGCCTACGACAATGTCGCGCATTATCGCAAGGCGTTCGACAAGGCTGGCGTACATCCGTCCGATTTTCGCGAGCTCTCCGATCTCGCCAATTTTCCGTTCACGGTGAAGACGGATCTTCGCGACAATTACCCCTTCAACATGTTCGCCGTGCCCCGTGAAAAGCTGGTGCGTGTGCATGCGTCCTCCGGCACGACGGGCAAGCCGATCGTCGTCGGCTATACCCGACGCGACATCGACACCTGGTCGGAGGTGATGGCGCGGTCGATCCGCGCCGCCGGAGGTCGTACCGGCATGATCATCCACAATGCCTATGGCTACGGCCTGTTCACGGGGGGGCTGGGCGTTCACTATGGCGCTGAAAAGCTCGGCTGCACGGTGGTGCCGATCTCGGGCGGCATGACCGAGCGGCAGGTGCAGCTCATCAACGACTTCCGGCCAGACATCATCACGGTGACGCCGAGCTATATGCTGGCGATCCTCGACGAGTTCAAGCGCCAGAAGCTCGATCCGCGTCAGTGCTCGCTCAAGGTCGGGATCTTCGGGGCCGAGCCATGGACCAACGCCATGCGCGGCGAGATCGAGGACGCCTTCGATATGGATGCGACCGATATCTACGGCCTCTCCGAGGTGATCGGTCCCGGCGTCGCGCAGGAATGCATCGAAACCAAGGACGGCCTGCACATCTGGGAAGACCATTTTTACCCCGAGGTGATCGACCCCCAGACGGGCGCGGTGCTGCCGGACGGCGAGAAGGGCGAACTGGTGTTCACCTCGCTGACCAAGGAAGGCTTTCCGGTGATCCGCTATCGCACCCGCGACCTGACGCGGCTGCTGCCGGGCACGGCGCGGCCGGGCATGCGGCGCATGGAGAAGGTGACGGGCCGTTCGGATGACATGATCATCCTGCGCGGCGTCAATCTGTTCCCGACCCAGATCGAGGAAGTGCTGCTCGCGACCGATTGGTGCGGCGGCCATTTCATCCTGGAATTGACCCGCGAAGGCCGCATGGACGAGCTGACCATCATCGCGGAGGCGCGGCCCGAGAGCTGGGACGGAAGGGGTCTCGTCGATCACGCCAACCGGATCTCGACCCACATCAAGAACACGATCGGCATCAGTTCCCGGGTGCAGGTGGTCGCGCCGGCCACGCTGGAGCGCTCGCTCGGCAAGGCCAAGCGGCTCTACGACAAGCGGCCGAAGGATTGACTTGACTGCCCCCAAGGGCGACAAGGCCCGCGAGAAATCGCGGGTCTTTCCTATGTCGCCAGCCGATACCAAAACCGTCGAGGCGCGTTGCGTCCGCCTCAATGCCAAGGCCGAAAATGCCGCGGCGATCGCACCTAGCGTCGAGCGTCATACGCTCATACGCGGGCCGAGCGACCTGCTGATCGAAGTGAAGGCTGCAGCCATCAATCCGTCCGACGTCAAGGCTGCGACGGGGCTGATGCCCTATGCCGTGTTTCCGCGCACGCCCGGTCGTGACTATGCAGGCGTGGTGATCGACGGCCCGGCCGGCACGATCGGCCGCGAGGTGTTCGGCTCCTCCGGTGATCTCGGCATCCGCCGCGACGGCACGCATGCAAGCCATCTCGTGGTCGAGGAGGACGCAGTCGTGGAGAAACCAAAGACCGTATCCTGGGAGGAGGCCGCCGGCATCGGCGTGCCCTTCGTCACCGCGATGGAAGGCTTTCGCCGCGCTGGCGTGCCGAAGAGGGGCGAGACCGTGCTGGTGTTCGGCGTCAACGGCAAGGTCGGTCAGGCCGCGGTGCAGATCGCGACCTGGCAGGGCGCGCGCTTGATTGGCGTGGTGCGCAAGGCGGAAGCCTATGAAGGCCACAGCAACGCGCCGATCGAAGTGATTGACGCCTCGGCAACCGACGTCGCAACGCGTGTGCGCGAATTGACCGGCGGCAAGGGCGCCGACATCGTCTTCAATACGGTCGGCGATCCCTACTTCCAGGCGGCGCATAAGTCGCTCGCCCTTCGCGGCCGCCAGATACTGATCGCCGCGATCGACCGCATCGTGCAGTTCAACATCCTCGAATTCTACCGGGGACAGCACACCTATGTCGGTATCGACACGCTCGGGCTGTCGTCGGCAGCAACGGGCGCCGTGCTGCGGGATCTCGGCCCCGGCTTTGCGAGCGGCCAGCTGAAGCCGTTCCCGATCAAGACGAATGCGATCTATCCGCTCGAGTGCGCGAAGGAGGCGTACGTTGCGGTCGCCGGCTCTTGGCGCGATCGCGTGATCCTGAAGCCGTAATCATGGAGGCCTCCCAACTCGTCATCCTCGCCGGCCTCGTCATTGGCCTGGTTTATGGCTCCGTCGGCCTGCTCAGCGGCTTCTGCCTGATGAGCAGCATGCGCGGATGGCTGACGGAGGGGGACGGGCGGCTGGTGCGCAGCTATGCCCTGGCGGTTGCGGTCGCAATTGCCGCGAGCCAGGTCCTTGCCGGCAACGGAATGGTCGATCTTGGCAGGTCGATCTACCTGCAACAGACATTTTCGGTGCCGGTGCTGTTCCTCGGCGGCCTGCTGTTCGGCTACGGCATGGTGTTGTCGAACGGCTGCGGCTCGCGTGCGCTTGTTCTGCTCGGGCGCGGCAATCTCCGCTCTTTCGTCGTCGTGATCGTGCTCGCCATTGCCGCGCAGATGACGCTCAAGGGCCTGATCGCGCCGGCGCGCATTGCGCTGGTTCAGGCTTCCCAAACCACCGTCAGCGCCAATTCGCTGCCCACACTGTTGGCGACTCTTGGTCTCGGTGAAGCCGTTTCGCGCGCGCTGGCCGCAGCGGCGATCGTCGTCGCGCTGGTCCTGTTTGCCTTCGCCGATCCGGCGTTCCGCCGCTCGCCAGGCCAGGTCGCCGCGGGTGTCGTCGTGGGCTTTCTCGTCGCCGGCGGCTGGTACGTCACTGGCTATCTCGGCGCCGACGATTTCAATCCCGTCCCGGTGACCTCGCTTACCTTCATCGCGCCAATCGCCGATAGCCTGCAATACGCGATGCTCTCGACCGGCCTGACGCTCAACTTCGGCATCGTGACCGTTGCCGGTGTCTTTGCCGGCAGTCTGGTAACTGCACTCACCACCGGCCGCTTCCATCTCGAAGGCTATTCATCGCCACGCCACATGCTGCGCTCGGCTGGTGGCGCCGCGCTGATGGGCATCGGCGGCGTGATGGCGTTTGGCTGCTCGATCGGGCAGGGGCTCACCGGCGTGTCGACACTCGCGCTGGGCTCGTTCATTGCGGTCGCCGGCATCCTGCTCGGTACGACGGCAGGCCTGCGCGGTAGCTTGCGCTTTCAGCCGCTCGCGGCGACCTGACGGCGCAGCAGCCGGTCGCCCAGCGTCGCAAGACCAATGCCGGCGACGATCAGTCCGGCCGCAACGGCCAGACTGATGTCGATCGGCTCCCCCAGCAGGATCGCCGCACTGGCGATGCCGACGAGCGGCGTCCCGGTGGTGCCGAGCGCCGTCGTCAGCGCCGAGATGCTTTTGTTGACCATCGACATCGCCCAATAGGCCAGCGCGGTGCCGATCAGGCCGGAGTACAGGAACAGCAGCACGAGCCTCCACGACCATTCCGCGTGCGGCAGGCCATCCGCGACCAGCGCCGATCCCGTCAGTACGATGGTTGCCACGAGCACCTGCCAGATCAAGAGCTGGAGCGGCGAGGCGATCCAGCGATGCGCGCGGATATAGATGATGTTTGCGGCCCAGGAGATCGCGGCCAGGATCACCATGCCGGCGCCGAGCACGACGTTGGTGTTGGTCCAGTCGATCGACGCCGGGTTCAGGATCACGGCAAGGCCGATCAGTCCCAACAAGGCGCCGGCGAGTTTTGGCGCGGTCAGCGTGTCCTTCCCGAGCAACGGTGCTGCGATCGCGACCCAGAGCGGCGTGGTGTAGCCGAGCACGACCGCCTTGCTCGCGGGCAGGAAGCGCACACCGGCCGCAACCAGGACCGAGAACACCGTCATATGCAGCAGCGCCACGCTCAGGACCACTGGAATGTCGCGCCGCTCCGGGATCACCAGATTGTTGCTCAGTCCGAGGATCACGAACAATCCGGCCAACGCGATCCAGCTCCGGATCGCTGAGGTCCACAGTGGCGGAAGGAATTGCACCAGCTGCTTCGTGATCGACCAGTTCACGCCCCAGGCCAGCACGACGATGAGGAACAGGCCGATGGCCGTGCGGGGGGACAGGGGAGAGTCCATCGCAGAATCCTTGAAGCGGTGTGGCCTGCGAGATAGCATTCCGGCTGGAACCTGAAAAAGTGCCAGATTGGAAAGGAATAAGGTGCCAGTTGTCGAAAGCATGATCTCCGCTCTGATCGACCTGAACCGGGCCGACGAAGAAGGGCTGGTGGCCCAGCTGACAAGCCGGCTTCGAAGCCTGATCGCGGCCGGCCGCCTCGGCAAAGGCCGCGCGCTGCCGTCGAGCCGCCGGCTTGCGAGCGATCTCGGCGTCTCGCGCAACACCGTCACCTATGCGTTCGAGCAGCTCGCCGCCGAGGGATATCTCGAGGCGTCACACGGACGTCGTCCTGTGGTGACGGTCGATGGTGCCGAGCGCATCGAAGGAGCAGGCACCGTCGCTTCGCGCGTTCGCTCCGCCAGGCCGCAGCTCTCGCCTTGGGCTTCGCAGCTCAAGCAGACGGACTGGCCGATGTCCTATCAGGCCCCGCTCAAGCCCTTGCGTCCGGGGCATGGCGATTTCAGGGAGTTTCCGAACGAGGTCTGGGCGCGCTGCCTGCGCCGCAGTGCCGTGCGTGCGGCCAGGCGTGAGCTTGGTCCGGTCAACCGGAGCCGCCTGTGCGAGGCGCTGGCGCATTATCTCGCGACCAACAGAGGCGTTGGCGCCACGGCGAACCAGATCATGATCCTGCCGAGTGCGCAGGCCGCTCTGACCTTGATTGCGGCTGTGCTCGTCTCGTCCGGTGACGATGTCTGGGTCGAGGACCCCGGCTATCCCGGCGCTGCCGCCGCCTTCCGCGCGTCTGGCGCGCGCGTGACCGGCATCAGGCTCGACGAGCAGGGCATGCAGCGGATGCCGGGAATGGCGGCGCCGAAGCTCATCTTCATGACGCCGTCGCACCAGCATCCGACCGGACGGCTGATGTCGCTGGCCCGCCGCACCGAGTTTCTCCGGTCAAGTAAGCCCGGCAAGACCTGGGTCGTCGAGGACGATTACGACGGTGAATTTCACTATGACAGCCGGCCGGTGCCGGCCTTGCAGGGGCTCGATGCCCATGGCCGCGTATTTTATGTCGGCACGTTCTCAAAGGCGATGACGTCGGATATCCGGCTCGGCTATCTCGTCGTGCCACCGGCGCTGGTCAGCACATTCGAGATCGCACAGCGGCACATCGGGCTAATCGCTTCCAGCCACATCCAGGAGGCGCTGGCCGAGTTCGTCGCCGACGGGCATTTCCTCGCGCATCTGCGCCGGATGCGCCGCCTCTATCACGCGCGGCGCGATCATCTGGTCGAGGGACTGGAGCGTCATCTCGGCGAGGTGCTCTCGGTCGAAGTCCCCTCGGGCGGAATCCAGCTCGTCGCGCGCCTCAAGCGCGGTCGTGCCGATCAGGCGGCGGTGAAGCGGCTGGTCGAGGCGGGCGTCGAAACGCGCGCTCTATCCAGTCTGGCGCTGGGCAAGCCGCGCGATCATGGTCTCTTGCTCGGCTTTGCGGCCTGGCGCGAGAGCGAGATCAGCACGGCGGTGCGAACGATGGCGTCGTGCTTCTAGCTCTGGTCCACCGCCTTCGTGACGATGCGGATCTCCGAGGTCAGGGTCCGGTGCACCGGGCACTTGTCGGCGATCTCCATCAGCTTCTTGCGCTGCTCGGCATCGAGCGCCCCGTCGATTGCGATGTCGCGCTCGATCTGGTCTAGCATGCCGTCCCGTGTCTCGCATTCCGCGCAATCCTTGGCGTAGATCTTTGAATGCTTCAGCGTGACGGTGACGCGGTCGAGCGGCAGCGATTTACGGTCGGCATAGAGGCGCATGGTCATCGACGTGCAGGCGCCGAGACCGGCGAGAAGGAAATCATAGGGCCCGGGACCGGCATCCTCGCCGCCGGCCGCTACCGGTTCGTCCGCCACCAGATGATGCGGCCCGACGGTGATGATCTGGTTGAACTTGCTCTTGCGGGTCTCCTGCACCACCACCTTGCGAGGTTCTTCGGCGAGATCCATCTCTTTTGCAGGTTTTGCCGTATCGATGTAGCGGCTGGTCCAGGCCGCAATCACGTCGGCTGCGTAAAGCGCGTCCGCTGGTTTCGTCAGGAGATGATCGGTATGATCGAGCGAGACGAAGCTCTTGGGATGCTTCGCCGCAACGAAGATCTTGGTCGCATTGTCGATGCCGACGGTATCGTCGACAGGCGAATGCATCACCAGCAGCGCCTTGTGGAGACCGGTGACGTCCTTCATCAGCTCGTGCTCGACAATGTCGTCGAGGAATTCGCGCTTGATCCGGAACGGGCGGCCCGCGAGCGAGACCTCAACCTCCCCCTGCGTGCGGATGTTGTCGAGATGCTCTTTGAAGAGACCGGTGACGTGAGCAGGATCGGACGGCGCCGCAATGGTCGCGACCGCCTTGGCTTCCGGAATCTTTCCGGCTGCCGCCAGGATCGCGGCGCCGCCAAGGCTGTGGCCGATCAGGATTGATGGCGCCTTGCGGGTCGCGCGCAGATGATCGGCGGCATGCACGAGATCGGCGACGTTGGAGGAGAACGTCGAATTGGCGAACTCGCCCTCGCTGGAGCCAAGCCCGGTGAAGTCAAAGCGCAGCACCGCGATGCCCTTGGCGGCAAGTGCAACGGAAATGCGCTTGGCGGCCAGTGTATCTTTGCCACAGGTGAAGCAATGCGCGAATAGCGCGTAGGCTGCGGGTTCGCCCTCCGGCAGCTCCAGCGCAGCCGAGAGCTGATGACCGCCTTCGCCGGTGAATTGAAAGCGTTCCGTCGGCATGGGCTCCCCCCGTTCTTGCTTGAACCTAATCGCCTGAATAGCGCTGTTCGGCCCAGGGGTCTCCGCGGTTATGATAGCCGCGGACTTCCCAGAAACCCGGCGCGTCTTCGGTCACGAATTCGATGGCCTGGAGCCACTTTGCGCTCTTCCAGAAATAGAGGTGCGGCACGACAAGCCGCACCGGGCCGCCATGCTCGTCCGACAGCGGCTGACCCGACCAGCTATGGGCCAGCAGCGCGTCCTCGGCGGCAAAGTCTTCAAGCGCAAGGTTGGTGGTGTAGCCATCATGGGAATGCAGCACCACGAAGCGCGCATCGTCACGCGGCTGGCAGGCCGCGAGCAGCTCGCGCGTCGCAAGCCCCTCCCATTCATTGTCGTAGCGCGACCACGTTGTCACGCAATGGATGTCGGAAGTGAACTGCGCCTGCCTCTGCGCCGCGAACTCGGCATAGGTCCAGAACACCGGATTGTCGACCGCGCCGTAGACGTCGAGCCGCCAGCGATCGCGCGACACGGGTGGCATGACGCCGAGATCCAGCACCGGCCAATCCCTGGTCAGGTGCTGGCCCGGCGGTAGGCGTTGGTCTTCCGGACGCGTGATCTTGCCGGTGAGAAAGCGGCCTTCGCGCGCCCATTTCTCCTTGGTGCGTGTCAGCTTGCTGTCGGATGGTGTCTCGTCGGACATGAGCTACTCGTGGCGATGCATCGCGGAGGCATGCTTGGTGTCGCGCATGGTGGAATAGATGATCAGCGACAGGCAGATGACGCCGGCGAGATAATAGTAGAACCATTCCTCGCGCCCGATGCTCTTGAAATAGAGCGCGATCGCCGGCGCCGTGCCGCCGAAGATCGAGACCGTGATGGCATAGGGCAGGCCGACGCCGAGGGCGCGGACATTGGTCGGGAACAGCTCGGCCTTCACCACCGCGTTGATCGAGGTGTAGCCGGCGACGAACAGCCAGGCGGCGCAGATCAGGATGAACGCCATGAAAGGCGACTTGGTTTCTTTCAGCGTCATCAGGAGCGGCACGGTCGCGAGCGTGCCGGCGACGCCGAAGAAGATTAAAAGTGGCTTGCGGCCAATCTTGTCGGAGATCGCGCCATAGATCGGCTGCAGGATGGTTGCGAAGATCAGCGTGCCGAAGATCACGAAGGTGGTCTGGTCTTCGGTCAGCCCGACCGAGAGCTTGACGAAGGTCTGCATGTAGGTGGTGAAGGTGTAGAACGCCGCGGTGCCGCCGGCAGTGAGGCCGACCACCAGCAGCAGTTCGCGCGGATAGCGCAGCAGGTTCGTGAGCGAGCCGGTCGGCTTCACCACCTTCCTGGCTTCCTCGAAGGCTTCAGTCTCGTGCAGATTGCGCCGCATCACGGCGGCAAAGATCGCGAGCGCCGCGCCGATCGCGAACGGGATACGCCAGCCCCAGGCCTTGAGCTCGTCGGGCGTGAGGAAGACCTTTTGCAGGAGCAGCAGCACGATGATCGCGGTGAGCTGGCCTCCGATCAGCGTGACGTACTGAAAGCTCGAATAGAAGCCGCGATGCTTGGGATCAGCGACCTCGCTCAAATAGGTGGCACTGGCGCCATATTCGCCGCCGAGGCTCAGGCCCTCGATCACGCGGGCCAGCGCCAGGATCACCGGGGCGGCAAGGCCGATCGTGGCATAGGTCGGCGTCAGCGCGATGATCAGCGAACCGAAGCACATGAAGACGACGGATAGCGTCAGCGAAATCCGTCGGCCAAAATGATCGGCGATGTAGCCGAACAGCCAGCCCCCAAGCGGCCGCATCAGGAAGGTCGCCGCGAACACCACGGCGACGTTCAATTGTTGGACGACGGGATCGTTACCAGGGAAGAAGGCCGGGGCGAAATAGAGCGCGAACGCCGTATAGGCGTAGAAGTCGTACCACTCGACGAGATTGCCGATCGAGCCGATGAAGATCGCCTTGATCCGACGCCTGGCGTCGGCGAGGTCGATGTGGTTGGAGGCCGGTTGGGTTGCTTGCTCAGTCACGTCCGGCCCCTCTTGGTCTTGGAAGGGCTTACATCGCCTTTCCAAGCAGAAATGGCAACTGGCGGGGGCCTCTCACCGTACCCTGCGACCAGGTCACGGTGCCTGCCGGATCGAGCCGGAAGTCCGGAATCCGCTTCAGCCGCTCCTCCAGCGCCACCTGCATCTCCATCCGCGCCAGGTTGGAACCGACGCAGCGGTGGATGCCGAGGCCGAAAGCGGCATGGCGGTTCTCCCGGCGGTCGATCACGACTTTGTCAGCGTCCGGAAACATTTTTGGGTCGCGGTTCGCGGCCGGGAAAGACAGCAACACCATGTTGCCCGCCTTGACCGGGCAGCCTGAAATCGTGGTCTCCTTGACCACCTCGCGGGCCATGGTCACCGGCGAATAGGCCCGCAGCAGCTCCTCCACGGCGGTCGGGATCAACCCGGGTTCGGCGATCAGCCGCTCGCGGTCGGCCGGCGTCCGGGCGAGATGCCAAAGCGACGAGCCGATCGCGCTCCAGGTGGTGTCGATGCCGGCGATCAGAAGCAGACGCAGCGAACCCAGCACGTGCGACTCTTCCAGCGGCTGGCCTTCCTTGTTCTTGGCATTCATCAGATAGGAGATGAGATCGTTGGTCGGCTTCGACCTCCGCTCCTCGATATGCGTCCTGAAATAGGCGCTCATCTCCTGCACCGCCTCGAGCAGCTTGTTCTCGTCCTTGATGCCGAGTTCCAGGATCATGTGGATCCAGTTGATGAAGAGATCACTGTCGCTCTCGGGGATGCCGAGCATGTGCGCGATGGCCTGAACCGGGATGTATTTGCCATAGCGCGCCGCGGCGTCGACTTTGTCGTCGGCGATGAACCCGTCGATCAGCTCGTTGCAGATCGCACGCATCCGAGGCTCGAGCTTCTTCATCGCATCCGGCGTGAACGGCGGCAGTAGCAATTGCTTGGCCGGCTTGTGCACGGGCGGATCCGAAGTTATCGGCGGCGCCGCGTTCCTGGCGACCTCGGGGCGCACGTCGCGCACGATGATGCGGCGCGACGAGAAATGCTTGGTGTCGTTGGCGATTTCGCGCACCGCCTCATAGGTCGTCGGCATGTAGCAGCCGAGAAAGCGCTCGGTATGCACGACCGGGCTCGCGGTGCGCAGCTCCTTCCAGATCGGGAAGGGATCGTCCGTCCATTGCGGATCGGTGTGGTCGAAATCGTTGACCCAGTCGGTCACAGGCGGATGGGCGGCGGGCTGGCTGACGTCGGACATGGCAGGAAAATCCCTTGAAAATCGAAAATCCCTTGAAAATCCCTTGGGGCTCGTGTTCGCTGAAGGCACGCGAAGGCGCGGGCAGGGCCGCGCTACTCCTCGATCACATCGATCGCGATTTCCGGGCAGTTGGATTTGGCAAGCCAGGCCTTGTCTTCGAGGCCCGGCGGAACCGTGCCGTCTCCAACCTCATGGGCGTTGCCATATTCGTCGAGTTCGAACAGCTCCGGCGCCAGCGCCTTGCAGCGTGCGTGGCCCTGGCATTTGTCGGGATCGACGTGAACTCGCAGTCGTTCTGCCATTGCGGCTCCCTCGGTCGTATGCGCGTGGCCCGGAGGGCGGCGCGTTCCTCTTGTCAATATTGTCTGCGGCGTTTGCCGCTTATTCTAAGTTATATGCTATTACATTCGCGGCAGGCTTCCCCTGTCAAGCGCAAACTTATAGGCTCCGCCGTAACATGCGTTCACAACTCGCTCGCAAGCCCGAGAACACCTACCACCATGGCGATCTCCGCGACGCCTTGATCAAGGCTGCGTTACGCGAGGCGGAGCAGGGCGGGGCGGAAGCGATCAGCATCAAGGCGCTGGCAAAGCAGCTCGGGGTTTCGCAGCCGGCGCCCTACCGTCATTTCGCCGATCGCGAGGCCTTGCTTGCCGCAGTGACGGCAGAGGCATTCCGGCAATTCAGTACGATGTTGCGCGAAGCGATGGCGAAGCCATCAAAGCAATCGAAACTGTCGCGGCTCGCGCAGGCGACGCTCGACTTCGGTCTGCGTCGTAACGGTGTCTACCGCTTGATGTTCGCGTCCCGCACCGTCTCCTGCGCGGCCAAGGGTAGCGAGCTGCACGAGGCCACGCGCGAGACATTCGAGCTCGTGATTGAAGCGCTGGAAGCGCCTGCGGTCGGCTATTTGCGCGAGCGGCAGGCGCTCAAGATCTGGGCCGCGCTGCATGGCGTGGTGATGCTGGCCGAGCAGGGTCTGTTCACCGGCGAGGCCGCACATGCTACGCGCGAGGAATTGGTCGAGGATTTTGTGAACGAAACGAAGGTGGCGCTCGTCGTCGCGATCAAGGATGCGCAGCGTCGTAAGAAGGCGGGCGCTTAAGCTTTCGCTGCGAGCAGCCTTATCAGCTTCTCGACCGCGCTATCAGGCGTTGTCACGACGGGACGGCCGGTGGCTTCTGCGACGAGCGGCCCGGTTGATGCAATGCTGAACTGGGCCAGCGCGATGACGTCGCAATCGCGCAAGTCCTTTGACGTCTCGACGATCAGCCGGTCATGCGTGGCGCGGTCGCCGCGGTCAAGTGCAGCCAGCGCACCCTCAGCAAGCTTTGGCACGATCTGGACGGAGGCCGGAAACTCCGGCGGCATAGAGACCAGTGTCGGCGGGAAAGTCGAGAGCAGGCCGATCTTCTTGCCCATCGTTACGGCTCGTTCGATCATCGCTTCGTTCGGCTTCAGCACCGGCATCGACGCATGCGCCCCCGCGACGGCCTCGATGCAGGGACCGAAGGCCGAGCAGGTGAACAGGATCGCGTTCGCCCCTGTCGCTGCCGCATAATCGCCGAGCGCAAGAAAGCGCTCGTTCATGGCATCGTTGAGCTTGCCGTCGCGCGCCAGATCCGCCGACAGGCTGTCGTCGAGCAGGTTCATCAGCCGCGCCTCCGGCCACGCCGCCGCGAATGCCGCCTCGATTGGGGCGATGGAGTGTTTGAGGGCGTGGATCAGGGCGATGCGAGGGGACGTTGTCATTGAACGTAGTACCTAGGTCTCGTGCCCCGGACGCAGCGCAATGCGCAGTATTGCGCTGCAGAGCCGGGGCCCATTGTGGCCTCTGGGTCCCGGCTCAGCGCAGCAGCGTTGCACGCTGCAGCGCGTCCGGGACACGGGAGACGTCTACTTGAACGGCAGCGCGTACATCAAGCCGCCCTTGCTCCAGAGGCCGTTGAGACCGCGCTCGAGCTTGAGTGGGCTCGCCTTGCCGACATTGCGCTCGTAGATCTCGCCGTAATTGCCGGTGGCCTTGATCGCGGTGGCCAGCCATTTGTTGTCGAGACCGAGCCGCGAGCCGAGATCGCCGGAGGCTCCTAACAGGCGCTGGATCGCGGGCGTCTGCGACTTCGTCATCTCGTCGACATTGGCCTGCGTCACGCCGAGCTCCTCGGCTTCGATCAGGCCGTAATGCAGCCAGGTGATGATGTCGCTCCAGACCTCGTCGCCGTTGCGGGTGAAGGGCCCGAGCGGCTCCTTGCTGATGGTCTGCGGCAGCACGACGTAGTCGGCCGGGTTCGGCGCTGCGGTGGTCACGGCACCGGCAAGCGCGGAGGCGTCCTGGGTCATGGCATCGCAACGGCCACCGAAGAAGGTCTGGTACATGGTGTCGACCCGGTCGAACACCAGCGGCTTCCAGTCGATGCCGTTGGCGCGGCCGTAATCGCCGAGCGTAACTTCATGGGTCGTACCCTGCGCAACGCAGACGGTGGCGCCCTTGAGGTCCTTCAGCTCCTTCACGCCGAGGTCCTTCTTCACGACAAAACCCTGGCCGTCGTAGAAGTTGATCGGTCCCTGCCGCAGGCCCAGCGTGACGCCGCGCAAATAAGTCTGCGTGGAGTTGCGGTAGAGCACGTCGATCTCGCCTGATTGCAGCGCAGTGAAGCGATTCTGTGCGGTCAGCGAAACGTAACGCACCTTGTTGGGATCACCGAGCACGCCGGCCGCGAGCGCGCGGCAATAATCGACGTCGAGGCCTTTGTAATTGCCTTGCGAGTCCGGTGCCGAGAAGCCGGCAAAGCCCGCGCTGACGCCGCACACCAATGTGCCGCGGCTCTTGACCGTGTCGAGCGTCGCCGCGTGGGCGACAACCGTCGATGCCGCGAGCACGCCCGCTGCAATAACCACTTTCCTCATCATGCTACTCTCCCCTCAGTGATTGACACTACGCAACAAGTTGTCGACGGCCGTGCCGAGCTTGTCGACGATCTGATCGATCTCGTCAGCCGAAGCGATATAGGGCGGCGCCAGCAGCACATGGTCGCCGCGGACGCCATCCACGGTGCCGCCGCCCGGATAACAGCCGAGCCCGTTGGCGAAGGCTTCCGCCTTGATCTTTTGATTGAGCTTGAGCGCCGGATCGAACGAGGTGCGGCTGGCACGATCAGCGACGAGCTCGATCGCCCAGAACAGCCCGCGGCCTCTGATATCCCCGACATGGCGGTGATTGCCGAAGCGTTCGGTTAACCGCTGCTCGAGCTGCTTGCCGCGCTGCTTCACTTGCTCAAGCAGATTGTCCTCCCGGATCACATCCTGCACCGCGAGCGCAGCCGCGCAGGCGAGGGGGTGCGCGAGATAAGTATGGCCGTGCTGGAATGCTCCGGAGCCGGAGCGGATGGTGTCGATGATCTTGCCGCTCGCAAGCATTGCGCCGATCGGCTGATAGCCGCCGCCGAGGCCCTTGGCGATCGCCTGGATGTCCGGGGCGATGCCTTCTTGCTGCCAGGCATGCGTCGTGCCGGTGCGGCCCATGCCGCACATGACCTCGTCGAGGACGAGAAGAGCGCCGTGCCGGTCGCAGATCTCGCGCACGACCTTGAAGTAGCCGTCCGGTGCCGTGACCGCGCCGGCTGTGGCGCCGACGACGGGTTCGGCCAGGAACGCCGCAACGGTGTTCGGACCAAGCCGCTGGAACTCGGCTTCGAGCTCCGCGGCGAGGCGTGCCACGAATTGCGCATCCGATTCACCGTCGTGCTTCTCGTGATACGCGAAGGCCGGCGTCACATGGCTGAATGCGGCCGAGAGCAGCGGCGCGTAGGGCGCGCGACGCCAGGCATTGCCGCCGGCAGCGAGTGCGCCAAGCGTGTTGCCGTGATAGCTCTGCCGCCGCGCGATGAAATGTTGTCGCCGCGGTTCGCCGCGTTCGATGAAATATTGCCGAGCGAGCTTGATGCTGGCTTCGATCGCCTCCGATCCGCCGCTGACGAAGTAGGCGTAGGCGAGACCGCCGGGCTCATGGCCGACCAGCGTCTCAGCCAGCGCCTCGGCCGGCTCGGAGGAGAAGAAGGCGGTGTGCGCATAGGCGAGTGTCGAGGCCTGCTTCGCCATCGCCGCGATCACGCGGGGATGCTGGTGGCCGAGGCAGGAGACTGCTGCGCCCCCGGATGCGTCGATCACGCGCCGCCCATCCTCGGCAAACAGATAGACGCCCTCGCCGCCGATCGCCTTGGGCGGCGTCTCACGCAACGAGCGATGCAGCACGCGGCTGGTGCGGGTGCTCATGGGTCAACCTTTCTCTGCGACGTAAGTGGAGGCCGCGGCGAGCCGGGCCTCGGTATCCTGAAGGCGCTTCCTGGCGGCCGTGCCGCCGAGCGAGAACGTCACCGCGGCGAGCGACTGCGCAATCGCGAGCGCGCCGGTGAGGCTCGGGAAGAAGCCGGGCGAGGAGGCGGCTTCGAACAGCAACACGTGGTCGGCGCCCTCGGCCATCGGCGCGGCCACGCTGTCCGCGATCGCGATCAGCGTCGTACCGGCGCGATAGGCGGCTTGCGCGACCCGGACGCTGGCGTTGGTATAGGGCATGAAGCCGATGACGATCACGGCCTCGCCGGGGCTGAAGGCGCCAAGATCGAGATCGTCAGGGCCGGACGCGCCGACGATCTGCACCTGTTCGGGGCGAAACAGCCGGAGCTCGTAGTTGAGCAATTCCGCGACGCTGCGGCAGCTGCGATAGCCGGTGATCCAGATCCGTTTTGCACCGTGCAGCGTGCGGGCCGCGTCCGCGATCGCGTGGGCGGAGATGCGCGGCAGATCCGCGGCCTCGGCCTCGAGCTTGTCGGTGATGAGTGTGACGTCGGCGTTCGGGCCGTGGCGGCGGCCTTTGGCGCGAGCCGAGAAGGGCGAGGTCTGCGATGGCCGCCGTGCCTCGGTCAGCGCGGCGCGCAATTCGTCCCAGCCGGAATAGCCGATCGCCTTCGCAAGGCGCGTAAATGCGGCGGGATCGGCGCCGGCTTCCGCCGCGAGATCGCGCATCGAACGGGTCGTGGCGTCGTAGTCATTGGCCGCGACGAAACGCCCGACCTCCTGCAGGCGCAAGGGGAGCGATGGCAACGCAATGCGGAGTTCGCTCAAGGGCGAAGATTTCGCGGGCTCGGCCATGAAACATTTGTTGCACGGTTCTTGGATTGGTGCAACAGTTGACGCGCGCCGCCGAAAATCGCTGTTTTCAGGAAGGATTTTTGTGCCGTGACCTCCGATGATCCCAGGCCGCCGCCGCGCCGCGGCTTTTTTGGCGCGCTCGGGCCGAACGAGTTGAAGGGCCTGTTCTGGCAGGTGCTGGTGGTCGGCATCGCGGTCGCCGTCATCGCCTTCCTCTGGTCCAATACCGTCACCAACCTCTCGGCTCGCCGCATCACCACCGGCTTTTCCTTTCTCGGCCGCGAAGCCGGCATGCCGATCGCCGACAGCCTGCTCGCGTACAATCCGAGAGACAGCTACCTCTGGGCCTTCGTCGTCGGCGTCGCCAATACGCTGCGCGTCGCCGTGATCGGCGTCGTGCTCGCGACCATTCTGGGCACGCTGATCGGGATTTCGCGACTGTCCGCAAACTGGCTGCTGTCGCGACTCGCTGCCGTCTATGTCGAGGTCCTGCGCGACATTCCCCTGCTGCTTCAGCTGCTGTTCTGGTACGTGCTGATGCAGGCGCTGCCGGCCGCACGCGCGGCGTGGCGTCCGGTCGAGGGCGTTTTCCTCTCCAATCGCGGCCTGATCCTGCCGGCGATCCCGCTTGGCTCGACCCAGCTCTGGGTTCTCGGCACGGCCGTGCTGGGCTGCGCTGCATTCCTTGTCATTCAGCGCTGGCTCGTCGCCCAGCAGATGCGCGACGGCAAGCCGCGGCCGGCATGGCCCTTTGCGCTCGGCCTCATCGTGGTACTGCCAGCGGCGGTGTCGCTGTCGCTTGGCGTGTCGTGGAAGATCGAATGGCCGGAGCTGCGCGGCTTCAACTTCGTCGGCGGGTTGACGCTTGCGCCGGAATATTTCGCGCTGCTGATTGCGCTCGTCACCTACACCTCGGCCTTCATTGCCGAGATCGTGCGCAGTGGCATCCAGTCGGTGCCGCGCGGCCAGTGGGATGCTGCCAGCGCGCTCGGCCTGCGCCGCAGCTTCATGCTGCGGCAGATCATCCTGCCGCAGGCGCTGCGCGTGATCGTGCCGCCGATGACCAGCCAGTATCTCAATTTGACCAAGAACTCCTCGCTCGCGGTCGCGATCGGTTATCAGGACGTGGTCTCGGTCGCCAACACCACGCTGAACCAGACCGGGCAGGCGATCGAGGCGATCTCGCTGATCATGGCTGTCTTCCTCACCATCAGCCTTGGCATCAGCTTCTTCATGAACTGGTTCAATGCGCGCATCGCGCTGTCGGAGCGCTGAGCATGACCGCGATCACTGACATGCCGGACCTGCCGCGCCCCGCCCGCCGCCCGCAAATTGGCAATCCGGTGCTGCGCTGGCTGCGCACCAATCTGTTCTCGTCGATTCCCAACGGCATCCTCTCGGTGGTGTTGCTGGCGGTGCTGGCGAAAGGCGTGATCAGCTTCGTGCAGTGGGGCATCGCCAACGCGGTCTGGCTCACGCCGGCCAACGATTCCAGCGCCTGCAAGGCGGTGCGCGGCCTCGGCGCCTGTTGGGCCATCATCCCCGAAAAATACCGCTTCATCCTGTTCGGCACCTATCCGTTCGACGAGCAATGGCGGCCAGCGCTGTCCGTGGTGCTGTTCATCGCGTTGTTCTATCTCTCCACCCGCCGCGCCTTGTGGCGGCGCGAGCTCGCCTATCTCTGGATCGGCGCCCTTGCGCTGATCAGCGTGCTGATGTGGGGCGGCGTGTTCGGGCTCCCCTTCGTCTCGCAGGATCGTTGGGGCGGGCTGCCGGTGACATTGATCCTGGCGACGTTCGGATTGGCGTTCGGTTTCCCGCTCGGCATTCTGGTCGCGCTCGGCCGGCGCTCAAAACTGCCGGCGATCCGCTCGCTGAGCGTGGTCTATGTCGAACTGATCCGCGGCGTGCCGCTGGTCAGCCTGCTGTTCATGGCGAGCGTCATGTTTCCGCTGTTCATGCCCAGCGGATTCAACATCGACAAGCTGTTGCGCGCGCAGATCGCGATCATCCTGTTCGCGGGCGCCTATCTTGCCGAAGTCATCCGAGGCGGCCTCCAGGCCGTGCCGCGCGGGCAATATGAGGCCGCCGACGCGCTGGGGCTGTCCTATTGGCGCAAGCACCGGCTGGTCGTTCTGCCGCAGGCGATCCGCCACGTCATCCCGCCGCTGGTCAACACCTTCATCGCCTTCTTCAAGGACACCAGCCTGGTCCTGATCATCGGCATCTTCGACCTGCTGACGACGGCGAAGACCGCGATCATCGATCCGGCCTGGCAGCAGTTTTCGGTGGAAGTCTACATCTTCGTCGCCGCGATCTACTTCGCCTTCTGCTTTGCAATGTCGCGTTATAGCCGGAGCCTGGAAGCGACGAGCGCGAGGTGAAGGTTCTTAACCTCTCCCCGCAAGAGCGGGGCGAGGGTGCGTACCGAGCGTGCGGAGCGCTACTTCTTCGCCCGCGGATCGATCGGCGTCTGCCCGCCCAGGCCCAAAATGTCCTCCAGCACCTTCGCGCCAGCGATCACCTGCGCATCCGCGCGGGGAGCGCCGACGAGCTGCACGCCGACCGGCAAGCCCGAGGCGGTGAAACCGCAAGGCAACGACAGCGACGGGCAGCAGGCGAGCGTAATGGCGTAGACGATGCCGAGCCATTCGACGTAGTTCTCAAATTTCTTGCCTGCGCATTCCGCGACATAGCGGTTCTCGATCGGGAAGGGAGGGACGATCGTGGTCGGCGTCAGCAGGAGATCGTAGGTTTTGAAGAACTCGATCGCGCGTGAGGTCATACCGACGCGCTGCGCTTCGGCGCGTGCGAGCTGCTCGACGGTGAGCTTGAGGCCCTCTTCGATGTTCCAGATCACTTCGGGCTTGAGCAGGTCGCGCTTGGTGCGCAGCAGATTGGCCTTGGTGATCGCGAAATCGAAGGCGCGCAGCACGTGGAAGCATTCGTGCGCCTCGCGCCAGTCCGGATGTGCCTCCTCGACGATGGCGCCGGCTTCCGCGAAGCGCTCGGCCGCCTTGCGTGTGATCGCCTGTACCTCGGGATCAACCGGTGTGATGCCGAGATTGGGCGAGTAGGCGATGCGTTTTGGCTTCTTGCCCGAGCGCGCGGCCGACAGGAAGGAGGTTGTCGGCGCCGGCAGCGACAGCGGATCGTCCGCATAGTCGCCGCTCATGGCGTCGAGCAGCAATGCGAGGTCCTCGACATTGCGCGCCATCGGGCCGACGACGCCGAGATTGCGATCGATGCCCGATTTGGGAGTATGCGCGACGCGGCCGATGCTCGGCCGCATGCCGACGATTCCGCAGAAGGCCGCAGGGCTGCGCAAGGAGCCACCCATGTCGGAACCCTGCGCCAGCCAGGCCATCCCCGTCGCGAGTGCCACCGCCGCGCCGCCGGAGGAGCCGGCCGCCGACTTGGTCGTATCCCAGGGATTGAGCGTCGCGCCGAACACTTCGTTGAAGGTGTTGGCGCCGGCGCCGAATTCCGGCGTGTTGGACTTGGCGTAGACGACCGCGCCATTGGCCTCGAGGTTCTCGACCATGAGGTCGGACGTCGCGGGAATGTTGTCCTTGTAGATCGGCGAGCCTTGCGTGTTCAGCACGCCCGCGACATCGGTCAGGTCCTTGATCGGCAGCGGCAGGCCGGCCAGCAGACCGCGCGCGCCGGCCGGCTTCTGCATCAGCGCTTTCGCGTTGGTCCGCGCGCGATCGAAGCATAGCGTCGGCAGAGCGTTGACCTTGCCGTCGACCTCACTGATGCGCTTCTCCAGGACATCCAGCAGTTCGAGTGGAGAGACATCGCCGGAGCGTAGCTTGTCGACGACGGCGCAGGCGGTTTCGCGGATCAGGTCTTGAGACAAGTATTGTGCTCCTATCGGAACAAGGATGAAATCAGTAGGCGCACGGCTGCGCCATGGTCAACATTGCAGTGCAGCGTTGCACTGCCGCTGACTTTGGTCCATTGCAGTGCGGTCAAAAAAAGCGGCGGCTGCCGGACCAAACAAGGACGTTCTCGATGAGCAAGAAACAATACCGGATCGCAGTCGTTCCCGGCGACGGCATCGGCAAGGAAGTGATGCCCGAGGGCCTGCGCGTTTTAGAGGCAGCCGCGAAGAAGCACGGAGTCTCCCTGCATTTCGATCATTTCGACTTCTCGTCCTGGGACTATTACGAGAAGCACGGCCAGATGATGCCGGACGACTGGAAAGAAAAGATTGGCAAGCACGACGCGATTTATTTCGGCGCGGTCGGCTGGCCGGCCAAGATTCCGGATCACGTTTCGCTTTGGGGCTCGCTGATCAAATTCCGTCGCGAGTTCGACCAGTATGTGAATCTGCGCCCGGTGCGGCTGATGCCCGGCGTGCCGTCGCCGCTGGCCAATCGCAAGCCCGGCGACATCGATTTCTGGGTGGTGCGCGAGAACACGGAAGGCGAATATTCCTCCGTCGGCGGCCGCATGTTCCCGGACACCGACCGCGAGTTCGTCACCCAGCAGACGGTGATGACCCGCACCGGCGTCGACCGCATTCTGAAGTTCGCTTTCGAGCTCGCCCAGTCGCGGCCGAAGAAGCATTTGACCTCGGCGACGAAGTCGAACGGCATCTCCATCACCATGCCCTATTGGGACGAGCGGGTGGAGGCGATGGCCAAGAAGTTTCCGGGCGTGAAGTGGGACAAGTACCACATCGACATTTTGACGGCGAACTTCGTGCTGCACCCGGACTGGTTCGACGTTGTCGTCGGCTCCAACCTGTTCGGCGACATCCTCTC
Organism: Bradyrhizobium sp. WSM3983; assembly: GCF_000473045.1. Lineage (GTDB taxonomy): Bacteria > Pseudomonadota > Alphaproteobacteria > Rhizobiales > Xanthobacteraceae > Bradyrhizobium. The sequence goes on along the minus strand of NZ_AXAY01000001.1, from coordinate 21,154 downwards.
CGATCTCGGTCCGGCCTGCACCGGCACGATTGGCATTGCGCCGTCGGGCAATATCAACCCCGAGGGCGATTTCCCCTCGGTGTTCGAACCGGTGCACGGCTCGGCGCCTGACATCGCGGGGCAGGGCATCGCGAACCCGATCGGCGCCATCTGGTCGGGCGCGATGATGCTCGAGCATCTCGGCGAGAAGGTCGCCGGCAAGTCGATCGTCGATGCGATCGAGCGCACGCTGGCGGAGCGCACGCTGCGCACCCGGGATCTCGGCGGCAACGCCGACACCACGGCTTGCGGCAAGGCGGTGGCGGAGATGGTGGATTAGTGGGGACTCGCGAGAGCTAGGCTCCGCCATCGCGGCAAACTCCGTGGTCGTCCCGGACAAGCGCGCCAAACCGCGCGCAGATCCGGGACCCATAGCCACAGGGAGTAATCGCAGCATTCGCAGGTAACTCCGAGTCGTCGCCAAACCACTCCCTGTGGTTATGGGTTCCGGATCAACGCTCCGCTTCGCTGCGCTTGTCCGGGACGACAGCGGTTGTGATTGCTTCGTCCTTGCTCAGCCCACGATCTTCTCGATCGCTGCCTGATCCAGCCCGAACTTCTTGCCGGCCTCCACAATCTCCTGCCAGGTGGTCGGGTCAACCGGGATTCCCTCGGCCAACCGCTTCTGCTTCGTCTCGCGCTCGGGCTCGCCGGCGATCTTCACCTTGTCGACGCCGGGGCCGGGAGGCGAGCCGGTGTGCCAGGCGACAAAGCTCTCGACTTCGCGCGCGAGGTTTTCGCCGGTGCCGAGCTTGTCCGGATCGATGATGATCGAGAGCATGCCGTTGAGGACGTTGTGCTTGCCGTCAGACGGGCCCTTGACCACCTGCCCGCCAGAGAGCGCGCCGCCGAGGATTTCGCACACCAGCGCGAGCCCCGAACCCTTGTGCTCGCCGAACGGCAGGATGGCGCCGTGCGGCGGGATCACGGTGTAGCGCGGATTGACGGTGGGCTTGCCTTCATTGTCGATAATGGTGCCGGGCTCGAGTTCGACGCCCTTGTTGTGCGCGACGCGGGTCTTGCCCTGCGCGATCCTGCTGGTGGCGAAGTCGAGCACGATCGGGTCCTTGCCCCTGCGCGGGATGCCGACGCAGAACGGGTTGGTGCCGTGGCGCGCATCGCTGCCGCCCCAGGGCGCCACGATCGGGCGCGAGATCACGTTGACGAAGTGGATCGAGACCAGCCCGTGGTCGATGCACTGCTCGGCCCAATGGCCGATGCGGCCGATGTGGTGCGCGTTGGAGAGGCCGACGAGGCACACGCCGTTGCGCTTGGCGCGCTCTGCGGCCAGCTCCATCGCTTCATGGCCGATCACCTGGCCGTAGCCGGTGAGGCCGTCGAGGGTGAGAAGCGGACCGGTGTCGAGCACGATCTTGACGTGCTGGTTCACGGCGAGGCCGCCGTTGGTGACGCTCTGGACATAGCGCGGGATCATGCCGACGCCGTGGGAGTCATGTCCTTTGAGATTGGCCTCGACGAGATTGGTGGACACCAGCCCGGCTTCGCGGTCCGTAGACCCGCCCGCCTTGACGATGGCGCGGATGACGTTGGTGAGCGGCTCTGCCTTGATGGTGCGATAGTCGGCCATTGTTGTTGCTCTTATCCTTTCACGATCCGGCGACAATGGACCCATGCCGCTTCAATCAGGTTCTCACTCGCTTCCGGCGTGCGGAACGCCGAATGCGCCGACAGTGTCACGTTCGGAATCTTGGTCAGAGGATGGTCCGCGGGCAGCGGCTCGACGTTGAAGACATCGAGACCGGCGTGACGGATGTGGCCCGACTTCAATGCATCGATCATCGCCTGCTCGTCGACGATCGCGGCGCGCGCGGTGTTGATGAAGACGACGCCCGGCTTCATCTTGGCGATCGCCTCGCGTGTGATCATGCCGCGCGTCTCGTCGTTGAGCAGCAGATGCAGCGATACGACGTCGCTCCGCGCCAGCAGCGTGTCGAGATCGGTGAACGCGACGCCGGGATGGGTCTTCGGCGAGCGATTCCAGGCGATCACCTTCATGCCGCTGCCGGATGCGATGCGCGCGACCTCGGCCGCGATACCTCCGAAGCCGATCAGGCCGAGCGTCTTGCCGGTGAGCTGCATGCCGTCCTCGCGCAGCCAGTTGCCGGCGCGCATCTCGCGGTCCATCATCGCGATGACGCGCGCGGAAGACCACATCAGCGCTATCGCGGACTCCGCTACGGCCGTGTCGCCATAGCCCTTGATCAGATGCACTGAGATGCCGAGCTCGGCGAGCTCCTCCGGATTCATGTAGCTGCGCGCCCCGGTGCCGAGGAACACGACGTGCTTGAGGCCCGCGCATTTCTTCGCGACTTCGGTCGGAAGCGCGGTGTGGTCGACGATCGCGATCTCGGCGCCGTCGAGGATCTCAGGATATTGCTCAGGCTTGATATCAGGGTCCCGGTGGATCCGTACCTTGGGATCATCAGGCTTCTCCAGCCGCTCCATGATCACGGCAAGGGCTTCGTTGGCGTCGACGAAAACTCCGCGCATGTCTGTCTCCGATCAGGATGCGACGCCGGCGATCGCCAGCACGGTGTGCATCAGCACGTTGGTGCCCGCGGCACAGTCGCCCTGCGTGGCGTCTTCCAGCTCGTTGTGGCTGATGCCGTCCTTGCACGGCACGAACACCATCGCCGCCGGCATCACGGTGTTGAGGTTGCAGGCGTCGTGGCCGGCGCCGGAGGTGATGCGGCGGGAGGAATAGCCCAGCGTCTCGGCCGCATTCTCGACGGCCGTGATGAGCTTGGGATCGAAATGCGTCGGCGGCTTGCGCCAGACGAGATCAATCTTGACCTCGACCTTGCGGCGCGCGGCGATCTCGGCGATGGCCGCACGCAGGTCGCGATCGAGGGCATCCATGATCGCGCCATCGGCGCTGCGGCAATCCATCGTGAAGGCGATCTCGCCGGGAATGACGTTGCGCGAGGGGTTTGCGATCACAGCCTCGCCGATGGTGCCGACCGCGTTCGGCCCGTGCTTCTTCGCGGTGGCCTCCATCGCCAGCACGATCTCGGACAACGTCGCCAGCGCATCGCGCCGCAACGGCATCGGCGTCGATCCCGCGTGGCTTTCGAAGCCGGAAATCTTGCCATCGTACCACAGCACGCCCTGGCCGGAATCGACCACGCCGATGGTCTTGCCCTCGGCTTCCAGGATCGGGCCCTGCTCAATGTGCAGCTCGACGAAACAGCCGAGCTTCTGGAAGCCGACCGGCTTGTTGCCGCGATAGCCGATACTGTCGAGCGCCTGGCCGACGGTGGTGCCCTCGATGTCCTTGCGCGAGAGGATGTCGTCGGTGGTGAAATCGCCGACGTAAGCTGCGGACGCCATCATCGCCGGCGCGAAGCGTGAGCCTTCCTCGTTGGTCCAGTTGACGACGCAGATCGGCGCCTCAGTCTCGATGCCGGCATCATTCAGCGTGCGGATCACTTCGAGCGCGCCGAGCGTGCCGAGAATGCCGTCATATTTGCCGCCGGTCGGCTGGGTGTCGAGATGCGAGCCGATGCCGACGGGCAGCTTCGACATGTCGCGGCCCTTGCGCAGGCCGAACTGAGACCCGAGCGCATCGACATGCACCTCGAGGCCGGCTTCCTCGCAGGCCTTTCGGAACCAGTCGCGAACCTGCTTGTCTTCGCTGCTCAGCGTCAGCCGCCGCACACCGCCTTTGGCCGTCGCGCCGAACTGCGCGGTCTCGTGGATGGAGCCCCAGAGGCGGGCGGAATCGATTTGCAAATTAGTCGCGGCTCGGCTCATGCGTCAGTCTCTCATTGGTCCGGCGCCTTTTTCAATGACGCGCCAGCGCGGGCGCGTCAACTGCGAGGCTGCTCTGCGCAATCTGACATGCAAGCTCGGCGACGCGCTCCACCGCGACGACGTCGGGCGAGGCGAGCCAGCTTGCCGTGAACGTCAGCGGCGCGATCTCGAGATCGGTGTCGAGCAACTGCAGCCGACCGTCGGCGAGCTCGTTCTCGACGATGGCGTCGGGGATCACGGCGATGCCGAGACCTTCCACCGCCATGTGGATCACGGTGGCGAGCGAGGCAGAGGCGTGAAGACGGATTGGCGGCAGGTCCGGCCGGTCGAACACCTCGCGCACGACCTCGTAGGGTCTGGTCTTGCGCGGAAAAGTGATGATCGGAAACCGCGCGAGATCGGCGGGCGTCACCGGGCCATGGCCGAGCCCGAGTGACGGGCTTGCGAGAAAGCCGATCGGATAATCGGCGAGAAGACGATTGTGCACGCCGGAGGCCGACAGCGGCCCGACCACGAAGGCAAGCTCGATCTCCTGAGCAAGCAGGCGCGCGGTGAGGTTCGGCGTGATGTCGACCTCGATCTCCAGCGACAGGTTCGGATAGACTTCGTTCATGCTCTTCACCAGCCGCGGCAGCCAGGTGTGCACGATGGTCTCGGCGACGCCGAGCCGCATCACGCCGCGCATCGCCGAACGATCGCCGATCTCGGCCATCATCTGAGCGCGCAGGCCGATCAGCTTTTCCGCATAGACCATCATCTGCCGGCCGCTCGGGGTCGGCGAGGCCACGCGATGATCGCGGTTCAGGAGCTTTACGCCCATCTCGCGCTCGAGCTGGGCGATGCGCTGGGAGATCGCCGGCTGGGTTGTATTGAGCCGTGCTGCGGCGCCGCGGAAGCTGCCGAGCTTCACAACCCAAAGGAAGGTTTCGATCGACCTGAAGTCCAGCATTGGAAGGATTTTCCTGATCGATAAAATAGATTTATCGATACCCATTAGAAAGGACGATTAGACTTTATAGTATGCTTGATGTTGGCTACGCTTGTCGAGTTCATAGGCAGATCGATCACATGACTGTTTTTGTGGCAGCGCAGCAAACTGAAACGCCCGACACCCTCCCGAGCCGCAAGGCACGGCTCGCCTATCGTGGTGGCGAGGTCGGTTCCACCGCGGGGGTCGCTCCCGGCTTCGTCCAGGGCAATCTGGCGATCCTGCCGGCGGAATACGCCAGCGCCTTCCACCGCTTCTGCCAGCTCAATCCCAAACCGTGTCCGATCATCGGCATGTCTGACGTCGGCAGCCCGCACATCCCCGCGCTCGGCGTCGATCTCGACATCCGCACCGACGTGCCGCGTTACCGCGTCTGGCGCGACGGCGAGGTCGTGGACGAGCCGACCGACGTCACCAAGCACTGGCGCGACGATCTCGTGACCTTTGTGCTGGGCTGCTCGTTCTCGTTCGAGGAGGCATTACTCGACGAGGGCATGCCGATCCGGCACATCGAGCAGAATGTGCGGGTGCCGATGTACCGCACCAATATCGCCTGCGGCGAGGCCGGTCCGTTCGCGGGTCCGATGGTGGTCTCGATGCGCCCCTTCAAGCCGGCCGATGCGATCCGCGCGGTGCAGATCACCTCGCGCTATCCCGCCGTGCACGGCGCGCCCGTCCATCTCGGCCATCCGCATCTGATCGGCATCAAGGACATTGCCAAGCCCGACTATGGTGATCCCGTATTTGTTGCCGATGACGAGATCCCGGTGTTCTGGGCCTGCGGCGTGACGCCGCAATCAGTCATCAATGCCGCCAAGGTTCCGTTCGCGATTACGCATTCGCCTGGTTTGATGTTGGTGACGGATCTAAAGAACAGAACCATGGCCGTGATTTAGTGGGCAGCGTTTGCTGCTTCTTCAGGCTTTACCGTACCCGTCAATCGTTTCATTCGATCTGTCGAAATTCAGTAACAGGGGACTCTGCCATGACGATCTCTCGCCGCGACGTTCTGCTCGGTGCTACCGCCACTGCTGCCCTGGTGCCGCTCGCTGCACGCGCCCAGGCCTCTGAAGTCGTGATCGGCGTCATCTATCCGTTCTCCGGCGGCAGTGCGCAGCAGGGCGTCGACGCGCAGAAGGCTTATGAGACCGCGCTCGAGGTCATCAACAAGGACACTGATTTCGATCTGCCGCTGGCGAAGGGCGAGGGCCTGCCGGGCCTCGGCGGCGCCAAGGTGCGTCTCGTGTTTGCCGACCACCAGGCCGATCCGCAGAAGGGCCGCGCCGAGGCCGAGCGCCTGATCACGCAGGAGAAGGTCTCCGCCATCATCGGCACCTATCAGAGTGCGGTGGCCGTCACTGTCAGCCAGATCTGCGAGCGCTACCAGATCCCGTTCGTTTCGGCCGACAACTCCTCGCCGAGCCTGCATCGCCGCGGTCTCAAATATTACTTCCGTGCGGCGCCACATGACGAAATGTATTCGGCCGCGATGTTCGACTTCTTCGATGCCCTGAAGAAGAAGGGCACCAAGATCGAGACGCTGTCGCTGTTCCACGAAGACACCATTTTCGGCACCGACTCCGGCAACGCCCAGGCCAAGATCGCCGGCGAACGCGGCTACAAGATCGTCTCCGACATTAAGTACCGTGCCAACTCGCCTTCGCTGTCGGCCGAGGTGCAGCAGCTCAAGAGCGCCAATGCCGACGTGCTGATGCCGTCGAGCTACACCACCGACGGCATTCTGCTGGTCAAGACCATGGCCGAGCTCGGCTACAAGCCGAACGCGATCGTGGCGCAGGACGCCGGCTTTTCCGAGAAGGCGCTCTACGACGCCGTCGGCGACAAGCTCGAAGGCGTGATCTCGCGCGGCACCTTCTCGCTCGACCTCGCGCAGAAGCGCCCGATGGTCGGCAAGCTCAACGAGATGTTCAAGGCGCGCTCGGGCAAGGACTTCAACGACCTCACCTCGCGCCAGTTTATGGGCCTGATCATCCTCGCTGACGCGATCAACCGCGCCAAGTCCGCCGATGGCGAGAAGATCCGCGATGCGCTCGCCGCCACGGACATTCCGGGCGAGCAGACCATCATGCCCTGGAAGCGCGTCAAGTTCGACGACATGGGCCAGAACAACGACGCCGACCCGGTGCTGCTGCAATATATCGGCGGCAAGTTCGTCACCATCTTTCCGCCGCAGGCCGCGATCGCGGAAGCGACCTGGCCGATGAAGTAAGGTGCGAAGAGCGGGAGCGCAGACGGTAGCTCCCGCCGTCGTCCTGAGGAACGGGCGTAGCCCGCATCTCGAAGGACGAGGGCTGGGCCATCCTTCGAGACGCGCGCTTGTGCGCGCTCCTCAGGATGAGGACGTATTTCGGGAGACAGACTTGTGACAGCCCAAGCCATTATCCAGAGTCTCGCGAGCGGCCTCCTGATGGGCCTGCTCTACGGACTCATTGCGGTCGGCCTCGCGCTGATCTTCGGCCTGATGGACGTCGTGAACTTCGCCCATGGCGAGTTCCTGATGATCGCCATGTATGTGAGCTTCTTCCTGTTCACGTTCTTCGCGATCGACCCCTTGCTGTCAGCGCCGCTGGTCGCCGCGGCGCTGTTCGTGCTCGGAGCCGTGGTCTACCTGTTGGTCGTGCGCTTCGCGATGCGGGCCAAAGCCAACGCCGGCATGGTGCAGATCTTCTCCACCTTCGGCCTCGCCATCGTGATGCGCGGGCTCGCGCAGTTCTTCTTCACCCCGGACTACCGAAGCATCCCGCACTCCTGGGCCGGCGGTAAGACCATCTCCGTCGCCGGCATCTTCCTGCCGGAGCCGCAACTGATCGGCGCGTTGGTCGCGATCGCGGCCTTTGCCGGCCTCTACTTCTTCATCCACCGCACTGATTTTGGCCGTGCGCTGGAAGCGACCCGTGAGGATCCCGGCGCGGTGGCGCTGGTCGGCATCGACAAGAATCGCGTGTTTGCGCTCGGCTGGGGCTTAGGGGCCGCGCTGGTCGGTCTTGCCGGCGCGATCATGGCGGTGTTCTTCTACATCTATCCCGATGTCGGCGCATCCTTTGCGCTGATCGCCTACGTGACCGTCGCGCTCGGCGGCTTCGGCAGCGTGTTCGGCGCCTTCGCCGGCGGCATCATCGTCGGCCTGGTCGAAGCGACCACCGCATTGGTGCTGCCGCCCTCGCTGAAGTCGGTCGGCATCTATGCTGTCTATCTGCTCGTTGTCTTCATCCGGCCGCGTGGCCTGTTCGGACAGATGTGATGGACAAGAATTTTGCCGCGCGGCGCCGCCGCGATCTCATCATCGCCGCGGTCCTGGCTGGACTCGCAGCGCTCGCGCCGGTGTTCGTCAGGGATGTCTACGTCCAGAACATCCTGATCCTGACCCTGATGTATGCGGCGCTGTCGCAGAGCTGGAACATCCTGTCCGGTTATTGCGGTCAGATCTCGCTCGGCCACGCGCTCTATTTCGGCATCGGCGCCTATACCACGGAGCTGCTGTTCACCAAGTTCGGCGTGCTGCCCTGGTTCGGCATGCTCGCCGGCGGCGTAATCGCGGCTCTCATCGCGATGGGGCTTGGCTATCCCTTCTTCCGCCTGCGTGGCCATTACTTCGTGATCGCGACCATCGTCATCGCCGAGATCGGGCTGTTGCTGTTCCAGAATTGGGAATGGGCGGGGGCCGCAATGGGCATCACCATTCCGGTGCGCGGCGACAGTTGGCTGAAATTCCAGTTCCTGCGCAGCAAGCTGCCGTACTTCTATTTCGCGCTTGCGCTCTGCTGCCTCGCCTGGTTCGTCACCTGGTGGCTGGAGGATTCCAAGTGGGGCTTTTGGTGGCGCGCGGTGAAGGACAATCCGGAAGCCGCTGAAAGCCTCGGCGTCGTCGTGTTCAACTCCAAAATGGGTGCGGCCGCCGTCTCCGCCTTCCTCGTTGCCGTCGGCGGCGCGTTCTATGCGCAGTTCCTCGCTTATATCGATCCAGAAAGCGTCATGGGCTTCCAGTTTTCGCTGCTGATGGCGCTCCCGGCCGTGCTCGGTGGCATCGGCACCCTCTGGGGTCCCGTGTTGGGCGCGGCCATCCTGATCCCGATGACGGAACTGACGCGCTCCTATATCGGCGGCTCCGGACGCGGCGTCGACCTCATCGTCTATGGTGCGCTGATCGTGGCGATTTCGCTGGCGCTGCCGCAAGGCTTGGTGAGCCTGTTCTCCCGTTCAAAGGCAAAGGGAGCCACGCGATGACCGCGCTCCTTGAAACCCGCGGCGTCTGGCAGCGGTTCGGCGGCCTCGTCGCCAACAGCGACGTCTCGATCTCAGTCGGCCGCGGCGAGATCGTCGGTCTGATCGGTCCCAACGGCGCCGGCAAGTCGACGCTGTTCAATCTCATCGCCGGCGTTCTGCCGCCGACGCAAGGCTCGATCTGGTTCGACGGTGAGGATGTCACCACATTGCCCGCGGCTGAACGCTGCCAGCGCGGCGTCGGACGCACCTTCCAGGTCGTCAAGAGCTTTGAGACCATGACGGTCATCGACAACGTCATCGTCGGTGCCTTGGTGCGCAACACGGTGATGCGCGAGGCGCGCCGCAAGGCGCATGAAGTACTGGAGTTCACCGGGCTCGCCGCGCGCGCCGACGTGCTCGCGAGCGACCTCGTGCCGGCCGAGAAGCGCCGCCTCGAAGTTGCTCGTGCGCTTGCGACCGAACCGAAACTGCTGCTGCTCGATGAGGTCCTCACCGGCCTCACACCGACCGAGGCGCAAACCGGTGTGGCGCTGGTGCGAAAAGTACGCGATACCGGCATCACCGTTCTGATGGTCGAACACGTCATGGAGATCGTGATGCCGCTGGTCGACCGCGCCATCGTGCTCGATCTCGGCAAGGTTCTGGTCGAAGGCAAGCCCGCCGACGTGGTCCGCGATCCCAAGGTGATCAGCGCATATCTGGGAGATCGTCATGCTGTCAGTGCATGAAGTCACGACCGCCTATCAGGGCCTGGTCGCGATCTCCGCGATCTCGATCGAGGTCCAGAAGGGGGAGATCGTCTGCGTTGCCGGTGCCAACGGTGCGGGCAAGTCGACGCTGCTCAAATCCATCGCCGGTGCCGAGCGCCCGCGTTCGGGCACCGTGACGTTCGACGGCAAGCGCCTTGACGGCATGGCGCAGCATCACATCACCGCCACCGGCATTGCCTATGTGCCGGAGAACCGCCGCCTGTTTCCACGCCTCTCTGTGCGCGACAATCTCCGCCTCGGCAGCTATCTCTATCGCGGCGAGGCGGATCGCGAGGGGCCGCTCGATCTCGTCTTCAAGCTGTTCCCGCGCCTGTCCGAACGCCTTGAGCAGCGCGCCGAAACGCTCTCCGGCGGCGAGCAACAGATGCTCGCGATTGGCCGCGCCTTGATGACGCGTCCGCGGCTGTTGATGCTGGACGAGCCGTCGCAAGGCATCATGCCAAAGTTGGTCGATGAAATCTTCCAGGCGGTGAAAACCATCCGCGATGCCGGGATGACCGTGCTGATCGTCGAACAGCGCATGGCGGAGTGCCTCGAGATCGCAGACCGCGCCTACATCCTGCAGACCGGACGCGTGCTGATGCAGGGACCGGCAGCCGACATCAGGGGCAATCCGGACGTGCGCAAAGCGTATCTGGGGCTGTAGGCGCCGGAGCTGCCTCCGCGAGCACTGCCGTCATCCTGAGGTGCGCGCTCTTGCGCGCCTCGAAGGATGAGCCGCAAGCGCCTGTAGCCCATCCTTCGAGGCTTCAACTTGCGATGCTTTGCATCGCAAGGCTCGCACCTCAGGATGACGCCGGCGTGTGTGGCTCGTGCCCATCCTCCGGCAGCATCACCCCGTACACCTTCACCAGATCCGTCACCTGGTCCGGCGACAGAAAACGCGGGTTCATCCCGCGCAGCAGCAGATACAGCTTCGCAGTCTCTTCCAGTTCTTCCGTCGCGAACACCGCCGCTTCCAGCGTGTCGCCGGCGACGACGGGCCCGTGATTGGCGAGCAGCACGGATGAATATTTCCCCGCCAGTCCCTTGATCGCATCCGCGACCGCGGGATCGCCGGGGCGGTAATAGGGCACGAGCGCGGTAGCGCCGCATTTCATCAGGTAGTAGGCCGTCATCGGCGGCAGCGCGGCGCGCGGGTCGATCTCGGGCAGCATCGAGAGCGCGACCGAATGCGTCGAATGCAGATGCACGATCGCCCGCGCGCTTCCGCGCGTGTCGTAGAGTGCGGTATGCAGCGGAACTTCCTTGGTCGGCGCATCGCCGGACATGAGTCGGCCCTGATCGTCCAGCCGCGACAGTTTTGCAGGATCTAGGAAGCCGAGCGAGGCGTTGGTCGGCGTCACCAGCCAGCCGCCGCCATCCAGCCTGACGCTGATATTGCCGGACGAGCCCGGCGTCAGCCCGCGCTCGAACAGGGACCGTCCCAAGCGGCAGATATCCTCGCGCAGCCTTGTCTCGTTGCTCGTTTCAGTTCTCATGGCCGTCATGCCCGCTTGTCTCACGCTTTGGCAGCGCGGCCAAGCCGTGTTATTCGAGGTTACGAGCCGCCGCAAAGGGCGGCCGTCCGGGAAACGTTCGAAGGGTTAGTTGCATGGCCGCCTCCACGTCACAAAATCAGCGCATCGCCGTCATCGGGCTCGGCTCGATGGGGTACGGCATGGCGACCTCGCTGAAGCGCGCCGGCCATACGGTCACCGGCTGCGACGTTTCGGCCGATGCGGTGGCGCGCTTTGTGAAGGACGGCGGCGCCGGCGCCACAACGCCGGCCGAGGCGGCCAAGGGCGCCGACATCGTCGTCAGCGTCGTCGTCAATGCCGCGCAGACCGAAGCGATTCTGTTCGGCAAAGATGGTGTCGCGGAGACCCTGCCGAAGGACAGTGTTTTCATCTCTTCTGCCACCATGGATCCCGACGTGGCCCGGCGCCTGGCAAAACAGCTGGAAGCAACCGGGCGAAATTACCTGGATGCGCCGATCTCCGGCGGTGCGCAGCGTGCCGCGCAAGGCGAGCTGACGATCCTCGCATCCGGCGGCCCGGCCGCCTTTTCGAAAGCGCGCCCGGCGCTCGATGCCATGGCGGCAAAGCTCTACGAACTTGGCGATGCTGCTGGGCAGGGTGCGGCGTTCAAGATGATCAATCAGCTGCTGGCCGGCGTGCATATCGCCGCCGCGAGCGAAGCAATCGCGTTCGCCGCCAAGCAAGGCCTCGACATCCGCAAGGTCTATGAGGTGATCACGGCGTCTGCCGGCAATTCGTGGATGTTCGAGAACCGCATGCCGCACGTGCTCGACGGCGACTATACGCCGCGCAGCGCGGTTGAGATCTTCGTCAAGGACCTCGGCATCATCCAGGACATGGCGCGCAGCGCCAGATTCCCGGTGCCGGTTTCCGCCGCGGCCCTCCAGATGTTCCTGATGACGTCAGCCGCCGGCATGGGGCGTGACGATGATGCGTCGGTGGCGCGGATGTATGCGCAGGTCACCGGCGTAAAACTTCCCGGCGACAAGTAGAAGAGGATTCCAATGCCCCGTTTCGCCGCCAACCTCTCGATGATGTTCACCGAGGTGCCGTTCCTCGACCGGTTCGATGCCGCCGCGGCAGCCGGCTTCACCGCTGTCGAGTTTCTCTTTCCCTATGAGCATCCGGTCGAAGCGGTCGGCGAGCGGCTCAAGCGCAACGGCCTGACACAGGCGCTGTTCAACCTGCCGCCGGGCGATTGGAGCGCCGGCGAGAAGGGCTTTGCCGCACTGCCGGCACGCTTTGCCGATCTCAAGGCGAGCCTGGAGACGGCGCTGCCTTACGCCAAAGCGACCGGCGTCAAGCGGCTGCATTTGATGGCGGGCATCGCCAACCGCGGCGAACGCGTCGCAATCGAGGCCTTCTACAAATCGGTGGCGTGGGCCGCGGAGTTCTTCGCGCCGCATGGCATCGACATCGTGCTCGAGCCGATCAATTCCCGCAACGTGCCAGGCTATTTCCTCAACGATTTCGGCTTCGCGCGCGATCTGATCCAGGAGTTGCGGCTTCCCAATTTGAGACTTCAGTTCGACATCTATCACTGCGGGATCATTCATGGCGACGTCACCATGCGGCTGCGCGAGATGATGCCGATCATCGGCCACATCCAGATCGCCAGCATTCCCTCGCGCAACGAGCCTGACGGCGAGGAGCTCAATTATCCGTTTCTGTTCGATGAGCTCGACCGCCTCGGCTATGCCGGATTCGTCGGCTGCGAATACAATCCGCGTGGCAAGACCGCCGATGGGCTCGCCTGGTTCAAGCCCTATGCGGGAGTGAAGCCGTGACGCTAGCAGCGAAGATTTCTCTTGGCTGCATTGCCGACGACTATACCGGCGCCTCGGATCTCGCCAACACGCTCACGCGCGCCGGCCTGCGCACGGTGCAGACCATCGGCGTGCCCGCCGACGATCTGAAGCTGCCGGAGGTCGATGCCGTCGTGGTGTCGCTGAAGAGCCGCTCGATCGAGGCGGGGCTTGCGGTGTCACGCTCGCGCGCGGCCGGGAAGTGGCTGCGTGGTCGCGGCGCGAGCCACGTGCTGTTCAAGATCTGCTCGACCTTCGATTCCACTGACGCCGGCAATATCGGGCCGGTGATGGATGCGCTGCGCGCCGATTGCGGCGAGGCCGTCGTGCTGGTCACGCCGGCTTTCCCGGAGACCGGCCGCACCGTCTACCAGGGCAATCTGTTCGTCGGTGCCGTGCCGCTGAACGAGAGTCCGCTCAAGGACCATCCGCTCAACCCGATGCATGATTCCAACCTGGTGCGCGTACTGGCGCGCCAGAGCAAGACGCAGATCGATCTCGTCGATCTCGCGACCCTGACGCGCGGGGCGGAGGCCGTACGGGCCCGGCTTGCTGAGTTATCAGGCAAGGGCATCGGCGCCGCGATCATCGACGCCGTGTTCGACCGCGACCTCGAGACCATCGGCCTTGTCGCCGTCGAGCACCGGCTGTCGGTCGGTGCCTCCGGTATCGGCCTTGGGCTCGCTCGCGCGCTGGTGTCGACCGGCAAGGTCAAGTCGGCCACCACGAGCAGCGACCGGGGTGCCGCCGTCGGCGGACAGGCGGCGTGCCTTGCGGGAAGCTGCTCGCAGGCCACCCTGCAGCAGATCGCCAACGCCGAACGCGTCATGCCGGTGTTACATCTCGACCCTGACCGTATTCTTACGGGACCGAGTGAAACGCAGCGCGCGCTGGACTGGGCGAAGGAGCGATTGTCCCAGGGGCCGGTGCTGATTGCATCGAGCGCGACGCCGGCTGATGTCGCTGCGCTCCAGGCGCGTCACGGCCGCGACGCCGCGGGGCAGGCGATCGAGCAGACGATGGCCGATATCGCGGAAAGCCTAGTGAAATCAGGCGTTCGGCGCTTGATCATAGCCGGCGGCGAGACCTCCGGTGCCGTCGTCGATCGCCTCAGGATTCCCGGCTTCCTCGTTGGGGCGGAGATCGCCGCGGGTGTGCCGGTGCTTCGTGCCGTCGGCGCCGAGGCGGGCGACATGCTGCTCGCTTTGAAGTCGGGCAATTTCGGTGGACCCGAGTTTTTCTCGGACGCGCTTGGGCTCATGCGCTGAGCGCAGGGCGTTTTTAGCGCCCCGTTCATTTCTTTAGCGTTCCGTACTCGTACGGAGTCGTAGTTAACAACTGCTCAGTCGCTTTGTTGTTGGATATCGGCACCGCCGCTTTCGGTTGACTGCTTTTCCAGGCCGCGTGCCGCGCCAACGTAAAGAGACCCAATTATGCTCGCCACCATCTCCATCCGCGCCAAGATCATCAGCGTCGTGGCGTTCCTGCTGGTCGCGATGGCCGGCATGGGCGTGCTCGCCGTCATGAAGATGCGGTCGATGAATGCCAACACCACCGACATCACCACGAACTGGATGCCCAGCGTGCGGGTGCTCGGCGAAATTCGCGCCGCCGTCATCACTTATCGCAATGTGGTTCGCGAGCACATGTTGTCCGAGAAGCTGGACGACAAGATTGCGGCAGAAACAACCGCGGCGACAGTGACGGAGACGTTGGGGAAAGCTCGCAAGCAATATGAGGCCATGATTAGCCTACCGGAAGAGCGCGCGCTGTATGCCGAGTGGTCCAAGCTGTGGGGCGACTACCAGAAAGGCGCCGAAGAGGTCATGGAGCTGTCACGTATGGAGGCCGGCAAGGTCCCGCACGCGTCCCATGAGCTGAACACAAAGACGGTCAACAAGATCGGCCTCAAGTCTGACGAGGTCCTGCAAAAGGATATCGACCTCAATACCAAGGGCGGCACTCAGGCGGCCCAGGATGCCGCCGATAGCTACTTCAATGCTTTCATGCTGGTTGTGGTGATTCTCGGCGCAGCCGTCCTGACCGGCATCGGCGTCGGCTTCTATCTCGTCCGGGACGTCTCCAGCGGCATCAACTCGATCATCGAGCCGATGCAGGCGCTGGGCAAGGGCGACCTGTCCGCCGAAGTCCCGCATCGCGGCGATAAGACCGAGATCGGCGCCATGGCCGACGTGCTCCAGGTCTTCAAGGAGGCGCTGATCGCCAAGAAGGCCGCCGACGAGGCCGCTGCGGCCGATGCCGAGGCCAAGATCGAGCGCGGCCGCCGCGTCGACAACGTCACCCGCGAATTCGAAACGATGATTGGCGAGATCGTCCAGACCGTGTCGTCGGCCTCGACCCAACTCGAAGCCTCGGCCTCGACGCTGACCGGGACCGCCGACCGCTCGCAGCGTCTGGCGACCACGGTTGCCGCGGCTTCCGAAGAAGCCTCCACCAACGTGCAGTCGGTGGCCTCGGCGACCGAAGAGATGGCCTCTTCCGTGGGCGAGATCAGCCGTCAGGTGCAGGAATCGGCGCGGATGGCCGGTGACGCCGTCGGCCAGGCCCGCGCCACCACCGAACGCGTCAGTGAGCTCTCGAAGGCCGCCTCCCGCATCGGCGACGTCGTCGAACTCATCAACACCATCGCCGGCCAGACCAACCTGCTGGCGCTGAACGCCACCATCGAAGCGGCGCGCGCCGGTGAGGCCGGCCGCGGCTTCGCGGTGGTCGCATCTGAGGTGAAGGCACTCGCCGAGCAGACCGCCAAGGCGACCGGCGAGATCGGCCAGCAGATCTCCGGCATCCAGGCGGCGACCAACGACTCGGTCGGCGCCATCAAGGAGATCTCCTCGACCATCGAGCGACTCTCGGAAATCTCCTCGGCGATTGCCGCCGCAGTGGAAGAGCAGGGCGCCGCGACCCAGGAAATCGCCCGCAACGTGCAGCAGGCGGCCCACGGCACCCAGCAGGTCTCCTCCAACATCACCGACGTGCAGCGCGGTGCGACCGAGACCGGCACGGCCTCCTCGCAGGTGCTGTCGGCGGCACAGATGCTGTCCAACGACTCGACCCGGTTGAAGACCGAGGTCAGCAAGTTCCTGACCAACGTCCGCGCGGCGTAAGCCTGAAGACGATACCTGTTCTGAAAGCGGCGCCTCCGGGCGCCGCTTTTTTACGTGGTTGAAAGCCCTCTCTGTAATCTTTTGGCCAGAGGCTGCATATCTGGAATGCGATTTCGCTATGCAATAGCAGGGAAGTGACCGCGCGTGACGCGCTGCCCATTAGCCATTTCGGCGGTGTTCGGCTAAATCAGCCGAGGAACCCGCGGGGGTGTTCCCTGTCCCCTGTTTTGGAATTGCCTGACGAATGATTGCTCTGGTTCGTATTGCCCTGAGCCGGCCCTACACGTTTGTCGTGCTGGCGCTCCTGCTTCTGATCATCGGGCCGCTTGCGGCTCTGCGGACGCCGACCGACATCTTTCCGGACATCCGCATCCCCGTGATCGGTGTGGTCTGGCAGTACACCGGCCTGCCGCCCGACCAGATGTCGGGCCGCATCACCACGCCGTTCCAGCGGGCGCTGACGACGACCGTCAACGACATCGAGCACATCACCGCCAATTCCTATAACGGCTTTGGCATCATCAAGATCTTCTTCCAGCCCAATGTCGACATCCGCACCGCCAATGCGCAGGTTACGGCGATCTCGCAGACGCTGCTGAAGCAGATGCCGCCGGGCGCGACGCCGCCCTTGATCCTGAACTACTCCGCCTCCACCGTGCCGATCATCCAGGTGGCGCTGTCGGGCGACGGCCTGACCGAACAGAACCTCGCCGACATCGGAATCAACCAGCTGCGCACGCCGCTCGTCACCGTGCCCGGTGCGGCGATCCCGTATCCGTTCGGCGGCAAGCAGCGCCAGGTCCAGATCGACCTCGACCCGACCGCGCTGCAGGCCCGTGGCCTGTCCGGCCAGGACGTCGCCAATGCGCTCGCGGCCCAGAACCTGATCACGCCGGTCGGCACCCAGAAGATCGGCACCTTCGAGTACAGCATCCAGCTCAACAACTCGCCACTCAAGATCGACGAGCTCGGCAATCTGCCGATCAAGACCGTCAACGGTGCGATGGTCTATGTGCGCGACGTCGCCACCGTGCGCGACGGCAATCCGCCGCAGACCAACATCGTCCACGTCGACGGCAACCGTTCGGTGCTGATGATGGTGCTGAAGGCGGGCGCGACCTCGACGCTCGATATCATCGCCGGCATCAAGCAGAAGGTGATTGACGTCAAGGACCAGATGCCGGACGCGCTGAAGGTCGGGTTCATCGGCGACCAGTCGGTGTTCGTCCGCGGCGCGATCCAGGGCGTCGCCTTCGAAGGCGTGATCGCGGCGCTGCTCACCAGCGTGATGATCCTGCTGTTCCTCGGCAGCTGGCGCTCGACCGTCATCATCGCGGTCTCGATCCCGCTGTCCGTGCTCGGTGCCATCGTCATGCTGTCGGCGATCGGCGAGACGCTCAACATCATGACGCTCGGCGGCCTTGCGCTAGCGGTCGGCATCCTCGTCGACGACGCCACGGTGACCATCGAGAATATCAATTATCATCTCGAGCAGGGCAAGCCGGTCGAGCAGTCGATCCTCGACGGCGCCAACCAGATCGTGACGCCGGCCTTTGTCTCGCTGCTCTGTATCTGCATCGTATTCGTGCCGATGTTCTTTCTCACCGGCGTCGCGCGCTTCCTGTTTGTGCCGATGGCCGAAGCGGTGATGTTCGCGATGATCTGGTCGTTCATCCTGTCGCGCACGCTTGTGCCGACCATGGCGAACTATTTGCTGCAGGCCCATGTCCATCATGAGGGCGAGCCGCCGAAATCGCGCAATCCGCTCGTGTGGTTTCAGCGCGGTTTCGAGGCACGCTTCGAGCGCATTCGTGGCGGTTACCATAACTTCCTCGGGCTCGCCCTTGCACACCGCGCAGTGTTCGTGATCGGATTCCTCTGCGTGGTCGGTGCGTCCTTCGCGCTGGTGCCGTTCTTGGGGCGCAATTTCTTCCCCGCCGTCGATGCCGGCAACATCCTGATGCATGTGCGCACCCAGGTCGGCACCCGCGTCGAGGAGGCCGCCAACCAGCTCGCGGACGTGCAGAAGGCGGTGCGCAAGCTGATTCCGGGCGAGATCGAGACCATGACCGACAACATCGGCATGCCGATCTCCGGCATCAACATGACCTACAACAACACCGGCGTGATCGGTCCGCAGGACGGCGACATCCAGATCAAGCTGAAGGAAGGTCACAAGCCGACCGAAGAGCATGTGAAGGTGCTGCGTGAGCAGCTGCCACGGCTGTTCCCGGGCGTCAGCTTCGCCTTCCTGCCGGCCGACATCGTCAGCCAGATCCTGAATTTCGGCGCGCCGGCGCCGATCGACTTGCAAATCCGCGGGGCCAATCTCGACGGCAACTTTGCCTACGCCAACAAGTTGCTCGCCAGGGTCCGCCGCATTCCAGGCGTTGCAGATGCCCGCATCCAGCAATCGCCGAACCTGCCGACCTTCAATATCGATGTCGATCGCACCCGCGCGCAATATGTCGGCCTGACCGAGCG
The DNA here is from genome assembly GCF_000473045.1 of Bradyrhizobium sp. WSM3983. Classification (GTDB taxonomy): domain Bacteria; phylum Pseudomonadota; class Alphaproteobacteria; order Rhizobiales; family Xanthobacteraceae; genus Bradyrhizobium. The sequence continues at coordinate 2,404 of NZ_AXAY01000001.1, read as the reverse complement.
CGACGTCACCAACAGCCTCGTCGTCAATCTCGCCGGCTCGTCACAAGTGGCGCCGACTTACTATCTCAATCCCGATAACGGCGTGTCCTATTCGATCGTGATGCAGACGCCGCAATATCAGATCGATTCGCTCAGCGCGTTGCAGACGCTGCCGATCACCGCGGCCGGCGCCTCGCAGTCGCCGATCCTCGGCGGCATCGCCGACATCAAGCGTGCAACCTCGAGCGCGGTGGTGTCGCAATACGACATTCAAAACCTCGTGCAGATCTTTGCCACGACGTCGGGCCGCGATCTCGGTGCTGTCGCAACCGACATCCGCCAGGCCATCGCCGACACCGCCAGAGACGTGCCGAAGGGCTCCTCCGTGGCGTTGCTTGGTCAAGTGCAGACCATGAACAGCGCCTTCACCGGTCTTCTGTTCGGCCTGCTCGGCGCCGTCGTGCTGATCTATTTCCTGATCGTCGTGAACTTCCAGTCCTGGTCCGATCCGTTCGTGATCATCACGGCGCTGCCGGCCGCGCTCGCCGGCATCGTCTGGATGCTGTTCACGACCCAGACCACGCTGTCGGTGCCGGCGCTCACCGGCGCCATCATGTGCATGGGCGTTGCCACCGCCAACAGCGTGCTGGTGATCTCCTTTGCCCGCGAGCGCTATGAGGAGCTGGGCGACCCCATCGCGGCCGCGCTGGAAGCCGGCTTCGTCCGGTTTCGGCCGGTGCTGATGACCGCACTCGCCATGATCATCGGCATGGCGCCGATGGCCCTGGGGCTCGGCGAGGGTGGCGAGCAGAATGCGCCACTTGGCCGCGCCGTGATTGGCGGCCTGATCTTTGCAACTTTCGCCACGCTGATGTTTGTTCCCGTGGTGTTCAGCATGGTACACAAGAAACAAGGCGCCAAAGCCGCCGCCCCATTGGAGACTCCGCATGTCGCCCACTGAATCCCGCTCCCCGGTGTCGCGCCGGAAACTGGGCATTTTCAGCGTGGTGGCGCTGATTGCGGCAGGCCTCGTGGTCGGCACCGGCATCCGGGCTCGCGAGGACCAAAGCTCCAAGCTGAAGGAATGGACCGATGACCAGGCCGTTCCCAGCGTTGCGGTCACGCTGCCCACCGCCAAGGCGCTTAATTCCACCATCGACCTGCCGGGGCGGCTTGAGGCCTATTACCGCGCCCCGATCTTCGCGCGCGTCTCCGGTTATCTGAAAAGCTGGAGCGCCGACATCGGTGCCCGCGTCAAGGCAGGGCAGGTGATCGCCGAGATCGAGGCGCCCGACCTCGACCAGCAGCTCTTGCAGGCCCGCGCCGACCTCGCCAGCCAGCAGGCCAGCGCCAGGCTGTCGGAGGCAACGCTCAACCGCCGCAAGACGCTGGTGGCCTCCAATTTCGTCTCGGCACAGGAGATCGACGAGCGCACCGCCGATCTCTCCAACAAGAACGCCGCCGTCCATTCCGGGCAGGCCAATGTCGAGCGGCTCGAGGCGCTCGCCGGCTACAAGAAGATCACCGTGCCGTTCGACGGCGTGGTCACGGCGCGCGACACCGACGTCGGTGCGCTGATCAACGCCGGCGGCGGTTCGGGTCCGGCGATGTTCGTGGTCTCCGACATCACCAAGCTGCGCGTTTACGTCAACGTGCCCCAGAACTACGTGCCGGCGATCAAGATGGGGGCCAAGGCCACCATGGTGATGCCGGATTACCCGAACCGGACGTTCCAGGCCACGGTGGAGGCCTCCTCGCAGGCGGTCGACGTCGCCTCGGGCACCACGCGCATGCAGCTCGGCCTGGACAATTCGAGCGGCGAGCTGATGCCCGGCGGCTACGCCAGCGTGAAGCTGAACCTGCAGCGCGATTCCGCGCCGCTCAGCATTCCCGCCAGTGCCCTGATCTTCAACAGCAACGGCCTGCGCGTTGCGACCGTGGGCTCCGACGACAAGGTGCAGTTCAAGACCGTGACCATCGCCCGCGATCTCGGCAAGGAGATCGAGCTTGCCTCGGGCATCGCGCCCGACGACCGCATCATCGCGGCGCCGCCGGACGGCTTGTCCGACGGCGACCAGGTGCGCGTGGTCGGCGCCGGCGGCAAGCCGGCAACTGCGTCGGAAAAGCAGGCGCCGAAGGGCTGAGACGGTTTTGTAGGGTGGGTTACGCCTTCGGCTAATCTTACTGAGTCATTCGGTCGCGGCCGCGGTGGGCGGAGAATCAAATATTTGAGGAGATTCAATATTTGGCATGCGGAGGGCCAGATGGATCTCAATCAGGGTGAAAGCAGCGGGGCACGGTTTGCGGCCTATGTAGCTGGGCTTGGAAGTGTGATCGGTCAGGCAGTGCGGATGAGGCCGCTGCGTGACTATTGCACCGGCTTGATATTGCCGGGCGAACGTAAGAGCGTCGAGCCGATGGCTGC